>NZ_JAAATR010000050.1 GCF_009907385.1 Atlantibacter hermannii
GGGTGATGCTGCCAACTTACTGATTTAGTGTATGATGGTGTTTTTGAGGTGCTCCAGTGGCTTCTGTTTCTATCAGCTGTCCCTCCTGTTCAGCTACTGACGGGGTGGTGCGTAACGGCAAAAGCACTGCCGGACATCAGCGCTATCTCTGCTCTCACTGCCGTAAAACATGGCAACTGCAGTTCACTTACACCGCTTCTCAACCCGGTACGCACCAGAAAATCATTGATATGGCCATGAATGGCGTTGGATGCCGGGCAACCGCCCGCATTATGGGCGTTGGCCTCAACACGATTTTCCGCCATTTAAAAAACTCAGGCCGCAGTCGGTAACCTCGCGCATACAGCCGGGCAGTGACGTCATCGTCTGCGCGGAAATGGACGAACAGTGGGGATACGTCGGGGCTAAATCGCGCCAGCGCTGGCTGTTTTACGCGTATGACAGGCTCCGGAAGACGGTTGTTGCGCACGTATTCGGTGAACGCACGATGGCGACGCTGGGGCGTCTTATGAGCCTGCTGTCACCCTTTGACGTGGTGATATGGATGACGGATGGCTGGCCGCTGTATGAATCCCGCCTGAAGGGAAAGCTGCACGTAATCAGCAAGCGATATACGCAGCGAATTGAGCGGCATAACCTGAATCTGAGGCAGCACCTGGCACGGCTGGGACGGAAGTCGCTGTCGTTCTCAAAATCGGTGGAGCTGCATGACAAAGTCATCGGGCATTATCTGAACATAAAACACTATCAATAAGTTGGAGTCATTACCC
>NZ_JAAATR010000051.1 GCF_009907385.1 Atlantibacter hermannii
ACCATAGATTCCGTTTTCTGAGACGACCCCAAATACGCCGATCTGCTGCTGCCGGAAACCAGCTATCTGGAAGCGGAAGATCTGGTGGACAGCTCCTATGCGGCGGGTTCCCACAACTATATGATCGCCCTGCAAAAAACCATCACGCCGATGTGGGAAGTGCGCAGCACCTACGACATCTGCGCCGATATCGCCGGGCATCTGGGGCTGCGCGAGCAGTACACCGAAGGGCGCACCCAGGCGCAGTGGGCGGAATATCACTATCAGCAAATACGCGAGAAACGCCCGTATCTGCCGGAATGGTCGGTCGCCAAAAACAAAGGGATCATCGACCAGAAAATCGCCACCGAACGCCAGAGCATTGCGTTTATCGATTTCCGCGAAGATGCCGCAGCTCATCCGCTGGAGACGCCGTCCGGCAAGATCGAAATTTACTCCCAGGCGCTGGCGGACCTGGCGCAGAAATGGACCCTGCCGGAAGGCGATCGCATCCCGGCGGTGCCGGAGTTCTGCGTGGTGAAAGAGTCGCACCTGAATAAAGAACTGACGGCGAAATACCCGCTACAGCTCAGCGGCTTCCACACCAAGGGCCATACCCACTCTACCTACACCAACGTGCTGGCGCTGCATGAAGCGGTACCGGATGAGGTATGGCTTAACCCGATTGACGCCCGTGCGCGGCAGCTCGCTTCCGGCGATATCGTGCACGTGTTTAACGATCGCGGCGTGGTGGAGATCCCCTGCAAGGTGACCAACCGTATTCTGCCAGGCGTGGCGGCGATGCCGCAGGGCGCGTGGACGCGTCTTAACAATGAAGGTGTTGATGTCGGCGGTTGTATCAACTCGTTGACCAGCCATCTGCCGTCGCCGCTGGCGAAAGGCAACCCGCAGCACACCAACCTGGTTGAGATTAAACGCGCTTAAGGAGTGAATAAATATGAAACAGTATGGCTTTTACGTTGACTCCTCGCGCTGCTCGGGCTGTAAAACCTGCCAGGTGAGCTGTAAGGACAACAAAGATTTAGATGTGGGGCCGAAGCTGCGCCGGGTGTATGAATACGGCGGCGGCAGCTGGGTGCAGGAAGGCGGCAGCTGGCACAACGACACCTTCAGCTACTACCTGTCGATTGCCTGTAATCATTGCGATCAACCCACCTGCGTAGCGGGCTGCCCGACCGGGGCAATGCACAAGCGCGAGGAAGACGGGCTGGTTCTGGTGGATGATTCCCTCTGCGTGGGCTGCCGCTACTGTGAAATGCGCTGCCCGTACGGCGCGCCGCAGTTTGATGCCAAAGCGAAAGTGATGCGCAAATGCGACGGTTGTCTGGATCGGCTGGAAAAAAATCTGCGTCCGATTTGCGTGGATTCCTGCCCTCAGCGCGCGCTGGATTTTGGGCCAATCGATGAACTGCGCCAGAAGTACGGCGTGGAAAACCAGATCGCCCCGCTGCCGTCGGCCAGCTTTACCCATCCGAATCTGGTGGTGAAACCGCATCCGAAGGCGCGGCCAACCGGCGATACGGAAGGCGCGATTCAGAATTTACGGGAGGTGCGTCATGCATGAGTTGCCGCTGGTTTTCTTTACCGTTCTGACGCAGAGCGCGGTCGGCGCGTTTATTGTGCTGCTGATTGGCGGCGCGCTGGGCCACATTGAACCGCGCCGTCTGGCTATCGGCCTGTTCGCCGCAGTATGCCTGTTCGGCCTGGGCGTGGTGATGGGCATTTTCCACCTCGGGCAGCCGCTGCGCGCCATGAATATGCTGTTCCGCGTCGGGTCTTCGCCGATGAGTAACGAAATCGTGCTCTCGGCGGTGTTCGGTACGATCGCCGGTATTGCGGCGCTGGGCCTGCTGCTGGATCGCGGCGCGCGTAAGCTGTTTATCGCGCTGGCCTGGCTGGCGGCGGCGATAGGCGTGGTGTTTGTTTTCGCCATTCCGCGCATCTACCAGTTGCCGACAGTGACCACCTGGAGTTCCTCCTGGACCACCGTCGTTATGCTGCTGACGCCGCTGATCGGCGGCGGCGCGCTGGCGGCCGCGCTGGGCGTGCGCCGTCTGGGATTGATTGTCAGTATCGTCGGGATTATCGCCAGCTTCTGTCTGCGGCCGGGCTACCTGTCCACAATCCTGCTGGCCGATGCCCCACTGGCTGCGGCGCAGTCTGACTGGTTTACCGCCCAGGCGGTACTGCTGGCGGCAGGCGCCCTGGGCGCGCTGGTGTATATGCGCGCCAGAAGCGGCCAGGCGCTGCTGTTCGCCAGCGCAGGCGTGGTGATTGCGGCGGAACTGATTGGCCGTATCGCGTTTTACAATCTCTGGACGTTGCCGATGTAACGCCCTGTCGGGCGGGCTTCGGCCTGCCCGATCGCTGTTTAATAAGGAATGATGTATGTCTTCTGCCGCTGTACTGCCGCGTATTCTTGGCGCGCTGTTTTACTATTCGCCGCAGCGCCCCGAGGTTAAGGCGCTGATTGAATGCCTGCCAACCCTGCCGTCGCTGTATGCCTGGCGCGATCCACTCGCTATCACCCAACTGTGCGAAGCCTGGCCCATGGACACTGAGGAAGAACTGGGCTGGCAGTATTCCGTGCTGTTTGAAGGCCAGGGAGAAATGGTCGCGCCGCCCTGGGGTTCGGTCTATCTGGAAAAAGATAATTTGCTGATGGGCGAAACCACGGCCCGCTACCGTGGGTTTTTACGCAATCATGGTCTGACGTTTGACGGCCAACAACAGGAGCCGGAAGATCAGTTTGGCCTGATGCTGCTGGCCAGCTCCGCGTTTATCGAGCGCGATAATCCGCAAGCCGCCACGGCGTTGCTGGAACAATTCCTGCTGCCCTGGGCGCCACGCTATCTTGAATGTTTACAGCATAACCACGTCAGCCCGTTTTACGCGCGGCTGGCGAAGGTCGCGGCGCTGTATTTGCAGGACGTTAAACAGCAACGGGGACTTAACCCGGTGGAATCACGGATATTCTTCTGATGAATAAAACCGAGCGCTATTACCAGCAATATATGTCCCATCGCCACGTCAGCCGTCGCGGGCTGTTCCGGGCTTTTGTGACAGCGTCACGTAACGTTGCGCCGCCCCCTGCCGCTTTACCGCCGTGGCCGCTGCCGCCGGGTGCTGTGACCACGGCGGAATTTTTCGCCCGGTGCGATAACTGCCAGCAGTGCATTCAGGCGTGTCCGATGGGCGTATTGATTACCCATCAGGAGGGTTACCCGCAATTAGCGATCGAGTACGCCAGTTGCGACGGCTGCGCGGCGTGCATTCAGGCGTGCCCGACCGGCGCGTTACAGCCGCAGCCGCGCTTCGATACCCGGCTGCGTCCTGTTTTTACTGATGCCTGCATCCACGGCGCGCGGGGATGCGATCGCTGTGCAGAAGTTTGCCCGCAACAGGCCTGTTCTATTGGCGAATCCGGTCTGCCGCATGCCGACGCCGACCGCTGCAACGGCTGCGGCGAGTGCCTCATCCAGTGTGATCGTCAGGCCGTCACGCTGCTGTCAGTTATATAACCCTGCAAGATACAAGGTTGAACTCTTATTTTTTTCATCTATAGTGACAGGCTTCACAAATCCTCAGTTAATTACACCATTATGTTGCTTACGCCGCCCTGAGTTACCCCTTAACTCTCTGCACTGAATAACACCCTCGGTGCCTGACGACATCCCGCCTGCGGATGCGCGTTGCTCTGCGTTGCGTAAAATTATTAATCATTAACCATTGAGAAATCACTATGTTGCTGTCCTCGACGCGTAAGGACTGGCTGGGTAATGTCCGTGGCGACATCCTGGCGGGTATTGTTGTGGCGCTGGCCCTGATCCCGGAATCCATTGCCTTTTCCATTATCGCGGGGGTCGACCCGAAAGTCGGTCTCTATTCTGCCTTCTGTATCACCGTGGTGATCGCCTTTTTCGGCGGGCGTCCGGCGATGATCTCCTCGGCGACCGGCGCGATGGCGCTGCTGATGGTGACGCTGGTGAAGGAGCACGGATTGCAATACCTGCTGGCGGCCTCGGCGCTGACCGGCGTGTTTCAGCTATTGGCCGGTTACTTAAAGCTCGGCAGCCTGATGCGCTTTGTCTCCCGCTCGGTGGTCACCGGCTTTGTTAACGCGCTGGCGATCCTGATTTTTATGGCGCAATTGCCGGAGCTGACCAATGTCACCTGGCACGTGTACGCCTTAACCGCGGGCGGGCTGGCGATCATCTATCTCTGGCCGCGCATTAATAAGACTATCCCTTCGCCGCTGGTCTGCATCCTGGTGATTACCGCCCTTTCCCTGTGGCTCAATCTGGACGTGCGCACCGTTGGCGATATGGGCCAGTTGCCGGACAGCCTGCCGGTTTTTTTGATCCCGGATGTGCCGTTTACGCTGCAAACCCTGTGGATCATTCTGCCGTACTCCGCCGGGCTGGCCGCCGTGGGGCTGCTGGAGTCAATGATGACCGCGACGATTGTCGATGACATGACCGACACGCCCAGCGATAAGAACCGCGAGTGTAAAGCCCAGGGCATCGCCAATATCTGCACCTCCATGATCGGCGGAATGGCGGGCTGCGCGATGATCGGCCAGTCGGTGATTAACGTAAAATCCGGCGCACGCGGGCGGCTCTCTACGCTGACCGCAGGCCTGGTGCTGCTGGTATTGGTGGTATTTTTAAATCAGTGGGTATCGCGCATTCCGATGGCGGCCCTGGTGGCGGTCATGATTATGGTGTCCATTGGCACCTTCTCGTGGCGCTCGATCCTCAACTTACGCACTCATCCACCGTCAACCAGCGTGGTGATGCTGGCGACGGTCGCGGTAGTGGTCGCGACCCATAACCTGGCGTTTGGCGTCTTTACCGGCGTGCTGATCGCGGCGCTGAATTTTGCCACGAAGGTGGCGCGCTATATGAACGTTGAAACCACCCGGGATGGCGAGACGCGTAGCTATCAGGTACACGGCCAGATCTTTTTTGCTTCTGCCGACCGCTTTGTTGAGCGTTTCGACCTGCGCGAGCCGCTGCAAAAAGTGGTGATCGACGTGCGTCATGCTCATTTCTGGGATATCACCGCCGTGGGCGCGCTCGATAAAGTGGTGATGAAGTTCCGCCGCGCGGGCGTAGACGTGGAAATCATCGGGATGAGCGAGGCCACGCGCAGCCAGATCGACCGTTTCGCTATACACGATAAACCGGACGCAGCGAGTCTGGCTTCCGGGCATTAATTTTTTCTCAAGCGGGTCTCCATTCCGGCCCGCTGTAAAAATCCCACACTTATCATCGCGTTAATTATTGCCGCGTTTTACGTTGGCGTAGGGGCTGGTTTAATGGCGGCGGATCATCCACGCCCCACCAATTCGTTTCGGCACACATCATCAAAAACAGGAATTTCACGGCGGAGGAGTATTTCTCCGCCTTTTTTGTTTTAAATAAAATGAAAAATCCTGATTTTTCGGCTGACTGGAATGGTAGCTACAGTTAATTAACACAACTCTCCGCGCTATTTAACCAATCTACAACCACAATAATGAAACTGCATTTCAAAACAAAAAGAACATTGTTTCTTTTGTGATGCAGCTATCAGATAGCCCTCAAATTCGGGTGCTAACATAACTACGCTTTAGTTTACCTTTCCAGACAAACGCGCCTTTTCGGGCATAGAAAAAATAGTTTCAGGTGGGATAAAGAAGATGGACATATTATTAGGGCTTGTAAAAACGCCCGCAGTAATAATAGCGATTGTGGCATTTCTGGGTTTGTTGTTTCAAAAGGCTTCGGTTTCACGATTAATAACCGGAACGTTCCTTTCGTTTATCGGTTTTACAATGATAAAGGTCGGCGGTGGCATTCTGATGAAAGTGCTGACCGCGTTTAGCGCCCTGTTTTCTAAAGCTTTTGATATCGTTGGCGTCGTTCCCAGTAACGAGGCTATCATGGCGGCGACCATTGATAAGCTTGGTGCGACGGCGGCGCTAATTCTGCTGTTCTCGATGATTTTAAATATTCTGCTGGCCCGCTTTACGCGTTTTAAATTTATCTATCTGTCATTGCACCTGGTGCTGTTTATGGCCTTTGCCCTGACAGCGGTATTAATGCAGTTCGGCTTCAGCAATTATCAGATGGTGATTATCGCCTCAGTGTTTATCGGCTGCTATATGGCGATCTCCCCTTTTATTCTTAACCGCTTTAGTCGAGAAATTATCGGTTCCGATGAGTATGCTATTTCTCATGCGGCGATATCTTCCTATGTGATTGGCTCTTTTATGGGCAAATGGTTCGGGAATAAAAAGACCGATACCGAGCACCTGAATATCAGCAATAAATTCGATTTTATTCGCGAGCCGAACATTGCCACCCTGTTGACCATGTTGGTGCTGCTGCTAATCTCCTGTGTTTTCGCTTCTCAGCCGCAAATTAAAGATGCGATGACCATGGTTTACGGCGCAGGCGCTGGCGATAAAAACGTAGTGATTTTTATCCTTGAGCAGTCTGCTATCTTCGCCTGCGGCCTGTATCTGGCCAAAGCGGGCGTCAACCTGTTTACTGCTGAAATCGTCCCGGCATTTAAAGGTTTTGCCCGCGTGTTTGCCCCTGGCGCTGTGCCTGCGGTGGACGTGATGGTGCTGTTTACCAAAGCGCCTAATGCCACGTTAATCGGCTTCCTGATTAGCTTTATGGTTGAGCTGGTTTGCATCGTGATTTTCCCGTTCATCGGCCTGCCGATCATCGTTCCGGGGATTATGGCGAGCTTTATCACCGGCGGCGCGGCGGCCATTTTCGGTAACGCAACCGGCGGTTTCCGTGGCGCGGTGATTGCCAGCAGTATTAACGGCCTGTTGCTGTGCGTACTGCCTGCGCTGACCCTGCCGATTTTCTCCCAGCTCGGCGCAAACGGCGTCACCTTCGCCGACCCGGACTTCACCATTCCGTCGCTGATCCTCGATTACATTCTGCGACTGTTCAGCTTTATCTAACCGGTCAACGCCTCCCTGCGAGGCGTTTTCCTGTTAACCCTCATTAAAATTGCACTCCTGGTTGAAAAAAGTGGGTTCTCCTTTTATATTCGGCTCATATACTGAGCCGAATACTTTTTTTTTCGGCTCATGACCGGAGATCGCGATGACGCATTCACACTGGATTTGGGCACAACCCGACTGGCCGCATTTTCACTGGCAGGACGAGGCGCTTTTGCCCCTGACGCGCGCCATTCAGCGTAAAACCGGCATTTTGCTGGGGAAAACCTCGGCGACGGAAAACGAAACGCGTCAGGCACTGGATACTCTGCTGGCCAACATCCTCGCCTCCAGCGCCATCGAAGATGAACGGCTGAACGTTCAGTCGGTGCGCTCGTCGCTGGCGCGCCGCTTAGGCGTCAGCGATGAAAAGCCCTGGCCGACCAGCGATCGCTCAGAAGGTCTGGCCGACATGATGTTCGATGCCATTGATAACCGGCTGGAACCGCTGACGCTGGCGCGCTTGTATCAGTGGCACCAGTGGTTGTTTGCCGAACAGCATTCCTGGCTGGGACGCGTGATTGTCGGCTCCCTGCGCAGTGATGAGCCAATGCAGGTGGTGTCTGGCCGGATCGATAAACCGCATGTCCATTTTGAAGCGCCGCCGCGCGCCGGGCTTGAGGCGCAGCTCACGCAGTTTATCGACTGGTTTAACCAAAGCCGCAATGACGCCCTGCTTGATCCACTGCTGCGTGCGGCGATTGCCCATCTGTGGTTTGTGACGCTACACCCTTTCGATGATGGCAACGGCAGGATGACCCGCGCCCTGACCGATCTGGCGCTGGCTCAGGCGGATGACCAGAGTATCCGGTTGTATGCCATGTCGGTGGCGATCCTGGAAAGACGCCCTGATTACTACCGCATTCTGGAGCAAACGCAAAAAGGCCCGCTGGATATTACGCCCTGGCTGGTCTGGTTTTTAGAAACCCTGGATGCCACGCTCGATCATGCACTGGATTCTGTCCAGCGCATACTGATGAAATCGCGCTTCTGGCAACGGCCTGCCACGCTGGATATCAGTCCGGAACAGCAGAAAGTCCTCAACCGGTTGCTCGACGGCGGTGAAAACGGATTTGATGGCGGCATCAGCGCCAGCCAGTATCAGAAAGTGGCGAAAGTGAGTAAAGCGACGGCAACCCGCCATCTCGCGCAGTTGGTTGAAAAAGGCTTACTGGAAAAAATGCCCGGCGGCGGGCGCAATACCCGCTATCAGATTGCTGTCGGCGAATGAGCCAGATACGCACTTTATTCGCCTCATTTCGTGAGCCGATTAGCATCGTTATTCGGCTCATTCCCTGTTTTTTGCTGTAAAGCTCTTCAACGCGATGGCTTGAGTTTGACGATAGTGGAAAGCGCTATATTGTATGTTGTAACTAAAGACGATCTAAAACAAACCTGGCCGTAGCCAGGTTCAATATGACTTAGCAGAGCGGTTTAACGGCGGCACGCATGCCTACCGACAGGATCTGCTCGAGGTTCGCCGCAACGTTATCGGTCAATCCGGCAACCTGATTCAGGTTCAGGCCCCAGTGTTCGCTGTCAGACAACACCTTCTCAACCAGCTCGCGTACCGACAGGGTATTCGCATTCACCGCGCCCCACCACTGCTGATAACGCTCCAGCCAGTGCGCATCATCCTGCAACGGATAAGTGACACCGTCACGCTCGCCGCGATAGAAGGCAATCAGCGCCGCCAGCGCAAACGTCAGACGCGCCGGTAATACCCCACTCGCTTTCTGGCCGGCCAGTAATTGCGGCAGAATGCGGGTGCGGAACTTGGTCATGCCGTTCAGGGCAATCGACAGCAACTGATGTTTGATGTACGGGTTACGGAAGCGCCCTACCACCGCTTTGGCAAATGACGCCAGTTCATCCGCCGGTAAATCCAGAACCGGGATGATCTCTTCAGCAATGGCTTTTTCAACAAACGCGCAGACGTCAGCATCGTTCATCGCTTCGCCCACGGTATCGATACCTGCCTGATAGGCCACCGGCACCAGCGCAGTATGCGCGCCATTCAGAATGGCGACTTTACGCTCTTTATACGGCTTAATGTCGTCAACGATCAGCACGTTCAGCGCCAGCTTGTCGAGACGCAGCGCCTGCGCGAGGGATTTCGGCCCCTGGATCACAAACAGGTAAAAATGCTCGGCGGTATCCAGGAAGCTGTCGTGATAGCCCAGCTCCGCTTCGAGGCTGGCGACTTCGTCACGGGGATAGCCGGTCACGATACGGTCCACCAGCGTCGAGCAGAAGGTGTTAGCAGTATTCAGCCAGGCAATGAATTCCGCACCCAGTTCCCACTCCTGCGCGTAACGCAGCACCAGCGCCTGCAACGCCTCGCCGTTATAGTCGATCAGTTCGCAAGGAATGATGATCCAGCCTTTATCGGTGGCACCGTGGAAATGGGAGAAACGTTCGAACAGCAGACGCGTCAGTTTCGCCGGATAGCTGACCGCCGGCGCATCCGCGAATTTATCGCCTGCGTGATAGCTGATGCCCGCTTCGGTGGTATTGGAGAACACAAAGCGCATATCCGGATTGTGCGCCAGCGCCAGATACGCGTCATATTCGCGGTAGACGTTGATTTCGCGATTCACGGAGCGAATCAAACGCGCGTCGCTAACGGCTTCGCCCTGCTCGTTCAGGCCACGGATGATGGTGGTGTAAAGCCCATCCTGGGTACTCAGCGACGGCGGGAAATCGCTGTCGATAGGACGCACAATGACCACGCCGGCGTTCAGGTCGGTATGTTCGTTAAGGAGATCAACTTGCCAGTCAACAAAAGCGCGTAAAAAGTTCCCTTCACCAAACTGGATGATACGTTCGGGATACTGCGCGCCGGGAAAATCGCGACGATTTAACGTTTTCACAATAGGTTCCTTGGTGGATTTAATTATCAGTCAACCTAATCATTAGCCACCCTAACCTAACAGAAACAGATAAATCTAAAACCCTGTTTTGATCAAACTGGGCCAAAGTATTCAAAAATTTTATGCAGGACTAAAATAATTTTAGAGAAAGGCTTTTTGAAACAAGCCAAAAGCGGCAGGCTCAACAAGCAAAAATACGATTTTTTCCGTCTCGTTTGGCGGTATACAGCGCATCGTCTGCGGCTTTAAGCCATTCGGTAGTGGAAGTCATCTCGCGGGTGGCGAACGCGATACCGATGCTCAGCGAGCAGTGATAAGGAATACCGTGATCGGCCTGGAGCTGAGCGGCCTGGGCCATAATCGTCTGGCCCATCGCCGTGGCCTCTTCCATTGAGGTGTTCGGCAGCAGCACTACAAACTCGTCGCCACCCAGCCGCGCCGGGGTATCCTGCTGACGGGTGAAGCGACGCAGAATTTCCGCCACCGCCACCAGCATAGAATCGCCCACTTTGTGCCCGTAGCGGTCGTTCACGTCTTTAAAATCGTCGATGTCGATAAACATCAGCGCCGACCGCCGGTGGCGTTGATTGATCTTATTCAGCTCATGATGAATGCGCGGCTCCAGCAGGCGGCGGTTAGCGATGTCCAGCAGCGGATCCATCATGGCGATGCGTCCCAGTTCGTCGCTCTTTTGCCGCAGCTTAATGGCGATAGCATCGGTCAGCGCGCTGACCGCCAGAACATAGATGGCGATGAGCGGCAGCGTGGCGTATGCCGTGCGCTGGCTGATTTCCGGCTCGAACGGCATACCCCGCGCTATCCAGCACGCCAGGAACCCGACAATCAGCGCCGCAGCGGCTTTACGCAGCAGTTCCATTCCCCCTGCAGCCAGACGATCGGAAAGCAGAATGGCGGCAATGGTGACCGAAGGCAGCGGACTGGCCCCCATCATGGCGATCCAGAACCCTCCCGCAGCGGCATCCAGCACCAGGCTGCGATGTTCTGCAATCAGCGGCTGGCGGGCGCGACGAGCCAGTAAAAAAGCCACGCTCGGCCAGATAAAGGCATTCGCGCTCAGCAATATCAGCCAGCCGTGAGAATGATGTTGTTCAGATAAAGCAGAGAAGATGGGAATAAAGCAGAGGAATGTGCCTAACATGCGCATGAAATACATGCGTCGGATAAATTTGAGACCGGCAACGCCATCACGATTATTGATATATTCACTCAGAGGCATTACGCGGCTTTTCCGAAATAAACTCTACAACATCTTATAAATGTTATTTTTGTGTAGCAAGTTATTTTATTAACAAAATCATTGGATTAATAATTCACAAATGAAAGAAGTTCGCAACTACCAATAATGGCGGCGCGCTACATGGTTTCGGAAATAACCTTTGCGGGCGCGATACTCACGTCTGATGAAGAGGTCACCTGATTACGCCCGCTCTGTTTAGACCGATAAAGATGACGATCGGCGACCGGCATCAGGCGGGTAAAGGCGTCGATCACGCCAGGCTCAATACAGGACTGATGACTCAGCCCAATGCTGATAGTGATAGACAGGGTTTTCTCCTGCCAGTTAAACGGATAGTCGGCAATACGCTGTCGCAGCAGCTCGGCCAGCTCCAGCCCCTCTTTTAACGACGCGCCCGGACACACCACCACAAACTCTTCACCGCCCATACGCGCCACCAGCCCTTTAGACCCCACGGTGCGGAGCGCGCGTTCGCCAAACGCGGTAAGCACCGTGTCGCCGCATTCATGCCCATAGCTGTCGTTGATGCGCTTAAAGTAGTCGATATCAATCAGCATCACGCACAGGGAGCCGTAGCGGGTATCGGCGAACGGCGGCTTTTTCAGGGTTTCCAGCAGCCCGGAGCGGGATAACGCGCCGGTGAGATAGTCATAGTTGGCGCGGCGCGCAACCTGGCGCATCAGGGCGTTAATGGAGGCGACGCTGGTCGAGACCATCAGCGGGCAGAGCGCCATAATCGCAATCCCCAGACGGGCAGAGAAAAGCTGCGCGGTTTCCAGCGGCGCGGCGGTATTAAACTGGATCGTAGAATTGCCCACCAGTACGATTTCCGCGACGCCGGTGATCAGCATCACCAGGCAGGTCACCGGCAGCGAGTAGCGAATGGCACACCAGATCAGCGCCGCCAGCGGGAACGCCAGGCTCCCTGCTCCGCCAATCAGCACCGACGCGCCCACCGAAGCCACCACCGCCATAAACGGCCACAGCATCTCAGGATTAACCAGCGTTTTACTGCGCGGCCAGCGCACGGTCAGGACCCAGGGTAAAATCAGCACCCCGGTTGAGAACTGTTCGCTGAACCAGTCGGCGAACAGCGGCCACAGTTTATAGTTATCGATGCCAATAGACGCCAGCGTTCCTACCAGCGCGCACAGCGCCGAGGCGATCAGGCAGTAGAGAAACAGTTTCAGTACGTTAAGCGGCGGTCTTTCTTCGCCCTTAACCTGCCCGGCATCGCGCTGCATCAGCATGGCGAAGGTAACGATAAACACCATATTGGAAAGATTGATCGCCAGCGACGCCACGCCCCAGCGGGTCGTCATGGCGTCATACACCAGCATGGCGACATAGCTCAGCAGGTAATAGTGCGGGCGATTCAGAAAGGCGTAGCGGGCGAATACCCCGGCCATGACCGCATTCAGCGGCCAGAACAGCGAGAGCTCGTCGATAAGGCGCAGCATCGCGCCAAAGAAATAAAACAGCGACGTCAGAATGATGATGCCGAAAGCATTAATCAGCGTTCTTTCAGGCCGAAAAAACGGTTGAACGGGTTCAGTCATACATTCCGCAGGTTTAAAGACATCCCACAGGGATAAAAACTGATGTGATTGCTGTGAGTTTACTGCAAACCAGAGATTAACAAAAAGAATACATCCTATTAAAAAATGGAGCGGCCAATATTTTGCGCAAGGATTTCCAGCGCCGCGATACCGGCCAGCGAGTTGCCCGCGCCATCCAGTTCCGGGCTCCACACCGCAATTGACATCTCGTGGGGCACAATCGCCACAATACCGCCGCCGACGCCGGATTTCCCCGGCATCCCTACGCGCCAGGCAAACTCACCGGCGTTTTCATATAATCCGCTGGTCGCCATCAGGGCGTTAATTTGCCGGGTTTGCAGGGGGCTGATAACGGGACGATCGCCATCAGGCAGCCTGCCCTGATTCGCCAGGAACAAAAAGGTTTTCGCCAGCTCCAGACAGCTCATTTTGAGCGCGCAGTAGTGGAAATAGTTTTGCAGTACGCCGATCACGTCATTATCAAAATTACCAAACGACTTCATCAGATAAGCGATCGCGGCATTACGCGCCGAGTGCTCAAACTCAGAACGGGCGACGCGGGCGTCATAGCTGATATCACTCACCCCTGACAGCATCCGCACAAACTCCAGCATCCGCTGACGCGGCGCGCTCAGCCGGCTTTGCAGCATATCGCACACCACCAGCGCCCCGGCGTTGATAAACGGATTGCGCGGGATCCCCTGCTCCAGCTCCAGCTGTACCAGCGAATTGAACGGCTGACCGGAGGGATCTTTACCGACGCGCCGCCAGATTTCGTCCCCTTCATAGCGATCCATCGCCAGTACCAGGCTCAACACCTTTGAAATAGACTGGACAGAGAAACGCTCACGGGCATCGCCTGCGGTAAAACAACCACCGTCCACGGTGCAAATCGCCATCCCCAGCTTATTGGCCGGGACTTCCGCCAACGCCGGAATGTAGTTAGCCACTTTTCCCTGGCCAAGCAATGGCCTGACCTGCGCCAGAATGGCGTCGAGCACCGAATTATCTAATACCAGAGCCACTTTCCCTCTCCCTGCACCGGGTAAAATCGCCGGGAGTATATCAGAGTCAGGCGGGAAGGCGGAAACGCGCCACCGCCGCGCGAAGCCGCTTCGACTCCTGTCCCAACTTGCCCGACGCCTGGCTCATCTGCGCCACCAGACTGCCGGTTTCCGTCACTACCTGGTTTAAGCTGCTGATGCGATGGGTGACGCGGTGAATGCGTTCCCCCTGATTCAGCGTCGCGCCGGAAATCTCGCTGAGCAGACCGGTGAGGTTGCCCACCAGCGACATAATCTGCTCAAGAGTATTCTCAAGACGGGAGACCGCACCGGAACCCTGTTCGATCCCCTGTAGCGAATGGTGGATCAACTGTTCGATGGTCTGGGTGGAATGGCTGCTTTTGCGCGCCAGTAATCCGACTTCCCGGGCGACGATGGCGAATCCGCGTCCGTGTTCGCCGGCATGGGCCGCTTCAATCGCCGCATTCAGCGCCAGAATATTGGTCTGGAACGCCACGCTGTTGATCATGGCGACAATCCCGCGCATCTCTCCGGCGCGGGACACAATGTCCTGCATCGAATGATTCACCATTTGCATCATCTGTTCCCCGCCTGCCGCCACGTCGCGCGCGCTGTCGGCACGTTGATTGGCGACCCGGGCGTACTCGGTGTTCTGCTCGACGTGGGATTCCAGGGCGTGGATGTGGCGGGTCACGCGCTCCAGCTCCTGAGCCTGACGCTGCGCCTGATTCGACAGCGCGTCGTTATCCCGGGCAAGGTTATCCACGGTATCGGCCACGGCGCCGGTGACGGCGCGCATTTCCTCCACCAGCTTCAGCAGCCCCTGCTGCATGGTATTAATGCTGGCGTTCAGCTCGCGCATTTCGCGATTACGCGTCAGGGTAACCGGGGTGGCGGTTGACAGATCCCCCGCCGCCAGCTGGTGCAGATGATGAATTAACTTACGCAGCGGCGTGATCACCCACGCGGACATGCCGAGCCACACGGCCACGGCTATCACCAGCAACATTCCCAGCGCGGCGATAAAGCTTTTCTGCGCGGTGGCCAATCCGGCCAGCAGTTGCTGGCTGTGTTGCGCGTTACGGATCTCTATCTGGCTCTGATACTCTGCCCAACGCAGATTAAAGTCCGCCTGGAACGCCTGTACCGGCACGCTGAAAAAGGCGTCGATGCTGTTGGTGGCGACCAGCCCGTCCGCCTGCTCTTTCAGCGCCTGATAAAACGCCTGGTAGCTGGTTAACAGGTTCTCGTCCTGCGGCGTGGCGTGTTTCCGGTAGCGCACAAACGCCTGATGGGAATGGCTTAATGCCTGCTGCGCTTCATCCATCAGGCTCTGCCAGCTCCCTTCAGAGCCGGTGGCGGCATCCTGCATAAAATAGACCCCCGCGCGGTTGAGCAAATCGCTGGCCATCAGCAGCGAGACTCTGGCCTGTTCCATCTGGGCCTGCTGTTGCTGAAGCTGCTCCCGGCGCGCCAGATCCCGTTCGGTATCATGGAGCAGCGAAGAGAGCATGAAGGTCGATAAAATTTGCAGTGCGGAGAAAAGCGCGATCGCACACAGGATCGCGCTCAGTAAGCGGAACTGGACCCGGCTGAACGGCCCGGACAATTTGCGGAAAATTTCACTTAGATTCATGATTTTCTTCAGTAAAAACCGTTAACGCCGCGAGTCTACTGAGCGAAAATGACAGAATCATTGCACTAATTTGACAATCATCCTTTACGGTTGCGCCATACGGTCTGGGCGTTGCAGAACTCATGCAGGCCAAAGTGCGACAATTCGCGGCCAAAGCCGCTTTTTTTGACGCCGCCAAACGCCACCCGGGCGTCCGATGCGCTATAGCCGTTAATAAACACCCCGCCGCATTCCAGCTGCCCGGCAAACCAGCGGGCGCGCTGGTCATCGGCAGTGTAGATCGTCGCGCTTAACCCGTATTCACTGTCATTGGCTAACGCCAGCGCGTGTTCCGCATCTTCAGCCACCGTGATGGCCGCCACCGGGCCAAACAGCTCTTCGCGAAAGGCCGTCATCTGCGGGGTGACATTACTCAGCACCGTCGGCGGATAGAAATTCCCCTCGCCGGCCGGTTTTACACCGCCCAGCAGCAGCGTCGCGCCCTGGGCCACGGAGGCTTCCACCTGGCGGTGCAGTTCATCACGCAGATCTGCCCGCGCCATTGGCCCGATATACGTCTCGTCATCCTGCGGATCGCCCATCCGCAGCGCCGCCGCACGCTCGACAAACAGCGCGGTAAAGCGCGGCGCAATCCCGGCTTCGACGATAAAACGCTTGGCCGCTGCGCAAACCTGCCCGGTATTTTGATAGCGCCCCGCGACCGCAGCGCTAACCGCTTCTTCAAGATCGGCATCGTTGAGCACGATAAAAGGATCGGAACCGCCCAGTTCCAGCACGCATTTTTTCAGCGCCGCGCCGGCCTGTGCGCCAATCGCCGCGCCCGCGCGGCCGCTGCCGGTCACGGTGACTGCCGCGATACGCGGATCGCGAATCAACTCGCCCACGTCTTCATTCGTGGCGTTAATCACGCTGAATACGCCCTCCGGGATCCCCGCCGCGCTGGCGATCCCGGCAATCAACTGCGCGCAGCCCATCACCGACGGCGCATGTTTTAACAGATAGCCGTTACCCGCCAGCAGGATCGGCACCATGCCGCGCAGCACCTGCCACAGCGGGAAGTTCCACGGCATCACCGCCAGGATGGTGCCAATGGGCCGGTATTCAATCACGGCATCAGGCACCTGAGTCGGTTCCGCCGCCAGCATTGCCGGGCCGTGCTCCGCATACCAGTCGCACAGCGCGGCGGATTTGGCGACTTCAGCGCGCGCCTGGCGAATCGGCTTACCCATTTCGCGGGTCATCAGCTGCGCCATCTCTTCGCCACGCTCGCGCAGGGCCGCGCCGACATCACGTAACCGCCGGGCGCGCTGCTCGCAGGGTAAGGTTCGCCATTTGCGACAGGCCGCGGCGCTGCGGGCCAGGATCGCCTCGCGTTGCGATGCGCTGGCAAAGGGATAAGCCGCCAGGGTCTTGCCGGTGGTCGGGTCAATGGTTATCGCGTGAGTCTGGGGATTGGCGGTCATCGCTGTTCTCTTTTGCAGTGAAACATTGCTTCAGTGTGGGTCGGGATGCTATTTATGAAAAGTGAATAATATTAACCATCCTGTTCTTGATACGAGAAAACCATGGATCTGACGCAGCTTGAAATGTTCAACGCCGTGGCGGAAACCGGCAGCATTACCGCCGCCGCCCGTAAAGTGCACCGTGTGCCCTCGAATCTCACCACCCGCCTGCGTCAGCTTGAAGACGATTTAGGGGTGGAGCTGTTTATCCGGGAAAACCAGCGCCTGCGCCTGGCGCCTGCGGGCTATAGCTTTCTGGAATACAGCAAAAAAATTCTCGACCTGGTGAGCGAGGCGCGCAGCGTGGTCTCCGGTGACGAACCTCAGGGCGTGTTTTCGCTGGGTTCGCTGGAAAGCACCGCCGCCGTGCGTATTCCCGGCGTGCTGGCGACCTATAACCAACGCTACCCGCGCATTCAGTTCGATCTCGCCACCGGCCCCTCCGGCACCATGATTGACGGCGTACTGGAAGGCACGCTCAGCGCCGCGTTTGTCGACGGCCCGGTGCTGCACCCGTCGCTGGACGGATTGCCGGTCTACCGGGAAGAAATGATGCTGGTTGCCGCCGTCGGGCATCCCAAAGTAAACCGGGCGCGGGAAATCAACGGCGCGAGTATCTACGCCTTTCGCGCCAACTGTTCCTACCGGCGACATTTCGAAAGCTGGTTTAATGCCGATCACGCCATGCCGGGCAAAATCCACGAAATGGAGTCCTACCATGGCATGCTGGCCTGCGTAGTGGCAGGTGCGGGGCTGGCGCTGATGCCGCGCAGTATGCTGGAGAGTATGCCCGGGCATCACCAGGTTGAAGCCTGGCCGCTGGCGGAAAAGTGGCGCTGGCTGAATACCTGGCTTATCTGGCGGCGCGGCACCCGCTCACGCCAGTTAGATGCCTTTATCGATCTGCTGCCCCGGTGCGAATAACATGTCATGCCCTGGCGATACAGGCTGGGGCGTGTCGTTACGCGCCCTTAATTTACAATTTTAAAACGTTATTTTACCTACTGCTGCATCTTCATTATTACAAACGCGTCAAACTGTTAACCCGATTAATAAACTTATCTTTTTTTACAGCATTTCTGACTAAGAAATGTCAGAGCTGATTAAAATATCATCCGCCTTCCCCTTTTTCAGAAGACATTCATATGTTGCAAAAAGCAATTATTTCGGAAATCGATATTGAACTCATCACGCTTAACCAGGCGATACGCGATCATTTCGCATGGGCAAATAAGCTGATCGAATTTTCGTTATTTAATGACCGAATGGATAACAGTTTTACCGACCCCAAATCTCATGAGATTTGCGCTTTTGGTCACTGGCTTCGTTTGCAACTTACCTCATCCGAAGAAAATACCGCAGCATTGCTGGCCATTGAAGCCACCCATGAAATCATGCACGACGCCATGCGCGAAGTGATCCATTACGCCGGAAACCCGCATGCGCTGCGCGAAAAGCTCAATAATTACTTTCACGCGCAAATGCATTTCCTGGAGGCGACGGATCGCTATAAAACCGAACTGGTATCACTGCGTAATTGCTACGACACCCTAACGGGGCTCCCCCTCAGGCAATTGCTGTATAAAGATTTTTCCCGGATTGCCAGCCTGCACAGCCGTAAGGGCTCAACCTTTTATTTATCGCTTATCGATATTGATTTTTTTAAATCCGTTAACGATACCTGGGGTCATAACGTCGGGGACATTATTCTCAAAGAATTAGGCGAATTATTGGCCGCTAATGTGCGGGCGGAAGACAGAAGTTATCGTTTTGGCGGCGAGGAGTTTATTATCCTGCAGGAATGCCAGAATTACCGGGACTACACGGCAGCGATGCTGCGAATAATGAATATTATCAGAAAGCATATGTTCATTATTCCCGGCGGGACAATCAATATTACCGTCACCTGCGGCTCGACGACCGTGCGCGACGGAGACGAGTTGCAGGCCATTATCGACCGGGCCGATAAAGCCATGTATTTCGGTAAGCAAAACGGCAGAAATCAGTGTCGGTTCTGGAGCGAATACACGATGATTGATATTGAGAAAACCGCCGCAATTACTCTGTAGGGCGGGTTATCCTGTCCCGGCATCAGGGACAGGATAAATACAGGTTAACGCAGCATAACTTTGCCAATTAAATAGGTTGTTGCCCTTCCCCCAATTAACACTCTGTCACCGCGTAACTGGCAGCGCAATTCCCCGCCGCGCGCCGATACCTGATGCGCCAGCATCTCGGTTTTACCCAGCTTTTCGGCCCAGTACGGGATCAGCATGCTGTGGGTAGAGCCGGTGACGGGATCTTCGGCCACCGCCTCGCCAGGACAGAAAAAGCGGCTCACGAAATCGTCACTTTCACCCTGGGCGGTGATGCAAACCATTTTCCCCAGCGGCGCCAGGCCGTGAATATCCGGCGTTAACGCCTGCAGGCGCTGCGGATCGTTCATCACGACCAGCCAGTCGCGGGCCACGCGGGTTTCCTGTACCTCGCTGCGATCGATGCCGAGCTTTTCAAACAGCAGATCCGGCGCGTCGGCGGAGTCGGTTTGCCAGGCCGGGAAATCGAGCGTCAGCCACTCCCCGTTACGGGTCACGGTGAGTTCACCGACGAAACGGGTGGAGAATCTAATTACAGTGTCCGGGTAGTCAAGATATTCAAAAATGACGTGCGCGGCGGCCAGGGTGGCGTGGCCGCACAGGTTGATTTCATACTGGGTGGTAAACCAGCGCAGCTCAAAGCCGGTATCGGTGCGGACAAAGAACGCCGTTTCCGACTGGTTATGCTGTTTCGCCATCTGTAACAGCGTTTCATCGGGGAGCCATTCGGTTAAGGGGCATACCGCCGCCGCGTTTCCGCCGAACGTTTTATTGCTGAACGCGTCAATCATGTAGAAATCAATTGTTTGCATTGTCGTCTTCCTGGGGGGGGTGGTGGGATGACTATGACATAGATGGGGGATTAGCGTTATACACCTCTGACGCTGC
>NZ_JAAATR010000052.1 GCF_009907385.1 Atlantibacter hermannii
GGAGGGGGGAGGCGCAGGGGAATCGCTGTCGGTCAGGGTATAGCCCGCCTGACGGATTGCCTGCTCGACCTGCTCGCGCACGTCGGCGGCGGCATCGACCAACAATTTTTCAGTCGCGAACACCACCTGCGCCTGGCTGACGCCGGGAATTTGGCGCGCCGCGTTTTCGACTTTGCGGGCGCAGGCGGCGCAGTCCATGCCCTGTACGTGCCAGCTAAAGCGTTGGGCGGCAGCAGAAGGGGGCGTCAAGGGTTGAGGCGCGGGTTGGCTGCATTGACCGTCGGCGCAACAGGACGTCTGCGCATCAAGCGGTTTAAATTTAACGGAACCAAACTGGGGAATGGGCTTGCCATCTGGCGTTGGGGTAGTCATGGCATCCTCCGGTAACAATCATTTTCTCATTACCGGAAGGGTACACTCTGGAGTGGACTCCAGAGTCAAGCCATTGATCAACTTTTCTGCAAAGTTTACAGGTACAGCGAACGCACAATCAGGAAATGCCCGGCAAAATAACAGGCCGAGGCGATAGCGTTATCGGCCGTAAAGCGCTTGCGATAATGGCTGCCCAGCCAGACCACGTTGCTTAACAGCAGCAGCGCCGCGCCGACAAACGCCGACAGGCTGGTATCGGTTGGGCGGAAGAACCACAGTTCACCCGCGAGCCATACCATCACCAGCGTCATGCCGATAAATGTGCAGATCGGCCAGCGCAGCTCTTCAAGCCGCGTCCAGATCACAGCAATCAGCGCCACGCCAATCACCGCCAGGGCCAGCGGCAACGGCCAGTAGAACGACAGAGTCATCTGGCTTGCGAAGTAGATGGTATACAGCAAATGAGACAGGAAAAACGCGCCGATGGCATACAGCAGGCGTTCACGCGGCAATAAAGTCAGCGTATCGCCCACCAGCGTCGCCAGCAGCCCGGCCACCACCAGATAGCCCAGCGCTTCAAACATCGGGGCCTGCCAGGCCAGCAGCAGCAACAGTAATAATGTGACGGGTTTAAATACCCAGCGTTGCCAGGCCGGACCGCGATAAGAGGCATCCACATACAGCCAGGCGGAAAAACAGACAGCAATAAACGACCAAAGCATGATAAGTCCCTGATTCAGTTATTGTAACGCGCACCCATTGTGCGCGGCTCTGTCTTTCAGTCTAGTGTCCCGCCGGGGCAGATGACAATGCTTATCAGGCCAGAGTATTCTAAAAAGCGCGTTATTGATCAGAGTGCCGTTATGAGTAAAATGCCGTTTTTCCTGATAGTTATCATCGCGATAATCGTCGCCGCCGCCTCTTTTCGCTTTATGCAACAGCGCCGGGAGAAGGCCAGCAACGATGCCGCACCGCAGTTACAAAAGCAGGTGGTAATCACTAACAAACGAGAGAAACCCGCCAATGATCGCCGCTCGCGTCAGCGCGAAGTTACGCCGGCGGGCGAGACGATGCGTTATGAGGCCAGCTTTAAGCCGTTACAGGGCGGGATGGAAATGACTTTCCGGCTACAGGCGGCGGATTACCATCAGCTCACGGTGGGAGAGAAAGGGGCGCTGGTTTATCAGGGCACGCGCTTTGTGCGTTTTGAGGCGCAGCCGTAACCGCGCCTGCGCCAGCATTACTTCATCTTTTGCTTTTTCTGCCAGGCCAGCAGTTCGAATACGCCAAACAGAAAGATGCGGATCTGTTCCGGTTTAGCCATCGGCGGCGCGTTTTTGGGTTGGGTGGCTTTCAGCATCGCCAGCTGTAAGCCGTGCATCAGCACCATAAATACCAGCGCCACGTTGACGAAAATATTCAGCGGGCGCGGGAAAGGCTGGATCAGATTCAGGATCAAAAATCCCCACACACACAGCATCAACAGGCGTCCCAGATTAATCAGCATGTTCCGCTCCTTGCGCTTCACGTAAATAGAGGCGATAGGCCACCTGGCCCGCCACTTTTTCCCGGTGCAACTGCCAGCTTGCCGGAACCGGCGGCATGCCGTTCTCCACTTCGCTTTCGACGTAGATTAATGCCTCGTCCGCCAGCCAGCCGTTTTTCTCCAGCAGGCTTACTGTTTCATCAAGTAACCCCTTGCGAAACGGCGGATCGATAAACACGATGTCGTGCGGCGTACCGGTTTGATTAAGGTAGTTCAGGGTATTGGTGTTGACCACGTTGCCGTTGGCGGCCTTTAGCGTCGCCAGGTTTTTCTGTAGCTGCTGCGCCACGGGCCGTTCCATCTCCAGCAGCGTGGCGCTGGCGGCATAGCGGGACAGCGACTCCAGCCCTAGCGCGCCGCTGCCGGCAAAACAGTCGAGACAGCGCGCATCCACCATATAAGGGGCCAGCCAGTTGAACAGCGTTTCACGCACCCGATCGGTGGTCGGGCGCAGGCCGGGGCTGTCGGTGACCGGCAGTTTTCGGCCTCGCCATTGGCCGCCGATAATACGAATCTGGCCGCTGCCAGAGGAGGTGGGTTTCTTCATGCTGTTCACTGGGCTTAATAATTTGGCCTGCTATTCTAGCGGCGCAGGCCGTCAGGTGAAACCTGAATCCGTCGGCGTGATGCGCTGGCGGGAAAGTGATAGAATAACGTATTCATTCGTAAAAAATTTAGCGCCCGCGATGTGATTGCGCGGAGATGCTGCCAGGATTCAACAGCGAGGGGTGTAGTCGCCAATGGCAAAAGATAAAAAACGGGGCTTTTTTTCCTGGCTGGGTTTCGGCCAAAAAGAGCAGGAACCTGAAGTTGAACAGCAGCAGGTAACGGAACAAGAAATCGAGAATCAGGTTACCGAGCTGCCGCCGGAAGCTGTCGAGCAGCCCGTTGCCGAGGCTGACGCGCCTGTTGTGGAAGAGGTTGCTACGTCTGCCCCGCATACGCTGGAAGAATCGCACGCGTTTGCGGAAGATCTGGTTGAAATCACCGAACAGCAGGCGGCGCAAGCGGAAGAACCGCAGCCAGTCGTTGATGAAGCCGTCGAGGTGAATGAGCAGCAAACAGCGGCGGTGATCGAGCACGAAACCCTGCCGTTACCCGAAGAAGTACAGGCGCAGGAAATCGAGCCGGAAGAGTGGCAGGCGGAGCAGGAGCCGTTAGCGGAAGCCGGGCCGGGCATCAGCGACGAAGAGCTCGACGCGCAGGCGCTGGCGGCGAGCCAGCAGGGTGAAGAACCGGTTGATGAGTTGCAGCAGGCCGATGTGGTCGTTCCCGTTCAGGAAAAACCGACCAAAGAAGGGTTCTTCGCGCGCCTGAAGCGCAGCCTGATTAAAACTAAAGAAAATCTCGGTTCCGGATTTATCAGTCTGTTCCGCGGCAAGAAAATCGATGATGATCTGTTTGAGGAACTGGAAGAACAGCTGCTGATTGCCGACGTGGGCGTGGAAACCACCCGTAAAATCATCGCCAATCTTACCGAAGGGGCCAGCCGCAAGCAGTTGCGTGACGCAGAAGCGCTGTACGGTTTGCTGAAGGACGAGATGGGCGAGATTCTGGCAAAAGTCGACGAGCCGCTGAACGTTGAAGGCAAAACGCCGTTTGTTATTCTGATGGTAGGCGTCAACGGCGTGGGTAAAACCACCACTATCGGCAAACTGGCGCGTCAGTTCGAGCAGCAGGGGAAATCGGTGATGCTGGCGGCGGGGGATACTTTCCGTGCGGCGGCAGTTGAGCAGCTTCAGGTTTGGGGGCAGCGCAACAATATCCCGGTGGTGGCGCAGCATACCGGCGCGGATTCCGCTTCGGTGATCTTCGACGCCATTCAGGCTGCGAAGGCGCGCAATATCGACGTGTTGATTGCCGATACTGCAGGTCGTTTGCAGAATAAATCGCACCTGATGGAAGAGCTGAAGAAAATCGTCCGGGTAATGAAAAAACTCGACGAAGCGGCCCCGCATGAGATTATGCTGACCATTGACGCCAGCACCGGGCAGAATGCCATCAGCCAGGCCAAACTGTTCCATGAGGCGGTAGGCCTGACGGGCATTACCCTGACCAAGCTGGACGGCACGGCCAAAGGCGGGGTGATTTTCTCAGTTGCGGACCAGTTCGGTATTCCGATTCGCTATATTGGCGTTGGCGAACAAATTTCTGATTTGCGCCCGTTTAATGCGGGCGACTTTATAGAGGCACTTTTTGCCCGAGAGGATTAACAATGATTCGCTTTGAACAGGTCAGCAAAGCCTATCTTGGTGGGAGACAGGCTCTGCAGGGGGTGACATTTCACCTGCAACCTGGCGAGATGGCATTCCTCACCGGCCACTCCGGCGCCGGTAAGAGTACGCTGCTGAAGCTTATCTGCGGCATTGAACGCCCCAGCGCGGGGCAAATTTATTTTGCCGGTCATGAGATCAGCCGTTTAAAAAATCGTGAAGTGCCGTTTTTGCGCCGCCAGATTGGCATGATCTTTCAGGATCACCATCTGCTGATGGACAGAACGGTATTCGATAACGTGGCGATCCCGCTGATCATCGCCGGAGCCAGCAGCGAAGATATTCGCCGCCGCGTTAGCGCCGCGCTGGATAAAGTCGGCCTGCTGGATAAAGCCAAAAGCTTCCCGATCCAGCTATCCGGCGGTGAACAGCAGCGCGTGGGCATCGCCCGTGCGGTGGTGAACAAGCCTGCGGTTCTGTTGGCGGATGAACCGACCGGTAACCTGGATGAAGCGCTGTCGGAAGGCATTTTGCGCCTGTTCGAAGAGTTTAACCGCGTGGGCGTCACGGTATTAATGGCCACGCATGATATGGGGCTGATTTCCAGCCGCCATTATCCGATGTTGACCCTGAGCGAAGGGCATTTGCATGGAGGCCGCCCCGGTGAATAAACGTGATGCGCTGAATGAAATGAAGCGCTTTGGCAACAAGCTCAGCGGTTTTACCCGCCAGAAAATGGGTGGCGACAGTAACCGTCAGCCGCCGAAACGCGCGAAAGGCCAGCCGGCGAAAGCAAAATCCCGCAAAGGCGGCGTTAACGAGCAGTTTCGCTATGCCTGGAACGGTGCGCTACAGGACCTGAAAAGCAAACCGTTCGCCACGTTTTTGACCGTGATGGTCATCGCCATTTCCCTGACGCTGCCCAGCGTCTGCTATATGGTTTATAAGAACGTCAACCAGGCGGCGACCCAGTATTATCCTTCCCCGCAGATCACCGTTTATCTTGATAAAGCGCTGGACGACGATGCGGCCCAGCAGGTGGTCGGGCAATTGCAGGCCGAGCAGGGCGTTGAGAAAGTCAATTACCTGTCGCGGGAAGAAGCGTTAGGCGAGTTCCGCAACTGGTCAGGCTTTGGCGGTGCGCTGGATATGCTGGAAGAAAACCCGCTGCCCGCCGTGGCGGTGATCGTGCCGAAGCTGGATTTCCAGGGCACTGAATCGCTGAACACGTTGCGTGACCGGGTTGCGCGCGTGCAGGGCGTGGACGAAGTGCGTATGGACGACAGCTGGTTCGCGCGTCTTGCGGCGTTAACCGGTCTGGTGGGACGCGTGGCGGCGATGATCGGCGTACTGATGGTCGCTGCGGTGTTCCTGGTGATTGGCAACAGCGTGCGGCTGAGTATTTTTGCCCGTCGCGACACGATAAACGTGCAAAAGCTGATTGGCGCCACCGACGGATTTATCCTGCGTCCGTTTTTATACGGCGGCGCGTTACTCGGTTTTAGCGGCGCATTTTTGTCACTGATTCTTTCAGAAATTTTGGTGATGCGGCTTTCATCTGCCGTGACCGATGTCGCACGGGTATTTGGGACAGCCTTTGATCTCAATGGCTTATCCTTTGATGAATGTCTGCTGCTGCTGCTGGTGTGCTCGATGATCGGCTGGCTGGCAGCCTGGCTTGCCACGGTGCAACATTTACGTCACTTTACCCCCGACTAAAAAAAGTTTGGTATACTTCTCCCCTGCTACGAGTTCCCGTCCGCAGGGGAGCAGTACTCGACAAACCCTGCCGCGCTTTTTCATAGCGTTGTCACACTCTGTGTGTAAACTATTCACAAATCGACATGGAACTTGTGGATAAAATCACTGTCTGAAGAAAGAGTGGATGATATTCTCGTTGCTCATAAGAACTGGCCCGTTTGTTGCCTGATGGGGACAACGCACCGCCAGTCTGATAATGATTGAGAGGATTTGAATGACCAAAGAAATGCAAACTTTAGCGCTCGCTCCGGTAGGCAACCTGGAATCCTATATCCGGGCCGCCAACGCCTGGCCGATGTTATCGGCCGAGGAAGAACGGACACTTGCTGAAAAGCTGCATTACCAGGGCGATCTGGAAGCAGCGAAAAAGCTGATCCTGTCTCACCTGCGATTTGTTGTTCATATCGCTCGTAACTATGCGGGCTATGGCCTGCCGCAGGCGGATCTGATTCAGGAAGGCAATATCGGCCTGATGAAAGCCGTGCGTCGCTTCAACCCGGAAGTGGGCGTGCGTCTGGTGTCCTTCGCGGTACACTGGATCAAAGCGGAAATTCACGAATACGTGCTGCGTAACTGGCGTATTGTGAAAGTGGCCACCACTAAAGCGCAGCGCAAGCTGTTCTTTAACCTGCGCAAAACCAAGCAGCGTCTGGGCTGGTTTAACCAGGATGAAGTGGAAATGGTGGCTCGCGAGCTGGGCGTAACCAGCAAAGACGTGCGTGAAATGGAGTCGCGTATGGCGGCCCAGGACATGACGTTTGATATGTCTCCGGACGACGATGCGCCGGACGGACAGCCGATGGCCCCGGTTCTCTACCTGCAGGATAAATCTTCGAACTTTGCCGACGGCATTGAGGATGACAACTGGGAAGAGCACGCGGCGGATAAACTGTCTGATGCGATGCAGGGGCTGGACGAACGTAGCCAGCACATCATCCGCGCCCGCTGGCTGGATGAAGACAGCAAAACCACATTGCAGGAACTGGCCGACCGTTATGGCGTCTCCGCCGAACGTGTGCGCCAGCTTGAAAAGAATGCAATGAAAAAACTGCGCGCCGCTATCGAAGCCTGATAGCCGCTGGCGATAAAAAATACCCCGTGAGAGATCATGGGGTATTTTGTTTTTAGCGTTTGATAAACGCTTGCGGGCAAAACAGCCGCACCGACTCCACCAGCCGCTCAAAGGCTTGCGGCATCTGTTCTTCGGTAATGCTGGCGAAACCCATCAGCAATCCCCGCCGTTTTGCAGACCCCACGTAATAGCGCGACAGCGCCCGCACCAGAATGCCATGGGCATTAGCATGGGCTGCAATCGCCACGTCATCCGCCTCGCCCGGCAGATGCAAAACCAGATGCAGCCCGGCATTATCGTTAAAATCATTCAGCGCCTGCGGCCCAAACGTCCGGGTAATCAACTGGCACAGCAGCGCCCGGCGCTTACTGTACAGCAACCGCATCCGGCGAATATGGGCGGTATACAGTCCCGACTCGATAAACTCCGCCAGCGCGCTCTGGATCAGCGAATGTCCGCTGCGGTACAGCTCGGCATGAGCTTTTCTGAATGATTCGGCCAGGGCTGGCGGCAGCACCAGATACCCGAGCCGCAGTCCGGGATAGAGCGTCTTGCTGAAGGTGCCGATATAAATCACCGGCGCGTCGGGCACCAGTCCCTGAAGCGCCGGGATCGGCTGACCGGAAAAGCGAAACTCGCTGTCGTAATCGTCTTCCACTATCCAGCACGGATGCCTCGCCGCAATGTTCAGCAGGCGCTGCCGCCGTTCCAGGCTCATCACCGGCCCCAGCGGGTACTGATGCGAAGGCGTGACGAAGATCAGGCGTGGGTGGGCATCAACGGTTTCCGGAGGGGCCATTCCCGCCTGATCGACATCGATCGGGCAGAGCGTTACCTCATTTATCTGCAAAATATGGCGGATGCCCCAGTAGGAGGGTTCTTCAATCCAGGCATGGTCGCCAGGGTTGGTGAGCATTCGCGTCACCAGGTCAATGGCCTGGTGTACTCCTTCGACGATCAGGATCTGTTCGGCGTTGCAGTTCACCGAACGGGCCACCCGCAAATACTCCACCAGCGCCTGTTGTAGCGCCGGTGAGCCGCCGTTATTGCTGTAAGTGAGCTGCCGGGGAGCGGGGCGGCGGCTGATGCGCGCCTGAATTTTGCTGAAGCGCTGGTGGGGAAAGGCGCTGACGTCCGGCACGCCGGGAATAAACGCGCCCCACTGGCTCGGGCTGGCGCTGATGTTATCCAGCAACTGCTGCCCACGGCGTGAAAACGCGGGCGCCGTAGCGGGTGGCGATAGCGCATCGCCGCGCGCCTGCGGGGGAAACATGTTATCCGGCAGGATTTGCGCCACCCAGGTGCCGCTGCCCTGGCGCGAGGTGACATAGCCTTCCGCCAGCAGCTGCTCGTACACCGTAATCACGCTGTTGCGGGAAATGCCCAACTGTGCGGCGAGATCTCGCGAGGCGGGCAGGCGCGTCTGCGGGGCCAGGCTTTTGTCCAGAATCGCCTGGCGCAGCGCGTTATATAACCGCCGATGCAAAAGCCCCTCCCGCTGCGCCGCAAAGCGCACCAGCACTAAGTCGCCCACCAGAGAATGCAATTGGATCCCTCAATCAGTCAGGATTGGTACTCGATTATAGAACCAAAGCGCGCTAAATAAACCACAATGTAGTGTACATGTTGCATTAACGTAAAAGAGCTGCGGAGAGACGAAAGTGAAAAATTCAGAACTACATCAACGCCGTCAGAATGCAACGCCGCGCGGTATCGGCGTGATGTGTGGGTTTTACGCTGAGCGCGCGGAAAACGCCACCCTGTGGGACGTGGAAGGCCGGGAAGTGATTGATTTCGCTGCGGGGATTGCCGTGCTGAATACCGGGCACCGCCATCCGCGCCTGGTTGAGGCGATTGAAAAACAACTCAAGGCTTTTACCCATACCGCTTATCAGATTGTGCCCTACGAAGGGTACGTGTCGCTGGCGGAGCGCATCAACGAGCGCGCGCCCATTGAAGGGCCGGTGAAAACCGCGTTTTTTACCACCGGCGCGGAAGCGGTGGAAAACGCCGTAAAAATTGCCCGGGCCAGCACCCGTCGCCCCGGTATTATCACCTTTAGCGGCGCGTTTCATGGCCGAACCTTTATGACCATGGCGCTCACCGGCAAAGTGGCCCCGTACAAGCTCGGCTTTGGTCCATTCCCCGGTTCGGTGTTTCATGCCCGTTACCCAAATGACCTGCACGGCGTCAGCGTTGAGCAGGCCCTGGAAAGCCTGGAATACCTCTTCAAAGCCGATATCGCCCCGGACCAGGTGGCGGCAATAATATTAGAGCCTATTCAGGGCGAGGGCGGGTTTAACGTCGCGCCGCCGGCATTTTTCAGCGCGCTGCGGCAGATTTGCGACCAGCATGGCATCCTGCTGATTGCCGATGAAGTGCAGACCGGTTTTGCGCGTACCGGTAAATTGTTCGCCATGGAGCATTATCCGGTGAAAGCCGATTTGATCACCATGGCGAAAAGCCTGGCGGGCGGGATGCCGCTATCCGCCGTTGCGGGGCGCGCCGAGGTGATGGATGCCCCCGCGCCGGGCGGGTTGGGTGGCACCTACGCCGGGAACCCGCTGGCGATTGCTTCGGCCCATGCGGTGCTGGATGTCATTGACGATGAAAAACTGTGCCAGCGCGCGAATGAACTCGGCGCGCAATTGAAAGAGGTGCTGGAGCAGTCCCGGAGCAACGCGGTGGCACAGGTGCGCGGGCTGGGTTCGATGATTGCTATCGAGTTTAACGACCCGGCAACCGGCAAGCCGTCGCCGGACATCACCCGCGACGTTCAGCAGGCGGCGCTGGAGCAGGGGTTGCTACTGCTCACCTGCGGTGTATACGGCAACGTGATCCGCTTCCTGTATCCGCTGACGATCCCACAAGCGCAATTCACCCAGGCGCTAAATATTCTTAAACAGGTTTTACCGCGCTAACCCTGATGCGGCGGGCATTGTTGTTGCACTAATGTTGCAATAAGACCCCGCCGCGCTCACTTTCTGTTATTCCCCCCACAAAATTGTTGTTCCAAAATCAGAAAAATGGGGTATGTTTTAGCAGAGTATGCTGCTCAGGCACCGGTGGCATCCCTCCTTTCTACTATCTAATGCTGCGCCTAAGTGCGATGGCGATATAATGTGCCAAATCAAAACAACAAAACAACTTCAACAACCACAACAATGGGGATCCTCAGGATGAAAATGACGGGTAAAGCGTTACTGGCGGGATGTATCGCTCTGGCGATGAGCAGCGCGGCAATGGCGGAAGATATTAAGATTGCCGTCGTCGGCGCCATGTCCGGCCCAGTCGCGCAGTATGGAGACCAGGAGTTTACTGGCGCAGAGCAAGCGGTTGCCGATATTAACGCCAGGGGCGGCATCAAAGGCAACAAACTGGTTGTGACCAAATATGATGACGCCTGCGACCCGAAACAAGCGGTAGCGGTAGCGAACAAAGTGGTTAACGACGGCATCAAATACGTTATCGGCCACCTGTGCTCTTCTTCCACTCAGCCAGCGTCTGATATCTACGAAGACGAAGGTATTCTGATGATCACGCCAGCGGCGACCGCTCCGGAACTGACAGCGCGTGGCTATCAGCTGGTGCTGCGCACCACCGGTCTGGATTCCGACCAGGGCCCAACCGCGGCGAAATACATCGCTGAGAAAGTGAAGCCGCAGCGCATCGCGGTTATCCACGACAAACAGCAGTACGGCGAAGGTCTGGCGCGTTCCGTGCAGGATAACCTGAAGAAAGCCGGCGCGAACGTGGTGTTCTTTGACGGTATCACTGCTGGTGAGAAAGATTTCTCCACTCTGGTGGCACGTCTGAAGAAAGAAAATATCGACTTCGTTTACTACGGTGGCTACCACCCGGAAATGGGCCAGATCCTGCGCCAGTCGCGCGCGGCAGGCCTGAAAACCCAGTTTATGGGCCCGGAAGGCGTGGCCAACGTGTCTCTGTCTAACATCGCCGGCGAATCTGCCGAAGGCATGTTAGTGACCAAGCCGAAGAACTACGATCAGGTTCCGGCGAACAAACCGATTGTTGACGCGATTAAAGCCAAGAAACAGGATCCGAGCGGCGCGTTCGTGTGGACCACCTACGCTGCGCTGCAATCCCTGCAGGCCGGCCTGAACCAGTCTGACGATCCGGCTGAAATTGCTAAATACCTGAAAGCGAACTCTGTTGAAACGGTGATGGGTCCGCTGTCATGGGATGAGAAGGGCGATCTGAAAGGGTTTGAATTCGGCGTGTTCACGTGGCATGCCAATGGCACGGCGACCGACGCCAAATAATTTGCCCGTCGCCTTTCACGCCGTAGCGGCGTTGACTGCGCTCGAAAACCCCGGTCACTTACTGATGTAAG
>NZ_JAAATR010000053.1 GCF_009907385.1 Atlantibacter hermannii
CGTTGGCGCGGGCGTTGTTGCTAAAGTTCTCGGCTAATCGCTGATAACATTTGACGCAATGCGCATGAAAAGGGCATCATTTGATGCCCTTTTTGCACGCTTTCGAACCAGAACCTGGCTCATCAGTGATTTCTTTCTCATAATCATTGCTGAGACAGGCTCTGAAGAGGGCGTTTAGTCCGAAGCATTTATCCTCCGCCATGATGCTGGTTGATTCAGTAAACCATTGAAAAATGGTGGAAATACGCGATTCGGTTCGGTTTGCCTCGCAGTAGCGGGGCAAAAATGTTTGTCTGATTTATTGTGACAGGTTGGTTTATGAGTGCGAATACCGAAGCTCAGGGAAGTGGGCGCGGCCTGGAAGCGATGAAATGGATCGCCGTGGCGGTGCTGCTGATCGTAGCTATCGTAGGCAACTACATTTATCGTGATATATCCCTGCCGTTGCGTGCCCTGGCAGTGGTGATTTTAATTGCGGCAGCGGGCGGTGTTGCACTGCTGACCACGAAAGGCAAAGCGACTGTGGCGTTTGCCCGTGAAGCGAGAACCGAAGTCCGTAAAGTGATTTGGCCAACTCGCCAGGAAACATTGCATACCACGTTAATTGTAGCGGCGGTTACTGCTGTAATGTCACTGATCCTGTGGGGCCTGGATGGTATTCTGGTCCGCCTGGTTTCTTTTATCACTGGCCTGAGGTTCTGAGATGTCTGAAGCTCCTAAAAAGCGCTGGTACGTCGTTCAGGCGTTTTCCGGTTTTGAAGGCCGCGTAGCGACTTCCCTGCGCGAGCATATCAAATTACATAACATGGAAGAGTTATTTGGCGACGTGATGGTCCCAACTGAAGAAGTTGTGGAAATCCGCGGCGGCCAGCGTCGTAAAAGCGAACGCAAATTCTTCCCGGGCTATGTGCTGGTCCAAATGGTCATGAACGATGCGAGCTGGCACTTAGTGCGCAGCGTACCGCGTGTGATGGGCTTCATCGGTGGTACTTCGGATCGTCCGGCTCCGATTAGCGATAAAGAAGTCGATGCGATTATGAACCGCCTGCAACAGGTAGGTGATAAGCCGCGTCCGAAAACGCTGTTTGAACCGGGTGAGATGGTTCGTGTTAGCGATGGTCCATTTGCTGACTTCAACGGCGTTGTTGAAGAAGTCGATTACGAGAAAAGCCGCCTGAAAGTGTCTGTATCCATTTTCGGACGCGCAACGCCAGTCGAACTGGACTTTGCTCAGGTCGAAAAGGCCTAACAGTCAGGTTGTAAAAGCAGCGATTAATCGTTGCACAGGGCGCGAGATTGGACTACAATTTCGCGCCTTTTGTTTTTATGGGCTTTGCCCGTAAAACGATTTTATCACGGGGAGCTTCACTGAAGCGCTATTACCCAATCAGAGGATTTTAGAATGGCTAAGAAAGTACAAGCCTACGTTAAGCTGCAAGTAGCAGCTGGTATGGCGAACCCGAGTCCGCCAGTTGGTCCGGCACTGGGCCAGCAGGGCGTGAACATCATGGAATTCTGCAAAGCGTTCAACGCAAAAACTGATTCCATCGAAAAAGGTCTGCCGATCCCGGTTGTTATCACCGTTTATGCTGACCGTTCTTTCACCTTCGTTACCAAAACTCCGCCGGCAGCAGTTCTGCTGAAAAAAGCGGCTGGTATCAAGTCTGGTTCCGGCAAGCCGAACAAAGACAAAGTGGGTAAAGTAACCCGCGCTCAGGTGCAGGAAATCGCGCAGACTAAAGCAGCGGACATGACTGGTGCCGACATTGAAGCGATGACTCGCTCAATCGAAGGTACTGCTCGTTCCATGGGCCTGGTAGTGGAGGACTAAGAAATGGCTAAACTGACCAAGCGCATGCGTGTGATCCGTGAGAAAGTTGATGCGACCAAACAGTACGACATCAACGAAGCTATTTCTCTGCTGAAAGAACTGGCTACCGCTAAATTCGTAGAAAGCGTTGACGTTGCTGTTAACCTCGGCATTGATGCGCGTAAATCTGACCAGAACGTACGTGGTGCTACTGTACTGCCGCACGGTACTGGCCGTTCAGTTCGCGTTGCTGTATTTACCCAGGGCCCGAACGCTGAAGCAGCTAAAGCTGCTGGCGCTGAGCTGGTAGGTATGGAAGATCTGGCTGAGCAGATCAAAAAAGGCGAAATGAACTTTGACGTTGTTATTGCTTCCCCGGATGCAATGCGCGTTGTTGGCCAGCTGGGCCAGGTTCTGGGCCCGCGCGGCCTGATGCCGAATCCGAAAGTCGGTACTGTAACTCCGAACGTTGCTGAAGCGGTTAAAAACGCCAAAGCTGGTCAGGTTCGTTACCGTAACGACAAAAACGGCATCATCCACACCACCATCGGTAAAGTGGACTTTGACGCTGACAAACTGAAAGAAAACCTGGAAGCCCTGCTGGTTGCGCTGAAAAAAGCAAAACCGTCTCAGGCCAAAGGTATTTTCATCAAGAAAGTTAGCATCTCCACCACCATGGGTGCAGGTGTTGCGGTTGACCAGGCTGGTCTGAGCGCATCAGCGAACTAATAATTCGCTATTTACGTGGGCGGCGGATTTGTCTACAATCTTACGCCCACGATTCTGTCGAATAAGACAGAACGCTATGCGAGTTAGTCAAATTGCAGCTAACGCTGCTGCGGTTTGAGTGGCGAAGGCATAGACAGAATTTTCGGTTGGAGCCTGGCCTTATCCAGGCCCCGTCCAAGACCGCAGGTGTTTCTCTGAAACTTAATCTCCTGCGTAGACGGTGACAGAACCTGAAGACCTTTTTAAAAGTTTTCTTTGGCTTGTTTCTGCTCACCGTATTAAGACGCTCTTTTCTTTGAGAAGAGTGAAGTGAGTTCCGGGGCATGAGCCCCGGCAAACATCCAGGAGCAAAGCTAATGGCTTTAAATCTTCAAGACAAACAAGCGATTGTTGCTGAAGTCAGCGAAGTAGCCAAAGGCGCGCTGTCTGCGGTTGTTGCGGATTCCCGTGGCGTTACCGTAGATAAAATGACTGAACTGCGTAAAGCAGGTCGTGAAGCTGGCGTTTACATGCGTGTTGTTCGTAACACCCTGCTGCGCCGCGTCGTTGAAGGCACTCAATTCGAATGCCTGAAAGACACGTTTGTTGGTCCTACCTTGATTGCATACTCTATGGAACACCCGGGCGCTGCTGCTCGTCTGTTCAAAGAGTTCGCGAAAGCGAATGCAAAATTCGAGGTTAAAGCTGCGGCCTTTGAAGGTGAGTTGATCCCGGCGTCCCAAATCGACCGCCTGGCAACCCTGCCGACCTACGAAGAAGCAATTGCACGCCTGATGGCAACCATGAAAGAAGCTTCGGCTGGCAAACTGGTTCGTACTCTGGCTGCTGTACGCGATGCGAAAGAAGCTGCTTAATCGCAGTTTTCTTTATAAAGCATCTGCTTACGTATAAACTTATTCTGATATTCAGGAACAATTTAAATGTCTATCACTAAAGATCAAATCATTGAAGCAGTATCCGCTATGTCCGTAATGGACGTTGTAGAACTGATTTCTGCAATGGAAGAAAAATTCGGTGTTTCTGCTGCTGCCGCTGTAGCTGTTGCTGCTGGCCCGGTTGAAGCTGCTGAAGAGAAAACTGAATTCGACGTAATTCTGAAAGCTGCCGGCGCTAACAAAGTTGCCGTAATCAAAGCTGTACGTGGCGCGACTGGCCTGGGTCTGAAAGAAGCAAAAGACCTGGTTGAATCCGCTCCGGCCGCTCTGAAAGAAGGCATCAGCAAAGACGACGCAGAAGCTCTGAAAAAATCTCTGGAAGAAGCTGGCGCTGAAGTTGAAGTTAAATAAGCCAACTTTTCTGGTTGCAGCCTGAGTAATCAGGCTGATGGCTGGTGACTTTTTGGTCACCAGCCTTTTTGCGCTACAGGGCGCCAGTAGCCTTTCACACTATTTATCTACTGGTTTCCCCCAATGGTTATTTCTATCGACGACTTAATATATTGCGACAGGGCAGGTGCGCTGTGTAAATCGCAACGAAATGATTTAAGAGTGATAGAAACAGGCATTGCGGAAAGTGTTCCATTTTCCGGTCAACAAAATGGTGTTGCATAAACTGTCCTTATTCAATGGACAGAGTGGGTCGACTTGTCAGCGAGCTGAGGAACCCTATGGTTTACTCCTATACCGAGAAAAAACGTATTCGTAAGGATTTTGGAAAACGTCCGCAAGTGCTGGACATTCCTTATCTCCTTTCTATCCAGCTTGACTCGTTCCAGAAGTTTATCGAGCAAGATCCTGAAGGCCAGTATGGTCTGGAAGCGGCATTCCGTTCCGTGTTCCCGATCAAGAGCTATAGCGGCAACTCGGAACTGCAGTACGTCAGTTACCGTCTTGGCGAACCCGTCTTTGACGTGAAAGAGTGTCAAATTCGTGGCGTAACCTATTCGGCTCCGCTGCGCGTCAAACTGCGTCTGGTGATCTACGAGCGCGAAGCGCCGGAAGGCACCGTTAAAGACATTAAAGAACAAGAAGTCTACATGGGCGAAATCCCGCTCATGACCGATAACGGCACCTTCGTTATCAACGGTACTGAGCGTGTTATCGTATCTCAGTTGCACCGTAGCCCGGGTGTGTTCTTCGACAGCGACAAGGGTAAAACTCACTCCTCAGGTAAGGTGCTGTATAACGCACGTATTATCCCTTACCGTGGTTCCTGGCTGGACTTCGAGTTCGATCCGAAAGACAACCTGTTTGTCCGTATCGACCGTCGCCGTAAACTGCCTGCAACCATCATTCTGCGCGCGCTGAACTACACCACTGAACAGATCCTTGACCTGTTCTTTGAAAAAGTGATTTTTGAAATCCGTGACAACAAGCTGCAAATGGAGCTGGTCCCGGAGCGTCTGCGTGGCGAAACCGCCTCTTTCGATATCGAAGCAGACGGCAAAGTGTATGTCGAAAAAGGCCGCCGTATCACTGCGCGCCATATTCGTCAGCTTGAAAAAGACGACATTAAGCACATCGAAGTACCGGTTGAATACATTGCCGGTAAAGTGTCAGCGAAAGATTACGTTGATGAGTCCACTGGCGAGCTGATTTGCGCAGCGAACATGGAACTCTCTCTGGATCTGCTGGCAAAACTGAGCCAGTCCGGCCACAAGCGTATCGAAACGCTGTTTACCAACGATCTGGATCACGGTGCGTACATCTCTGAAACCGTACGCGTCGACCCAACCAACGATCGTCTGAGCGCGCTGGTAGAAATCTACCGAATGATGCGCCCTGGTGAGCCGCCGACACGCGAGGCTGCTGAAAGCCTGTTTGAGAACCTGTTCTTCTCTGAAGACCGCTACGACCTGTCTGCGGTTGGCCGTATGAAGTTCAACCGTTCTCTGCTGCGCGAAGAAATTGAAGGTTCCGGTATCCTGAGCAAAGACGACATCATTGAAGTGATGAAGAAGCTCATCGATATCCGTAACGGCAAAGGCGAAGTGGATGATATCGACCACCTCGGCAACCGTCGTATCCGTTCCGTAGGCGAAATGGCGGAAAACCAGTTCCGCGTTGGCCTGGTACGTGTTGAGCGTGCGGTGAAAGAGCGTCTGTCTCTGGGCGATCTCGATACCCTGATGCCTCAGGATATGATTAACGCCAAGCCGATCTCTGCGGCAGTGAAAGAGTTCTTTGGTTCCAGCCAGCTGTCTCAGTTTATGGACCAGAACAACCCGCTGTCTGAGATTACGCACAAGCGCCGTATCTCTGCACTCGGCCCGGGCGGTCTGACTCGCGAACGTGCGGGCTTTGAAGTGCGTGACGTACACCCAACCCACTACGGTCGTGTATGTCCTATCGAAACCCCTGAAGGTCCGAACATCGGTCTGATCAACTCCCTGTCTGTGTACGCGCAGACTAACGAATACGGCTTCCTGGAAACCCCGTATCGTCGCGTTGTTGATGGCGTGGTGACTGACGAGATCCATTACCTCTCCGCTATCGAAGAAGGTAACTACGTGATCGCGCAGGCGAACACCAACCTGACTGAAGAAGGCCGTTTCGTCGACGATCTGGTGACTTGCCGTAGCAAAGGCGAATCCAGCTTGTTCAGCAACGACCAGGTTGACTACATGGACGTTTCCACCCAGCAGGTGGTTTCCGTCGGTGCGTCCCTGATCCCGTTCCTGGAACACGATGACGCCAACCGTGCATTGATGGGTGCGAACATGCAACGTCAGGCGGTCCCGACTCTGCGCGCTGATAAGCCGCTGGTAGGTACCGGTATGGAACGTGCTGTTGCCGTTGACTCCGGCGTAACCGCCGTAGCTAAACGTGGCGGTACCGTTCAGTACGTGGATGCGTCCCGTATCGTTATCAAAGTTAACGAAGACGAGATGTACCCGGGCGAAGCAGGTATCGACATCTATAACCTGACCAAGTACACCCGTTCTAACCAGAACACCTGCATCAACCAGATGCCGTGCGTGTCCCTGGGTGAGCCGGTTGAGCGCGGCGACGTGCTGGCAGACGGCCCGTCTACCGACCTCGGTGAACTGGCGCTGGGTCAGAACATGCGCGTCGCGTTCATGCCGTGGAATGGTTACAACTTCGAAGACTCCATCCTCGTTTCCGAGCGTGTGGTTCAGGAAGACCGTTTCACGACCATCCATATTCAGGAACTGGCGTGCGTGTCCCGTGACACCAAGCTGGGGCCGGAAGAGATCACCGCTGACATCCCGAACGTGGGTGAAGCTGCGCTCTCCAAACTGGATGAATCCGGTATTGTTTACATCGGTGCTGAAGTGACCGGCGGCGACATTCTGGTGGGTAAGGTAACGCCGAAAGGTGAAACCCAGCTGACGCCGGAAGAGAAACTGTTGCGTGCGATCTTCGGTGAGAAAGCGTCTGACGTTAAAGACTCTTCTCTGCGCGTACCAAACGGTGTTTCCGGTACGGTTATCGACGTTCAGGTCTTTACCCGCGATGGCGTGGAAAAAGACAAACGTGCCCTGGAAATCGAAGAGATGCAGCTCAAGCAGGCTAAGAAAGACCTGTCTGAAGAACTGCAGATCCTCGAAGCCGGCCTGTTTGGTCGTATCTATGCTGTGCTGGTTGCCGGCGGCGTTGAAGCTGAGAAGCTCGACAAACTGTCCCGCGATCGCTGGCTGGAACTGGGCCTGACCGACGAAGAGAAACAGAATCAGCTTGAGCAGTTGGCCGAGCAGTACGACGAGCTGAAGCACGAGTTTGAGAAAAAACTCGAAGCTAAGCGCCGCAAAATCACTCAGGGCGATGATCTGGCACCGGGCGTGCTGAAAATCGTGAAAGTGTATCTGGCTGTTAAACGTCAGATTCAGCCGGGTGACAAAATGGCAGGCCGCCACGGTAACAAAGGTGTTATCTCCAAGATCAACCCGATCGAAGATATGCCTTACGATGAAAACGGTACGCCGGTAGACATCGTACTGAACCCGCTGGGCGTACCGTCTCGTATGAACATCGGTCAGATTCTGGAAACCCACCTGGGTATGGCTGCGAAAGGTATCGGCGATAAGATCAACGCCATGCTGAAACAGCAGCAGGAAGTCGCCAAACTGCGCGAATTCATCCAGAAAGCGTATGACCTTGGTGCAGACGTTTGCCAGAAAGTAGACCTGAATACCTTCAGCGATGAAGAAGTGCTGCGTCTGGCTGAGAACCTGCGTAAAGGTATGCCGATTGCAACGCCGGTCTTCGACGGTGCGAAAGAGTCTGAAATCAAGGAACTGTTACAGCTGGGTGGCCTGCCGACTTCCGGTCAGATCACGCTGTTCGACGGTCGCACCGGTGAGCAATTCGAGCGCCAGGTTACCGTTGGCTACATGTACATGCTGAAACTGAACCACCTGGTTGATGACAAAATGCACGCCCGTTCCACCGGTTCTTACAGCCTGGTTACTCAGCAGCCGCTGGGTGGTAAGGCGCAGTTCGGTGGTCAGCGCTTCGGGGAGATGGAAGTGTGGGCACTGGAAGCATACGGCGCTGCTTACACTCTGCAGGAAATGCTGACCGTTAAGTCTGATGACGTGAACGGCCGTACCAAGATGTATAAGAACATCGTGGATGGCAACCATCAGATGGAACCGGGCATGCCGGAATCCTTCAACGTACTGTTGAAAGAGATTCGTTCGCTGGGTATCAATATCGAGCTGGAAGACGAGTAACTCTCGCTCAAACAGGTCACTGCTGCCAGGGTAAAACCTGGCGGCAGATTGTGCTAACTCCGACGGGAGCCAATCCGTGAAAGATTTATTAAAGTTTCTGAAAGCGCAGACTAAAACCGAAGAGTTTGATGCGATCAAAATTGCTCTGGCCTCGCCAGACATGATCCGTTCATGGTCGTTCGGTGAAGTTAAGAAGCCGGAAACCATCAACTACCGTACGTTCAAACCTGAACGTGACGGCCTTTTCTGTGCGCGTATTTTCGGGCCAGTAAAAGACTACGAGTGCCTGTGCGGTAAGTACAAGCGCCTGAAACACCGTGGTGTGATTTGTGAGAAGTGCGGCGTTGAAGTCACCCAGACTAAAGTGCGCCGTGAGCGTATGGGTCACATCGAACTGGCCTCTCCGACTGCGCACATTTGGTTCCTGAAATCGCTGCCGTCCCGTATCGGCCTGCTGCTGGATATGCCGCTGCGCGATATCGAACGTGTTCTGTACTTCGAATCTTATGTGGTTATCGAAGGTGGCATGACCAACCTCGAACGTAGCCAGATCCTGACCGAAGAACAGTACCTGGACGCGCTGGAAGAGTTCGGTGACGAATTTGACGCGAAGATGGGCGCCGAAGCTATTCAGGCTCTGCTGAAAAGCATGGACCTGGAGCAGGAGTGCGAACAGCTGCGCGAAGAGTTGAACGAAACCAACTCCGAAACCAAACGTAAAAAGCTGACCAAGCGTATCAAGCTGCTGGAAGCGTTCGTTCAGTCTGGCAACAAGCCGGAGTGGATGATCCTGACCGTTCTGCCGGTTCTGCCGCCAGATCTGCGCCCGCTGGTACCGCTGGACGGCGGTCGTTTCGCAACGTCCGATCTGAACGATCTGTATCGTCGCGTGATCAACCGTAACAACCGTCTGAAACGTCTGCTGGATCTGGCGGCGCCGGACATTATCGTACGCAACGAAAAACGTATGCTGCAGGAAGCGGTTGACGCCCTGCTGGATAACGGCCGTCGCGGTCGTGCGATCACCGGTTCCAACAAGCGTCCTCTGAAATCTTTGGCCGATATGATCAAAGGTAAACAGGGTCGTTTCCGTCAGAACCTGCTCGGTAAGCGTGTTGACTACTCCGGTCGTTCTGTTATCACCGTAGGTCCATACCTGCGTCTGCATCAGTGCGGTCTGCCGAAGAAAATGGCGCTGGAGCTGTTCAAACCGTTCATCTACGGCAAGCTGGAACTGCGTGGCCTCGCCACCACCATCAAAGCCGCCAAGAAAATGGTTGAGCGTGAAGAAGCGGTCGTTTGGGATATCCTGGACGAAGTGATCCGCGAACACCCGGTACTGCTGAACCGTGCGCCAACCCTGCACCGTCTGGGTATTCAGGCGTTCGAACCGGTTCTGATCGAAGGTAAAGCAATCCAGCTGCACCCGCTGGTGTGTGCGGCCTATAACGCCGACTTCGATGGTGACCAGATGGCTGTTCACGTACCGCTGACGCTGGAAGCCCAGCTCGAAGCGCGTGCGCTGATGATGTCGACCAACAACATTCTGTCTCCGGCGAACGGCGAGCCAATCATCGTTCCGTCTCAGGACGTTGTACTGGGTCTGTACTACATGACCCGCGACAGTGTTAACGCCAAAGGCGAAGGCATGGTGCTGACGGGCCCGAAAGAAGCTGAGCGTATTTATCGCGCTGGCCTGGCCTCTCTGCATGCGCGCGTTAAAGTGCGTATCACTGAATATGAAAAAGACGCTAACGGCGAATTCGTTGCGAAAACCAGCCTGATCGATACGACCGTTGGCCGTGCGATCCTGTGGATGATCGTGCCGAAAGGTCTGCCTTTCTCCATCGTCAACCAGGCGCTGGGCAAGAAAGCGATCTCCAAAATGCTGAACACCTGTTACCGCATTCTGGGCCTGAAGCCGACCGTAATTTTTGCTGACCAGACCATGTATACCGGTTTTGCCTATGCAGCGCGCTCAGGTGCGTCCGTAGGTATCGACGACATGGTTATCCCGGAGAAGAAACACGAGATCATCTCCGAAGCGGAAGCCGAAGTGGCTGAGATTCAGGAACAGTTCCAGTCTGGTCTGGTTACCGCGGGCGAACGCTATAACAAAGTTATCGATATCTGGGCTGCGGCGAACGATCGCGTCTCCAAAGCGATGATGGATAACCTGCAAACTGAAACCGTTATTAACCGTAACGGCGAAGAAGAGCAGCAGGTTTCCTTCAACAGCATCTACATGATGGCCGACTCCGGTGCGCGTGGTTCTGCTGCACAGATTCGTCAGCTGGCAGGTATGCGTGGTCTGATGGCGAAGCCGGATGGCTCCATCATCGAAACGCCGATCACCGCGAACTTCCGTGAAGGTCTGAACGTACTCCAGTACTTCATCTCCACGCACGGTGCGCGTAAAGGTCTGGCGGATACCGCACTGAAAACCGCGAACTCCGGTTACCTGACGCGTCGTCTGGTTGACGTGGCGCAGGACCTGGTGGTGACCGAAGACGATTGTGGTACCCACGAAGGTATCATGATGACCCCGGTTATCGAGGGTGGCGATGTTAAAGAGCCGCTGCGTGACCGCGTTCTGGGCCGTGTCACTGCGGAAGACGTGCTGAAGCCGGGCACTGCTGACATCCTGGTGCCGCGTAATACGCTGCTCCACGAACAGTGGTGTGACGTGTTAGAAGCAAACTCTGTTGACTCAGTGAAAGTTCGCTCGGTTGTATCCTGCGACACCGACTTTGGTGTATGTGCGCACTGCTATGGTCGTGACCTGGCGCGTGGCCACATCATCAACAAAGGTGAAGCTATCGGCGTTATCGCGGCACAGTCCATCGGTGAGCCGGGTACACAGCTGACGATGCGTACGTTCCACATCGGTGGTGCGGCATCGCGTGCGGCTGCTGAATCCAGCATCCAGGTGAAAAACAAAGGTAGCATCAAGCTCAGCAACGCGAAGTCGGTTGTTAACTCCGCAGGCAAGCTGGTTGTAACCTCTCGTAACACCGAGCTGAAGCTGATCGACGAATTCGGTCGTACCAAAGAGAGCTATAAAGTGCCTTACGGTGCCGTTATGGCGAAAGGTGACGGCGAGCAGGTTGCTGGCGGTGAAACCGTTGCAAACTGGGACCCGCACACCATGCCGGTTATCACCGAAGTCAGTGGTTTTATCCGCTTCACGGACATGATCGACGGCCAGACCATTACTCGTCAGACTGACGAGCTGACCGGTCTGTCTTCTCTGGTGGTTCTGGATTCTGCTGAACGTACTGCGGGTGGTAAAGATCTGCGTCCTGCTCTGAAAATCGTTGATGGTCAGGGTAATGATGTTCTGATCCCGGGTACCGATATGCCTGCGCAGTACTTCCTGCCGGGTAAAGCGATCGTTCAACTGGAAGACGGCATTCAGATCGGTGCGGGTGATGCTCTGGCGCGTATTCCGCAGGAATCCAGTGGTACTAAAGATATCACCGGTGGTCTGCCGCGCGTTGCGGATCTGTTCGAAGCACGTCGTCCGAAAGAGCCGGCAATCCTGGCGGAAATCAGCGGTATCATTTCCTTCGGTAAAGAAACCAAAGGCAAACGCCGTCTGGTGATCACGCCGGTTGATGGTAGCGATCCGTACGAAGAGATGATTCCGAAATGGCGTCAGCTCAACGTGTTCGAAGGTGAACGCGTTGAACGCGGCGACGTAGTGTCTGACGGCCCGGAAGCGCCGCACGACATTCTGCGTCTGCGTGGCGTCCATGCTGTGACGCGTTACATCACTAACGAAGTGCAGGACGTTTACCGTCTGCAGGGCGTTAAGATCAACGATAAGCACATCGAAGTTATCGTTCGTCAGATGCTGCGTAAAGCAACCATCGTGAATGCAGGCAGCTCCGACTTCCTGGAAGGCGAGCAGGCTGAATACTCCCGCATCAAGATCGCTAACCGCGAACTGGAAGCGAACGGTAAGATTGGCGTGACTTACGCGCGCGATCTGCTGGGTATCACTAAAGCCTCTCTGGCAACCGAGTCCTTCATCTCCGCGGCATCGTTCCAGGAGACCACTCGTGTGCTGACCGAAGCAGCGGTTGCGGGTAAACGCGACGAACTGCGCGGCCTGAAAGAGAACGTGATCGTGGGTCGTCTGATCCCGGCGGGTACCGGTTATGCGTACCACCAGGATCGTATGCGTCGCCGTGCTGCGGGGGAACTCCCGGCTGCACCACAGGTGACGGCAGAAGACGCAACTGCCAGCCTCGCAGAACTGCTGAACGCAGGTCTGGGTGGTTCTGATAACGAGTAATCGTGCTCAGCTAATAAAAAACCCGCTTCGGCGGGTTTTTTTATGGCTGCAATAAATCAGTTTGCTGGTGGTAGTCGTCGGTAAAGCTCGATTAAATCCTCCGCCAAATCCTGAATCACCATCGCATTCATCAAATGGTCCTGAGAATGCACGGTAATCAGATTCACCGGCAGCTTGCCGGATCCCTCATCCATCCCGATTAGCTGGGTTTGGATTTTATGGGCCACCTTAACAAATTCGCGTGATTGCGCCATCGCCTGTTCGGCACCCCTGAAGTCATTGCTTCTGGCTAATCGTAGCGCGCTTAATGCCTCGCTGCGCGCCGCGCCCGCATTGACTAATAGCTCCATAATAATGCTTTCCAAATCGTCCATGTTTACTCCATCAGCTTCAGCGCTTTCTCCAGCACCGCGTCGCCCTTCATCATGCCGTAATCCATCATATCGATTACCGCGACTTTTTTACCCTGTGGATCGGCAAGCGCCTGCAGTTTCGCCTGTTCGTATTTCACCTGCGGGCCGAGTAAAATGATATCTGCGCTGTCGAGATTCTCTTTAAACTCGGCGACGGGTACTGCTTTAATCGACACTTCAATGCCTTTCTTCTGCGCCGCATCCTTCATGCGTTGCACTAACATGCTGGTGGACATCCCGGCAGCACAGCACAAAACGATATTCTTCATAAGTCGTATCCACTGTTTCCTGATTATTAATATGATAATTATCCCTGCCGCTTGTCGGTAACAACCTGAATAATTCGAATATGCGTGAGTTATCACAAAACAGAAATGCAGGATTGACAGTGCATGAACACACGCTTAGTCTCAAATGAAGTGGTATATACCACTTAACGACAAATAATTGACCGGGAATTCATATGAATAATTTCACTGAATTGATGGAAAGAAAAATATTGCCGCTGGCAATGAAAATTGAAGGGAATGACTATCTCTCAGCCATCAAAGATGGCTTTATTCGTATCATGCCCTTTTTGATTATTGGTTCTTTTTTCTTACTTATTGCCAACTTACCTGTTCCTGGCTACAACGAATTTATTATTCGCTGCTTTGGCGAGAAATTCATTGGCCGTTTAAATTATGTGCTCGACGCAACATATTCCATCATGGCGCTGTTAGTGGTGGTAAGTACCAGCGTGAGCTTAGCGAAAAGGTGGCAGCTTAATGAAATCTCATGTGCGTTAATCTCGCTGGTGAGTTTTTTAATTGTTACGCCGTTCAGAGCGCCCGTTGAAAATGGTGTGGTCAGCGATGTCATTCCTGTTTCGGCACTGGGTGCCCAGGGCTTATTCTTATCACTGATCGTAACAATAATCGCGGTGCGTTTATATCGGCTGTTCAATCATCCGCGTTTAACGATCCAAATGCCCTCCAGCGTTCCGCCAGCAGTCGCCAACAGCTTTAGTTCGCTGATCCCTTCATTCATGATTGTGGTGTTGTTTTGGCTGGCGCGTTTAGTCTTTGAAGTTACGCCTTTTGGCACTGCTCAGGAGATGATATTCAAAGTGCTGCAAGCGCCGATGATGGAGCTGGGTAATACGCTGCCATCACAAATGGTCGCTGAGTTCTTTGTCAGTTTCTTCTGGTTTTTTGGCCTGCATGGCGACTCAATTGTTACCGCCATTATGGGGCCGATCTGGCGTTCATTAACGCTGGAAAATATGCAGGCGATGAAGCAAGGCTTACCGCCCGTGAATATCATCACGCAACAATTCCGCGATGTGTTTCTTATCTGTGGCGGTACGGGGTTTACGCTGGCAATGTTGCTGGTGATGCTTTTCAGAGCAAAAAGTAAAAGGATGCGCGAAATAGCTAAGCTGGCGTCTCCGGCTGCCATCTTTAATATTAATGAGCCGATTATCTTTGGCGTGCCTATTGCATTAAATCCCGTTTTATTTATTCCTTTTATTATTGTTCCGGTGGTGTTGTGTGTCATTACCTACAGCGCGATGAGTTTCGGTCTGTTGCCATTAACGTCGGGTCTGGAAATACCCTGGACAACGCCCATCTTTATCAGTGGATTTCTGATTTGTGGCTGGAAAGGCATGCTGTTTCAGGCAATTAATTTGGCTGTCGCCATGACGATTTATTATCCCTTCGTCATGGCGTTAGATAAGCAATATTTGCGCGAAGAAAATGCGGTAGATGACTCCTTAACTGCCGTTCAGCCCCTCGCTACCGAATAAAAAAGGATCAGGATATGAGTAAGAAATTAAAGATTGTCACTATTGGCGGCGGGAGTTCTTATACGCCGGAGATTATCGAAGGGTTTATCCAGCGTTACAGCGAAATGCCAGTCAAAGAAATTTGGTTGGTAGACGTGGAAGCCGGGCGCGAAAAGCTTGAGGTCGTTGGCAACCTGGCGAAACGCATGGTTGAAGCAGCAGGTATTGATTGCCAGATCTATTTAACGCTAAACCGCCGCGAGGCGCTAAAAAACGCTGATTTCGTCACTACTCAGCTGCGCGTGGGCCAGTTGGATGCGCGTATCAAAGATGAGCGCATCCCCCTTTCTCATGGCTTAATTGGCCAGGAAACTAACGGGGCAGGCGGGTTTGCTAAGGCTTTGCGTACTATCCCGGTAATTCTGGATATCTGTCGCGACATGGAAGAGCTCTGCCCGGACGCCTGGTTAATCAACTTCACTAATCCCAGCGGCATCGTAACGGAAGCCGTGCTTAAGCACAGTAAAATAAAGTGCATCGGTCTGTGCAATTTATCCCAGTCGATGCAGCGCATGGTGGCGGAGATCCTCGGCGTTGATAAGTCACGCTTTTTACTGCATCTCACAGGGCTGAATCATTTCCTCTACGGCACCCATGTCTATATGGACGGAAAAGATGTCATGCCGGAGGTACTCAGAAATCTTCGATATGATAGCGCGCACAAACCGAAAAATATTCCTGACATTCCCTGGTTGCAGGCGCAAATTCAACATCTGGGCGTGATCCCGTGCCCTTATCATCAATATTACTATGCCACCAGCGATGTGCTGGAAACTCAACTGAAGGAATTCGCCGAACACGGTACGCGGGGTGAAGTGGTTCAGAAAGTTGAGCATGAGCTGTTTGAGCTATATAAAAATCCATCGCTCCATGAAAAACCCAAACAGCTGGAACTGCGCGGCGGCGCTTATTATTCCGAGGCGGCATGTGAATTAATTAGCGCTATTCACAATGACAAGAATATGTTGATGACGGTAAATATCCGCAATAACGGCGCTATCCGCTCTTTACCTGATGATGTGGCAATTGAAACGACCTGTGTGATTGGCCGCTATGGGGCGATCCCATTGAATAACGATCCGCTACCCGCGACGGTCTGCGGACTGGTGTCGCTAATGAAAGCCTGGGAAGAAATGGCAGTGGAGGCCGCCGTGACCGGGGATTACGGTGCAGCGTTACAGGCGTTAACGCTGAATCCGCTGGTGCCGTCAGGCAAAGTCGCCAAAGTGGTACTGGATGAATTGCTGGAAGCGCATCGCGAGTATTTACCCCAGTTTTTTCGGGAATAATGACTTTCGGCTGCGCATGCGGAACAGGTCTCCACGGTTATAACTCCACGAGTAGTTAAATACCGTACCGTCCTCAAGCCAGCTGCTTTCTTTAATATGCAACATCGGTGAGTTGGCCGTGATTTCCAGCAGCGCGGCCATTTCCTTATCAAACAAACTGGCGCTGACCAGCGCATCGGAACCGCCAATTTTCTGGCCGCATTTTTGTTCGATAAAAGCATACAGAGAATGATTCTGAAGGATTTCGTCATCAATAACGTTAACGATCGCCAGCGGTATATAGCTGTCCTCAATCATGACCGGGACATTATCAAACAGCCTGACCCGGCGAATAGCGTGTACAGGTTCATTTTCCGGCACGCCGAAGTGGCTATTCAATAATTCTCCTGCCGGTTGATGGACATGATAGACAAGACGACTGGTGATAGAGACTTTGCCGCGTAATTCATGAGTGACGCCAAGCGAGCTGCCCTCAACGCCAGGATTAAGTAGGTAGGTTGGCTGTGAAACCGCACGGTTAACATAGGTCCCTTTACCGACGATCTTTTTTACCAGCCCTTCCTGTTCCAGTTGCGCGATGGCTTTTTGCACGGTGGCGCGCGTGACCTGGTATTTCTCAGCCAGCTCACGTTCAGAAGGGATGAGAGAGCCCACCTGATACTTCTGGCTGTGGATGTCACGTTTCAGGGTATCGCGGATAAGGATGTACAACGGTTTCATGGCTTTCCCTGTAAGGATCACGCAACTGTCGGCAGGCAACGCTTCCGTTCCGGCACGGCGCAAATTCAGTAATGGATGGAAAATAATCATGTTAAATCATAATGAAGCATACTGGCAGCAAAAAGGCGCTCATCTGACGGTTAACGCTATTCTTAATCAACCCCGTCTGTGGCAAGAAGGACTGGAGCGGGTTAAACAGCAGCAGGCAGCAATTGCCGCATTCTGGCAAGCCTGCCCACCGGCTAACAGGATACTGATTACCGGCGCGGGCTCGTCGTTGCTCGCTGCGCAGGCGGCGGCTAACTGGTTGCGAAGCGTTGTTTCCCGGCCTGTCGAGATCGTTCCCGCCACGGATTTCATTCTGCAACCGCACCGCGTACCTTCCGATATTGTGCTGGTATCGGTGAGCAGTTCCGGCAATACCCCGGAAACGGTAAGCGTCACGGAGCAAATATTATCCGCCGCGCCGCAGACGCCTTATATCGCTATCACTAATAACCCATCCAGCAGGCTGGCGAAGCTGGCTAACCACACCCAAACCAGCGTGTTTATCCCTGCGCCGGAAGGCACGTCTAACGGAAGTTTCGCCGCAACATCTGAATTCACGCTACCCATGTGGTATACGATGCTGCTGCTGGCGCCGGAACAATGGCACCAGGCGGAGAGAATATTACCGCTGCTGCAACGCGGCGCGAGATACTTCTTTGAACATGAAGCGGCGGGTATTGAACAGTGGGCGGCCGGTCGGCGTAATAACGTGGTCGCGTTAGGCGCATTATCGTTAAAAGCGATTGCCTGTGAATCCAGCCTGAAACTGTTGGAAATGGGCAACGGACAGGTGATGACGGCCTGGCATTCCATGCTGGAGTTTCGCCATGGCCCTAAATTAATCATCAACCGCGACGCGACGGTGGTGGGGTACATGGCCGCGAACTCTGATATTCACCGTTATGACAAAGATATGCTGGTGGAATTAAGGCGTGAAAGAAGCCCGCTGGCGCAAATTGTTGCTATTGGTCATGATGCGCTGCCGGACCACGCCCAGGTCGCCGATCGCTACTTCCATTTTGCCTGCCCGGAACTGGCTGATTTCCATGAAACATGGGCTGCCATGCTGTATGTACTCTTTGCCCAGCTGGCCGGGCTCTATTGCGCGATTGAGCTTGGCGTCACGCCGGATATGCCTTCGCGTGACGGTAAAGTCGCCAAAGTGGCGAATGTCACCGTGTATTAATAGTAGCGGGGCGGTTTTGCCGCCCCGAATCGTTAATGGGCGTTTCTTCCCAAAAAGCTGTCCCAGTCTTTCCATACCGGCTGAATGCCCGAGCGGCTCAGCGCGGCAGCGACCTCTTCCGGTCTGCGTGCGTCGTGCGGCGTGAACTGCTCCAGCTCAGGGTGGTCGTCGGCATACCCGCCGGGCTGGGTTTTTGAAAACGCACTGACGCTGGTGATCGCCAGCGGGATGACATTATCGCGAAACGCCGGGGATTCGCGGGTCGATAGTGACAGCTCCACCTCCGGGGCCAGCAGGCGGAATGCGCAAATGGTCTGCACCAGCTGCCGTTCATCCATAATCGACGCCGGTTCCACCCCGCCGGTACAGGGACGCAGGCGCGGAAAGGAGATGGAGTAACGGCTTTTCCAGTAGTGCTGTTGCAGCCACAGCAGATGCTCCGCCACCATATAACAATCCACGCGCCAGCTGTCAGATAGCCCAATCAGCGCGCCCAGCCCGATCCGGTCGATCCCGGCGCGCCCAAGGCGATCCGGCGTCTCCAGCCGCCAGAAAAAATCCTGCTTGTTGCCGCGCAAATGGTGCCGGGCATACACCGCTTCGTGATAGGTTTCCTGATAAACCATCACGCCATCCAGTCCCAGGGTTTTCAGCTCGGCGTACTCCTGCTCCGCCAGCGGTTGCACTTCCATTTGCAGCGAGGCGAACTGCTGGCGGATCGCCGGGAAATGCGCCCGGAAATAGTCCATGCCGACTTTGCTCTGATGCTCGCCGGTGACCAGCAAGAGATGATCGAACCCTAATGCTTTGATGGCCGCGCACTCACGTGCAATCTCATCGGCATTCAGTGTCTTGCGTTTAATGCGGTTGCTCATGGAAAACCCGCAGTAGGTGCAGTCGTTGGCGCACAGATTGGACAGATACAGCGGCACATAAAAACTGACGGTGTGGCCGAAGCGCTGGCGGGTCAGGCGCTGCGCCTGCCGGGCCAGCGTTTCGAGGTACGCGTCGGCGGCGGGAGAGAGCAAGGCCATCATCTCCTCGCGTCCTGGGCGAGGGCACCGCAATGCGCGTTCAACATCGTCGGGCGTTTTACCGTTGATACGCAGCCGGATGTCGTCCCAGTCCAGCTCGCGCCAGCGGTCGGTGAAGGTTTTCATCGCGTCTCTCCCAGAAACTGGGTTAGCGGGCTGGAGGCCTCCGCGCGCCACTGCCGCACGCCCAAACCGGCGTCGCGCGCGGTAACGCCCGCCTCTACCGCCAGACGAAACGCCTGCGCCATCGTTACCGGATCGTCGGCCACGGCAATGGCGGTGTTTATCAGCACCGCCGATGCGCCCATTTCCAGCGCTTCGCAGGCATGGCTCGGCGCGCCGATACCGGCATCCACCACCACCGGCACCGTCGCCTGTTCGATAATGATGCTGAGCAATGCGCGGGTTTGCAGCCCCTGGTTAGAGCCAATCGGCGCGCCAAGCGGCATCACCGCCGCGCAGCCTACGTCTTCAAGCCGTTTGCACAGCACCGGATCGGCTCCGCAATAAGGCAGCACCACAAAGCCCGCTTTCACCAACTGTTCGGCGGCCAGCAGCGTTTCGACAGGGTCGGGCAGCAGATAGCGCGCGTCAGGGTGGATTTCCAGTTTTACCCAGTTTGTTCCTAATGCTTCCCGTGCCAGCTGCGCGGCGAACACCGCTTCCCGGGCGGTTTTCGCGCCGGAGGTATTGGGCAACAGCGTGACGCCCAGCGCCTGAAGGGGAGCAAGTATAGCGTCCTGATGATGGCGCAAATCCACGCGCTTCATCGCCATGGTGACCAGTTGGCTGCCGCTGGCGCGCAGGGCGTCGGTCATTAACTGCGGCGAGGCGAATTTCCCGGTTCCGGTAAACAGATGGGAATCAAACACTTTATCTGCAATGCGTAACATTTAGCCTCCGGCAATAACCTGAAAAAGCAGCACGCTATCGCCGTCCTGCAAAACGTGTTCTGACCACTGACCGCGCGGCACGATGGCGTCGTTGACCGCCAGGGCGATGCCCGACTTTAACAGCCCTTGTTGCTCCAGCAGCGCGTACAGCGTGATGGCCTCGGCGCAGTCGGTCTGCTGGTCGTTAAGCGCAATCCGCATGGCGACCTCCACATACCGGACAGTGTGGCGCGGGTTGCAGATTCAGCGAGCGCCACTGGTGGCGACGACCGTCAAACAGCCGCAGTTGATTATGCGAACCGGGAATACCGATCAGCAGCTTGATGGCTTCCAGCGCCTGTAGGGTGCCCATCACGCCCACCACCGGGCCGAGTACGCCCGCCGTGCGGCAATTGCGTTCCGGCTCGGCGTCGTCCGGCCATAAACAGCGGTAGCAGCCGTGCCGCCAGGGCGGCGTCAGGACCATCAACTGCCCGCCAAACCCCACGGCGCTGGCGCTGATCAGCGGTTTATCCCGCGCCACGCAGGCGGCGTTGACCGCCTGGCGGGTGATCATGTTATCGCTGCAATCCAGAACCACATCGACGCGAGCGACGGCGCTGTGCAGCGCATCGCCCGCCAGACGCTGCGCCAGCGTGTGGATAGTGATTTCCGGATTCAATTGTTGCAGGCGGCGCTGGCTGGCGGCGGTTTTGTTCTCGCCGATATCCTGAGTGGTAAACAGGATCTGGCGCTGAAGATTGCTGACATGCACCTCGTCCTCGTCCGCCAGTATCAGCGTACCGACGCCCGCGCCCGCCAGATACAGTGCGGCAGGCGAGCCCAGCCCACCGAGCCCGATAATCAGCGCCCGCGCGTTTTTCAGACGCTGTTGCCCGTCAACGGCGATATCCTCCAGCAGGATCTGCCGGCTGTAGCGCATAAAATCACGATCGTTCATCGCCTGCCCCCGCCAGTGTCAATAACCGTGCCGTGGCCGCTTGCCAGTCCTGCGCCTGAGTGATGGCGCTGACCACCGCAATGCTGCCGACGCCCGTAGCCAGCACCGCCGGCGCGCGGTCAAGCGAGATACCGCCGATGGCGATCGTTGGGTAATCCCCCAGCCGCCGCACGTGGGCAGCCAGTTGCTCAAGACCCTGCGGCGCGGAGGGCATCTGCTTGGTTTGGGTGGGGAACACGTGGCCGAGCGCGATACAGGAAGGCCGCGCCCGAAGCGCGATATCGATTTCCATATCGTCGTGGGTGGACACGCCAAGCCGTAAACCGGCGGCGCGGATAGCATCCAGATCGGCGGTTTCCAGGTCTTCCTGGCCCAGATGAATGCCGTAAGCCTGATGCTTAATCGCCAGCCGCCAGTAATCATTGATAAACAGGCGCGCCTGATAGCGGCGGCCTAACGCGATGGCGTTAATGATGTCGCCCTCAACTTCATCGTCCTGCTTATCTTTGATGCGCAGCTGTAGGGTGCGTACGCCGGCGTCAAGCAGGCGCGCGATCCATTCAACGCTGTCAACGACCGGGTAAAGACCCAGCCGTTTCGGCACCGGCGGAAACAGTGGCTCAATCATTACGCTTCCTCCTGACGCAGATAGATTTCACCGCCTTTCGCGCGAAAGCTGTTTGCCATCTCTGTCAAACCCGCTTCGCGCTCCTGCGCCGCCGCGTAGTCGCGCACTTCCTGTGTGATTTTCATTGAGCAGAATTTCGGGCCGCACATCGAACAGAAATGAGCGACTTTGCCGGACTCCTGCGGCAGGGTTTCGTCGTGATAGGCGCGAGCGGTAAACGGATCCAGCGCCAGGGTGAACTGATCTTCCCAGCGGAATTCAAAGCGCGCTTTCGACATCGCGTTATCGCGGATCTGCGCGCCAGGGTGGCCTTTGGCGAGGTCGGCGGCGTGGGCGGCGATTTTGTAGGTCATCAGCCCCTGCTTAACGTCTTCTTTGTTGGGCAAGCCCAGATGCTCTTTTGGCGTGACGTAGCACAGCATCGCGCAGCCGAACCAGCCGATCATCGCCGCGCCAATCCCCGAGGTGAAATGGTCATAGCCCGGCGCGATATCCGTGGTCAGCGGCCCCAGCGTGTAAAAGGGCGCTTCGTGACAGTGCTCCAGCTCCTCGGTCATATTGCGGCGGATCATCTGCATCGGCACATGCCCAGGGCCTTCAATCATCACCTGCACATCGTATTCCCAGGCGATTTTGGTCAGCTCGCCCAGGGTATGCAGCTCGGCGAACTGCGCTTCATCGTTGGCATCCTGAATCGAACCGGGACGCAAGCCGTCGCCCAGCGAGAGGGAAACATCATAGGCCGCGCAAATTTCGCAGATTTCGCGGAAATGCTGATACAGGAAATTTTCCTGATGATGAGACAGGCACCACTTCGCCATGATTGAGCCGCCGCGCGAGACAATCCCGGTCAGGCGTTTGGCCGTCATCGGCACGTAGCGCAGCAGGACGCCCGCGTGGATGGTGAAGTAATCGACGCCCTGTTCGGCCTGCTCAATCAGCGTGTCGCGGAACATCTCCCAGGTGAGGTTTTCAGCAATGCCGTTCACTTTCTCCAGCGCCTGGTAAATCGGCACCGTACCGATCGGCACCGGGCTGTTGCGCAGGATCCATTCGCGGGTTTCGTGAATATAGCGGCCCGTGGAGAGATCCATCACCGTGTCTGCGCCCCAGCGCGTGGCCCAGACCAGTTTTTCCACTTCTTCTTCAATGGATGACGTGACGGCGGAATTGCCGATATTGGCGTTCACCTTCACCAGGAAATTGCGCCCGATGATCATCGGCTCCAGTTCCGGGTGGTTGATATTGGCGGGGATGATGGCGCGCCCGGCGGCGACTTCATCCCGGACAAACGCCGGCGTGATGTTGTCCGGCAGCTGTGCGCCAAAACCGACGCCCGGATGCTGCTGGCGCAACACGGCGGTGCGAATGCGCTCCCGGCCCATGTTTTCGCGGATGGCGATAAATTCCATTTCCGGCGTCACGATGCCCTGACGCGCATAGTGCAGTTGCGTGACGCGACGGCCCGCTTTCGCGCGTTGCGGCGTCAGCACGCCGGTGAAGCGCAGCTCATCCAGCCCTTCGTCTGCCAGGCGTTCACGGGTATAGGCGGAGCTTAATGACGGCAGGGATTCGGTATCGTTGCGTTCGGCTATCCAGCGGCTGCGCAGTTTGCCAAGCCCGGCGTGGACGTCAATCTGTACCGCCGGGTCGCCATAGGGACCGGAGGTGTCGTACACCGGCACCGGCTCGTTGGGCTCATAGCGCGGCGCATCCTGATTGCCGCCGATAAGCGTTGCGCTCAGCTGGATTTCACGCATCGGCACCCGAATGTCGTCACGCGAGCCGGCAAGATAGATGCGTGATGAATTCGGGAAAGCGGTGCCTTCCAGGGTATCGATAAAGTGTTGGGCCTGTGCGCGGGTTTCGCGACGGTTTGGTTTAGGAGTAACAGACATAGCGCGTTCCAGTTAATCAGCAGGAAAGGGCTTGTCAGAACAACGGAGGGAGTAACAGAACCTGTGCGTTTGAGGTGCGGCAACCCCGGAAAAGCAGGCGCAGCTGGGCAGGTTTATACTGAATTACTCTTGTTCCCTTCGCAGGTATTAACCTGATCAGGTTCCGCGGATCCCGAATTAACGGTCTCAGCCCGTGCTTGCGCACTGGGCACTCCGACAAGAAAAACCTTGATGACTGGCGGTAACCGTCAGCCATCAAGGGCACAAATAAACTACGCGTTAACGATCCGGAGTTCAAGCCGGACGTGCAACTGCGGTGTCGTCATTGGCGCTCTCTGCGCCCATGCTCTCTTTCAAATCGTTATCAAAGGCGAGCACGATGAGCTTGTCTTCCAGCGCGAAACGCGACGCCATTGCTTCGCCGATGTCTGACAGCGCGGTCTGGAATTCCAGCCAGTTATCGTGGTCGATAGCGTTTTCCAGGTGGGTATCGTAATAATCCATAATTTCCTGGGTATTCGCTTCCAGAAGGGGGTAGATTTGAGTGGCGGCCAGCAGCGGGCTGGAGCCTTCCATCTCGCTAATGATGCGCTCATAAATATTGAAATGACCGGCAGACAAGTAATCCACCAGGGCGTGGCAAAAATCGTCCAGCGCTTTTTCATCTAACGCGGTAACGGCTTCTTTACCCGGTTTAATGCCCACTAATTTGTAATAGGAGACCAACAGGTGGTTGCGGGCATTCAGCCAGTAATCGACCAGTTCGTTACTACCACCGACGCGCTCTGTCAGGCTCTTCAGCTGATTTAGCATGATTGACTCCGTAAGATATAAAATTTAATTGTCCAACAACCCAAAAATGTAAAAATAATGTTAACAACATGCCAGCGAAGCTGAGGTAGTGCAACCGATTATGGAACGGCTATTACAAAAAATAGACCATGGCTGGTGGATAGTCAGCCATGAACAAAAATTATGGTTACCAAAGGGAGAGTTGCCTCACGGTAATGCAGAAAATTTTGGCCTGACCGGGCAAACGGCGGCGCAAATCGGTGAGTGGCAAGGCGAGCCGGTATGGCTGGTCCGCCAGGCAAAACGCCAGGATATGGGCTCGGTTCGCCAGGTTATCGATCAGGACGTCGGGCTGTTTCAACTGGCGGGCAGAGGGGTGCAGTTAGCCGAGTTTTATCGCGCCCATAAATTCTGCGGATACTGCGGTCACGAGATGCACCCCAGCAAAACCGAATGGGCGATGTTGTGTCAGCACTGCCGTCAGCGATATTACCCGCAAATTTCCCCTTGCATCATTGTGGCAATTCGCCACCAGGATAAAATCCTGCTGGCTCAACACACCCGTCACCGCAACGGTTTGTATACCGTGCTAGCCGGTTTTGTCGAAGTGGGCGAAACCCTGGAGCAGGCGGTGGCGCGTGAGGTGATGGAAGAGAGCGGGATCACCGTGAAGAACTTACGTTATGTGACTTCTCAACCCTGGCCTTTTCCGCAGTCGCTGATGACCGCGTTTATGGCGGAATACCACAGCGGCGAGCTGAAGATCGATCCCAAAGAATTGCTGGATGCAGGTTGGTATCGCTTTGACGATTTGCCCCTGTTGCCGCCGCCGGGCACCGTCGCCCGCCGCTTAATTGAAGATACGGTGGCGCTGTGCCGGGCAGAGTACGGCTCGTGATACACTGGCCCCTTGTCGCTTAAGGAAATGCAAAAATGACCGAACTGAAAAACGATCGTTACCTCCGTGCGCTGCTGCGCCAGCCCGTAGACGTCACGCCGGTATGGATGATGAGACAAGCCGGCCGTTATTTACCGGAATATAAGGCCACCCGCGCCGAGGCCGGGGACTTTATGTCGCTGTGTAAAAATCCGGAGCTGGCCTGTGAAGTGACGCTCCAGCCGCTGCGTCGTTTCCCGCTGGATGCGGCCATCCTCTTTTCGGACATCCTGACCATTCCTGATGCCATGGGCCTCGGGCTCTATTTTGAAACCGGCGAAGGCCCGCGTTTTACCTCGCCCATCACCTGTAAAGCCGACGTTGATAAGCTGCCGGTTCCCGATCCGGAGCAGGAGTTGGGTTATGTGATGAACGCGGTGCGGACGATTCGTCGTGAGCTAAAAGGGGAAGTGCCGTTAATCGGTTTCTCCGGCAGCCCGTGGACGCTGGCGACCTATATGGTGGAAGGCGGCAGCAGCAAAGCCTTTACCGTGATCAAAAAGATGATGTACGCCGATCCGCAAACCCTGCACAACCTGCTGGATAAGCTGGCGCAAAGCGTCACCCTGTATCTGAACGCGCAAATCCGCGCCGGTGCGCAGGCGGTGATGATTTTCGATACCTGGGGCGGCGTGTTGACCGGACGCGACTATCAGCAGTTCTCGCTCTATTACATGCACAAAATCGTCGACGGCCTGCTGCGCGAGCAGGACGGCAAACGTGTGCCGGTAACGCTGTTCACCAAAGGCGGCGGCCAGTGGCTGGAACTGATGGCGGAAACCGGCTGCGATGCGCTGGGCCTGGACTGGACCACCGATATAGCCGATGCGCGCCGTCGCGTAGGCGATAAAGTGGCGCTGCAGGGGAATATGGACCCCTCCATGCTGTACGCGGCTCCTGAGCGCATCGAACAAGAAGTAGCGTCTATACTTGCTGGTTTCGGACAGGGTGAAGGCCACGTCTTTAACCTTGGGCACGGTATTCATCAGGATGTGCCGCCAGAACACGCGGGTGCGTTTGTCGAGGCGGTGCATCGCTTATCGGCGCCTTATCACAAGTAAACCGAGGAGGGGGAATGGATCTCGCTACGCTACGCGATCAACAACGGGAACTGGCGTCGCAGGTGATCCGCGAGGATCGGCTGTTACAGGATCCACCGCGCTTGATCGCAGGCGCGGATGTCGGGTTTGAACAAGGCGGCGAAGTGACCCGGGCAGCGATGGTGCTGCTCAAGTACCCCTCTCTGGAACTGGTTGAATATCAGGTGGCGCGCATCGCCACCACCATGCCCTATATTCCCGGCTTCTTATCCTTCCGTGAGTATCCCGCGCTGCTAAAGGCGTGGGAAATGCTGTCGCAGAAACCCGACCTGTTGTTTGTCGATGGTCACGGTATTTCGCATCCGCGCCGCCTCGGCGTTGCCAGCCATTTCGGCCTGCTGGTGGATGTGCCGGCCATCGGCGTGGCGAAAAAACGCCTGTGCGGCAAGTTTGAGCCGCTGGATGAAGAACAGGGCGCGCTACAGCCGCTGATGGATAAAGGCGAGCAGTTGGCGTGGGTATGGCGCAGTAAACGACGCTGTAATCCTTTGTTCATCGCCACAGGGCATCGTGTCAGCCAGGACAGCGCATTATTGTGGGTTCAGCGCTGCATGGCGGGTTACCGGCTCCCTGAGCCGACGCGCTGGGCCGATGCCGTGGCATCCGGGCGGCGGGCGTTTGTTCGTTGGCAGGAAATTCAGGGGTGATTCAGGTACACTCCCGCTCAAAATTCGGTTTATGAGAGTCCACTATGTTACAAAACCCGATTCACCTGCGCCTTGAGAAGCTGGAAAGCTGGCAGCACGTGACATTTATGGCGTCGCTGTGTGAGCGGATGTACCCCAATTACGCGATTTTCTGCCAGCAAACCGGCTATGGTGATGCGCATTTATACCGCCGTATTCTGGATTTAATCTGGGAAACGCTGACGGTCAAGGATGCTAAGGTGAACTTTGACTCTCAACTCGATAAACTCGAAGAGGCAATTCCCGCTGCGGATGACTACGATATTTATGGCGTTTACCCGGCAATCGATGCCTGCGTCGCGCTGAGCGAGCTGGTACATTCCCGGCTAAGCGGCGAAACGCTGGAGCATGCCGTTGAAGTCAGCAAAGCCTCTATCACTACCGTCGCCATGCTGGAGATGTCGCAGGCTGGTCGCGAAATGACCGATGAAGAGTTGAGAGTCAACCCGGCCGTTGAGCAGGAATGGGATATCCAGTGGGAGATTTTCCGCTTGCTGGCAGACTGCGAAGAGCGTGATATAGAGCTTATTAAGGGCCTGCGGGCCGACCTGCGTGAAGACGGAACCAGTAATATCGGTATAAATTTGCAGCAATGAGACAATAAAACGTGACTTATCACCTGTTTTGTCTCACCTGAAGGCTTCCAATTGGCCCCCCGTCTGGTCTACATTTGGGAGGCGAAAAAAAGTGGCTATCGGTGCGTGTATGCAGGAGAGTGCTTTTCTGGCATTTTCGTCGCACTCGATGCTTAGCAAGCGATAAACACATTGTAAGGATAACTTATGAATAAGACTCAATTGATTGATGTAATTGCAGACAAGGCTGACCTGTCTAAAACCCAGGCTAAAGCGGCACTGGAATCCACTCTGGCTGCAATTACTGAGTCTCTGAAAGAAGGCGATGCTGTACAACTGGTTGGTTTTGGTACCTTCAAAGTGAACCACCGCGCTGAGCGTACTGGCCGCAACCCGCAGACCGGTAAAGAAATCAAAATCGCCGCAGCAAACGTGCCGGCATTTGTTTCTGGCAAAGCTCTGAAAGACGCTGTTAAGTAATTCGCTGTGACGGCAAAAGGTTTTAACGAAGGGGCGATATCGCCCCTTTTGTTTACCTGGCGCTCACTGGCTCTGGCAGCCGGTGCGCTGTTGCTGACCGCCTGTAGCCGCCATTCCACCCTTCCTCCTTTTACCGCCAGCGGTTATGCCGCCGATCAGGGCGCGGTCAGGATCTGGCGTAAAGACGACAGCAACGACGCGGTGCGCATGCTGGTAGTCTTTAGCCCCTGGCGGACCGGTAGTACCACTACCCGTGAATACCGCTGGCAGGGCGAGTCGCTCGCGCTGATTGAAACCAATATTTATTCCAAACCGCCGGAGCATGTGAAAGTGCGTTTTGATGACCATGGCGAGCTGAGCTTTATGCAGCGCGAAGTGGACGGTCAGAAGCAACAGCTCTCCGACGATACCATCGCGCTGTATCGCTATCAGGGCCAACAAATGCGCGCGACCAGCGACGCGTTACGCGCTGGCAACGTGGTACTGAGACAAGGGCGCTGGCATGCCAACCGCACGGTAACCACCTGCGAAGGGGAAACCCTCAAGCCCGCGCTGGATGACGTCGCGATAAGCCATATCGAACGTCGTCAGGCGCATTCTTCCCTTGAGGTGAGCGTGGCGTGGCTGGAATCGCCGGAAGGCACCCAGCTGCTGCTGGTTGCCAATCAGGATTACTGCCACTGGCAACCGAAAGCGGCGACGTTTTGAGGGCAGTAAAAAGCCGCCCGTAGGCGGCTGATGTTTATTTTGCGTTTTCGCGCGCGATGGCGCGATAGCCAATATCACTGCGGCTAAAACTGCCGTCCCAGTGAATATCCTTCATTAACGCACAGGCGCGCTGCTGGGCCTGCGCTACGCTGTCTCCCAGCGCGGTAACGCACAGCACGCGCCCGCCGTGGGTCAGTACGCGATCGTCATCGGCCAGTTTGGTGCCCGCATGGAACACTTTCCCGTCGGCAACCTCTTCTAACGGCAGCCCGTGGATTTCATCACCGGTCCGATAGTCGCCAGGGTAACCGCCCGCCGCCATCACTACACCCAGCGAGGGACGCGCATCCCACTGGGATTTCACTTCGTCCAGTTTGCCGTCGCAGGCCGCCAGGCACAGTTCCACCAAATCAGACTGAAGACGCAGCATGATCGGCTGGGTTTCCGGATCGCCGAAGCGGCAGTTGAATTCAATAACCTTCGGATTGCCTTGCTTATCGATCATCAGCCCGGCATACAGGAAGCCTGTATAGGTGTTGCCTTCCGCCGCCATGCCGCGCACGGTCGGCCATATCACGCGCTCCATAGTGCGCTGGTGGACTTCGGCGGTCACCACCGGGGCAGGGGAGTACGCGCCCATGCCGCCGGTATTCGGGCCGGTATCGCCGTCGCCAACGCGCTTGTGGTCCTGGCTGGTGGCCATCGGCTCGACGTGTTCACCATCGACCATCACAATGAAGCTGGCCTCCTCGCCGTCCAGAAACTCTTCCACCACGATACGATGGCCCGCGTCGCCAAAAGCGTTACCGGCCAGCATATCTTTGGCAGCAGATTCAGCCTCTTCCAGCGTCATGGCGACAATCACGCCTTTGCCAGCCGCCAGGCCGTCGGCTTTAATCACGATCGGCGCGCCTTTCTCACGAATATATGCCAGTGCGGGTTCGACCTCGGTAAAGTTCTGGTATTCCGCCGTCGGGATGTTATGACGCGCCAGAAAATCTTTGGTGAAGGCTTTAGAACCTTCCAGCTGCGCTGCGCCCTGGGTTGGGCCGAAGATTTTCAGCCCGGCGGTGCGAAACGCATCCACCACGCCAATCACCAGCGGCGCTTCCGGGCCGACGATAGTCAGATCGATTTTTTCATTCTGGGCGAAGCTCAGCAGGCCGGCGATATCCGTAGCGTTAATCGCCACGTTCTGTAATGCCGGCTCCAGCGCCGTTCCGGCGTTACCCGGTGCGACAAATACGGTAGACACGCGCGGCGACTGCGCCGCTTTCCAGGCCAGCGCGTGTTCGCGCCCGCCGTTGCCAATCACTAATATTTTCATTCTCAGATCCTTAGTGGCGGAAGTGACGCATATCGGTGAAGATCATGGCAATGCCATGCTCATCGGCGGCAGCGATGACTTCATCATCACGAATAGAACCGCCAGGCTGGATCACGCAGCTGATCCCCACAGCCGCAGCGGCGTCGATGCCGTCGCGGAACGGGAAGAAAGCGTCGGACGCCATCGCGGAACCTTTCACTTCCAGACCTTCGTCGCCTGCTTTAATCCCGGCGATTTTCGCGGAATATACGCGGCTCATCTGGCCCGCGCCAATGCCGATGGTCATATTCTCTTTGGCATATACAATGGCATTGGACTTCACGAACTTCGCCACTTTCCAGCAAAACAGCGCGTCGCGCAGTTCCTGTTCGGTCGGCTGGCGTTTGGTCACCACGCGCAGGTCGCTTTCGCTCACCATGCCGAGATCCCGGTCCTGCACCAGTAAACCGCCGTTGACGCGTTTGAAATCCAGACCCGGTACGCGCTGCTGCCATTGACCGCACACCAGAACGCGCACGTTCTGTTTGGTCGCCGTGATTTTCAGCGCGTCTTCCGAGGCTGACGGCGCGATAATCACTTCAACGAACTGGCGGGAGATAATGGCCTGCGCGGTTTCGGCATCCAGTTCGCGGTTAAAAGCGATGATGCCGCCGAACGCGGAGGTCGGGTCGGTTTTATAGGCGCGATCATAGGCTTCAAGAATGGAATCATTGACCGCCACGCCGCATGGGTTAGCGTGCTTCACAATCACGCATGCCGGTTCGCTGAACGCTTTCACACACTCCAGCGCTGCGTCGGTATCGGCGATATTATTGTAAGAGAGCGCTTTGCCCTGCACCTGGGTGGCAGTCGCCACAGAGGCTTCTTTAATTTCTTCTTCTATATAGAAGGCGGCGTTCTGATGGCTGTTCTCGCCGTAACGCATATCCTGCTTCTTAATGAAGTTCAGGTTCAGCGTGCGGGGGAAGCGACCAGCGGGTTCTTTGCTCTCGCCGTGATAGGCGGGAACCAGGCTGCCGAAGTAGTTGGCGATCATGCTGTCGTAGGCGGCAGTATGCTCGAACGCTTTGATCGCGAGATCGAAACGGGTCTCCAGCGTCAGGGAACCGTCGTTGGCATCCATTTCATTAATAATGGCGGTGTAGTCGCTGCTCTTGACCACGATGGCGACATCTTTATGGTTCTTGGCGGCGGAGCGCACCATGGTCGGGCCGCCGATATCGATATTCTCGACCGCATCTTCCAGCGAGCAGCCTTCACGCGCCACGGTCTGCGCGAACGGATACAGATTAACGACCACCATGTCGATTGGCGCGATGGCGTGTTCAGCCATAATAGCGTCGTCCTGACCGCGACGGCCCAGAATGCCGCCGTGAACTTTAGGGTGCAGCGTTTTGACGCGTCCATCCATCATCTCCGGAAAACCGGTGTAGTCAGACACTTCGGTTACCGGCAGGCCTTTATCTGCTAACAGGCGGGCTGTACCGCCGGTAGACAGCAGCTCCACACCACGTTGAGAAAGCGCCTGAGCGAATTCGATAATACCGGCTTTATCAGAAACACTGAGCAGAGCGCGGCGCACTGGACGACGTTGTTGCATGGTAAATCCCCTGGATTTGACAATTACAGAGAGCGTTAGCTGAATTTTTCGTTAAAAACTCAGCTAACGCCCCTCGCGGGGCATCCTTGTTTTTGCGCGGGCATTGTAACGAAAACGTTTGCGCAACGCTCGCGAATTTTTAGAATTTCGACGGGATGTGGATAACTCTGTGTGTAAATGGGTATAAGGCGGGGTTTTGCTGTGGAATGCAGCAGTCAGTCATTTTTCTGTCATTTTCCTGTTGCGGTGACAAAAGAACTCCCTATAATGCGCCTCCATCGACACGGAACATGTGAACAACATCACAATGTAACGGCGGAGGTTGAAGAGAAAAATCCTGAAATTCAGGGTTGACTCTGAAAGAGGAAAGCGTAATATAC
>NZ_JAAATR010000054.1 GCF_009907385.1 Atlantibacter hermannii
CGGTTTATCCCCGCTGGCGCGGGGAACACCTCCCGCACCTCATCGTTATACTGCCCGGCCCCGGTTTATCCCCGCTGGCGCGGGGAACACCTCGTCGTAGAAAACTCCATTGTACATTACGCCGGTTTATCCCCGCTGGCGCGGGGAACACTGATGAAGAGAAGGGTGTTTTGTGTTTTCATCCGGTTTATCCCCGCTGGCGCGGGGAACACGGCTTTTTCCGACGCCCGCGACGCGGCTGGGATGGTTTATCCCCGCTGGCGCGGGGAACACGCGGTAAACAGGGATTCTTGTCTTCTAACCAGCGGTTTATCCCCGCTGGCGCGGGGAACACTTCTGTGCGTATTCCACCCAGCAAAGCGGGGGCGGTTTATCCCCGCTGGCGCGGGGAACACATGATATTGCCACCTCAGAATTTAAGACGGTACGGTTTATCCCCGCTGGCGCGGGGAACACACTGTAGCAACCCCTGCTTCGGGACGGCAAATCGGTTTATCCCCGCTGGCGCGGGGAACACTAGAACGTTGGGACGGTGCCGCACTGGTCTGGCGGTTTATCCCCGCTGGCGCGGGGAACA
>NZ_JAAATR010000055.1 GCF_009907385.1 Atlantibacter hermannii
AATGACCTGCTTATTCGCACCTTCCCTAGATGCCTGTGTATCCATGCTCGGAAAGATACTAAAAAAAATGTCTAACAAAAACGGTATCTCACAAACGGAAGAATCTGAATTCGCATTTCTTTTAACAAACTATATTAAACAGACTTTGACTTTTAGAGAATGGCAACGCAATGCTGACGGAAATCAACGACTGCACTTTCTTATTAATATCTACGGTGCAAAAGAAGACGGTGGCGAAGTGGTTTTAAGACCATTTATTGTAAATCCTGATGAATTAATGCTTACTCCAGCGGATGTCGTTGAATTTAATTCGCAGGTTATCAACGTTGATCGGCAGCGTCATCCTGAGTGGTTCCGTTAACTGGTCACAAGGGTTAAGAGCCTGAAAGGCTGCGATAGTGTATACGCAGCCTATTCTGTATAGCCGTCGCGTAATAATTGTTCTAAATGACTATCGACCGTTTCCTGATCACCAGGAATATATCGTGGCCATCCTGTTATATCGTTGACGCGTTTCACTATGTATGGATGAAACCCAAACTGCTCGGAAGTGATGTCAATATAATATTGCACTTCTTCGAAGTTCAATTCACACCAATAATGGCCAAAGCCACCACTCTCTGTAAATATACCGCCATCATCTGCACCGTTACCCCCACGAACAACAGCATCTAGACCTTTAGTTTTTGCTAAATAACATACAAGATAGCTTGCAAAAAGGCATGTGCCTTTCGTCTTCTTTGTGCCGCACTCCGTCAAAACTGAAAGTAGCTTTTCATGCGCCACTCGTGCAATGCCTGATACCAATTCCGGGGACATGTCTGCTCCAATGAAATTATTAGATCGACTTAAACAGGTAATATGTAATTAGGCATTACGATAAGTCGTGCCCTATTGGTTGGTACATCGTAAGAAAAGTAACTTTTCTAATCCCAGCCTGCACTCCGGGAATGCTTCTAACCTGAATAAATCACGGGGGCAGTGCTGGATACTTGTCAACTGTATTTGGATTCACAGGCTAACTATTTTTATACAGTTTAAGTGAATAAAACTTACTTAAAGCAGCGAACCACGCCGAAAGTGTAATGAGGAATACCGCCAATTCATCAGAACCATTTTTGATAGCACTGAGTAGAGCGATTAGTCCAAGGAACACCGAAAGAAAGACTAGTATTGCGGGTAAAAGTTTATACATGATAGACGTTCCTTTTAAAGGTTCAGATAGGTAGACCAACGCAGATAACGTCGGAATTGCCTGTTGTAAGATTACGCTCATTTAATTATTTTTATAACCTATGAATCCGCGTATAATTTCATTTGTAGTAATCTTCGTAATATATATCTGATAGACATTGATCTTTTTAATGTCTTGTTGACTCACAACACCATATAAGCAACTCTTAGATTGGTTTAACACAGCGCTTCCACTAACTCCATTTTGATAAAAAGCAGTCAAACCATCAGAACCAACTATTCCTTTATAATAGTAGGTTGAGTCGGGGGAAGCATACGTATTTGAAAGCGTATTATACATTCCCGATAGAACCCAAACAGACTCACCTGGAGCTAGAACATTATCACATACTGGAAGCTTCCAATTAGGTGGGGCTTTGACAATAGTATTTTTTTCTACTTTTAAAAGAGCGAGGTCCCGGTTCTTAGGATCATCAATATTGATAACTGTTGCTGGTTGGCTCCCATTCCTTGTTATTATACTTAGACTATAATCCTTGCTTGCATCAAGCCATAAATGTGAAGCTGTAAGAATATGTTGTTCATCGATCCAAGTACCTGAGCCGGAGATTGTCTTATTTCCAGACTTGATTTGAATTTTTACAGCTGAGTCCGAAAGCTCAAAATCATTGTGGTGCATACTTTGTTTATGAGGATTATCGGTGGAACAAGCAGAAATCAGTAAGGCTGAAAGAGCTAAAACCTTTCTATACATAGTCAGTTTCCTTCGAATAAGGCGAGTTTGGTTTCTAGAATATTTTATCCAGCGAGGAATTCTTCTAACGTGCTATCTTGGTACTGGGGATATATCTGCTTCATCATGCCAAAAGCAGCAACCGCTACGCTTTCTAAGTCGGAATAGAATTTAGGCTCCGTATTAAGATCATCACCATTCTTCAGAACGCCCTCGAAGCAGCTATAATCATTTCCGAACTCTTGAACAATAATCCAGCGCCCATCACGGAAACCTACGAGCATAACCGCTGAATTAGGATAGTCGCCAGCAGGCGTTAGCCAATCAAAGTGATAGTGCTTTATCGTATCATATTTCAGATGTACATTCATTATTCCTCCGTTGGCGATTACATTATTTGAGTTTTTTCATGGACTCTAAAGAAGCGAGGTAGGAATTATAGCGATCACCAAATTTTTCTTTCGCACGCTTAACGCGCATTTTCTCCGCGAGCTCAGTCTTGTTTTCTGCCTGGTAGGTCCTATTATTTTGCGTCTTTACTTCGGCCCCTGGGCCTGCTGCGTACGTTTTGTTTTTCTCGCTAATACACGCTCGGCATTTACTCTTGAGGCCAAACTTGCCCTTGAGCTCTTTTCCAAACTGTTCAAAGGGTTTAACTTGCTGACATGATTTGCATTTTTTAAAGCCCGGGGGGAGGTAGGTGTCAGCCATGAGCTGCTCCAGTAGGTATTGATTATAGGTGATTTTAACTTAAAGACGACGTCACTTTCAAATAAATCGACTACTTAACGCTGATCTTACATAATCCTGATTATGCGCACTTAAGTTGTTAGAACCATTTAGTAATGTCACTTTTTATCCAGATAGAAACGTCACCTTAGAGTAAGCTAAACTGAATGCAATTCTAAGGGGCTCAACGCATGTTGGTGACCATGTCAGATAAAGAGATCCACCGCCTACCGGTGATACAGGCAGTTTGTGAAAAGCGTCTACGCCGTCGTGATGCAGCATCACAGCTTGGCATTTCAGAACGTCAGGCGCAACGACTTATCAATCGTTACCGAGTTTCTGGTGCTGAAGGACTTGTCAGCCGCAAACGCGGCCAGCCCAGCAACCGCCGGTTGACCGAATCTCTCAAACTACGAGTACTCACGCTGATACGTGAAAACTACAGTGACTTTGGGCCCACACTGGCCGCAGAAAAACTCAGAGAGCGCCATAATATCCGGCTTTCAATCGAGACCGTCCGCAACTGGATGACGTCTGACGGACTCTGGGTCCCGCATGCTCGCCGTAAGTCACGGGTTTATCAACCCCGACATCGGCGTGATTGTCTGGGTGAACTTATCCAGATCGACGGCTCCCACCATGACTGGTTTGAAGGCCGTGCGCCAAAATGCTGCCTGCTGGTCTTTATCGATGATGCCACCGGGCGTCTGATGCATTTGCGGTTCAGCGAGTCAGAAACAGCCTTTGACTACATGCTGGCAACCCGGGAATACATCGAGCAGCATGGGAAGCCGGTATCGCTGTACAGTGACAAACACGCAATATTTCGCGTCAGTGGTCCGGAGAAACGCAATACCACCGTTACCCAGTTCGGACGTGTGCTTTATGACCTGGCAATCGAGCTTATTTGTGCCAACAGCTCTGAAGCTAAAGGCCGCGTGGAACGTGCGAATCAGACACTTCAGGATCGGCTGATCAAAGAAATGCGTCTGGAAGGTATAACCGGCATTGAGGCCGCAAATGCCTGGCTTGCCACTTTCATCGCTGACTTTAACAGCCGGTTTTCACGACCGGCTAAGTTCCCCAAAGATTTGCATCGTCCGGTGCAGGAAAGCCCCGATGAATTAAGAGACATCTTTGCCTGGCATGATGTTCGTACCGTGTCGAAATCACTGACCTTCCAGTACGATAAGATCCTTTATCTCATGGACACCACAGAAGAAAATAGCCGTCTTGCCGGTGAAAAAATTAAAGTACTGGATTATCCCGATGGCACCCTCGCCTTCCTCTATGGGCACCGGAGCCTTAAGTGCCAGGCATTTGATAAGCTGGCCTGTGTCGACCAGGGGCAGATTGTTGATAACAAACGTCTCGGGACTGTACTCCGACTGGCTCAGGTAAAACAGGATGAGCGGGAAAGCGAAGGCAAACGGGAACGAAGCAAAAAATCGCCCAGCCGTAAGGCTCAGGTGCGCATCCAGGAACAGCTCCGGGCTATCAATCCCGTTCTGGCAGACCCGAGCTTGTTTGTGGCAAGTTCAAAGCGATAGAATCGACCATCAGTGCTGCAAAGTACCGGAACAGTGAGTCCCCAAAAGGATACTTGAGATGATTAAATTCCCGACTACAAAGCGCGTTGATTTGTATAAAACTGCTGTCAGCTCTGAGCAATTACATCTAGATCTGGTTGCGGCTCAGGAGTTCATGTTCGATGCCTGGGAAAATGATGACCTGGAAGTTGTGCTGAAACTCATCAGAAAAGCTATCAAGAAATCCCCGCTCTGTGCTGACGCATACTCATTCTACTGCGAGATATCTCAAGAACCTCCTGAGTCAAAAATCGGGAAGCTGGAGACTGCTTTGTACGCAGCCAGCATTGCACTTGGCGAGGATTTTCAGGAGTTCGCAGGACGTTTCTGGGGATTTGTCGAAACACGTCCATATATGAGAGCAAAAGCAGCTTTGGCTGAGGCCTTATGGGAGTCTGGTAATTTTTATCCGGCTATGGCTCATAGCCGCGAAATGCTGAAGCTCAACCCGAACGATAACCAGGGGATTCGTCATTTATTAGCGAACTATTACCTTGAGCTTGAAATGGTGGATGATCTGGCCTTGCTACTGGACGATTATCCTGGGGATATGCGTTCGTTTTTTCAGTATACACGCGCCCTACTCGCCTACCGACAGTCATCCCCGGATGCCGATGATATCGCTAAAGCTGCGATTGATTCTAATAGACACATCCCCGGCTTGTTATCGAAGTGCAGATTACAGATCAAGTCTAACAGTGGATATATCACGTTAGGTGGAATGGATGAAGCCATTTATTATGTGAATCATAATATAAAGCCTTGGATTCGCACCTCTGGCGCAATTGATTGGATTGTAAATAATTCATTAAGTAAAATATAAGGATTTAGTTTTAATGTTTAATCTAATTATGGGCGGAGAACCTGACTATTTTGAACATTGGCCCATGTATGAACGGGTTAGTGGG
>NZ_JAAATR010000056.1 GCF_009907385.1 Atlantibacter hermannii
ACAAGCCTATTTTTAAAAATAATTTCTGACTGCTCACCTTTTAATCATTGCGCCGTTTTTTGCCGCGTTTTGATGGCTTCCGGCAGCTTCGCAAGGCTATCCACCACCCAATCCGCTGCTCTTTCCGCCTCTTCGGTCACCGGTTTTCCAGAACGCACCAGCACTTTAGTGCCCACGCCAGCGGCCTGTGCCGCCTGCATATCTTCCAGTTTATCGCCGATCATATAAGAAGCGGCCATATCGATGTGTAGATAGTCACGCGCAGAGATCAGCATCCCAGGTTGCGGCTTGCGGCAATCGCAGCGCTGGCGAAACTCGTCCACCGCCCCTTCCGGATGATGCGGGCAATAATAGATGCCATCCAGATCAACGCCGCGATCGGCCAGCGACCAGTCCATCCATTCGGTCAGGGTTTCAAACTGGGCTTCAGTGAACTTACCGCGAGCGATGCCGGACTGATTCGTCACCAGCACCAGCGCGAAGCCCATTTCTTTTAATTCGCGCATCGCGTCAATCACGCCATCGATAAAGTCAAACTGGTCAATCTCATGAACATAGCCGTGATCGACATTAATAGTGCCGTCACGGTCGAGGAAAATAGCGGGCAACGATTTAGCCACCGGTAGAACTCCTGCATATAAAGTAATGCGCGTAGTATCGCATGTTTCTTTCTATGAGAAACAACTCATCGCGCACAGCAGATTGATTTAGACGTCTGGATGCCTTAACATCCATTTCATGTACGGTCATCCGCCGTATCTGGCAAAACAAAATGCCACGGCTCACTCTCATACGATAATAAATAGCTAATGATCAAACTTTCGAATATCACCAAAGTGTTCCAGCAGGGGAACCGCACCATACAGGCGTTGAATAACGTCAGTCTGGACGTTCCCGCCGGGCAAATTTATGGCGTGATTGGCGCCTCCGGCGCAGGCAAAAGTACGCTGATTCGCTGCGTAAACTTACTGGAGCGCCCCACTCAGGGCAGCGTTCTGGTTGATGGACAAGATTTAACGGCGCTTTCCGAGTCGCAGTTGACCAAAGCCCGCCGCCAGATTGGCATGATTTTCCAGCACTTTAATTTGCTCTCTTCGCGCACCGTTTTTGGCAACGTTGCGCTGCCGTTAGAACTGGATAACGTTCCGCGTGAGGAAGTTAAACGCCGCGTCACTGAACTGTTGGATTTGGTTGGTCTGTCTGAGAAGCACGACGTCTACCCGGCTAACCTGTCTGGCGGTCAAAAGCAGCGTGTTGCTATTGCCCGCGCGCTGGCCAGCAATCCGAAGGTACTATTATGCGATGAAGCCACCAGCGCGCTGGATCCGGCGACTACCCGCTCTATCCTCGAACTGCTGAAAGACATTAACCGTCGTCTCGGTTTAACCATTCTGTTGATCACGCATGAAATGGATGTGGTTAAACGCATCTGTGATTGCGTCGCCGTGATCAGCAACGGTGAACTGATTGAGCAGGATACGGTGAGCGAAGTGTTTTCCCATCCGAAGACGCCGCTGGCCCAGCAGTTTATTCAGTCCACCCTACATCTGGATATTCCCGAAGATTACGCCCAGCGTTTGCAACCTACTGCGCAGGCAGACTCAGTGCCGCTGCTGCGTCTGGAATTCACCGGCCAGTCAGTGGATGCGCCGCTGCTGTCCGAAACCGCGCGTCGTTATAACGTCAATAACAACATTATTAGCGCCCAGATGGATTACGCTGGCGGAGTGAAATTCGGGATCATGCTGGCCGAAATGCACGGCACTTCCGGGGCAACGCAGGCGGCTATCGCGTATTTGCAGCAACATCATGTAAAAGTAGAGGTTCTGGGTTATGTCTGAAGCAATGATGTGGTTGCTGGTTCGCGGCGTATGGGAAACGCTGGCGATGACGTTTGTTTCCGGCTTCTTCGGCTTTGTGCTGGGCCTGCCGGCGGGCGTACTGCTGTATGTCACCCGTCCGGGTCAGATTAATGAGAACGCCAGCGTTTATCGCGTGTTGTCCGCGCTGGTGAATATCTTTCGCTCCATCCCGTTCATTATCTTACTGGTGTGGATGATTCCGTTTACCCGCGCCATTGTTGGCACATCTATCGGCCTGCAAGCGGCGATTGTTCCACTGACGGTCGGCGCTGCGCCGTTTATCGCGCGTATGGTCGAAAACGCCCTGCTGGAAATCCCGTCGGGGCTGATCGAAGCGTCGCGCGCGATGGGTGCCACGCCGATGCAGATTGTTCGCAAAGTACTGTTGCCGGAAGCGTTGCCGGGTCTGGTTAACGCCGCCACCATTACGCTGATTACCCTGGTCGGCTACTCCGCCATGGGCGGCGCGGTAGGCGCGGGCGGTCTGGGGCAGATCGGCTATCAGTACGGTTATATCGGTTATAACGCTACGGTGATGAATACAGTATTAGTATTACTGGTCGTTCTGGTGTATCTCATTCAAATCTCCGGCGATCGTATCGTCCGGGCTGTCACGCATAAGTAACGAACACAACATCTAAAGAGTAAGGAATCGCTATGTCTTTCAAATTAAAAACTTTCGCAGCAGTAGGCGCGTTGATTGGTTCTCTGGCGCTGGTTGGCTGTGGTCAGGAAGAAAAAGATCCCAACCACATCAAAGTAGGCGTGATTGTCGGTGCGGAGCAGCAGGTTGCTGAAGTCGCTCAGAAAGTCGCAAAAGAGAAATACGGTCTGGACGTTGAGCTGGTGACCTTCAACGATTACGTGCTGCCGAACGAAGCGCTGAACAAAGGCGATATCGACGCTAACGCCTTCCAGCACAAACCGTACCTCGATCAGCAGATCAAAGACCGTGGTTATAAACTGGTTTCTGTGGGCAACACCTTCGTTTACCCGATTGCCGGCTACTCTAAAAAAATCAAATCTCTGGATGAACTGCAGGAAGGGGCGCAGATCGCAGTGCCTAACGATCCGACCAACCTGGGCCGTTCCCTGCTGCTGTTACAGAAAGTGGGCCTGATCAAACTGAAAGATGGCGTGGGTCTGCTGCCGACCGTACTGGACGTGACTGAGAACCCGAAAAACCTGAAGATTGTTGAACTGGAAGCGCCGCAGCTGCCACGTTCTCTGGACGATGCGCAGATTGCTCTGGCCGTGATCAACACCACCTACGCCAGCCAGATCAACCTGACGCCGGCTAAAGATGGCATCTTCGTGGAAGACAAAGATTCCCCGTACGTGAACCTGATCGTGACGCGTGAAGACAATAAAGACGCAGAAAACGTGAAGAAATTCGTTCAGGCCTACCAGTCTGACGAAGTAAACGAAGCCGCGAATAAAACCTTTAACGGCGGCGCTGTTAAGGGCTGGTAATTCGTTTCTTCAATAAGTACCACATAAATATTCAGGACGGGCACACGCCCGTCTTGTTATTTGTTCAGGCACCTGATTCAATAACCTACGATTTAATTATGATTGAGGATAAATTATGCGTGCTTTACCGATCTGTTTGCTGGCACTCATGGTGAGCGGCTGTTCAATGATAAGCAGATCCCCTGTTGAACCTGTCAAAAGCACGGCAGCCCCGGCAAAAGCCGAGCCCGCGAAGCCGCAGGCCCCACGCCCTGCCCCCGTCAGAATTTATACCAACGCGGAAGATCTGGTCGGCAAGCCGTTCCGTGATTTAGGTGAAGTCAGCGGCGAGTCATGCCAGGCGTCGAATCAGGACTCACCGCCGAATATCCCTACCGCACGCAAACGCATGCAAATTAATGCATCAAAAATGAAAGCCAATGCCGTATTGCTGCACAGCTGTGAAGTGACCAGCGGTACGCCGGGTTGCTACCGCCAGGCCGTTTGCGTGGGTTCAGCGTTAAAAGTCTCGGCCAAATGAGTCAGTTCTGCCTCGAGCAGATAGGCGTTATTCGTTCGCCCTATAAAGAAAAATTCGCGGTCCCCCGCCAGCCGGGTCTTGTCACCAGCGGGGGCGGCGAACTGCATCTTCTCTCCCCTTACAACAACCCTGACGCAGTGCGTGGTCTGGAAGCGTTCAGCCATATCTGGGTGGTGTTTATTTTTCATCAAACCATGGAAGGCGGCTGGCATCCTACCGTGCGCCCTCCCCGGCTTGGCGGTAATGCACGGATGGGCGTGTTCGCGACCCGTTCCACTTTCCGCCCTAATCCGGTTGGCATGTCGCTGGTTTCGCTGGAAGGGATCCGCTGCCATAAAGATGAGGTGATACTGCAATTAGGCGGTCTGGATCTGGTTGACGGCACGCCGGTCATTGATATCAAACCCTATCTGCCGTTCGCCGAAGCACTGCCGGATGCCCGTGCAGGCTACGCCCAACAGGCACCCGACGCCGCGATGGCGGTCTATTTTACTGATGACGTGCAACATCAAATCCGCCAACTTGATGCGCGCTATCCTCGCCTGGAACAGTTTATCCGTGAAGTTCTGGCTCAGGATCCGCGTCCGGCCTATCGTAAAACGGAAGATCCCGGTAAAACCTACGCTGTCTGGCTGCTGGATTTCAACGTCCGCTGGCGCGTAACCGATACGGGTTGCGAAGTGTTTGCGCTCGAAGCGCGTTAATTTCGCACCCTTCTCTTTTGGCAATCCGGCCTCGCTGGTAAACTAATTCACTTTACTTAAGTCAGGCCATTTGCCTGTATCTGAACCATCTAATGGAATCGTAATAATGCGTACTAGCCAATATATGCTCTCCACTCTGAAGGAGACACCCGCCGACGCCGAGGTTATCAGCCATCAGCTGATGCTGCGCGCCGGGATGATCCGCAAGCTCGCCTCCGGGTTATATACCTGGCTGCCGACTGGCCTGCGCGTCCTGAAAAAAGTCGAAAACATCGTGCGTGAAGAGATGAATAACGCCGGTGCTATCGAGGTGTTGATGCCAGTGGTTCAGCCAGCAGACCTGTGGGAAGAGAGCGGGCGTTGGGAGCAGTACGGCCCGGAATTATTACGTTTAGTCGATCGCGGCGAGCGTCCGTTTGTCCTCGGCCCGACTCATGAAGAAGTCATCACCGATCTGATCCGTAACGAACTGAGCTCGTATAAACAGCTGCCGCTCAACTTCTTCCAGATCCAGACCAAATTCCGTGACGAAGTTCGTCCGCGTTTCGGCGTGATGCGTTCGCGCGAATTCATCATGAAAGACGCTTACTCTTTCCATACCTCGCAGGAGTCGCTGCAGGCGACGTATGACGCCATGTACGAGGCGTACAGCAAAATCTTCACCCGTATGGGTCTGGATTTCCGTCCGGTTCAGGCGGATACCGGCTCTATCGGCGGCAGCGCCTCGCACGAGTTCCAGGTGCTGGCACAGAGCGGCGAAGATGACATCATTTTCTCTGATACTTCCGATTACGCCGCCAACATCGAACTGGCTGAAGCCGTTGCGCCGAAAGCGCCGCGCGCGCCAGCGACCCAGGAAATGCATCTGGTCGATACGCCGAACGCGAAAACCATCGCCGAGCTGGTTGAGCAGCATAACCTGCCGATCGAGAAAACAGTGAAAACCCTGCTGGTGAAATCAGTAGAAGGCAGCGCTTATCCGCTGGTCGCGCTGTTAGTGCGTGGCGACCATGAGCTGAACGAAGTTAAAGCAGAGAAGCTGGCCCAGGTGGCGAGCCCGCTGACCTTCGCAACCGAAGCGGAAATCCGCGCGGTGGTCAATGCAGGCCCTGGCTCACTCGGCCCGGTGAATATGCCGATCCCGGTGGTTATCGACCGTTCCGTGGCTGCAATGAGCGATTTCGCCGCTGGCGCCAATATCGACGGCAAACACTACTTCGGCATCAACTGGGATCGCGATGTGGCGACACCGGAAGTGGCGGATATCCGCAACGTAGTGGCAGGCGATCCAAGCCCGGACGGCCAGGGCACACTGCTGATCAAGCGCGGTATCGAAGTGGGCCATATTTTCCAGTTAGGCACCAAATATTCCGAAGCGCTGAAAGCTTCCGTTCAGGGCGAAGATGGTCGCAACCAGACGCTGACCATGGGTTGCTACGGCATCGGGGTGACGCGCGTAGTGGCTGCTGCGATTGAACAGCACCACGACGAGCGCGGCATCGTATGGCCGGACGCCATCGCGCCGTTCCAGGTAGCGATCCTGCCGATGAACATGCATAAATCTTTCCGCGTTCAGGAACTGGCCGAGAAACTCTACAGCGAGCTGCGCGCGCAGGGTATTGAAGTACTGATGGACGATCGCAAAGAACGCCCGGGCGTGATGTTTGCGGATATGGAGTTGATCGGTATCCCGCACACCGTGGTGATTGGCGACCGCAACCTCGACAGCGACGAGATCGAATATAAGTATCGTCGTGAAGGCGAAAAGAAAATGATCAAGACCGGTGAGATAGTGAATTATCTGGTCAGCCAGATTAAGAAGTAAACCTGACGCCCTGCACCCGCAGGGCGTTTTTTTAGCGGCGATTACTCATCGCAATCCGCACCAGGCTTGAACGCGCCAGCGTTATCCGCCACCAGCGTTTTCTGCATTGCCCCGCTATCCGGATTAGCCTGCAACACGAAATGCGCTTCGATATGCAGCAGCACCGGTTTCATTTCCCCTTGCTGCACGGCAGCAAACCCCCGCTCCAGTTGTGCGTTATTTACCACCGGGAAACGTTTACCGGTGACGCAGTCTGTGAACACCGCTGCATCGGCCATATAAAAATACATGCCTTTCATCGCCATCGGCGTGGCGGGCAGCGTGGCGTTAGAGGGCTTAAGCGTGTAGTTCAGCTGCGATTCAATGGGGTTGCCCTCGCGATCGAGCATCTCGAGGTTTTCACCCTTCACGCGAAAATAGAGCTTTTCACCGTCAGTATCGGTGAGCACCAGCCTGTCAGCGGTCCGCGCCCATTTCCCCCATGACGCGAACTGGGTCGGCTGCGGCGCGCCCAGGTAACGCTGGTTCATCACCCAGGTACCGTCTTTCTCCAGAAACAGCGAAGTGTCGATACCTGCGCAATCGGCACAGGGCAGCAGGCCGCGAAAGCTTTGCTGCATCGCTTTGGCTTCCAGCGGCTGGACGGCCTGTAATGGCTGGCTCTCGCTGCGGTTATTACAGCCGATCAATAAAAACACCCCGCAGGCGATGGCGGCGGAGATAAGCGGAGTTTTTGACATCATATCCCTGATTTTCATTGTTATTTGCCTCAGTTAGTCTGACGTGCGGCGGATTTTCGCCCGTAGCGCTTTGGTGGTAGATTTTTGCGCTTTCGACGTCAGGCGTCTCTCTTTTGACGCACGTGTGGGTCTTGTTGCTTTTCGATGCTTTTGTTCAGCAGTAAGTTCCCGTACCAGCGCAATAAAGCGAGCAAGCGCGGCTTCGCGATTCATTTCCTGGCTGCGGTACTCCTGCGCTTTGATGATGACGATCCCTTCCGCAGTAATTAAATGGTGACTGGCTGCCAACAGACGCATTTTATAACTCTCCGGCAGGCTGGAGGCGGCGATATCGAAGCGCAAATGGATCGCCGTCGACGCCTTATTCACATGCTGTCCGCCCGCGCCCTGGGCGCGTATCGCGCTGAAGGTAACTTCATCATCGGGTATAGAAACGGTACGCGAAAAAACAATCATTCGGGCAGATGCCAGTTATCCAGAGTAATTTCCAGATTATTCTCACCTTCCGACAGCCAGATCAGTCCATCCTGCAGCGTAGCCTGTATCACCATGCTGCGCGACGCCAGGGCGCTCAGCTTCGCCAGTTGCGCATCATCCAGATACCAGATGGTCAGATTATCGTAAGTGCGGAACTTATTCTGGTTCTGCTGCCGCCAGATGTCTGCCGCCCGGCGGTTGTAGGTAAACAGCGCCACCTGGGCCGCCTGACTACAGGCTTTTTTCAGGCGTCGCTCATCCGGCAGGCCGAGCTCGATCCACAAATCGATACCCAGATAGTCGTTGCGCAACCACAATTCGGGCTCCTCTTCCGCGCTGAGTCCACGGGTAAACTGCAGGCGCTCGTCGGCGTATTTGATCCACGCCAGCAGGCGCAGCATCAAACGCTCCTCCGTTTCCGACGGATGACGCGCCAGCGTCAGGCTGGCGTCCAGAAACTGGTTTCTGTCCATGTCGGCAACATTCACGGTTGCTTTATAAATCGTTGCTTTTAAAGCCATAGGTCCCCCGAAAGACATTCGGCGGCTATTGTAGCGAAATTAGCGCGCCCGCGCCCGCCTCACCCGCCGCTTCGAACAGAATTCCCTGCTATGGCTGTTAATGCCGCCAGAGCGAGTATGGTATAGTCACCTTGCTAAACAGAGTTAATATTCGTAGGCTTAGACTTGCATCCCACGATTCAGTCTGTAGTCAGGACTCTGACAGGAGGGCATGTGGAAAAGTATTGTGAGTTAATACGCAAGCGATACGCCGAGATCGCCAGCGGTGACCTGGGATACGTTCCCGACGCGCTGGGTTGCGTATTGAAAGTATTGAATGAAATGGCTTCAGATGAAGCCCTTTCTGAGTCGGTCCGGGAAAAGGCGGCATATGCCGCCGCGAACTTACTGGTGAGCGATTATGTCAATGAATGAAACTTATCAACCCATCAATTGTGATGACTATGACAATCTCGAACTCGCCTGCCAGCATCATCTGGAATTAACGCTGGAATTGAAGAGTGGGGAAGTACTGAAGGCGCAAGCCAACGATCTGGTTTCTCGTAAAAACGTCGAATATTTGATCATCGATGAAGCCGGCACCTCACGCGAAGTTCGCCTCGACAAAATCGCCAGCTTCAGCCATCCGGAAATTGGTACCGTGGTGGTTAGCGAAGGCTAGCGCACAATTCATACAACGAGGGCAGCCTGATGGCTGCCCTTTTTTATGGCTTCTGGCTGGCGTAATACGCTGCCAGGTTATCGATATCTTCGTCAGATAAACCGCTGACATAGGCTTTCATCACTTCCGCCTGGCCACCGCTGCGCTCGCCTTTTTTATACGCGTGCAGGGAGTGCGCCAGATACTCCTCATGCTGTCCCGCCAGGTTCGGATACAGCGGAACAGAGACATTGCCCGTCGCGCCATGGCAGGACACACACATCATCGCTTTTTGCTCCCCCGCTTTCGGGTCGCCTTTGGCTAAAACCGGCAGGCTACAGGCCAGTAAGCCTACTAAAACCGCACTACGCATCGTCATTGTTATTCTCCTTTCTGCCAGTCGATATGCCAGCATGCATGATCCTGAGCCTGCCCCTGACGCGTAACGAAAATGCCTGGAGCGGCAATTAATTGCTCACCGTAAAACAGCAGCGGCGTGGTATCGCGTCGCCAGGGCGGCACGGACAGCTCCTGCCACAACTTCTTAAGGCTTCGGCTGCGCTCGCGCCCGACGATGTGCCAGTTGCCAGGCGCATGAAAGCGCACCGAAACCTGTTCATCCTGCTCTGGAGCCCGAACAGCATAGCCTGTCTGCGCCACGCGTAATATCCCTAATTCGAGTGGGAGCTTTAACGGCGCATAGGGCGACGGCCAGGCAATCACCTGTTTTCCCGGCACGGCCTGACGTGCGATCCACCATAGCTTCCCTTGATAGCGCCGCACGTCATACGCGCCGATTTGCAGGCGCGGCGCAGCGTCTTCCCGGCTCAGCGCGACTTCCTGCCAGATCCGTTCCAGCATGGCGCGCGACGGCGGCGGCGCATCCAGTTGGGTGAGCCAGCGGCGCAATAGCGCATTGCGGCGGATTTGGCTTATCTCATGCAAAGGCGCAATTGTCAGGCTACCCTCCGGCGTCACCAGCGAGGCCAGTTCGTCAGTTAACAGTTCATCCAGCAGGGCTTCCTGCTCGCCGCACAGCGCCGCGCTGCGGGCAACGCTACGGGCAAAGTGCGGCCAGCGGGCCTGAAGCAGCGGCAGAACGCGCAGGCGCAGGAAGTTACGATCGTAGCGATCGTCCTGATTGCTGTCGTCGTCGATCCACGCAAGCTGGTGCGCATTAGCATAGGCTTCAAGCGCTTCACGAGAGGTATTTAAAAGCGGGCGAACCAGAACATTATCCCCAAACGGCAGGGTTTTCGGCATCGCCGCCAGACCTGCAGGCCCGCTGCCGCGCTTGAGCGCCAGCAGCACCGTTTCGCACTGATCGTCGAGATGCTGCGCCGTGACCAGCGCCTCGTCCGGCTGGATTATCTGCGCAAAAGCGGCATAGCGCGCGGAACGAGCCTGCGCCTCAATACCCGATCCATCGTTTGGCAAGCTAACGCGAATAACCTCCAGCGGCACTGTCCAGCGCTCGCAAATCGCCTGGCAATGCGTCACCCACTCATCGGCAAAGGCGCTAATACCGTGATGAATATGCACGGCCCGCAGCTGGAGATCGTGCTGCTGGCGCAGATCCGCCAGTTGGTGCAGCAGCACGGTGGAATCCAGCCCGCCGCTGAACGCCAGCAGCACTTTGCGATAGTGACTATCCCACTGGATCATTCCTCATACAGCTCCAGCGGCAATCCATCGGGATCGTTAAAAAAGGTGAAGCGCTTATCGGTGTAAGGATCGACGCGGATCGGCTCGCAGGGAACGCCCTGCTGTTCCAGATGCGCCACCGCGTTATCCAGATCCGCCACGCTGAAGGCCAGATGGCGCAGCCCGCAGGCTTCCGGGCGGCCTGGCCGCCTGGGAGGGAACGGGAACGAAAACAGTTCGATGACGTATTGCCCGTTCAGCGCCAAATCCCCTTTCCAGGAATCCCGCGCTTCGCGATAGGTTTCGAACTGGAGAGTGAACCCCAGAATATCGCAGTAAAACGCCTTACTGCGCGCATAATCAGTCGCGATAATAGCGATGTGATGAACCTTTTTTAAACCCAGCATACATTCTCCTTGTTGGCGTTAAGCCTTCGCGCCATCGCTACTGTTTTAAAACTCTGACCCGGTAAATGCCATCTTCGCCGAGCTTCGCGCCATGAATATCGGTTTCGAAACCCGGATAATGGCGGCCAATCGAGCAAAGCATCAGCAGAAAATCGAGCACCGCGCGGCTTTCCTGCGTCACCCGCTCACCAGGCATCACCAGCGGTACGCCGGGAGGATACGGCAGGATCATGTTGGCGGAAACCCGATTAATCAGATTATCCAGCTCCACGGTTTCGATATTGCCTTTCACCTGCTGCTGATACATCTGATGCGGCGTAAGCTGCATTTCCGGCAGGACATCGAACGCCCTGAGCATCAGTTGCGGCAGGTCGTGCTGTTTGATCAGCCGATGAATGCCCTGCGCCAGATCCTGAATACGCATATTGCGGTAAAAGTCCGGATCTTCAGCATACAGATCCGGCAGCATGTTTTTCACCCGCAGGTTTAAATCGTAGGCGCGTTTGAATTCCATCAGCCCACGCAGCAGCCCCATGGCGCGGGTTTTGTCGATGCCGATGCTGAACAGAAACAGCAGATTGTACGGGCCGGTTTTCTCCACCACCACGCCGCGTTCATCGAGAAACTTCGCGACCAGCGCAGCAGGAATGCCCTCTTCCGCCATATTGCCGTGTTCATCCATGCCCGGCGTCAGGATGGTGACTTTCACCGGATCGAGGAACATATGGTTTTCATCGGCATGGGTAAAACCGTGCCAGTCTTCGCCGGGGGCAATCGGCCAGCAGTCCGCTTCTTCAATCGCCTCGGGCTGCCAGATATCGTAAAACCAGCCGTCGGCCTCTTCACGCAGCCGCTGGACTTCTTTACGGAAATGCAGCGCGCGCTCCACCGATCGGTTGATCAAGCGCTTACCCGGATTACCGCGCAGCATCGCCGCCGCGGTTTCAATGGACGCCACCAGCGGATAGCTCGGCGAGGTAGTGGTATGCATCATATAGGCTTCGTTGAAGGTTTCTTCGTCGTAGTCGCCTTTAATATGGATCAGCGCGGCCTGGGAAAAGGCCGCCAGCATTTTGTGGGTCGACTGGGTTTCGAAGATCACTTTGCCCGGCGTGCGTTCGCCGCTCATACCGCCCTTGCCGCTATAGATGGGATGAAAATGGGTATAGGGCACCCAGGCGGAATCAAAATGAATCGACGGCACCTCGAGAGTCTGTTTGATCCAGTTGGTGTTATACAGCAGGCCATCGTAGGTGGAGTTGGTGATCACCGCGTGAACCGGCCACTGGGCGTCAGGCGTCTCACGCACTTTTTGGGCGATAGCATCGCGGGAAAATTCCCGCTTCGGAATGCCGCCGAGAATGCCCAGCGCGTTACGCGTCGGCTTCATCCACAGGGGGACAATGTCGCTCATCATCAGCAGGTGGGTCAGGGATTTATGGCAGTTGCGATCCACCAGCATAGTACTGCCGGACGGCGCGGCGTACATGCCGACAACTTTATTCGAGGTAGAGGTGCCGTTGGTCACCATATAGCTTTGTTCAGCGCCAAAGGTGCGGGCCACGTACTCTTCGGCCTCCAGATGCGGGCCGGTATGGTCAAGTAGCGACCCCAGTTCGGTCACTGAAATAGACACGTCGGATTTGAGCGTGTTGCCGCCAAAGAAATCGTAAAACAGGCAGCCCACCGGGCTTTTTTGGTAAGCCGTCCCGGCCATGTGCCCCGGAGTACAGAAAGTATATTTCCCCTCGTGGACATATTTGAACAGCGCCCGGGTAAACGGCGGCGTAATGTTATCGATATATTCATCGGTGTACTGACGAATACGCTGGCCAATATCCTCAGCGGCGCCCAGACCATACTCAAAAAACCAAATCGCCATGCGCATCTCATGCGCGCTGACGTCCATGGTTGAGTGAGTATTGATAAAGGCGTACAGCGGCAGATATTCATTAAGCTGATTAATATCGCTGCACAACTCGATACCGTGCTCGTCCCAGTCGAAAACCACTCCGCAAATACGCGGGTTATGTTCAATCAGCTTCAGGAGATCGAGATTGTTCTTTGGCCAGATTAACTGAAAGCCCTGTCCTTGCAGCGCCTGTGCCAGTTCCTGCATCGGCTCGTCTTTATAGAAGACCCCCTGCGGCCCCATGATGGCAATAATATTCAACACTCACCTCCTGGCAAAAAATTCATCCTTAAGCATAGTTTACGCATCCTGTCCGCCAGGCGGCGAATAAAAAAAGGGCCGCTTACGCGACCCTTTTCAGAATGTGTGACTCGCCCATCAGGCGTAGCCATAGCTCATCAGACGCTGATAACGACGATCCAGCAGTTCATCTTTGCTCAGTACATCGAGATCCGCCAGATCTGCCAGCAGCTGCGCTTTGAGGGATCCCGCCATCGCTTCCGGATTACGGTGCGCGCCGCCCAGCGGCTCCGGGATCACGGTATCGATCAGCTTCAGCTCTTTCAGACGCGGCGCGATAATGCCCATCGCATCGGCGGCAATCGGCGCTTTGTCAGCGCTTTTCCACAGAATAGACGCGCAGCCTTCCGGCGAAATCACCGAATAGGTGCTGTATTGCAGCATATTGACTTTGTCGCCCACGCCAATCGCCAGCGCGCCGCCGGAACCGCCTTCACCGATCACGGTGCAGATGACCGGCACTTTCAGGCGCGACATTTCACGCAGGTTGCGCGCGATAGCCTCGGACTGGCCGCGCTCTTCCGCGCCCACGCCCGGATACGCGCCCGGGGTGTCGATGAAGGTGATAATCGGCATGTTAAACCGTTCAGCCATTTCCATCAGACGCAGCGCTTTGCGGTAGCCTTCCGGCGCCGGCATACCAAAGTTACGACGGATCTTCTCTTTGGTTTCGCGGCCTTTCTGGTGACCAATGACCATCACCGGCCGATCGTCGAGACGCGCAATGCCGCCGACGATAGCTTTGTCATCCGCATAGGCGCGATCGCCAGCCAGTTCGTCGAAATCGTCGAAAGCTAAACGCAGATAATCAAGGGTATAGGGGCGTTGTGGATGGCGCGCCAGCTGCGCAACCTGCCATGCCCCCAGGTCGGCGAAGATTTTACGCGTCAGTTCTACGCTTTTTTCACGCAGACGATGCACTTCTTCGTCGATGTTAATATCCAGTTTTTCATCCTGACGGCTTACTGCGGTCAGGGAATCGATTTTCGCTTCCAGCTCGGCAATCGGCTGTTCGAAATCAAGGAAATTCAGACTCATAATATTCCTGTATTAGTCAAACTCCAGTTCCACCTGCTCCGAACCTATCAGGCCACGCAGATCGTTAAGTAAACGATCGCTCGGAGAGACACGCCACGTTGCGCCAAAACGCAACCTCGCGCGCGCATCCGCCCTCTGATAGTAGAGATGTACTGGAATGGTTCCCGAACGATGGGGTTCCAGAGACTGACGGAGTCGGTTTAAAAGCTGGTCATCAATTTGCCTGTCCGTCAGCGAGATAGCAAGCCCACGCGCATACTTTTCGCGGGCGTCTGCAATGTCCATCACTTCGCGAGCGGTCATTTTAAGGCCTCCGCTGAAGTCATCAAAGCTGACCTGTCCGCTGACGATTAGGATCCGGTCTTGTTCCAGCAGATGCTGGTATTTCTCCAGCGCATCGGTGAATAACATCACCTCAAGACGCCCGGAGCGGTCATCCAGGGTACAGATGCCGATACGATTGCCGCGCTTGGTGACCATAACCCGCGAAGCAATCACAAGCCCCGCAGCCGTGATAACTTTACCACGCTCTGTCGGGTGCATATCTTTGAGACGCATGCCGCCGACATAGCGTTCGATCTCTTTCAGGTACTGGTTGATGGGGTGCCCGGTCAGGTAAAGCCCCAGGGTTTCCCGCTCGCCGTCCAGTACGGTCTGCTCAGGCCATGGCTGGCAGTTGGCGTAAGACTTTTCAATCTGTTCCGGCTCTTCCGCCAGTACGCCAAACATATCCGCCTGGCCGATGGCTTCGGCTTTCGCGTGCTGATCCGCCGCTTTTAGCGCATCGCCCAACGAGTTCATCAGCGCGGCGCGGTGCGGGCCAAGGCGGTCGAACGCGCCGGACATGATGAGCTTTTCCAGCACCCGGCGGTTGAGCTTTTTGGTATCGGTGCGCGCGCAGAGATCAAACAGCTCGCGGAAATATCCGTCTTTATTACGCGCCTCGATAATGGCCTCAATCGGCCCCTCGCCCACGCCTTTAATCGCGCCAATGCCGTAAACAATCTCCCCGTCATCATTCACGTGGAAATGATACAGCCCGGAGTTAATGTCCGGCGGCAGGATTTTTAGCCCCATGCGCCAGCACTCATCCACCAGCCCAACCACTTTGTCAGTGTTATCCATATCCGCCGTCATTACCGCCGCCATAAACTCCGCCGGGTAATGCGCCTTCAGCCAAAGCGTTTGGTAGGATACCAGAGCATAGGCCGCCGAGTGCGATTTGTTAAATCCATAACCCGCGAATTTCTCCACCAGGTCGAAGATTTTCATCGCCAGTTCGCCGTCGACGCCGTTATTTTTCGCGCCCTCTTCAAACACCGAACGCTGTTTGGCCATCTCTTCAGGCTTCTTTTTACCCATGGCGCGGCGCAGCATATCCGCGCCGCCGAGGGTATAGCCCGAGAGCACCTGGGCAATCTGCATCACCTGTTCCTGATACAGGATGATGCCGTAGGTCGGCTCCAGTACCGGTTTCAGGCTCTCATGCTGCCACTGGATATCCGGATAGGAGATCGCTTCGCGCCCATGCTTACGGTCGATAAAGTTATCAACCATGCCCGACTGTAGCGGTCCCGGTCGGAACAGCGCCACCAGTGCGATCATGTCTTCGAAGCAGTCCGGCTGCAGGCGTTTAATCAGATCCTTCATGCCGCGCGATTCAAGCTGGAATACCGCGGTGGTTTCCGAGCGTTGCAGCATATCGAAGCTTTTCTTGTCATCCAGCGGAATAGCGGCGATGTCGATAGGCTCCAGCCCCTGCTTCGCCCGCCGCGGGTTGATCATCTTCAACGCCCAGTCGATGATGGTCAGCGTACGCAGCCCCAGGAAGTCAAACTTCACCAGGCCCGCGTATTCCACGTCGTTTTTATCAAACTGGGTGACCGGGTGCTGGCCCATTTCGTCGCAGTACAGCGGGGCGAAGTCGGTAATTTTGGTTGGCGCTATCACCACGCCGCCCGCGTGCTTACCGGCGTTACGGGTGACCCCTTCCAGTTTACGCGCCATGTCGATCAGCGCCCGGACCTCTTCATCGGCCTCATAAATTTCAGGCAGCTGCGGTTCGGCTTCGAATGCCTTCGCCAGCGTCATGCCCGGATCGGGCGGCACCAGCTTGGAAATGCGGTCAACGAAGCCGTAAGGATGGCCCAGTACGCGGCCCACGTCGCGGATCACCGCTTTCGCGGCCATGGTTCCGAAGGTAATAATCTGCGAAACCGCCTCGCGCCCGTACATCTCCGCTACGTGATCGATAACCCGATCGCGCTTCTCCATACAGAAGTCGACGTCGAAGTCGGGCATCGACACACGCTCCGGGTTCAGGAAGCGTTCAAACAGCAAGTCGAATTCCAGCGGATCGAGGTCGGTGATTTTCAGGGCGTAGGCCACCAGCGAACCCGCGCCGGAGCCACGGCCTGGGCCTACCGGCACGCCGTTATCTTTCGACCACTGGATAAACTCCATCACGATCAGGAAGTAGCCCGGGAACCCCATCTGGTTGATAACCTGAAGTTCGATATCCAGACGCTCATCGTATTCCGGTCGGCGCTTCGCCCGTTCTTCCGGATCCGGGAACAAAAACGCCAGACGCTCCTCCAGCCCCTCTTTTGACTTCGCCACCAGGAAATCCTCGGTGGTCATATCGCCGGTGGGGAACTGCGGCAGGAAATACTCGCCGAGGCGTACCGTCACGTTACAGCGGCGGGCAATCTCAACGCTGTTTTCAAGCGCTTCCGGGATATCCGCGAACAGCTCGCACATTTCCTCTTCGCTGCGCATGTACTGCTGCGTCGAGTAGTTGCGCGGGCGCTTAGGGTCGTCCAGGGTAAAGCCGTCATGAATGGCAACGCGGATTTCGTGGGCATCAAAATCGCCGGCATCGATAAAGCGCACGTCGTTGGTGGCGACAACCGGCACCCCCTTCTCTTCCGCGAGCGCGACGGCGGCGTGCAGATAACGCTCTTCATCGGCGCGCCCGGTGCGGATCAGCTCCAGATAAAACCGGTCGGCAAAATGTTCCTGATAGAAGCTCAGGCACTGATCCACCAGCGCCATATTCCCGCGCAGCAAACTTTTACCGACGTCGCCATTGCGCGCGCCGGAGAGCAGGATCAGCCCGTGATTGAGCTCCGCCAGCCATTCGATGTCGATAAACGGCCCTGCCGCCCCATAGCCGCGCTGGTAAGCGCGGGAAATCAGCAGCGTCAGGTTCTGATAGCCGTCATTGTTGGCGGCCAGTACGGTAATTTCGTTCAGTTCGTCGCCCATAATCGGGTTACGGACGTTGAAATCCGCGCCGATAATCGGCTTCATGCCCGCGCCGTGTGCGCCCCCGTAAAACTTAACCAGACCACACAGGTTGGTGAAGTCGGTGATCGCCAGCGCAGGCATCCCCAGCGAGGCCGCCTTTTTCACCAGCGGTCCCGTCTTGGCAAGCCCATCGATCATGGAATAGTCACTGTGCACCCGCAGGTGTACAAAACGAGGTTCAGCCATCTCAGTATCCGAATAACTCTGTGCGTGGTGCTTAAGACACCAGATTGAGAGCGCGTTTCACCGGCGCGAAACTGCGGCGGTGAAATTCTGTCGCGCCGTGCTCAGCCAGCCTTTCCAGATGGAAGGCGGTAGGATAGCCCTTGTGTTGAGCAAAACCGTATTGCGGGAAGCTGATGTCCAGCGCCGTCATTTCCGCATCGCGCGTAACTTTGGCAAGTATTGATGCTGCGCTGATTTCCGCCACCCGGCTATCGCCCTTGACCACCGCCAGGGACGGCATCGGCAATGGCGGGCAGCGGTTTCCGTCGATCAACACATATTCCGGCGTCACCGAAAGCCCGGCAACCGCGCGCTGCATCGCCAGCATGGTGGCGTGCAGAATATTCAGCTCGTCGATTTCGTGCGGCTCCGCCCGGCCCAGGCTCCAGCACAGCGCTTTTTCAGTGATTTCATCGAACAGCGCCAGGCGGCGCTTTTCCGATAATTTTTTGGAATCGGCAAGACCCGGGATTGGACGGCTGGGATCTAAAATCACCGCCGCCGTGACCACTGCGCCCACCAGCGGGCCGCGGCCCACTTCGTCGACGCCCGCGACCAGATGGGTGTGCGGATAGATAAATTCGATCATTGCGCTAACTCCAGTACCGCATCCGCCGCCTGCTCGTCAGCATTGCAGCGAATTTGCTGATGCAACTGGCGGAAGGTTTCATGCATCTGTTCACTCTTCGCGCCACGATCTAACAGCGGCAGCAATGCGGCGTACAGGTTCTGAGGGGTGCATTCATCCTGAAGCAGTTCTTTAACCAGTTCGCGTCGCGCCAGTAGATTCGGCAGCGAGACATAATCGGTTTTGACCAGGCGCTTCGCCAGCCAGAAGGTGAACGGCTTCATGCGATAGCCAACCACCATCGGGCACTTCGCCAGCATACACTCCAGCGCGGCGGTGCCTGACGCCAGCAGCGCGGCATCGCTGGCGATCATCGCTTCGCGCCCCATGCCGTCCAGCAGGTGGACAGGCATGCCCGGCGCCACGTCCTGCTTAATCTTTTCAAACTGCTCGCGACGCTTCGCATTCACCAGCGGCACCACCACCTGCAAATCGGGGAAGCGTTCGCGCAACAGCAACGCAGTTTTCAGGAAGTCGGCGCTAAGCATTTCGACTTCCGCACCGCGGCTACCGGGTAACAAAGCCAGGCAGTGCGCATCCTGAGGAATGCCGAGCGTTGCTCTGGCCGCCTGCTTATCCGGATCCAGCGGCATCGCATCGGCCATGGTGTGGCCGATAAATCGACACGGAACATTGAATCGATCGTAAAACGCTTTTTCGAAAGGCAGAAACGCCAGCACCAGGTCGGTGGCTCTGCCGATTTTGAAAACCCGTTTTTGACGCCACGCCCACACTGACGGGCTGACGTAATGAATTGTTTTGATGCCCTGTTTTTTCAGGTTGCCTTCGAGGGTAATGTTGAAATCCGGCGCATCGATGCCGACAAACACGTCAGGCTTAAGCTCGGTGAAACGGCGGGTGAGATCGGCGCGAATATGCAGCAGGCGGCTAAGGCGGCCCAGCACTTCAACTACCCCCATCACGGCCAGCTCTTCCATTTCGTACCAGGCTTCGCAGCCTTCTGCCTGCATACGCGGCCCGGCGACGCCCACAAAGCGCGCGTCCGGGATGCGCGCTTTTAACGCGCGGATCAGGCCAGCACCAAGAATATCGCCGGAGGTTTCTCCGGCGACGAGGGCAATCGTTAAGGGTCGTTTTTCAGCCATTAACGAATCAGACCGCGCGTTGAACGTTCAAAGAACTCGGTGAACGCCTGCACTTCGGGATGTTGTTCCGCCAGCGCAGCGATTTCCGGTTTTGCTTCATCCAGCGTTTTGCCGCTGCGGTACAGCAGTTTATACGCGTTGCGGATCGCGATGATCGCTTCACGGCTAAAGCCGCGGCGCTTCAGCCCTTCGATGTTGACGCCAAACGGCGTCGCATGGTTACCCTGGGCAATCACATACGGCGGAACGTCCTGCGCGACGCCGGAACAGCCGCCGACCATCACGTGGGCGCCAATGATGCAAAACTGATGTACTGCGGTCATGCCGCCGATAATGGCGAAATCGCCCAACGATACGTGCCCGGCCAGCGTCGCGTTGTTGGCCAGGATGCAGCGGTCGCCCACGGTGCAATCATGCGCAACGTGCGCGTTGATCATCAGCAGGTTATCGCTACCTACCTTTGTCAGGCCGCCGCCTTGCTCGGTTCCACGATGAATGGTGACGCTTTCGCGGATGCGGTTACGGTCGCCGATCTCCACACGGGTTGGTTCGCCAGCGTATTTTAGATCCTGGTTTACTTCGCCAATGGATGCGAACTGATAGATCTCATTATCACGGCCAATTTTGGTATGGCCGTTAACGACGACATGAGACTTCAGAACAGTACCTTCACCGATCTCAACATGTGGACCGACGATGCAAAACGGACCAATGTGAACGTTAGCGCCGAGAACGGCACCGTCTTCCACAATGGCAGAGGGATGAACAAAGGCAGTTTTATCAATCACGTATCAGCTCTCCCGGCTGCGCGCGCACATCATCGTCGCTTCGCAGACAACTTTGCCATCGACCAGTGCGACGCCTTTAAAGCGCGTCAGGCCGCGGCGGGTTTTCTCAAAGGTGACTTCCATAATCATCTGGTCGCCCGGCACTACCGGACGTTTAAAACGTGCTTCATCGATGCCCGCAAAGTAGTAAAGCTCGCCCGGTTCCAGTTTACCCACGCTTTTGAATGCCAGGATACCGGTGGCCTGCGCCATCGCTTCCAGAATCAGCACACCTGGGAAAATCGGTTTACCAGGGAAGTGGCCCTGGAAAAACGGTTCGTTTACCGTAACGTTTTTGACTGCCCGCAGGAAGCGACCTTCTTCAAAATCCAGCACGCGATCCACTAAAAGGAACGGGAAACGGTGCGGCAGAAGCTCTAAAATCTCTTCGATGTGCAGAGTATGAGTGTCAGTAGTCAAGATACTGGTCCTGTCTAAATATACTAAATGGCAATAATAACACGGCCTGCGGCAATCCGGAGAATGCCAACAGGCCGCTTAACTTTGTCGTTTGCAGGCGTTAGCCAGAGGGCGTTATTCGTCTTTAATGACTTTCCGCTCAACAGCCTTCAGGCGTTTATTCATTTCATCAATGTTCATTACCAACGCTGCTGTTTTACGCCAAACCTTATTCGGCTGTAGCGGAATACCTGAAGAGTACACGCCAGGCTCGGAAATAGGACGCATCACCATACCCATACCGGTCACGGTAACTTTGTCGCAAATTTCCATATGACCGTTGATCACGCTGGCACCGCCAATCATGCAGTAACGACCAATTTTCAGGCTGCCTGCCATGATGACGCCACCTGCAACTGCGGTATTGTCGCCAATCACGACGTTATGCGCAATCTGGCACTGGTTATCAATGATCACGCCGTTGCCGATAATGGTGTCATCCAGCGCGCCTCTATCAATGGTGGTGCATGCGCCGATCTCAACGCGATCGCCAATAATCACCCGGCCAAGTTGGGGGATCTTAATCCAGTTACCACGATCGTTAGCGTAGCCAAAGCCATCCGCGCCGATCACAGTGCTGGACTGGATCAGGCACTGTTCGCCGATCTGGATCTCATGATAAAGAGTGACATTCGCCCACAGACGCGAACCCGCGCCAATGCGTGAATTTTTACCCACGAAGCAACCCGCGCCGATAATAACGTTATCGCCCAGCTCAACGCCGGATTCGATTACCGCATTCGCGCCAACAGAGACGTTGTCGCCCAGTTTCGCGCTGGCGTCAATCACCGCGCTGGGTGCGATATTCTGCGCAGGCTGAGGCGTGGTATCAAGAATTTGGGCCATATGCGCATAGGTCAGGTAGGGGTTCTTCACTACCAGCGCCGCGCTTTTGGCAAAAGGGAGATCGTCTGCGGTCATGACTACGGCAGACGCCTGGCATGCAGCCAGATGTTCACGGTAACGGGGGTTTACCATGAAGGTGATTTGCCCCTCACCCGCAGACTGCATTGAAGCAACGCCGGTGATGACGATATCGCCATCACCGTGCAGCTCTGCATCCAACTGTTGGGCTAAATCAGCCAGTCGAATTGAAGGCATTACTTATTTAACCTGTTTCAGTACATCAGCGGTGATGTCTTTCACATCGCTACCGTTATAAACAACGGTATTGGCGTCCAGCACCAGATCGACATCCTGATCGGCAGCCACTTTCTTCACAGCCGCCTGAATACGGGAAACCAGCTTGCCGCGTTCTTCGTTAGAACGGCGCGCACGATCCTGCTCGAACTGCTGGGCTTTAGTACCGAAAGCCTGGCGCTGAGTCATGATGTCTTTTTCCAGCTTAGTACGATCGCTCGCCTTCATCGTGGAACCATCACGCTGTAAACGCTGCATTTTGGTCTGCAGATCGCTTTCCTGACGTTGCAGTTCGCTGCCACGACTTTTGAACTCATTTTCCAGCGTTTTAGATACGCCAGTATTCTGAGCAACCTGCTGAAACAGATTTTGCATGTTTACAACTGCAACTTTATCAGCCGCCTGAGCGGATGCTGCCATTGCTAAACCGAGACCTGCAGCACATAACCACTTTTTCACAATAAACTCCTTACCATCCCATTAGTACCCGAAGGTACCGTTCTTTGCGTGGCCTGACGGGTGAAACACCCGCCAAAAGTCATCGCTACACTGCTAATGCATTCCTTCGCAACAAACAATTACCAGGTCTTACCGATGTTAAACTGGAACTGTTCTGCACTGTCTCCATCATACTTTTTAAACGGCTGCGCATAAGAGAACACCAACGGACCCAGCGGTGACATCCACTGCAAGGCAATACCCGCTGACATGCGGATATTGGCGGGATCGCTGTAGTCCGGAACGCCTGCCGCACGCATTTCTGCGGTGTTGTCCCAGTTGGTATCCCATACGGTGCCCGCATCAACGAACAGCGAGGTACGCACCGAGTTCGCGTATTTATCGCTGAGGAACGGCGTCGGGGTGATGAATTCCAGGCTGGCGACACCCATCGCGTTCCCGCCTACCGCATCGTCAGAAGAACAGTATGCGCTATTTTCGCAGTTATCTTCGTTCGGACCTTTATAAACTGCTTTAGGACCGATGTTATTCGACTGGAAACCACGTACGGTGCTGGAACCGCCTGCATAGAAGTTTTCATAGAACGGCATTTCTTTGCCGCCCAGACCGTCGCCATAGCCCCAACGGGTGCGTCCCAGGACTACCCATTTGTGGTCATCATCAATCGGCACATAGGTCGCCGTATCGAGAGTGAGCTTATAGAACTCGTTATCAGAACCTGGAATGGTCACTTTGCCGTTCAGGTTAACGCGCGAGCCTTCAGTCGGGAAGAAACCGCGGTCCAGCTTGTTATAAGTCCAGCCATAGTTAAAGGTGAAATCGTCGGCGGTAAAGCCGCGATCGCTACCGCCTTTCTGACCGAGCGAATCAAGATAACGATCCATCGCCACCTGCGGCTGCATGTTGGAAAGGTCGTTATGGACGTAGCCTACGCCTGCACGCAACGTGTTGTATTCATTGATTGGGAAGCCCAACGTGCCGTCTACACCATAACTTTTGTTGGTATATGAGGACAGATCGGCATCGTCCGCTTTAAAGTCGTTATAGAAAATGCGTCCGCCAAGACTAACACCATCCACGGTGAAGTATGGGTTAGTGACGGAGAATTCAGAATAGGTTTGATAATCGTTTTTGGTGCCGTTAATACCGACTGAATAGCCGGTACCTAACCAGTTATCCTGCTGTACGCCAACCTGGAAGCTGACGCCGCTTTCGGTACCGTAACCCACGCCGAAGTTGAAGCTACCGGTGTTACGTTCTTTAACCTTATAGACCACGTCTACCTGATCCGGCTGGCCTGGTACGCGCTGGGTATCGGTGTCCACGGTTTCAAAATAGCCCAGGCGGTTCAGACGCTCTTTACCCTGATCGACCAGATCGCTGCCCAGCCATGCGCCTTCCATCTGGCGCATTTCACGACGCAGGACTTCATCTTTAGAGGTGTCGTTGCCTTCAAAGCGGATTTTGCGCACGTAAAAGCGGTTACCCGAGTCCACGTTGACATGCAGTTTAACCGTTTTGTCATTCTCATTAATTTCAGGCTGAGTTTGCACGCGCGGGTAGGCGTAGCCGTAGCGACCAAGAAGCTTTTTAATGTCGTCTTCCATTTTGGTCACTTTGGTGCCGTTGTAGAGTTCGCCCGGCTGCATTTTGGTCAGCGTTTCAATTTCCGCCGAGTGACCAGCCAGGTTGCCGCTCACTTCCACGCCTGAAATTTTGTATTGATCGCCTTCGGTGACGTTAACAGTCACGTAGATGCTCTTCTTGTCCGGCGTCAGGCTAACCTGAGTCGAATCGATATTGAAGCGCGCATAGCCGCGATCCAGATAGTAGCTGCGCAGGGTTTCAAGGTCGCCCTGCAATTTTTGCTTCTGGTATTTACGGTCGCCCACCACGTTCCACCAGGGCACTTCATCGCGCAGCTGGAAGTGAGAGATCAGCTCTTCGGTGGTAAACGCATGGTTGCCCACGATGTTGATTTGCTGGATGGTTGCGGAAACGCCTTCCTGGAACACCAGTTTCAAATCCACGCGGTTACGCGGCAACGGGGTCACAACGGCTTTTACGCTGGCGCTGTATTTACCCACGCTGTAGTAGAAATCTTCCAGACCTTTTTCGATGTCGGAAAGGGTAGTGCGGTCAAGAGATTCACCGACGCGAACGCCGGAAGCCTCCAGGTTCTGCTTCAGCATGTCGTCTTTAACCGACTTGTTGCCGGAGAACGTGATGCTGGCAATGGTCGGCCGTTCTTTTACCTGAACAAGCAGCGTATCGCCGTCGCGCAATACGCGGACGTCTTCAAAGTTGCCTGTGGCAAAGAGCGAACGGATCGTGTTACTGATGTCTTCATCATTAACCGTATCACCGACGCGGACCGGCATGCTGAGGAGGGCCGCACCAACGGCGACTCGCTGCAGTCCTTCGAAATGAATATCTCTCACTACGAAACCGTCTGCACCGTATACAGTAGCGCTGCTGAACAGCAGCGACGCTATGAGCAATTTTTTAATCGCCATCGTTGTAATGCGCTCTTCCTAACCTGGCTCTCTATAACCGAGAGAAATCATTGAAAAGTGCAAGCCCCATTAACAGCACCAGCAAAATCGAGCCAATGCGATAACTAAAGTCTTGAACTCGCTCGGAAACCGGCCCGCCCTTCAGCTTCTCTATCGCTAAAAAGAGCAAATGCCCACCGTCCAAAACGGGTAACGGGAACAGATTGATAATCCCTAAGTTCACGCTGATCAGCGCTAAGAACATCAGGTAATAGATCAACCCATACTCCGCTGACATCCCTGCCCCCTGAGCAATCGAAATTGGCCCACTGAGGTTGTTCAGTTTGACATCACCGGTTATCAATTTCCCCAGCATATTGACCGTCAGCTTCATCAACTGCCAGGTTTTATCCGTGGCTTCGATAATAGCGGCAAACGGCCCATACTGGCGCACTGTTTTATACTCTTCTGGCAGCGGGATCACTTTCGGCACTACGCCGGCAAACCCTTCCGCCTTCCCATTACCGGATTTTGTATCCGGAATCAGGGTTAATGACAAGGGACTCCCCTGCCGTTCAATCTCTACTACCAGCTTTTGCGCCGGGTTGTCGCGCACCAGCGTGACGAAAGCCATCCAGTTTGCCAGCGGCTGACCATCGACTTTAACGATCCTGTCGCCCGCTTGCAAACCCGCTTTGCTGGCAGCTGAATCAGCCTGGACTTCAGCCAGCACCGGTTCAATCTTCGGTCCGTAAGGTCTGATGCCTAATGACGCCACCGGATCTTCTTTGTCAGGCTCGAAATGCCAGTTCTTGAGATCCAGCGTTTTGTTAGTTTGTTGCGTACTGCCAAACGGCCCCACGCCCAACGTCACGTTGTCATCGCCGATTTTCGCCACCAGCTCAAGACGAACGCTATCCCAGTCAGGCGTTTCGATACCCTCAACGGACTTAAGTTCCATGCCTGGCGCAATTTGTGCCTGCGCCGCGATGGAGTTGGGCGTTATTTCACCAATTACAGGCTTAACGCTGGGAATGCCGATCATAAAAACCAGCCAGTAGGCGACGATAGCGAACAGGAAGTTGGCTATCGGACCTGCGGCGATGATTGCCGCACGCTGGCCGACGGTTTTGTTATTGAATGCCTGATGGCGCATTTCCGGAATGACCGTTTCAACGCGCTCATCCAGCATTTTGACATATCCCCCGAGGGGGATAACGGCGATAACGTATTCTGTGCCATGACGGTCGGTACGCCGCCACAGGGCTTTACCGAAGCCGATAGAGAAGCGTTCGACGCGAACGCCCGCTTTGCGAGCCACCCAGAAATGGCCAAACTCATGCACAGTAATTAGAACACCCAGCGCGATGATGAAAGCGGCCAAATTCCAGAGAATGCTCAGCATAGATTATTCCGTTAAATCGTTCTGAAAACTAACAGCATCAGACACGCAAACACCGGCACAGCAGCCGTCAGGCTGTCGATACGATCGAGGATACCGCCGTGGCCGGGGATAAGATTCCCACTGTCCTTAATACCCGCTTCGCGTTTAAACATACTTTCGGTGAGATCGCCAAGCACCGAGGCCAGCGCGGCCACCACCGAGCATATCAGCAACGTCGACGGCGCGACTTCCAGATTTACCACCACGCCATAAATCCAGGAAATCACCGCGGCGGTAAACAGGCCACCAATAAATCCTTGCCAGGTTTTACCGGGCGAAACCTTAGGAGCAAGCTTATGTTTGCCAAAGAGTTTTCCGAACATGTACGCGCCGGAATCCGCGCCCCACACCAGAATCATCACGTACAGCAGCCAAATAGCGCCGTAGTAATGGTTGGCGTCGTAATGCCAGCCGCGCAGCGCCACCATGCCCCAAAAAAACGGCACGATAGTCATTAATCCGAAAACCAGCCGCAGAGCTTTAGAGTTGCGCCAGAAGGCGGCGGATGCCGGATAAAAAAGCACCAGCAACAAAGCAGCAACCCACCAGAAAAGGGACAGCCACAATGAGCCCTCAACAACCGCGATATCGACGCCATAGTGGTATTCAGGCAGCGTGAACAACATCAATGCAAGCAGCAGGCCACAAAGCACCGCCAGCCACACCCGTTGCGTACGGTTAACAAACCCGCTCAGTTGCCCCCACTCCCAGGCTGCCAGCATGCATACCACCAACGTGGTGATCGCAAAGCCAATCAGCGGCAAAAAGAACAGTGCGGCAATGACGACCGGAATTAAAATGAAAGCAGAAATCAGGCGATACTTCAGCAAAAGCTACCCCCATCAGGCTTCATTGTCACCGGACGCAGTCCCACCAAATCGACGCTCACGATTGGCAAAGGCATTCAATGCACCTTCAAAGTCTTGTTCATCAAAATCAGGCCAAAGAACATCGGTAAAATAAAGTTCCGCATAGGCGATCTGCCAAATCAGAAAGTTACTGATACGATGCTCTCCCCCTGTCCTAATCACTAAATCTACGGGAGCCAGCTCATGCATACAGATCTGCTCGCTGAGCAAATCCTCACTGATCTGATCCGGGCGCAACAGCCCTTCCTGCACTTGCTCAGCTAAACGCCGCACTCCCTGAATAATATCCCAACGTCCGCCATAATTCGCGGCGATGTTGAGCGTAAGGCCGGTATTTTTACTGGTTAAGGCTTCGGCTTTATGAATACGCTCTTGCAAACGGGTATTGAATCGACTGGTGTCGCCAATGATGCGCAACCGGACGTTATGACGATGTAAGTTCTTGACTTCACTATCTAACGCCCACACAAACAGCTCCATCAAGGCGCTAACTTCCTGAGCCGGTCGATTCCAGTTTTCACTGCTGAATGCATACAGAGTCAGCGCATCGATACCATGATTTGCAGCAAACGAAACGGCGCGGCGAACCGACTTAGCCCCCGCTTTATGCCCAAAGGCGCGGATTTTCCCCTGCCGTTTCGCCCAGCGCCCGTTGCCATCCATAATAATAGCCACATGGCGGGCGCCTGAAGCAGGCAGATTTTCGTTTACTGGTTGATTCGCAGACAACATAACGCGTTCTTTTTCCCCGATAAGGAGTAAACGGTACTCAGAAATACTGAAGCCTCTACACAAAAACGCCGTGTTTACCACGGCGAACCCGGCCTTCACAGCCTTTTACCCCCAATTAGGGTGGCGCAGACTATATCACTGAAGCCAGACGCTAACAAATAACATGGCTTTTGTGGGATGAATAATCATCAGCTTGCGAAGCGCATCACTTCCTGATGCGCAACCTTGCGCGCTTCCTCATCAACGCCTAACACTTCATCCACTGAGCGCGGTTCAGACAAGAGCATCGTGCCTAACACCTGGGCATTCAGCGCAGCAATGTCAGTGAAGCGAATCTGCTGATCGAGGAAAGCCTGAACGGTAATTTCATTCGCGGCATTCAGGGCGGTGGTGGCCGCCTGACCTTGTTCAAACGCGTCCATCGCCAGCTTCAGGCACGGGTAGCGTTGGTAGTCTGGTTCAACAAAGCTCAACGGGCCCGCTTTGCAGAAATCCAGCGGTTTCACCCCGGAGCTCACGCGCGCCGGCCAGGCCATGGTATGGGCGATGGGGGTACGCATATCCGGCTCCCCCAGCTGTGCGAGCACGCTGCCATCCACATAGCGAACCATCGAATGAATCACGGACTGAGGATGAATTAACACTTCCATACGGCTGGCTGGCGCATTGAAAAGCCAGCGGGCTTCAATATATTCAAGACCTTTGTTCATCATCGTGGCGGAATCGACGGAAATTTTACGCCCCATCGACCAGTTCGGATGCCGACAAGCCTGATCCGGCGTCATTCCCGCCAGTTCAGCCAGTGCGGTCTCGCGAAAAGGCCCGCCCGACCCGGTAAGGATAATCGACGAAATGCCGTTTTCCTCAAGGTCAGCGTACCCCAGCTGACGCTGGATTGTTTCCGGTAAACTCTGAAAAATGGCGTTATGCTCGCTGTCTACCGGCAGAAGGCGGGCGCCGCTCTGCTTGACGGCATCCATAAACAGCCGGCCACAGGTAACAAGTGATTCTTTATTCGCCAGCAGGATCTGCTTACCGGCGCGGATGGCGGCAAGCGTAGGCAATAATCCCGCCGCGCCGACAATCGCCGCCATGACCTGGTCGACGTCATCAAGCGCCGCCATATCACAGGCCGCCTGCCGTCCGGAAAGCACCTCAGTTGCACTCCCCTTTTCACGCAGCAACGCTTTCAACGCCGATGCGCTGGCTTCGTCATCCATCACCGCAAAGCGTGGAGTGAATTCGAGGCACTGCTCAGCCATGCGCGTTACGTTTTTACCCGCCACCAGCGCGGTGACGGCAAACTGCTGTGGATTGTGGCGAACAACGTCAAGGGTGCTGCAACCGATAGATCCGGTAGAGCCAAGAATGGTCAAATGCTTCATCAGGCGCTCGGTGAGGAAAAGGGAAAAGTCATCACGCAAGTTACACGTGGTCTAAATGCAAAACGCCGTAAGAAAACACCGCTAAGCGGCTTTCCTGTACGGCGTTCACATTCGCAAGGCGAGAAATTAGAACTGCATTAACTCAGTTTCTTTCTCTGCCAGCGCGGCATCTACTTTCTTGATAGCGGCATCAGTAGCTTTCTGAACGTCGTCCTGGGAACGGCGGTCATCATCTTCACTGATTTCTTTATCTTTCAGCAGCGCTTTTACTTTATCGTTAGCGTCACGACGCACGTTACGCACCGCAACACGCGCCTGCTCGGCTTCTCCACGCACTACTTTGATCAGATCTTTACGACGCTCTTCGGTCAGCGGAGGCAGTGGAACACGGATATCAGAACCGGCAGAACTTGGGTTCAGACCGAGATCAGACGCCATAATCGCTTTCTCAACCGCCGGGCCCATCGAACGATCAAACACGTTGATCTTCAGCGTGCGGGTGTCTTCTACCGTCACGCTTGCCAGCTGACGCAGCGGCGTTGGCGTGCCGTAGTACTCTACGATAATACCATCCAGCAGGCTTGGAGAAGCACGGCCAGTACGGATTTTGCTGATTTGGTTTTTGAATGCTTCGACGCATTTTTCCATACGCACTTCAGCATCTTTTTTGATTTCGCTAATCACGTTACGAGTCCTTGAAAACTGGTAGTTGGGCAGGCCACACACGCTCGCCTGACGACGTGAAACGCAGTGTGATAAGTATAGCCCGATTAATTCATGGCACCCGGCAGATAATCCGCCAACTGAACCGACAATGAAACGGAATTTTACCCGGAATTGTCGCTTACGGAAATTATTCCGTGATTAATGTGCCTTCTTTTTCGCCCATCACAACCCGACGCAGCGCGCCCGGCTTGTTCATATTGAACACGCGGATCGGCATTTTGTGGTCACGTGCCAGCGTGAACGCGGCGAGATCCATGACTTTTAATTCTTTTTCCAGCACTTCCTGATAGCTCAGTTGATCGTACAGGGTCGCTGCCGGATCCTTCATCGGATCGGCGGAGAATACGCCGTCCACTTTAGTGGCTTTCAGCACCACGTCGGCTTCGATTTCGATGCCGCGCAGGCAGGCTGCGGAGTCGGTGGTGAAGAAAGGATTGCCGGTGCCTGCAGAGAGGATCACCACGCGGTTGTTGCGCAGCAGGCTGATGGCTTCCGCCCAGCTGTAATTATCGCACACGCCGTTCAGCGGAATGGCAGACATCAGGCGCGCGTTAACATAGGCGCGGTGCAGCGCATCGCGCATCGCCAGGCCATTCATCACGGTAGCCAGCATCCCCATATGATCGCCGACTACGCGGTTCATGCCCGCTTTCGCCAGACCCGCGCCACGGAACAGGTTACCGCCGCCGATCACCACACCGACCTGGACGCCGAGCTCAACCAGCTCTTTAACTTCCTGCGCCATGCGATCCAGTATGCTCGCATCAATACCGAAGCCTTCTGCTCCTTGCAGCGCTTCGCCACTCAGCTTGAGCAGAATGCGTTTATAGACGGGTTTTGCATTGGTAGCCATGTTTCTTTCCTGGAACTGTCAACGAATGGGATGGTTTGGAGACGACATGATATGCCGCTTTTCAGTCCGCGCGCACTGGGAGCAAACTGAATATTCTACTGATAAAACAGAGCCGCCCTCAGGCGGCTCCTTACTGCATTAAGACTGCTTGGACATGGCAGCAACTTCTGCTGCAAAGTCAGTCTCAACTTTCTCGATGCCTTCGCCCACTTCGAAGCGGATGAAGCCAGTCACGTCAGCGTTGTGCTCTTTCAGCAGCTGAGCAACGGATTTGCTCGGATCCATAACGAAAGGCTGGCCAGTCAGAGAAACTTCGCCGGTGAATTTCTTCATGCGGCCTTCAACCATTTTCTCTGCGATTTCTTTCGGCTTGCCAGACTGCATGGCGATGTCCAGCTGAACCTGGTACTCTTTTTCTACCACTTCAGCAGACACGTCTTCCGGCTTAACGAATTCCGGCTTGCTTGCAGCGATGTGCATAGCCAGCTGTTTAACCAGTTCTTCGTCAGCGCCTTTAGCAGCAACCAGAACGCCGATACGCGCGCCGTGCTGGTAAGAACCCAGAACGTCGCCTTCCAGGGAAGCTACGCGACGGATGTTGATGTTCTCGCCGATTTTCGCAACCAGGGCAACACGCTCTTCTTCGAACTGTGCTTTCAGAACTTCAACGTCAGTGATTTTGCCAGCAACCGCTGCGTCCAGAACTTTGTTCGCGAACGCCTGGAAACCACCGTCTTTAGCAACGAAGTCAGTCTGGCAGTTAACTTCCAGAATGATGCCGTAGTTGCCGTCGATCTTGGTGATGATCACGCCGTCAGCAGCAACGTTGCCTGCTTTTTTCGCCGCTTTGATCGCGCCGGATTTACGCATGTTTTCGATTGCCAGCTCGATGTCGCCGTTCGCTTCGGTCAGCGCTTTTTTGCAATCCATCATGCCTGCGCCAGTACGCTCACGCAGCTCTTTTACCAGGGATGCGGTAATTTCAGCCATTCTTAAATCCTCGGGAGATTTGATCTACCCGGCGGTTAACGCCAGGCAGATATAAAAGAGAAAAAGGGGCCATAAAAAGGCCCCTATCTATACACGGTCAAATAAGGGCTAAAACCTTATTATTCAGCTTCTACAAAGCTTTCTTCAGCCTGAGAAGCCAGGTCCTGAGAGCGTGCTTCGCGAACGGTGGTCGCTACCGCGTTCAGGTACAGGGTTACAGCACGGATTGCATCGTCGTTACCCGGGATAACGAAATCAACGCCATCCGGATCGGAGTTGGTATCAACGATTGCAAATACCGGGATACCCAGGTTGTTTGCTTCTTTAATCGCGATGTGTTCGTGGTCAGCATCGATAACAAACAGAGCGTCCGGCAGGCCACCCATGTCTTTAATACCGCCCAGGCTGTTTTCCAGTTTTTCCAGCTCACGGGTACGCATCAGCGCTTCTTTCTTGGTCAGCTTGTCGAAAGTACCGTCCTGAGACTGAGTTTCCAGATCTTTCAGGCGTTTGATGGACTGACGAACGGTTTTCCAGTTAGTCAGCATGCCACCCAACCAGCGGTGGTTTACGAAGAACTGGTCGCAGCTTTCGGCAGCTTCTTTCACAGCTTCGCTTGCAGCGCGTTTAGTACCAACGAACAGGATTTTGCCTTTGCGAGCAGCAATTTTGTTCAGCTCAGCCAGGGCGTCGTTGAACATCGGTACAGTTTGCTCAAGGTTGATGATGTGAACTTTGTTACGCGCACCGAAGATGAACGGCTTCATTTTCGGGTTCCAGTAACGGGTCTGGTGACCGAAGTGAACACCAGCCTTGAGCATGTCGCGCATGGAAACAGTTGCCATGTTTAAAACCTCTATATAAAAGTTGGGGTTATGCCTCCACGTATCCCATATTACCGACCCCGAAGGGCACCCCGGAATATGTGCCGATACGTGTGTGTTATTACACATAGTGAGAATGTCGCTTCTGCGCCGCAGCGTGTAGTAAATGCGGAACAGAAGTCCGGCGCGCTTTATACCATAAAACCCGTTAAGACACCAACAGTAGTTCACGCTGCGTTAGCCAGATTAAATCTCAATTTGGCTCAGCCCTGCCGCCCTGTTAACATTGTTATTACTTGCTTAAATCTTGTCGACGTAACGACAACTGCGGACGTTATTCATGGCTATTTCTATTAAAACCCCTGACGAAATCGAAAAAATGCGCGTCGCCGGCCGCCTTGCCGCCGAAGTGCTGGAGATGATTGAACCTCACGTTAAGCCAGGGATCAGCACCGGCGAGCTCGACCGGATCTGCAACGATTACATCGTGAACACCCAACACGCGGTCTCCGCGTGCCTCGACTACCACGGTTTTCCGAAATCGGTCTGTATCTCGATTAACGAAGTGGTATGCCACGGCATTCCGGACGATGAAAAACTGTTGAAAGACGGCGACATCGTCAATATCGACGTTACCGTGATCAAAGACGAATACCACGGCGATACCTCGAAAATGTTTATCGTCGGCAAACCGACCATTCTGGGCGAGCGCCTGTGCCGCGTCACCCAGGAGAGTCTCTATCTGGCGCTGCGCATGGTGAAACCGGGCATTCGTCTGCGCACCCTGGGCGCGGCGATCCAAAAATTCGTCGAAGCGGAAGGCTTCTCCGTGGTGCGTGAATATTGCGGACACGGCATTGGCCGCGTGTTCCACGAAGAGCCGCAGGTGCTGCACTACGATGCTGACGATGGCGGCGTGGTGTTGCAGGCCGGTATGACCTTTACTATCGAGCCGATGGTCAACGCGGGCGATTACCGCATCCGCACCATGAAAGACGGCTGGACGGTAAAAACCAAAGACCGCAGCCTGTCTGCGCAATACGAGCACACCATTGTCGTGACGGAAACCGGTTGCGAGATCCTGACGCTGCGTAAGGATGACACTCTCCCGGCCGTACTGACCGCCGACGCGTAAGCGCACATTAATGGCCCTGTCTCAGGGCCGTTTTTTTTATCCTCTATGCCGTATTCCGCTGTTGCCCATCACAAAATGATCCTTTCTATTTGCGCGTAACTTTTTTACTTTGTTGTCACAGTCCCGGGTTCCCTGAATCGTTGGGCAAACTAATTTCCTTTGGGGTGGCGCCATGAGTAATACCTTACCTGAACCTTTCGTCAGCACCATTATCCCCACCCTGCCCGGCCAGCCTGATAACCCAGGCGTCTGGCCGCAGGCGGACCTGCACTGCCAGGCTATCAAAGCGCATATCGACCAGTTCCAGCAGTGGCTGGCCAGCGCCTTTGACAGTGGGTTGTCCGCAGAAACGCTGATTGAGGCGCGGACTGAATTTATCGACCAGTTGTTGCAGCGGTTGTGGATTGAATACGGCTTCGGTGAACTGAGCGAAGCGGCGTTAGTCGCGGTGGGCGGCTACGGGCGCGGCGAGCTGCATCCTTTGTCCGACATCGATTTGCTGATCCTGAGCCGCAAGCGGTTAAGCGAGGCGCAGTCCCTGAAAGTTGGCGAGCTGCTGACCCTGCTGTGGGACGTGAAACTGGAAGTGGGCCACAGCGTGCGCACCCTGGAAGAGTGCCTGCTGGAGGGGTTATCCGATCTCACCGTCGCCACCAACCTGATTGAATCCCGATTGTTAACTGGCGACGTGGCGCTGTTCCTGGAATTGCATAAGCATATCTTTTCAGAAGGTTTCTGGCCTTCCGAGCGCTTTTTCGCCGCCAAGGTCGATGAGCAGCAGGAGCGCCATAAACGCTACCACGGCACCAGCTACAACCTTGAGCCCGACATAAAAAGCAGTCCCGGCGGCCTGCGCGATATCCACACCTTACAGTGGGTGGCGCGGCGGCACTTTGGCGCGACGTCGCTGAGCGAAATGGTCGGCTTCGGCTTTCTGACCGAGGCCGAACGCAACGAGCTGGACGAGTGCCAGCACGTATTGTGGCGCATTCGCTTCGCGCTGCATCTTGAGCTTAACCGCTATGACAACCGCCTGCTGTTCGATCGCCAGCTCAGCGTAGCCCAGCGCCTGCACTATCAGGGCGACGGCAATGAGCCCGTCGAGCAGATGATGAAGGATTTTTACCGGGTGACGCGCCGGGTCGGCGAACTCAACCATATGCTGTTGCAGCTGTTTGATGAGGCGATTCTGGCGCTGCCCGCTGATGAAAAGCCGCGTCCGCTGGATGATGACTTCCAGCTACGCGGCACGCTTATCGATCTGCGCGATGAGAACCTGTTTATCCGCGAGCCGCAGGCCATTCTGCGCATGTTTTACGCCATGGTGCGTAACCGCGACATCACCGGCATTTACTCCACCACGCTGCGCCATCTGCGCCACGCGCGTCGTCATTTAACGGAGCCGCTGTGTTATATCCCGGAGGCGCGCAGCCTGTTTTTATCGATGCTGCGCCACCCGGGCGCGGTGAGCCGCGGGCTGCTGCCCATGCACCGCCACAGCGTGCTCGGCGCCTATATGCCGCAGTGGTCGCATATCGTCGGCCAGATGCAGTTCGACCTGTTCCACGCCTATACGGTGGATGAACACACCATCCGGGTGATGCAGAAACTGGAGAGCTTCGCGCTGGAAGAGACGCGCCAGAAGCATCCTTTATGCGTGGAGCTCTGGCCGCGCCTCACCCACCCGGAGCTGATCCTGATTGCCGCGCTGTTCCACGATATCGCCAAAGGCCGGGGCGGCGACCACTCGGTGCTGGGCGCGCAGGACGTGCTGAAGTTCGCCGAACTGCATGGCCTGAACTCGCGGGAAACACAGTTGGTGGCCTGGCTGGTGCGTCATCATCTGCTGATGTCGGTCACCGCCCAGCGCCGCGATATTCAGGATCCGGAAGTGATCAAGCAGTTTGCCGAAGAGGTGCAAACCGAAAACCGCCTGCGCTTCCTGGTGTGTCTGACGGTGGCGGATATCTGCGCCACCAATGAAACCCTGTGGAACAGCTGGAAGCAGAGCCTGCTGCGCGAACTCTATTTCGCCACTGAAAAACAGCTGCGGCGCGGGATGCAGAACACGCCGGACATGCGCGAGCGGGTGCGTCATCATCAGCTTCAGGCGCTGGCGCTACTGCGCATGGACAATATTGATGAAGAAGCGCTGCACCGCATCTGGGCCCGCTGCCGGGCCAACTATTTTGTGCGCCACAGCCCGAACCAGCTTGCCTGGCATGCCCGCCACCTGCTGCAACACGATCTCAGCAAGCCGCTGATCCTGCTAAGTCCGCAGGCCACGCGCGGCGGCACCGAAATCTTCATCTGGAGCCCGGACCGTCCTTACCTGTTCGCCGCCGTGTGCGCGGAACTCGACCGGCGCAATCTCAGCGTCCATGACGCGCAGATCTTCACCACCCGCGACGGCATGGCGATGGATACCTTTATCGTGCTGGAGCCGGACGGCAAACCGCTGGCGGCGGATCGCCACGAAGCGATTCGCTATGGCCTGGAACAGGCCATTACCCAGCGCACCTGGCATCCGCCGCAGCCGCGTCGCCAGGCCGCCAAACTGCGCCACTTTACCGTTGAGACCGAGGTCAATTTTCTGCCGACCCACACCGATCGGAAATCGTTTATGGAGCTGATAGCCCTCGATCAGCCAGGGCTTCTGGCGCGCGTCGGCCAGGTGTTCGCGGACCTGGGAATTTCGCTCCACGGGGCGAGAATCACGACAATTGGGGAGCGAGTAGAAGATTTATTTATAATCGCAAATGCGGACCGGCGTGCCCTTAATAATGCGCTGCAACTAGAGGTGCAACAACGGTTGACAGCCGCCCTCAATCCAAACGATAAAGGGTAACGAATTTTTTTACGCAATATGGAAAGAGACAATGCAGCAGTTACAAAACGTTATTGAAGCCGCTTTCGAGCGTCGCGCCGACATCACTCCCGCGAATGTGGATACCGTCACCCGTGAAGCGGTGAACCAGGTTATCGCGCTTCTTGATTCCGGCGCGCTACGCGTGGCGGAGAAGATCGACGGCCAGTGGGTGACGCATCAATGGCTGAAAAAAGCGGTGCTGCTTTCTTTTCGCATCAATGACAACCAGGTCATCGACGGTGCGGAAAGCCGCTACTTCGATAAAGTGCCGATGAAATTCGCCGACTATGACCAGGCGCGTTTCCAGAAAGAAGGTTTCCGCGTGGTGCCGCCCGCAGCGGTGCGCCAGGGTGCGTTTATTGCCCGCAACACCGTGCTAATGCCGTCCTATGTGAACATCGGCGCATACGTGGATGAAGGCACCATGGTCGATACCTGGGCGACCGTGGGCTCTTGCGCGCAGATCGGTAAAAACGTTCACCTGTCCGGCGGCGTAGGCATCGGCGGCGTACTGGAGCCGTTACAGGCCAACCCCACCATCATCGAAGACAACTGCTTTATCGGCGCGCGTTCTGAAGTGGTGGAAGGCGTGATCGTGGAAGAAGGTTCAGTGATTTCCATGGGCGTGTACATCGGCCAGAGCACCCGTATTTATGACCGTGAAACCGGCGAAGTGCATTATGGCCGCGTTCCGGCTGGCTCCGTCGTGGTCTCCGGCAACCTGCCTTCGAAAGACGGCAAATACAGCCTATACTGTGCGGTAATCGTCAAAAAAGTCGATGCCAAAACGCGCGGCAAAGTGGGCATTAATGAGCTGCTTCGCACTATCGACTAAAGATGAATAAAAAAGGCGGGATAACCCGCCTTTTTTGTACCCGGTTGTGGCATTAACGAATTATTTCATTAATTATTTCTGGGTTAATGTTTCGCTAAGGATACCGCTATGTACGATAATCTGAAGAGTCTGGGGATCACCAATCCTGAAGAGATTGACCGGTACAGCCTCCGGCAGGAAGCCAACAACGACATCCTGAAAATCTACTTTCGTAAGGATAAAGGCGAGTTTTTTGCCAAGAGCGTGAAGTTTAAATATCCGCGCCAGCGCAAAACCGTGGTGGCTGATGGCGTAGGGCAGGGTTACAAAGAAGTGCAGGAGATCAGCCCAAATCTGCGTTACGTGATCGACGAGCTGGATCAAATCTGCATGCGCGACCGTACTGAAGTGGATCTGAAGCGTAAAATTCTCGACGATCTGCGTCATCTGGAAAGTGTGGTGACCAATAAGATCAACGAAATCGAAGCCGATCTGGAAAAACTTACCCGTAAATAATTCTCTCAGGGCGGGTATTCTCCCCCGCCCTGCTTTCCTCTGTTAGCGTTGTTCGTCGAGCTGTAACGCAATATACAGCAGTAACCTGTCGTCAAAATTCCCCAGATCCAGCCCGGTCAGTTCCGAGATCCGGTTCAGACGGTATTCCAGCGTATTGCGATGGATAAACAGCGCCTTGGACGTCGCCAGCGGCTGTACGTTGTGACGAAACCACGCGGTCAGGGTGCGACGCAGCAGGCCGTTGTTGTCCATCGCTTTCAGCTTCGCCAGCGGGCGCGCCAGCTCATTGGCTTGCCAGCCGCCGCGCAAACTGTCCAGCAGCACCGGCAGCATCAGATCCTGATAGAAATAGCTGCGCACGTCCGGCATGCGCTGTTTGCCGACCATCATGGTCGTGCGCGCGGTACGCCAGGAGCGGGCAATGCTGCCTGGCCCGGTAAAGTAGTTGCCGAGCGCCACGCGAAAACGCAGATGCCCGCTCTCTTTCATCCGGGCGATCAGCTGCTCGACGCGGCGACGGTGATCTTCCGCATCCCAACGACCAAAGGCATTGAGCGCGGGCTTCAGTACCACCATTTCGGTCAGCGAAACGATCGCCACCAGATTATTGCGTTCGGGCGTGGTGAGCGCGGTTTGCAACTGTTGCAGCTCCGCCATGGCGCTGTCGACGCCGAGCTGGCCGCTGTCCACCTCCACCACGGCGACCACGCGGGGCTGGTTCAGATCGATACCTAAACGCTGCGCCCATTCCATCAGCGCCGGGGTATGCTCTTCGGTCTGGATCAGGTTCATCACCAGCTCTTCGCGCAGACGGGTATCCTGCGCCAGCATGTGCATCAGACGCGACTGCTCAAGCATCATCTCGGCCGTCATGCACACCAGCTCGCCGTACTTGCGCAGATGCACCGGATCGCCCGTCAGGCCGATCACGCCGACAATTTCCCCTTCAATACGCAGCGGCAGGTTAATCCCCTGACGCACGCCGTGCAGGCTGCGCGCCACCGCATCGTCGATATCCACCACGCGGCCCTGAGAAAGCACCAGCAGCGCGCCTTCGTGCAATTCACCAATACGCTCCTGGTCGCCGCTGCCGATGATACGCCCGCGAGCATCCATAACGTTGATATTGGTATCAATGATGCGCATCGTGCGTGACACGATATCCTGCGCCATTTTGGTATCAAGATGCCAACCCGCCATTGTGCCCCTCCGCTCAATCAATGGTTCAGAATAAGGCACAAAAAAACCCCGCGCATTGGGCAAATGCACAATGCGCGGGGCCAGACTATGGAGTTGTGGAAAGGGTCACAAAAAACCCTTCAACCATTACTGCATCAGCAGGTAAAGCGTGGTATCGCCGCGTTTTACGTTCAGCGCCAGCACCGACGGTTTGCTGTCGAGAATTTTGCGCAGTTCAGCGATGTTTTTCACCGGCTGCTGGTTAGCACCCAGGATAATATCGCCTTTTTTCAGGCCGATACGCGCCGCCTGAGAACCGGTTTTCACGCTATTCACCACCACGCCCGGATTATTGCCAGTCTGGTTGCTCATCTCCGCGCCTTCAATCCCGTTGAAGATGGAAGAAGAATCCACCTGGTTCTGGCTGCTCTGCTGGAGTTCCAGCGTCACCGACGTCGGTTTGCCGTCGCGCAGCAGGCCCAGAGTGAGTTTACTGCCCACCGGCATGGTGCCAACCTGAGCGCGCAGTGCCGCGAAGCTGTTAATCGGCTTGTCGTTCAGCGAGACGATCACGTCGCCCGCCTTCACGCCCGCTTTGGCCGCAGAGGAGTTCGGCATCACCTGGCTGACGAACGCGCCGCGCTGGGCATCGACCTTCATGGCTTTCGCCAGTTCGGAGTTCAGCTCAGTCCCCATGATGCCCAGTTCGCCACGGCGCACCTGACCGTATTCCACCATCTGGCTGGTCAGGTTTTTCACCATGTTGCTCGGGATGGCGAAGCCGATACCAATGTTGCCGCCGTCCGGCGCGAGGATCGCGGTGTTAATCCCGATCAGTTCGCCGTTCAGATTAACCAGCGCGCCGCCGGAGTTACCCCGGTTGATCGCCGCATCGGTCTGGATAAAGTTTTCGTAGTTTTCAGCGTTCAGGCCGCTACGGCCCAGCGCCGACACAATCCCGGACGTCACGGTCTCGCCGAGGCCAAACGGGTTACCGATCGCCACGGTGTAGTCGCCGACGCGCAGCGCGTCAGAATCGGCCAGTTTAATCGCCGTCAGGTTTTTCGGATCCTGGATTTGGATCAGCGCGATATCGGAACGCGGGTCCTTACCGACCATTTTGGCGTCCAGCTTGCGGCCATCGCTGAGCTGTACTTTGATGCTGGTGGCGTTATCTACCACGTGGTTGTTGGTGACCACATAGCCTTTGGCGGCATCAATGATAACGCCGGAACCCAGCGCCATAAATTTCTGCTGCTGACCGCCTTGCGGACCGGCACCGCCGCCCTGGCAGAACGGCGAACTCTGGAACGGCGAACCGTCCTGGCAGAACGGCGAGTCGTCGCCGAAGAACTGCTGGAAGTTACGCGGAAGGCGCGGGTTGTTGACCGCCGTGGTTCCTTCCACATTAATGCTCACCACTGAAGGCATGACTTTTTCAAGCATCGGCGCCAGGCTTGGCATCGGTTGAGCAACCGATGCCGCCGAGGCGGTTTCAGCAGCGACAGCGGAGACAGGACTTAATGCCAGGCCCATGCTCAGAGCCAGCGCACTCAATGCTAACGTGGTTTTTTTCATCTGTTTCATTCTCAATTAATTAGTCAGGCAAAATTGCTGTGAACGTGACTATCAGAGTGATTTTAGCGCGTGAAGTTCCACGGCTGAATTTCTTGAAAAGTAAAAATTTATTGGCCGTCTTTACAAAACTTTCGGATATTATTCTACCGCCATCAGCTTGCGGTATTCATCCCATGCATAAAGATCGGTCATGCCGCTAATATAATCCTGGATAAGACGACAACGATAATAATATTCCCAAACCGGAAAAGCAGCATCATTACGATTAACGTGACTCATTGCTTCAATATAGGCCAGGCGGTGCCGCCCCGACAATTTATGAAATAGCCGGGTTTCAATGGGTAAGCGTCGGCCACTGGCCTCTTCCACTAATAACCGGAAGTCGTCTGCGCCCAGCAGCAACAACGGTTGATATATATCTAACAGTCCCTTAATCACCCGGTAACCCTGTAATTCGAGCTGTTCAACATCCGGATGGCTAAATACGTGGCGCACCGCGACATTTTTATAAAGCTTCAGGAGGCGGCTATATGGGCTGTCATCTTCCAGCAGCGCATGATTAAAACAGCCCGGGAAAATGGTCGGTAAATTATCAATAAAACGCTGAGCCGCATAGGGCACCAGTTTATTCAGCGTGTTCACCCTTAAATACATAAAGAACTGATCTTCCACGCTACGCTGCATGGAATTGGTCATCGATTTATCCCAGGCGTTTTGCACCACCTGGGCAAACAGATCGCCAGACTGATGGTCGCCCCAGGCGTCGCGCAAATGCTGGTACAGTTGCTCGGCGCTGAAAATGCGTTTCTCCACCGCGTCTTCTAAATCCGCAACGCAATAGGAGATGTCATCAGCGGCTTCCATAATCCACGTCAATGGAAATCGGCAGTATTCATCCAGTGAGAGTTCTTTACGTAACCGTACAATGTACTCTTCTTCCGAGAGGTAAAAGCCCGGTTTTTTCATCAAATAGCTGTGGCTTTCCGGCGTGGGGCCGGTAAACCAGGCGGGGCGGGTATATTTTAAAATCCCCCCGACCTGCGCCCAGGTGAGATTCATGCGCAGCAGCGTATGCACCAGCCGGATGCCCTGGGCATTGCCTTCAAACTGGCAAATATCATTGCGCACTTTACGCCGCAAAGCGTTCAGCGCGTCCTCGCCTTCGTGCAGTTGCAACACCGCCACCTGGCAGCGATCGCCGCTGAGCGGCTGGCTGGTGGCGTCGGCTGGCACCAGCCGCTGGCGAAACCAGTCGTTTATCGCCGCTTCGCCAAAGTGGCCAAACGGCGGATTACCGATGTCATGCATCAGGCAGGACATCTCCACAATACTTTCGAACGGACCGGTGAGCTCATCTAACCCGTACTCCGCCAGCAGCCTGCGCTCCTTCAGGCGGCTGAGCACCTCTTTGGCGATATAGCGGCCTACCTGCTGTACTTCCATGGAATGGGTCAAACGGGTGCGCACCGCAGCGTTGCGCTCAAGGGGAAACACCTGGGTTTTCTGCTGGAGGCGACGAATGGCGGGAGAGTTAACGATGCGTCCGCGATCGCTTTCAAAAATGCGCACAATTTCATGCTCGCTTTTCACGCCCTGCGGCGAGCGGTAGCGGCGACGCCAGTTAATCTTATTGCGAAAGTCGAACTCAGCCATAAGCCCTCCAGCTCTTAATCAGAAGCGAATTATTTCCCTGCCATTGCCATGATAGACTATGCCCCTGAATCTAACATTTAGCGAGTATCTCTATGAAAGCAGGCATCATTGGCGCAATGGAAGAAGAAGTCACCCTTCTGCGCGACAAAATCGAAAACCGTCAAACCCTGAACATTGCCGGTTGCGAAATTTATACCGGAACCTTAAACGGAACCGACGTGGCGCTGCTGAAATCGGGAATTGGTAAAGTGGCGGCGGCGATGGGCGCAACCCTGCTGCTGGAACACTGTAAACCTGACGTCATTATCAATACCGGCTCCGCGGGCGGCCTGGCGCCGACGCTGAAAGTGGGCGATATCGTGGTGTCGGAAGACGTGCGCTATCACGATGCCGACGTTACCGCGTTCGGCTACGAATACGGCCAGCTGCCGGGCTGCCCGGCAGGCTTTAAAGCCGATGAAAAGCTGATTGCCGCAGCCGAAGCCTGCATTCAGAAACTGGATCTCCACGCGGTGCGCGGCCTGGTGGTGAGCGGCGACGCGTTTATCAACGGCGCGGAAAACCTGGCGAAAATCCGCCAGCATTTCCCGAATGCGATTGCCGTTGAAATGGAAGCTACCGCCGTGGCGCACGTGTGCCATAACTTCGGCGTGCCGTTCGTGGTGGTGCGCGCCATTTCCGACGTGGCGGATCAGCAATCCCATCTCAGCTTTGACGAGTTTCTGGCGGTGGCGGCGAAGCAGTCCAGCCTGATGGTTGAAACGCTGCTCCAACAGCTCCAGCATGGCTAAGTTCAAACGCTTCGGGGCGCTGTGCGCCCTTTTACTGCTTCCGGCGTGGCTGTTTGCCGCGCCGCGCGTCATTACCCTTTCGCCGGGCAACACCGAACTGGCGTTTGCCGCAGGCATTACGCCCATTGCCGTCAGTTACTATTCCGACTACCCGGAAGCCGCCAAAAAGCTTGAGCAGGTGGCCAACTGGCAGGGCATGAACTTTGAACGTATCGTGGCGCTAAAACCGGATCTGGTTGTCGCCTGGCGCGGCGGCAACCCGGAGCGCCAGGTTAACCAGCTAAAAGCGCTGGGTATCGAGGTGCTGTGGCTCGATCCGCTGACCGTGGACGATATCGTTGCCGCACTGCGCCAACTGGCAAAATGGAGTCCAACGCCCGAACAGGCCAACGCCGCCGCCGACAAGCTGGCTACGGAATTTGCCGCGCTGCGAAAACAGTACGCCGATAAACCAAAAACCCGGGTTTTTCTCCAGTTCGGCGATCACCCGCTGTTTACCTCCGGAAAGTCCTCCCTGCAAAATCAGATTCTGGAAGTGTGCGGCGGTGAAAACATCTTTGCCGACAGCCGCGTACCCTGGCCGCAGGTCAGCCGCGAGCAGGTGCTGATGCGTAAGCCGCAGGCCATTGTGGTGGCCGGTGAACAGCGCAATATCCCAAAAACATCGCAATTTTGGCATGACCAGCTCAAAGTTCCGGTTATTGCCCTTCACGACGACTGGTTTGAACGGTCAGGCCCGCGTATTATCCTCGCCGCAAAACAGCTCTGCCAGGCAATGGCGGAAACAACAAACTGAGGGTGAGCAATGCTGGTCTATTGGCTGGATATCATTGGTACTGCCGTTTTTGCTATTTCAGGGGTTTTACTGGCCGGTAAGCTGCGGATGGATCCGTTCGGCGTACTGGTACTGGGCGTGGTGACTGCCGTGGGCGGCGGCACCATCCGCGATATGGCCCTCGCCCACGGCCCGGTATTCTGGGTAAAAGATCCGACCGATCTGGTGGTGGCGATGGTCACCTGTATGCTGACCATTGTGCTGGTGCGCCAGCCGCGCCGTCTGCCGAAATGGGTGCTACCGGTGCTGGATGCGGTTGGGCTGGCGGTGTTTGTCGGCATCGGGGTGAACAAAGCCTTTATGGCCGGGACCGGCCCGCTGGTGGCGGTGTGTATGGGCGTACTGACCGGCGTGGGCGGCGGGATTATCCGCGACGTGCTGGCGCGCGAAGTGCCGATGATCCTGCGCACCGAAATCTACGCCACCGCCTGTATTATCGGCGGCATTGTTCATGCCAACGCCTTCTATCTGTTCGGCATGCCGCTGGAACAGGCCAGTATGGTGGGCATGGTGGTAACGCTGGCAATCCGGCTGGCGGCGATCCGCTGGCACTTAAAGCTGCCGACCTTCGCGCTGGATGACCGCGCCTGAAAACAAAAAAGCCGTGATGCAATCACGGCTTTTTTTATCGGCGTTATGGCTCAGATACTGAATGAAGAACCGCAGCCGCAGGTGCTGGTGGCATTCGGGTTAGTCACCACGAAGCGAGAACCTTCCAGCCCTTCGGTGTAATCCACCGCGCCGCCCACAAGATATTGCAGGCTCATCGGATCGACCACCAGCGCGACACCCTGTTTTTCAATGGTCATGTCGCCTTCGTTGATCTGGTCATCAAAGGTAAAACCATACTGGAAGCCGCTGCAACCGCCACCGGTGATATACACACGCAGTTTCAGGTTCGGGTTCTCTTCATCGGCAACCAGGCTTTTTACTTTATTGGCTGCTGCATCGGTAAATTGCAGAGGCAGCGCTACGTCATCACTCATTATTTGCTCCCATTGATACGGCGATTCGGGTAATTAACCGAATGCTGGAGGCGGTCCCGGGAAAGAAACGGCCAGAAGTATGACGGATATCACCCAATCTTTTGGTCATTATCTAATACCCTGGTAAATCGTTCAAGTATTCTCCGGTCGGGCAGCCTGCTGCCGCTCCGCTTCCTGTTTCGCGAGCGTACGCGCGAGGATCGTGGAATAGAGCGGCTTGCCGCCCAGGAACTGCGCCAGCAGTGTGGCACCCAGGCAGGTAATAATCATTGGCAATATGAGCTGATAATTGTCGGTCATTTCCAGAACCAGCACGATACCGGTCAGCGGCGCGCGCACCGACGCGGCGAACAACGCCCCCATTCCGGCGATGGCAAAGGTGCCCGGCTCCAGCTGCCACGCCGGGAACCAGGCGATACAGGCCATGCCGAACGCGGTGCCCAGCAGCGTCCCCAGCGCCAGCATCGGCGCAAAAATGCCGCCCGGCGCGCCAGAGGAAAAGCACAGCACCGTAGTGATGATGCGGGTGATAAAGATAAACAGCAGCATCCCGACGGTAAAATTGCCCGCCGCCGCAATGGGGATCAGATTAAAGCCGCCCCCCGCCGCGCTGGGCTCGATCAGCCCCAGCACGCCGCACAGCCCGCCGATTAATCCGCCGATCAACACCCACCGGGTGATATTGCCGCCGTGGATGCGGGCGAAGATATCCTGCGCTTTCAGCACCAGCGCGTTAAACAGCGGCCCGACAATGCCAAAAATCATCCCCAATACCAGATACAGCCACAGGGTATGGATCGGCGCGTTGGAGAGTTGACCGACATCGATAATCGCCGTTTCGCCGTTAAACACGCGAAACACAATGCTCGACATAATCACGCCGGTGAACACCGCCTTAATGGAAATCAGGCTGTAGCGAAACTGCGGGCGCATCTCTTCGATGATAAACAAGATGCCCGCCAGCGGCGCGTTAAAGGCCGCAGAAAGGCCCGCCGCCGCGCCGGTCGCCAGCAGCGTATGGCGCGCCTCTGCGCTGCGCATGCGGAAAACATCCAGCACCATGCGCCCGATATTGCCGCCGATCTGCACGGTCGGCCCTTCGCGCCCCAGCACCATGCCCGCGCCCAGCGTTCCCATGCCGCCGAAAAACTTCACCGGCAACACGCGCCACCAGCGCACCGGGCGTAATTCTTCCATCGCGCCTTCGATTTCCGGGATGCCCGAACCGCCGGCTTCCGGCGCAAAACGGCGCACCAGCCAGTAGCCGAACATCGCCAGCAGCGCCGAAACGATAAACGCCAGCGGCCAGACCAGCCATGCACGGTCTGCGGTGCTGGCCAACAGCATCATGCGGTTTAACTGCACCCACTCGACGGCTTTATCAAACGCCACGCCCGCCAGACCGGTGAGCGTGCCGACCACGGCGGCCATCAACAGGATCGCGACGGGGGTTTTATCGCGATTAAGCAATTGCCGGATCCGCTCGCGCCGCGTCAGGCGGATAAACTGCTGTGCTTCAAACGAGGAGTTCTCAGAGTTCATACATCATCATTTTTAGGTAGTTTTTTAACGCGCGGCATTTTACTCGCCCTGAAGCCAGGCGTCGCGAGGAAAATCCCTTCGAATTATGATGCTTTAATCGGGCAAAACTTTTATTACCTTCCGTGGATCCCTTAGAATAGCCCGTTGTTACCCATTCCACGAATCAGGAGCCGATTCATGAGTAAGTCTGAACATCTCTACGCTGCCGCACGCGAGCTTATCCCTGGCGGGGTTAATTCACCGGTCCGCGCGTTTACCGGCGTAGGGGGCACACCACTTTTCATTGAGCGCGCCGATGGGGCTTACCTGTATGACGCCGACGGAAAAGCCTATATCGACTACGTGGGCTCCTGGGGTCCGATGGTGCTGGGACATAACCACCCCGCCATCCGCAACGCGGTCATCGAAGCCGCCCAGCGCGGTTTAAGCTTTGGCGCGCCCACCGAGATGGAAGTCAACATGGCGCAGCTGGTGACCGAACTGGTGCCGACGATGGATATGGTGCGGATGGTGAACTCCGGCACCGAAGCCACCATGAGCGCAATCCGCCTGGCGCGCGGTTACACCCATCGCGATAAAATCATCAAATTCGAAGGCTGCTATCACGGCCACGCCGACTGCCTGTTGGTGAAAGCCGGGTCCGGCGCGTTGACGCTCGGCCAGCCAAACTCGCCGGGCGTCCCGGCGGATTTCGCCAAACACACCCTGACCTGCACCTACAACGATCTCGCCTCGGTGCGCGAGGCGTTTGAGCAGTATCCGCAGGACATCGCCTGTATTATCGTCGAGCCGGTTGCCGGCAACATGAACTGCATTCCGCCTCAGCCGGACTTCCTGCCGGGCCTGCGTGCGCTGTGCGACGAATTCGGCGCGCTGCTGATTATTGATGAAGTGATGACCGGCTTCCGCGTGGCGCTGGCGGGCGCGCAGTCTTATTACGGCGTGGAGCCGGATCTGACCTGCCTGGGTAAAATCATCGGCGGCGGTATGCCGGTGGGCGCGTTCGGCGGACGCCGTGAAATCATGGAAGCGCTGGCGCCAACCGGCCCGGTTTACCAGGCGGGAACGCTGTCCGGCAACCCGATTGCTATGGCGGCGGGCTACGCCTGTCTGACCGAAGTGGCCCAGCCGGGCATTCACGCCACCCTGACCGACCTGACTACCCGTCTGGCGGAAGGCCTGCGCGAAGCGGCGCAGGAGGCAGGGATCCCGCTGGTGGTGAACCACGTCGGCGGCATGTTCGGCCTGTTCTTTACCGATGCGCCGAGCGTGACCTGCTATCAGGACGTACTGGGCTGCGATGTCGAGCGCTTTAAGCGCTTCTTCCATCTGATGCTGGAAGAAGGCGTTTACCTTGCGCCGTCGGCGTTTGAAGCAGGCTTTATGTCCGTAGCGCACAGCGAAGAAGATATCGATAACACCATTGACGCGGCGCGTCAGGTGTTCGCCAGGTTGTAATACTCAGGCCCGCGCTATCCGGCGCGGGCCGCTTTCTTTTAGCGTTGCAGATGCACGCGTAATCCGCTCTCCCCTTCCGCCAGTTCCGGCCTCAGGATTAACGACGGGATCAGGTAGTCGCCGAAGTTCTGTCGACGAAACGGCAGCGGGGCTGTTTGTTCCAGGGTTTTCATCCGCGCCTCCAGCTTCTCGCACTCCACCTGAAAACGCGCATCGTCCATCTTATGGGCGCGATAAATCACGTGCGGCGGCAGCACATCGAAACCCGGATACCACAGCATCCCGTGGTGGATGGGAAACAGAATGTCGTCGATCCCGCCGTTGATGCCGCGCGGGTGGTAATGGCTCTCCCAGCCGCCCGCCGTGATCACCAGCATGGCGCGCTTGCCGGTCATATTGCCCTCGCCGTAGCGGTCGCCCCAGTGGCTATCAGAATGTTCGCCCACGCCATAGGCAAAACCGTAAGCGTAGACGCGCTCAAACCAGCCCTTCATTATGGCGGGCATCGAGAACCACCACAGCGGGAACTGAAAAATCACCGTATCCGCCCAGCGCAGTTTTTCCTGCTCGCGGGTGATATCCGGGGTCTGTAATCCCTGTTCGTAACCCCGTTTTGAATCCTCCGCCGGATCGAACGGCTTGCCCTGGCGATCGCGGGTAAAGTCCGCCGCATCCAGCGGGGCCTTCCAGTTCATGGCATACAGATCGGACACCTGGACCTGATGGCCCAGCGCGGTTAGCTGCGTCACCATAGCCTGTTTTAGCGCCCCGTTTAGCGACTGGGGTTCCGGATGGGCATAGACAATCAGTACATTCATATTCATTTCTCCTGATGAAAAGTGACGCCAGCATCGCTCTTCGACAGGTATAGTGGAAATGAATAGCCTATATATCAGGTATAGCGATGAACAATCTCACTGGTCTGGATCTGAACTTACTTCTGACGCTGGATGCGCTGCTTACCGAGCAGAACGTCACGCGCGCGGCGGCGCGGCTGCATCTTTCTCAACCCTCGGTCAGCGTGCAGTTAGCTAAACTCCGCGAATCATTAGGCGATCCGCTGCTGCTGCCGGGGCCGCGCGGCATGCGCCCTACCGCCAGGGCCGACGCGCTGCGCGAGCCGTTACGTCAGGCGCTGCGGGCGCTGGATCATGCCATCGCCTCACCGCAGCCCTTCGATCCTGCACAGGCGTCCATTACCTGGCGCATCGCCGCCTCGGATTACAGCGAATATTCCGTCCTGCTGCCCGCGCTGGACGGGCTGCGCCAGGCCGCCCCGCACTGCCGTCTGGCGCTGCTGGAAATCCCCTCAACCCGGCTCTCCGCTGCGATGGAGCATGACAAACTGGATCTGGCGATTTTTACCCGCACCGGCGCGCCGCCGGAACTGCGTAGCCGTTTCCTGTTCGATGAAAATTACCGGCTGGTGTGCCGCCACGATCATCCTGAACTGCAACGCGCGCCGGATCTGGCGCAGTTTTGCCAACTGGAGCATGTGATTGTCTCGCCGGACGGCGGCGGTTTTGCCGGCAGCACCGACGAGGCGCTGGCGAAACTGGGGTTAAGCCGCAACGTGGTGCTGTCGGTGCCGCACTTCAGCTTTGTCAGCGCCGTGTTGAGCCGCACCAGGCTGGTGGCGATGTTGCCGGAACGGCTGGTGCGCGACGATCCGGCGCTGCGCGTGCTGGACGCGCCGATTGAGATCGCAGGGTTTGAGAAGATGATGCTCTGGCCCGAGCGGGTACACCGCGACCCGGCGCATCAGTGGCTGCGCGAGTTTATCGCCCGTGCGGTTTCGGCAGAATAAGGCCCCTTCCAGAACGAAAGAGGCCGGCTCTTTTAACGGCTCTGCTTACGCAGCAGATACACAAAGTACGGCGCGCCGATAAAGGTCGACAGCAACCCGGCGGGGATCTGGTACGGGAACATCACCATTCGTCCGCACCAGTCGGCGACCACCAGCAGCAGCCCGCCAAGCAGCGCGGAAATGACCAACTGCGGCAATGCGCGACGGAACCCCATCATCCGGGTGATGTGCGGGGCCATCAGCCCGACGAAACTCAGCGGGCCGATAGTCATGGTCGCCGCCGCCGTCAGGCCCGACGCCAGCATCAGCAACGCCACGCGCGATGGCGTGAGCGCCAGCCCCACCGCCCGCGCCGTATCGCCGCCCAGCGGCAGTACGGTCAACCAGCGGCGGCACAGCGGCGTCAGCGCCAGCAGCGCCAGCATCACGATAAAACTGTACACCGCGTGCTGGCCGGTCACGCTGTAGGTCGACCCGGAAATCCAGGTGATGACTTTCGCCATCCGCGGATCGCCGCTGGCCTGCAGCATCATCAGCAGCATGGTGAAGGCGGTACTTAACGCCATCCCGGCGAGCAGCATCCGGTGCGGAGAAAACCCGCCGCGCCCGGCGGCGATCATGATAATCAGCAGCGTGGCGGCAGCGCCCAGACTCCCGGCAGGCAGCAGCCAGCCATAGGCGTCTCCCGGCACCAGGAACAGCATCAATACCACGCCAAACGCCGCGCCGGAGCTGATGCCCAGCACTTCCGGGCTCGCCATGGCGTTGCCGGTCAGCCGCTGGATAATGCAGCCCGCTACCGCCAGCATGCAGCCTGCGGTCATCGCCGCCAGCACGCGCGGCCAGCGCCACGGCAGCAGGTCGCGCAACAGATCGCCGCTGGCCCAGGTCCAGCCGTGCGCATCACGGCCAAACGTCAGGGCAACGGCAATCAGCAGCAGCAGCGCCCCAAGGCCCGCCAGGCTGAAGAGCAGCACGTGCTGGCGCTCGCCAGGAATATGATCGCCCGCGTCAAGCGACGGCGCGCTCTGGGTGCGCAGGCGCGGCAGCAGCCACAGCAGCAGCGGCGCGCCGATTAACGCCGTCACCGCGCCGGTGGACACTTCCATCCACACCCGCGTCAGCCAGACAATCATCTGATCGGAGAGCCACAGGATCAGCGCGCCAATCAGCGGCGCGAGGATCAGCCGGGACAGCAGGCGGCGCGCGCCGAGCATTTTCGCCAGCAGCGGCGCAAACAAGCCGATAAAACCGATAATCCCCACGGCGTTAACCAACAGGGCACTAATCGCGATAGCCAGCACCAGCGCCGCCAGGCGCGCCATGGAGAGCGCCAGACCCAGATTGCGCGCCACGCCGTCATCGAGGCCCATCAGGGTAAGCGGGCGCAGCAGCAAGAGCGTCAGCATCACGCCGCCCAGCAGTTGCGGCCACAGCCGGGAGACAATGCTCCAGTCGGTCTGGTTCAGCGCCCCGGTGCTCCATAAAAATACGCTTTGCAGCTGGTCGTGATGGAAAATCACAATCAGCTGATTCACCGCGCCGCAGTACAGGCTGACCACCAGCCCCGCCAGAATCAGCGTGATGGGCGACAGGCGTTTATTCCAGGCGACGCCGAAAACGATCAGCCCCACCAGCGCCGAGCCCGCCAGCGCGGCGAACTGCGAAGTCATATAGCCGCCGGGCAGCGCCCACAGCGTGGCGATGGCAACGCCCAGTTGCGCGCCCGTCGCCACCCCAAGCGTGGTCGGCTCCGCCAGCGGATTGCGCAGCACCTGCTGGAACAGCACCCCTACCAGGCCCAGCCCTGCGCCAACCAGCAGCGACAGCGCCAGGCGCGGCAGCGCGCTGTAGTGGAACAGCATTTGATCGAGGACATCCTGGCTGGGGTGCCACAGCGCTGCGCTCCACTGGTCGCGCGGCAGTTGATGATTGAGGTTAAACCAGGTGAGCCACAGCCCGGCCAGAAACATCACCGACAACAGCACCGGCGCGAGCAGATTGCTTTTGGCCCTCATGCTTTGCCTCCCAGCGCCGCATCCAGTACCCGGCAGAAATGCATCGACGACAGGGTCGCGCCGTAGAACCACACGGCGGGCACGCGCTGGAAGCGCTGCTGGCGGATAAACGGCATCGCGTTCCACAGCGGGGTGACGGCGATACGTTTCATCAGGGCGTCATCGCCGTGTTCAAAGCACAGCACATCAGCGTCTTTTATCGCCGCCAGCCGTTCGATACCCACCACGGCGCTGCCCCAGAAATTGGTTTCGCCGTGCCAGGCGTTGGGAATGCCCATCACATCCATTACCTGCTGGAACAGGCTGTTTTCGCCAATCACCAGCACGTGGCGCTCGTCCATCAGGGTCATCATCAGGATCGGACGATTTCCCCGTCCGGCAAAGCGCGGTTTCATCTGCGCCAGATAAGCGTCAAACGTATCCAGATGCGTGTGCGCCGCCCGGGAAAGCCCCAGCAGTTCGCCCATCTCCAGCAGCGAGTTGCGCGCTTTGGTCAGGGGTTGTTTCCCGTCGCTGAAGCTGAAGCCGCGCCCCGGCGCGATAGGCCGTAACGTCTCTTCTGACGGGCCATAGCCTGTGGACCAGACCAACATTGACGGTTTCATTTGCGCCAGCAGTTCAAGATTCGGCTCGGTACGCAGCCCGACGTCGATCACCGTGTCCGGCAATGCAGGCTCATTGACCCACATTTTGTAGTTAACAATATCGGCCACGCCGTAAGGCATCACGCCAAGCGCCATCAGCAGTTCAACAGGCAGCCACTCCAGCGCCACCACGCGATGCGGGTCGACCGTTGCGGCGCGGGCGGAACCCATTTGCCACAGCAGCGGCGACAGCGCCATCGCCGTCACCAGACGACGACGGGAAATCAGGGTTAACAGGGAATCAGACATCAGTAGACAAAGCTCACCGGGGCCGCGCCCGCAGGATGGGGCAGTATCCCCATAGGAATACCGTAAATGCGTTCCAGGGTTTCGCTCTGCATCATGGCGGCAGGGTCGCCCTGGGCAATCATTTCGCCGCCGCGCAGCGCCACCAGATAATCACAGTAGCGCGCCGCCATGTTGATATCGTGCAGCACGGCGATCACTGTTAAGCCTTTTTGCTGGCTCAGGCGATGGATCAGCGCCAGCACGTCCACCTGGTGGGCGATATCCAGCGCCGATGTCGGTTCATCCAGCAATAAACAGCGGCTGTCCTGAGCCACCAGCATCGCAATCCACACCCGCTGGCGTTCGCCGCCGGACAGGCTGTCCACCAGACGATGGGCGAACGGCTTCAGCCCTACCAGCTCGATAGCCTCTTCCACTTTCTCACGATCGGCCACGCCGAAACGCCCTAACGCGCCGTGCCACGGATAACGGCCAATCGCCACCAGCTCGCGCACCGTCATGCCTTCGGCGGGCGGCAGTTGCTGCGGGAGATAGGCCACCTGGCGGGCAAAGGCTTTGCTGGTCCACTGGTCGAGCGGCAAATCGTTGAGCAGCAGATCGCCGTCGGACGGCTTCTGATGGCGGCCAAGCATTTTCAGCAGGGTGGATTTCCCGGAACCGTTATGGCCGATCAGGCCCGTCACTTTACCGACAGGAAAGGTCAATGAGAGCGGGTGAAGCAGGGTTCGGCCTGGCACCCGGAAGGTGATATCGCGCAGAGAAAAAGTGGTATCGGGATGCGTCTGTTTATCCTGCATAGTCATCAACTTGATAAAGGGCACGGCGAACCGTGCCCGAAAACGGATCAGAAACGGAAGGTGGCGGTCGCGACAACCTGACGTTCCGCGCCCCAGAAGCAGCCATAGGTGTTGAAGCAGCTGGCGACGTATTCACGATCGAACAGATTGTTGACGTGCAACGCCACGTTGGAGCCCGCCATGCCTACACGCGCCAGGTCGTAGCGGACCAGCGCATCCACCAGGGTGTAGCTGCCGACTTTAAAAGAGTTCGCCGGATCGCCGTAGCTGGCGCTGGTATAACGCACGCCGGTGCCCAGGGTCAGGCCGGAGAGCGGGCCGTCAAACATCGTGTAATCACCCCACAGCGATGCCATGTGTTTTGGCACCTGAGCCGGGGTGTTGCCTTTGTAGTCGGTGTCGGTGGTGTATTCCGCATCGGTATAGGTGTAAGAACCCACCATGTTGATGCTCGCAGAAAGCGCCGCTTTGGCCTCCAGTTCAACGCCGCGCGCGCGGATTTCGCCGCCTTCAACCGAGAAGAATGAGCCCGCAGGATCGGCCATCAGGTTGTTGGTTTTGGTGAGCTGGTACACCGCGCCGGTCAGCACGATCGGACGGTCTTCCGGAACGTACTTCACGCCCGCTTCGTACTGTTTGCCTTTCGACGGCGCGAAGATGCTGCCATTCTGGCCTACGGTAGAGGCCGGTTCGAACGACTCGCTGTAGCTGAAGTACGGGGTCACGCCGTTGTCGAACAGGTAGTTTACGCCGCCGCGCCAGGTGAACTCGTTATCATTGCGCGAGTGCTGGATATTCGCTTCACGATCCAGCGAATCCTGCTCCGCCCAGTCGTAACGGCCGCCCAGCGTCACCAGCAGTTTGTCCCACTGCGCCTGATCCTGCACGTAAACGCCGGTCTGTTTCTGCTTGTTCAGCACCCGGTACGCCGCGCCTGGGCCAGGGTGAGCGTCGAAATCAAAATCGCTGCGGTCGAGGTTATAGATATCCGATGACGCCACGGAACCTGCCCAGCCAAACCAGGAGTTGATGTCGTTACGCATGCGCATGAAGTCGACGCCGGTCAGCAGGGTGTGGTCCACGGAGCCGGTAGCAAAGGTGCTTTGCAGTTGGGTATCAACCGCGAAGTTCTCTAATTTCTCGTAATCGTCCACATAACGGCGGGTCAGGGTGTGGTCCCATTCTGACGGCGCGATGGTTGCGCATGGGCTGTTATCCGGATCGCCGGTGTACAGCGGATCGGAACACATCCCATAACCGTAAACGCTTTTTTGCGAGGTTTTGTTCTGCGCGTAACGCAGGTTCTGACGCACGGTAAAGGTGTCGTTAAAGCCGTGTTCGAAGCTGTAACCCACCATTTTCTCGTTACGCGAGTAGGTGTTGTTTTCCGCGCCTTCGTTGAAATCGGTCGGCAGGCGGCTGCCGTTCGGCAGCGTGGTTACCGTGCCCTCTTTCGGCAACCAGCCGTAATAACCCGTTTCCGGTTCGTTCTGGAAGTAAGAGAGGAACGTGAAGTTAGTTTTGTCATCCGGACGCCAGCTAAACGACGGCGCGATGGCGTAACGCTGCTCTTCCGCGCCCTGCTGCTGGGCATTCGCCGAACGCGCCAGGCCGGTTAAGCGATACGAGTAAACCCCGTCGTCATCCAGCGCATCGCTGAAATCAAAACCAGTCTGATACAGGCTATCGGTGCCCATCTTGAACTGGACTTCGTACAGCGGCTCGGTGGTCGGACGCTTGCTGACCATGTTCAACAGGCCGCCCGGGTTGCTCTTGCCGTACAGCACGGAAACCGGGCCGCGCAGCACTTCGGCGCGCTCCAGCATATACGGGTCAATCACCGCATCGTTATAGAAGTTGCCCTGCATCTTCAGGCCGTTCAGATAGTTATTCTGGCTCTGGCCGTCGGAGGCGAAACCGCGAATGATCAGGTAGTCATAAGTGTTGGATGCGCCACGGGTTCCCACAGCCACGCCCGGCGTGTAGCTCAGGGCTTCCTTCACGGATTTCGGCTGGTGCAGCGCCATCTCTTCGGCGGTGACCACGGAAATGGACTGCGGTGCCTTCTGGATAGGCGTATCCGTTTTGGTGGCGGTGGCAGACTGTCTGGCCGCGATGGTAGCCGCCGGGCCCCATGCGCTTTCCTGCGGAGCCGCTGCGGTAACGGTGATGGTGTCTTCTTTTTGAGTGGTGTCAGCCGCAAAAACCGGAGCAGAAATGCTGCCGACTGCTGTGGCTATCATCACTGCGATTTTACGCAGTGAGGTACTGACTGGCTGAGCAGTGTCTGGACGCGCCATTGGATTTTCTCTACGTGAATATGACGAATGATAACGTAAACGATAATTATTATTATGCCCGCAGGATAATATGCGAAACGGTGTTTATATAGCAAGCAGCACACATCCCTGATTTCGCTAAGGGAACAAGAAATAATCACCTTGCTAAATGTGGGTTATATACGGGTATTGCAGGGGTTACCGGGATGTGAAAAAACGTGGGAATGGCGGCGTTCAGAGACACGAAGGGCGGGAAAATCCCGCCCTTTATTAAGGGTGCTACGGCGTTAGTTGCCGCCGAACATATCTTTAATCCAGCCTGCTACGCCATCGCTTTTCTGCTCCTGCGCCGGTGCCTGCTGTTGTTGCTGAGGCTGCTGTTGCGGCTGCGATGACTGGTCAAACGGGTTACCCGACGGCTCTACCGGGCGGCTCTGCTGGCACAGCGCATCCGGGTTGGTGGTCCATACCGGCAGCGAACGCACCCCGCCGCCACCGCACAGGAAGTACCCCTGATCGTCCACGCCCATATTGACGATATCTTCCGGCGGCGTCAGATCCAGCGCGATGGGCGACTGGTTGCTGAGGTAGCGCTGGTAAATCGACATCGCACCGCTGGCCCCGTACAGTTTGGTCGGCTGGTTGTTGTCACGTCCTACCCAGGTGATCACCACTTCACGCCCGTCGATACCGGCAAACCAGGTATCCACCTGATTGTTAGTCGTACCGGTTTTCCCGGCCAGATGCAGGCCAGGGAATTTCGCGCCCAGTTGACGACCGGTCCCGCGCTGCACCACCTGTTGCATGGTCCACAGCGTCATGTAGGCTGCCTGCGCCGGGACAGCGCGTTCAGACTGCGGGAAGCTCTGGAACAGCGGGGTGCCGTCTTCGGCAATCACCGAACGCACCGCTGACAACGTGGCGCGGTTACCGCCGCTGGCGATGGTCTGGAACGCTTGCGCCACTTCAATCGGCGTCAGGTTCAGCGCGCCCAGCAGCATCGCCGGAACCGGGTTCAGTTGGTCTTTCGGCACGCCCAGCTTCAGCCAGGTCTCGGTGACCGCAGGCAGGCCAATCGCCATCCCCAGGTTCACCGTCGGCACGTTCATAGAGCGGGTCAGCGCATCCACCAGCATCACCTGGCCGCTGTAACGGCGATCGTCGTTCTGCGGCGACCACACCTTGCCGTTCGGCTGAGGCAGTGAGATCGGCGCATCGGCAATCCAGGTGTTCAGGCGGTACTGGTTCGGCTGGCTAAGCGCGGTGAGATAGGTCGCCGGTTTAGCCAGTGAGCCGATAGAACGGCGGGCCTGCATGGCGCGGTTATACCCGGCAAACTGCGGATTCGCCCCGCCGACCATCGCGCGCACTTCACCGCTAAAGCGATCGACCACCACCATCGCGGTTTCCAGATCGCTCAGCTTACGCTGCTTAATCAGCGCCGGAATGCCTTCGATAGCGGCTTTTTCCGCCGCGTCCTGCGCCACCGAGTCAAAGGTGGTGAAGATCTTCACGCCGGAGAGATCTTTTATCTTATCGCCCAGTTTGGTTTGCAGCTCCTGACGCACCATCTGCATAAACGCCGGCTGCGGAGAGATCACCCCACCGCGCGGTTGCACGCCCAGCGGACGGGCGCTCAGCATGTCATACAGCTCCTGGTCGATAACCTTCTGTTCCTGCAACAGACGCAGCACCAGGTTACGGCGCTCCAGCGCCATTTTCGGGTTACGCCACGGGTTGTAAATCGACGCGCCTTTTACCATGCCCACCAGCAGCGCCTGCTGGTCAAGGCTTAGCTCGTCGACCGGGCGGCCAAAGTAATACAGGCTGGCCAGCGGGAAACCACGAATTTCGTTATCGCCGCTCTGGCCGAGATACACTTCGTTCAGGTACAGCTCAAGGATGCGGTCTTTGCTGTAGCGCGCGTCCATGATCAGCGCCATATAGGCTTCGTTGGCCTTACGCCACAGGGTGCGCTCGCTCGACAGGAACAGGTTTTTCGCTAACTGCTGGGTCAGCGTACTCGCCCCCTGAACGGCGCGACCGGCTGTCAGGTTCGCCAGCACCGCACGGCCAATTGAGTAGAGGCTAATGCCGTCATGCTCGTAGAAATGGCGGTCTTCGGTCGCGATCAGCGTATCCACCAGCAGGTCCGGGTAGCCGCTGCGCGGCACGAACAGACGCTGCTCGCCGTTCGGCGAAGAAAGCATCGTGATCAGACGCGGATCGAGGCGGAAGAAGCCAAACTGGCGCTTGCTGTCGAGGTTCTCAATGGTCTCCAGACGATCTTTGCTGAACGTCAGACGCGCGCGCACCTGCCCTTCTTTACTGTCCGGGAAGTCGAACGGGCGACGGATCATCTCGATGCTGTTGGCCTGCACGGTAAACTCGCCCGGGCGCGTCATCCGCGTCACCTGGCGGTACTGCGTCGCCTCCAGCAGTTGCACCATCTCCTGCTTGCTGACGGGCATATCCGGCTCAAGGTTGACCATCCGGCCATAGACCGCGGCGGGCAACTGCCACACTTTACCGTCGATGCGGCTGCGGATCTTCTGATCGAGATAAACGCCGTAAATCACCAGCGCCACGATCAGCACCAGTAAAATTTTCAGTAACAGCCAGAGCCAACGGCGTTTTCTCTGCGGCTTTTTCCCTTTGCCTTTCCGTGGGGGCATCGGCTCCTCGTCTGCATCGTCTTCATAATCGTCGTACTCATCATCTCTGAGACGACGACGGGTTACTTTCTGTTTCACCGGACGTGAAGGTCGCCCTTTGCGCCCGATGGGTTCGCGGTCATTCCCCGCCATGCTTTCTCTCCACTACGTTCAGGCGCGAGGGCCTGATTCTTGGTTCTTTCACGTCGCCGCGAAAGAAGAAATCTCTCAAAAGTCCCGCATCTGTTTACGGCTGATGCTTTTTGGTGCGCCGCGTCGGCAACGCGCTGGCAGGGTCGTCCGGCCAGACGTGTTTTGGATAACGCCCCTTCATCTCTTTTTGTACTTCCCGGTACGATCCCTTCCAGAACGCGCTCAAATCACGGGTGATTTGCAGCGGACGCTGGGCGGGCGACAGCAGCTCCAGCGTCAGCGGAATACGTCCTTCGGCTATCGCTGGCGTCGCTGCCTCGCCGAACATTTCCTGCATTCGCACCGCCAGCGCCGGCGGATTTTCCTGATGGTAGCGCACGGCGATCCGGCTTCCGGTGGGCACAGTGTAATGAGTTGGCAACGCACTATCCAGACGTTGGCGCTGCGACCACTCCAGCAGATTGCCGAGCGCCGCGCTTAAATCGACGTTCTGCAAGGCGCGCAGCGAGTGCACGCCATTGAGTTGCGGCAGCAGCCAGCGCTCAAGTGTAGCCAAAAGTGCCGAATCTGAAACATCCGGCCACGGATATTCCGGCAGCCATTGCGCAGCGCAGTGTAAGCGTAGCCGCAATTGCTCGGCTTGCGGGCTCCAGTTGAGCACCGCCAGCCCTTTCTCACGGATGCCGTTGAGCATCGCCTGATGTAACTCTTCTTCCGAAGGACGCGCCAGCAGCTGGTTTTTTACTACCAGTTGGCCGATTTGCTGGCGGCGAAACGCTTTCAGCGTTCCCTGCGCCTCGTCCCACTCCACGCTGTCCTGCTGGCGCAGCAGCTGCGGGCACCGGGCGATCAGCGCGTCGATATCCAGCGCCAGCGCCTGCAACATGCGCGCGTCCGGCGAATGGCTGCCCTGCAACAGCAGCGGCGCGATCAGCCATTCGTGGCGGGTCAGCGCATCGTCAGGATCGAGACGCGCCCCCATGCCGTTGGCGAGCTGGTAACGTCCGTCCAGCCCGCGCCGCCGGGCGATGCGGTCGCTAAACGCGATCGCAAGCAGTTGCGGCGCAAGGGTGATATCCCGCGCGCCGCCCCGGCTATCCATACGTTTCAGCAGCTGTTGGCTACGGCTCTGCCAGTTTTGCTGGCTGCGGGAAAACAGGCTGGCTAAATCGCTGTTGCCGGTGCGCGGCGGCTCTTCGAGCAGCGCGGCAAGCCAGGCGGCGGTGGCCTTTTCATCGGCAGATCCCGACGCCGCCAGCATCGCCGCCAGCCGCGGATCGTTGCCGAATTTCGCCATCTGCTGGCCGCGCGCGGTTAATCGCCCTTCCTTTATTGCGCCTAACTGTTCGAGTAACGCGCGGGCAGCGGCGAGATTGACCTCAGGCGGCTTGTCCAGCCAGTTAAGCTGCGCCACATCCTGGCAGCCCCACTGCAACAACTCCAGCCATAACCCGCTGAGATCGCTTTGCAGGATTTCCGGGTCTGCCTGGGCGGCTGCGCGCTCGCCCTGCTCTTTGGCGGTGAGATGCAGGCAGATGCCCGGCCCCAGCCGCCCGGCGCGTCCGGCGCGCTGGATCATCGATGCCTGGCTGATCCGCTGGGTGATAAGCCGCGTCAGGCCGCTGCGCGGATCAAAGCGCGCCACGCGTTCCAGAGTGCTGTCCACCACCAGGCGAATACCTTCGATGGTTAAACTGGTTTCGGCGATATTGGTCGCCAGCACCACTTTGCGTAACCCGGCGGGCGCGGGAAGGATCGCTTTACGTTGCTCGCTTAGCGGTAATGCGCCGTACAGCGGGCACAACAGCACATCGCGCGAAACGCGTTCGGCCAGCTGTTCCTGCACCCGCTGGATTTCCGCCACGCCGGGCAAAAACAGCAGCAGCGAGCCGGCTTCTTCCCGCAGCAGCTGCGCCGTCGCGATGGCAATCGCCTCTTCGCTACGCAACGAGCCGGGTAACGGCTGCCAGCGCCGCTCCACCGGGTACGCGCGCCCCTCTGACGCCACAACCGGCGCGTCGGGCAGCAGCGCTTCCAGACGGGCATTGTCGAGGGTGGCGGACATAATCAGCAGTTTGAGATCGTCGCGCAGTCCCTGCTGCACATCCAGCAGCAGCGCCAGCGCCAGATCGGCCTGCAAACTGCGCTCGTGAAATTCATCAAGGATCACCAGGCTGATGCCGGTCAGCTCCGGATCCTGCTGGATCAGACGCGTCAAAATCCCTTCGGTCACCACTTCAAGGCGCGTTTTCGGCCCGACGCAGGTTTCGCCGCGCATCCGGTAACCCACGGTTTCACCGGGCGCTTCATCCAGCAATTCTGCCAGCCGCTGGGCGACGTTGCGCGCCGCCAGGCGCCGCGGCTCCAGCAGGAGAATTTTGCCGTTGAGATCCGCCGCCTTCAGCAGCTCTAGCGGCAGCCAGGTGGATTTGCCCGCGCCGGTGGGGGCACTGAGCAGCACCTGCGGGGCGGATTGCAGGGCATCCAGCAGACGGGGTAAAACGGCGGCGACCGGCAATGAGGACACAGAGAGCTCCCTGGGGTTCACATCAAAAGGGTTAACATTAAAACGGGCGCATTGTAGCATCCCCACAAACCATTACCGAGAACTGCCATGTCTGAGCCCAAACGGCTATTTTTTGCCCTTGAGATACCCGCGCCGATCCAACAGCAGGTGATCCAGTGGCGCGCCGCGCAGTTCGCCCCGGAGGCGGGCCGCCCCATCGCGGCGGCGAATCTTCATCTGACGCTGGCGTTTTTAGGGGAAATCAGCGAACAAAAGCAGCAAACGTTGATGGCGCTCGCCGGGCGTATCCAGCAGCCAGCGTTTACCCTGACGCTGGACGATGCCGGGCACTGGCCGCGCTCGCGGGTGGTGTGGCTGGGTAGCCGCCAGCCGCCGCGCGGATTATTGCAACTGGCGAATCTATTGCGCGCCCAGGCCGCGCGCAGCGGCTGTTATCAGAGCCCGCAGCCGTTTCATCCGCACGTGACGCTGCTGCGTAACGCCGCGCATCAGGTCGCTATCCCCGCGCCAGGTTTTCACTGGACCTTTCCGGTGACGGAATTTGTGCTTTACTCATCGCAGTTCAGCCAGGGACGCACCCAATACCAGCCGCTGGCGCGCTGGTCGCTGGAATAAAAAGGACCGATTATGGAATTTTCTCCCCCGTTGCAGCCCGCCACGCTGATTAAGCGCTACAAACGTTTTCTGGCCGATGTGGTAACGCCCGAAGGCGCGCTGCTGACGCTGCACTGCCCCAATACCGGCGCGATGACCGGCTGCGCCACGCCGGGCGATACGGTCTGGTATTCCACATCGCCCAACCTGACGCGTAAGTATCCGCACACCTGGGAGCTCACCCAGACTCAGCAGGGGCATGTCATCTGCGTCAACACCCTGCGCGCCAACCAACTGGTGAAAGAGGCGATCCAGGAAAACCGGCTGGGGGAATTTTCTGACTATCCCACGGTCTTAAGCGAAGTTAAGTACGGCGCAGAGCGCAGCCGTATTGATTTCATGTTGCAGGCAGGTTGCAAGGTTAACTGCTATATTGAAGTGAAATCAGTGACGTTATCGGATAATTCGCAAGGGTATTTTCCCGACGCCGTGACGGTGCGGGGCCAAAAGCACCTGCGTGAATTGATGAGTGTGGTGGAGAACGGCGAACGCGCCGTCCTGCTCTTCGCCGTATTGCATTCGGCGATTGAACGGGTCTCTCCGGCGCGCCACATCGACCCCCGATACGCAATGTTGCTCAGTGAAGCACAGCAAAAAGGGGTGGAAATCGTTGCCTGGAAGGCGACGTTAACCGCCGAGAAAATGCAATTAACGATACCCGTACCGGTCTGTCTGTAATGCCGGTTAACCGTTTGAGTCATTATTGTTTCAGGCGCATGCGCAAATACGCTTTTCCTCACAGGGTTGTCAAGTGTAACGTTTATACAATTGCTATCCCGAAAAGCTTCTGCTATTTATAGCGGCCTGATTTTTCCCCCGACAAGGGGATCGATAGTGCGTGTTAAGGAGAAGCAACATGCAAGAAGGGCAAAAACGTAAAACATCGTCCCTGAGTATTCTCGCCATCGCTGGGGTGGAGCCGTATCAAGAGAAGCCGGGCGAAGAGTATATGAATGAAGCCCAGCTGGCACACTTCAAGCGCATTCTTGAAGCATGGCGTAATCAACTTAGGGATGAAGTCGATCGCACCGTTACGCATATGCAGGATGAAGCGGCTAACTTCCCGGATCCGGTTGACCGTGCCGCCCAGGAAGAAGAGTTCAGCCTCGAACTGCGTAACCGCGACCGTGAGCGTAAACTGATCAAGAAAATCGAGAAGACTCTCAAAAAAGTAGAAGACGAAGACTTCGGCTTCTGCGAATCATGTGGAGTGGAAATCGGCATTCGTCGTCTTGAAGCACGTCCGACCGCGGACCTGTGCATTGACTGCAAGACGCTGGCCGAAATCCGCGAAAAACAGATGGCTGGCTAAGCACAGCCCATATCCATTAATAACAAAGGCGGGGTCTCTCCCGCCTTGTTTTTTAGCGCTATGTCCACAGCTTATATCGGGCGTTTTGCCCCTTCTCCTTCTGGTGAACTCCACTTCGGCTCGCTGATCGCCGCGCTGGGCAGCTATTTGCAGGCCCGCGCGCAACACGGCGTCTGGCTGGTGCGCATCGAAGATATCGACCCGCCGCGCGAAGTGCCCGGCGCTGCCGACACCATTTTACGCCAGCTTGAACATTACGGCCTGCACTGGGACGGCGAGGTGTTGTACCAGTCCGCGCGCCATCATGCCTATCGCGAGGCACTGGCCTGGCTGCGCGAACATCAGCGCAGCTATTACTGCGCGTGTACCCGCAGCCGGATCCAACAAATCGGCGGGATTTACGACGGCCACTGCCGCGATTTACATCACGGCCCGGAAAACGCCGCCGTGCGGTTACGCCAGACCCAGCCGGTGATGCGCTTTACCGACCGGCTGCGCGGCGAGATTGTCGCCGACCCGGCGCTGGCGCGGGAGGATTTTATTATTCATCGCCGCGACGGGCTGTTCGCTTATAACCTGGCGGTGGTGGTGGACGATCATTTCCAGGGCGTTACCGAAATCGTACGCGGCGCGGATTTGATTGAACCCACGGTGCGCCAGGTGTCGCTGTATCATCAGTTCGGCTGGCAGCCGCCTGCCTGGTTCCACCTGCCGCTGGCGCTTAACGCCGACGGGAATAAACTGTCGAAACAGAACCATGCTCCAGCCCTGCCGCACGGCGATCCAAAACCGATGCTGGTTGCCGCCTTGCAGTTTTTGAACCAGCCTGTCAGAGAGCACTGGCGGGATTTATCTACCGAGGCGCTGCTGCGCGAAGCGGCGATTAACTGGTCTCCTCAACGCATCCCCGTGAATCCAGCATTCTCAAATGCGTTGCGCTGAGCTATGATTAGCCGCTATTTTTTGTCCAGAGTCTGACACACTACCGAGGTGCACCATTTTTACCCGAGTCGCTAATTTTTGCCGCAAGGTGTTAAATCGCGAGGAAAGCGAGGTTGACGTTACCGTCAGCCAGCCCACGATTACCGTTATCCCGCGCGAACAGCACGCTATTTCCCGCAAAGATATCAGTGAAAACGCCCTCAAGGTGATGTACCGCCTGAATAAAGCGGGCTATGAAGCCTGGCTGGTCGGCGGCGGCGTGCGTGATCTGTTGCTGGGCAAAAAACCGAAAGATTTCGACGTGACCACCAACGCCACGCCGGATCAGGTCCGCAAACTGTTCCGTAACTGCCGCCTGGTAGGCCGCCGTTTCCGCCTGGCGCACGTGATGTTCGGCCCGGAAATTATCGAAGTGGCGACCTTTCGCGGTCATCATGAAGAAAATGTCAGCGATCGCGCCATTTCCCAACGCGGCCAGAACGGCATGCTGCTGCGCGACAACATTTTCGGATCCATCGAAGAAGACGCCCAGCGCCGCGATTTCACCATCAACAGCCTGTATTACAGCGTGGCGGATTTTACCGTGCGCGATTACGTCGGCGGGTTGCAGGACCTAAAGCTCGGCATCATCCGTTTGATTGGCGATCCGGAAACCCGCTACCGTGAAGATCCGGTGCGCATGCTGCGCGCTGTGCGTTTCGCCGCCCGTCTGGATATGCAGATTAGCCCGGAAACCGGCGAGCCGATCCCGCGTCTGGCGACGCTGTTGAACGATGTGCCGCCCGCGCGCCTGTTTGAAGAGTCGCTAAAGCTGTTGCAAATGGGCTATGGCTACAATACCTATTTGCTGTTGCGTGAATATTCGCTGTTCCAGCCGCTGTTCCCGACCATCACCCGCTTCTTTACCGAACAGGGCGACAGCCCGATGGAGCGGATCATCGCTCAGGTGTTGAAGAACACCGACACCCGCATTCACAACGATATGCGCGTTAACCCGGCGTTCCTGTTCGCCGCGTTGTTCTGGTATCCGCAAATTGAGACCGCGCAAAAAATCGCCCAGGAGAGCGGCCTGAGCTGGAACGACGCTTTCGCGCTGGCGATGAACGATGTGCTGGATGAAGCCTGCCGTTCGCTGGCGATCCCGAAACGCATCACCGCGCTCATCCGCGATATCTGGCAGTTGCAGCTGCGCATGTCGCGTCGTCAGGGTAAACGCGCCTGGAAGCTGATGGAGCATCCAAAATTCCGCGCCGCCTACGACCTGCTGGAACTGCGCGCTGAAGCCGAGAACAACGCCGAATTGCAGCGTCTGGCCCGCTGGTGGGGTGAGTTCCAGGTTTCCGCGCCGCCTGCTCAGAAAGATATGCTCAACGATCTGGATGATGAACCGGCTGCGCGCCGTCGTCCTCGCCGCCCGCGCCGTCGTGCGCCGCGCCGTGAGGGCAATGCGTGACCCGCGTTTATCTCGCTATCGGCAGCAACCTTGCGTCCCCGCTTGAACAAGTGAATGCTGCCCTGGCGGCGCTGGCTGACATCCCCGAAAGCCAGCTCGTCGCGGTTTCCGATTTTTATCGCACCCCGCCGCTCGGCCCGCAGGATCAGCCTGACTATCTCAACGCCGCCGTGGCGCTGGAAACTACGCTGGCCCCGGAAGTGCTGCTGGATCACACCCAGCGCATCGAACGCCAGCAGGGGCGCGAGCGCAAAGCCCACCGCTGGGGGCCGCGTACGCTTGATCTGGATATCATGCTGTTTGGCGAAATGCAGATCGCGACTCCCCGCCTGACCGTTCCGCATTACGACATGAAAAACCGCGCCTTTATGTTGCTGCCGCTGGCGCAAATCGCCCCGGATTTACGCTTCCCGGATGGCGATAAATTGTCCGTTCTGCTGGCAAATCTTGATCATTCCGGCATTTCCCGCTGGTAGTTGCCTTGCCCCTGAACCCCGGCTACTCAGCCTGAAAAGTATCGTTTACACTGTTCGCCATTTTCAGTTCAGGGGACAGCCATGAAACCAACCACCATCGCCCAGCTCTTACGTCTCAAGGCCAGCGGCCAGAAATTCGCCACCATCACGGCTTATGATTTTAGCTTCGCAAAACTGTTTGCCGACGAAGGCATTGGCGTGATGCTGGTGGGCGACTCGCTGGGAATGACGGTACAGGGGCATGATTCCACCCTGCCCGTCACCGTTGACGATATCGCCTATCATACCCGCGCGGTGCGCCGCGGCGCGCCGAACTGCCTGCTGCTGGCCGACCTGCCGTTTATGGCCTACGCCACGCCGGAACAGACCTTCGCCAACGCCAGCGTGGTGATGCGCGCCGGGGCCAACATGGTGAAAATCGAAGGTGGCCGCTGGTTGGTGGATACCGTGCGGATGCTGACCGAACGCGCCGTGCCGGTGTGCGGCCACCTGGGCCTGACGCCGCAGTCGGTCAATATCTTTGGCGGCTATAAAGTGCAGGGCCGCGATGAAGCCGCCGCGCAAACGCTACTGGACGACGCGCTGGCGCTGGAAGCCGCCGGAGCGCAGTTGCTGGTGCTGGAGTGCGTGCCAGTTGAACTGGCGCAGCGCGTCACCGAGGCGTTACGCATTCCGGTGATCGGTATCGGCGCGGGCAACGTCACCGACGGGCAAATCCTGGTGATGCACGACGCCTTCGGCATCACCGGCGGTCATATCCCAAAATTCGCGAAAAATTTCCTGGCCGACGCGGGCGACATGCGTGCCGCCGTGCGCCAGTATATTACTGAGGTCGAATCCGGGGTTTATCCGGGCGAAGAACACAGTTTCCACTGACAGGAGTATGGGTTGTGCTGATTATTGAAACCGTATTGATGCTGCGCCAGCAGATTCGCCGTCTGCGCCTTGAAGGCAAACGAATTGCGCTGGTGCCGACCATGGGAAACCTTCATGACGGTCATATGACGCTGGTTGATGAAGCGAAAGCGCGCGCCGATGTGGTGGTGGTCAGCATTTTCGTTAATCCAATGCAATTCGATCGCCCTGACGATCTGGCGCGCTACCCGCGCACGCTGCAGGAAGATTGCGAAAAGCTGAACCGCCGCGGCGTGGAATTCGTTTTTTCTCCGACGCCGGAAGAGGTGTATCCGCGCGGCATGGGCGAACAAACCTATGTCGACGTGCCGGGTATCTCCACTATTCTTGAAGGCGCGAGCCGTCCGGGGCATTTTCGCGGCGTCTCCACCGTGGTCAGCAAGCTGTTTAATCTGGTGCAGCCGGATATCGCCTGCTTCGGCGAGAAGGATTACCAGCAGCTGGCGCTGATCCGCAAAATGGTCGCCGATATGAGCTACGACATTGAGATTGTCGGCGTGCCAACCGTGCGGGCCAAAGACGGCCTGGCGCTCAGCTCGCGCAACGGCTATCTGACCAGCGACCAGCGTAAGATCGCGCCGGGGCTGAGCCAGGTGATGAACGGCATCGGCGAAAAATTAAAGGCTGGCGAACGCAACGTGGAAGAGATGCTGGCAGCCGCCGCGCTGGAGCTGAACGAAAAGGGCTTTCGCAGCGATGATTTACACATCCGCGACGCCGATACCCTGCTGGAGCTGACGCCGCAAAGCCAGCGCGCCGTGGTGCTGATGGCGGCATGGCTCGGCCAGGCGCGTTTGATTGATAACCTGACGGTCGAACTGGCGTAACGGAGCGGGGATAGACAGCGTTTGTAAAACGGGCAATACTGCCCGGGTAAAATTCCTGGAGCGGGGTCGCCCCGCTCTGACAGTGTGGGTGTTAACAGGGTTAAATTTATGATTCGTACAATGTTGCAGGGCAAACTGCATCGCGTCAAAGTGACTCAGGCAGACTTGCACTATGAAGGTTCCTGCGCCATTGATCAGGATTTTCTTGAAGCCGCTGGCATTCTGGAATACGAAGCCATCGATATTTATAACGTGACCAACGGCAAGCGTTTTTCGACCTACGCCATTTCCGGCGAGCGCGGTTCGAAAATCATTTCCGTCAACGGGGCGGCGGCGCACTGCGCCGATGTGGGCGATATTTTGATTATCGCCAGCTACGTCACCATGCCGGATGAGCAGGCCCGCAGCTGGCAGCCCAAAGTGGCGTATTTTGACGGCGACAACGAGATGAAACGCACCGCCAAAGCGGTTCCGGTTCAGGTTGCCTGATTTTTTTGCGCCCGTTCGCGGGCGCTATCACCCCTGGGGCTGATTGCTGATCGTCCGCGCCATATCCTCCAGCGAATCGGTTCTCAGAATATACAGCCGCTTCAGCAAATACGGGTTGTCCCCGGGCTTCACCTTCCCTTTCACCGTTGTGACCGCTAAATGAAATCCCGCGTCATGTGCCGCTTTAATCGCCTTCTGGTCGTAACCGCCAAACGGATACGACAGATACAGCACGTGCGGGTTGAACTGCGCCAGCGCCCGGCGCGAACGCTCAAAATCAAACAGGATATTGTGATAGCTGCGGCTTAGCAGGATCGGATGGCGCAGGCCGTCGATGCGGTGCAAAAAGTGGGTATGGGACTGCACATCAAACACGTCCTGTATGGATTGCAGCTCAGAGACGCTCATAAACTGCAGGGATTTTGGATCCCACTTTTGCGGATGGCGCTTAATGCGCGAAGAGATAATAAACGCCGTGGCGCTAAACCCGTACTGCTTCAGCACCGGATACGCATAGCGCGATACCGACTTCAGGCCATCGTCGAAGGTAATCGCCACCGCTCGGGCGGGCAAATTCATACGGTTTTTCACGTAGCCTTCCAGTTGATACAGGGAAAGCGTGGTGTAGCCCATATCGCGCAGCCAGGTCATCTGGTTGCTGAAAGCGCGTAACGACGTGGTCGTGGAAGTATGGCGAAAACGGGTGTTCTCTTCGTCGCGCAGAATATGGTGCCAGGTCAGTACCGGAATGCCGTTATCTTCCTGCGCCTCCAGGCTACTGACCCACGCCAGCCGGTTGCCGATGCGGATCTGGAACCAGGTGTGGTTAAGCCGGTCTTTAAGTTTGGAAATAATCGGATAGCGCAGATTTTCGGCCAGCACGCCCAGCGGTTCGCTTTTATTGTCCGGCTCGTTATACAGCGTGACGGCCTGCCAGGTCAGCAGATTCTGGTTGCTGAGGGGCTTATTAAGATCCCCCAGCCGATCCTGAATCCGCAGTTTGCCCGGCGCCGGTTTGAGATGCCGTTTATCAATAAACCCGGTGCCAAAGCCAAAGCTGAATTCGTAGTAATCGGCTGCGGTCGGCACCACATCCAGCACCTGACCCTGTTCAATTCTGCCCACGGAAATGACGCGATTGCCGATATGCGCCCAGATATCCGCGTCTTCCGTGGTTTGCATATAGCGCGGCGGATTAAAGGTCGGATTAACCAGAATCGCTCCGGCCTGTGCGGTAAACATCAGCACAAAGCAAAAAATAAGGCGTGTCAGCATAGGGAATCGCAGCGGTGAAGGAATTTGCGCTTATTTTGACAAAAAGTGCCTTTTACACCAAGCGGTAAACCGTCTGTCAGGCAGAATGCAGTAATACGAAAGGGGGATTTTTTTGTTGCTGGTGCCAGAGACTACTGACGCCCTCGCCACCCCGCTCGACGAAGGTATGGCGAAACGCGCGGCTGCTTAAGCAAAAGCGCAGGGGATAAAGCTCGGTAAGAAGATTGAGGGTTACACCGGAAATCACTTCACAATTATCGTGTTTGTGGCTCATTAACGCGGCTACCCGGTACGGCGCGCCACCGTTGCAGTCGGTAAGAAAAATTACGCCGTCTCCGGAGTCCGCATGGTGCAGCGCATCGCACATCATGCGGCTGAGCATATTGGTGCCGATGCCGTGCCAGTAATTCACCACCCGACACTGGGGAATATGGCCAAAGCGTTTTTCAAGTTGTTCCAGCATGCATTGCGCCTTGTCGTCATGACAGGCGATGACCCATCCCAGCATTCGCAGCTCCTTATCCAAAAGAAGTAGTTTAGCGAAGTAACGAACCCCTGTTGTGATACGAATCATGGGAAAATAAAAGGCCTTCAAACTGAAGGCCTCGTTTTATGTAAAAACGTTACAGGATTAGGTACGCAAGCCGCGACCGCGCTGGATCAAATACCAACAGAGGATATAAAACGCGAGGATAAACACCACCAGCACGCCCAGGGTGAAGCCGAGCGGCACATCGTTAATCCCCAGGAAGCCGTACCGGAACCCGCTGATCATATACACGATGGGGTTGAGGTGAGACAGCGCCTGCCAGAACGGCGGCAGCAGCGTCAGGGAGTAAAACACCCCGCCCAGATAGGTTAACGGCGTCAGCACGAAGGTCGGGATCAGGCTGATATCGTCGAAGGTGGTGGCGAAAACGGCATTCAGCAGACCGGCCAGCGAGAACAATATGGCGGTAAACAGCAGCGTAATGCCGACAAACAGCCATGAATGCACCTGAAACGGCACGAAAAACAGCGAAATCGCAGTCACCAGGATACCGACGCACAAACCGCGCGCCACGCCGCCGCCGACATAACCAATAATGATCACGTGGGTCGGCACGGGAGCCACCAACAGCTCTTCAATATTGCGCTGGAATTTGGCGCTAAAGAACGATGATGCCACGTTGGCGTAAGCGTTAGTGATCACCGCCATCATAATCAACCCCGGCACGATAAATTGCATATAGGTAAAACCATGCATTTCGCCGATGCGCGAGCCAATCAGGTTGCCGAAAATAATAAAATAGAGCGTCATGGTGATGACGGGCGGAACCAGAGTCTGGACCCAGATACGCATAAAACGGTGGATCTCTTTAGTCCAGATGCTTTTCAGCGCCACCCAATACAGCTGCATCATGCGTGGTCTCCTTGCTTTTCATTCACCAGAGTCACGAACAACTCCTCCAGGCGGTTGGCTTTATTACGCATACTCAGGATCTGAATGCCCTGTGCGGTCAGTTGGTTAAAGACGCTGTTAATGCCCTGCTCGCGCAACACTTCCACTTCCAGCGTCGAGGTGTCCACCAAGCGATACTGGTAGCCTTCCAGCTTCGGCAGCGGGCTGCGCGGCGCTAAATCGAGGATAAAAGTCTCTGATTTCAGCTTGGCAAGCAGCGACTTCATCGAGGTGTTTTCCACCAGCTCACCGCGCTGGATAATGCCGATATTGCGGCACAGCATTTCCGCTTCTTCCAGATAGTGGGTGGTGAGAATGATAGTGGTGCCTTTGTCGTTGAGATCTTTCAGGAATCCCCACATCGAACGGCGCAGCTCGATGTCCACCCCGGCGGTAGGCTCGTCGAGGATCAGCAGTTTCGGCTCGTGCATCAGGGCGCGGGCAATCATCAACCGACGCTTCATCCCGCCGGACAACATCCGTGCACGTTCGTTGCGTTTTTCCCACAAATCGAGCTGATTCAGGTACTTTTCGCTGCGCTCAACCGCTTCTTTGCGCTCAACGCCGTAGTAACCCGCCTGGTTAACCACAATCTGCTGCACCGTCTCAAACGGGTTGAAGTTAAACTCCTGCGGCACCAGGCCCAGCTGGCGCTTGGCGTTGACCACGTCTTTTTCGAGATCATAACCAAACACCCTCACGCGGCCTGACGTTTTGTTCACCAGCGAACTCACTATCCCTATAGTGGTAGATTTACCGGCGCCATTCGGCCCGAGCAGCGCGTAGAAATCTCCCGCCTCTACCTGTAAGTCAATGCCGCGTAAGGCTTTCACGCCGCCGGGATAGGTTTTTTTTAATTCTTCCAGTTCCAATGCAATTGTCATGGATATACAGTTACCTTGTATCGCACAAAAGTTATGGTGTTTAAAAAATAATTGAGTTGCCTTATATTACATCAACGCAATCCCACGGTTACAGGTTGTTAACCTAAATGAAAGATATCGATACACTCATCAGCAATAACGCTCACTGGTCCAAAATGCTGGTGAACGAAGATCCTGGTTTTTTTGAACGCCTTTCTCAAGCGCAAAAGCCGCGCTTTCTGTGGATCGGCTGCTCCGATAGCCGCGTTCCCGCCGAACGCTTAACCGGCCTTGAGCCGGGTGAACTGTTTGTACACCGTAACGTCGCCAACCTGGTGATCCATACCGATCTTAACTGCCTTTCTGTAGTGCAGTATGCGGTGGATGTTCTTGAAGTTGAACACATTATTATTTGTGGGCACTACGGCTGCGGCGGCGTACAGGCTGCGGTTGAAAATCCGGAGTTGGGCCTGATTAACAACTGGCTGCTGCATATCCGCGATATCTGGTTCAAACACAGCTCTCTGCTGGGCGAGATCCCGCAGGAACGCCGTCTGGATACGCTGTGCGAGCTGAACGTGATGGAACAAGTGTACAACCTTGGGCACTCCACCATTATGCAATCTGCCTGGAAACGCGGACAGAAAGTCACTATCCACGGTTGGGCCTACGGTATTCACGATGGTCTGCTGCGCGACCTGGACGTGACCGCCACCAGCCGCGAAACGCTGGAGCAGCGTTATCGCAACGGCATCTGCAACCTGACGCAGACGCACACCAGCCATAAATAAGACTAAAGGGGCCGCGGCCCCTTTGTTTATTCGTCCAGTAAAACGACTTTGCCGATGTACGGCAAATGGCGATAGCGCTGGGCATAATCGATGCCGTACCCCACCACGAATTCATCGGGAATAGAGAAGCCGATAAACTCCACTTTCACATCCACTTCGCGACGCGACGGCTTATCCAACAGCGTGCAGATCGCCAGGGATTTCGGCTCGCGCAGGCTTAAAATCTCGCGCACTTTTGACAGAGTGTTCCCGGAGTCGATGATGTCTTCTACGATCAGCACATCTTTGCCACGAATATCTTCATCCAGATCTTTTAAGATTTTCACATCACGGGTCGTGGACATGCCGCTGCCGTAACTCGACGCGGTCATAAAATCGACCTCATGTCCAACCTGCACTTCACGGCACAAATCGGCCATAAACATAAACGAACCGCGCAACAGGCCCACCAGCACCATCTCACTTCCGCTGTCGCGATAGCGTTCCGTTATCTGACGCCCAAGTTCGACAATACGCGCTTTAATCTCCGCTTCGGAGATCATCACTTCAACAGTATGTTTCATATCGCTAACCATATGATTTAAGAACTAAATCATTAAATACTGACGTTTATTTCACCAGCATTAATTCGTAAGGCAGGCAGTATAACAGTAATTAGCGTGTCGGGACCTATTCTGAAAAAAAGCTCTTTTTGTGATTAAGATCACACATGTTAATAACTATAATTACTTGCTACTAAAATATTACGAGTGTGATTATGGCGGAAATAAAACATAAACAATCATCACTAATTGTGGTGTTAACAGCCCTGTTCGCAGTTCTGTGCGGGCTGTATTTATTAATTGGCGGGGTGTGGTTAGTCACATTAGGCGGTTCCTGGTACTACCCGATTGCGGGCCTGGTGATGCTTGGCGTTGCCTGGCTGCTGTGGCGCGGCAAACAGTCGGCGCTCTGGCTGTATGCGGCGCTGCTGCTCGCGACCATGCTGTGGTCAATCTGGGAAGTCGGCTTCGACTTCTGGGCGTTGACCCCGCGCTGCGATATCCTGGTGTTCTTCGGCATCTGGCTGATCCTGCCGTTTGTCTGGCGAAAACTGCCGGTGATCTCGCGCCCTGCTCTTCCCTCAATGATGGTGACGCTGATTATCACCGCCGGTATTCTCGGATGGGCCATTTTCAACGATCCGCAAGAGATCGACGGCACCCTGAAAACCGATGCGGCGGCAGCCACCACTGCCGCGCCGGCGATCCCGGACGGCGACTGGCCTGCCTACGGTCGTAACCAGGAAGGGCAACGCTTCTCTCCGCTTAAACAGATTAACGCGGATAACGTTCATGAGCTGAAAGAAGCCTGGACCTTCCAGACCCGTGATGTGAAATTGCCCACCGACCCGGGCGAAATCACCAATGAAGTGACGCCGATTAAAGTGGGCGACACGCTGTACCTGTGCAGCGCGCACCAGCGTTTGTTCGCGCTTGATGCGGCCACCGGGAAAGAGAAATGGCACTTCGACCCACAGCTGAACGCCAATCCGTCGTTCCAGCACGTGACGTGCCGCGGCGTGTCTTATCATGAAGCGCGCGCCGACAGCGCCAGCCCGGATGTAGTGGCGGACTGTCCGCGTCGTATCATTCTGCCGGTCAACGATGGCCGTCTGTTTGCCATCAACGCCGACAACGGCAAGCTGTGCGAAACATTTGCCAATAAAGGCATTCTCAATCTGCAAACCAACCAGCCGGTGACCACGCCGGGCATGTATGAGCCGACGTCGCCGCCGGTTGTGACCGATAAAATTATCGTCATCGCCGGCGCGGTGACCGATAACTACTCGACGCGTGAGCCGTCCGGCGTGATCCGTGGTTTTGATGTCAATACCGGCGATCTGGTCTGGGCGTTCGATCCGGGAGCCAAAGACCCGAATGCGATCCCCTCGGATGAGCATCATTTCTCCCTGAACTCCCCGAACTCCTGGGCGCCTGCCGCCTACGATGCGCAACTGGACCTGGTCTATCTGCCGATGGGCGTGTCCACGCCGGATATCTGGGGCGGCAACCGGACCGAAGAGCAGGAGCGTTACGCCAGCTCGATTGTGGCGCTGAACGCCTCCACCGGTAAGCTGGCCTGGGCTTATCAGACCGTCCACCACGATCTGTGGGATATGGATATGCCTTCCCAGCCGACGCTGGCGGACATTACCGACAAAAACGGCAATGTGGTTCCGGTGATTTATGCGCCGGCGAAAACCGGCAACATCTTCGTGCTGGATCGTCGTGACGGCAAACTGGTCGTTCCGGCGCCGGAAAAACCGGTTCCGCAGGGCCCGGCGAAAGGCGACCGCCTCTCACCGACCCAGCCGTTCTCTGAGCTGAGCTTCCGACCCACCAAAGATCTGAGCGGCGCGGACATGTGGGGCGCCACCATGTTCGACCAGCTGGTGTGCCGCGTGATGTTCCATCAACTGCGCTACGAAGGGATCTTCACCCCGCCGTCTGAGCAAGGCACGCTGGTCTTCCCGGGTAACCTGGGGATGTTCGAATGGGGTGGTATTTCCGTCGATCCGAGCCGTCAGGTGGCGATTGCCAACCCGATCGCCCTGCCATTCGTGTCGAAACTGATGCCGCGCGGCCCGGATAACCCGATGGAGCCATCGGAAACCCCGCACGCCGCCAGCGGTCAGGAAACCGGGATCCAGCCGCAGTACGGCGTGCCGTATGGCGTCACCCTGAACCCGTTCCTGTCGCCGTTTGGTCTGCCGTGTAAACAACCGGCCTGGGGTTACATCTCTGCGCTGGATCTGAAAACCAACGAAGTGGTGTGGAAAAAACGTATCGGGACGCCGCGCGACAGCCTGCCGTTCTCGCTGCCGTTCCCGCTGCCGTTTAACCTCGGGATGCCGATGCTCGGCGGGCCGATCTCCACCGCCGGTAACGTATTGTTTGTTGGCGCAACCGCAGATAACTATCTGCGCGCTTACAACATGACTAACGGTGAAAAACTGTGGGAAGGCCGTCTGCCAGCAGGTGGCCAGGCCACGCCGATGACCTATGAGGTTAACGGTAAGCAGTATGTGGTGATTTCCGCCGGGGGCCACGGCTCGTTCGGAACGAAGATGGGCGACTATATTGTTGCCTTCGCGTTGCCGGATGACGCGAAGTAATCCTCAACGTTAAACAACAAGGCCGCGAATGATTCGCGGCCTTTTTTGTTTTACGCGACGGTAAAGCCCAGCATCATGCCGGTATCCTCATGTTCCAGCAGATGGCAGTGCGCCATATAGGCCTGCTCCGCCGACGCCGGATGATCGAAACGCACCAGCACCTCGCTGCGCGCGCCTTCCACCCAGACGGTATCTTTCCAGCCTGCGCGATGCGCGGCGGGCGGCTTGCCGTTTTCACTCAGGATGCGGAACTGGGTGCCGTGGATATGGAACGGGTGCATCATCATGTCGCCCTCCCCGGAAATGGTCCAGCGCTCATACTGCCCGCGCTGGGCGGCAAAGGCCGGTTTCGCCATATCAAACGCCAGCCCGTTAATTTTATTGGCGTGATGGAAATCCATACTCTGGTGGCCCATGCCGCCATGGTTCATCTTGCCGTGGCCCTCCATGCCGTGGTGCATGCCCATACCGGCCAGCGCCTGTTTGCCGTATTTTTGCTCCAGCGCCTGCATCCCCATCATGTCGAGCATCGGGTCCATCATCAGCTGTAGCCAGCGCTCTTTGGCGTTGGCGCTGTCAGGTATCGCGGGCATATCGACCAGTTTGTCAGGCAGTTCGCCGGATGTGGTCACCACCAGCGGCTGAATGCGCACTACCGGCACTGGCTTATCAAACGGCGCGACGGTCATGCCGATCTGTTTCACCGGCAGCGTCACGATATCGAACGGCGTGTTGTCGCGGTTTTCCACCAGCACTTCAAAACGCTCGCCCATGATCATCGGCAGTTCGGTCACTTTGACCGGCTCGGCCAGAAAGCCGCCGTCGCTGGCGACCACATACAGCGGACGACCATCGCTGGCGGCGATGTTCAGCGAGCGGGCGTTACAGCCGTTCAGCAAACGCAGGCGCAGCCAGCCGCGCGGCGCGGCATGTTGCGGATACGCCGCGCCGTTACACAGCAGCGTGTCGCCAAACCAGCCTACGGCGGCGCTCATCATATCCAGTTGATAATCAATCTGGCCGTCGGCCCCGAAGCGTTTATCCTGGATAATCAGCGGGACGTCATCAATGCCCCACTGCTGCGGCAGACGCAACAGGCGGCTATCGTTGTCTTCAATCAGCACCAGACCTGCCAGCCCCATCGCCACCTGGTGCCCGGTTTTGCCGTGTTGATGCGGGTGGAACCAGCAGGTGGCGGCACGCTGCTGCGGCGTAAAAGAGACGGTGCGGGTTTCGCCGGGTTTAATCACGCCCTGCGGGCCGCCGTCGACTTCGCCGGGCACTTCCAGACCATGCCAGTGCAGGGTGGTTTCTTCCGCCAGGGTGTTATGAATATTCACGGTGACGGCTTTTCCCTGGCGCAACTGGAGCGCCGGGCCGAGCAGATTGCCGTTGTAGCCCCAGGTGGCCGCCGCTTTGCCGTTAAACAGCGTCTGCCCCGCCTGAATGGTCAGGCGGATGCGGCTTTCTGCATCGGCAGATAACAAATTAGGAACAGGTAAAGCGGGACGGTCGGCGGCGAGGGCAAAGCGGCTCCACAGCGGTAACGCGCTCGCTGCGCCCAGCACGGCGGAATATTTTAAAAAGTCGCGGCGATGCATGTCGATTTCCTTATGGTTCGCAGGCGTAATTTTGAGCATAAACCCTCCCCTAAGCGGAAGGTCAAGCCAACGGCATAATAATAAAGATCGTCGTGAAATGCGGAATTGTGCTAACTTTCTCACTTCAGAGAGGAGTTCCAGGCGCGATGATGAAGTGGGTCAGATTGGTGTTGCTCGGTGGGTTGCTCGGATTCTCCGCCAGTAGCTTTGCATTAAGTGAGTCTGAAGCCGAAGATATGGCTGATCTTACGGCGGTTTTTGTATTTCTGAAGAACGATTGCGGCTATCAAAATTTGCCCAACGGCCAAATCCGACGCGCGCTGGTGTTTTTCGCTCAGCAGAACCAGTGGGATTTAAGCAATTACGATAGCTTCAATATGAAGGCGCTCGGCGAAGACAGTTACCGCGATCTCAGCGGCATCGCCATCCCTACCGCCAAAAAATGTAAAGCCCTGGCACGCGATTCCCTTAGCCTGCTCGCCTACGTCAAATAATTCCCTCCGTTCGGCCTGAAGCCCCTGGCGTTCAGGCTGCATACCTCTCCCGCCTTCCGTTGATGAAATATTGACCGTGCATCAGCGTAAGATGTTAGCTATCATGTTGCGCCATTTTTCCATGAATGTTAACGAAAGAGGGTTCTGCCAATGGCCGAAGCAAAAGTGTGGCAGGAAACGCTGCACGACCAGTTTGGACAATACTTTGCCGTTGATAATGTGCTGTATCACGAAAAGACCGACCACCAGGATCTGATTATTTTCGAGAACCGCGCATTTGGCCGCATCATGGCGCTGGACGGCGTCGTGCAAACCACCGAGCGCGATGAGTTTATCTATCACGAAATGATGACCCACGTGCCGCTGCTGGCACACGGCAACGCAAAGCACGTGCTGATTATCGGCGGCGGCGATGGCGCAATGCTGCGTGAAGTGACGCGCCATAAAAACGTCGAAACCATCACCATGGTGGAGATCGACGCGGGCGTCGTGTCGTTCTGCCGTCAGTACCTGCCTAACCATAACGCCGGAAGCTATGACGATCCGCGCTTCACGCTGGTGATCGACGACGGCGTTAACTTCGTCAACCAGACCACACAAACGTTTGACGTGATCATCTCCGATTGCACCGATCCCGTCGGTCCCGGCGAAAGCCTGTTTACCTCGGAGTTTTATCAGGGCTGTAAACGCGCGCTGAATCCGGGCGGGATTTTTGTGGCGCAAAACGGCGTCTGCTTTTTACAGCAGGATGAAGCCGTCGGCAGCCATCGTAAACTCAGCCACTATTTCGGGGACGTGAGTTTTTATCAGGCGGCGATCCCAACCTATTACGGCGGCATTATGACCTTCGCCTGGGCCACCGATGACCCCGCGCTGCGCCAGCACGATCTGAAAACCATCCAGACGCGCTTTGCCGATGCCGGTTTACCCTGCCGCTACTACAACCCGGCAATCCACGCGGCCGCTTTCGCTCTGCCGCAATACTTGAACGACGCGCTGGCTCGCCACGCATCCTAAGGAGGTGAACAAAATTGAAAAAGCTTAAACTGCATGGCTTTAATAACCTGACCAAAAGCCTGAGTTTTTGTATCTACGATATTTGCTACGTCAAAACGGCGGAAGAGCGCGATGGCTACATCGCTTATATCGATGAATTGTATAACGCAAACCGTCTCACCGAGATCCTGACGGAAACCTGCTCCATCATCGGCGCGAACGTGTTGAATATCGCGCGCCAGGATTATGAGCCTCAGGGCGCCAGCGTGACCATTCTGGTCAGCGAAGAGCCCGTCGACCCGAAGCTGGTCGATAAAACCGAACACCCCGGTCCATTGCCCGAAGCGGTGGTGGCCCACCTGGATAAAAGCCATATCTGCGTCCACACCTACCCGGAAAGCCACCCGGAAAACGGGCTGTGCACCTTCCGCGCGGATATTGAAGTGTCAACCTGCGGTGTGATCTCCCCGCTTAACGCGCTGAACTACCTGATCCACCAGCTGGAATCCGATATCGTGACCGTGGATTACCGCGTGCGCGGCTTTACCCGTGACGTCAACGGCATGAAGCACTTCATCGACCATGAGATCAATTCGATTCAGAACTTCATGTCTGAAGATATGAAAGCGCTGTACGACATGATGGATGTGAATGTGTATCAGGAGAATATCTTCCACACCAAGATGCTGCTGAAAGAGTTCGATCTGAAGCACTACATGTTTCACACCAGACCGGAAGATTTAACTGAACAAGAGCGCAAAGACATTACCGATATGCTCTGGAAAGAAATGCGCGAGATTTACTACGGACGTAATATTCCGGGCATGTAAGAAAATATGCAGGCGCTCTGCGGAGCGCCTGCGTCAATCATCCCTTGCAGGGATTGCCCTACCGTCTGTTACCCGTGATTAAGGCTGCACCAGCGTCAGGGCGACGGATTGCGCTTTCAATTCGGTCTGAACGGCCAGCGGTAAATTCACATCGGTAATGACGTCGGTAAACCGACTGAGAGAGGCGACATTAAACAGTGAATGCGCGCCATATTTACTGCTGTCGGCCAGCAGGACCTTACGCTGGGCGTTAGCAATGATTTCCTGCTTCAGCCCTGCTTTGTCCTCGGTCGGCGTGGTCACGCCCTTTTCCATACTCCAGGTGTTACAGCTCATAAAAGCGATATCAGGGTAGACACTGCGCAGCATCTTACGGCCAAATTCACCAATGCAGGACTGGCTGCTGTCATCAATCCGTCCGCCCACTATCGTCACTTCTATCTGCCGGAATTCCGATAAAAACAAAGCAATATGCAGATCGACAGTGATAACGCGTAACGGAAGATGGGTTAAACACTTTGCCAGTTCCAGCATGGTCGTACCGGCATCAAGCACCACGGCATCACCGGCATGGACCATGGAGGCCGCATAGCGTGCGATCGCCCGTTTTTCAGCGGGCGATCGCAGTTGTTTCTCGTTGGTGGTCGGTTGAGCAGGTTCAAAGCGTCGTAACGCAACACCGCCGTGGCTGCGACTGATCACCCCCTGTTCATCCAGTTTGATCAAATCACGTCGGATTGTTGCCGGGGATGCGTCAACGGCATCCACCAGTTGATCCACGGTTACCAGCGTATGGTTTTTCAAATACGCCACAATCTGATCCAGACGGTGTTGTCCTTTCATAACAGGAAATTACGCCAGTTGCATTGCCAGTTTGATCGATACGGCCATGCTCTCAGATTTTGCTTTTCCCGTCCAGGCGATATCAAATGCCGTCCCGTGATCGGCAGAGGTGCGGATAAACGGTAGGCCCGCAGTAATGTTGACGCCATCGTAAAAACCGAGCAGCTTCAGCGGGATATGGCCCTGATCGTGGTACATCGCCACCACCATGTCATATTGTCCTTCATACGCCTGTAAAAACACGGTGTCCGGTGGGCACGGACCGTAAACATCCATCCCTTTCGCCTTCATGTTCTCAATTGCCGGACCGACAATACGAATTTCCTCATCGCCAAACAGCCCGTTTTCACCGGCATGCGGGTTCACCCCGGCCACCGCAATCCGCGGATGGGCGAAACCCACGCGTTTCAGAAAGGTATCCGCAATGCCAATCACCGTTTCCACCCGCTGACCATTCAGGGTATCGAGGAATTTACGCAGCGCAATATGGGTAGAAACATGGATAACTTTCAGTTTGTCGGTGTAAAGCACCATTGCATAGTCGCGGCTTTCGGTGAGCGTTGCCAGCAGCTCGGTGTGACCCGGGAAGTGATGACCCGCAAGATGCAGCGCTTCTTTGTTCAGTGGGGCAGTGGCAATGGCATGGACCTCGCCACTCATGGCCAGCTCTGTGGCGCGTTTTACGCAGCGAAAAGCCAGATCCCCCGCCTGCGCCTGCACTTTGCCGGGTTCCAGCGCCTCCGGCTGCGCCAGCGGCTCATCGATGACATGAATGACGCCCGGCGTGAAGCGGGCATCCGCGACCCGGTTAATTGCGCAAAACGTCACGCCCTCAGCCAGGCCTTTGGCCTGCAACCGCTTCAGGGTTTGCAGACATCCCACCACCACCAGCGGCGCGCCGGTAAATTCACTTTCACTGAGCGCTTTAACAATAATTTCCGGGCCGATCCCCGCAGGGTCGCCCATCGTAATCGCAATTGTTTTAGTTACCACTGTACATCTCCTCAATAAAATAAAGCGCATCACAAAGGGTACTGTCTGAACCGAATCCTCCTGCTTTGGTAATGACCGGCAGATCGTCAATTTCGCTGTTCACAAACGTTCCGCACGGAATGCAGGGGGCCACTTCACGTTGAATGCGATACCCTTCCGCACCCAGCGCGCTGGCTACTGCGGTGGCGATATCCCCTCCGGTCAGGAACAGGCCGCCGATCCGCGCCTGCTCAATAATGCGTAACGTGATTATTCCAAGGCGCTGACTCAACAGTTCACCAAGCTGCTGACGACTCATCCCCACCTGGCGACACAGGGTGTCAATCATCTCCCGATCTTCCGCACGCCGACTGGTACGTAAAATCGTGTGCTGCTGATGGCTCAGCAGCGAACAGGCCTGCTCCACCACCGAGGCCATCTCCTGTTCGACATGCGTGGATGCCAGCCGGGAGGCATCAATATCAACAACCTTCGCGCGCTCCTGACACAGCGCTTTGTCGACCTGACGTCGCGTGGCTTCGCTCATTGAGCCCGCCACCACCAGCACCGGCAGTTCTTGTTTCTCCTGCATAAACATTCTGACCGGCAGGGCATTGGCAAGCCCGGCCGCGCCAACCAGCAGCGGCAGCTGTTTTTGTTCACAAATAGCCTGCGCAATTAACGACAGATCGCGATCTTCCACCGCGTCTACCACTACCATGCATTCGCTTTCTGCCGCAAAGGCGCTCAACAGCGCGCTCAGCCGGCCGCGCCGGACGTCTTCAAGCGAGACTTCGTGTACCGGAATGTCACTTTGCAACCCCACCAGTTCCGCAATGCGCGAAGAGATAATCGGCGTTTTGGGATCGCTGGCAAATTCGGTCTCCAGTAAAGGGATGCCGTTGACCAGACACAGCCCATCACGGGTGGTGCGCCCGGCAGCGGGGATCGCCGCGGCAATCACCGCCAACTGACGGTGAGCGGCCCGCATCGCGGCGGTGACCTCGGCCCCGACGTTACCCCGGAAGGTTGAGTCGATTTTTTTATACACCAGCGGCACGCTGGCGCTTTCGCACCACGGCGCTAACGCCTGTTGCACGGCCTGTTCGGCTTGCGCCGCCGGAATCGCCCGGCTTTCCGTGTTGATCACCAGCACATCAGCTCGGCGCGAAGGCTTCTGCGCCGGGGTGAGCATCACCTCCGTGCGCGCGCCTTTCTTCGCCAGTTGCACGCCGGTATCGTTAGAGCCCGTAAAGTCATCGGCAATGACGATCATTTTCATGCTTTATTCTCCTGAACTGCCCGACGCGCCTGACGTTTTGCCACCCACGAGGTAAGAATCGGCGTCAGGATCGCTGTGGTGATCACCGACGCGGCAATCAGTGGCGCGGCGGCGGCGGCAACTTCCGCCAGCGAAGGGTCAGCCTGCGCGATTGCCAGCGGCGTCGCGACGGCGTTACCCGCAGTACTGGAGGCTGCCGCACCAGCAATTCCACTCCCGCCAACCAGACGGTCTGCGCGGATATTAAAGAAACCGCCAATGAAAGTGGTCAGCACGCCGAGCAGGATGCCCGCCAGGCCGCCCTGCAGCAGCATCTCCAGGTTAATGCCAGCGCCAAGCGCAAACGCGAAGAAAGGAATGAGCAGCGGACCGCCTTTGGTCAGAAAATCGCGCATGTTGTGATCGAGGTTACCGAGGATCATACCCACCACCAGCGGGACGAGCACCGCGACCAGCGCCATGATCGGAATGTTTGCCATCCCCGCCGCCCCCAGGGCGATCATCGTAAAGAATGGACCGTCATTAAGAGACAAAATGGAGATCGCACCGACATCACGTTCGTTGCCAAATTCACCGACCAGTGCGGCATACAGCCCGCCATTGGAGTTACTCATCGCGGCAATGATCGCCACGCCGCTTAAGCCAAAGATCCCCTCTGCGCCGAACAGTTGCTCAACGCCCAGACCGATCGCAATCGCGACCAGCAGCTTAGTCAGCGTAATAGTACCGCCCTGCAATAACGCCTGAGGCGCCGCCTTCACGCTGATCCCGGCGCCCATACACAGCAGGAATGCGCCGATCAGCGGCGCAGCGCCATTTTTAAACAGTGCGGTGGTAAACCCACCGATCTCCAGCGCCTGCGGGGCAAAGGTATTGATAATGGCACCGATAACCAATGGCACGACCATCATGCCGCCTGGTACGCGTTCTATAGACTTTTTAATGTTCATGGCTTTCCCGCCTGTTGTCATGTTGTGATTAAATAAAATCATAAAGATTATATTTAATCAATCAAAAATCACAAATGCGCCAGATCACCGTTTTAAAAAGATTAATAAAAATCAAAACAAGCGTTACCAGCAAAAAAAAGCCGGGCGCAAACGCCCGGCTCAATTGATGATTGAAATCACTCAGGATTGATGGAGAAATTCCCGGTAGGCTTTCACCACCTGAAGAAAATCCTCCACGCCGCACAGCGACAGGCTCTCTTCATCGTAGTAGCTCATCCCTTCTTCCATCTCATCGCCAGAAAAGGCCAGCTGATTGGCGCGCACCATTACCTCTTCGCCATCCAGCCACAGCGTGTATTCATGCCCGGCGCGTTGCCACTGGCGCTCGCTGCCGATGACCGCCTGCGCCGCCTGCTCCACTTCATCCAGCAGCGCCAGGTTCTCCTTCACTTCCTCATTAAACCAGTGACCAATCGCTTCATGGCCCATCGACATGCGTACTCTCACCGTACCGGTAACGTCGCGCAGAAATTCATGATCCATAGTGTTTTCCTCTGCTACACGCCGGGCAAACTGCGCCCGAATCTTCTTATCTGTAATTATCGCAGCACGGCAGCAGAAAAACAGCGCAACGGGCAGAGGTATTGAGAAAAAAGCCAGCCGGGATGACTGTGCTATCCTAGAGATCTTCTTAAGGCCTTAAATCGTCATCAGTTATGCAAAAAGTGAAAATGTCATTGTCCCCAGTCCTGCTGTTTATCTCCCTCGCCTTGCCATTTTCCGCCGCGTATGCGGGCGAAGCGGTGCGGCTCGACTGCCTGACCCGCCAGAATATGCTGATCTCCTTTTTTAAGTATCACCTCACCACCCTGCAGTGGGGCAAACATTTTCAGATTGCTTCTGGCGCGCATAAAGATCACACCAAATCGGGGGTACCTTACAAAACCTACTCGTTTCGCAACGGCGATGATGTGGTCTATTTCCCGGAAAATGAGCGCTGGTTCATTATTTATGCCGATCAGAAAAAGCCGGAGCGCTGCCGCGTTGAAGAGAGCTTTACCTATCCGGTGGTAAGCCTGCCGCGCTACAGCGGCAAAGAGGATGCCCTGTCGTAGGGCATAAAAAAGGGAAGCGCTGAGGCTCCCCTTTTCATTACACGAAAGATCAGACTGCCGTCTGGAAAATCACCCCGTCCGCTTTCTCGGTGTACTGAGAAAGCTGGTCGAAGTTCAGATAGCGATAGGTATCCGCGGCGGTTTTATCCACCTGGGAAACAAACGTCTGGTACTCTTCCGGCGTCGGCAGTTTGCCGATCAACGCCGCCACGGCAGCCAGCTCCGCTGACGCCAGGTAGACGTTCGCGCCGGTGCCTAAACGGTTCGGGAAGTTGCGGGTAGAAGTCGATACCACGGTCGCGCCGTCCGCCACGCGCGCCTGGTTACCCATGCACAGTGAACAGCCCGGGATCTCAATACGCGCCCCGCTCTTACCGAATACGCTGTAGTAGCCTTCTTCAGTCAGCTGCGCGGCGTCCATACGGGTCGGCGGCGCAACCCACAGACGGGTCGGCAGCTGGCCTTTATGGGTATCCAGCAGTTTGCCCGCCGCGCGGAAGTGACCGATGTTGGTCATACAGGAACCGATAAACACCTCGTCGATCTTGTCGCCCTGTACGTCAGACAGCAGACGCGCATCGTCCGGATCGTTCGGCGCGCAGAGGATTGGCTCTTTGATATCCGCCAGATCGATTTCGATCACCGCCGCGTATTCCGCATCGGCATCGGCTTCCATCAGCTGCGGATCCGCCAGCCACTTCTCCATGCCCTGGATACGACGCTCCAGCGTACGGCGGTCGCCGTAGCCCTCCGCAATCATCCACTTCAGCAGCACGATGTTGGATTGCAGGTATTCTTCGATCGGCTCGCGGTTCAGTTTGATGGTGCAACCTGCCGCAGAACGCTCGGCAGAGGCATCGGTCAGTTCGAACGCCTGCTCCACTTTCAGATCCGGCAGACCTTCGATTTCAAGAATGCGGCCAGAGAAGATGTTTTTCTTGCCTTTCTTCTCAACGGTCAGCAGACCCTGTTTGATGGCATACAGCGGGATCGCGTGAACCAGGTCGCGCAGGGTGATGCCCGGCTGCATTTTGCCTTTAAAGCGCACCAGCACCGATTCCGGCATATCCAGCGGCATGACGCCGGTCGCGGCGGCAAACGCCACCAGACCTGATCCCGCCGGGAAAGAGATACCAATCGGGAAACGGGTATGGGAGTCACCGCCAGTGCCGACGGTGTCCGGCAGCAGCATACGGTTCAGCCAGGAGTGGATCACGCCATCGCCCGGACGCAGCGACACGCCGCCACGGTTCATAATGAAGTCCGGCAGGGTGTGGTGCGTGGTGACGTCAACCGGCTTCGGATAGGCAGCGGTATGGCAGAAGGACTGCATCACCAGATCCGCAGAGAAGCCCAGGCACGCCAGATCTTTCAGTTCATCACGGGTCATCGGACCGGTGGTGTCCTGAGAGCCTACAGAGGTCATTTTCGGCTCGCAGTAAGCGCCCGGACGGATGCCCGCAACGCCGCAGGCGCGGCCCACCATTTTCTGCGCCAGAGAATAGCCGCGGTTGCTTTCCGCTACGTCTTTGGCCTGACGGAATACGTCGCTGTGCGGCAGACCCAGCGCTTCACGCGCTTTCGTGGTCAGGCCACGGCCGATGATCAGCGGAATACGGCCACCGGCGCGCACTTCATCCAGCAGCACATCGGTTTTCAGCGCAAAGCTCGCCAGCAGATCGCCGGTCTGGTGATTGCGCACTTCGCCTTTATAGGGGTACACATCAATCACATCGCCCATATTCAGGCTGGAAACATCCACTTCGATCGGCAGCGCGCCGGCATCTTCCATGGTGTTAAAGAAAATAGGCGCGATTTTGCCGCCCAGCACCAGGCCGCCGCCGCGCTTGTTCGGCACGTTCGGAATATCGTCGCCCATAAACCACAGCACCGAGTTGGTGGCGGATTTACGGGAAGAACCGGTACCGACCACGTCGCCCACATAGGCCAGCGGGTAGCCTTTCTGTTGCAGGGCTTCGATCTGTTTGATCGGGCCAACTGCGCCGGGCTGATCGGGCTCGATGCCTTCACGGGCGTTTTTCAGCATCGCCAGGGCGTGCAGCGGGATATCCGGACGCGACCAGGCATCCGGCGCCGGAGACAGGTCATCGGTGTTGGTTTCACCGGTCACTTTAAAGACGGTAACGGTAATTTTTTCATCCAGCGTCGGGCGCGACAGGAACCATTCGGCGTCCGCCCAGGACTGCATCACCTGCTTCGCGTAGCGGTTGCCCGCTTTGGCTTTTTCTTCCACGTCGTAGAAGTTATCGAACATCAGCAGCGTATGGGACAGCGCTTTCGCAGCAATCGGCGCGAGTTTGTCGTTTTCCAGCGCGTCCACCAGCGGATGGATGTTGTAACCACCCTGCATGGTGCCTAACAGTTCGATGGCTTTTTCAGGCGTGACCAGCGGGGAGGTTGCTTCGCCTTTGGCAATTGCAGCGAGGAATCCGGCTTTAACATAGGCGGCTTCATCAACGCCCGGCGGTACACGGTTGGTCAGCAGATCTAACAGGAATTCTTCTTCGCCCGCGGGCGGATTCTTCAGCAGCTCGACGAGCGCGGCCATTTGGGTTGCATCTAAGGGTTTTGGAACAATCCCAACGGCTGCACGTTCTGCTACGTGCTTACGGTATTCTTCTAGCACGACGGTTCTCCTCGCTCTCATTGTCATATGCGGCAGGCGATTCTCTTCACGCTCCTGTGAGACAGCAGTTTGTAGGGTAAATGCCCGATATCGCGTCGGGCAGCATAGCAGGATTTTGAGGGGGTGTTAATCTGTTTACAAAAAAGCAACATAAAAAGATTGGCTGAATCGTTAAGTATGGTATAGCGCAATAAAGCGGCGTTTTGCGGATACAAAAAAACCGCTTTTCAGCGGTTAGTTTGTGCCATGCGGCGGTAGCAGGCACCGGTCCGGCGGCAGTGATTTGTGGCCCCCCCCTCACGCGGCGCACTCTTATCCGCTCAGAAAATGAACGCGCGCAAAAAACAGTCTGATTCCACTCGCTTATTAACAGCGCAGCAGCAAATCCATCATCGCTTATAATTTGTGTAATAAATGCTCACATTCTTTATCCGGACTTAATGGCGCGATTCACCCTTTAAGTCAAAAAAGCAAAATACGGGTGAATATACTCGCGGCAACCTCATCGCCTTACGGCTGGCCTTCGTCGGAGTCATCTATGAAATTGCCCTTTAAGCCACACCTGCTTGCACTGTTGTGCAGCGCCGGGCTATTAGCCGCCTCCGGCGTGCTATATGTAAAAAGCCAGACGCCGCCCGTCACGCCCCCACCGACATCTCAACCCGCGCCCGCTCAGGCGCAGCCTGCATCCGCCGCACCGGTTGCCGCCGCCTACACCACCGCGCAAATCGATCAATGGGTCGCGCCCGTGGCGCTGTATCCGGATGCGCTGTTATCGCAGGTGCTGATGGCGTCAACCTATCCGGCGAACGTCGTACAGGCGGTGCAATGGTCGCGGGATAACCCCTCGCTTCAGGGGGATCAGGCGATTCAGGCGGTGGCGAGCCAGCCCTGGGACCCGAGCGTAAAATCACTGGTGGCGTTCCCGCAGTTAATGGCGCTGATGGGTGAAAACCCGCAATGGGTGGAAGACCTGGGCAATGCCTTTCTGGCCCAGCCCCAGGACGTGATGAATGCCGTGCAAAAGCTCCGCGCGCTGGCGCAGCAAACCGGCGCGCTGAAGTCAAACCAGCAGCAGACGGTGACGCAAACGCCGAAAATTGCCGTTGCCGCCTCCGCACCGCAAAACACCGGGGCCGGGAAAACCACCGTGGTTACCAGCGCGCCTGCCGAGACCATCATTAAAATCGAACCCGCCGATCCGCAGGTGGTGTATGTCCCTACCTACAACCCGAGCACCGTGTACGGCACCTGGCCCAACGCTGGCTATCCGCCTGTCTATTTACCGCCCCCTCCCGGCCAGCAGTTTACCGAAAGCTTTGTGAAGGGCTTTGGCTACAGTCTGGGCGTAGCGACCACCTATGCGCTGTTCAGCAGTATCGACTGGGATGACGATGACGATCATCACCATCACGATCATGACGATGACTATCATCACGGTCATGGCGACGGGTATTACCGCAACGGCAATAACATCAATATCAACGTGGATAACTACAATCGGATATCCGGTGAACATCTTACCGGCGGCGATCGGGTCTGGGCCCACAACCCTGCCTATCGGGATAACGTGCCGTACAGGAACGACGCCGTTGCCGCGCGTTTCCATCAGACCGACGTGGCGGGCGGCTTAAGCGCTACGCAAAATACGGCCGTTCCACGGGATGGGCAGCGGCAGGCGGCAATGCAGCAGCTTCAGCAATCCACAGGGCACAAGGTCAACGCATCTCAGCCTGCGACGCGTGACGCCCAGCGTCAGGCCGCGTCAAAACAGCTTAATCAGATCGCCCAGCGAAATAACTATCGCGGCTACGACAGCGCAAATAACAGCGAACGCCGTGAAGCGGCGAAGCAGCATCTTAAAAACCCCACCGCGCAGCAGCAGCAACGCCGGGACGCGGCGAAAAATGAGATGCAGCATCCCACCGCTCAGCAGCAACAGCGCCGGGACGCGGTGCAACAGCATCATGCCACTATTACCCCGGAACAGCGCCAGCAGCGGCGCGAAACGTTAAACGCCAACGCCTTTAGCGGCAACGACAGCCGTTCGCCGTCCTGGCAGGCGCAGCAGCAGCGGGGGATCCAGAGCCGCCAGCACGAAATGGCGGATCGGGAGCGCCTTTCCCATGCCCGGGAAAACGCCCCGCGTCATCGCGAATTTCATCGTCAGTAAGCAGGAGCGAACATGAAAAACCGAATGACTCTATGTGTCCTTCCCCTGCTTTTACTGCCTGTTCTTGCCCAGGCGCAGCAGTATTTCAACACGCCGGAAGAAGCGGCGAACGCGTTCGCCGTTGCGATAACCCAACAAGATGATGCAGAGCTCACCAACTTGCTGGGCAATGACTGGCGAGAGTTTTTACCGCCTGAAGGCGTCGATCCAGAAGCCGTAGCGCGCTTTACCCGGGACTGGAAAGTTAGCCATCGCATCGAGCAAAAAGATAACGTTGCGCATCTCAACGTTGGCCGTGAGGGCTGGCAACTACCGCTACCCATTGTTAAAGCCGAAAACGGCTGGCGATTTGATATGAAAGGCGCGGCGGATGAGATCCTGACCCGGGCGATTGGCCGCAACGAGCTCTCCGCGATCCAGGCGATGCATGCTTATGTCGATGCCCAGCATAGCTTTTACCAAATGAATCAGGAATATGCGCAAAAATTTGTCAGCAGCGAAGGTAAAAAAGACGGGCTTTACTGGCCCGCTCAGCCAGGCGAGGCGCCCAGCCCGTTAGGGCCGTCATTCAGTCCGGTGCAGCCCGGTATGGGCTATCACGGATACCATTTCCGCATTATTACCGCCCAGGGTAAGCACGCAGAGGAAGGTGAGAAAAATTACGTGCAGGACGGGAAAATGGTCGGCGGATTCGCGCTCATCGCCTGGCCGGTTGAGTACGGCAAAACCGGCATCGCCACCTTTATGATTAACCAGCAGGATGGGATCTGGCAGACGGATTTGGGCCCGCAAACCGAAGAAAAAGCCAAAGCGATGACGCGTTTTGACCCCGGTAGCGAATGGCAAGCGGTTAATCTTTAAATAAAAAAAAGCGGCCATTGAGCCGCTTTTTATCATTTGAGACGAAGCATTATTTCTTCTTCGCTTTCGGGTTCGGCAGGTCGGTGATGCTGCCTTCAAACACTTCTGCCGTCAGGCCAACAGACTCGTGCAGAGTCGGGTGAGCGTGGATGGTCAGCGCGATGTCTTCAGCGTCACAGCCCATTTCGATCGCCAGACCGATTTCACCCAGCAGCTCGCCGCCGTTGGTACCGACAATCGCACCACCGATAACGCGGTGAGTTTCTTTGTCGAAAATCAGTTTGGTCATACCGTCTGCGCAGTCGGAAGCGATAGCACGGCCGGAAGCTGCCCACGGGAAGGTGGCGGTTTCATAGCTGATGCCTTTCTCTTTCGCTTCTTTCTCAGTCAGGCCAACCCATGCCACTTCTGGCTCGGTGTAGGCGATTGACGGGATCACTTTCGGATCGAAGTAGTGCTTCATGCCAGCGATAACTTCGGCGGCAACGTGGCCTTCATGCACGCCTTTGTGCGCCAGCATCGGCTGACCGACGATATCGCCGATAGCGAAGATGTGCGGCACGTTGGTGCGCAGTTGTTTGTCCACGCGGATGAAGCCGCGGTCGTCCACTTCCACGCCCGCTTTGCCGGCGTCGAGGTTTTTACCGTTCGGCACACGGCCGATAGCCACCAGCACCGCATCGTAACGCTGCGCTTCGGCAGGCGCTTTTTTGCCTTCCATGGAAACGTAAATACCGTCTTCTTTGGCTTCAACGGCAGTCACTTTGGTTTCCAGCATCAGGTTGAATTTCTTGCTGATGCGCTTGGTGAAGACTTTAACGATGTCTTTATCGGCAGCCGGGATCACCTGATCGAACATTTCAACCACGTCGATCTCTGAACCCAGCGCGTGGTACACCGTACCCATTTCCAGGCCGATAATACCGCCGCCCATTACCAGCAGGCGCTTCGGTACTTCTTTCAGTTCCAGCGCATCGGTGGAGTCCCATACGCGCGGATCTTCGTGCGGAATAAACGGCAGTTCAATCGGACGGGAACCCGCCGCGATGATGGCGTTGTCGAAGTTGATCACGGTTTTACCGTTTTCGCCTTCCACTTCCAGGGTGTTGGCCCCGGTAAATTTACCCAGACCGTTGACCACTTTCACTTTGCGGCCTTTCGCCATGCCAGCCAGACCACCGGTCAGCTGATTGATGACTTTTTCTTTCCAGGTACGAATCTTGTCGATATCGGTTTTCGGCTCGCCGAAGACGATACCGTGCTCAGCCAGCGCTTTGGCTTCTTCGATAACTTTAGCGACGTGCAGCAGCGCTTTAGAAGGGATACAGCCGACGTTCAGACAAACACCGCCCAGGGTGTTGTAACGTTCTACGATGACGGTCTCCAGACCTAAATCAGCGCAACGGAAGGCCGCAGAATAACCTGCCGGGCCTGCCCCAAGTACCACGACCTGAGTTTTGATTTCAGTACTCATCATGACCTCTGTAATTTATATCCGGCGGGTCTGACGCTATTGTTGTTACGCCCATCATCCACCGGGACGTTCTATCCGCCCGTATTTTACAAAATTGTTAACAATTTTGAAACAACAAAACGGCAAACGATTTGTCCTTTGTTCCTGATAACCGCATAAAGCCTCATGAGATTATCAGAAAAAAGCCGGCCGTCAGGCCGGCTTTTTCGATTACATCACCAGGCGGCGAATGTCGCTCAGCATGTTGTTGATGATGGTGATGAAACGCGCACCATCAGCACCGTCGATCACGCGGTGGTCGAAGGACAGAGAAATCGGCATCATCAGACGCGGAGTAAACTCTTTACCGTTCCACACCGGTTCCATCGCGGACTTGGACACACCGAGGATAGCCACTTCCGGCGCGTTGACAATCGGCGCGAAGTGGGTGGTGCCCAGGCCGCCGATGCTGGAGATGGTGAAGCAACCGCCCTGCATTTCGCCAGCGGTCAGCTTGCCATCACGCGCTTTCTTAGAAATCACGGTCAGCTCGCGGGACAGCTCGGTAATGCTCTTCTTGTTCACGTCTTTAAACACCGGAACAACCAGACCATTCGGGGTATCTACCGCCACACCGATGTTGATGTATTTCTTCAGCGTCAGCTTCTGGCCGTCTTCGGACAGGGAACTGTTGAAGCGCGGCATCTGCTCGAGAGCAGCGGCAACGGCTTTCATGATGAAGACAACCGGGGTGAATTTCACGTCCAGTTTGCGCTTCTCAGCTTCGGCGTTCTGCTGTTTACGGAACGCTTCCAGATCGGTGATATCGGTTTTGTCGAAGTGAGTCACGTGCGGGATCATCACCCAGTTACGGCTCAGGTTCGCGCCAGAGATTTTCTGGATGCGGCCCAGTTCAACTTCTTCGATTTCGCCGAACTTGCTGAAGTCCACTTTCGGCCACGGCAGCATGCCAGGGATACCGCCGCCGGTGGCAGCAGCAGGTGCGGATTCAGCGCGTTTAACAGCGTCTTTCACATAAGCCTGAACGTCTTCGCGCAGGATACGGCCTTTACGACCGGTGCCTTTCACTTTCGCCAGGTTAACGCCGAATTCGCGCGCCAGGCGGCGGATCAGCGGGGTCGCGTGAACATAAGCGTCGTTTTCAGCGAATTCCGTTTTGCCTTCCGCTTTAGCCGGTGCAGCGGCCGGTTTTTCTGCTTTCGCAGCCGGAGCCGGTGCAGCCGCTTCCTGCTTAGCAGCCGGAGCCGCGGCAGGCGCAGCGCCTTCCACTTCGAAGATCATGATCAGGGAGCCGGTAGACACTTTGTCGCCGGTGTTGATTTTGATCTCTTTCACGGTGCCTGCGAACGGTGCCGGAACTTCCATAGAGGCTTTGTCGCCTTCTACGGTGATCAGTGATTGTTCAGCGGCCACTTTATCGCCCACTTTCACCATCACTTCGGTCACTTCAACTTCGTCACCGCCGATGTCCGGTACATTTACTTCTTTAGAACCGGATGCCGCCGCCGGAGCGGAAGCCGCCTGCTCTTTGACTTCAGGTTTTGCAGCCGCAGCCGGCGCAGCGCCTTCCACTTCGAAGACCATGATCAGGGAGCCGGTGGAGACTTTGTCGCCGGTGCTGATTTTGATCTCTTTCACCTTGCCCGCGAACGGAGAAGGGACTTCCATAGAGGCTTTGTCGCCTTCTACGGTGATCAGTGACTGCTCAGCGGTCACGCTGTCGCCCACTTTGACCATGATTTCGGTGACTTCAACTTCGTCGCTGCCGATATCCGGTACGTTAACGTCTTTCACGCCACCCGCTGCGGCAGGTGCTGCCGCCGGTGCCGCTTCTTTCTTCTCTTCTGCCTTGGCAGGTGCAGCGTCAGCTGCACCGTCGGCGGAATCGAAAATCATAATCAGTTTGCCGGTCTCGGTTTTGTCGCCGACAGAGACTTTGATCTCTTTCACGACGCCAGCCTGCGGAGACGGCACTTCCATAGAGGCTTTGTCGCCTTCTACGGTGATCAGCGACTGTTCAGCTTCAACTTTGTCGCCCACTTTGACCAGGATCTCGGTGATTTCAACTTCATCAGCCCCGATGTCCGGTACGTTGATTTCGATAGCCATTATTCTTTTACCTCTTACGCCAGACGCGGGTTAACTTTTTCTGCATCGATGTTGAATTTGGTGATTGCGTCAGCAACCACTTTCTTATCGATTTCGCCACGTTTAGCCAGTTCGCCCAGGGCCGCTACCACCACATAGGAAGCGTCAACTTCGAAGTGGTGACGCAGGTTTTCACGGCTGTCAGAGCGGCCGAAACCGTCGGTACCCAGTACGCGGTAATCATCAGCCGGTACATACGTACGAACCTGTTCAGCAAACAGTTTCATATAGTCAGTGGAAGCCACTGCCGGCGCATCGTTCATCACCTGAGCGATGTACGGAACGCGCGGGGTTTCCAGCGGGTGCAGCATGTTCCAGCGCTCGCAATCCTGGCCGTCACGCGCCAGTTCGGTGAAGGAGGTCACGCTGTAAACATCGGAGCCCACGCCGTAGTCTTTCGCCAGGATCTGCGCTGCTTCACGCACGTGACGCAGGATAGAACCGGAGCCCAGCAGCTGAACTTTGCCTTTGCTACCTTCGAGGGTTTCGAGTTTGTAGATACCTTTACGGATACCTTCCTCAGCACCTTCCGGCATGGCCGGCATGTGGTAGTTTTCGTTCAGCGTGGTGATGTAGTAGTAAATGTTCTCTTGCGCTTCACCGTACATGCGTTGCAGACCATCGTGCATGATCACTGCAACTTCGTAGGCGTAAGACGGATCGTAAGAGATACAGTTCGGGATAGTCAGCGACTGAATGTGGCTGTGGCCATCTTCGTGCTGCAGACCTTCGCCGTTCAGGGTGGTACGGCCGGAAGTACCGCCGATCAGGAAGCCGCGCGCCTGTTGGTCACCTGCTGCCCAGCACAGGTCGCCGATACGCTGGAAACCGAACATGGAGTAGTAGATGTAGAACGGGATCATCGGCAGATCGTTGGTGCTGTAGGAGGTCGCCGCCGCCAGCCAGGAAGACCCTGCGCCCAGCTCGTTGATGCCTTCCTGCAGGATCTGGCCTTTCTCGTCTTCTTTGTAGTACGCAACCTGCTCACGGTCCTGCGGGGTGTACTGCTGGCCGTTCGGGCTGTAAATACCGATCTGACGGAACAGACCTTCCATACCAAAGGTACGCGCTTCGTCAGCGATGATCGGAACCAGACGGTCTTTGATAGACGGGTTCTTCAGCATCACGTTCAGGGCACGAACGAAAGCGATGGTGGTGGAGATTTCTTTGTTCTGCTCTTCCAGCAGCTGTTGGAAATCTTCCAGCTTCGGCAGCTCGAGCTTCTCAGTGAAGTTCGGAATGCGGCTCGGCAGGTAGCCGTGCAGTTTTTCACGCTGGCCGTGCAGGTATTTGTGTTCTTCAGAACCTTCCGGGAAGGTGATGTAAGACAGTTTTTCGACCTGCTCGTCGGTCACCGGCACATTGAAACGGTCGCGGATATAACGCACGCCGTCCATGTTCATTTTCTTCACCTGGTGAGCGATGTTTTTACCTTCGGCGGTATCACCCATGCCATAGCCTTTAACGGTATGGGCCAGGATAACGGTCGCTTTGCCTTTGGTTTCCTGCGCTTTTTTGAATGCAGCGTAGATTTTCTTCGGATCGTGGCCGCCACGGTTCAGGGCCCAGATTTGATCGTCAGTCCAGTCGGCAACCAGTGCGGCAGTTTCCGGGTATTTACCGAAGAAGTGCTCGCGAACGTACGCGCCGTTTTTGGATTTGAAGGTCTGATAGTCGCCGTCAACGGTTTCGTTCATCAGTTGGATCAGTTTACCGCTGGTGTCTTTACGCAGCAGTTCGTCCCAACGGGAACCCCACATCACCTTAATGACGTTCCAGCCAGCGCCTGCGAAGATGCCTTCCAGTTCGTTAACGATTTTGCCGTTACCGGTTACCGGGCCATCCAGACGTTGCAGGTTACAGTTGATGACGAACACCAGGTTATCCAGTTTTTCACGGGTCGCGATAGTGATCGCGCCTTTGGATTCCGGCTCATCCATCTCGCCGTCGCCCAGGAAGGCGTAAACGGTTTGCTGGGAGGTGTCTTTCAGACCGCGGTGTTCCAGATACTTCAGGAATTTAGCCTGATAGATCGCGCCGATCGGGCCCAGGCCCATAGATACGGTCGGGAACTGCCAGAATTCCGGCATCAGTTTCGGGTGCGGGTAAGAAGACAGACCATTGCCATGCACTTCCTGACGGAAGTTGTTCATCTGCTCTTCGGTCAGACGGCCTTCCAGGAAAGCACGTGCGTAAACGCCCGGAGAGATGTGGCCCTGGAAGTACACCAGGTCGCCGCCGTCTTTGTCGTTGCGGGCGCGGAAGAAGTGGTTGAAGCACACATCATACACGGTCGCGGAAGACTGGAAAGACGCCATGTGGCCGCCAAGCTCCAGGTCTTTTTTAGACGCGCGCAACACGGTCATGATGGCGTTCCAGCGAATAGCCGAGCGAATACGACGTTCCAGCTCCAGATTACCCGGGTATTCCGGTTCATCTTCAACGGCAATAGTGTTGATGTAGTTGCCAGCTCCGGTACCAGCGGCAACCTGTACGCCGCCTTTACGGGCTTCGCTCAGGAGCTGGTCAATCAGATACTGAGCACGCTCAACACCTTCTTCACGGATTACCGATTCGATCGCCTGTAGCCAGTCGCGAGTTTCAATCGGATCCACGTCATTTTGTAAACGTTCTGACATGGGGGGTATTCCTTATCTATCTAATACGTTGATTTAGCTGGAACCTGTCCCATTGCATTTTCATGACGTTATTGCTCACAAAAACACAATAAGACAGGTTCTGCGTTTAGTTGCCGCGCTCTAAAAGTTGGCGCTCAATTCGCACTGTTTTCTTACTCTGACGAGCCGGAAAAAGCGCTTAGTCCTTTCGTTGCTGTAGGCGGCGCAGTGAACGTTCACGACGACTGTGCTCACGGCTGCGGTCCAGCAATATCTCCTCAATAAAAGCGAGATGGCGATGCGACGCTTCTCGCGCCTGCTCCGGCTCTCTCGCCATAATCGCCTCGAATATACGAGAACGATGGTTGCTTACCAGCGGGAGCATTTCCCGGCGGGCATACAGCAATTCAAAATTCTGTCGAACGTTTTGGGCCAGCATTGGCTCCATGCAGCGCAGTAAGTGTAGTAGCACAACGTTGTGTGCAGCTTCGGTGACTGCGATTTGATACTGCATAACGGCGTCGGATTCGGCATCCAGGTCGCCGGATTGCTGGGCAAGCTCAATGGCCTGGTGGAGTTCACGGATACGCTCAAGGTCTTCGTCAGTGCTGCGAAGCGCGGCGTAATACGCGGCGATGCCCTCAAGGGCATGACGGGTTTCCAGCAGATCAAATTGAGATTCAGGGTGATCGGTCAGCAGCTCGACCAGCGGGTCGCTGAAGCTCTGCCATAGTGTGCTTTGAACAAATGTCCCGCCTCCCTGGCGACGAAGCAGTAATCCTTTGGCTTCGAGACGCTGAATCGCCTCTCGGAGTGAAGGACGCGATACGTCGAACTGTTTCGCCAGTTCGCGTTCCGGTGGGAGTTTTTCGCCAGGACGCAAGGTCCCTTCCAGGATGAGAAACTCCAGTTGCTGCTCAATCACATCGGATAGTTTTGGTTGGCGGATTTTGCTGTAGGCCATTATTCCCTGTCTCTGCCATTAGCCCGGAGTCAATTGGTATGACCAATTTCACATTCGTGACGCTAAAGTAACAAAGTATTCACCTTCTGTCCATCCCGGTTTTGATTGAAATCAGTAAAGCAGCCACATTTTAACAACCCTACAGAAATAACGTTTCATTAATGTAACTTTGCACAAATGAGACATTTACCACCAAAGCGGTAGTTTTAACCTTAATGAAACGTGAATATTTGCGATCTGAACCGATTCACCCGATTAAATTGTGAATATAAATGCGTCATTTACGTATAAATTGAAAAAGCAGGCGGGAAAGAATAATAACGAGGCGATTTACAAATGGTTTCTTTTTATTCACTTCTTCTGCATCCGCGTTAAAACCAGGTGCATTCAACTGCGCTTACCACTATTCTTGGCGCTGTGGTAGAGGTATAGGGAAAATTAAGCCTTCCACTTCGTAAATAAAAAAATACACCTATCGGAATATACAACTTACAACGGTGATTTTTCACACCGATTATAACCGCACACGAGGTTCTATGATGGAAGGTCAACACGACACGCTGAAGCGCGGCCTGAAAAACCGCCATATTCAGCTAATCGCGCTGGGAGGAGCAATCGGCACGGGCCTGTTTCTGGGCAGCGCCTCTGTTATCCAGTCCGCAGGGCCAGGTATTATCCTGGGCTACGCTATTGCGGGTTTTATTGCCTTTTTGATTATGCGTCAATTGGGCGAAATGGTAGTAGAAGAACCTGTCGCAGGCTCCTTCAGCCACTTCGCTTATAAATACTGGGGCGGATTTGCTGGCTTCGCTTCCGGATGGAACTACTGGGTACTGTACGTTCTGGTCGCGATGGCGGAATTGACCGCCGTGGGTAAATACATTCAGTTCTGGTGGCCGGAAATCCCGACATGGGTCTCTGCCGCCGTCTTCTTCGTGCTGATCAACGCCATCAACCTGACCAACGTAAAAGTGTTCGGCGAGATGGAATTCTGGTTTGCCATCATCAAAGTTATCGCGGTTATCGCGATGATCCTGTTTGGCGGCTGGCTGCTGTTCAGCGGCACGGCAGGCCCACAGGCCACCGTACGCAACCTGTGGGAACAGGGTGGCTTCCTGCCGCACGGCATCTCCGGGTTGGTGATGATGATGGCAATCATCATGTTTTCCTTCGGTGGGCTGGAGCTGGTGGGCATCACAGCCGCTGAAGCCGACAACCCGGAGCAAAGCATCCCGAAAGCCACCAACCAGGTTATTTACCGTATCCTGATTTTCTATGTGGGTTCCCTCGCGGTACTGCTGTCGCTGATGCCGTGGTCACGCGTTACCGCCGACACCAGCCCGTTCGTGTTTATCTTCCATGAGCTGGGCGACGCGCTGGTGGCGAACGCGCTCAACATCGTGGTGCTGACGGCGGCGCTGTCGGTCTATAACAGCTGCGTATACTGCAACAGCCGTATGCTGTTCGGCCTGGCGCAACAGGGCAACGCGCCGAAAATGCTGCAAAAAGTGGATAAGCGCGGCGTGCCGGTCAACACCATTCTGATCTCCTCGCTGTTTACTGCGCTGTGCGTACTGATTAACTACTTCGCACCGGAAGAGGCTTTCGGCCTGCTGATGGCGCTGGTGGTTTCCGCACTGGTGATCAACTGGGCGATGATCAGCCTGGCGCACATGAAATTCCGCCGCGCCAAACAACAGCAGGGTGTGAAAACCCGCTTCCCGGCTATCTTCTACCCGATGGGCAACTGGCTGTGCCTGGCCTTTATGGCCGCGGTGCTGATCATCATGCTGATGACCCCGGGCATGGCGATTTCCGTCTACCTTATCCCGGTATGGCTGGTGATCCTGGCTGTGGGTTATCTGTTTAAACAGAAAGGCGCGAAGGTCGCGAAAGCGCACTAATTACGCTGCGCTATAACGAAAAAATGCCTGGGTTTCCCAGGCATTTTTTATTGCTAAAGCCGCTGTTACACCAGCGTGCCGTAAATCGTCAGCAGCGCGACCACCACGACAATCACCAGCGTCGTTTTTTTGGCCATCGATACCGCCGCTTTCGGGGTTTCGATCTTATCCAGATGCGGTTCGCGCGCCAGTGAGAACTGCGCCAGACGCGTCAGCACCTGATACTGCGACGTGTGGCGGTCGGCCAGCGACGCGAACCACGCGGGCAGCGCCCGTTCGCCATGGCCCAACAAGGCATACACCACGCCCGCCAGACGTACCGGGATCCAGTCCACCACGTGCAGAATGCTGTCTACGCCGGAATAAAGCCGCTGCTGCGGCGAATGGTGGCGCGCCAGCCAGGATTGCCAGGCGCGCAGGAAGGCGTATCCGGTAAGCAGCACCGGCCCCCAAATCCCGCCAACAATAAACCAGAACAACGGTGCCAGATAAAAACGGAAGTTAATCCACAGCAGCGCGTTTTGCAGCTCGCGCAGATATTCACGCTCATCGCACTCGTGCGGAACGCCGTGAATCAGCGTCAGTTCCGCCGACATCGCCTCCCTGGCATGGCTGTCGCCCTGGCTCGCCGCTTTCAGATAGGCATGATAGTGCAGACGCACCTGCCCTGCCCCGATGCACAGCAATCCCAGCAAAATCCAGAACACCAGCAGCGGCACATTGAAAAACAGCCCGTACAGGGCGCGCAGGCAGAGCCAGACAATCAGCATGGCCAGCAGCGTCATGCCGAGCGTGCGCCACCAGGAAAAATGGTGGATCCGGCGGAATACGCCTTCCAGACGGCTGTCCAGTTGCCAGCGCTCGCCCAGCTTGAATAAGCGCTCGGCAATGAGCACCAGCAGCAAGGTGAATAACGTCATGACACCTCCTTATTTGTCGGGCAGTCGACCAGGGCGCGGAAGCGTTGCCAGTCGAAGGCCGGGCCGGGATCGGTTTTGCGCGTCGGCGCGATATCGCTGTGCCCGGTCATATGCCGCGCAATGTTCGGATACTGTTTGATTAACGTGCGCGTCAGCGCCGCCAGCTGCTGATACTGCGCATCGGTATAGGGCAAGGTATCTGTGCCTTCCAGTTCAATACCAATAGAAAAATCGTTGCAGCGCTCGCGGCCCTGATACACAGAAACGCCCGCATGCCAGGCGCGCTTATCAAAGGGGACATACTGAACGATTTCGCCGTCGCGGCGAATCAGGCAATGCGCGGATACGCGCAAATGAGCGATATCAGCGAAGTAAGGATGGGCGTCGGGATCTAAAGTTCCGGCGAACAGCGCGTCAATCCACGGCCCGCCAAATTCACCCGGCGGCAAACTGATATTGTGTACCACCAGTAACCCAGGTTGTTCATCATCTGGCCGACTATCCTGATGAGGCGAGCACTGATGCCTCACGCCCTGTAGCCAGCCCCCGTTAACCTGCATGCGGCGACCTCCTTTTTATGGTGCTGAAACACGCTTCAGAGTAGCATGTTTACCTCTCAGGATTAGCCACCAATTTGGAGTTTTATGATGTCGCCTCGCCGTTATAATCCCGATCACCGACGTGACGTTCTGCTCGATCGCATTAATCATGATATCCCGCAAATTATCGCCGCCGCGCTGCGTGAAGATCTGGGCGGTGAAGTTGACGCCAACAACGATATTACGGCGCAGCTGTTGCCTGAAGACCAACAATCCCACGCGGTGGTGATCACCCGCGAAGCCGGAGTGTTTTGCGGCAAGCGTTGGGTCGAAGAGGTGTTTATTCAGTTGGGCGGCGATGTGAAGGTCATCTGGCACGTACAAGACGGCGACAGCCTTGTGCCCAACCAGCCGCTGTTTGAGCTGAAAGGCCCGTCGCGCATCCTGCTGACCGGCGAGCGCACCGCGCTCAACTTCGTGCAAACGCTTTCCGGCGTCGCCAGCCTGGTGCGCAGCTATGTCGATTTGCTTGAAGGCACCCAAACCCAACTGCTGGATACCCGCAAAACAGTGCCCGGCCTGCGTACCGCGCTGAAATACGCGGTGCTGTGCGGCGGCGGCAATAACCATCGTCTCGGCCTGAGCGACGCGTTTCTGATCAAAGAAAACCACATTATTGCCTCGGGATCGGTGCGCAAGGCGGTGGAAAAAGCTTTCTGGCTGCATCCGGACGTCCCGGTGGAAGTAGAGGTGGAGTCGCTGGAAGAGCTGGATGACGCCCTGAAAGCGGGCGCGGACATCGTGATGCTGGATAACTTCACCGTTGACGATATGCGCGAAGCGGTGAAGCGCACCAACGGCCAGGCGCGCCTGGAGGTTTCCGGCAACGTGACCAAAGAGACCCTGCGCACTTTCGCGGAAACCGGCGTGGACTTTATCTCCGTCGGCGCGTTGACCAAACACATACAGGCGCTCGATTTGTCGATGCGTTTTCGCTGATCGCCAGCCGGGGGGGCGCCTCCGGCTCCAGTGAAATTTGCGAGCTGTATTCCTGCAAAATGTCTCTGCTTTGCAACGGCTGAAATAGCCTGGAAAGCCGCTTCAAAAGCGGTAATTTCTCACTCGTTTGCGTGTTCGCGCTCTGCGACAGTGGCGTCCCCACATCAAGGAGCGCGTTATGAACAGACAACACGGTTTTACCCTGATTGAACTGATGGTAGTGATAGGCATCATCGCCATTCTCAGCGCCATCGGTATTCCCGCCTACCAGAACTACCTGCGCAAAGCCGCGCTGACAGACATGCTGCAAACCTTTGTGCCGTACCGGACCGCCGTGGAGCTGTGCGCCACAGAAGGCGGCGGCCTCAGCAGTTGCGATGCCGGCAGCAAAGGCATTCCTTCACCCAAAACCACGCGCTACGTTTCCGCCATGAGCATCGCGGCGGGCAAAGTTACGTTAACCGGCCAGGAGAGCCTCAACGGGCTGACCGTCACGCTGACGCCCGTCTGGAGCAACAGCGAAGGCGTCAGCGGCTGGCAGCGCAGCTGCGACAGCGGAAGCGACGGCGCGCTGAAACAGGCTTGCGAAGAAACTTTTCGCTTTAACGCCGAATAAGGATGCGCCATGGATCGTGAATTCCTACTGGCGCTGTGCAAGCGCCATCATGCCCAACTGCTGGATCTCACTGACGCTGAGGTGCGTATCGCCCTCAGCGAAGGGCCGAGCGTAGAGCTGCTGGATGCTTTGCGCTTTGCCACGCAGCGGCAGATCAAAATTGAGTGCTGGAGCGCCGAACAGCTGGAAAAACACCAGCAGCAGGCGCAGCCCGCGTTACCAGACGACAATACGTCCGCCGTCGCCTGGCTTGATGAAACTCTGCTGCACGCGCTCAAGCGACGCGCCTCCGATATTCATATTGAGCCCGGCGACGCCCAGTGGCGGGTACGGCTGCGGGTTGACGGCGTGTTGCACCCTTTTGCCACCCTGCCAACAGAGCTGGCCCAGGCGGTGATGGCGCGGCTTAAAGTGCTGGGCGAGCTGGATATCGCCGAACGCAGGCTGCCGCAGGACGGGCAGTTCTCGGTGCCGCTTCAGGGGAAACCGGTCTCTTTTCGCCTCTCCACCCTGCCCTGCCGGAGCGGTGAAAAGGCGGTGCTGCGGCTGCTTGAGCAAAACGATCGTCCGCTGGCCGTCGAGTCGCTGGGCATGCTGCCGGTCCAGCAGGCTGATTTTTACCGCGCCATCAGCGCGCCGCAAGGCCTGATTCTGGTGACCGGCCCGACGGGGAGCGGCAAGACGATTACCCTGTATAGCGCGCTGGGTGCGTTAAATAGCCCGGAGATCAATCTGTGCAGCGTGGAAGACCCCATCGAAATTCCGCTTTCCGGTCTGAACCAGACCCAGGTCAATACCAAAGCGGGGCTTAACTTCCAGAACGTACTGCGCGCCCTGCTGCGTCAGGACCCGGACGTGGTCATGGTGGGCGAAATCCGCGATGGCGAAACCGCCGAAATCGCCATCAAAGCCGCGCAAACCGGCCATCTGGTGTTATCAACGCTGCACACCAACTCCACGGTAGAGACCATTACGCGGCTGGAGCAAATGGGCATTGCGCGCTGGATGCTGGCCTCGGCGCTGGAAATCATTATCGCCCAGCGGCTGGTGCGCAGGTTGTGTCCGCACTGCCGGGTGCGTTTAGCGCAGCCCGCAGCCCTGCCGAGCGCCTTCTGGTCAAGCCCGCTCTCTGCATGGGAAGCGAAAGGCTGTGCCCAGTGCTATTCCGGCTTTTACGGACGCGTGGCGCTGTTCGAAGTGCTGACACTGGAACCGGGGTTACGCCAGGCGATCGTTGATGGCGCACCGGCGCAGCAGATTGAACAGCAGGCGCGCGAACTGGGCATGGTGACGCTGTTTGAACATGGACTGGAGGCGGTGGAACAGGGGCTGACCACGCTACAGGAGGTTTACCGAGTGCTGGGGATGCCCCATGAATGAGCGCCGCTTATGGCAGTGGAGCGGTCTGGACGATGGGGGCGCGCCCTGCGGCGGGTTGTTGTGGGCGGCAGATCGCGCAACGGCGCTTCAGCAGCTGTATCAACAACATATCTGGCCCCTGAAGGTAAAGCGCCAGACCGTTGCTCGCCAGTACTGGAACCTGACCTATAAAATCCACTTTATTCGCCAGTTGGCGACCCTGTTGCAGGCGGGTATCGCCCTGCCCCAGGGGCTGGCGATGCTGGCGGAACAGCATTCCCGCGCGCAGTGGCAGGCGCTGTTACAGGATCTGGCTCAACAGGTGATCCAGGGCGTGCCGTTTTCCGACGCGCTGAAGGCGTGGCCCAGGGTGTTTCCGCCGCTGTTTATTGCCCTGATCCGCACCGGGGAAATTACCGGCAAGCTCGACGAGTGCTGCCAGCGCCTGGCGGTTCAACAAGAGGAACAACAGGCGCTGAGAAAGAAGGTGGTCAAAGCGCTACGCTATCCGGGCATTATCTTTGCGATGGCGCTGCTGGTCACTGTCGGCATGGCGGGGTTCGTGCTGCCGGAATTCGCCGCGATTTATCGCGCCTTTAACGCCCCGCTACCGGCGTTAACCCAGGGCGTGATGGCGTTCTCTGCGTTTATCACCGGTAGCGGGCACTGGCTGGCGCTGCTAACAGCCGCGCTGATCATCATTATCCTGCGCTGGCGCCGTAACCCACACTGGCAGTGGCAGGAACAAAACCTGCTGCTGCGCCTGCCGCTGGTGGGCGAACTGGTACGCGGGCAGCGCTTGAGCCAGATTTATACCATCCTCGCCATGACCCAACAGGCGGGCTTGCCGCTGTTGCAGGGGCTGGAGGCGGTGGTGCAAACGCTCACGTCGCCGTTCTGGCGACAGATGCTGGAGCGTATCATGCTGAAAATCGCCGATGGCGTGCCGTTCTGGAAGACGCTGGAAGAGGAAAAGGGTTTTACGCCGCTGTGCCGACAACTGATTTATACCGCTGAAGAAACCGGGTCGATGGATTTGATGCTGGCGCGGCTGGCGCACTGGCATACCGGGCAAACCCATGAGCGGGCCGACTCCCTCTCTTCCACGCTGGAACCGCTGATGATGATAGTGATTGGGCTGATCGTCGGCACGCTGGTGATAGCCATGTATTTACCGGTATTCCAGATGGGAGACGCCATGAGCGGCGCAGGCTAGCGGCATAAAAAAAGCAGAAGGTCGCCCCTCTGCTCTTTGCCGTGCTAAACCAGCCAGTTACAGGCTGTTGAACACGCGGTTCTCTTGTTCCTGAACGCGAATAAAGGTGGTGCGTTTGGTCAGCTCTTTCAGGCGTGACGCGCCCACATAGGTGCAGGCTGAGCGCAGGCCGCCCAGGATGTCGAGGGCAGTGTTTTCTACCGGACCACGCAGCGGCAGCTTCACGGTTTTGCCTTCTGCGGCACGGTATTTGGCAACGCCGCCCACGTGACGGTTCATGGCGGATTCCGAGCTCATACCGTAGAACAGCATGAATTTTTCGCTGTTCTCTTCCACGACGGTGCCGCCGCTTTCGTCGTGGCCCGCCAGCATCCCGCCGAGCATCACGAAGTCCGCGCCGCCGCCGAAGGCTTTGGCAACATCGCCCGGCGTGGTGCAGCCACCGTCGCTGATGATCTGGCCGCCCAGGCCGTGGGCCGCGTCAGCGCATTCAATTACGGCGGACAGCTGCGGATAGCCCACGCCGGTTTTCACGCGGGTGGTACACACGGAGCCTGGGCCGATGCCGACCTTGACGATATCCGCGCCGGAGAGGATCAGCTCTTCACACATCTCGCCGGTCACTACGTTACCTGCGATGATCACTTTGTTCGGCCAGGCTTCACGCGCTTTGGTCACAAACTGGACGAAGTGCTCGGAATAACCGTTCGCCACGTCGATGCAGACGAAATTCAGGCCCGGGTTGAGCGCCAGGATCTGTTTGGTTTTTTCAAAATCGGCATCGGAGGTGCCGGTAGAAACGATGGCATGCTTCAGCACGTTGGCATCCACACTCTCGATAAACTGTTGCCACTCTTCAACGGAGTAATGCTTATGCACCGCTGTCAGAATATCGAACCCGGCCAGAGCTTTCGCCATACCGAAGGTGCCGACTGTGTCCATATTAGCGGCAATAACAGGTACGCCAGACCATTGGATACCAGAGTGCTTGAAGGTGAATTCACGGGCCAGTTCGACATCGGAACGGCTTTTGAGGGTAGAGCGTTTAGGGCGGATAAGAACGTCTTTAAAACCTAACTTCAGATCTTCTTCAATACGCATGAGCGAATTCCTGGTAAATGGCGATGAACACGTAAATATTACTCGATGGATTTCAAGTGGCAGGAAGGCGGCAAGCCCTCGAAACCCCGGGAGCTTACAGAAGCACGTGACTGGGATGAGGGGTGCGCGGTCAACGCGCCTGCGACTTAAAAGACGACGAGTATAAGCGGCGGTACAACTACCAACTCCAGTGACGCTATCATACGCACTAATTGTGGCGCCGCAAGACTGCGAAAACGCTCTTTTTTACGCTACAATCCTATAAATTTATCTGCCGCCAGGCAGAAATCGCCCTCAGATGAACAAGATTTTTTTCATATTTCGCGGGCCTTTTGCAAGGCCATGAAAAGACAGGCGATAACTTGTTAATTCAATAATCGGGATTGGTTTATGGTTTACACAGTAGCGATAACGGGCGGCATCGGGAGTGGGAAAACCACCGTAGCCAACAAGTTCGCGCAACTGGGGATTACCGTTATTGATGCCGATATCATTGCCCGACATGTCGTTGAACCCGAAAAACCCGCGTTGAAATCCATCGTCCAGCATTTTGGCCAGGCGATGCTGCTGCCCGACGGCACGCTGAATCGCCGGGAACTCCGCGAACGTATTTTTGCTGATCCCCAGGAAAAAGCCTGGCTCAACGCCTTATTACACCCGCTGATCCATCAGGAAACCCAGGATCAAATGGCGCGCGCTGCATCCGACTACGTGCTGTGGGTGGTTCCGCTATTGGTGGAAAACCAGCTGCATAAAAAAGCCGACCGGGTGCTGGTGGTCGATGTCGATCCTGAAACTCAGATAATACGCACTATGCAACGTGATAATGTGTCACGTACGCATGCCGAACAGATCATCGCCGCCCAGGTAAGTCGCGAAGCGCGCTTAGCCGTCGCCGATGACGTAATAGACAATAGCGGTAGGCCAGACGCCGTTGATGCCGAGGTGAAGCGCTTGCATCAACGCTATTTGCAACTGGCCGCACAAGCCGTGCAACAGGAAAATCAGTAATGCACAACCACATACTCTTTGAACATCCGCTGAATGAAAAAATGCGCACCTGGCTGCGTATTGAGTTTCTTATTCAGCAGGTGATGTCACGCCTGACCGTGACCGATCATGCTTCAGCCCTGCATTTTTTTCGCAATACCGGCGAATTGATGGATGTGTTTGAGCGCGGCGATGTCCGTACCGAAATGCTGAAAGAACTGGAACGCCAACAACGCAAATTACAAAACTGGGCCGAAGTGCCGGGCGTGGATAACGATCGCATTCAGGCGCTGCGCAAGGAGCTGAAAGAACACAGCGTGGTACTGATGGCCGCACCACGTCTCGGCCAGGCGCTGCGTGAAGATCGCCTGATCGGCCTGGTGCGCCAGCGCCTTAGCATCCCCGGCGGTTGCTGTAGTTTTGATTTACCGAGCCTGCATTTCTGGCTGCATATGCCACAGGAAGCGCGCGACGCCCAGGTCAGCCGCTGGTTCAGCAGCCTTGATCCGCTGCGTTTCGCGCTGGAAAAAGTGCTCGATCTCATTCGCCACTCCGCGCCGTTCCGCAAACAGACCAGTCTGAACGGCTTTTTCCAGGATAACGGCGACGATGCGGATCTCCTGCGCCTGAAACTGAATATGAGCGACGAACTGTATCCGCAGATTTCCGGGCATAAGAGCCGCTTTGCCATCCGCTTTATGCCGATTGACAGCGAAAATGGCCGCGTGCCTGAGCGTCTGGATTTTGAACTGGCCTGTTGTTAAGGAGGCAACATGACGGAAACCACCACGGTAAACTGCCCGACCTGCGGAAAACCGGTTATCTGGAATGAAACCAGCCCGTTTCGCCCGTTTTGCTCAAAGCGCTGTCAGTTGATTGATTTAGGCGAGTGGGCGGCGGAAGAAAAACGCATCCCCAGCCAGAGCGATTTAAACGACAGCGACGACTGGAGCGAGCAGGATCGCTAATAAAAAACCGGGGTGGTATGGAGTAATACCGCCCCGGTTGTGTTTCGTATGACGCGGGTCACTTAACGCGCGCGGGCATCCGCAATCAGACGCGCCACCACGGGCTCATTGGCGGGTGGAAACGCCGCCGCATCCAGCGCGCTGGATGCAACCCATTCCCCGGGCTGCCCCTCTTTCCCCCAGGGTTCCCCTTGCCACGCTTCAACCAGGTAAAACCACAGCGTGATATGCCGGTCCGGGAAGGCGTATTCCAGCGTTTCGTAAAGTGACGGCTGTTCGGCGGCGATACCGACCTCTTCCTGTAGTTCGCGGATCAGCGCCTGCTCCGGGGTTTCGCCCGCTTCAATCTTACCGCCGGGAAACTCCCATTTATTCGCCATGTGAGCATCAGCGGCACGACGGGTAATAAAAATCGCGTTATCGGCGTTGCGGATAATACCCACGGCAATCTGTAGTGTTTTCATATTCAGATCGCTTTATTTCAGGCTGGTGACCAGCTTCGTGCGCTGATCTTCCAGGGAAATCACGCGCTGGCACACATCACGACCAAACTGCTGAAAGTCCTGCTCCTGGGTTTTCCACTCATTCTGGATTGCCGTCTGCAACCCGCCCAGGCTGCCCAGCACGCCCTGCAACGGATTCCCGCCGCCCTTCAGCACCGCTTTGGCGCCCATTTCGTTGATGCTGTCCTGCAGGATGCCGCCCATCGCCTGGTTTACCAGCTGCTGACCGTCGGCACGCACCTGGTCAATGGCCTTATAGTGGAACGTCAGCCCGTCGCTGCGCTGTTCGATAATGCGGTTCATCTGCGCTTTAAGCTGGGCATCAAGGCTGGTCAGACGGTTACGCATATTGCTGCTTGCGCCGACTTCCTGAGTAATTACCCGGTCCAGCGCCACGCGTCCTTTTTCTACGCGGCTTAACGCGCCCTGCTGGATCCAGGGTAAATCGGTCCGTAAGGCTTTCTGATAGTTCAGCGCCTGCTGACGCTGCGCGGCGGTCAGGTTTTTCTGCTGGCCGTTAAACTGTACGCTGCCGTCGGGGCCAATCACCAGGTTGCCGTTTTCGCCAACCACCTGCACGGTTTGCGGGTTGAGCACCACATCGTCACGCGGTGTGACGCTGCATTTGTATTCGGCCTGAGCCTGCATCGCCGTGACCAGCAATGCGCCCAGAAGCACTTTACGCATCATATCGACTCCCTATAAAGCAAAACGGGCCAATAAATCGGCCCGTTATCAATTAACTCAATCCCACCACACATCGAACAGATCGCTTAAGCGGATCTCTTCAAGCTTACGATCTTCAAGCCACTTGCGTACCCGCGCCTGATCTTCTTCGGTGCACTTACCGATTTCCTGCTTGCAGATCAGGCCTTCCCAGGCGAGATAACCACTGCCGTCAAAGGCCAGGCCGTTTGGCTCGATCACTTCGTTGATCAGATCATCAACGGTTTTATCCACCACCTCTTCGCTGGTGCCTTCCGGGAAACGCCAGGCTACCGAGAATCCCAACTCCTGAAACTCATCGATATGCATCTTTTTACGCAAACGACGGCTGCGGTTCTTTGCCATTATTTCACCCTCTCGAACATTAAGTCCCATACGCCGTGACCAAGACGATGGCCACGCTGTTCAAATTTGGTTACCGGACGCGATTCCGGGCGCGGTACATAGTCGTTGTTTTCTGACTGGTTCTGATAACCTTCTACAGACGACATCACTTCGAGCATATGTTCGGCATAAGGTTCCCAGTCGGTCGCCATATGGAACACGCCGCCGAGCGTTAATTTGCTCTTCACCAGCTCCGCAAACGGGCCCTGAACAATGCGCCGCTTGTTATGGCGCGCTTTATGCCACGGATCCGGGAAGAACAGTTGCACCATGTTCAGGGAATTATCCGGGATCATGGTTTGCAGCACTTCGACCGCGTCGTGGCACATCACGCGCAGGTTTTCCACGCCCTCTTCATGCGCCAGGCTCAGGCATGCGCCCACGCCAGGTGAGTGTACTTCGATGCCCAGGAAATCCTGATGCGGATTGGCTTTTGCCATCGCCACCAGCGAGGCGCCCATGCCAAAGCCAATTTCCAGGGTAACCGGCGCAGTGCGGCCAAACAGCGCGGTAAAGTCGAGCGGTGCGGGAGTGAACTCAACGCCCATCACCGGCCAGTAGTTATCCAGCGCGTGCTGTTGGCCTTTGGTCAGGCGCCCCTGACGGCGGACAAAGCTGCGGATGCGGCGCAGCGGGCGGCCGCTTTCATCAAATTCCGGTGAAATGACGTCGTTATTCATGGTTTCAATCTGTGTCAGTGAATGGAAAAGCAAACCGGCATTATCCAAAGATAGTCCCGGGATGCAAGCACAGGAAAGTTCCGGTTTACAGCCTTTTCGCTCTGTGCTGCAATCTGGGCCCTGAAACTCTAAGCCGGATGCCACGCGTTCATGATGCAAGCGCAGCAATTTTCTCGCCAGGTGCTCGACTGGTACGACAAATATGGGCGTAAGACCCTCCCCTGGCAGATCGAAAAAACGCCTTACAAAGTATGGCTGTCCGAAGTGATGCTGCAACAAACGCAAGTCGCCACGGTTATTCCCTATTTCACCCGCTTTATGGCGCGCTTCCCTGACGTCACCGATCTGGCCAACGCGCCGCTGGACGAAGTGCTGCATTTATGGACCGGGCTCGGTTACTACGCCCGCGCCCGCAACCTGCATAAAGCGGCGAAAAGGGTCGCCGAACAGCACGGCGGCGTGTTCCCACAAACCTTTGATGACGTAGCTGCGCTGCCCGGCGTGGGCCGCTCCACCGCAGGCGCAATCCTCTCACTGTCGCTGGGCCAACACTTTCCTATCCTTGATGGCAACGTCAAGCGCGTGCTGGCGCGCTGCTACGCCGTGGAAGGCTGGCCGGGCAAGAAAGAGGTAGAGAAAAAACTCTGGTCGCTGAGCGAAGCCGTTACCCCTGCCAAAGGCGTGGAGCGCTTCAATCAGGCGATGATGGATTTAGGCGCGATGGTTTGCACCCGCTCGCGCCCGAAGTGCGAGATTTGCCCGCTCCAGGTCGGCTGCGTGGCTTATGCCACGCAAAGCTGGGCCCGTTATCCGGGTAAAAAACCGAAGCAGGTGCTGCCAGAAAAGGTCGGCTATTTTCTGCTGATGCAGCAGGGCGACACCGTACGCCTGACCCAGCGCCCGCCGGTTGGACTCTGGGGCGGACTGTTTTGTTTCCCGCAGTTTGACAGCGAGCAGAGCCTGCGCGACTGGCTGGCGAAACGTAACATTAAGGCCGATACTCTGACGCAGCTTAACGCGTTCCGCCATACTTTCAGCCACTTCCACCTGGATATCGTACCCATGTGGCTTTCTGTGTCCTCGCAGGCGTCTTGCGTGGAGGAAGAGAGCGCACTCTGGTATAACCTGGCACAGCCGCCCTCCGTTGGGCTTGCCGCCCCGGTTGAGCGTTTGTTGCAACAATTACATGCGGAGCCGGTTGTGACACAACCCCTTCGCCACGATAGTGAGGACTAACGATGAGCAGAACGATTTTTTGTACCTACCTGCAGCGCGACGCCGAAGGCCAGGATTTCCAACTCTATCCGGGCGATCTGGGCAAGCGCATCTATAACGAGATTTCCAAAGAGGCCTGGAAGCTGTGGCAAACCAAGCAAACCATGCTGATTAACGAAAAGAAACTCAACATGATGAACCCGGAGCACCGCAAGCTGCTGGAGCAGGAAATGGTTAACTTCCTGTTCGAAGGGAAAGACGTGCACATTGAAGGCTATACGCCGCCAGAACAACAATAAGGGCCTTTGGCCCTTTTTTGACAACACAATTTCAATAACACAACGCACTCCCTTAATGATGAAAAAATTACTCGCGCTGGCTTTGATTGCGCCGTTACTCATCTCGTGCTCCAGTAAAAAAACGGAAACCTATAATCCGGAACTGGAAAAAGATACCAACGGTTTTGACATCCTGATGGGGCAGTTCGCCCATAACATTGAGAACATCTGGGGATTTAACGAAGTCCTGATCGCCGGGCCGAAAGATTACGTTAAGTACACCGACGGCTACCAGACCCGCAGCCACATCAACTTTGACCAGGGGACCATCACGGTCGAGACCATCGCGGGCACCGATCCCGCTGCCCGCTTGCGTCAGGCGATTATCACCACCCTGCTGATGGGTGACGATCCGGGTTCTATCGACCTCTATTCCGATGTGAACGACATACCCATTTCCAAACAGCCGTTCCTGTATGGGCAGGTAGTGGATAATACCGGTGAGCCTATCCGCTGGCAGTGGCGCGCGGCGCGTTTTGCCGACTACCTGCTGCAAACCCGCATGAAGAGCCGCAGTAACGGTCTGCGCGTGATCTACAGCATCACCATTAATCTGGTGCCGAACCACCTTGATAAGCGTGCCCATAAGTATGTGGGGATGGTGCGCCAGGCATCGCGTAAATATGGAGTGGATGAGTCGCTGATCCTGGCGATTATGCAGACCGAATCCTCGTTTAACCCCTATGCGGTCAGCCGTTCCGACGCGCTGGGCCTGATGCAGGTGGTGCAGCATACCGCAGGTAAAGACGTGTTCCGCTCACAGGGTAAATCGGGCACGCCGAGCCGCAGCTACCTGTTCGATCCGCAAAGCAATATCGACACCGGCACCGCCTATCTGGCGATGCTGAATAATGTCTATCTCGGCGGTATTCAGAATCCAACCTCACGCCGATACGCGGTGATCACCGCCTATAACGGTGGGGCGGGCAGCGTGCTGCGGGTGTTCTCTAACGACAAAATCAAGGCGGCCACGATTATTAACAGCATGCAGCCGGGGGATGTGTATGAAACCCTGACGACGCGGCATCCGTCCGCTGAATCACGGCGTTATTTATATAAAGTGGACACGGCGCAAAAGAGCTATCGTCGTCAGTAACTTTCGTTAAATGTTATATCCCTCACATCCACCGTGAGGGATATTTTTTTGTCACGCCTGGCTTGAAGTGGCATTTCTTCATTCGAAACTATTACCTCCATCACATTTCGCATCTGCAAGCCGGATTTTTTTGCAGAATTATGTCGTAGCTAACAAAAAGCATAGTGGCTGCAATGCTAAAATCCGCGCAATTCACAACCTTCAATGTTTTTAATTCAACATAATTTCGGTTTCTCGTGTGAGGAAAATAACATGAATTATAAGCTGCAGCTGAAAGTGCTCTCGTTTCTGCAGTTCTGCTTGTGGGGAAGCTGGCTGACCACGCTCGGCTCCTACATGTTCGTTACCCTGAAGTTCGACGGCGCGTCTATTGGCGCGGTGTACAGCTCACTCGGGATCGCGGCGGTGTTTATGCCGACGCTGCTGGGGATCGTGGCGGACAAGTGGATCAGCGCGAAATGGGTGTACGCATTCTGTCATCTGGTCGGCGCTGCGACGCTGTTTATGGCGGCCAATGTCACCACGCCCACCGAGATGTTTGTGGTGATCCTCATTAACTCGTTGGCCTATATGCCGACGCTGGGCCTGGTTAACACCATCTCCTACTACCGTTTGCAGCAGGCCGGGCGCGATATCGTTACCGACTTCCCGCCTATCCGTATCTGGGGCACCATCGGTTTTATTCTGGCAATGTGGGCGGTGAGCTTCTCCGGCTACGAACTGAGCCATATGCAGCTGTATATCGGCGGGGCGCTCTCTCTGGTGCTGGTGCTGTTTACCCTGACCCTGCCGCACGTGCCGGTGTCTAACCAGCAGAAAAACCAGAGCTGGTCGACCATGCTGGGCCTGGACGCGTTCGCGCTGTTGAAAAACAAGCGCATGGCGATCTTCTTTATCTTCTCCATGCTGCTGGGCGCGGAACTGCAAATTACCAATATGTTTGGCAACACCTTCCTGCACAGCTTCGATCAGGATCCGCTGTTCTCTGGCAGCTTTATTGTGCAACACGCCTCGGTGCTGATGTCGATTTCGCAGATTTCCGAAACCGTGTTCATCCTGACCATTCCGTTCTTCCTGAGCCGTTACGGCATCAAGAAAGTCATGCTGATCAGTATCATCGCCTGGATGCTGCGCTTCGGCCTGTTCGCCTACGGCGACCCGAGCCCGATGGGCACCGTGCTGCTGGTTCTGTCGATGATCGTTTACGGCTGCGCCTTCGACTTCTTTAACGTCTCCGGTTCGATGTTTGTTGAACAGGAAGTAAAACCGGCCATCCGCGCCAGCGCCCAGGGCATGTTCCTGATGATGACCAACGGCTTCGGCTGTATCCTCGGCGGCGTGGTAAGCGGTAAAGTGGTTGAGCACTACACCCTGAACGGTATTACCGACTGGCAAACCGTGTGGCTGATCTTCGCGGGCTACTCGCTGGTTCTGGCCTTCGCATTCGTGGTGCTGTTCAAGTACAAACACGTGAAAGCGCCGGTTGCAGGCGTTCCGCACAGCGCCTGACAGCCCACCTGAAAATGAAAATGCCGACCACAGGGTCGGCATTTTTTTAGCCTTTCAGCACATTTCCGTAGAGCCGTTTAATCCCGTCAGCATCGGTTTCGCTGTACACGCCCTGAAGTTCCGGCGAGAAACCTGGCAGCAAATTCACGCCCTCTTCCAGCGCCAGGAAGTAACGCTGCACCGCCCCGCCCCATACTTCGCCCGGCACTACGCACAGTACGCCTGGCGGATAGGGCAGCGCCCCCTCCGCCGCGATGCGCCCTGCGGCTTCGCTGATGCGTACCAGTTCCACGTTGCCACGGATAAACTCACGGTTGGCGTCCTGCGGATTCATCACCACCTGCGGCAGTTCGGCTTTGCGGAACATCGCTTTTTGCAGATCTTTGACGTTAAAGCTGACGTACAGGTCGTGCATTTCCTGGCACAGCTGGCGCAGCGTATAGCCCTTGTAGCGTAGCGAATATTTTTGCCAGATGGTCGGTAGCACCTCTGACAGCGGCGAATCCTGCTCGATGTGGCGCTCGAACTGCGCCAGCAGCGCCACCAGATGGGCCATCTTCTGCGGGTTTTCCGCCGGGGTCAGCAGGAACAGGATCGAGTTGAGATCGGCTTTTTCCGGCACCAGACCGTTTTCGCGCAGGTAGTTCGCCAGAATGGTAGCCGGTACGCCGAATTCAGCATACTCGCCGGTTTGCGCGTCGATACCCGGCGTGGTGAGCAGCAGCTTGCAGGGATCGACAAAATATTGCTCATCGGCATAGCCGTCAAAACCGTGCCAACGCTCACCGGGGATAAAGCTGAAGAAGCGGCGCTCGCTGGCAATCTGCGCAGTAGGATATTCCTGCCACGGTTTACCCTCCACCAGCGGCGGCACAAAGGGTTTTATCATCGCGCACTGGCTGAGAATAGCTTTACGGGCCTCAATACCCACCTCCACGCACTCGGCCCACAGGCGGCGACCGCTCTCGCCTTCATGGATCTTGGCGTTGACGTCCAGCGCGGCAAACAGCGGATAAAACGGGCTGGTGGAGGCATGCAGCATAAACGCATTGTTCAGGCGTTTGTGCGGGCAAAACCGCGCCTGGCCGCGCAGGTGATTATCCTTTTTGTGGATTTGCGAGGTTTGGGAAAAACCGGCCTGTTGCTTGTGTACCGACTGCGTGACAAAAATCCCCGGATCGTTTTCGTTCAGATCCAGCAGCAGCGGCGAGCAGTCGGCCATCATCGGAATAAACTGCTCGTAACCGACCCAGGCGGAGTCAAACAGGATGTAGTCGCACAGATGGCCGATTTTATCGATCACCTGCCGGGCGTTATAGATGGTGCCGTCGTAAGTGCCTAGCTGGATCACCGCCAGGCGGAACGGACGCGGTTCATCGGCGCGCGCCGGCGCCGCTTCGCGGATTAACTCGCGCAGATACGCCTCGTCGAAGCAGTGCTCGTCAATCCCGCCGATAAAGCCGAACGGATTGCGCGCCGCTTCCAGATACACGGGCGTGGCACCCGCCTGAATTAGCGCGCCGTGATGGTTGGATTTATGGTTGTTGCGGTCGAACAGCACCAGATCGCCACGAGTCAGCAGCGCGTTGGTCACCACTTTATTGGCGGCGGAGGTGCCGTTGAGCACGAAATAGGTTTTATCGGCGTTAAACACTTTAGCCGCGAACTTCTGCGCGTGTTTGGCCGAGCCTTCATGGATCAGTAAATCGCCCAGCTTCACATCGGCATTGCACATATCGGCGCGAAACACGTTCTCGCCAAAGAAATCGTAAAACTGACGCCCTGCCGGATGCTTTTTAAAGAACTCGCCGTGCTGATGCCCCGGGCAGGCGAAGGTGCTGTTTTGCATTTCGACGTACTGATACAGGGTATCGAAAAACGGCGGCAGCAGGTTTTCTTCATAGCGCGTGGCGGCGGCTTCCAGCTCAAGGAATGACTGGGCTTTGCCGTCAATCACGCCGGTAATCGCGTCCAGCGCCAGCGGCGTTTCGCTCAGCGCGAACACCGGCAAATTAAATCCGCTGCGTTTCAGCAGCGCCAGAATGCCGCTGCGGGTATCGGCAACGGTCAGCACCACGGCGGCGACATCGGTAAAGTCAGTATTATCCAGCGTCACCACCTCGCGATGAGTGGAGAGCGCGCCGGCAATGTCGTGACTGGCTGCGATTTTTAACGATTTCATAAGCAACAAAAGCCTTAAAGGGAGTAAGTGCCAACAGGCAAGCACAGGGAGTTCATCCCGGTATGGCGTCTTTGGTGAAACTGGAAACAGCTCCGACCGCCTGACATCAGTAAAAACAGAATGCATCTGGTCTTACTGATGTCCTGGAGTGAGCGTGCGTTGACCTCACCGCATGGTGAGTGTAGTAGGCAATAACCAACGGAGAGCACGGGCGAGCGGCTGCGCGGCAGAACGCAGTCTGTAAGTGACAGGCGTGGAAAACGACCTCATCATACAAGCCTCGTGTCAGGGAAGCGGAAAATTCGCGCAATCATGGCAGCTTTGCCCGGGCCGCGCAAGGCGCAATCGATAAACTGCATAATTCGGCAAAGATTATTCAGACAAATTATTGATATTATCAGGCAGCGCAATGCAGTTAGCCACAGGCACAATACATTAACACGCACAATTAACGCATGAAAACGCATTAACCGCCCAGAGAACAGGACGGTTTTTAGCGCGGAAAGACGCATCGGGAGAACACATGGTTACGGGTCCTTTTATCAATGGCACCGCCGTACTGATTGGCGGAATGCTGGGTGCGCTGCTGGGTTCGAAATTACCGGAGCGGCTGCGGGTGACGATGCCGTCGATTTTCGGCCTGGCTTCCCTTGGCATTGGCGTATTGCTGATCGTTAAATGCGCCAACCTGCCGGTGATGGTGCTCTCTACCCTGCTCGGCACCATTATCGGCGAGCTGTGCTATATGGAGCGCGGCATTAACGCCGCCGCAGGCAAAGCGCGTTCACTGCTCGACAAGGGGGGTAAAAATGGCGGCCATGACGCGTTTATCCAGAACTTCGTCGCCATTCTGATCCTGTTTTGCGCCAGCGGCACCGGCGTGTTCGGCGCGATGCAAGAAGGCATGACTGGCGATCCGACCATTCTGATCGCCAAATCTTTTCTCGATTTCTTTACCGCGATGATTTTCGCCACCACGCTTGGCGTGGCGGTGGCGTTTATCGCGTTTCCGCTGGTGGCAATCCAGTTAATTCTTGCCTGGTGCGCGGCGATTATTCTGCCGCTCACCACACCCGCCATGATGGCCGACTTCACCGCCGTCGGCGGCGTACTGCTGCTGGCAACCGGGCTGCGAATTTGCGGCATCAAGATGTTCCCGGTGGTAAATATGCTGCCTGCGCTGATTATCAGCATGCCCTTATCCGCGCTGTGGACGCACTTCTTTGGCGGATAAAGTGGTGGGATTGTCGTCAACCTGGCGGCTTAATGCGCATCTGAACGCAATCGGCGGAAATTTCGTTGACGCGGTACGGTGAATCGGGTTTAATGCGCCCCGTTGCCCGGATAGCTCAGTCGGTAGAGCAGGGGATTGAAAATCCCCGTGTCCTTGGTTCGATTCCGAGTCCGGGCACCACTATTCAGTACCGGTTGGTCAGCTTTACATGATGTAATCCTGACGGACACGAAGATAAGCCTTTTGAAGTCAACTATGTGCAGTGTGGCACATGCAGATTGGATACAGGCTCTTGAGAAACAGACCTGCTGTAGCAGGTCTGTTTTTTTTCGTGCGTGATATTTACAGTTCGCCCATTACCAATGTCAAATTGTGCCCGCGCCATATTCATCAGGCCGCTACATGAACTCCGTTTCCAGTATATTCCGCAGGCTGTCAACATTCTCATCCATGTATTCCAGCGTTGACGTGATGCTCCAGCAGTTTCTTCACTATATACAGATTACATTCCGGCGATTTCATCATATGTGTTGCAACTGTATGCCGGAGGCGATGCCGGGAGATCGGGAATTTACATTCCCCTGAAAGACGCCTGAAGAACGCTCGCAGTGGAAATTCGCTAAGGACGTCCGGGTATTTACTCTTTCGTACCCGATCGAACCATCCCACATTGAACAACTGATTTTCGGGTTCCATTCCTGCCTGGGTGTCCTTTTTTACTCGATGTTCCAGCGAAGGATAAAACGCTGAAACAATCGGAACGCGGTATCCCCGATGATTTTTTGCCCCTCAATATTAAGAGCAATCCACCGTTCTTTAAAATTGAGGCCACCCAGCCGGATGTGCAGAAGCTGATTTTGCCGGATTGCGGTATAGCCAAACACATCATTATCGTCAGCCAGAACCATGCCGGGCGCAGCGCATTTCTACGGCCGTTAAATATACCGCTCTCCCCTTGCCATCCTCTGATTCCAGATATTGCTTCATCAGCCGGCCCATCGCAGCCATACCTAACGATTCATTCAGTCCCACCCTGAAAAAATAATCCCGGGCTCCCGGACATACCGTTCTCGCAAGCTCAACAACCTCACCGAAAAGAGCTTTGCATGAAGGGTGCGTATAGCGCGGCAAATCGCCCGTACATCCCCGGCAAAAGTTCGGACCAGACTGGCAATCGCCCATTGATTCTCCGTGACGTTAGCTTCATCTGGCTGTGTGCCGATATCCAGACGTTCAAATGCGGCCACGACCAGCAAGTCACCTTCAAGTTTTGCCTGCTCACATCAATCTTCAACAGAAAATGCGTCACCTGTCTGGTCTGTCATCATGGTCAGTTCCTCAATAATGAAAAAGGAACCCGCTACCCATAAGGCGCTGGTTTCCTGTGCCATTACATTTATCCTTAATCGTAGATTCCATTTCTGGAGATCTATTTGCAATAGTATATAAAAAATCCAGGCTATAGGTCATAATCAAATATAGCCTGGAAAAGTAATTAATTGACAACGATAGTTGGGTCAAGACGGCCATAACCAACCAATACTTGCCGTTGCCCCATTGCATCAAGTTTATAAATAGCAAAATTAATAGTGAAATTTTCTGAACCAGATTTAGAAATAGAGGAACTAAATTGGCTAAATGTCACTTCCTTATATTTCGCTGGCAAACCGTCAGCGGAATTGACATCAGGGATAACTGCCTCCTTTCGGACAAAGATATTTTGCCGAAACGGATTAAATACCTGTTCCCCACTGACATGTTCAATTTTATATATAATAGCCGCATCATCCGAGTTGGCATATACAGACATACCTGTAAACGCGACTGAGTCGTTAACATTAGCTTTAAATTTTAGATTCGCAGTCCCTTGACCAGAAATAACTCCGCGACATTCTGATACAGTCAATTGGATCAAACTTGCATCATTAATCCAGGTTGGATTGTTTTTATCCTGACTTAATGCCGAATATTTACTTCTGATACGATCAGTATCAATTAATGCATGCACATAAATAAACATATTACTTGCATTATCAATGCTTTTATCTTCAGTGTCCATTTTTATTTCCTTTATTCATAAATCATCAGATTAAAAATAAGCATTATTAAAACAAACAGCAACGAGCCCTTTAAATAAAGGCAACCTCCTCTTATATTCAGGATTTAAAAAACCTGACTCAGGTGAAACCGACAAAATAAAGCTAAACTTTTTTTAATGCTATTATAGTGATCCAGCTATCAATACCTATATAAAGTTTAGTGATGCTCGTACAACCTGCTCTCAGTTACATTCAAGACCGCCATAACAACACAACAAATATATAAAAAATTTATTCCTCCAAAGAAAAGTATTATCCATCCTTTATTTTATATACAATCCAATATAAAAATAGAATTGATTGACGATATCAAGCATAAACAAAAAAGGCCCGATACCATCCTGGTTACTGGCCTCTGAACTTGTACTACGGGTTCATCGTTAATATCGCTTCTCCGGGCCAGGACCATCGGGCCGACGTGTAGTTTCCTGGAGGATCACGCCTTGCAACTTCGCATCAGGTAAGGAGCGAGATGCCAGACTGCCGGTTATCCGCCAGTGACGCTGGCGGAAGCGCGATGCAGCGCGCAATATCGCCCCGCCCTGCCTTTGAAACGCCTGCCGGAGAAGAGGAAGGTTATAAAGGTCGCTGTTAACCCGGCTGACGCTGGAATTCAATCTGCACCTTTTCCTGCGCTCCAGCGAGCCGCGCGGGAGAGAGTAGCAAAGCGGCTGTGCAGATATATCGGGATGGCCATATATTCACATCACTTAAATAAAAACAAAATATATTTTCAAAATAAATGAAACAAAACTCACACACATTTGACAGGCGTCATAAAACAGGACGGGGAGTCGTTTTTAAATAGTCCATCCTTTGTCAGTGGCGTTATTTCTTTTTCCGGTTATGCGCAGATAAGGTTGTCAGATATACAGATGACGGGATATTTGGCCGGGGCTGGCGGACAGCCTTTGAAACCCGCGTCGTCAGGGAGGCTGAATATACCTGCTTTTATGATGAAGGCGGACGCGAACTCCGTTTTATCTGCCCGGAACCGGGAGAGGCAGGTTTCAGTCCTGATGAAGGAATATTGTTTGCGCAGAATGAACAGGGGCTGATCGTTATTGGTAATCTGGATGGTTCAGTGTGGCGACTCTATGTTCCACATCCGTCTAAGCCGGAACATCTGCGGCTGCTGATGCTGTCCGATGAATACGGTAATGGATTGCAACTCCATTATGACCAACAGGATCGTCTGCACGCCATTACGGATACCGAAGAAAGCCTGCGGCTGGTACTGCATTACCAGAACCTGCAATTCCCGCTGCGTCCGACCCGGATCACTGAACAGACTGCCTCCGCTGACAGCCACACCGGTGAACCCGTACAGCGCCTGCTGATGCGCTACGACTATACCTCACAGGGGCATCTCTGCCGCGTAACGGATGCAGACGGGGTGTGTCTGCGCGAGTTTGATTATACAGCTGAAACGCTGATGAGCGGGCACCGGATGCCGGGCGGCGCATATTATCGCTACCAGTGGCAACCCTTCAGCGATGGCTGGCGGGTTGTGGGGTATGACGCCACCAGTGGCGAAAATGCCCGGATTGACTATGACATGGCGCAGCGTGTGACCACTGTGACGCACGGCGGAGGGCAGACTCACCGGCACGAGTGGAATGACCGTTATCTGGTGGAAAAATATACCGATGAAGCCGGACAACGCTGGTGCTATGAATGGAATGATAACGATCTTCTGTCCCGTACTGTTGATCCCGCCGGGGCCGCCAGAGAATATCACTATGATAACGCAGGTAATCTGACGACAGAAACCGACCCCCTGGGGCGAACGGTATGCACCCGCTGGCTCGAAGACCGGGCGCTGCCTGCACAGGTCACCGGGCCTGACGGGAGCACGCATCAGTATTTTTATGATGAGCATTATGGACTGCGCGCGGAAATTGATGCGCTGGGCCAGTGCTGTTACTACCAGCGCGATGCCTGGGGACAGGTGGCGGCATTTACGGATGAGAAAGGCGGTGTGCAGCGGTTTACTTATAATGCGCGCGGGCAAGTCAGCAGTGCGCAGGACTGTTCAGGTAAAACGACGCAGTACCGCTTTGATGAGGCTTACCGCCTGGCGGAAGAAACAGACGCCGCAGGGGAAAGTACGCATTATGAATACAGTCTGGCCGGACGACTGGTGAGGGTACTCCGCGCTGAAGGCCTGGTGACCAGCCTGAGCTGGACGCCACAGGGGCAACCGGAAAGTTACCGGGAGGGATTCAACAATCCGGTTCGCTGGCAGTATGACCGTTGCGGACGTCTGAGCGTGGTGACCGATCCGCTGGGCCATACTGTCCGGCGTGAATACGATGAGCGTAACAGGCTGACACGACTGTATAACGAAAATGGCGAAATGTACCGGTTTGTCCGGGGCGTGAATGATCGTCTGTACGAAGAGCACGGGCTGGATGGCGTCATCACCCGTTATGAATACGATGAATGCGATCGGGTTATCAGCAAAACCCGGGCGGCCGGAACACCGGATGCACTGATGCATGCCTGGCAGTATGATCCGGCGGGGAATGTGGTGGAAAAACGCACGCCGGACGGGCGCACGACATACCATTATTCTGCCGCAGGCAATCTGACCGGGGCGCTGTTTTATCCGGCAGGCCACGATGAGCGCGGCGAGGCCCTGCCGTCGCAAAAAATAAAACTGGATTATGACCGGCTGGGGCGACTGACGGCAGAAGAAAACGCGACAGGGCGGGTAAGCTACGAACTGGATGCGCTGGGCAACCGCACCGCGGTGCGGCTCCCGGATGGCCGCCATCTGAAGACGCTGTACTATGGCAGCGGACACGCCCTGAACATCCGCCTGGATGACAGACTCATCACTGAATTCAGCCGTGATAACCTGCACCGGGAAATCAGCCGCACGCAGGGGGCGAGCCTGACGATGCGCACCCGGTATGACAGACCGGGGCGACCGGAACGCCGGGAAATTTACCGCCGGGAAGACCCGATGCGCCCGGCAGAAGCGTGGCACTGGCAGTACGATACCCGCCATAACCTGCTGAGTGAAACGCAAATCTGCGATTACCGCTATCAGGGTTACAGCTATGATGAGGCAGACCATCTTCTGCGCCAGGACACCAGTTTTCGGGGGAGCAGTTACTGGCAGTATGACCCGGCGGGGAATCCGCTGGAGGCATCACAGTCAGGGCAGCCGCTGAAGCATAATCGGCAGCATCAGCTCCGGCAGAAAGCCTGCGCTTATGATGTTTATGGTCGTCTGATCCAGAAGCCGGGGCCGGGCGGGATATGGCATTACCGATACGACAGTGAACACCGGATGACGGAAGCGGTGATGGAAGCGCCCACAGCGACGGGAACGGGCAGCACGCGGCATGAAGTGTATTTCAGCTATGATCCGCTGGGAAGGCGAACGGAAAAACGCAGCCTGGTGAAGGTGTATGAGAAGGGAGAGGGTTGTGTAAAGGAAACGCAGCAGATAACGCGGTTTGTGTGGGAAGGGCTGCGGCTGCTGGCGGAGGAGCGGAACGGATTGCCGCTGGTGTATGTGTATGAAAATGCAGGCAGCTATACGCCGCTGGCGAGGATATATGGCAGTGGAGAGACGCAGCGTGTGGATTATTACCGTTGCGGGCAGAACGGGATGCCACAGGCGCTGACGGATGAAGAGGGGCAACTGCACTGGCGTCTGGAAGCGGACGCATGGGGAGAAACGCAGGCGGAATATGCCGATGAAAGTGGCCACCGATGGATCAAAGAGTGGAGCCATGCCCCGGAGGAGAACCTGCGGTTTGCAGGACAGTATCTGGACAGGGAAACAGGGCTTCACTACAATACTTTCAGGTATTATGCGCCTGATATGGGAAGGTTTATCACACCGGACCCGATTGGGCTGGCGGGGGGACTGAACTTATATGCTTATGCGCTTAATCCATTAAGTTGGATAGATCCACTCGGTCTGACCGCATGTGGGCCAAATAAGAAAACTACATACGAGGGTTTCAGTCGAAGAGATGCATTTAGGCAAGCTAAGCGCGATGCTGGAATACCAATGAGCCAGCAACCTAAGGCAATTACAAGACCTGAATTATTAGATGGTAGTGGCAAAGTTATTATTGGTAAAAACGGCCAGCCAATAAAAACAAGACAATATGAATTTATTGATGGCAATGGTAAATCTGTTTTTATACAGGAACATAGTTTAGGTCACACCAAAGCTACTCCAGGGCATGGAGCAGAGCCACACTTTAATGTTCGGCCACCTGAAAATCTGAATACGGGTAGTGTGCCCGGAACTCATGGTCATTATAATTTTTAGAGGGTATATGAATATCATTGATATTATTCATCCTAATCCATTTTTACATTCACTGTTTCCTCAAGGATTGGCTGAAGATGTTTTGATCGGGAATATAGAATTTGATTCTGGAGGACACTCCTGGATAACAATTCACACTAATCAACAAAATCACTCAAGTGTGAAGAAGTGGGGTGTTTATGGAAAAGATTACAATACAATCGCAATAAAATTGTCAATATGCAATCTAACTAAATTCTCACTTTCCGGGTGGTTTTCCGCTAATTATTTTCCTGTTGAGATAACAAAAGGAAACGATAATAAATATATCTTTCGGCAGAAAAGTAAGGATTTTTACATAGAGATAGAAGCTGAATATTTCTCTTTTCATAGTTGTAGTACGTATTTAAACTCTGAAAATTAGTCTTATTTCCAAACAAAAACCGGGAAAACCTCAAATCTTCCCGGCTTGTTTTTATTTATCCAACTTTTTTCAGCACATCAGCCATCCCGCTTTTAATCCCCTTCACCATCTGTCGCACCTGATAAAGCTGCTCGCGCAGCTCCTGCACCTCGTCGCCGTCGGCGATTAGCACGATACACCCCTCCGAAATCTTCACGGTAACACCCCGTCCGGTGTCAAAACCCGCCTCAGCCAGCCAGTCGCCCTTGAGGTGCTGGCTGGGGAGCGGTGAATAATACCGGGCTATACCGGTTGCGCAATCTTTGCACTTCTCTGCTTTTCAACTAAACCCTACTTTCACCATCATAAAGGAACGCTGATGAAATCCACCCGCCCACGCTTTCTTAACGCAGGCATCATGCTGCTGGCATTACTGCTGATTTTCACCGCTTTCTACACCGAGCGCCGGCTCACCTGGCTGCTCGAAGTGATGCCGCTTTTTGTCATCGCGCCCATCCTCTGGGTCACCGCCAGACGCTACCCGCTCACGCCCCTGCTCTATTCACTTATTTTTATCGGCTGCGTTTCTCTGATCGTCGGCGGGATGTATTCCTACGCCCGCGTTCCCGTCGGTTTTTATCTTCAGGAGTGGCTGGGCGTCGATCGCAATCCCTATGACCGTATCGGTCACGTACTTCAGGGGCTGGTTGTATCGCTGTCGGCGCGGGAAGTTTTGCTGCGCGGCGACTATCGGCTCGGCGCTAAGATGCTGGGCTTTGTGGTGTGCAGCGTCACGCTTGCCATCAGCGCGTTTTACGAGCTGATTGAATGGTGGGTCGCGCTGATCCTCGGCAAGGACGCGGATGATTTCCTCGGCACCCAGGGCGATGAATGGGACACCCAGGCCGATATGCTGTGCGCTCTGCTGGGTGCAATGATCTCGGTGTTCATCCTTGGCCGCTGGCATTCTCGCCAGATTGAACAGCTAATCTAATGCCCCGCGCTATGATTCTTCCCTGACCTTTATGCGATCCCACGCCATCGAGCAGCGATCGTAAGGATCTGTCTGCCCTCCAGCCAGTCAAATCAATAATTGCAATCCCGCTCACAAAATCACCAGGTTAATTATCGATCAACATCACATTAATAATTCTTTAACATATCTACCATTGGTATTACCACTTAAGACCACCGGTAAAATCATATGGATATCAAACGCGAAAAGACGGAAAACAGCAGCGGCCATGACCGCGTCGTTAAATTTTTGCGCGAGCAACTGTTAAGCGGCGCGCTGAGCGCGGGCGACAGCCTGCTCCCGGAGCGTGAACTGTCTGCCCGCTTAGGCGTCAGCCGTCCTGTGCTGCGGGAAGCGCTCAGAGCGCTGGCGATGATTGGTGCCGTAGAGATCCGCCACGGTATCGGCACGGTGGTAACAAAACCCGACGTGTCGATTTTCGGTGAATTCTTCACCTTCGTGCTGGCCCACCAGCCGAATGTGGTGGATGACGTGATGCAGGCGCGTATCGCCATTGAACGCCAGGCCGTGCGCCTCGCCTGCCGCCGGGCAACGCAAAGTGATTACGATCGTCTGGCCGCCTGCCTGCGCGACATCAGCGATACCATCCATGAGCCGGAATTAGGCGGGCGAGCCGACTTTCGTTTTCACGAAACCATCGTCAACGCATCGGGCTCGCCAACGCTTATCAACATCTATCAGTCGATCGGCGTGCTGATGCAGCGCTCCCACCTCGACAGACGTGAACAGATTATTCAGGTGGAAGGCATTGAAGCGTTCCTCATCGATCACCACCGCGCCATTTTTGCCGCCATCGTCGAACGAGACGAAGACAAAGCCGATGACTTACTGAGCCGCCATTTTGAAATTGGCGCCGATTTTCGTCGTCGCGCCACCATTCGCATGGTGGGTTCTCAACCTTTTGCTGACTAAACCCCCTTACTAAGGAAAAGCAGATGCAGATCGTAATTGGCAGTGACCACGCAGGTTTTCACCTTAAGCAGGAGCTCATCCAGTGGCTTGAGCAAGCGGGCCATCAGATTGACGATGTGGGGAGCTATGACCCTGAGCCTGTTGATTTTCCCGATATCACTTTCGCGGTGTGCAACAAGGTGCGCGAAGGCAACGGTCTGCGCGGGATCCTGGTGTGCGGCACCGGCGTGGGCGCGGTGATTGCCGCCAACAAAGTTAAAGGCATCCGCGCGGCGGTGGGTCATGACGTGCATTCGGCCCATCAGTCCGTTGAGCACGATGACGTCAATGTGCTGTGTATCGGCGCGCAAATCGTTGGCCCCTGGCTGGCGCGCGATCTGATTGACGCCTTTTTGCAGGCAACCTTTGTTCAGGATGCCGACTTCATCCGCCGCGTCGAGAAACTGGCGCAGCTCGAACAGCACAACTAACGGCAAGGAGACTCCTGATGAAAACAGAGACTTCCGGCATCGTCGGTTTTCTTGGCCTGGGTGTGATGGGGCGTGAGATGGCGCGCAATCTCGCTCAGGCGGGCTATACCGTGCGCGCGTTCGATATCGTCAGCGGCGCAGGCGATGCGTTGCGCCAGTTCGGCGTCGACATCGTTAACGATATTCCCTCCGCAGTCAGCGAGGCCGATATCGTGATTTCCATGCTGCCGGACACCCCGCAGGTTGAGGAAATCGTGCGCGGTCCGCAAGGGCTGCTCGCTGTTCCGCCGCGCGGAAAACTGTACGTGGATATGAGCACCATCGCGCCGGAAGCCACGCGCAAGCTGAGCCAGGAGCTGGCGGCTGCGGGCGTGACCATGCTGGATGCGCCGGTTTCCGGCGGGCCGATGGGCGCCAAAAACGGCACCCTGACCATCATGGTGGGCGGTGAAGCCAGCGGCTTTGAGCAGGCAACGCCGTATCTGCGCGCCATGGGCACCACGCTAAATCACGTTGGCGCATCCGGTGCCGGGCAAACCGTCAAGCTGTGTAACCAGCTGATTTGCGGGATCAATATTCAGGCGATTTGCGAAGCGCTGGCGCTGGCGCGCGCCTGGGATATCAATTTGCCGCAAATGCGTGAAGTGCTGCTGGGCGGATCCGCCGCCTCCTGGATGCTCGACAAGCTGGGCCCCGCCATGATCGAAGGCGATGACTCCGCCGGCTTTCGCATTGATTTGATGATGAAAGATCTGCGTCTGGTTCTGGAAGCGGCGCAGAAACATCCGGTGCCCCTTCCGGCTACCGCCCTTGTCGCCACCCAATACCAGAATGCGCAGGCTTACGGAGAAGGAGCCAACGGCAACCAGGCGCTTTTCAGAGTCTATGACCGATTAACCGGCCAGCAGACCGCAAAAACCAATTAACCGGGGCAAAAGCCATGATGCTCGATTTCACAGCAATACTTTCACAATGGCAGCTGTTACTGGACGGTGCAACGTTAACCGCCCAACTGGCCATCGTGACGACGGTGACGGGTTTTCTTATCGGCACGCTCTGCGCCGTTGCCCGGCGCTCTCACTCCAAAGTGTTTGCGAGAATCGCGGCAATCTATGTCGAATCCATCCGCAACACGCCGTTTCTGGTGCAGATCTTTCTGGTGTACTTCGGCCTTTCCAGCCTGGGATTTTCATTTACCGCCTTCACCGTCTCGGTGATTGCGTTGACGATTAACGTGGGTGCCTACACCGCCGAAATCATGCGCGCCGGATTTGAATCGGTGCATAAGGGCCAGTGGGAAGCCGCAGAAACGCTGGGGTTAACTAAATGGCAGCAGTACTGGCATGTCGCGCTTCGGCCTGCGATCGAACGCGTTTATCCGTCGCTGACCAGCCAGTTTATTTTGCTGATGCTGGCCTCCTCGGTGACGTCGCAGATCTCTACCGAAGAACTGACCGCGACCGCCAACTTTATTCAGTCAGAAACCTACCGCCCGTTTGAAACGTTCGTGATTGTGGCGGGCATTTACATCGCAATCTCGCTGTTAATGCGCCTGATCTTCTGGCTGTTCGGGCTGGCCATTTTCCCTCGCCGTCGCCGGCTTGGCACCATGATTTAGGGAGGCACGACGATGAATATTTCTCTCAATTTCGCCCACGTTCAGTTTCTGCTGGAAGGCGCAGTCTGGACCGCCATCCTGTCGCTGATGGCTTTCGGCGGCGGTGGATTAGTGGGCTTCCTGCTGGCGCTTGGCCGCATTGCGCCGGTGCGTATCGTCCGTCTGGTTGTGGCGACCTGGGTGCAGTTAATTCAGGGCACGCCGCTGCTGATCATCATGTTTATGGTCTATTTCGGGCTGCCGCAACTGGGCTTTTCCATTTCGCCCCTGCTGGCCGCTGGCGTGTCGCTGACCATTTACGCCAGCGCCTACCTCGGCGAAATCTGGCGCGGCTGTATTCAGGCGGTTCCGCGCGCGCAGTGGGAGGCGGCTGAATGTCTGGCGCTCTCCCGCGTGCAACGCATGTTTAAAGTCATCCTTCCGCAGGCCATTAAGCTGGCCACGCCGCCCACGGTGGGGTTTTCGGTGCAGATCATCAAGAACACGTCTCTGGCCTCGGTGGTGGGGTTTGTCGAACTGGCGCGTGCCGGGCAGCTGATCAACAACTCTATTTTTGAGCCATTCATTATCTATCTGATTGTTGCCACCGTGTATTTTTGCCTTTGTTTCCCGGTATCGGTGCTAAGCCGCCGTCTTGAACAGGCCGCGCCCGAGAAGAAAAACAAGCTTCTACCCACCGTAAGTCCACGCATCAATTAAGTGCTGAAGGTTAATATTATGTCCATCATTACCCTGAAAAATGTGCAAAAAAGCTTTGGCCATAACCCCGTACTGAAAGACGTCTCTTTTTCAGTGAATCAGGGGCAGGTCGTGGCACTGATTGGCGCCAGCGGTTCCGGCAAAAGTACTGCACTGCGCTGTATTGATCGGCTGGAAACCATCAATAGCGGCAGCATTGAGGTCTGTGGACACAAAGTGGAAGATCCCCACGTCGACCTGCGCAAGCTGCGTCAGGATGTCGGGATCGTGTTCCAGAGTTACAACCTGTTTCCCCATCTGACGATTGAACAGAACATCACCTTAGGCCCGGTATCCGTCAAGAAAATGGCGAAGGCGGAAGCCCGACGACTGGCGCTGTCCGTGCTGGAGCAGGTGGGTCTGGCGGATAAAGCCGACAGCTACCCCGAGCAGCTTTCCGGCGGGCAGCAGCAGCGCGCGGCCATCGCGCGTTCACTGGCGATGAAACCCAAAGTGATGTTGTTTGATGAAGTCACCTCGGCATTAGATCCCAAACTCACCGGCGAAGTGCTGCGCGTCATCGAACGCCTGGCGGGAAGCGGCATGACCATGATCATGGTGACCCATGAAATGAACTTCGCCCGTAAGGTCGCCGATAAAATTATTTTTATGCACCAGGGAACCGTCCACGAAAGCGGCACGGTCGAGATCCTGAAAACGCCTGCCACAGCGGCATTACAGGAATTTATTTCCAACGATTTGTGAGTCACTCAACCCTACAAAATCCCCATGAAGGAGAATAATAATGAGCCCTGCAAAACACATCTTAATGCTCGCCACCCTGCTGTCTGCCGTTGTCACGCTCCCCGCGTCGGCCAATGCCTTAGAGGAGATTCAAAAACGGGGCGAGATCCGCGTCGCCACCGATCTCTCTATTCCCCCTTCCGGGATGCTGGATGCGTCGATGAAACCGGTTGGCTCCGACGTTGAAACCGCCGAGCTGTTGGCTAAAGACTGGGGGCTGAAGCTGAAGTTCATTGAGACCACCGGCGCGACGCGTATTCCTAATCTGCAAACCGGCAAGGCGGACATCGTGATCTCCACGCTCTCCGTCACGCCGCAGCGTGCGCAGGTGATCGACTTTAGCCGCGCCTATGCGGGCTTACGCTCGGTGATTGGCGCGCCTGCGGCCACCAAAATCAGCGACTGGGCCGATCTGAAAGGCCATGCCATTACCGTGACCCGGGGCACCACGCAGGACTCCATGTTGACCAAAGACGCCGCGAAAAATGGCGTGACGATTCAACGTTATGATGACGATGCCACCATGGTCACGGCGGCCGTGAGCGGTCAGGCGTACGCGGTCGCGACGTCAGCCACCCTGGTTAATCAGATCAACAAGCAAAACCCGAAGCTGGCATTTGAACCGAAAATGACGCTAACCGTGTTTGATTTAGCCATTGGCCTGAAGAAGAATGAGCCAGAGTTGAAAGCAAAACTCGACGAATGGATTGCGGCTAACCTTAAAAATGGAAAACTGAATGCCATTTATGAGAAATATCACGGCGAACCGATTCCCGCAGAGATCCTTAATCGCCCCTGATGTCGCGTAATAGCTAACGTTTCTGGCGTGACGTCAACGTCACGCCTTTTCCCCTGCTCTTTTCAGCGTTGTTTTTCTTCGCTTTCAGTCGGATAGTATGCCCTTTCCCCTGAGTGAAGGATCGCTAATGAATTCTGCCCGTCCTCTCTGTTTGCCCGTCGGCATACTGCTGCTGGCCGCATTGCTTATTGTCACCGGCGTTGCCACCGCCAGCAAACTCACCTGGCTAATGGAAGTGCTCCCGGTGCTGATTGTGGTGCCGATCCTCTGGGCCACCGCCCGGCGCTATCCGCTGACGCCCCTGCTGTATGTGCTGATCTTTTTCCACGCCATTATTTTGATCGTCGGTGGGATGTACTCGTATGCCAAAGTTCCCCTCGGATTTGAGGTGCAGGAGTGGCTGAACCTCAGCCGCAATCCTTACGATAAACTCGGCCACCTGTTCCAGGGTTTAGTCCCGGCGCTGGCGGCGCGGGAAGTGCTGATTCGCGGCGGCTATATCAACGGGCGCAAAATGCTGGGCTTCCTGGTGTGTTGTATCGCGCTGGCGATCAGCGCCTTTTATGAGCTGATTGAGTGGTGGGTGGCGCTGATTCTGGGCCAGGGCGCGGATGAGTTCCTCGGTACCCAGGGCGACCCGTGGGATACGCAATCCGACATGCTGTGCGCCCTGCTGGGTTCGATGATTTCAGTGTTTATTCTCGGCCCGTGGCATTCGCGGCAGATTGAAAAACGGTAACGACAACCCGCCGTCCGGCGGGTTCTTTCCTTAAAAGACCCGGACTCAGGTCTCCAGCCAGGTATCCCACGCCGGGGCGGCAGTGATCCGCTCCACCATAAAGTCGATAAAGCTGCGTATTTTAGGGTCCTGGTGATAGCCGGGATGGTACAGCGCATACAGGCTGTATTCATGCTCTTTGACCTCATGATCCAGCAGCACCGGCACCAGCTCGCCGCGGGCGATGTAATCCCCCAGCAGATAGGTCGGCAGGCTGACAATCCCCTGATGATGCAGCGCGGCATTCAACAGTCCCAGCGTACTGTTGACCTCAATAATGTTATTCACCTTCAACGCGCGCGGTTGATGCTGCTCGTCGATGTAATACCAGTTATCCGAGACGTTCGGATTAATTAAACAATCGTGCTGTTCCAGGTCAGCCAGCGACTGTGGAATACCCCGCCGTTCAAAATAGGTTTTGCTGCCGCAGTACACCCAGTTAATTTTACAAATTTCCCGCAAGGCGAAATTATTCGGCGGTCGCGCGGTAATGCGCAAAGCAATATCAAAATTCTCTTCGTTAAGATTTACGTTCCGATCGTTGAGATCCACCGACAGCCGCACGTCCGGGTACGACTCCCGGTATTCGCTGTACAGCCGCATCAGATGCGACACGCCAAACGCGATGGAACAGGTGATCCTGAGCTGGCCTTGCGGATGTTGATGATAGCTGGAGGTGTTGAGCAGCGAATCATCCAGATCGCCCAGCAGACGCTGGGCGCGGACCAGCAAATATTTCCCCGGCTCGGTGAGGATAAACGTCCGGGTAGTTCTTTTTAACAGCACGACCCCGAGGCTCTCTTCCAGCTGTGAAATACTGCGGCTCACGGACGACGGCGTCAGGCTCAGTTTTTGCGCGGCGACGGAGAAGCTGTTGCATTCAACCACCCTGATAAAGATTTCCAGCTGGCGAAATATCGCGTGGTTATCAATTTTTGCCTTAAATGGCATAAAAACCTTATTCATCACTCTCCCCCGCCCTGACGACACCCGTTCAACAGCATATCGCGCCGTGACGTAAACAGCGACCCTCATCAACTTTTGCGTTTTACGCACAAGTCTTGTTGATAGTTAGCACCGTCGACGCCTTTTTGTTTCGCTGTTGATTACGTACCATGCTATTGCAGTCAGAAAATGAATGAACTGAATAATAATTATCACCGCCGTTGCAGTCATGCCTCACCATTATTTTAATAAATTGCGACAGGAAAATATTATGAATGACATTTCTCCCTCCGTACCTCGCTCTGAAAAGCTTTATCAGTCGATTCCGTTTACCCGGTATGATGCCGGATGGGTCGTATTGTGTATTGGCATGGCGATCGGCTCCGGCATTGTCTTTATGCCGGTGCAAATCGGCATAAAAGGTATTTGGGTATTTATCGCCTCGGTGATCATTGCCTATCCCGCCATCTATTTATTACAAAGCTTATATTTAAAAACCCTCTCGGAAAGTGAAAACTGTGAGGATTACTCTAATGTGATTACCCAGTATCTTGGAAAAAACTGGGGATTCTGTCTGGGCATCGCCTATTTTTTAATGCTGCTGCACGGTATGTTTTCCTATTCGCTGGCGGTCACCTTCGATAGCGCATCTTATATTCAAACCTTTGGATTAACAGAAGGATTATTATCGGATTCAGTATGGTACGGGCTGGTGATTCTGGTGGTGCTGGTCAGTATCGCCTCACAGGGCGAACGGTTGCTGTTTAAAGTCTCCGGCCCGATGGTCTGCGTGAAGTTCGGTATTATCGTGGCGCTGGGGCTGGTGATGGTCCCGCACTGGAATGTAAATAATATCAGCGCGTTTCCACCGATGGGATCTTTTCTGCGCGACGTGTTTCTGACATTGCCGTTTACCCTGTTTTCTATTCTGTTTGTGCAGATCCTCAGCCCAATGAATATCGCCTACCGCAAAGTGGAGCCGGACCGACGTATCGCTACGTACCGCGCCATTCGCGCTAATCGGGTGGCCTATATCATCCTGGCGGTAGCGGTTCTCTTCTTCGCCTTTTCGTTTACCTTCGCGATTAGCCATGAGCAAGCGGTCTCCGCATTCGAACAGAATATTTCCGCGCTGGCGATCGCCGCCCAGGTGATCCCCGGCTCGGTGGTAAAAATCATGAGCGCCCTGTTAAATATCTTCGCGATATTAACGGCGTTCCTCGGGATTTATCTGGGTTTTCAGGAAGCCATTAAAGGGATTGTAGTGAATATTATCAGCCGCTTTATTCCTGAAGAGAAAATCAATCACCAGACGCTCAACCTGGCTATCCACGCTGGCGTGGTGCTCGGGCTGTGGGCGTGGATTTCCACCCGCTTTTCGATTCTGTTTTTTATGCAGCTCGGCAGCCCGTTATTCGGGTTAGTCTCCTGCTTAATTCCCTGTTATTTAGTTTATAAAGTCAAAACGCTGCATCAGTTTAAAGGTCCGGGCGTTTGGTTCATCACCTTTTTTGGCATCTTGCTATGCCTGTCTCCTTTCTTTAAGTTTTTCGAATAACGCTGGTTAAAGAGGTACCTGATGAGTAAACAATCCCAGCCGAATTTCCGTATCGGCACGCGCATCACCCAGATTGGCCGAAATCCGGCAGAGCAGAAAGGCTTCGTGAACAGCCCGGTGTATCGCGGCTCGACGGTGATTTTCCCCACCGTCAGCGATATTGAAAACAACCGCGCCGAGTTTAATTACGGCACCATGGGCACGCCCACCATCGCCAACCTGGAGAATGCGTGGAGCGAACTGGCGGGCGCGGCGGGAACCGTGCTGTCGCCTTCCGGTCTCGGCGCTATCGCCCTGGCGCTGCTCACCACCCTGAAAGCGGGCGATCATCTGCTGATGCCGGACAGCGTGTATAAACCCACGCGCCTGTTTTGCGCGGGTTTGCTGGCGAAAATGGGCATTGAAACCGAGTATTACGACCCGCTGATCGGCGCGGGAATTGCGGCGCTGATCCGCCCCAATACCACCACGCTGTTCCTGGAATCCCCCGGCTCCCAGAGCTTTGAGATCCAGGACGTGCCCGCCATGACGGCACAGGCCAACGCGCGCGGGATCGCCACCATTATTGATAATACCTGGGCAACGCCGGTGTTTTTCCGCGCCCACGAACACGGCTGTGATTTATCGGTAGAGGCCGGGACCAAATATCTCGGCGGCCACTCGGATCTGCTGATGGGCGTAGTTTCGGCTAACGAAGCCTGGTGGCCGGCACTGCGCAAAACCTACGATCTGATGGCGATGCTGCCCGGCGCGGAAGACTGTTTCCTGGCGCTGCGCGGCATGCGCACCATGTATCTGCGGCTCAAAGAGGCGGAAAAACGCGGGCTGGAGATGGCGCAATGGCTGCAATCCCGCCCGGAAGTGCTGAAAGTGCTGCATCCGGCATTCCCGGATTGCCCCGGCCACGAACTCTGGAAGCGCGATTTTACCGGCTCATCCGGGCTGTTCTCAATCATTCTGAAACCGGAATACAGCAAAGCCAGCGTCGATCACATGCTGGATAACATGGCGATTTTCGCGATGGGCTACTCCTGGGGCGGCTTTGAGAGCCTGATTATTCCGTTTAACTGCGCGGAATACCGCACCGTAACCACCTGGCAACCCGGCGGCAGAGCGCTGCGTCTGCAAATCGGCCTGGAAGATATGGACGATTTAAAAGCCGACCTGGCCGCCGGGCTGGAACGGTTAAAAATGTTCGTCTGAGGTCAACGGCAGTCGGGCTGGCGCTGTAGCAGCGACGGCCAGACTGCCGCCCAGTCCGATCCATGTGCCATCCCCTGCACCGATTCGATACGCACGCACCGTCCGCCCGCCGCCTGCTGAAAACGCCGCGCCGCTGCGGGCGGCACGGTGGTATCGGCGCTACCGGTAAAATGGATCTGCGGCAGGTTCGCCAGTTGAGGGGCGACGTCGATAGCGCTTAACGCCTGGGGCATCGCAGAGACATTATGCGTGGCGTTAACGTAAGCCACATCCAGATTGCCCGCCACGGTGCGCAGCGAGCGCACGTCATCGCGCCGTGCGGCAATCAGCGCCGCGATAGCGCCCCCGCCGGAGTAACCCACCAGCTCAATGCGCGCGTCTGGCAAGGCGCTCAGCGCCTGGTTTAGCGCCTCATTCATCGCCTGCACCACCTGGGACGAAAAACGGTTATCGGTCCACCACGTCGCGCCACAGTTGGCCGGCAGCGGTGGGCCGATAAACTGGCAGGGCCGAGCCAGATACACCACGTTGGCTGAAGTATCCGCCGCTGCCAGCATTAAGCCGGTGGGCTGGCGCGGCGTGGGGTCGTCAGAGGGGCGCGTGCGGCTCCTCCAGGCGAAGCCGTCGCCCTCGATATACACCCGCACTGGCTGCTCGGGCGCTGTAATGCGCAGCCAAACCCGCAATTCGAAGGGCGACGTTTGTAAATTCTGACTGTTCAGACCAGCTTTTTTTGCCAGCCGCGCCGCGCGTTCCCTGCTGTCACCGTTTACACATCCAGCCAATAAAAATATCAACGTTATCAATAAATAATAACGTGGCGTTAACAAACTCAGCGACATACGGGCATCCCGACTAAGTGAAATATCATTTCAAAATTTAATTTAAGTCTTATTTTCGTGCGGTGACAGTTAAGAAATTGTGATTGATCTTGTCATGTAAATCGATATTCTGCCGATAAATAAAATCGGATAATTCCTGAATTATTTATACCTGCTTTTTTCGATAACAATTAGACATCGCAACGGACATTATGAAAAAAAATCATTTTAGCCAGCGTGGCGCTATGCTGGTGGCATTGACGACTGCACCAGGGCTTTTTGCGCCTGCCGCGTACGCCGACCTGGGAAATATTATTGACGACCATTATTACAGTAACGTCACGATTAATACGACTTATCCTGACTTCACCGTAACGACTCAGGGCCGGGTACAACCTTCCTCAGGCTCGGCGGTGAAAGTCGGCCCGGCAGGCGGCGTCGATCTGTTCACTAACGAGGGCTGGATCTACAGCCAGAATGGTCACGGTATCCAGAACGAAGGCCATATCGGCACGCTGGAAAACACTAACTTTATTAACTCGCAGAATAACGCCAATTTGTCTGCCTACAATGGCTTATATCTCGGTGCCGAAAGCCAGACCGACCATATCGTCAATAAAGGCTCTATTAGCGCCAGCGTAAGCTACGACATGAATAATCCTGTCGTGGTTAATAACGCCGCGATTTATAACCGAGGCAACGTCGGTTCGCTGACGAATGCGCAAAATGGATGGATCAACGGTAACAGCGCGCTGCAAAATAGCGGCGTCATCGATTTGTTGCAGAATGACGGCAACATGGAAAGTTATCCGATCGGTATTATTTCTTCCGATATCAATGCCACGCTCATTAATAACAGCACGATTATTAATAAAGGCACGATCAATACCTTAAATAACACCGGTTCGATTACCAGCTATAACTATTACGACAGTTCCAACTCAACGGCTATTCGTAACTCCGGCACTATTACCGCCCTGAATAACTACGGCACCATTAGCGGCAGTAAAACGGCAATCGATTCTGTTGGCACCCTCACGGATCTTCATAACGAAGGCGTGATTAAAGGTGATATTTACGTAGCGGGTAATGCGCCACTGAATATCACTGGCGGCAGCGGCACCCAGGGTAAGTTCACTGGCGCAGCCCCTACGCCCATCTTTAGCGTATTCGCTATGGGCCCTGCCCCGATCATTGAAGATACCATCGGCACGCTGAGCGCGGGCGGCGACATCAATTTTAATGTGGGTTCTGTCCTGCTGAACGACAATGTGATCACCGGTGGCACGGTGTATAACAACGCGTCCAAAATTCAGGTGAACGCCCCTGTCGCGATTAACGGCAACTATCACCAGAAAAGCGATGCCACGCTGATTATCGGCGTGGCCGACAACGCGGTAGCCAACGGCGACGCGCAGGACAGCGGCTATGGCCGGTTGAACGTAACCGGTTCAGCGATTGTTGACGCGGGTTCGCGCGTTAACCTGGTGCAAAAAGAGAACAGCTATTCCTTTGCACGCGGCCAGCGTTACGTCGTAATTGACGCTGATGCCAGCGGCACAGAGTACAACGCCAGCCAACTGAAATACAAAGTGTCTGGCTATGAAGGCGCCGTCTCCGGTAAAACCCTGCTTGACGGTTCCCGCAGCGCGCTGGTTGTCAGCCTGATGGACGCGCCGGTTGAGCCGGAAGTCCCGGTTATTCCTGAAGTTCCTGTTATTCCTGAAGTCCCGGTGACGCCTGAAGTTCCGGTGACGCCTGAAGTCCCGGTCACCCCTGAAGTCCCGGTGACGCCTGAAGTC
>NZ_JAAATR010000057.1 GCF_009907385.1 Atlantibacter hermannii
TATCACCACCGACTATTTGCAACAGTGCCACTTCGACGACTACCTGCTGCCGGCCGAGAAGTTCGCCGCACTCAAGCGCGAGCAGGCCCTGCCCCTGGCGATCAACCCGAACAGCGACCAGTACCTGGAAGAGCGTTTGCAGCTGCTGGACGAGCAGTTGGCCACCGTCACCCGCCTGGCCAAGGACAACGAGCTGCCCGATGCCATCCTCACCGAGTCAGGGCTGAAAATCACCCCGCTGGATGCGGCGGTGCCGGATCGGGCGCAGGCGCTGATCGACCAAACCAGCCAGTTACTGCCGCGCATCAAGATCACCGAACTGCTGATGGACGTGGACGACTGGACGGGCTTCAGCCGCCACTTCACCCACTTGAAGGACGGGGCCGAGGCCAAAGACAGGACGTTGCTGCTGTCCGCAATCCTCGGTGATGCGATCAACCTCGGGCTGACCAAGATGGCCGAGTCGAGCCCCGGCCTGACCTACGCCAAGCTGTCCTGGCTGCAAGCCTGGCACATCCGCGACGAAACCTATTCGGGGTCGGTTCCGGCTGAGGGCGAAATGACACCCTAAGCGTTAGCTCTGTGTCGTTGCACGATGTCAGCGACGGTATTCTTGCTGATACCGAGCTCGCGTGCGATCCAGCGATAGCTGCGTCCCTCGGCCCTCATCGCAACCACCTTAGGCAAAAGTCGGTCTGATTTTGGTCGCACTCCGGCCTGACGACCAAGCCTCTTACCACGTGCCTTCGCAACAGCAAGGCCTGACTTGACCCGCTCGCTGATGAGATCCCGCTCAAACTCCGCAATGCCGGAAAGAAACGTCGCCAGCATTCGTCCATACGGCGACGAAAGATCGAACGCCATTCCATTCATGGCTATCACGGAAACCTTCCAGTTCTCCAGTTCACGTAGCGTATTGAGCAGATCGAGCGTCGAGCGCCCCCACCGGGAAAGCTCAGTGACCAGGATTGCATCAATTTGTCTGGACTGGGCAAGCGCCAGGACTTTCTTTCGCTCGGCCCGGTCGAGTTTAGTTCCTGAACCTGTTTCCTTAAATATTCCCACCACGTCGTAGCCGGCACAGCCGGCGAAGGCTCGCAGATCAAATTCCTGGCGTTCACAAGACTGATCCGCTGTTGAAACCCGGCAGTAAATGGCGGCACGATGTCCCAATTGAACCCTCCTGGATTTTTGTATCGGAACGCCCTGATTTATATGGGCTGGCTGTTGTCCAAAACAGACTATACTTCAAAAGGGACGAATTTGTATGTCACGACGCCATATTTTCACCGAACGGCAGCGAGCAGCGCTGTTCGATCTGCCCACGGACGAACTGTCGCTACTGAAGTTCTACACGCTGGGCGATGATGACCTGGAAAACATTAGGCAGCGCCGCAGACCGGAAAACAGGATTGGCTTTGCCCTGCAACTTTGTGCCTTACGATATCCGGGCCGTGCACTGGCTCCTGGTGAGATGATCCCGCGTGAAGTCCTTTCCTTCGTCGGTGCTCAGCTTGGAGTTCCGGCTGATGCGCTTCTCACTTATGCCACACGGCGCCAAACCCGTCAGCAGCACATGGACACGCTGCGCGAAATTTACGGCTACAAGACCTTCACGGGCCGTGGTGCCCGTGATCTGCGGGAGTGGACTTTCGGCCAGGCCGAAGATGCCAGATCAAACGAGGATCTTGCTCATCGTTTTATTGTGCGGTGTCGGGAAACTTCCACCATTCTGCCCGCAGTATCGACAATCGAGCGCTTGTGCGCGGATGCTCTGGTCGCCGCTGAGCGGCGGATTGAAACGCGGATTGCGGAAAATTTAACAGCGGATGTTCGCGATCACCTGGACAAACTTCTGAGTGAAATGCTCGCCGGCAATATCAGTCGTTTCATCTGGCTTCGCAACTTCGAGGTTGGTAACAACTCGGCTGCTGCTAACCGTTTGCTCGACAGGCTCGAATTTCTGCGTACCCTGAATATCAATCATAGTGCTTTGGCCAGCATACCTGCCCATCGCATTGCCCGGCTGCGTCGGCAGGGTGAACGCTACTTCACCGACGGTTTGCGTGACATCACTTCGGACCGCCGCTGGGCGATCCTTGCCGTCTGTGTTGTGGAGTGGGAAGCGGCGATTGCTGATGCCATAGTCGAAACCCATGACAGGATCGTAGGAAAAACCTGGCGGGAAGCGAAGCGCCAGCATGACGAAACAATTTCCGGCTCTAAAGCCACACTCACGGATACGATCCGTACCTTCACCGCGCTGGGAGCTTCGTTGCTTGAGGCCCGCAGTGACGGAACCCCGCTGGAGATGGCTGTCGCCAGTTCGGTTGCATGGGACCGGCTCGCTCAACTGGTAGCGACAGGGACTCAACTCAGCAACACGCTAGCCGATGAGCCTCTTGCATATGTCGGGCAGGGATACCATCGCTTTCGTCGTTATGCGCCCCGCATGTTGCGCTGTCTGAAGCTCGAAGCCGCGCCGGTCGCCGGACCATTGGTAGCAGCAGCTTTGTCGATCGGAGAGATGAAAGGTGTTGCATCGCCAGAAAGGCGTTTCCTGCGGCCCAGCTCCAAATGGAACCGTCATTTACGAGCTCAGGAAAAAGGAGATACCCGTCTTTGGGAAGTGGCGGTACTCTTTCACCTCCGGGATGCTTTTCGTTCCGGAGATGTCTGGCTCGCTCATTCGCGCCGCTATGGTGACCTCAAGCAGGTACTGGTGCCGATGATCGCGGCGCAGGAAAATGCAAAACTGGCCGTGCCTTCCAACCCACAGGATTGGCTGGCAGACAGAAAGGCGCGACTCACGATCGCTCTTAAGCGGCTGGCCCGGGCTGCCCGTAACGGCACTATTCCGCACGGTAGCATAGAAGATGGAACGTTGCGGATCGACAGGTTGACAGCAGACGTGCCGGATGGTGCCGAGGCACTCATACTGGATCTGTATCGCCGAATGCCGTCCGTTCGGATTACCGACATGCTGCTTGAAGTTGATGCAGCCCTTGGTTTCACAGATGCGTTTACCCATCTGAGAACCGGGGCTCCATGTCGCGACCGGATCGGTCTGCTCAACGTCCTGCTCGCTGAAGGGCTCAATCTGGGCCTGCGTAAGATGGCGGAAGCTACAAACACGCATGATTACTGGCAGCTCTCACGCCTTGCCCGCTGGCATGTTGAAAGCGAAGCCATGAACCAGGCATTGGCAATTGTGGTGGCCGCGCAGGGTAAACTGCCGATGTCACGCGTCTGGGGGATGGGCACGTCAGCATCGAGCGATGGTCAGTTTTTCCCGACAGCGCGGCATGGCGAAGCCATGAACATGGTCAATGCCAAATATGGTTCTGTTCCCGGCCTCAAAGCGTATACTCACGTAAGCGACCAGTTCGCGCCATTCGCTTGTCAGTCGATCCCGGCGACCGTGAGCGAGGCACCGTATATTCTCGATGGACTACTGATGAACGAGGTCGGTCGCCATGTTCGCGAACAGTATGCCGATACAGCAGGATTCACCGACCATTTGTTCGGAGCCAGTAGCCTGCTCGGCTACAATCTCGTTCTGCGAATCAGGGATCTGCCATCGAAGCGGTTGTACGTATTTAATCCCGATACGACCCCCAGGGAGTTACGCAAGTTGGTAGGTGGAAAAGCCCGGGAGGATCTTATCGTTGCGAACTGGCCTGATATTTTCCGTTGTGCCGCGACGATGACCGCTGGCAAAATCAGGCCCAGCCAACTCCTGCGCAAGCTCGCTTCTTACCCACGACAAAACAACCTTGCAGTTGCGCTTCGTGAAGTTGGTCGTATTGAACGGACCCTTTTCATTATTGAGTGGATCCTGGATACGGACATGCAGCGGCGTGCTCAGATCGGTCTTAACAAGGGAGAGGCCCACCATGCGCTCAAAAATGCGCTCCGTATCGGGAGGCAGGGGGAAATTCGCGATCGCACGACAGAGGGGCAGCACTACCGAATCGCTGGGCTCAATTTATTGACTGCGGTGATCATTTACTGGAATACCGTCCATCTTGGTCATGCCGTCACGGAGCGGCGGAACGAAGGGTTGGATGTTCCCCCTGAATTTCTTCCCCACATATCCCCATTGGGCTGGGCGCACATTCTACTGACTGGCGAATATCTTTGGCCCAAGGAACCGAAAGCTTAGGGTGTCATTTCGCCCTCAGCCGGAACCGACCCCCTGAAGGCGAACGGATTTACCCGCTTTATTGTGGCCGGAGGGGAAACGTCGAGCATTGTGGCGCAGACCCTGGGGGTTGAGGCGTTCCATATTGGGCCGACCATCTCCCCTGGCGTGCCCTGGGTGCGTGACACCCGCCAGCCGCTCTCCCTGGCGCTGAAGTCAGGTAACTTCGGCGATATCCAGTTCTTTGCCCGTGCCCAGCAGGAGTTTCGTCATGACTGAGCAACAACTGCGAGAGGAAATGGTGCAGATTGGCGCCTCGTTGTTTAGCCGCGGCTATGCCACCGGCTCCGCTGGCAATCTGTCGCTGCTGCTGCCGGACGGCAACCTGCTGGCGACGCCGACCGGCGCCTGCCTCGGCGAACTGCAGGCTCAGCGGTTGTCGGTGGTGACGCTGCAAGGGGAATGGATCTCCGGCGACAAACCGTCGAAAGAGGTCACTTTTCACCGGGCGGTCTATTTGCACAACCCGGCCTGCAAGGCGATCGTCCACTTGCACAGCCACTATCTGACCGCGCTCTCCTGCCTGCAGGGGCTCGGGCACTGTTGCAAAGTTAGCGATGAGGC
>NZ_JAAATR010000058.1 GCF_009907385.1 Atlantibacter hermannii
TGCTCCCTTTGGCCGCTCGGGAACCCCACCAGGGGTAATTCATATTGTAGAGGTACTGCCTGAGAATGGTGGTGGGGGAAGGATTCGAACCTTCGAAGTCGATGACGGCAGATTTACAGTCTGCTCCCTTTGGCCGCTCGGGAACCCCACCACGGGGTAATGCGTTGTTAATCACTTCCTGACCGGGAAGCGGGGCGCATCATATCAAATGAAACGCCCCTGTAAAGTCCTGCTTTACCGAAAATGTGTCGTTTGCGTACTTTTTACCCTTAACGACGGAAAGCTAATCAATGCGTTACGGGTTTAAAGCAGGATTGTGCGGTTGCCGTAAACGAATACCCGCTGTGCCAGCACGTGGTACAGCGCGCGGCTGAGAACGTTTTTCTCGACGTCGCGACCGGCGCGCATCATATCTTCCGCCGTGTAGCTGTGATCCACGTGAATCACATCCTGCATAATGATTGGGCCTTCGTCGAGATTGTCATTCACATAGTGCGCCGTCGCGCCGATGATTTTTACCCCGCGCTCGTAAGCCTGATGATAAGGGCGCGCGCCGATAAACGCCGGCAGGAACGAGTGGTGAATATTGATAATCTGGTTCGGGAAACGCGCCACGAATTCCGGCGTTAATACGCGCATATATTTCGCCAGCACCACGTAATCCGGCTGATAAGACTCAATCGCCTCAGCCATTTTGTTATCGTGCTCTTCGCGGGTCAGCCCTTCATGGCTCACCAGCTGGAAGGGGATGTCAAAACGCTCCACCAGCGTGCGCAGCGTGTCATGGTTGCCGATCACTGCGGCAATTTCCACATCCAGACCGCCGTAATTGGCCTTCATCAACAAATCGCCCAGACAGTGCGCTTCTTTGGTTACCAGAATCACCACCCGGCGACGACCGGCGGGATTTAGCTCGCGTAGCGAACCCGACGGCAGCGCGCCATCCAGATCGGCAAGCAGCGTGGCGTCGTTGAAAATGCCTTCCAGTTCGGTGCGCATAAAAAAGCGCCCGGTGCGATGATCGACAAATTCATTGTTCTGAACAATGTTCAGTTCGTGCTTGTAACAGATATTGGTGATGCGCGCGATTAACCCTTTCTGGTCCGGGCAGATCGTGCGCAGTACTTTACGTTGAATAGATTGCATTACCGGGGAAATCCTGTTGAGTGTCTGCTGATCGAGTGCTGTTAAGGCCTTATTGCCCGCAACACTTTTTAAATTTTTTACCTGACCCGCAAGGGCAGGGATCGTTACGTCCAAATTCCGGGCGTTGTCCGTCTATATAATACCAGTGTCCGTTTTCGAACAAGAAACGTGAACGTTCGATAATCGCACCGGTACGCTGGTTTTCACGATAGCGCGCCACAAAGCTGACAAAGCCTTCGTTTTCGTTACGGCCCGCCGCTTCCTCAAAAATAGTTAGCCCCAGCCACGCCGTTCCGGCGAATCCAGCCTCGATATCGGCGCGAAACCCGGCTGCCTGCACGCTGGGATGCCAGGTTTTAATCAAATAATCCGCGTTCTTCGTCACAAAAGCACTATAACGAGACCGCATAAGCCGCGCTGGATTGGGTGCCGCCACGTTTGCACTAATATAAGGCGCGCAACATAGGCTATACTCCAGAGCGCTGCCACAAGGACAAAGCTGCGACAAAGCGAGGCTCCTTGAATAAAAATAAACGGCGTTTATCGCCAGGCGGCCCTATGTTAACTGACTGGCAGCATTGATGCCATGCTGTGAAGAACCGGGGGAGCAATCGAGACGAAATGAGAGTGATATTCAGCGGTAACACCATAAGAGTGGACTCGATTGATGCATTAACTGTTTTACGAAACACATTGTTATCAGATACAGAGACAACGCTCACACAGGCGGTGCGCCACGCTGGCGGCCCGCAATCAAACGATCTTCACGTTCGTTATTGTCCAAATCTCGTGCAGTCGGCTTCTGCTGCGCGATTTTATCAGGCGTTTCGCTCCTTTCTTCGGGATATTCTGACAGGCGATAGCGGCTCGGGCATGCCACTATTTAAATATCGTCAGTCAGAGGTGATCGCATGACCCAACCCTTGTCCGGAAAAAAAATTCTCATCGTTGAGGACGAGCCCGTGTTCCGCTCGTTGCTGGACTCCTGGTTGGCCTCTCTTGGCGCGGTAACGCTGGTCGCCGTCGACGGTGTCGAAGCCCTGGAAAAAATGACCGACGCGGTACCTGATCTGCTGATTTGCGACCTGGCGATGCCGCGCATGAACGGTCTGAAGCTGGTGGAACATGTGCGTAATGAAGGCCATCAACTGCCGATTCTGGTCATCTCCGCGACAGAGAATATGTCCGATATTGCTAAAGCGCTGCGCCTCGGGGTTCAGGATGTCATTCTGAAACCGGTAAAAGATTTGAACCGGTTACGTGAAACCATCTTTTCCTGTTTATACCCCGCGATGTTTAATTCCCGCGTTGAGGAAGAAGAACGGCTGTTTCAGGACTGGGACGCGCTGGTCAGTAATCCTCAGGCGGCGGCGACGCTGCTTCAGGAACTCCAGCCACCGGTTCAGCAGGTGATCTCCCATTGCCGGGTCAATTATCGTCAGTTGGTTTCTGCCAATGAACCCGGCATGGTGTTGGATATCGCGCCGCTTTCCGATCGCGACCTGGCGTTTTATTGCCTTGATGTGACCCGCGCGGGAAATAACGGCGTACTGGCGGCGTTATTATTGCGCGCGCTGTTTAACGGGCTCTTGCAAGAACAACTCTCGCGCCAGAAACAGCGTCTGCCGGAACTGGGTCATTTGCTCAAGCAGGTTAATCAATTGTTGCGTCAAGCGAACTTAACGGGCCAGTTCCCCTTATTAGTTGGCTACTACCACAGCGGATTAAAAAATCTGATATTAGTTTCAGCGGGTCTTAACGCAACGCTTAATACCGGTGAGCAACAAATTCAGCTCAACAACGGTGTCCCTTTAGGCACATTAGGTAATACTTATTTAAATCAAATTAGCCAGCCGTGCGAAGCATGGCAATGCCAGATTTGGGGCGCGGGCGGCCGTCTTCGCTTGATGCTGTCTGCAGAATAACCATTTGATTTAAAAATGCCAGAATGCTTTTCCTGCCGCGATACTCAAGGTGTTAATATCGCGGCAACTTCTTCATATTAGTCCGAAATTGCCGCGCTTCGGCGTCTTCAGCACCCACGATGTTTTTATGCTGATATACTCGAACGCGATATTTAATTGACGAACAAGTATAAAACTTGAACGGTTCAGGAGAAATTTACATGGCTGCCATTAATTCCAAAGTGAGAAAAGCGGTAATTCCAGTTGCGGGTCTGGGGACGCGTATGTTGCCTGCAACGAAGGCAATCCCTAAAGAAATGCTGCCTTTGGTTGATAAGCCCCTGATTCAGTATGTAGTTAACGAATGTATCGCAGCCGGTATCACCGAAATTGTTCTGGTGACCCATTCATCAAAAAATTCCATCGAAAACCATTTCGATACTAGTTTTGAACTGGAAGCCATGCTGGAAAAACGCGTTAAGCGCCAGCTGTTGGCTGAAGTGCAATCCATTTGCCCGCCGCACGTCACTATTATGCAGGTGCGTCAGGGCCTGGCGAAGGGCCTGGGCCATGCGGTCATGTGCGCCCACCCTGTGGTAGGTGACGAGCCGGTCGCCGTGATCCTGCCGGACGTTATCCTCGATGAATTTGAATCCGACTTGTCCCAGGATAACCTGGCGGAAATGATCCAGCGCTTTGATGAAACCGGCAATAGCCAGATTATGGTGGAGCCCGTTGAAGATGTCACCGCCTATGGGGTAGTGGATTGCAAAGGCGTAGCGTTGAGTCCGGGCGACAGCGTGCCGATGGTCGGTATCGTTGAAAAACCAAAAGCGAACGTAGCGCCGTCCAATCTGGCGGTTGTGGGCCGTTATGTGCTCAGCGCGGATATTTGGCCGCTGCTGGCGAAAACCCCTCCGGGAGCGGGTGACGAAATCCAGTTGACTGACTCTATCGCGATGCTGATGGATAAAGAAACCGTCGAAGCCTACCACATGAAAGGTAAGAGCCACGACTGCGGTAACAAACTCGGCTATATGCAGGCGTTCGTTGAATACGGTATTCGTCACAACACGCTGGGCGAAGAATTTAAAACCTGGCTTGAAAGCGCGGTCGGCGTTAAGAAATAAGCTTCTCACCGCAGGATAAAACAATGAAAGTAACCGTATTTGGTATTGGCTATGTCGGCCTGGTACAGGCCGCGGTGCTGGCGGAAGTCGGGCACGATGTCATGTGCATCGATGTTGATGAAAAAAAAGTCGAGAACCTTAAACAGGGTATCATCCCTATTTATGAGCCAGGCTTAACGCCGCTGGTTAAGAAAAATTACGAAGAAGGTCGTCTTCATTTCAGCACCGATGCGAAAGAGGGGGTCGATCATGGCGTTATGCAGTTTATTGCCGTGGGCACCCCGCCAGATGAAGACGGCTCCGCCGATCTGAAGTATGTCACTGCTGTCGCGCGAACCATCGCTGAGCATATGACGGACCACAAAGTTGTGTTGGATAAATCCACCGTGCCGGTCGGCACAGCGGATAAAGTTCGCAAGGTGATGGTTGACACGCTCAGGCAGCGCGGTAGCGATCTGGCTTTTGATGTGGTGTCGAATCCAGAGTTTCTCAAAGAAGGGGCGGCGGTATCCGACTGTATGCGTCCTGAGCGCATCGTTATCGGCACCGATAATAATGATGTTGTCGATCTGCTGCGTGAGCTTTATGAGCCGTTTAACCGCAATCATGACCGTCTGATTTTAATGGACATCCGCAGCGCTGAGCTGACCAAGTATGCTGCTAACTGCATGCTGGCGACCAAAATCAGCTTTATGAATGAAATTTCCAACCTGGCGGAACGTCTGGGTGCCGATATCGAAAAGGTCCGTCAGGGCATCGGTTCCGACTCACGTATCGGTTACCACTTTATCTACCCTGGCTGCGGCTACGGCGGATCCTGCTTCCCGAAAGACGTCCAGGCGCTGATCCGCACGGCAGAGCAAATCGGCTATGTGCCACGCATCCTTAAAGCAGTGGAAGAGGTGAATGAAGATCAAAAGATGAAGCTCCCTGAGTTTATCATCCGCCATTTCGGCGAGGATCTTCAGGGCAAAACGTTCGCGCTGTGGGGACTGTCGTTTAAACCGAATACTGATGACATGCGTGAAGCCTCCAGCCGTGTGCTGATGGAAGAACTCTGGAAACGCGGTGCTGTGGTTCAAGCATTCGATCCTGAGGCCATGGATGAGACGCAGCGGATTTACGGACATCGCGCAGATTTACGCCTGATGGGAACCAAAGAATCGGCACTGCAGGGCGCAGATGCGCTAGTGATTTGTACTGAATGGCAGGCTTTCCGTGCGCCGGATTTCGATGCCATCAAAAAATCACTCAAACAACCGGTTATCTTTGATGGTCGTAATCTGTATGATCCCGTCAGGCTCGACAAGCGCGGCTTTGTTTATTATGCAATTGGCCGTGGAGCATCCATTAATATTGCAAAATAAATGAGGGTCATATGAAATTTCTGGTTACCGGTGCAGCAGGCTTTATCGGTTTTCATGTGAGCGAGCGTCTGCTTGCTGCCGGTCACCAGGTTATCGGAATCGATAACCTGAATGACTACTACGACGTTAATCTCAAACTTGCCCGCCTCGATCTTCTCAAAAAGCATTCCGCCTTTCGCTTTGACAAAATAGACCTCGCCGATCGAGAAGCCATGGCGACGTTATTTTCTGCAGAACAGTTCCAGCGCGTGATTCATCTTGCGGCTCAGGCCGGGGTGAGATATTCGCTGGAAAACCCGCATGCGTATGCGGAAGCCAATCTGATTGGTCACTTAAATGTGCTGGAAGGGTGCCGCCACAATAAAATTGAACATTTATTATACGCCTCGTCCAGTTCGGTTTATGGTTTGAACCGTAAAATGCCTTTCTCGACTGAAGATTCAGTCGATCATCCGGTTTCTCTCTATGCAGCGACAAAAAAAGCCAATGAATTAATGGCGCACACCTATTCTCACCTTTACGGATTACCCACAACGGGGCTGCGCTTTTTTACCGTTTATGGGCCGTGGGGGCGTCCAGATATGGCGCTATTTAAATTTACTAAGGCCATCATTGAAGGCAAAAGCATCGATGTTTATAACCACGGGCAGATGCGCCGTGACTTTACATATATCGATGATATCGCCGAAGCTATTGTTCGTTTGCAGGATGTTATCCCTGAACCTGATGCTAAGTGGACGGTTGAAGAGGGCACGCCGGCTACCAGCTCTGCGCCTTATCGCGTCTACAATATCGGTAACAGCTCTCCGGTTGCGCTCATGGATTACATCTCAGCGCTGGAAAAAGCCCTTGGCAAAGAAGCGATTAAGAATATGCTTCCGATGCAGCCTGGTGATGTGCTGGCCACCAGTGCGGATACACGGGCGTTATATGAGGTTATTGGTTTTAAACCCCATACAACCGTAGAAGAAGGCGTTCAGCAATTTGTTGACTGGTATAAAAATTTCTACCACATCGATCAATAATTGTGGTGAGTAAATGAAAACAAAAATCCCGCCGAGGCGGGATTTTTTATTGAGGTCAGTAAACTTACTCGTTGATCAGGAAATCGTCGAGTTGTTTGCCTTGCTCTTCGATAGCTTTTTTGATTACCGCCGGGGTACGGCCCTGGCCAGTCCAGGTTTTGCTTTCGCCGTTCTCATCAATATAGCTATATTTAGCCGGGCGAGCAGCGCGTTTTGCTTTAGCGCCGGTTTTAACCGCGGCCATGCTGTTCAGTAATTCATTCGGATCAATACCGTCAGCAATCAGCATTTCGCGATATTGTTGTAATTTGCGAGTACGTTCTTCGATTTCAGCAGCAGCTGCGCTTTCTTCTTCGCGACGCTCAGATACAACAACTTCTAATTTTTCCAGCATTTCCTCAAGCGTTTCGAGGGTGCATTCTCTTGCCTGCGCACGAAGAGTACGGATGTTGTTCAGAATTTTAAGTGCTTCGCTCATTGTAGTAATCTCAAACTTATATTGGGGGGGTTTGTTGAGCTAATAATAGAGCCTTAATTTAAGTTTCGCAATAGGGCGAAATGTAAGGAATTCAAAATTACAGAATATATGTTAGCGGTACGAAATATTTTTCCGGCCGTTTTTCTTGAACAACCGCACAAAAAAAGCGGGAGTAAGGTAAATTTCAGACAAAATATTGCGTATCGGATAACTAAACTACCGCCTTCCGCAGGCCATTATTGCGGCCAAACATTAATATCATCCTTATGTATTATGGAGTGAACAGTGATGAAAAAATCTAACAATTATAAATACATTTAGCGAGGCGTATAACGAGACGGATTAATTTGAAAAATACTGCGATATCTGTAGGTTACGCTAATTTTTGGATAATTGCTTTACCTTGAGCGAACAAAAATTAAACGTCATTTCTTATATATATTGACGAAACCGCCGTAGCAGAAATGACCACGCTTATGCCCTACAGCGCTGCCTTCGCAGAAGAATATGGTACACTCTCGCCAGCTAAAATTACATGACGACGGAGTGATGCGGCGAATGGCGCAACTATATTTTTACTACTCGGCAATGAATGCAGGTAAGTCCACCGCGCTACTTCAATCATCGTGGAATTACCAGGAAAGAGGGATGAGGACGCTGGTTTACACCGCAGAGATTGATGACCGCTTCGGCACCGGTAAGGTCACCTCACGTATCGGCCTCTCATCGCCTTCACGGCTGTTTAATCCCAAAACTGACTTATACAACGATATTCATTCCGAGCATCAGCGTGACGCGATTCACTGCGTTCTGGTGGATGAAAGCCAGTTTCTGACGCGTGAACAGATGTATGCGCTTTCTCAAGTGGTTGATGATTTGGATATTCCCGTGCTGTGTTATGGGCTGCGTACCGATTTCCGGGGAGAATTATTCAGTGGAAGCCAGTATTTGTTGGCCTGGTCCGATAAGCTGGTAGAGCTGAAAACCATCTGCTATTGCGGACGGAAGGCCAGCATGGTTTTGCGTTTAGACCAGCATGGTAAGCCTTATAACGAAGGCGAACAGGTCGTAATAGGGGGAAATGAACGCTATGTCTCCGTGTGCCGCAAGCATTATAAAATCGCGCTGGCGACAGGCTCTCTGAAAGAGATCCAGAATAAATAACGGTATTCAGCGTTACGGTTGATAACAAGGATAAAAAAACCCGCCGTTAAGGCGGGTTTCTATTATTGCCTGGGGCATCAGGCAGATTTTTTCGTTTTTTTCTCAGCTTTGACGGGTGCGACAGCGGCTTCTTTCGTCGCTACGCCACCTTCAGTGTATTCACGACCGTAGAAGGTATCCATCAGAATCTGTTTCAGCTCGGAGATCAGCGGATAACGCGGGTTCGCGCCGGTGCACTGGTCATCGAAAGCATCTTCAGACAGTTTATCTACGTGGGCCAGGAAGTCAGCTTCCTGCACGCCAGCTTCACGGATAGATTTCGGAATACCCAGTTCAGCTTTCACGCTTTCCAGCCATGCCAGCAGTTTCTCGATTTTCGCAGCAGTACGGTCGCCCGGTGCGCTCAGACCTAAGTGGTCAGCGATTTCTGCATAACGACGGCGCGCCTGCGGACGGTCGTACTGGCTAAATGCCGTCTGCTTGGTCGGGTTGTCGTTGGCGTTATAGCGGATAACGTTACAAATCAGCAGGGCGTTCGCCAGCCCGTGCGGAATATGGAACTGAGAACCCAGCTTGTGCGCCATGGAGTGGCAAACACCCAGGAAGGCGTTAGCAAACGCGATACCTGCGATGGTCGCAGCACTGTGGACGCGTTCACGCGCTACCGGGTTTTTAGATCCTTCATGGTAGGACGCTGGCAGGTTTTCTTTGAGCAGTTTCAGGGCTTGCAGCGCCTGGCCGTCAGAGAATTCGCTTGCCAGTACGGACACGTAAGCTTCCAGGGCGTGGGTCACCGCATCCAGGCCGCCAAAGGCGCACAGGGATTTCGGCATATCCATTACCAGGTTCGCATCGACGATCGCCATATCCGGCGTCAGCGCGTAGTCTGCCAGCGGATATTTCTGACCGGTCGCATCGTCAGTCACTACCGCGAACGGGGTGACTTCAGAACCGGTACCGGAGGTGGTGGTGACAGCAATCATCTTCGCTTTCACGCCCATTTTCGGGAACTTGTAGATACGCTTACGGATGTCCATAAAGCGCAACGCCAGTTCTTCGAAGTGGGTTTCCGGATGTTCGTACATGACCCACATGATTTTCGCGGCATCCATCGGGGAGCCGCCGCCCAGCGCGATGATCACGTCAGGTTTGAAGGAGTTCGCCAGCTCTGCGCCTTTACGTACGACGGACAGCGTTGGGTCGGCTTCCACTTCAAAGAAGACTTCCACTTCAACGCCAGCCGCTTTCAGAACGGAGGTGATCTGGTCAGCATAGCCATTGTTGAACAGGAAACGGTCGGTCACGATAAGCGCACGCTTGTGGCCGTCGGTAATCACTTCATCCAGCGCGATAGGCAGAGAGCCGCGGCGGAAGTAGATGGATTTCGGAAGTTTGTGCCACAACATGTTTTCTGCTCGCTTGGCCACGGTTTTCTTGTTGATCAGATGTTTCGGACCGACGTTTTCAGAGATGGAGTTACCGCCCCAGGAACCACAACCCAGCGTCAGGGAAGGGGCCAGTTTGAAGTTGTACAGGTCGCCGATACCACCCTGAGATGCCGGGGTGTTGATCAGAATACGTGCGGTTTTCATTTTGTTGCCGAACAGGCGAACGCGTTCCGGCTGGTTGTCCTGGTCGGTATACAGGCAAGAGGTATGGCCGATACCGCCCATTTCCACCAGTTTTTCCGCTTTGGTAACCGCGTCGTCAAAATCTTTGGCGCGGTACATCGCCAGCGTCGGAGACAGTTTTTCGTGAGCAAACGGTTCGGATTCATCAACAACCGTTACTTCGCCGATCAGAATTTTGGTATCAGCCGGTACGGTGAAGCCTGCCAGCTCAGCGATTTTAACCGCGGGTTGGCCTACGATAGCGGCGTTCAGCGCGCCGTTTTTCAGGATGATGTCCTGAACGGCTTTCAGCTCGCTGCCCTGCAGCATATAGCCGCCATGGGTGGCGAAACGCTCGCGCACGGCGTCATACACGGAATCCACAACCACAACGGACTGCTCGGAAGCACAAATTACGCCGTTGTCGAAGGTTTTAGACATCAGCACAGACGCGACAGCGCGTTTGATATCGGCGGTTTCGTCGATAACCACCGGCGTGTTACCCGCACCGACGCCGATAGCAGGTTTACCGGAGCTGTATGCCGCTTTAACCATGCCCGGGCCGCCAGTCGCCAGGATCATATTGATATCCGGGTGATGCATCAGGGCGTTGGACAGTTCGACGGACGGCTGATCGATCCAGCCGATCAGATCTTTCGGGGCACCGGCTGCAATGGCGGCCTGCAGTACGATGTCTGCCGCTTTGTTGGTGGCATCTTTGGCACGCGGGTGCGGAGAGAAGATGATACCGTTGCGGGTTTTCAGACTGATTAAGGATTTAAAAATCGCGGTAGAGGTTGGGTTAGTGGTTGGAACGATACCGCAAATAATACCAATCGGCTCGGCGATGGTGATGGTCCCGAAGGTGTCGTCTTCAGACAGCACGCCGCAGGTTTTTTCATCTTTATAGGCGTTGTAGATATACTCAGAAGCAAAGTGGTTTTTAATCACTTTATCTTCTACGATACCCATACCGGATTCGGCAACAGCCAGTTTCGCGAGGGGGATTCGAGCATCAGCGGCGGCCAGGGCGGCGGCGCGGAAGATCTTGTCTACTTGCTCTTGAGTAAAGTTGGCATATTCACGCTGGGCTTTTTTCACGCGCTCGACGAGTGCGTTAAGTTCAGCGACGTTGGTAACAGCCATAAATGCTCTCCTGATAATGTTAAACTCTTTTAGTAAATCAGCTGTTCGACTCGTCAGTATAGTCAGCGAGAAACAGCTTTGGTAAAGACAAGGTGTGACGGAACGCTACTACCTATTATTTACCGATTTACTAAAAGAGCCTTACCTGAAACACCACTAATATATGATGTTGTTATCAATTGGGGCGTAATCAAGAGTACCCACTTCTTGGTAGAAAATGTGTGATCTGAATCAAATTTACACCATGCTGACACCTTTCAGCATGGGGTTTTCGCCGTCAATTGTTAACAGAATAATACTGATTACATCATGTAAATATTAAAGTTCCATGAATACAACACACCTATAACACAGATAAATAATTCCATCATTTTCCAATTATTCAGATAAATGTGCTGTGAAAGAACGTGACGGCAGTTGAGGTTTTCCATTACATTACGCATGCCACAACTACCCCTCAGGAATGCGGAGCTCCCCGTGATGCAGTCGTTTTTTGATTTGCCAACCTACTTTAAATTTTTTATAGGATTATTTGCGCTGGTCAACCCGGTGGGCATCATCCCGGTGTTTATCAGTATGACCAGCTACCAGACGGCGGCAGCACGCAATAAAACTAACCTCACAGCCAACCTCTCCGTAGCCATAATTTTATGGACTTCGCTGTTTCTCGGCGACGGCATACTGCAAATTTTCGGCATATCTATTGATTCGTTTCGTATCGCTGGCGGCATCCTGGTCGTCACTATTGCCATGTCGATGATTAGCGGCAAGCTCGGTGAAGATAAGCAAAATAAACAGGAAAAATCAGAGACGGCTATTCGTGAAAGTATTGGTGTTGTGCCGCTTGCTCTGCCGCTCATGGCTGGCCCAGGGGCAATCAGTTCGACGATAGTTTGGGGCACGCGCTATCACTCAATTTCTCATCTGATCGGGTTTTCTGTGGCGATTGCCCTGTTTGCTTTGTGTTGCTGGGGCGTATTCAGGCTGGCGCCATGGCTGGTAAGACTACTTGGCCAAACGGGTATTAACGTCATAACCCGTATCATGGGGTTGTTGCTCATGGCTCTGGGGATCGAATTTATCGTAACGGGGATTAAAGCGTTATTTCCCGGGCTGGTTTCTTAATCACCTTACCTTTGAAAAAGACGAAGCGCGCTTCGTCTTTTTTTGAAATTTTACTCGCATCAGTAAAAAAACATATTCTCTTGAGGTTTACAT
>NZ_JAAATR010000059.1 GCF_009907385.1 Atlantibacter hermannii
TATCACCACCGACTATTTGCAACAGTGCCCTATTTTTCGGGGATCTGATTGCCCTCTGGCAATATCATTCAGCACGCCATAGTCGGCATCATGGTCCATTCGCCAGAAAACCGAAGCACCGGCATCAGCCAGGCGTGGAGAAAACTGGTATCCCAGCAGCCAGAAAAGGCCAAAGACAAGTTCGCTGGCACCTGCTGTATCGGTCATAATTTCGGTTGGATTCAGCCCGGTCTCCTGTTCCAGAAGACCTTCCAGCACAAAGATAGAGTCCCTCAGCGTCCCCGGTATAACGATGCCATGAAAGCCGGAATACTGATCGGACACAAAGTTGTACCAGGTGATCCCTCTGTTATTACCAAAGTATTTGCGGTTCGGTCCGGCATTGATTGTTCTGACTGGCGTAACAAAGCGCATTCCATCTGCAGATGCCACTTCTCCTCCACCCCATATCTGTGCCAGTGGCAGCGTTGCCTGAAAATCAACCAGTCTGGCATTAGCGCTGGTGATAGTTTCAGCCCGCAGATAGTTCGCTTTTGTCCAGTTCAGCCGGTGTCGGGTCAGTGCAGGAACATTTGATCTGATCAGTGGTTCCAGACCGATATTGCAGGCTTCAGCCATCAGCACGGCGCTGATGCTGACGGGCAGATCATCAACTCTGGCACTGGCTTCACTAGCATGGAAAAACTCATCAGCAAATCCGGTATGGGCGTTAATTTCGAGCAGCAACTCCGTTAAATCCACCGGAGGGAGTAGATCACTGATCATTTTGCTCAGTCGTTTCAGACTGTCCGGCTCATCAAGACTGGCGAGGGGAGAAATTGTCAACCGGGGCTTCGGGCCAGAAACATCGAGTTCGACAGCCTCATTTTCGCAAAGACGTGCAGCAACCTGTCTGTAACGACTATCAAGCTGATGACCCAGAGATTTTATTGCTTCCTGCGGGTCTGTCGGGTGCCCCAAAGAACGATAAACCTTAATCCGGTTTGCCTGCCAGTCAGCACCCTGTAGTAATCTTGCACGAGGATCTCCCCACCGGTTACTGCCGGTAACGTAGACATCCCTCCGCCTCAGACTATCCTGCAGTTTACTGAGAAAGCAGAGCGTGTATCCCCTGCGGGTGATATGTTTTTCCTTGTTAATCACCAGCCGTTTCCATGACCGACTGATAATTTCCGTTGGTGCGTCGTCAAAAAACTGCCGCCGTGAGCTGAACTCCCGGCTGAGGTAGTCACAGGCATTCAGAGTGGTAACCCCGGCAGGTGCGGATGAAAATTTAACGGTATTCAGCAGATGGGGCAGGAAACGACGAACGCGCCCGTACTGCTCCACCATTTCTTCATGAAAATTATCGTCTGAGGGCCGGGCAATTTCACGGACAAGCGTGATGATTTCAGCCAGCTTTTGCCTTGGGATGTAGCTGAACACCTCAGCACGAATCGATTCGTCCGGTGTTTCTTCTTTCAGCAGGTACGAACATGCGCTGGCGAGCGCCAATGCAGATTTATCCAGATCCTTCAGCGAGCGGAGCCGTTTTTTCTGCCCAATCTTTCTGGCGTCACGGATGATAACGGCCAGCATGGCGTCCAGAACGTCCAATGCATCATCCAGCGCCAGCGTTTCCCATGCAAGGACAAAGGCAACCAGAACCGCCATCCTTTTCTGCGGTGACATCCTGGCAATATTGAACACCGAAGTCATACCAGCATAACGTGCGAGATTTTTCAGGCGCACAGCCGGGAGTGTACTCAGGTTTTCAGCATGCAGGCCAAAATCGTTCAGAGTTTTCCAGCGTTCAATTGCTTCATTAAACGCCGGACCACTGATGGTCACAGGGCCCTTTTTCAGTGATTCCAGTAAAGACAGGCGGCTGCAATCAGTTGGCCCCAGCAGCATCTCCAGCTGTGAACGCTGTTCGGCTGACGGTATCAGTGCCAGTTTGTTCCACAGGCGCAACGTCGCCTTTTCCCTTACCTCTGAAATCAACCGGGTCAGCGTAGTGGCTCCGGGGAGAATAATACGATGTTGCATAAGCCACCCTGTCGCCAGATCGAAAAGCAGGCCAGGACGTTCGTTGCTTATCCAGCTCCGGGTATATAAAAGACGGGTAAGGCGAAATGTCCAGGGCCAGGCAAATTCACGATACTGATAGTGCTGACGTATCAGCGCTGCATGCTCACGGCGGGTATTTTCCCTCTGACCGTATTCTGCAAGAACGGTGATATCACGAATCCCGAGCTGTCTGGCGGTAAAATGCCGGACGCCGGAAGGAATATGACCTGGGACCTACGTGCGCCCGCACCGACACCCTCACACCTTCGAGCTACTGTTGCCATTAAGGGGTCGTTTCGTGGTGCTGAATTTTGACGATCGGGGTACCGTCACCCATCGGGCGATATTGGGGGAAACCTGTACGGTGCTGGAGATGGCCGCAGGAACCTGGCATGCCGTGCTGTCGCTGGATACCGGTGGCATAATTTTTGAAGTAAAACACGGTGGCTATCAACCCGTGGCTGCCGATGACTATGCGCACTGGGCTCCAGCGGAAGGAGAACCAGGAACCACGGAGCTTATGGCCTGGTATGCGCAAGCGCAGGTGGGCGACAGCACTTTTGCCGTCTAAGGCGATAAACAAAAACGGAATGAGTTTCCCCATTCCGTTTCCGCTATTACAAACCGTCGGTGACGATTTTAGCCGCCGACGCTAATACATCGCGACGGCTTTCTGCCTTAGGTTGAGGCTGGGTGAAGTAAGTGACCAGAATCAGCGGCGCACGATCTTTTGGCCAGATCACCGCGATATCGTTGGTGGTGCCATAGCCACCGCTGCCGGTTTTATCCCCCACAACCCAGGAAGCAGGCAGTCCAGCCTGAATGCTCGCTGCACCGGTGGTATTGCCTTTCATCCATGTCACCAGCTGCGCCCGTTGGCTGTCGCCCAATGCTTTACCCAGCGTCAGATTCCGCAGAGTTTGCGCCATTGCCCGAGGTGAAGTGGTATCACGCGGATCGCCCGGAATGGCGGTGTTTAACGTCGGCTCGGTACGGTCGAGACGGAACGTTTCGTCTCCCAGCTGTCGGGCGAACGCGGTGACGCTAGCCGGGCCGCCAACGTGAGCAATCAGCTTATTCATCGCCACGTTATCGCTGTACTGTAGCGCGGCCGCGCTAAGCTCAGCCAGTGACATCGTCCCATTGACGTGCTTTTCCGCAATCGGATTATAGTTAACAAGGTCAGATTTTTTGATCTCAACTCGCTGATTTAACAGATTCGGTTCGCTTTCACTTTTCTTCAGCACCGCGGCCGCGGCCATCACTTTACTGGTGCTGCACATCGCAAAGCGCTCATCAGCACGATAAAGTATTTGCGAATTATCTGCTGTGTTAATCAATGCCACACCCAGTCTGCCTCCCGACTGCCGCTCTAATTCGGCAAGTTTTTGCTGTACGTCCGCCGTTTGCGCATACAGCGGCACACTTCCTAACAACAGCGTGACGGTTGCCGTCGCCATCAGCGTGAACTGGCGCAGTGATTTTTTAACCATGGGATTCCTTATTCTGGAAGATACGAAATAACAACAACATGAATAGTCCCTAAATTCCACGTGTGTTTTTTATTAGCT
>NZ_JAAATR010000006.1 GCF_009907385.1 Atlantibacter hermannii
TATCACCACCGACTATTTGCAACAGTGCCGTAATTAATACCTTGCGCCCATTCAGGCGACCGCTTCCCTGATAGCTGTCTTCTCCATGATCGGGGCGCGGTTGCATTTTCCCCGCCAGCCCGGGAAAGGGCTGCTGCTGCTGTTGAAAAGGCGGCGCCGGAAAACGCGCAGAATTGGTTTTATTGATGGTCTTTTTTTCCTTGTTTAAGCCAGCCATTCAATTACCTCTCATTATTTATCACAAAGACTAATAAGCGTAGACCAAAATGAATGGCATGACCTATATTATCCAGCTACACTTAATTTTCTCGGAATATTACCCCCCCTACTTTCCTCTACCGTTGCGCTTATATCCCCACCAACGTTAGATTTAATTTAAACAATATTATTTGAGACTTATCCAGTTCGCAGTGTTAATAAATAGCAACCACACTTAACATTTCAACCTTGGCAAAAGGAGAACATATGAAATTATCCATAACGCCATTATTATGTTGTTTTTTATTGTCGCCAGCGCTTGCTGATGATAACGGCGGGTTGAAAAATGATACAGCTCCACCGCCAGCCCACGCTCTGGATGAAGGTTATCGTGGGACTGAAGATGCAAGAATCATGACTGTCGAACAGGCCAAAACGATGCATGACGGTGCGACCATTTCTCTGCGAGGTAATCTCATCGAGGATCAAGACGGAGACAAATTTGGGGTTCTAGGGATTTTCCGTCCAAAAACGACAAAGTGCTCTGGAGGCCCCGCCGTCTGTGGCCTCCAGAGGGGTATTACTTTTTTCGAGATCCCTATTTGGGCTCTGTTTGAGTAAGATTTAGTCTTTTTGGGCTAAATCCATGGCATTCGAAGAACGTGTCCAAATCTTGTCCGAGGCAGAACAAGATGAGTTATATGGACCCCCCGCTTTCACCTCCGCCGACCAACGCTTCTTTTTCTCGCTGAACGATAAGGAACTGGCGATCGCTAAAAGCCTCCGTCATCGGGGCCAGCGTTACATGCTGGTGGTACTGCTGGGCTATTTCAAAGCCAAGCCGGTGGTGCTGAATCCCGGCTTTCATCAGATCAAGCAGGACCTCAAATACGTTTATCAAACCGTTCTACCAGGCCCAGGCTGTAGACCCTTTAATCTCACGCCAAAAGAGAACGAACGGATTTACCAACGTGTTTTCCAGCTCTGCAACTACCAGCGCTGGAATGTCAAAGACCATGGAGCGGCGTTGAGAGATTACTTATCCCAGCAAGCCAGAGCCTGGACAGCGCCTAGGCACCTCTTCGATGCGGCCAATGAATATTGTTCGGGGCAGAAGATCGCAATCCCTGCCTACAGCACGCTGCAAAAGATCATCAGTCAGGTGGTGGGAGACGAACAGGAACACATGGCCGCGCACCTTGAGCGTGCAATGTCACGCGGTCTTAAGCAAGCACTGGCGGAGCTCGTGAACGGCACAGGTCCACTGCCGTTCCGACAGTTGCGACAATCGGCTCGTAACTTCACCGGAACCGAGTTGGAGAAAGAACTGATTGTCTATCGCCATATCCAGCATTGGATGCCGGAAGTGGATCTGCTGTTGAGCACGCTATCACTGTCGCAGAAAAATCTGCAACACCTGGCAGAGAAAGTCGACTACTACGGTGCCAAACTGAAACGTCAAACCGTAGGCAGCCAATGGCTGTATTTATTGTGCTATCTTCAAACGCGATGGCAGCAAGCGCTGGAACGTATTGCCGATGGCTTTGTGCATCATGTCAGACAGACCAAACAGAAGGCAAAGGATTATGCGCAGGAAGCGGTGTTTAAGGATTGGCAAAAAGCAGCTAAAAATGTCAGCAAGGCAGCTGAAGTACTGCACCTGTTCATTGATGACAGCATTGATCTGCAACTACCGTTTGCAACAGTAAGACAGCAAGCACTGAGCCTGCTGACCAAAAGGGATCTGGAATCTGTATGTCTCTTCCTGAACGAGCAGCGACGATCGGTCGATGAAGCCATGTGGCAGTACTGCGACGAGAAAGAAAGTCTGCGGAAAGGTTTGCTGCGAGAGTTGTTCCTATGTCTGCGCTTCGAAGGCTGCGACGGCACCCAGCACTTAGCGGCCGCCTTGGCGAAAACACAAAACGAACTCAACGGCCAGGACGCTCAGTTGCAAACTGCCGACACCAGACTCCTTTCCAAAAAATCACGTGAATTCCTGCTGGATGGTGAAGGGAATATCCTGATCGATCGTTATGAGTGGTTCCTCTATCAACAGATTCCTGATCGCCTGAATGGCCAGCTGACGCTGCCTGATATCACTAAATACCGGGCACTCGACGCCGACCTGATCGACGGGGAACATTGGCGAAAAAACAAATATACGCTGCTTCAACAGAGCCATTTTACAAAATTAGCGGAGGAGCCTGAAAAGCTGATCAAACAGATGGCCATGGAATTGGATACCCGTTTGTACGAAGTCGGCGAATATCTTGAACAGGAAGACAACCGGAATATCATCTTGCGTAATCCGCAGGGTAAACGCTTCTGGCGCCTGCCTTCGGCCAGCAAACATCATCTGGTCAACAATCCCTTCTTCCAGCAAATTCCCACAACGGGGATTGCGGATGTACTGCGCATGGTTGATCGTGACACCGGTTTCATTGACTGCTTCGCTCATGTGCTGGGTTCCCAATCCAGAAGCCGTTCCCATGAATATGACCTGTTGGCAATTCTGGTCGGCAATGCAACCAATCAAGGCATTTACGGCATGGCACAGATCTCTGATCGTACCTATGATCAGCTCAGCACTATCCAGGCGAACTATCTTCGCCTGGAAACATTGAATGCTGCTAACGACAACATCAATAACGCGACAGCCAAGCTACCCATCTTCCGGTACTACAACATCCAGGAAGATGTGATCCACGCCAGTGCCGATGGTCAAAAGTTCGAAGCCCGGCGCGAGACCTTCAAAACCCGTTATTCGTCGAAGTACTTTGGCACTCAAAAAGGTGTTTCTGCCATGACCTTGATCGCCAATCACGCTGCGATCAACGCCAGAGTGATCGGCGCCAACGAACATGAATCGCACTACATCTTTGATTTGTTGATGAGCAATACGTCAGACATCATTCCGGATGTGCTCTCAACCGATACCCATGGGGTGAACCATGTGAACTTCGCGTTACTGGATCTGTTCGGATACCAGTTTGCCCCACGCTATGCCCAGGTTGGCAAAGTGATCAATGACATGTTTGATGTCAAGGAAGACAAAGAACACCGAATTCAGCTGTGCTTAAAAAAGCCAATCAATACCCATCGTATTGCGCAGCACTGGGATACCATCCAACGGATTGCAGTATCACTTAAGCAGCGGAAAACAACGCAAGCCACCTTGGTGAGAAAGCTCTCGGAGTACAAGCGCAATCACCCGCTGCTGGAAGCCCTGACGGAATACAATCGCCTGGTGAAAGCGAATTATCTACTGTGCTACATCGATGATGCCAGTTTAAGAAACTATGTTCAGCGCGCGCTGAACCGGGGAGAGGCCTATCACCAACTGCGTCGGGCCGTGAGCAGCGTCAATGGGGATCAGTTCCGGGGCAGTTCAGACGAAGAAATCCAGCTATGGAATGAGTGCGCTCGCCTGGTCACCAATGCCATCGTTTACTTCAACTCCAGGATACTCAGCCAGCTGTTGACCAGCTTCGAATACCAAGGAGATACCAAGAGAATAGATATCGTCAAACAGGCATCCCCTGTGGCCTGGCACAACATTAACCTCAAGGGGACTTACCACTTCGAATTGAGCGAAAAATTGCCAGATCTGGAGGAGCTTATGCGCTCAATCGAGGGATATTTACCCGTCAGCGAAAAGTAATACCCCTCTGGAGGCCACGGACGGCGCGGCCTCCAGAGCACTTTGTCGTTTTTGGACGGAAAATCCCTAGAACCCCATTTTGCCATTCAGATGTGCCGCGAGATCGGATTACCTCTGTTTCCGGGTTTTAGTGCCGAGGCCAGAGAAACTCTCCTCCACTACCGTTGGCCGGGCAATATTCGTGAACTGAAAAACGTCGTGGAGCGATCCGTTTACCGGCATGGAACCAGTGATTACCCGCTGGATGAGATAATCATTGACCCCTTCCGCCGCCACACTACTCAGCCGCAGGCGCCGGAAACTAAACCGATGTCTGTAGGGTTACCGCTGGATCTGCGTGAATTCCAGCAGCAGCAAGAGAAAGACTTTCTACAAACCAGCTTACAGCAGGCAAAATTTAACCAGAAAAAAGCCGCTGAATTACTGGGTCTGACTTACCATCAGCTTCGCGCTTTGCTGAAAAAACACCAGATTTAACGCACATTTGCAGATGTCATATTGGCGGATTTGACGCATAACCTCATCAGGGTTTACCATGACGCCATTACTGTATAAAAAAAACAGGTACAAATATGGCTCTGGCACTCGTTGGCGAAAAAATTGACAGAAACCGTTTCACCGGTGAGAAAATTGAAAATAGTACATTTTTTAACTGTGATTTTTCAGGTGCCGACCTGAGCGGCACTGAATTTATCGGCTGTCAGTTCTATGATCGTGAAAGCCAGAAAGGGTGCAATTTTAGTCGTGCGATGCTGAAAGATGCCATTTTTAAAAGCTGTGATTTATCCATGGCGGATTTTCGCAATTCCAGTGCGCTGGGCATTGAAATTCGCCACTGCCGCGCACAAGGCGCAGATTTCCGCGGCGCAAGCTTTATGAATATGATCACCACGCGCACCTGGTTTTGTAGCGCATATATCACGAATACCAATCTAAGCTACGCCAATTTTTCGAAAGTCGTGTTGGAAAAGTGTGAGCTGTGGGAAAACCGTTGGATAGGTGCCCAGGTACTGGGCGCGACGTTCAGTGGTTCAGATCTCTCCGGCGGCGAGTTTTCGACTTTCGACTGGCGAGCAGCAAACTTCACACATTGCGATCTGACCAATTCGGAGTTGGGTGACTTAGATATTCGGGGCGTTGATTTACAAGGCGTTAAGTTGGACAACTACCAGGCATCGTTGCTCATGGAGCGACTTGGCATCGCGGTGATTGGTTAGCATTCACGGAGCGGTAAGTACCGCTCCCGCCCTTATACAATAGTGTCCGCCCTTGCCTTAAAAGTCACTTTCGACGCACAGATCGTAAACGTTAGAGGGTTCCGGTCCCCCCATCAGAACACCAGACCTGACCAGACGTATAGCTGTTCGGCACTGTTGCAAAGTTAGCGATGAGGCAG
>NZ_JAAATR010000060.1 GCF_009907385.1 Atlantibacter hermannii
GTATTCAAAATATGAAATGTCAAAACTTGCTAAATCTTCATCCGATTTTAATAACTTTGGAAAGGAAACTTCATCGCTGTAATTCCAAGTATCACCACCTCCATTTAGTCCATGAATAAAGAGTACTAAATTAGAGGCTTTTTCCTGTCGAATCCATTTTAGCATTGTCATTGTTTTATCCTAAAAAACGCTAAAAATAATAAGGCTATGATTGCTTTTTAACATAAATGATAGTCTAAAACAATGAAATATAAAAGGCTAAAATATTAATCTAAATCAAAAGGATAGGTTTATTGCTAGCAAGGGGGGCCGTCTTTGTATCTACCAGAAGAACGGCTAATATCATAATGAATTAGGGTAAGCTGTGACTGATCATAAGGATAGGGGGAATAATCTCGATAATAAAGGTTTGCTTATGTATAGAGGAGAGCAACAGCTCAATCTCTTAGGAGACTCTCCTCAATGTTGAAGCAATGCTATCATTGCTCGTAGATAGCGTTGCAGCGACCAATTTAATTAACAACATATGCCGAGCTGCATAGTAAGAGCTCAAGTTGCATCAATACTGCTTATGTTTTCTACCCAACGAGCCGCATTCCTTTTGTCCCATCATCAATGATACTTCCGCGATCAGCAGCCATAACGAAGTCTGCCCACCACTGCATCATCGGGCGACGTTGTTCGAGATAGTCGCTGCGGTTGTAAGCGCGACGTACTTCATTTTTGTCCACATGGGCAAGTGCGGCTTCAATAACATCTGGCGGAAAGCCTTGCTCATTTAGGGCTGTACTGGCAATAGATCGCAGACCGTGTGAAACGAGCACTCCACCAAAACCTGCGCGTTTTAGCGAGGCGTTCACGGTTTGGCTATTCATTGACTGATTTGGCTTGATACGGCTGGGAAATATAAACTCTCGATTTCCACTTAACGGCTTCATCATCTCCAGCACTGCTATTGCCTCATCTGACAATGGGACAGTATGGTCGCGGTTCATTTTCATGCGTGCTGCAGGAATCTTCCACTCTCGCGCTTCCATGTCTACTTCTTCCCAACGAGCTTCAGCCGCTTCGGCAGGGCGGGTGATAGTAAGAAGTTGCCACATGAACAGGCATCGTGTTGAAAGGCTAATGCTGGCCGTACGCATCGTCTGCATCAATTGAGGTAGCTGATCCGGTCGAATGCTTGGCATGTTCTTCTTCTGCGGCTTCTCAAAGGCTTTACCGATATTAACGCTGGGAACAGCATCAATCAGCCCTGTGTTCTGGGCATAGATCATGACCTCATTAATGCGCTGACACAGGCGACGAACGGTTTCCAGTGCTCCTCTGGCCTGAACCGGTTGGACGGCCTGAACCAGTGTGTGAGCTTTAATATCTGTAACGCTAACCTCGCCAATCGCAGGAAAGACATCTCTTTCAAGAGAGCGCCAGATATCGTCGGCATAGTCCTCTGTCACGCTGGCTTTCTTCACATTCCACCATCGTTCAGCTACGAGCTGGAAAGTATTGGTTTTAGCTTCAAGTGAACTGCGAAGCTGCTCTTGCTGATGTTCCTGTGGATCGATTTGTTTTACCAAGAGAGAGCGAGACTCTGCCCGGTAGTTTCTGGCATCGGCAAGGGTAACTGACGGGTAGGGGCCGATGCTCTTCTTCGCTCGTTTCTTGGTAACAGGGCGAATGTAGCGAAATTGCCAGATTTTACTTCCACTGGATTTGATGAGTAGCTCAAGGCCATCACCATCATAGAGAACGTAGTCCGCTTCTTTGGGTTTGGCTGATTCGATTTCTTTAAAGGATAGAGGTTTGGTTTGTCTTGCCATTGCCGGGTTTCCATATTTTTAGGCACCTCAAAAACAATAAAGCTTTATGAGGTGCCTAACAAGGTGCCTAAAAGGTTCGGATTTAATTAGTTGGCATCAGACTTCGCGGGACAAATTAAGGGCACAAAAAAGCCCGCAGGGCTTGCGCCGTGCGGGCTCTTAGGACTTCATCGGATGACTCTGGTAATCACCGATGGAGAATTTTGGTGGAGCTGGCGGGAGTTGAACCCGCGTCCGAAATTCCTACATCCTCGGTACTACATGCTTAGTCAGTCTTTACATTCGCCTGGCACCTGCGGACCGACACGCCACTACCAGACTAGCCTGATTAGTTTTAACGCTTCAACCCCAGGCAGGGCATCCACGCGATCTCTTTTGGGTTTGACCTCTCTTTGATCCCCGTCTTAAGAGCGGAAGCTAGGGAGAGAGGGCTCAGAGCAGGTTATTAAGCTGCTAAAGCGTAGTTTTCGTCGTTTGCGACTATTTTTTTGCGGCTTTTTACGAGGCCAACCGCCCCTCGGCATGCACCTTGGGTTTCGCGAATCCCGTCGAATCCAGAATCAGCCCCAAAAGTGTTGAAATAAGTATAACAGATTTAGGCTTTGCCATGCCAGTCCATATCGCTACGACTTTCGTATGGGGTCTGTAGCGTAGCGAGACACGCGACCCATCTCAGACCTTTTTAGATTATTAATCATACAGATAATTAGCAATAGTCGTTGCTAGTCTATATTTGAAATAATTAGCAATAAATACTGTGTATTAATGTCCAAGATTGTTCTTATTATCCATTATGCATGATATATTTTTTATGTATCTATTTTTAAATAATTACATATCGAAATGATAATAGGTGGGCGACTTTTTAAGTAATTCTCGTCCTCTCTCTTTCATAACAATAAGTTAATGTGTGCTAGCACAGGCTTTTATTTTTTCCACTCAACAATTGTTGCATTTTTTTTTGCCATATTCAGAAAGGTTGTTTATATGTTTAATTGCGGTTGCTGTATAACGGCAAACGCCATAATCAATAAAAAACACCACAAATCATTAAGTTATCTTTCATTTAAACACTTATACCAGGCGAATCTTTGATACTGCTTTAAATGCAGCAGTATCAATCTTTAGCGGGTGTGATGCATTCACTCCGCCGGGTTGACTGTTGTCTTTATTCGGGAGATAGCCGCCATGGCTTTAGAAAATAACCGTTCAGAATCCGTTGATATTCTTAATCGCAAAACTGGCGATCTGGTTACGCAATATTCCGGACCCGGCGATCGTGTGGTGAATATTACCCAGTCAAGCGTAGTAAGAATTAACGCCTCACCGGAATCCGTAAATTATTATGAGCGTCAGGGCGATGACCTGATCGTCCATATGCGTGACGGTTCAACAGTCCGCTATCAAAACTTCTTCCACCTGGATGCCGAGGGCTTGCACAGCGAACTGATTTTTGAAGATCAGTATGGCACCCACCATGCGGTTTTTCCCTTTGCGACCGAAGCCGGACCTGCAGCGGCAGAAGCCATTGTTCCGGTAATGGCCGATACGTCGTTGGGCACGCTGATTGGCGGTGAAGGCCTTTCAACAGCGGCCATCCTTGGGGGGCTGGCCGCAGTAGGCGGTATCGCTGGCGTGGCCATTGCTGCAAGCGGCAGCGGCGGCGGTGGCGGTAACGGAAACGGCGGCGATAACGGCAACGGCGATGGAGACGGCGGCACCGGCGGCGATAACGGCAACGGCGATGGAGACGGCGGAACCGGCGGCGATAACGGCGGTGGAGACGGTGGAACTGGCGGCGATAACGGCGGCGGTGATGGTGGCACGAATCCTGGCGGTGAAACGCCCACGCCATCCACGCTGATTGTTGCGCCTTTTGCGGAAGATAACGTCATTAATCTTATTGAAAGCACTACCGATCAGACACTTAGCGGTAGTACCGATGCCAGCAACGCAGGGCGCACCATTACTGTTACTCTGGGCCTTAACAGCTGGAACGCCGTTGTCGCAGCAGACGGAAGCTGGACGGTGATCATCCCGGGTGAAGTATTGCAGGCCCTGCCTCAGGGCGAGATAAACCTGAACGTCTCCTTTGTCGACAGCAACGGTAATGCCGTCACCGAGGATATTACCCTGACAGTCGACACTATCCCGCCAGAGCTCGATTTAGCGGAATTCTCTCCCGGCAATGTGCTCGACCAGGCGCAAATCGACAGTGGAAAACTTATCTCCGGGTTCAGCTCGCCGGAGGACGCCGGGCAAACGGTCACTATCACGCTTGGCGAAAATCAGTTTGAAGCGATTATTGCTGAAGACGGCAGCTGGAGCGCGTTAATCCCCTCAGAGATCTTACAAACGCTACAGGAAGACCAGGTCTATACCCTGGAAATCAGCGTCACGGATCTGGCGGGTAATACCGCCACTGCCGAACAAAGCTTTATCGTGAATACCACCGATCCGATTATTCAACTGGAGCCGTTTACGGGCGACAACCAGATTAACGGGGCTGAAATCGCGCTTAATCAGGTACTGACCGGCTGGACGGCAAATATCGAGCCCGGCCAGATGGTGATGGTGACGCTTGCCGCGAACACGTATTACAGCCGGGTTGCCGGTGACGGCAGTTTTCAGGTTACGGTGCCCGCAGGGGATTTACAGGCGCTGGCACCGCCTGTAGAAACCATTGTCGTGCAGTGCCAGAACAATGACGGCACGCTGCTGGCACAAACCACGGAAACGTTGGTGATTGATCTTTCTCAGGATGCCATCGCCATCGCCATTCTTTCCACCGATGATTATCTGAACGCGGCGGAGTCGACTCAGCCGCTGGAAGTGCGCGGCGTCACGACCGTGACCGGGCCGGGTGTCGCCGTGACGGTGAATTTCAACGGTAAAGATTATGCTGCGCTGGTGGATAGCGCGGGCAACTGGAGCGCCGTCATCCCGCCAGAAGATCTGGCGTCGCTACCGGATGGCGTGACGCCGGTTACCGCCACGGTGACCTATGGTATTGAAAGCGCCAGCGATACCCGCGATCTGAATGTGGCGGTGAATTATTTACCGAAACCCACGCTCGATGTGCCGTTTGGCGACGGCTTTCTCAACGCGCAGGAGATGACCACTAACCAAACCCTCAGCGGCAGTACCGGTATCACCGGCACGGGGCAGCAGGTGACGGTCCAGCTTGGCGATAAGAGTTATAACGCAATTGTGGACGTGGACGGCCGCTGGTCGCTTGCGGTCCCGGCAGCGGATCTCCAGAGCCTGCGCGAAGGCACCGTGTCGCTGAACGTCAACGCTATCGATGCCGCAGGCAATCGCGCTACGCTGGCAGGGAATGCCATTGTTGATGTCACCCCACCCATTCTCAGCCTGTTGCCGTTCTCAGGCGACGGCAAACTGAGCGCCGTTGAACTCAGCGCCGCGCAAACGGTGTCAGGCGTTACCACGCCGGAGCAAAATGGCCGCGAAGTGGTGATTGACATCAATAACCAGCGTTTCACCACTACGGTCAATAGCGACGGAACATGGCGCGTTACGCTGCCTGCCGGTAGCCTGAGCTCGCTGCTGGCAGGTGATACCAACTACACCGTGACGCTCACCGACAGCGCAGGCAACAGCCAACAAGCCGTCGGCACCGTGTCAGTGAAAACGGCGCAGCCACTGCTCACCGTTGATCCCTTCACCGCCAATAACGCCCTCAGCGCCGCCGAAGTGAAAACCGACCAGTGGCTCACGGGCTCGACGGATAACGTCGAGGCGGGCAGCAAAATCGTGGTGGTGCTGGGCAATCAGGAATTCACGACCCAGGTGGATGCCGAGGGCAACTGGCGCATCCAGATGACCGCTGCCGATCTGCAAAAACTGGCTGACGGCACTAACACGTTGCAGGTGTCGGTGACGGATGCCTTCGGGCAGTCCGCCAGCCAGCAGCACAGTTTCGTGGTGGATAAGAGCCTGAGCGCAGTGGCGATCAGCATCATTGCCGATGACGATTATCTCAATCAGGCGGAAAGCACCGAAGATCTGGTGGTGCGCGGCACCAGCGCCGGGCTGCCGGCAGGCACGCCGATAGAGGTGAATTTCGGTGGTATGCTGTTTAATACTTTTATCGGGCCGGATGGCAGCTGGAGTATTACCGTCGGCACTGGCGTGTTAGCCGATCTGTCGGATGGTGAGCTGACCATTACCGCGACGGCGACTTCTCCGGATAACATCCCGGTCAGCGATACCCATCAACTCAATGTGGTCATTGAAAACTTACCGCTTCCCACCCTGAACGCTCCGTTTGGTGATGGCGTACTTAATCTGGCTGAGCGCGGGCAATCCCATGAAATCACCGGTAGTACCGGGGTTACAGGCGGCGGGCAGCAGGTAGAAATCACCCTGAATGGCAATACCTATCGCGGCCAGGTGGCCACCGACGGAACCTGGAGCGTGAGTCTGCCTGCGGGGGCGTTGACCGGTCTGAGCGAGGCGGATTCCCCGGTAGCGCTGGTGGTCACCGTCACCGATGTGGCGGGTAACGTGGTGCCGATCAACGAAAGCTTTACGGTAGATGTCACCCCGCCAACGGTAACGGTATTGCCGTTTACCGGTGATGATATCCTCAACGTGGCGGAAGCGGGCGTACCGCAAACGCTGAGCGGGTCTGCGCCTGGAGCGGAAGGCGGTCAACGGGTGACTGTTGTGATCAACGGCGTCACCTATCAGACCGTTACCGGCTCGCTGGGCGGGTGGGAACTGCCGATCCCTGCGGAGGATCTTCAGGCGCTGCCGAACGGCCCGATCGCGATGACCGTTACCGCCACCGACAGTGCGGGCAACGCCACGACCATTACTCATCTGATTACCGTGGATACCGATCCCCAGCAGCAGCCGCGCGTGGTGATCGATCCGGTAACCAACAACAATATTCTTGATGCGGGCGAAGTGCTCGCAGACGTGACTATCACCGGCTATACCCTGAACGTGGAAGCCGGGCGCGAAGTGACCGTGTCGATTAACGGCGATAGCTGGACCGGTTTGGTGGATGCCGCCGGGCGCTGGAGCGTGGCGGTGCCGCAGGCGGCAATCGGCGCGTTGGCCGACGGCGAACAAACCTTAACCGTGACGGTCACTGATGCGTCGGGCAACGCGGCCAGCGCGGATCGTACTTTCACTATTAACCTCGACACCAGTTCGCTGACCCTCAATCCGATCACCGGCGATAATATCCTTGGCGTCGCCGATCTGGCCGATGGATTCACCATTACCGGCAACAGCGCCAATCTTGCTGAAGGCACGGTGCTGACCGTGACCCTGAACGGCAAACAGTATCCGGCGACCGTGACGGCAGGCGGCGCATGGAGTGCACTGGTTCCGCAGGCGGATGCCGCCGCGCTGGCCGACGGCACCGCGACGCTCACCGTGTCGGGCATTGATGCCGATGGCAACCCGATTTCCACCTCCCACAGCTTCAGCGTGCTCACCCATCAGACCCCGGAGCCGACGCTCAATACGCCGTTTACCGACGGTATCGTCAGCGGCAGCGAACTGAGCGGCGGATCGCTGAGCGGCACTACCGGCGTGAGCGGCGCAGGGCAGACCGTCACCGTCACGCTGGGCACCGCGACCCTGACCGCCACCGTAGACGCTAACGGCAACTGGAGCGTGGCTGTTCCCGGTACTGCGCTGGCGGATCTGGCTGAAGGCCCGAATGCGCTGGTGGTCACGGCCACCGATGCCGCAGGCAACAGCAATACCCTGGAAAGCAGCCTGCAAGTTGATACCACGCCGCCGACCCTGACCATTGCACCCATCGCGGGCGATAACATCGTCAACATCGCCGAGGCGAAACAGGAGATCGTCATTAGCGGGACCGCAGGGCCGTTCGATCCTGCGCGGGCGCAGTATGTGATCGTCGATCTCAACGGCCAGAAATACAGCGCGCTGATCCAGGAAGGGAATATCTGGAGCGCGACCATTCCGGCCAACGCGCTGAGTAATCTGCCGGACGGACCGGTCACGGTGACCGTCACGGCGAGCGATGCGGTGGGTAACAGCACGACTGAAACCGCCACCCTGACGCTGAACACCGATCCGCTGAGCGCACCGACCCTGACGCTGGATCCGGTGTCCGGCGATGACTACATCAATGTTACCGAGGCGCAGGATCAGGTTACGCTTTCCGGCACCACCACCTTTGTCGAGACGGGTCGCGAAGTGGTGCTGACCCTGAATGGCACAGAGTATCGCGCCGCCGTGCTGGCTGACGGCAGCTGGACGGTGGATGTGCCCGCCACGGATCTGGCGCGGGTTGTCGATGGTCCACAGGTGATCACCGCCACGGTGACCGATGCCGCGGGCAACCCGGCCAGCACCACCCGTACCGTGAATGTCATTGCCAGCCCGGAAAACCAGCCGAGCCTGACGGTGGACGTGGTGGCCGGAGACGATGTGATTAACGCTCAGGAACAGGATCAGCCGCTGATCGTGACCGGCGGATCGCGCAATCTGCCGCAGGGCACGCTGGTGAACATCACGCTTGGCGCCGGCAATTACACCGCAACGGTTGGCCCGGACGGCAAATGGCAGGTCACTATTCAGCCAGCCGATCTTCAGGCGCTCGCCGATCAAAGCTATGAACTGGTGGTCACGGCCCTCGATCCGGCGCTGAATGAAGCGGTAATCCGTTATCCGATTACCGTGGATACCATCGGCCCTGACGTCATCATCGATGTAACAGGATTCTACGCCGATGGCCGTCTGAACCTGGCCGAAGCGGGTGCCGATCAGTTACTCACCGGCACCACCACCGCGGGATCGACAGTGTCGCTGACGCTCAACGGCAACACGATCACGACTCAGGCGGGGATCGACGGAAGCTGGCAACTGACGCTGCCGTCTCAGGATCTGAAAGCGCTCGATCAGGGCCCGAACGCACTGGAAGTGGTGGTGACCGATCCACAGGGCAACGAAACGCGCGAACCGCTGCCGCTCGATGTGGGCACGGTACTGCCGACCCTGACGCTGGACGCGGTGTTTGGCGATAACCTGGTGAGCATTGACGAGGCCGCTGCTGGCGGAGAAATCACCGGGACCGCCACCGGCCTGGCCGACGGCACGGCGGTGCAAATTTATCTTGGCGATACCCTGCTGGGCGCCGGGAGCGTCACCAATGGCGTATGGACCGTGGCGATCGACATCGGCGAGTTTACTAACTTTGCCAGCGGGCAGTACGTGCTGAACGTCACCGCCACCGATGCTTACGGCAACCCGGCCAGCACCAGCGCGGATATCGAACTGTTGCTGACCGAACCGCAGGCGACGCTGCCGGATGCGCTGTTTACCGACGGCTATCTGAACCAGGCGGAAGCCAGCGTTGGCCAGACCCTGACCGGCAATACCGGTATTACCGGCAGCGGCCAGACAGTGGTGGTGAATATTGAAGGGCTGGCGCCGATTGCCGGCGCCGTAGACGCGCAGGGCAACTGGACGGTACAGCTTCCAGCCGATCTGCTGCAAAACCTGGCGGATGGCGATTACGATGTCACCGTGACCGTAACCGACAAAGCGGGTAACACCAACACCAGCCCGACGGAAACCTTCGAGGTACGCACCGATGCGCTGCCTTTGCCGACCCTGACCCCGCCGTTTACCGACGGCACCCTGAACGGTGATGAAGCGGACGCGGGTGGCGCGCTGGGCGGCACTACGGGCCTGGCAGCGGAAGATATCGCTCAGGTGACCGTGAGCATTAACAACGGCCCGGCGCAGATCGCCACGGTGAATCCGGACGGCAGTTGGACGCTACCGCTGACGCCGGAACAGCTGAACGCGCTGCCGGACGGCACGCTACCGGTAACGGTGGTGGTGACCGATGTGGCGGGTAATACCTCTCCCGGCAACAGCACGTTTAATGTGGTGATCAACACCCTGCCGGATGCGACCTTTACCACCCCGTTTGGCGACGGTGTGCTTAACTATGCTGAAACCCAGACGCCGCAGGTGATCCGTGGCTCTACGGGCGTCACTGGCGCAGGCCAAACCGTCACACTCACCTTTAACGGCGAAAACTATGTCGGCACGGTGAATGCTCGGGGCGAATGGAGCGTGACGCTGCCCACCACCGCCTTTGCCGGTCTGGCGACGGGCACCAGCCCGACCATGACCGTGCAGGTGACCGATGCCGCGCTCAATACCGATACCGCTGACTTAACGTATCAGGTGCAGACCACGCTGCCGACGCCGCAGATCACCAGCCTGTTCGGCGATGATGGCTACCTGAATGCTGCGGAAGCTGCCGGTCCACTGACGCTGAGCGGTACGACCGGCGTTACCGGGCCGAATCAGTACGTCACCGTTACCATCGACGTGGACGGTACTCGCTATGTGGCAACCGTGACGCCGGAAGGCGCATGGAGCGTGCCGCTGCCTGCGGGCGCGCTACAGTCGCTGGAAAACGGCCCACACTCCATCACCGTGATTGCCGAAGATCAGTACGGCAACCAGGCGCCGCTGGACGTGCCGTTTACCGCCGCGCTGACGCCGCCCACCGTCACCATTAACACCCCGATCTTTACCGATGGCTATGTGAACGTGGCGGAATCGGATGGCACGACCCAACTGAGCGGCGCGCTGACTACCGGCGTGCCGGAAGACACCACGGTCATCGTCACCATTGGCGGCGTGCCGTTCACGGCAGACGTGTCTGGCAATACCTGGACCCTCAATTTGGGGCCGGATAGCCTGGATGGCGTGCCGAACGGCCCGCAGAGCGTGGTGGTGACCATTACCGATGGGGCGGACAACACCGGCAGCACCACCGTACCGGTAAACATTGCAATCGTCCCGCCCACCATCACCGTAGCGCTTCCGTTTGAAGACGGTGCGCTGAGCTTTGCGGAAAGCCAGCAGCTCCAGACCCTTAGCGGCACCACCACCAATGTGGAAGCGGGGCAGACCGTGACGGTGACGCTGGGCAATCAGCAGTACACCACGACCGTGCAGCCTGGCGGCGGCTGGTCACTGCAACTCACCCCGCAGCAAATGGCGCTGCTTACACCGGGCGATACCACCATTACGGCGGCCGTCAGCGACCGGGCGCAGAACCCGGCGACATCTGAGCCCGTCGACGTTGCTATCAACACCCAGCCGCCGGAATACAGCGTCACCATCAACCCGCCTGGCACCGATGGCTATCTGAACGCCAGCGAGCTGAGCGGCGAGACGGTAGCCATCTCCGGGCGCACCACCGGCTTTGCGGCAGGGCAGGAAGTGACGATCACTGTTAACGGCGTCGAGGTGGGCAATGCGGTGATTGACGCCAACGGAGACTGGACGCTCGACGTGCCGTCGGCGGTATTTGCGGCGCAGACCGATTACACCGTCATTGGCACCACCGTCGCCGAACCGGTGACGACCGGCAACACCAGCGTGATAGTCGATACCACGCCGCCGACCGTGACTATCAATGCGATCTCTGGCGATGACGTGATCAGCGCCAGCGAAAGCAATCAGCCGCTGATCATTACCGGTACAGCGCCAGGCGAACAGGGCCGTACCGTGACGGTCACCCTGAACGGACAAACGTTGTACAGCACCGTCGACAGCGGAGGCAACTGGAGCGTCACGCTGACGCCCGCACAGGTCGCGGCGCTGCCGAACGGCACGCTGGATGTCACCGCGTCGATGACCGATGCGGCAGGCAATCCGGATTCGGACGTGCGCCCGATTACCGTCGACAAAGACGCGCCGCTGCTGGTGGTGGATACCCTGGGCGTGCCTGCGCTGCTGACTACGGCGACGGCGATACCTGCCGTGTTGCTGGGCGGACAGGGTGATCCAGGCGAAACGGTAACAGTACGCGTGGGGCCGCTGATCGCCGAAGCGCTGGTCGGGCCGGACGGACGCTGGATAATTAACGCCACGGACCTGGATCTCACCACGCTGTTCGACGGCGCGCAGGTGATTTCGATCACCTCTACCGACGCGGCGGGCAACACCTCCACCAATAACGTGGCGCTTAACGTCGCGCTTAACCGCGGGTTGGGCGTACTGGTGGAGGATCTGATCGGCGGGGACGGCATTCTGAACGTGGCCGAATCGCTGCTCACCCAGACCCTGACCGGCACCATTACCGGGGATTATCGCGGCGCAACGGTGGAAGCGACGCTGATCGGCACCGATATTACGCTACCGGTCGTGGCCGTTGGGCCGGATGGCCGCTTCGCCATTGATTTCCCGCCGGAGCTGTGGTCGCAGATCCTTACCGATACGGTTTCTCTGCAACTGAACGTCACGGACGCAAACGGCAATACCACCAACGAAATCATTGACGTGCGTCTGGCGCTCAGCGATCTGCCGGTGATTGGCGATGTGATTGCGGCTGGCGACAATATTATCAACGTGCTGGACAGCACCACCGATCAGCTGGTGACCGGGACGCTCTCCACGGTGGAAAACGTGGCAGGCGTAGCGGTCACCCTGGCGGGCAACACCTATCAGGCGGTACTGAATGGCACCCAGTGGGCCGTGACGCTGCCGCAGGCGGTGCTGGCCGCGCTGCCGGATGGTACGGCGGCGCTCCAGGTGGCGGTCACCGATACCTTCGGCAACGTGGTGTCGGACACCATCGGCCTGACGGTGGCGCTGCGTAATCTGCCGACCCTGGCGCTCGATCCGTTGTTTGGCGACGGCACCCTCAGCATCCCTGATTTGCTGTCCGGGCTGGTGAGCGGGACGGCGACCGGGCTGGCGGGCCAGACGCTGAATATCAGCATCGGCGATGCGCCGCTGTTAACCACCACGGTCGGCGTGGATGGCCGCTGGTCGGTGGCGTTAACCCCGGAGGTTCGCGATATTCTGCAAACCGTGGGTAGCGGAACGGTTCCGGTCAGCATTACGGCCGCCGACCAGAACGGCAACGTCGCTGAAGCAGTAAACACGCTGCGTCTCGACCTGCTGCAACCGGTGCTGAACACCCTGACGACATTTGGCGACGGCCTGTTAAACGCGGTTGACGCGCTGGCAACCCAGACCATTACCGGCGTAGTCGGCAATGCGCCCGCGGGCTCCAGCGTGTCGGTGGATATCGGCGGCAGAACGTTCGCCGGCGTGGTCGCCAGCAACGGGGCGTTCACGATTAATGTCGGCCCGGCTCAGCTGGCGCTGCTGTCCGACGGGGTGTTTACCCCGACGGTGACCATCACCACGCCGAACGGCAACACCAGCCAGGTGCCGGGAACCTCACCGATCACCATTGGCTTGACCAATCTGCCGACGGTCGTGGTGGATACCGTGTTTGGCGACGGTTTCCTCAATGCGCTGGAAACCGGCGTCGCCCAGACGATCAGCGGGACGGTGGGCAATCTCGCCAGCGGCACGGTGCTGGTGCGGATCGGCAACGCCGCGCCGCTGGAGGCCACCATCAATAACGGCGTCTGGTCGGTTCAGGTCCAGCCCGATGTGCTGCGCCTGCTGCCGGATGGCGCGCTCAACGTCACCGCGACGGTACAGGATGCCGCAGGTAACGTGGCGACCGGCAACAACGTGTTGAACAGTATTATCAACGCGGTGCCGACGCTCACCGTCAATACGCCGTTTGGCGACGGCAGCCTGAGCCTGACCGATCTGCTGACCAACCAGATCCTGAGCGGCAGCTCCACCAATCTGGCGGCAGGGACGCAGGTTACCGTGAATGTCGGCCCGCTGGCGCTGCGTACCACCATTGCGGCGGACGGCAGCTGGCAGCTGTCGCTGCCGGGTACGCTATTGCAGGGATTGCAGGACGGTCCCCAGGCGGTCTCGGTCATTGCCCAGGATGCAGTGGGCAACGTGGCCCAGGGCACGCAAAATCTGCTGGTGTCCATCGCCGCGCTGCCGTCGATTATCCTCGACCCGCTGTTCGGCGACGGCGGCCTGAACGCCTCCGATATCCTGAGCGCGAAAGTCATCACCGGTAGCAGCACCAACGCCGTCGGCGCGCAGGTTAATCTGCTGCTGGGCGGTAAAACCTACCAGACTACGGTGGGCGCGGACGGCAAATGGTCGATTCCGGTTTCGCAAACCGATCTCGGTCAACTGCTGGACGGCACGCTGACGGTCAACGCTTCGTTAACCAACGCCGCAGGCAACAGCGCCAATACCAGCGGGCTGCTGAACGTGGTCACCCATCTGTTGCCGACCCTCTCGCTGACCTCGCTGTTTGGCAACGACAACTATCTGAACGTGAGCGAAGCCAGCGCCGGGCAGATCCTCAGCGGACGGATCACCGGCGCAGGCGGGGGCGCAAGCGTGGTGGTGACCCTCGGCAACACGCCATACAACGCCACGGTAAACCCGGACGGCACCTGGTCGCTGGCGTTGAGCAGCAATGTGCTGAGCGGCCTGGCTAACGGGGCGTTGAAAGTGGGCGTGGCGGTCACCGACAGCGTCGGCAACGTCACCCGCACCAGCACTGACGTGACGGTGAAACAGACTACGCCGGAATTGACCTTCAATGCCCTGCAGTCGCTTAACCTGCTGACGCTGCTGTCGAAAGGGCTGACCCTGAACGGCGGCTCGCGCAACCTGGGGCCTGGCGCGGTGGTGCATCTGTCGCTGCTGAATAACACTGTGACCACCACGGCGATCACCGATGCTAACGGCAACTGGTCGGCGAACCTTGGTCTGGGGCTGAATATTCTGCAACTGCTGTCGCTGTCCAGCGTGTTGACGATCTATTCCACCGATGCGGCGGGTAACACCGGCTATCTGAACGTGGGGCTGGGCGGCAATATTATCTCCACCCAACCGCCAGCGGGCTTCACCGTCGCCCAGGCCGATGCGGAAACCTTCTCGCTGCTGGCGGCAACCGTCGATGTGCAGCAGGAACCGGCGGCGACTCAGGAACAGCAAACCACCACGCCGGCAAGGGACGATGCGGCAGGATTTGCTGAACCACAAACCCCCACCGAAAGCGAGCTCAGCAGCTTCACTATTGGCGGCGTGAGTATCGACCTGGCCGACGGCACGTATCAGAGCGGGGAGACGCTTCAGGGTAGCGAGGGCAACGATACTATTCACCTGTCGACGCTGGGCTTTACCTCCATCGACGCCGGGGCGGGCACCGATACCCTGGTGCTCGACGGCATCAATATGAGCCTCGACCTCACTGCGCTCACCGGCAAATTGCACAATATCGAAATTTTCGATTTGGGCCAGTCCGGCACTAACGCCATTACCCTTGACCTCAACGAGGCGCTGACCATCACCGATAAACCGGAAGACGATCTGCTGATCAAAGGCAGCAACGGCGACCAGGTGAATCTGGTGAAAGGGCAGGGCGATATCTGGCAGGTCAGCGGGCAGCGTGAAGTGGACGGCGTGCATTTTGACGTTTACCACAACAGTTCCCAGACCAACACCCTGGGGGATGTGCTGGTGCAACACGGGTTACACGTCAACGTGGTTTAACGGGCGACACAGGCAGGGACGCAGGGAGCTCAGGGATGAGGCAATGACTTCTAACAATATCACCAGCCGCCTGCGGGCGGCTTTACAAGGTGGAACCCTATGACGATAAAACCTGTGTATCGACGCACGGTGACGGCGCTGCTGATCGCCGTGGCGTTGTGCAGTATCGGAAATGCGGCGGCGCAAGAGGACTTTCGCTGGCAAACCGCGCCGACCGAAGCCTTTCAGGCGCAGTTGACCATTAAAGAAGCGATTCTGCGCGCCTTTGCCCGTAATCCAAAAATCGCTCAGGCCTCGGCGCAAATCCAGGTCGGGAAGGCCAATCTCTCCGAAGCGGAAAGCGCGTGGTTTCCGCAAATCGCGCTCACCGGCAACGCCGGGCGCACTCACCGCACCGACTCAGCGGGTTCGCTGAACAGCAACGCGGCGGCGGGCATCAACCTGAAACAGCTGCTGTGGGACTTCGGCAAAACCGGCGGCAGCATTGATGAGCAGGAAAACCTGTCGACTTCTTATCAGTACGATCTGTATACCACCCTGAATCAGGTCGGCATGGAAACCCTGCAATCCTATTTGCAGGTCAAGCGTTACCAGGCGCTGGCGAAGGCGGCGGAACGCAACCGCAGTTCGCTGGAGTCGGTACGCGAAATGGCGAAACTGCGCGCCGGGGCGGGGCTGAGCTCCCAGTCCGACGTATTGCAGGCCAGCACGCGCATCGCCGCCATGAACGCAACGTATGAGCAATATCAGGCGCAGATGCGCTCGGCGCAGGCGTCGCTCAGCGTGCTGACCGGGGTGGTCTCCGACAATCTACCGGACCTGCCTGACGATTTAATGAAGCAAAAAATCTCGCTTAAATCCCTGCCTTACGACCAGAACAACGCGGTGCGCAGCGCCCAGGCGAAGCAGCTGGCCTCGGAGGAACGCATCCGCCAGGCCAGGGCGCAGCACTACCCGACCATTTCCGTGCAGGCGGGCCGCACCCGCTATCAGAACGACAACGGCGACTACTGGGACGATGAAGTGCAGCTGGTGGTGGACGCGCCGTTGTATCAGGGCGGTGCGGTGAGCGCCAGGGTGGATGCCGCCGAAGGCGATCGGGCCAACGCCCGCGCTCAGGTGGAAGCCAGCAAGCTTGAGGTGAACCAAAAAGCCGCCACCGCCTGGGCGGATTTAACCGGCGCGCAGCAGCGCCAGCAGGCCGGTGAACTGCAACGGTTAAGCGCAGGCCAGGCGCGCGGGGTTTATCGCGACGAGTACCAGTTAAGCAAGCGCAGCCTGAATGATTTGCTGAGCGTGGAGCAAGACGTGTTTTCGGCGGAAAGCGCCGCCATCGTCGCCCGCTACGACGCCTGGGACGCCGCCGTGCGCTACGCCGGGGCGGTAGATAATTTGCTCGATATGTTGGGCATCGAGCGTACTCGTTTAACAGGAGACAGCCTGCCGTCGTTATAGGCAGCGCATGTGAAGGAGTCCGTATGGAACAGCCCGATACCGCGAGCTGGGTCGCCGCGATGACCCGCGCTGCGGGCCGCTTTGGCCTGACCAGCGATGCGCCCGCCGTGCGCCAGCAGATGCGCTGGTTTGAAAACCTGCCGCTTTCCCAGCGCCTTTCCCGCATGGCGGGATTAATGGGATTACAAATCCAGATGATGCCCCGTGACCGGATGCGCTGGAGCCCGCAAAATCTCCCGGTGATTGTGCCGGGCCAGGAGGGCAACCTGGTGCTGATCGAGGCGCTGGACGGCGATGGCCTCGCCAGTTACTGGGTGAGCGACGGCGGCGATCTGGTGCGCGAAGAGGCGCTGGAGACGCTGCTGGAACGGTTACAGGATCAGGTGGTGATGATCGGCATCGCCGCCCGCAGCCACGATCCGCGTATTGATGAGTTCGCCCAGGCCTGGGAGCCGCACTGGTTCTGGCGGCATTTCCGTCACGCAGGCCGCAAACTTGCAGAGATCTCGCTGGCGTCGGTGGTGGGCAACGTGCTGGCGCTGGCGGGGATCCTGTTTTCAATGCAGGTTTATGATCGGGTGATCCCGGCACAATCTTTTCCAACCCTGTGGGTGCTGTTTTTCGGCGTGCTGATGGCGGCGCTGCTGGAATTTTTTATCCGCCTGGCGCGCACCCACGTGTCGGACATTATGGGCAAGCATATCGATCTTCAGGTTTCGTCGCTGTTTTTCGCCAGGGCGATGGCGATCAAAAACGACGCCCGTCCGAAATCCACCGGATCGTTTATCTCTCAGCTGCGGGAAATCGATCAGGTGCGCGAGCTGCTGACCTCCACCACCGTCGGGGCGGCGATGGATATTCCGTTTGTGCTGCTGTTCCTCGGCATTATGGCGCTGGTGGGCGGGCCGCTGGTGGCGATCCCGTTACTGGCGATCCCGCTGATTGTCATCCCCGGGATTTTGATCCAGTGGCCGATGGCGAAGCTCGCCAAAGAGGGGATGCGCGAAAGCGCGATCCGCAACGCGGTACTGGTGGAATCCATCGAAGGGGTGGAAGACATCAAGGCGTTGCAGGCGGAACCGTATTTTCAGCGCCAGTGGGAGCACACCCATCACGTGGGGGCCAGCATCGGCATGAAGCAGCGCATCTGGGGCGCGCGCCTGAGCGGCTGGGCCTCTACCGTGCAGCAAATCACCTACGCCGGGATGCTGGTATTCGGCAGCTATCTGGTGCTCGACGGGCAAATCACCACCGGGACGCTGGTGGCGTGCAGTCTGCTCTCGTCACGCACCCTCGCGCCGCTGATGCAGTTAACCATGGTGTTTTCCCGCTGGCAGCACGCGAAAACCGCCATGAACGGGCTGAATGAACTGCTGAAGAAACCGCTGGATCGCGAAGCCTCGCGCAAGATGGCGCACTGCCCGGTGCTGGCGGGGCATTACCAGTTCCAGAATGCCCAATACAGCTACGACGAAGAGAAGGGCGATCGCGCGTTGTCCATCGGCAAGCTGGAAATCAAGCCCGGCGAGCGGGTGGCGATCCTCGGCAAAGTGGGCGCGGGCAAATCGACGCTGCTGAAGTTGCTCAGCGGCCAGGCGCAGCCGGGTAAAGGCAAAGTGATTATCGATGGCGTCGACCTTGCGCATATCGATCCTAACGATGTGCGCCGCCAGGTGGGCTATTTGTCGCAGGATTCCCGGCTGTTTTTCGGCACCCTGCGCCAGAACCTGATGCTCGGCCACCCGCATGCCACCGAGGCGGAGCTGTTGCAGGCGCTGCGTATCAGCGGGGCGCTGGGCATGGTGCAGCAGGACGCCGCCAGCCTCGACCGGCTGATCAATGAAGGCGGGCGCGGCTTGTCCGGCGGACAGCGCCAGATGGTACTGCTGAGCAGGCTGATCGTCCGGAACCCGCAAATCGTGCTGATGGACGAGCCCACGGCGAACATGGATGAACAGCTGGAAAACCTGATTATTCGCCAGCTGCACCAGTGGTTGACGGGCCGCACGCTGGTACTGGTGACCCATCGCCCGGCGCTGCTGGCGCTGGTGGACCGGGTGATCGTGATGGATAACGGCCAGGTGGTGGCAGACGGGCCGCGTGATGAAATCCTCAAAACCGCCCAGCGCAACAGCAACGTGGCGTCTATCGCTTAAGGAGACAGGATGAGTCAACTTACTCTTGAGGACGATCTGGCGCGTCAGGGGCGCTTTTACTCCTCGGTGATCTGGCTGTCGCTGATCGGGCTGGTGGTTTTTTTTGCCTGGGCGTGGTTCGCCATGCTGGATGAGGTAACCGTCGGAACCGGTAAAGTCACGCCTTCCAGCCATGCGCAGGTGATTGAAAGCCTCGACGGCGGGATCGTCAACGCGCTGATGGTGCAGGAGGGGGATATTGTTGAGCAGGGCCAGATGCTGGCGCGGCTGGACCCGACGCGTTTTCAGTCCAACTACGGCGAAGCGGCGGCGCGCGCCAGGGCGCTGCGGGCCTCCAGTGAGCGGCTGCGCGCCGAGCTGACCGGCGAACCGCTGAAATTCAGCGCGGAGTCGATGCGCGAGCCTAATCTGGTGGCGCGCGAACGCCAGCTGTATGAATCGCGGCGGCGCAATCTCAACGAAACGGTGTCGAACCTGCAAAAGACGCTGGAGCTGATCAACGCGGAAATCCGCATGACCCAACCGCTGGTGGCGAAAGGGGCGGCGGGGCAGGTGGAAGTGATCCGCCTGCAACGTCAGGTTGCGGAGCTGCGCGGCAAGATCGACGAGGCGCGTAATCAGTACGCGGTGCGCGCCAGGGAGGAGCAGGTGAAAAACGATGCCGATCTGGATGCGCAAATCCAGGCGATGGCCGGTAAAGCCGATCAGCTGGATCGCGCCACGCTCTATTCGCCGGTGCGTGGCGTAGTAAAAGATATTCAGGTGACCACCGTGGGGGGCGTGCTTCAGCCGGGCGGCAAGCTGATGGAGATTGTGCCGCTGGAGGACAAACTGCTGATCGAAACGCGCATCAATCCGCGCGATATCGCTTATATCCGCCCCGGCCTGCCCGCGACGGTCAAAGTGACGGCCTATGATTCTTCCATCTACGGCAATCTCGACGGCAAGGTGGAAATCGTTTCGCCGGATACGCTTCAGGATGAGGTGCAGCGCGACCAGTTTTACTACCGGGTCTATGTACGCACTGACCATGCAGAGCTGGAAAACCGCAGCGGTAAACGCTTCCCGATTTTGCCGGGAATGGTGGCGAGCGTGGAGATTAAGACCGGTCAGAAAACGGTGCTCGATTACTTAATCAAGCCGCTGAACAAGGTGAAGGAGGCATTAAGAGAGCGGTAATAAAAATCCCAACCTCGCGGTTGGGATTTGAGGAAATTAGCGGCCCGCGTTTTTCATAATGCGGGCTTTATCCACCTGCCACTCGCGCTCTTTGACATCCGAGCGCTTGTCGTGCTGTTTCTTACCTTTCGCTACGCCGATTTTGACTTTGCACCAGGCGTTCTTCCAGTACAGCGACAGGGCAACCACGGTATAACCTTCGCGGTTGATGCGGCCATACAAATTGTCGAGTTCGCGCTGATTGAGCAGCAGCTTACGGGTACGAGTGGGGTCGCAGACCACGTGCGTGGAGGCGACGTTAAGTGGGGTAAAGTTGGCGCCGAACAGGAACGCTTCACCGTCTTTCAGGATGACATAACTGTCGCCAATATTGGCTTTCCCGGCGCGTAGGGATTTTACTTCCCAGCCCTGAAGGGCAAGGCCTGCTTCAAATTCGTCTTCGATAAAGTATTCGTGACGGGCGCGTTTGTTGAGCGCGATAGTGGCAGAACCCGGTTTGTGTGCTTTTTTCTTCGTCATAATGGCACTCAGTATACGTAATCCAACCTTAAAAAACACCCCATCCACAGGGGCGGAAAGCCGTTATAGTAGCACGTCTTAGGCCGGAGAGTTTTTGTTTCACCCAGGATAAATGCTATTCTTGGCAGGTTGCAGAACGACAGGAAACGCTATGCCTCAGATTAGCCGCACTGCCCTGGTACCCTATAGCGCCGAGCAGATGTACCAATTAGTGAATGATGTGAAATCCTATCCGGAATTTTTACCCGGCTGCGTGGGCAGCCGGGTGCTTGAATCCTCCGCGACGCAAATGACGGCGGCGGTGGAAGTCTCGAAAGCCGGGATCAGCAAAACGTTCACCACCCGTAACACCCTGATCAGCAACCAGAGCATTTTAATGCATCTGGTGGATGGGCCGTTTAAGCGCCTGATGGGCGGCTGGAAATTTACCCCACTCAGCCCTGAAGCATGTCGCATTGAGTTCCAGCTTGATTTTGAGTTCACCAGCAAGCTGATCGAACTGGCGTTTGGCCGGGTATTTAAAGAGCTGGCAGGCAGTATGGTTCAGGCGTTCTCGGCCCGGGCGAAAGAGGTTTACAGTGCCAGCTAAGATCGCGGTTGAAGTGGCTTACGCGCTGCCGGAAAAGCAGTATCTGCGGCGCGTGACGCTGGAAGAGGGCGCAACGGTCGAGCAAGCGATCCATGCCTCGGGCCTGCTGGCGCTGCGTACTGATATCGATCTGGCAAAAAATAAGGTGGGGGTGTACAGCAGGCCGGTAAAACTCACCGACGTGCTGTCCGATGGCGACCGGGTGGAGATCTATCGGCCATTAATCGCCGACCCGAAAGAGCTGCGCCGCCAGCGCGCGGAAAAAGCGGCGAAGAAGTAGTGTCTTCACTTTTTGAGCAGGGCGTTTAATCGCGTGGCGGCGTTTTTATATGGCGACGCCGTATTGAACTGGATCATGCGTCCACGCGTCCAGGTGTTGTACCAGGGAACGCCGTAAAGCGCTTCATCACTATAGCTTTCCACCAGGTTGATGAGTTTTTGATGTGTTCGTGCGTGCTTTTCAAGTAACGCGGGCCATGAGGTCATGGCGGCATAATCGGCATAGTATTTTTGCGCCAGTTTGCCGAGTTCATTCCATTTATAACCGCTGGCGGGGAAATCAACTGGCTGCCCGGCGCGTTCCTGTTGATGCCAGTACAGTACCTGTTCTCCCCAGCCGATTAAGTAGCTCACCAGATTTGCCACGCTCATTTGCGTGCCGCTGGCATGGCCGTCAAGTTGCGCGATAAAAGCCTGGTCGGCGGGGATGCGGCTGAGTTTTTTCTGTAGCGCATCCCAGTTTTTATTCATCGCGGCCAGCAACTGCTGTTTATTCTCCGGTACAGACACGAGTTCACCCCATAAAAAAAGGTGCCAACTGGCACCTTTTACGCGTTATTTGGTTAGCGCGGGTTTGTTATCAATGTTGGTCAGCACACCGCTGCTGTTGAAGGTCAGCGTCAGTGTTTGCTGCGTGACGCTTTCATGGCCCGGTTGCTGGCGGAACACGTAGAACCAGGTATTGGTGCCGAACGGGTCGCTCATCATTGGGGTGCCCAGTGCATACGCAACCTGCTGTTGTGTCATCCCGACGCGGATTTTCGATACGTCGTTAGTGGTCAGGTAGTTGCCCTGGTTGATGTCCGGGCGGTACACCACTCGCTCCAGAGTGGAACAACCAGCGGTCAGCATCAGAAGGGCCGCCGCAGCAGCAGTCAGCGTTTTACAGCGCATAGTCATGTGATTCCTTTTCGGGCCCGAGCAGTCTGTGGCTCATGGATAATTTGCCGATAATAATAAACCTTCAGCCAGTTTAAAACCTTAGGCGCTTCAGTATGACCGCGAGAGTGGAAAAAAGTTGGGGAAAAGTCGCTATAACGGATTTTCACCGCAAGAGTTGGTGGTAATTTAATCAACGGTGCGCGTTGCCTCGCGCACCGCCGTGGACGTCATCAGGCCGCTAACAGTTCGCGGGCATTGGCCAACGTATTACGAGTGACTTCGCTACCGCCCAGTAAACGGGCCAGCTCTTGCAGACGCGCGCGCTTATCCAGCGGCTGCATGTGGGTTTCCGTCATTGCGCCATCGGTTTCTTTGCTGACAAAGAAATGTTGATGACCACAACCTGCCACCTGCGGCAGATGGGTGACGCACATCACCTGGGTGGATTCACCTAACTGACGCAGCATTTTGCCGACAATCGCCGCCGTCGGGCCGCTGATGCCCACGTCCACTTCATCGAAAATCAGCGCCGGGGTTTCCATCTTACGGGCAGTGATCACCTGAATCGCCAGCGCGATACGGGAAAGCTCGCCGCCGGACGCTACTTTCGCCAGCGGCTGCAACGGCTGGCCCGGGTTGGTGGTGACGCGGAAATCGATGCGATCGGCGCCATCGGCGGTCAGATGGTTTTCTTCAAATACCACCTCAATGCTTAAACGGCCATGCGGCATAGAAAGTAAGTGCATACTTTCTGTAATCAACTGGCTCAGCTCGTTGGCATAGACGCGGCGGCTGTCATGCAGTTTTTTTGCGGTGTCCAGCGCCAGCTTATGATGCACGTCCACCGCTTGCGTTAAGGCTTCCAGCGAATCGGCCTGGCCATCAAGCTGCGCCTGTTCATCCAGCAGGCTTTGATGAAACGCAGGCAGCGTTTCCGGCGCGATACGGTGCTTGCGCGCCAGATTGATTTGCCGGGAGAGGCGTTGCTCCAGTTCATACAGGCGATTCGGGTCCATATCCAGACGATCGCAATAATGACGCAATTCATCACCGGCTTCGGTTAGCTGAATGGCCGCTTCTTCCAGCATATCCAGTACGCCGGACAGCTTTTCATCCATACCGGCCAGCTCGGTAAGCAACTGGCGGGCCGAATAGAGCTGGCTCTGAATATTGGCGTCTTCGCCATCGGCAATCAGCTGTAGCGCCTGCTGCCCGGAAGAGAGCAACTGGCCGCTATTTGAGAGGCGTTTGTATTCGGCATCGATCTGCTCGTATTCGCCCGGCTGCGGGGAGAATTCGTTAAGCTCTTTTAGCTGGTATTGCAGCAGTTCGGCGCGCGCGGCGCGATCCTGGCTCTGCTGCTGGTGAGCCGCCAGATCGCGGCAGCTTTGATGCCACTGGCGATAGTGCCGGGCCATTTGCTGAGTAAGCGCATGCTCACCGGCGTAGCCGTCCAGCAAAGTGCGTTGATGTTCAGGTTTGAGCAGCAGCTGGTGGGCGTGCTGGCCGTGAATTTGAATCAGCAGTTGACCGAGCTCGCGTAGCTGTGACAGCGGGACCGCTGTGCCGTTGATAAAGCCGCGCGAACGCCCGTCGCTGCTGATTACGCGGCGAAGCAGGCACTCACTTCCATCTTCAAGCTGGTTTTCTTCCAGCCAGCGCAGGGCGGCGGGAGTGTCTTTTAACGAGAAACGGGCGCAGAGATCGGCACGGGATGCGCCCGCGCGCACCATGTCGGCTTCTGCGCGGCCGCCCAGGCACAGGCCGAGCGCGTCAATCGCGATGGATTTGCCCGCACCGGTTTCACCCGTAATGGCGGTCATCCCGCTGTGAAAGTCGATTTCAAGTTCACGAACAATAGCGAAATTGCTGATGGTCAGTTGTGCCAGCATAACCGCTTTCCTGTATAAAAGAACATTGCTGTTTATGCATACAGTATATACGGGTTCCTTATACAGTAAAGAGGGGAGTGCGCTTTCAGAATAATTTTTTTGACCACCCCAGTTTGGAGCTTAGCGTGTTGAAATAGCTGTAATCTTTGGGATGGATAAGATTAAGGTGATAGTCGCAGCGGCGGATTAAAACGTCCTCGCCTTCCTGAATCGGCAAGGCGATTTGGCTGTCGCAGCTTACCTCCAGATCGCTGCTGATATGAGAAAAGCGCAGCCGAATAGTGCTGCTGCTGTTAATCACCAGCGGGCGCGCGGAGAGCGTATGCGGGAACATCGGCACCAGAGTGATGGCATCCAGCGAGGGGGTCAGAATCGGTCCGCCGGCGGAAAGCGAGTAAGCGGTTGACCCGGTCGGAGTAGAAATAATTAATCCGTCGGAGCGCTGAGAAAACGCGAATTTCTCGTCAATATAGACTTCAAACTCGATCATGTGCGCCACTTTGCCGGGATGCAGCACCACCTCGTTAATGGCGGTGCTGATGCGCTTCTGGCAATCCTGCTGGCACACCTGGGTTTCCAGCAAAAAGCGTTTTTCAGCGATGTAATGCCCTTCGAGCACGTCTGCCAGCTGCTGTTGGGCGTTATCCGGGTCCAGATCGGTGAGGAAGCCGAGATTGCCGCGGTTGATGCCGATGACGTTGATGTCGTAACGCGCCAGCACGCGCGCCGCGCCCAGCATATTGCCATCCCCGCCGACCACCACGGCGAGATCCGCCTGCTGGCCTATTTCCGCCAGCGTGCCGGTTTTGACGCCTTTAAGCTTGAGCTCATGCGCGATTTGTTGCTCAATAATGACTTCATAGCCTTTTTCACTAAGCCATCGCCAGAGCATTTCATGCGTGGTGAGCGCGGTTGGGTGACGGGGATGCCCAACAATACCAATGCAATTGAAATGTTTATTCATTTTCTGGTGATCCTTTGTGAGTTAGCCAGCGACAATCTGCCCGGTTCCCTTGAAACCCGTAAACTGATCCCCATAATAAGCGAACCAGCGAGTTGAATGCTAAGAAACGCGGAGAATTTCATGAGTAGTAAAGAACAGAAAACGCCTGACGGGCAAGCCCCGGAAGAGGTCATCACGGAACAGCACGAGGCGGTGGACGTGGAAACCGCAGAAACGGCTGAACAGGTGGATCCGCGCGATGAACAGATTGCTAACCTGCAGGCGCAGCTAGCGGAAGTTCAACAGCGCGAGCGTGACGCGGTGTTACGTTCTAAAGCCGAAGTGGACAATATGCGTCGTCGCACCGAGCAGGATGTTGAAAAAGCGCATAAGTTCGCGCTTGAGAAATTCGTCAACGAACTGCTGCCGGTTATCGACAGTCTGGATCGCGCGCTGGAAGTGGCGGATAAAGCCAACCCGGATATGAGCGCCATGATTGAAGGCATTGAGCTGACCCTGAAATCCATGCTGGATGTGGTGCGTAAGTTCGGCGTTGAGGTTATCGCTGATACCAACGTTCCGCTCGATCCGAACGTGCATCAGGCGATTGCCATGGTGGAGTCCGAGGACGTCGCGCCAGGCAATGTGCTGATGGTGATGCAAAAAGGCTACACCCTGAATGGCCGCACCATCCGCGCCGCGATGGTGACCGTAGCGAAAGCGAAAGCCTGATCCTAATGAAAACCCGCCGACCGGCGGGTTTTTTTACTCTTCTACGCTCTGACGCAGCGGTTTTATCGGTATCACCCGCACCTGACGGATCATGTTGTCCTGAACGTCCAGAATATCGATATCGTACTGGGCGATGCGCACCCGGGTGCCTTTGGCGGGGATCTCTTCCAGCGCTTCCAGCAGCATTCCGTTAACGGTACGCGCCTCTTCTTCCGGCAGATGCCAGTTGAAGGCTTTATTGATTTCGCGGATGTTGGCCCCCCCTTCGATTATCACCGACCCGTCATTTTGCGGCGTGACCTCTTCCGCGAGGGTAGGCGACATCGAGGTGGTGAAATCTCCGACGATCTCCTCCAGAATATCTTCAACGGTCACCAGGCCCTGGATATCGCCATATTCATCCACCACCAGTCCGACTTTCTTTTTGTTACGCTGGAATTTGATCAGTTGAGTGCTGAGCGGCGTGCCTTCCGGTACGTAGTAAATCTCATCGGCGGCGCGCAGCAGCATCTCCTTAGTAAACTCCTGCTTCTCGGTCATCAGGCGGTACGCTTCGCGCACCCGCAACATGCTGATGGCGTCGTCCAGCGAGTCCCGATACAGCACGATGCGGCCATGAGGCGAGTGCGTGAGCTGGCGGACAATGGATTTCCAGTCGTCATTAATATCAATGCCGACAATGTCGTTACGCGGCACCATGATGTCGTTAACGCTGACTTTTTCGAGATCCAGCACTGACAGCAGCATGTCCTGATTGCGCCGGGAAATCTGCGAGCGGGATTCGTTCACGATGGTGCGCAGTTCGTCTTTGCTCAGCGCCGCGCTCACCACGTTATCCACTTTAATCCCCACCATCCGCATCAGGATGCGCGTGACGGTATTCAGCAGCCAGACCAGCGGCATCATCACGATTTGCAGCGGGCCAAGCAGCACGCTGCTGGGAAAGGCGACTTTTTCGGGATACAGCGCGGCGATGGTTTTCGGCAGCACTTCGGCGAAGACCAGCACCACAAAGGTGAGCACGCCAGTGGCGATGGCCACGCCCGCGTTGCCGTACAGGCGCATGCCGACGATGGTGGCGATGGCCGAGGCGAGAATATTGACCAGGTTGTTGCCGATCAGCACCAGGCTGATCAGGCGGTCAGGCTTGCGCAGCAGCTTTTCAACGCGCCGGGCGGCGCGATTGCCCTGTTTGGCAAGATGACGCAACCGGTAGCGGTTAAGCGTCATCATGCCGGTTTCCGAGCCTGAAAAATAGGCTGAAACCACGACCATTACGATCAGGGAGATAATTAATGTAGTCGTTGAGATATGTTCCAGGGGAGATCCTTAGTTAGCCAGCGAATTCCTGGATAACGCGGCTACCGAAGTAAGCCAGCGTTAACAAGGCGGCACCCGCCACGTTAAACCATACGACGCGACGCCCGCGCCAGCCTTCATGGAAATGGCCCCAGAGCAAAATGATGTACACAAACCAGGCGATAATCGACAGCACGGCTTTGTCGATATTCTCCAGGCTAAACAGGTTGTGCATATAGAACAGGCCCGTGCAGAGCGTTAACGTCAGCAGCACCACGCCCACCTGGGTGATATGAAACATTTTACGCTCAATGGTCATTAGCGGCGGCATTTCATTATTAAACGCCAGTTTCTTATGTTTCAGTTGGTAATCAATCCACGCCAGTTGCAGCGCATACAGCGCGGCGATAATCAGGGTGGCGTAGGCAAACAGTGACAGTCCAATATGCACCATCATCCCCGGCGTGGTTTCCAGGTGAGTGATAAATTCATTGGGCATAAAGCTGGCGAATGCCAGGTTGATTAGCGCAAAGGCGTAAACGATGGGCAGCAGTAGCCAGCCGCGATTGCGCGAGGCAACAATCGTCATTACGGTACAGATCAGCAAACTTACCAGCGAGCCGACATTGAGCAGGCTGAGGTTCTGACCGGAGCCGTCCGCCGGGAAGATGCGCGCTTCCAGCGCCAGACCGTGGCTTATCAGCGCGATCACCGCAGAAATAATGGCGATGCGACGCCATGCGCTGTTCTTTCGAAGCAGGCCGGGAATAATCAGCGCCAGGCTGATGGAGTACGCGACGAGCGCAAGTAGTGCGAAAAAAGGCATATAAGGGTGTCGTTCATTCGCCAGAAAGGAAAGTCAATCAGTATACCGTTACGTGACTCAGGCTCCAACCGTTGCAGCACACTCAATACACCGATCGTGTTATACTCCGACCCATTGTGAATCAGAGTCGCTGTGGCGGCCTTAATGTGACCTCTTAGGCAAAAGACCATGTTTGATAATTTAACCGATCGTTTGTCGCGTACGCTGCGCAATATCAGCGGCCGCGGACGCCTGACCGAAGACAACATCAAAGAAACCCTGCGCGAAGTGCGCATGGCGCTGCTGGAAGCCGACGTGGCGCTGCCGGTGGTGCGTGAATTCATCAACCGCGTGAAAGAAAAAGCGGTTGGCCATGAAGTCAATAAAAGCCTGACCCCAGGCCAGGAATTCGTCAAAATCGTCCGTAACGAACTGGTTTCGGCGATGGGCGAAGAGAACCAGACGCTGAACCTTGCGGCGCAGCCGCCTGCGGTGGTACTGATGGCGGGCCTGCAGGGCGCGGGTAAAACCACCAGCGTTGGTAAGCTCGGTAAATTCCTGCGCGAAAAGCACAAGAAAAAGGTGCTGGTCGTTTCCGCCGACGTGTATCGCCCGGCGGCGATCAAACAGCTGGAAACCCTGGCGCAACAGGTTAGCGTAGATTTCTTCCCTTCCGACGTGGCGCAGAAGCCGGTCGATATCGTTAACGCGGCGTTGAAAGAAGCCAAACTGAAATTCTACGATGTGCTGCTGGTGGATACCGCCGGTCGTTTGCACGTCGATGAAGCGATGATGGATGAGATCAAACAGGTCCATGCCGCGATTAATCCGGTAGAAACCCTGTTTGTGGTCGATGCCATGACCGGCCAGGATGCGGCGAATACCGCAAAAGCCTTTAACGAAGCGCTGCCGCTGACCGGCGTGGTGCTGACCAAAGTCGACGGCGACGCCCGCGGCGGTGCGGCGCTCTCTATTCGCCATATCACCGGCAAGCCGATCAAATTCCTTGGCGTCGGTGAAAAAACCGAAGCGCTGGAGCCGTTCCACCCGGACCGTATCGCCTCGCGTATTCTCGGCATGGGCGATGTACTGTCGCTGATCGAAGATATCGAAAGCAAGGTTGACCGCGCTCAGGCGGAGAAACTCGCTAATAAACTGAAGAAAGGCGACGGCTTCGACCTGAACGACTTCCTTGAGCAGCTCAAGCAGATGAAAAACATGGGCGGCATGGCGAGCCTGATGGGCAAGCTGCCGGGCATGGGGCAAATCCCGGATAACGTGAAGTCCCAGATGGACGACAAAGTGCTGGTGCGTATGGAGGCCATTATCAGTTCCATGACGCTGAAAGAGCGCGCCAATCCCGACATCATTAAAGGCTCCCGCAAGCGCCGCATCGCCGCCGGTTGTGGGATGCAGGTGCAGGACGTTAACCGTCTTCTGAAACAGTTCGACGACATGCAACGCATGATGAAGAAAATGAAGAAGGGCGGGATGGCCAAGATGATGCGTGGGATGAAAGGGATGATGCCACCAGGCTTTCCGGGTAGATAACGGTCTTTAGCCCTTCCGCCCGTTTAATCTCACCGAATCTCATCTGCTGATTGCTTTTTAGCTGAAAATGAGTAAAATTTTCGGGCTTTTAATATGACACCGGGCCCCTTCCCTCGAGGGGGCCTGGTGTTTTATTCACTATAGAGGATGTTATGGTAACTATTCGTTTAGCACGTCACGGCGCGAAAAAGCGTCCGTTCTACCAGGTTGTCGTGACCGACAGCCGTAATGCACGCAACGGTCGCTTCATTGAGCGCGTTGGTTTCTTCAACCCGATCGCCAGCGAAAAAGAAGAAGGCACCCGCCTGGATCTGGACCGCATTGAGCACTGGGTTGGCCAGGGCGCTACCGTTTCCGATCGCGTTTCCGCGCTGATCAAAGCAGCAAAAAAAGCAGCTTAATCTGTCACGGTGGTCATGATGAGCAAGCAAGAAACCGCTAAGGCACCTGTTAACCCGATTGTTCTCGGGAAAATGGGCTCCTGCTACGGTATCCGTGGTTGGCTCAGAGTGTTTTCCTCCACCGAAGACGCTGAAAGCATATTTGACTATCAGCCCTGGTTTATCCAGAAGGCGGGTCAGTGGCAGCCAGTACAGCTGGAAAGCTGGAAGCACCACAATCAGGATCTGATCATCAAGCTGAAAGGCGTTGACGATCGGGATGCCGCGAATCTGCTTACCAATTGCGAAATTGTGGTCGATTCAACGCAACTGCCCAGTCTCGAAGAGGGTACCTACTACTGGAAAGACCTTATCGGTTGCCAGGTAGTGACCATGCAGGGATATCAGCTCGGTAAAGTCATCGACATGATGGAAACCGGGTCGAATGACGTTCTCGTCATCAAGGCAAACCTGAAAGATGCGTTCGGCATCAAGGAGCGGTTGGTTCCGTTCCTCGATGGGCAGGTTATCAAGAAAGTCGATCTCGCTACTCAAACCATTGAAGTAGATTGGGATCCTGGTTTTTAACTACTTCTGAATACGGTAAAAGACGGCGCTATGTGGATTGGCATAATTAGCCTGTTTCCTGAGATGTTCCGCGCAATTACCGATTACGGGGTAACTGGCCGGGCAGTAAAAAATGGCCTGCTGAGCGTCCAGAGCTGGAGTCCACGTGATTTCGCTCATGACCGGCACCGTACCGTGGACGATCGTCCTTACGGCGGCGGACCGGGGATGCTAATGATGGTGCAGCCCTTACGGGATGCTATTCATGCCGCAAAAGCTGCGGCGGGCGAAGGCGCGAAGGTTGTCTACCTTTCACCTCAGGGACGCAAGCTTGATCAAGAAGGCGTCAGTGAGTTAGCGACAAACGAGAAGTTGATTCTGGTTTGTGGCCGTTACGAAGGGATTGATGAGCGCGTGATCCAGACCGAAATTGACGAAGAATGGTCAATCGGCGATTACGTTCTCAGCGGTGGTGAGTTACCCGCAATGACGCTGATTGACTCGGTCGCCCGGTTTATTCCGGGAGTGCTGGGTCACGAAGCCTCGGCAATTGAGGATTCATTTGCTGATGGGTTGCTGGATTGCCCACACTACACCCGCCCTGAAGTACTGGAAGGGATGGAAGTACCGGCAGTATTGCTGTCGGGTAACCACGCTGAAATCCGTCGCTGGCGTTTGAAGCAGCAACTGGGTCGAACCTGGCTTAGAAGACCTGAACTTTTGGAAAACCTGGCTCTGACTGAAGAGCAAGCAAGGTTGCTGGCGGAGTTCAAAACAGAACACGCACAACAGCAACATAAACATGATGGGATGGCGTAACGCCCCCAATACATCAGTTTACCCAGGATAAGAGATTAAATTATGAGCAACATTATTAAGCAAATTGAACAAGAGCAGATGAAGCAGGACGTACCTTCCTTCCGTCCGGGTGATACCGTGGAAGTGAAAGTATGGGTTGTTGAAGGTTCCAAAAAACGTCTGCAGGCATTTGAGGGCGTGGTTATCGCTATCCGTAACCGCGGTCTGCACTCTGCATTCACTGTTCGTAAAATCTCCAACGGCGAAGGTGTTGAGCGTGTATTCCAGACTCACTCACCGGTAGTTGACAGCATTACTGTTAAACGTCGTGGTGCCGTTCGTAAAGCTAAACTGTACTACCTGCGTGAGCGTACTGGTAAGGCAGCTCGTATTAAAGAGCGCCTGAACTAAGATTCGCTTAAGCGACATCCAAAAAGTTAGTGCGAATACAAGGGGTTGGCGTAATGCCAGCCCCTTGTTTTTTTGTTTACAGGGCTGCATTAACGTTTATTTCGCAAGGAAGGGGAAATAATGGACAGGTCACTCCTCTTTTTTTACGGGTTATTCACCTTATTAATAGGCTACTTTGCCTGGAAAGCAAAAAAGCAACAGGTTCTCGCGAATACTCTTTTACAGTTGGCGGCGCTTGTTACCAGTATGGTTCTTGCCTCGCTATTTGCTGAGATGGCAACAGGGACATGGTGGATTACCGTTATCGGACTTGCTTTTGCGTTATTGGTTGGCGGGGCGATACTTGTTCTGAGTATTAAATATTATCATGGTAAAAAACAGTTCCAGGCAGCGCTTAACATCATTAAAAGTCAGGGCGCGGCGGGTATGGATATTTTACTCGGCGATGAATCTGGTCATTGCCTGGACTGGCAAGTGATTTATTTTCCTGTGCAAAATACCTTTGAAATAGGTGCGAATGTTTATTACCAGAAATGGGTGCTTTTTAAAAAATATTACCTGCGAACCCTTTCAGGCCGGACGGTGTATTTTATACCTGACACCCTCCTGGTGGAGGTCGATCTCAACAGAAATGGGGTTTATGCCCCTGACATGTTTGTGGCCCATAGCAAAGAAACTGCTGAGTTAGTAAGGCATTATGCGGATGCGATTAAAGACGGCGTTAACGAGCCATGGAAGCTTTTTAATGAAGAGCAACAGCAAAAGGGCTAATTAGCGAACTTCTGGCAGGAATAGTTGATAAGGAACGCTATCGATGAAAATCAGGACATTGTTTCTCTTCCCTCTTTTTTTAGCGTTATCAGGGGCCTCCGCGTTCAGTCATGCAGCCAACTATCCGTGCTCTAAATCAAAAGGAGGCGTCTCGCACTGCACTGCTGACGGTAAGTTTGTATGCAATGACGGCAGCATCAGCCGTTCAAAAAAGGTTTGTCGCTAACAGGGACTTTGCTTTAAGCAAATTTATACAGCGTTATAAAACCGCAATGTAAAAGCTGCTTTTAAGGGCAGCTTTTCAGTTTCAGGTAGCGCTTTTTATTAACCTTCTGGATGCAAATCATTTACAATACCCTCTCTTCCGGAGGGGATGTGACGACAGGTTTAGCGCAATCACATAATACGAAAAGAGCGGCATGGGCGGCGCTGTTTGCCATGCTGTTGATTCTCGTTGCGCCGCTCATCTCGATATCCCTCCATAACGTTCGGATCGCCGATCCGGCTCCGCCATCTCATTCCCAACATCATCACCAGATGCCCATGCATGACAGCATGGCAGAACACGTTCACTCCCCCGGCCTGACGATGGTCGATCACGCCGAAGCCTGCGGCTACTGTGTGCTGTTAAGCCATGTGCCGGGAATAATATTCCTTGCCGTGGCGCTGGTTTATGCGCTGTTGCGCCATATTGGGCGGGCGAGTTACCCCGCCGTCGCCGTTATTTATCCTTCCCCGGTTTGGCTGCGGCCCGCACCCCGGGCACCGCCGGTAGCGTCTGCTTTTCCCCTTACATTTTGACTATGACGTCTCTCCACAGGAGGGACCCTCCGTACTTTATAAAAAGGAAAAGTATGAGCACCTGCACCCAACGCCAGGCGTGGATCACGCTATTGCGGCGGCTCCATTTCGCCATTGGCTTATTTGTCGGCCCGTTTATTTTTGTCGCGGCGCTATCGGGTACGCTCTATGTAGCGACCCCTCAACTGGAAAATGTTATTTACGCATCGGCGCTGAATGGCAGCCGGGAAGGGGAGCCACAGCCGCTTGCCCGTCAGGTTGATGTCGCCGAACAATTCACCCACTACGCGCTGCGTTTACATGCGGTCAGGCCTGGACTGGAAGCAGGCCAAACCACGCGGGTGATGTTCAGCGATCCATCGCTGGGCGTATCGGAGCATCGGGCAATTTTTGTTGACCCGGTTACGCTCGCGGTTAAAGGCGATCTGACCGTTTACGGCACCAGCGGAATACTCCCGCTGCGCCAGGGTATCGATTATCTGCACCGCTCGCTATTGTTAGGGGATATCGGGCGCATATACAGCGAGCTGGCGGCGTCCTGGATGTGGATCGCGGCGCTGGGCGGCATTGTTCTGTGGTGGGTAACGCGGCCTGCACGCAAGCGTAAGCCGGCCAAACGCAGCCGGTTTATGGCGGCAAGGCAGTTACACATCACCCTGGGCCTGGCATTGCTGGCGGGGCTGCTGCTCTTCTCCGCGACAGGGTTAACCTGGTCGCAGTATGCGGGCGGTAATGTCGATAAACTGCGCGCCGCGCTGGATTGGATGACGCCGCAGGTCAATACGGTGATAGCCGGCGAAGCGGCAGCAGTCGATCCGCACGCCGGGCATCATGAGCATTCACATCATGGAATGGCGATGCCTGAGATCAACCGTGGCGATGTTGATCGCGTGATGGCTGTGGCGCAGCAAAACGGTCTCCATGCCAGCCTGCTGGAGATTCGTCCGCCGCGTAGCAATAACCAGGCCTGGACGGTCACGGAGATTGATCGGCGCTGGCCGACGCAGGTTGACGCGGTAGCGATAAACGGTGAAACCATGCAGGTGATCGACAAGACTGACTTCACCCGCTTCCCGTTGATGGCGAAACTCACCCGCTGGGGCGTAGATTTCCATATGGGCGTTTTGTTCGGGCTGATTAATCAACTGGTGCTGGTGGGCTTTGGTATCGCCCTGTGCGTACTGATTGTCATGGGTTACCGCCAGTGGTGGCTGCGGCGCCCGGCGGCGGCAGCAAAAAATCCGGCGGAAACGCTGTGTGATGCGTGGCTGCAACTCTCTATCATTGGGCGTGTGAGCGTAGTGGTTATTACGGCTGCGGCAGGGTACGCCATGCCGGTGATGGGGTTCAGTATCCTGTTGTTTATATTGATCGATATTGTACGCTGGAAGCGGGCGCAGCGCCGTCAGGCTACCGCACCCGCCGTAAGCTAAGCCTCAGGGCGTGCTGATGACCACCGCAACGCGACGGTTTTCGGCACGTCCTTCACCGGTTTTGTTGCTGGCGACAGGGAATTTCTTACCCAACCCCTGAGTAGTAAAATTACTGCGCGGCAGATTCGCGCCTTTCGCCCACGCATCGGCCACAATATTCGCCCGTTTAAGGGAAAGCGCTTCATTGTAGCTGTCCTCCCCGTAATTATCGGTATGACCGTCCATACGCGCGTGTTTTAAACCATGGGAAGAAAGATTGGCCGCCATGGTTTCAATCTGGCGATAGCTTTCCGGACGCAGTTGATACTGGTTTTTATCGAACAGGATGGTATCTGATAAGCCCAGCGACCAGTCGCCGTTACTTTCGCTAAAGCCGTAAGACTTCATGGCTTCGACCTGCTCAGCGGTAAATTTTCCCTGCGGCGTCTGGCAGCCGGTTAACAGAAATGCAGCGAGAACGGCGGGAGCGAAAAAGCGGGGGAACATAATGACTTTCCTTTGTGATTATCCAAACGCCAGGCGGCGCTGACTCTTGTCGTGATACATGTTCTTGTCGGCGATTTCCATCAGGGCTTCCGGTGTCGCCGTACACTTCGCCAGCGCGTAGCCGATGCTCATTGATAGCACCGTGGTTTCGCCATTGTTCAACAAAATGGGGGGCAATAGCGCCTGACGCAAATCGGTAATGCACATCAGTAATTCATCGGTGGAATGAACACCGGTCAGCAAAATTGCAAACTCATCGCCGCCCAGACGATAGGCACAATGCGTGTCGCCTGAGAAATTCCGCAACCGTTGAGCGGCCTCAATCAGTACACGGTCGCCCGCCGCATGACCCCAGGTATCATTGATCTGTTTGAAGTTATCGCCATCCATGAACAGCAGCGCGGCGTCAATTTTACGGCTTCTGTCATTCATCATGGTTTCAACGGCCTGGCGAAACGCCGTGCGATTGGCCAGGCCCGTCAACGGATCGTGGGTAGCGCTGATCAACAGCGAGGCATTTTTACGCTGTAATTGTGTTTGCCAGGTTTCCATCTCGTCCAACAGCGTATTGAAGTCCTGCCCGAAACGGTGAAATTCTTCTATGCGCTCGGCGGATACCCGTCGGGAAAAATTGCGGTTAGTCTGCACGTCATGAGCGACTTCGGTAATATTATTGAGCGCGTTAACCAGGCCTTTATGCAAGTAACGCGTAATTGACAGGGAGATACAGGAAGCCAGGATCAGGCAGGCGGTCAGTACGCCAAGCGAAGTCCAGACAAAGTGGGTAATAATATTATCCATGGCGGTCAGGCGGATCTCGCCCAGCACGCTGCCATTATGATAAATCTGCTGAATCACCGGTGTCGGGAATACCCATTTACTGACCAGGCCGCCCATCACATCGCGATCGTTATCTGCCGTACCTGACCAGTCGGCAATAATCTCTCCCGTGTTGTCCACTACCTGCGCACTGGCGAATTGACCCTGTGCGCCAAGTGCGGCGAGAGTCTCATACGCCGCCGGGCCATCACGAAATACCATGGCGGCTTCCAGCGTATGGCTGATGGAAACGCTCAGTAAACGGAGGTTATTCTGGGCGTATTGTTTCAGCGTCAGCATGGATGAGACGGAAAGCAGCAGCCAGGCAATAATCATAGTAATGACGACGCTTATCATACTGATGCGTCGCAACGTTCTTTTAAACGTTGGCCGAGGCATAGAGTTGATATCCTTAATCATGATTATTATTCCGTGCAAGCATCAGTACGTCTGGATTGACCCGCACACCGCTACGGGACAACGAGTCAAGATTTACCGCGAATTTAACCGGGGTAACGTTAATATTCAGGCAAAATGAACTGCCGATCAGGCACTGAGTATTTTGCTCAGCAATTAATAATAAAGGGCGTGGTTGATAGGCCTCGATTAATTTCACCTGTTCTTCAGGTCGTTCCTCTCCAAAATAAAGACCATCACATTGCGACGCTAATGCCTGTTCACTGTTTTCAATGATGACCGGCGTATAGGATAACGGCGTAATATTATCGGTTACTAATTTTGCCAAACGGGAAGAGCGAAAAATACAAATACGCGGTGCCGCTAAAAGAGTGGGCCAGCGGGTATAACTGATAATGCCTGAGACAATACGCTGTACGGCTTCGTCATTATTTGCGCCTGACGAGGGAAGTTCCGCTATCGAAGGTATCGCCACCAACATCAATACAAAATAAATGGCTCGGAAATGCAGCACAGGCATGTTGTGGATTCCAGATAAAACGGTGACGCAGTAATTGTTGTTACAGAATATATCCTGGGATAATACCATTTACCGCCGGGTTCGTCATTAACGACACGCTAATCAGTCGCACAGACGGAGCGGTTAACGTGAATAAACGGGATAATAAAGTTTTAAACTCTTCAATTTAATATCGAATCTTCGCTGGCACCCGTATCGCCTTCTTTCCAGCGTGCGCGTAACTGAGAACTTTGTTCGAGATTTTCGCACGTTGCCGGGAAACTTCTGCCGCTCAGTCCCCAGACGTATAAAAAATCATCCTGACATAACCTCTGCTGGCCGCGTAGATAGCCCTTTTGGTATGCCGTCATATCAATTCGCGCGTCATCATAATCCTGAAGAAGTCGCTGCCGATCTTTTGCCGGACCGCCGGACATCGCATCATCAACGCCAATCTCATACCAGTTCCGTTCACTCCACGTCGGCGCATGGGTGTAAGGATCGATCTGACAACCCGTGGCAAACAGGATGCCGAAAAAGACCATTATTTGACGCATTGCCGCAACCTTAAGGTGGGTTAGTGGTTATGCAAAACGTAGCGCAAAAAACGAATAAGCCGCTTACTTTTTTACGATCCGGCGATTGAATATGCATTATGTAAATAAATAATTACACACAGGTGATAGTTAAGTCTGGGAAAATGGACTTTACTTGTTAGTGTAACGAAAAATTTACGTAATGTGGATTGAAATCTTTACCGCGTATGATAAGGTAACGCCTACCTCTGTGAGGTAAAGACTATCGCAAACGAGCACATTTAAGGGTCGCAATCATGCAAAAAGACGCGCTGAATAACGTTCATATCGCTGATGAACAGGTACTGATCACGCCGGATCAACTCAAGGCTGAATTCCCGCTGACGCTGGAACAGGAAGCGCAAATCGCGCGCTCCCGCGAGACGATCGCCAATATTATTGCCGGGCGCGATCCGCGTCTGCTGGTGGTATGTGGACCTTGCTCGATCCACGATCCCGAAGCGGCCATTGAATATGCTCGTCGGTTTAAAACCCTTGCCGAACAAGTCAGCGATACGCTTTATCTGGTTATGCGCGTCTATTTTGAAAAACCCCGTACCACCGTTGGCTGGAAAGGGTTGATTAACGATCCCCACATGGATGGCTCGTTTGATGTCGAAGCTGGCCTGAAAATCGCTCGCAGCCTGCTGGTGGAACTGGTCAATATGGGGCTGCCGCTGGCGACCGAAGCGCTGGATCCCAATAGCCCGCAATACCTGGGCGATCTGTTTAGCTGGTCCGCCATTGGCGCGCGCACCACCGAATCGCAAACCCACCGCGAAATGGCTTCGGGTCTTTCTATGCCGGTGGGCTTTAAAAACGGCACCGACGGCAGCCTGGCGACCGCCATCAACGCCATGCGCGCCGCCGAGCAGTCTCACCGCTTTGTTGGTATTAACCAGGCGGGCCAGGTTTGCCTGCTGCAAACCCAGGGTAACCCGGACGGCCATGTGATTTTGCGCGGCGGTAAAGCGCCGAACTACAGCCCGGCGGACGTGGCGCAATGTGAAAAAGAGATGGAACAGGCGGGACTCCGTCCGGCGCTGATGATAGATTGCAGCCATGGTAATTCCAATAAAGACTACCGCCGCCAGCCGGGCGTCGCCGAATCGGTCGTCGCGCAAATTAAGGATGGCAACCGTTCGATTATCGGCCTGATGATTGAAAGCCATCTGTTTGAAGGCAATCAGTCTTCTGAGCAACCGCGCAGCGCAATGAAGTACGGCGTATCGGTTACCGATGCCTGTATCAGCTGGGAAACCACCGACGCGCTGCTGCAGGAAATCCACACCGATCTGAACGGTACGCTCGCGGCGCGTTTCGCTTAAGAGGTTATTATGGTTGCAGAATTGACCGCACTGCGCGATCAAATCGATGAAGTGGATAAGGCACTGCTGGGGCTACTGGCGCGTCGCCTGGCGCTGGTTTCTGAAGTCGGCGAAGTGAAAAGTCGTTATGGCCTACCGGTTTACGTGCCGGAGCGCGAGGCGTCGATGTTGGCGTCTCGTCGTCAGGAGGCCGAGCAGCTTGGCGTCTCGCCGGATCTGATTGAAGATGTCCTGCGCCGGGTGATGCGCGAATCCTATGCGCATGAAAATGACAAAGGCTTTAAAACGCTGCATCCGACGCTGCGGCCGGTGGTGATCGTCGGCGGGGCGGGGCAGATGGGGCGTCTGTTTGAAAAGATGCTACAGCTGTCTGGCTATCAGGTGCGTATTCTTGAACCGCAGGACTGGCCGCAGGCGGAAGCGCTGGTTGCCGACGCCGGGATGGTGATTGTCAGCGTGCCGATCCACATTACCGAGCAGGTGATTGCTAAACTGCCGCGATTGCCGGATGACTGCATCCTCGTCGATCTCGCGTCGGTGAAGAATGGGCCATTACAGGCGATGCTGAGCGCGCATAACGGTCCGGTACTGGGTCTGCACCCCATGTTTGGCCCGGACAGCGGCAGCCTGGCGAAACAGGTGGTGGTCTACTGCGATGGACGCCAGCCGGAAGCCTATCAGTGGTTCCTGGAGCAGATTCAGGTATGGGGCGCGCGTCTGCACCGCAGCAGCGCCGTGGAGCATGACCAGAATATGGCATTTATTCAGGCGCTGCGCCACTTCGCGACCTTCGCCTACGGCCTGCATCTGGCGGAAGAGAATGTGCAACTGGAAAAACTGTTGGCGCTTTCATCGCCAATCTATCGGCTGGAGCTGGCGATGGTTGGACGGCTGTTCGCTCAGGACCCGCAGCTGTATGCGGATATCATTATGTCGTCGGAAGATAATCTGGCGCTGATTAAGCGCTACTACCAGCGCTTTGGCGAGGCGATTGGCTTACTGGAGCAGGGTGATAAACAGGCGTTTATCAACAGCTTCCGCAAAGTCGAACACTGGTTTGGCGATTACGCGCCACGCTTTCAGAGCGAAAGTCGGACCCTGCTGCGTCAGGCGAACGACAGCCGCCAGTAAACTAAAAAAGCCAGCGAATTCGCTGGCTTTTTTATCGATTACGCCGGATCGACCGGCACCACGTTTTCACTGGGATAGCAGCCCAGCACTTTCATTGAACGGGTGATTTCGGTGAGCTCGCGCAGCGCCTGCTGCATTTCCGCCTGCTGAACGTTGGCCTGCACGTCCAGATAGAACATCTCTTCCCACGGGTTGCCGTTAATAGGACGGGATTCCAGACGAGTCATGATCAGATTGTGATTACGCAGCACCAGTAACGCTTCCACCAGGGCGCCTGCCTGCTGGCCGGTCGCCATCAACAGGGTGGTTTTCGCCGGAACCTGATCGGAAACGTGAATCGCTTTACGCGCCAGTACCACAAAGCGGGTGATGTTCTGGGTCTGGTTCGCCAGACTGCGTTCCAGCACCTGTAAGCCATACAGCGCGCCGCCGGCTTCACTTCCTAACGCCGCCACTTTCGGGGACGTCATCTGCGCCACCTTTTCCATGGCGGCGGAGGTGCTCTCGCAATACTCAATTTTCCAGTGTGAATAGCGGTTAAGGAACTGGCTGCACTGCTGGAACGGTTGCGGATGGCTGTAGATGGTTTCAATACTTTCCAGGTCGGTAGAACCCGATACCAGTACGCAGTGATCGACAGGAATGGTTAACTCGCCGACGATAGACAGGCTGGTGTGCTGGAGCAAGTCGTAGACATCGTTAATCGCACCGGAGCTGGTGTTTTCCAGCGGCACTACCGCGTAGTCTGCCTGGCCGGTTTCCACCTGGTTAAAAATCTCATGGAATTTGGCGCAGCCGCTTTCAATAAACTGCTCAAAATGGCGAGCGGCATACTGACGCGCCGCCAGATGCGAGTAAGAGCCTTTCGGGCCAAGAAATGCCACGCGCGCCGAGTGCGGATTGGTTTGGTTAAGATGCTGCTGAAGTAGCGCCTGCTGCGTAAGAACAGAATCTTCAATAATTAGCTGAAACAGGCGGGTAATGTAATGCGCATCAAGATGGTGGGCTTTGCCGAGGGTAATCAGCTTATCCAGCAGATCGCGTTCGCGGTCAATATCCCGCACCGGGCGATGCGTGGCGAGCTTGGCTTTGCCAACTTCCACCGCCAGGGTGCGGCGTTCGGCTAACAGCGCCAGTAATTTCTCATCCAACGCACTGATTTTATCCCGCAGAGCCAGTAAAGGGTTTTCCGCTGTCATAACGCTACCTTTTTTATAGTCATAAAAAAGGCCCCCCGATTTGGGAGGCCTGTTTGTTCGTCTTCGCATTCTTTATCACATGACGAAAAGCCTCCCGTTCAGGGGAAGGTAAAAAAGAATGCGAAGAAGAACGGCAGTTGTTTCATAAGGTGTTCCTTGAAAAAGTACGGTTTACACTACCCGTACTGTTTTCGCTCTGTCAATAAAAAACGCGCCCGGAGGCGCGTTGTTGTTGTTTGAGTGATTACTCTTCTTCCGCGAAGCTAACGTCTTTAACTGAAGGTACTGCGCGACGTGCTTCCCCTTTGTGTTGCACTTTGTTCAGTTGTCGCTCCAGTTTGTTAATGAGTTCGTTAATAGCCGTATACATATCTTCGTGTTTTGCGCTGGCGACAAGATGGCCGTTTGGCGTATTCATGGTGGCGTCAGCGACGAAGCCTTGAGGTTCTCTGGATAAGATGATGTGCGGATTAATTAAGTGAGTTTGCCATTTATCCAGTTTAGCGAGACGGTCTGTGACATGCTGGCGAATTGCCGGAGTGATTTCCATTTGTTTGCTGGTAATGTTCATTGTCATAAATTTTACCTCTCGTCTTTCCCGTCTTGGTGATTCCAGCATACCGTCCTGAGTGTCAAAATGTGTGATGTGAATCACGTAAATTTGTCACTTTTTGTCAACTAAACTGTTTTGTGAGACAGGACAGGAAGAGGGCATTTTTCCCTTGTCGGATCGCCTTTTTCAGGCCATATTTGATGGGATGACTTCGCGCTAAACCCGGCTAAATCGGGATCGCGGGCATAAAAAAGGCAGCCTGGCTGCCTTTTTTGTATCGATAACAATTACGTGTTGCTGCCATTCGCGGCGATGATTTTGGCTACTTTCTCCGCCTGCGCATTCATCTGCATTTCGCGGTAGGCGTTTTCCATTAACTTCAGGCCATCACGGGTAGCCTGAGTATCCGGGTAATCACGCAGCATCCCTTCCACACGGTTGACCACGGCCACATACGCGCCGCGTTTGGTGTAATATTCGGCAACCGACAGTTCATACTTCGCCAGGCGATCTTTCAGGAACACCATGCGTTTGGTGGCGTCAGTAACGTACTGGCTCTGCGGATAGCCGCGGGTCAGCTTCGCGAAGTCACGGAAAGCGTCGCGTGCGTGTTGCGGATCGCGGTCGGAACGATCGACACCGAAGAAACCTTGCAGCGCGCTATCATCCAGCGCCATGTTAGTCAGCCCGCGCATATACATCACGTAGTCGATGTTCGGGTGAGTCGGGTTCAGACGCATAAAACGATCGATGGAAGCCTGAGCCAGCGGAAGATCGGCGTTTTTGTAGTACGCATAGATCAGATCCAGCTGAACCTGCTGGGAGTACGGCCCGAAGGGATAACGATTATCCAGCGCTTCCAGTTGCGTTATTGCCGCTTTCCAGTTACCGTCCTGCAGTTTTTGCTGAGCAGTCGCGTAAATTTCAGATGGCGGATTATCAGGGACCTCGTCCTTAGAACCGGAGCAACCCGCCAAAGCCAGGCTCAACGTGGCGGCAGCCACCAGATATTTCATGCGCGTCATGACGTTTTGACTTTCCTCAGAATGTTTTACTTGTGCGGGAGATTGACAGTTCCTGCTCCCGGTTAAGACCAGCTACAATAGCACACTATATTATACGGCGAAGCCGTAAATCCCAACGTAAACGAAGAAGCAGTATATGGCACAACGAGTACAACTCACTGCAACGGTGTCCGAATCTCAACTCGGTCAACGCTTAGATCAGGCTTTGGCCGAAATGTTCCCTGATTATTCGCGATCGCGGATAAAAGAGTGGATTTTAGACCAGCGCGTCCAGCTCAACGGCAAGATTAGCGATAAGCCAAAAGAAAAAGTATTCGGCGGTGAAAGCGTGGTTATCGACGTAGAAATCGAAGAAGACGCCCGCTTTGAACCCCAGGATATCCCGCTGAATATCGTCTATGAAGATGACGACATTCTGGTCATCAACAAACCGCGCGATTTCGTGGTGCATCCCGGCGCGGGCAACCCTGACGGCACGGTGCTGAATGCGCTGCTGCACTACTATCCGCCGATTGCCGACGTGCCGCGCGCGGGTATTGTGCACCGTCTGGATAAAGACACCACCGGTTTGATGGTGGTGGCGAAAACCATTCCGGCGCAAACCCGCCTGGTGGAATCCCTGCAACTGCGCGAGATCACCCGCGAGTACGAAGCGGTGGCGATCGGTCACATGACGGCAGGCGGAACGGTGGAAGAACCCATCAGCCGTCATCCGACGAAACGTACCCATATGTCTGTCCATCCGATGGGTAAACCTGCCGTTACCCATTACCGGATTATGGAGCATTTTCGGATTCATACCCGGCTGAGGCTGCGCCTGGAAACGGGGCGTACCCACCAAATCCGCGTACATATGGCGCATATTACCCATCCGCTGGTGGGTGATCAGCTGTACGGTGGACGTCCGCGCCCGCCTAAAGGCGCGTCCGACGAATTCATTCAGGCGCTGCGCCAGTTTGATCGCCAGGCGCTGCATGCGACGATGCTGCGTTTGTATCATCCTATTACCGGTATCCAGATGGAATGGCACGCGCCTATCCCGCAGGATATGGTTGACCTCATCGATGCGCTGCGTGCTGACTTCGAAACGCATAAAGACGACGTTGACTGGTTATGACAAAACTCATTATCCCCGACTGGCCATTGCCGCCGGGCGTTGCGGCCTGTAGCAGCACCCGCATTGGCGGCGTAAGCGCCGGGCCGTATGCATCGCTCAATCTGGGCGCGCATTGCGGCGACAACGCCGATGACGTCGAGGAAAATCGCAGCCGTTTATTCGCCGCCGCGCAGATGCCGTCCAGACCGGTATGGCTGGAGCAGGTGCACGGTAACGCGGTATTACGCCTGATCGGCGAGCCGTATAGCGCAAAACGCGCCGATGCTTCCTGGAGCGATACGCCTGGCACGGTTTGCGCTGTCATGACCGCGGACTGTTTGCCGGTGCTATTCTGTAATCAGGCGGGCAGCGAAGTGGCTGCCGCGCATGCGGGATGGCGGGGGTTATGTGACGGCGTACTGGAAGCGACGCTCGCGAGTTTTAACGATCGCCCGGAAAATATCATGGCGTGGTTAGGCCCGGCGATTGGTCCACAGGCGTTTGAGGTGGGCGATGATGTGCGCGATGCGTTTATTGCCAAAGACGGCCAGGCCGCCAGCGCGTTTCGTCCAGCGGGTGAAAAGTATTTCGCCGATATTTATCAGCTTGCGCGCCAGCGTTTAACGGCGGCTGGCGTGACGAAAATCTACGGCGGCGACCGCTGTACCTTTACTGAGCAGGACGAATTTTTCTCATACCGCCGTGACAGAATCACGGGCCGTATGGCAAGTTTCATTTGGCTGATATAACCTAGCGAATTAAGACGATCCAGAACGCGTTGTTTTCTTTTCACATAATTCAGGTCATTCACCTTGAATAATTGAGGGATGACCTCATTTAATCTCCAGTAGCAAATTTGACCTGTTTATGGGAGGAGTTATGCGTCTGGATCGTCTTACTAATAAATTCCAGCTTGCTCTTGCCGATGCCCAGTCGCTCGCACTGGGGCACGACAACCAATTCATCGAACCCTTACATCTTATGAGCGCCTTGCTGAATCAGGAAGGGGGTTCCGTTCGTCCGTTACTGACCTCTGCGGGCATCAATGCCGGCAAGTTACGCACGGATATCGATCAGGCGTTAAGCCGTTTGCCGCAGGTGGAAGGCACCGGTGGCGACGTACAGCCGTCGCAGGATTTAGTGCGCGTCCTCAACCTTTGCGACAAGCTGGCGCAAAAGCAGGGCGATAATTTTATTTCGTCAGAACTGTTTGTTCTGGCTGCGCTTGAGTCGCGCGGCACGCTGGCCGATCTGTTAAAAGCGGCAGGCGCCAATACCGCGAATATCACTCAGGCGATTGCGCAAATGCGTGGAGGTGAAAGCGTGAACGATCAGGGGGCTGAAGATCAGCGCCAGGCATTGAAAAAATATACTCTTGATCTCACTGAGCGTGCCGAGCAGGGCAAACTTGACCCGGTGATCGGCCGTGACGAAGAGATCCGCCGCACGATTCAGGTATTGCAGCGTCGTACCAAAAACAACCCGGTGCTGATCGGCGAACCTGGCGTAGGTAAAACCGCGATTGTCGAAGGGCTGGCGCAGCGCATCGTCAACGGCGAAGTGCCGGAGGGCTTAAAAGGCCGCCGCGTACTGGCGCTGGATATGGGCGCGCTGGTGGCCGGGGCGAAATACCGCGGCGAATTTGAAGAACGCTTAAAAGGCGTGCTTAGCGATCTTTCTAAGCAGGAAGGCAACGTCATTCTGTTTATCGACGAATTACATACCATGGTTGGCGCGGGTAAAGCCGATGGCGCGATGGACGCCGGGAACATGCTGAAGCCAGCGCTGGCGCGCGGTGAACTGCACTGCGTTGGCGCGACGACGCTGGATGAGTATCGCCAGTATATTGAAAAAGACGCCGCGCTTGAGCGTCGTTTCCAGAAAGTGTTTGTCGCCGAGCCGACGGTGGAAGACACCATCGCGATCCTGCGTGGCCTGAAAGAGCGTTATGAACTGCACCACCATGTGCAGATAACCGACCCGGCTATCGTGGCGGCAGCTACGCTGTCGCATCGTTATATCGCGGATCGCCAGTTGCCTGATAAAGCTATCGACCTGATCGATGAAGCGGCATCCAGCATCCGTATGCAGATTGATTCCAAACCGGAAGAGCTGGATCGACTTGACCGACGCATCATTCAGTTGAAACTGGAACAGCAGGCGCTGTTGAAAGAGTCGGATGAAGCGAGCAAGAAACGCCTCGATATGCTGAATGACGAGCTTTCTGATAAAGAGCGTCAATATTCAGAACTGGAAGAGGAATGGAAGGCGGAGAAAGCCTCGCTTTCCGGTACCCAGACCATCAAAGCTGAACTGGAGCAGGCGAAAATCGCTATCGAGCAAGCGCGCCGCGTGGGCGATCTGGCCCGGATGTCTGAGCTGCAGTACGGGAAAATCCCGGAGCTGGAAAAACAGCTGGCCGCCGCGACGCAAAGCGAAGGCAAAACTATGCGCCTGCTGCGTAATAAAGTTACCGATGCCGAAATCGCTGAGGTGCTGGCGCGCTGGACCGGTATCCCGGTGGCCCGCATGATGGAAAGCGAGCGCGAAAAACTGCTGCGTATGGAGCAGGATCTGCATCAGCGGGTGATTGGCCAGGATGAAGCGGTCGAAGCGGTTTCAAACGCCATTCGCCGTAGCCGTGCCGGATTATCCGACCCTAACCGCCCGATTGGTTCATTCCTGTTCCTTGGGCCAACCGGGGTAGGGAAAACCGAGCTATGCAAAGCGCTGGCGAACTTTATGTTCGATAGCGATGACGCAATGGTGCGTATCGATATGTCCGAGTTTATGGAGAAACACTCCGTGTCTCGCTTAGTGGGCGCGCCTCCGGGATATGTCGGCTACGAAGAAGGCGGTTACCTGACCGAGGCGGTGCGTCGCCGTCCTTATTCCGTCATCCTGCTGGATGAAGTGGAAAAAGCGCATCCGGATGTGTTCAACATTCTGCTGCAGGTGCTGGACGATGGCCGTCTTACCGATGGGCAGGGCCGTACGGTAGATTTCCGTAATACGGTCGTGATTATGACTTCTAACCTGGGGTCCGATCTGATTCAGGAAAGGTTTGGCGAACTCGACTATAGCCATATGAAGGACATGGTACTGAACGTAGTAAGCCAGAACTTCAGACCAGAATTCATCAACCGTATTGATGAAGTGGTGGTATTCCACCCGCTGGGCCAGAAACATATCGCGTCGATCGCCCAAATCCAGCTGCAACGGCTGTATAAACGGCTTGAGGAGCGTGGATATCAGGTTGAGATGTCTGATGAGGCGCTACAACTGCTGGGTGAAAACGGATATGACCCGGTTTATGGTGCGCGTCCGCTCAAACGGGCTATTCAGCAGCAAATCGAGAACCCGCTGGCTCAACAGATTCTGTCTGGCGAGTTGATTCCGGGTAAACCGATTGAGCTGACCGTTAAAGACGACCGAATTGTTGCTCGCCAATAAGCGTTCGCCGATGGCAAAAAACGGGCTCTCAGGAGCCCGTTTTGTTTATAAAGCAGGCAGAATTGGGCCTTCTTACGAGGTTTTGTTTGAAATGTGAGCGAACAAAAACTTTTTTGAATTTTAGGCTTGTCAGATTCTGATTACTCCCTAT
>NZ_JAAATR010000061.1 GCF_009907385.1 Atlantibacter hermannii
TCGCGGGTTCGAGTCCCGTCCGTTCCGCCAACTCATTGTTATGAGACGTTTTAATATGTCTTTGTGAATAAAAAAACCGTATCGCCTTAATAGCGATACGGTTTTTTTCCGTCTGAAGATATCCTACCCGATACCGCCAGAGCCAGCGCAAAATAGTCACGCCCCGGAAGGGAGAATCTTGCAGGTCATTTTTGATCGTGGTCATATAATACTGGCCGCAGTTTTACAGTAAAAACAGTATCTTTTCTCTGGCTCTACCGGCATTTGCCCTCTTTGTAATGATGTGCTCTGACGTTATTGCAGTCGTTCAATATGAAACCATTAATTCGCTGTCGGGTCTCGTTCTTGCCTGAGTAACTCTTCGTCGGGACCCATTCTGTTTTCAGACTGCGGAAGAAGCGCTCCATGAGGCTGTTATCCTGGCATTTCCCCCATCAGCTGTCGCTTTGCTTTATTCTGCTCTACCAGACGGCGGACCTGCTTTCCAGCTCGCAAAACGTTGCTGCTCTGACGTATCAAGGGTTGCAGAGGACGCAATACCCTGATGTGTCGGACCCGCGTTTCAGGGGCGGTAGAACCGACACTCATCGCTTCACTGGCTTGTCCGTATGAGTAACGCTTTCTACAATCAGCTGTACACATTTCAGCCTCAACTACCCTCATAACCCGGACGAATGAAACCATTTTCAGAATTAATCTGCATCAGGCGAAGAAGAAGCTTTCAGCACAGGCATTGTCGTAACAACAGCCTCTGGCGCTCATACTGCCCCGCAGATTATGGCGTCTCAGTAAGCTCTGGTAATCCGTTGAACAGTACTGACCGCCTCTGTCTGTATGAACGATGACGTTTTCCGGGCGTTTACGCCGCCACAGCGCCACCTGTAACGCATCGTAGGCAAGCTATGCCGTCATCCGCGAGGACACCGACAACTGACTGACCGCGACCACAGGTCGATAACCACCGACAGGTACAGCCAGCCTTCACCAGTGCGAAGATACGTGATATCACCCGCCCATTTCTGATTAGGACCGCTGGCGTAAATATCCTGCTTCAGCAGATTCTCTGATACTGGCAGACTATATTCACAGTAACTGACCGGGCTTAACCGGCGCGAGGCTTTCGCCCGCAGTCCCTGCCGGCGCAGGCTGGCCGCCACGGTATTTATGTTACAGACCAGTCCATTAGCACGAAGCTCATCCGTGTGGCGTGGAGCGCCAAAGCGCTATTTTGCGTCACTGAATGCCTCCCGGACGACGTTATCACAGATAAGTCGGAACTGCTGACGACTGTTTATCTGATGACATCGTTGATGCCAGGCGTACCAGCTACTACGGGCAACCTGAAGTACACGGTACATGGCTTTGATACTGAACTCAGCCTGATGTTTTTCGATAAAGACATACTTCATTTCAGGCGCTTCGCGAAGTATGCCGCGGCCTTTTGGAGAATGGCCAGTTCCTCATCCCGTTCTGCCAGTTGACGCTTCAGACGGGCGATCTCAGCAGACATCTCCTGTTCGCGTTCAGAAGAAGAGTGCTGATTTTGCTGTTTGCTTCGCCAGTTGTAGAGCTGTGATTCATACAGGCTAAGTTCGCGGGCGGCAGCGGCCACACCAATGCGTTAAGCCAGTTTCAGGGCCTCCAGACGAAGTTCAGGCGTGTGCTGCTTGTGTGGCTTTTCGGTGGTTGATGCTGGTCTTGTCATGTGAGTCACCTCTGACTGAGAGTTTACTCACTTAGTCGCATGCCCACTATTGCTGGGTAGGATCATTCTGCGTTGGCTTGGGGGGCCTGATAAAATTCAACATCCCACCAGGCTTTTCAGCCTGTTGGGCCAGCGTCAGAGAGACCAACCGCAGGCCTTTATCCATACGCATCTTCAGGGAATATTTGCGGTTTGCCAGGGTTCGGTCCAGCACTTTCACGACCCGTTGCGCCGGGATATGAAGGTTAATTTCGATCGCCATCGCTTTGCGGTTAAAATCATCTACCACGTTGAAATTCCGAAAGCCTATGCCTCACACTGGCTCATCGTACATAAAATCGATGGACCAGCTCTGATTCATCGCCTCTGGCGTCGGCAGCAGAGCTCGAATACGCACCTGCGGGCGCTGTTTTACCTTATGGCAAAAATTCAGTTTTAACAGGCACTAAATACGGTGAACTCTTATACGGTATCCCGTTACTGTCCTGCCTGCGAATTACCTGAAAAAGCTTAATGAATCTCTATCGCAGATAGCTTACAGCCGCCACGTTCAGCCCCATAATCACCGGCTCATCACGTCGTGTATCTGGTTGATAACAACGCTCAGCGACAATCGCCTGAATGCCTGGCGTAAGCCTGTGGCAAACTGCACCTCATGTAGCTGACCAACGGGTTTTATGCATGTGATCTCCTTCTTTGGCAGATTGATTATGCCGGAGGAGATTTATTTTGGCCTTTACCTCCTCTTAAGCTCATGCTCGCAGAGCGGCATGCGCTGGGATCTGCTCGCTAAGAAAATCAATTAACGCCCGGATACGCGCACTCACGGCACGATCGCTGTAATAGACTGCGCTGAAAGGCATGGCGACGGGTAAACGGATATCGGTCATGATTTCGACCAGGGTGCCGTTCTCAATCTCTTTATTAATCATATAGTCAGATAAGCAGGCGATGCCGTTACCAGCGAGGCAGAGATGTTTTAGCGTCTCGCCACTGTTTGATGATAACCCTGGGCTCGCTTCATAGAGTTGTCCATCTGACTGCGCGACAGGCCAGATATTTAATGATGCAGGCTCAGTGAAACCCAGGCAAAGATGATTTGCCAGATCGTCAACCGATTGTGGCGTCCCATGCTTTACAAGATAGTCCGGTGCGGCGATGATTTTACGGTAGCTGCTGAATAACGGTCGTGCTCGCAGGCTGGAATCGCTCAACGTCCCAACGCGAATCGCCACATCCACTTTGCGCTCAATAAGATTGATAAAAGTTTCTGAAGAAACAAGAGAGAGGGTGATCTCAGGATACTTTTCCCGAAAGGGCTTTATCAATGGCGTCAGATAATGGAGGATCACTGGCGTTGCGGCATCAATTCTCAATAAGCCCCGTGGCGTCTGCTTCGTTTCCATAATTTCATTTTCCGCTGCGGCAATGTCCTGCAATATCTGCTGCACGCGACGAAAATAACGTTCACCTTCTTCGGTCAGGCTCAACTGGCGAGTGGTGCGATTAAGCAGGCTTACGCCCAGCTTCATTTCCAGCTTCTTTACGGCCCGGCTCACCGCCGAGTTTGCCAGTGAAAGCTGTTCCGCCGCGCGGCTAAAACTGCCGCTCTCTACCACAGCAACAAATATCATTAACTCTTCTGATGTCGCCTTCATTATTGCTCCATAAGCAACATTATGACGCGATTAACGTCGTTTTTGTTATTTAAGCACCTTCAGACAGCGGCGTCATGTTTGTGCATCAGATAACTACAGATTGGATGAACGAAGCGCAGATAACTTGCCAGAAAGCGCCTGAAATAGCGGATACGCTTGTTTATCGCCCTGCACGTTGAAAGTGTGAGCTAAAATCCCTATAACTGATAAGCCGCTTCTGTTTTTGCGGGCACACCTGTGAGAGGAATGAAGTCGAAAGTGCGTAAATCTACCTATGCAATGCGATATGTCGCCGGACAGCCTGCAGAGCGCATCCTGGCGCCCGGCTCGTTTGCGACCATAGGTCAGGCTTTACCTGCGGGAGAACCGCTTCCAGGCCACGATCGTCTTCGGGTGCTGGTCTGGAATATCTTTAAGCAGCAGCGCGCTGAATGGCTCTCAGTCCTGAAAAACTTTGGTAAGGATGCGCATCTTGTATTGCTACAGGAAGCGCAAACCACGCCGGAGTTGGTCAATTTTGCTACCACCAATTATCTGGCAGCCGATCAGGTGCCAGCGTTTGTGCTGCCTCAACATCCCTCGGGGGTGATGACGCTGTCGGCGGCGCATCCTGTTTACTGTTGCCCATTGCGCGAACGAGAGCCTATTCTGAGGCTGTCCAAGTCGGCGCTGGTTACCGTTTATCCCTTGCCCGATACCCGTATGCTGATGGTGATTAACATCCATGCGGTAAATTTCAGTCTCGGAGTGGACGTGTATAGCAAACAATTAGGCCCTATTGGCGATCAAATCGCCCATCACAGCGGGCCCATTATTATGGCCGGGGATTTTAATGCCTGGAGCCGCCCGCGTATGAATGCGCTTTATCGTTTCGCGCGCGAAATGTCGCTGCGCGAAGTGCGTTTTACTGACGATCACCGCCGGCGAGCGTTCGGTCGCCCGCTTGATTTTGTTTTCTACCGTGGTTTGGCTGTTCACGAAGCCTCTGTTCTGGTGACGCGTGCCTCCGACCATAATCCGCTACTCGTTGAATTCACACCCGGCAAACCTGCTAAGCGTTAAGGTATGTCAGGTCTGCCGTAGGGCAGATCAGACGTTCTGCCCTCCATTCACTTAAAAAAGGGCAACGTAATGACAACACACTCGCACCACGACAACATCAATAAGCAGTTCGGCTCTCAGGCTTCGGCCTACTTAACCAGCCAGGTACATGCCAGCGGACGGGATTTGGAACGCTTAAAAACGCGCCTGGCCTCTTTTCCTCATGCGCAACTGCTTGATGTAGGCTGTGGAGCAGGGCACGCCAGCTTTATCGCCGCCTCTCAGGTAAAAGAAGTGATCGCCTATGATTTATCAGCCAGCATGCTGGAAACGGTAAACAGCGCCGCGCGTGAGCGGGGGTTAGATAACCTCCAGACTTGCCAGGGCTACGCGGAATCCTTGCCATTCGCTGACGAAAGCGTCGATATTGTTATCAGCCGTTATTCCGCCCATCACTGGCAGGATGTTGGCCAGGCGCTGCGGGAAATTAAGCGTGTTTTACGTCCGGGCGGGAAGGCGATCGTGATGGATGTGATGTCGCCCGGCAATGCGGTGCTGGATATCTGGTTACAAACCATTGAAGCGTTGCGCGACACATCGCACGTCAGAAATTATTCCAGTGGCGAATGGGCGGCGATGTTCAGTGACGCAGGATTACTGACTACCTCAGTTATTACCGACCGTCTGGTACTGGAATATGCAAGCTGGATCGCCCGTATGCGCACGCCAGAGGCCTTAGCTGCCGCTATTCGCTTGTATCAAAAGAGTGCGTCTGGGGCAGTACAGCGTTACTTTGAACTGAAAGACGAAGGCTCATTCACCAGCGATACCATTATGATCGAAGTTTATAAGCCGTAGTAAAAGAAAAAGGCACCGGGGGAATCGGTGCCTTTTTTGATTTTGTAGATGTCTACGAATCGCCATTTACGCTGTTTTTAACGAATAGCGTAATTTGATCGCCAGGCTGCAAGTTATCCGTACCGCTGTTCCAGCGCATAACATCTTTAATGTTCACGCCATGACGTTTAGCGATGCTGGAGAGCGAATCGCCTTTGCGAACTTTATAGGTAATGCTGTCGTCATTACTTGCCAGCCGCGTACCGCTTTCAACTGCACCAACGGTGAGGGTTTGCCCCACTTTGATATGCGCCCCTTTCAGGTTATTCCAGCGCTGCAGATCTTTGGTCGACACGTTTAAACGCGATGCGATGCCCGATAATGAATCGCCTGAACGCACTTTATAGGAGCGCGCAGAACTGCTGTTGTCAGCAACCAGCGTTGGCTGTACGGCGGCAATTTCACCTGCTGCCAGCGAGTTTCGCAGCTGATCGGCATGCTTTTTCGGCACCATCACATACTGAGGGCCGCTAGCCCCTAACGTCGAGCCTTTCACACCAGCATTGAAGGTTTTCAGTTTACTCACTGAAATCCCGGCCATATCGGCCAGTTGCGCCACCTCAACAGGGTTATTGAGTTTGACGCGCGCCAGTGCGCGGCTTTCATCCGAGGTCGGCAACCGTACGCCGTACTTTTTGCTGTTTTTGAGAATATCACTCAACGCCAGCATTTTAGGTACGTAGACTTTGGTTTCCTGTGGCAGTGAAAGCGACCAAAAATCCGTGGGTTTACCCCGTGCTTTATTCGCTTTCATTGCCTTCATTACACGACCTTCGCCGCTGTTATAGGCCGCGACAGTCAGGAGCCAGTCGCCGTCAAACATACGGTTTAAGCGCTGCATCATATCGAGTGCCGCAGTGGTGGAGGCCACTACGTCGCGACGTGCATCGTAATTCCTGGTCTGTTTAAGACCATAGTTTCGCCCCGTGCTCGGAATGATTTGCCAGATGCCTGCGGCATTAGCTCCACTCGTTGCGTGAGGGTCAAAAGCGCTCTCCACTATGGGTAGTAGTACCAGTTCCATGGGCATGTTACGTTTCTTAACTTGCCCTGCTATCCAGTACATATACGGCTCTGCCCGTAAAGTTACATCGTGGAGATAGCTCTTATTGCTCAAATACTTCTGTTTTTGATCGCGAATCCGGCTGTTTTCCGGAATTCCCATCTTTAGCTCGTCGCCAATGAAAGCCCACAAGTCCTGATCCTGAGCGAAAGATGTCCCATCGTCCATCCAGCGCCCTTGGCTTGTAAACTTCCCTGCTTCCCCTTGACCAGCTGCAGAAAGGCTCTGTGCGTGCTGTTGGACGGTGGCGTCATGCTTTGACGCCTGGCATCCCACAAGCAGGACAGAGGCGAGTAATATCGCTTTTGCCTTCATGTGTGTGTCAATAGTTGCTTAAAAGACGAGCGATGATAACGGCGAATGTCCTCAATGACAAGCATGAATTATCAGAACTTGTCTTTCATGGCCCTTAACCAGGCAAAACGCTGCTCAGGTTGTTGCAAAGTTGTTTCTTTATTAATTGAATTAATAATATCAATATCTTGCGTTCTTAAAAAAACATTGATTTTACGTTCTTCCGCCAGCGTTGTTGGCAATGTAATTTGGTTTTTTGCGCGTAACTCCTTCACTTTTCGATAGTATTCGTTTAAGTCACGATCATGAGGCAATATGCTTATCGCAAACTTTAAATTACTTAATGTATATTCGTGGGCGCAACATATCAGAGTATCGTCTGGTAAGACGTTTAATTTATTAAATGATTGATACATCTGATTCGGCGTACCCTCAAACAAACGCCCGCAGCCGCCGGAAAACATCGTATCGCCGCAGAATAAGTAAGGATAACTGAAGTAACAGAGATGTCCTAAAGTGTGACCTGGTGTGGCAATAATGGTGAATTCATGCCCCAGTAGATTGATTTTATCCCCTTCGTTGACTACCCGGTTTGTACCTTTACTGGCGGTCTCCTGAGGGCCGTAGACCGGCAGAGAAGGATATTTTTTCAACAAATCCGGTACACCGCCCACATGGTCGTTATGATGATGGGTAAGCAAAATCGCCTCAGGCTGCCAACCATACTGTTCAATGGCCAAAATGATGGGGTCGGCTTCACCGGGATCGACGATCAGGCATTGGCCATTGTTCTCACTAAGCACCCAGATGTAGTTATCCTGAAAAGCGGGAATACTGATAAGATTCATAAAACACCTCTTAATGCGTGACAGAAGGTAGCGATGAAACCGGCAAGGATACCCAAGACGTACCAGACGCCAGGGCACTGGGCTGAACTCCCCTGGGGCGAATATTATCGCGACGCGCTTGAATACCAGATGCGCCCCTGGCTTGCAAAAATGTTTGGTTTTCACTTACTTAAGATTGGCAATCTCAGCGCGGAAATCAATACTGAGAGTTGTGCGATTTCTCACCAGGTTAATGTGGCGACTCATGGCGAGCAGCTTCAGGTAAGAGCCGACCCGCTGGCGCTCCCTTTTGCTCCCCGGGCGGTCGACGCCTGTTTGTTAGCGCACACTATCTCATGGTGCTCCGATCCACACGGATTACTGCGCGAAGTTGACCGAGTTTTGGTTGATGACGGGTGGTTAATTATGAGCAGTTTTAACCCCTTTAGTCTGTTAGGTGTGGGGAAACTGGTACCGTTTCGCCGTCAGCGTATCCCTTATAATAGCCGGATGTTCACCTTAGCCCGCCAGCTTGACTGGCTTGCCTTGCTTAATTTCGAAGTGCTCTATCAGACCAATTTCCAGGTATTGCCATGGAATAAACAGGGGGGTAAGTTGCTGAGCACTCACTTACCTGCGCTGGGCTGTATGCAGGTTATCGTGGCACGTAAACGCACGATCCCTTTAACGCTGAACCCGATGAAACAACGCAGCGCCAAAACGCAGTTACGCCCGGCGGTGGGCGCAACGCGGCAATACCGGAAACCTAACTAACCGCGTTTTCCGCCTGATACCCGACATCGACATGTTGAGGGTTGCTGGCCGCTGCGCGCGCCAGTTCATCGCAGCGTTCGTTTTCAGGATGGCCGGCGTGGCCTTTGACCCACTCCCAGTTGATTTTATGCTGGCTTAAGGCCTTATCCAGCCGCTGCCACAAATCAACATTTTTGACCGGTTTCTTATCGGCAGTTTTCCAGCCGCGTTTTTTCCAGTTATGGATCCACTGGGTGATGCCTTGCCTGACGTACTGGCTGTCGGTACTCAGCGTCACGTCGCAATGCTCACGCAATGCTTCCAGCGCCACGATGGCAGCCATCAGTTCCATACGATTATTGGTGGTCAGCTTATACCCTTCGCTAAAGGTTTTTTCGTGCTGTTTATAGCGTAAAATCGCACCGTAGCCGCCCGGTCCTGGATTACCCAGACACGAACCATCGGTGAAAATTTCTACCTGTTTGCGCATCTCTGGTAGACTTCCTGTGATCAAAAAACCCAGTCTGACATAAACGAGCCTTATGAGCACACCAATTACACGACAGATCGTCCTCGATACTGAAACCACCGGTATGAACCAGATTGGCGCCCATTACGAAGGGCATTGCATCATTGAGATTGGTGCTGTCGAGGTGATTAACCGCCGTTTAACGGGCAATAACTTTCACGTTTATATCAAACCTGACCGCCTGATCGATCCAGACGCCTTCAATGTTCACGGTATTGCGGATGAATTTTTGCTGGATAAACCGGTGTTTGGCGATGTGGCTGATGATTTCATCGATTACATTCGCGGCGCGGAGTTGATCATCCACAACGCATCGTTCGATATCGGCTTTATGGATTATGAATTCAGCAAGCTTAAACGTGGAATCCCGAAAACCGATACCTTCTGCAAAATAACCGATAGCCTGGCGCTGGCGCGGCGGTTGTTCCCCGGCAAGCGTAATAGCCTGGATGCGCTGTGCTCGCGTTATGAAATCGATAACAGCAAACGTACGCTGCACGGCGCGTTGCTTGACTCCCAAATTCTGGCGGATGTCTGGCTGACCATGACCGGTGGACAGACGTCGATGACGTTTGCGATGGAAGGCGAGGCTCAGAACGTACAGGACACCACGGGCATTCAGCGTCTGGTGCGCCAGGCGTCGCGTTTAAAAGTGATTACCGCTACCGATGAAGAATGCGCCGCCCATGAATCACGCCTGGATCTGGTGCAAAAGAAGGGCGGCAGCTGCCTGTGGCGCGCATAACGTCCGTTAATTTGCGCGATTTGTCGTCACTCGGGCGAAATTTGCAGCAAACGATGATAATCCTGAGAAAAAGCGTTGACGCTTAGAGAGGCTCCCCGTAATATTCGCCTCGTTCCCAGGGGAACAACGCGGAGCGGTAGTTCAGTCGGTTAGAATACCTGCCTGTCACGCAGGGGGTCGCGGGTTCGAGTCCCGTCCGTTCCGCCAACATTTATACTCTGTAGCCTCAGTGCTGCAAAGTTCAGAAAACCGTATCACCGCAAGGGATACGGTTTTTTTGTCTTCGCTTTAGCCCACTCTCACATAGCCAAACCTGCTTCCATCTGGCACATTGATTTTCTTCAAATTAATTTCTGCTGTGACCGGAGCGCGTCATGTCCGATTTCATTTTGCCAACCCAAATCAACCCGCCTTCTCGTTTATTAATGGGACCAGGGCCGATTAACGCCGATCCCCGCGTATTGCGCGCCATGGCGAGCCAGCTTATTGGCCAGTACGATCCGGCGATGACGGGCTATATGAACGAAACCATGGCGCTGTACCGTCAGGTGTTCAATACCCACAATCGCTGGACACTGTTAATCGACGGCACCTCGCGCGCGGGCATTGAAGCTATTCTGGTTTCGGCGATCCGCCCAGGCGACCGGGTGCTGGTGCCGGTGTTTGGTCGCTTCGGTCACTTGTTGTGTGAAATCGCCCGCCGCTGCCGGGCAGAAGTGCATACCCTTGAGGTTCCCTGGGGCGAGGTATTTTGCCCGGACCGTATTGAAGAGGCGATTAAACGCGTCAAACCCCGTTTGTTATTGACGGTTCATGGCGATACCTCCACCACCATGCTGCAACCGCTGGCGGATCTGGGTGAGATTTGCCGTCGCCATGGCGTGCTGTTTTACACCGACGCGACTGCATCATTGGGCGGCAACACCTTAAAAACCGATGACTGGGGTGTAGATGCCGTTTCGGCAGGTCTGCAAAAATGCCTCGGTGGCCCGTCAGGCAGCGCGCCGATCACCCTTAGCCCGCAGATGGAAGCGGTGATACGCGCGCGAAAATGCGTCGAAGCCGGCATACGCACTCAGGATCATCAGGACGGCGACGACGAGATGATCTACTCCAATTATTTCGATCTCGGCATGATCATGGATTACTGGGGGCCGGAGCGTCTGAACCATCATACCGAAGCCACCAGCATGCTGTTCGCCGCCCGGGAATGCGCCCGCATCATGCTGGAAGAGGGGATGGATAACCGCGTTGCCCGTCACGCCTTACATGGCAAGGCGATGCTGGCCGGGATCCAGGGGATGGGGCTGGAAACCTTTGGCGATCTCCGGCACAAAATGAATAACGTGCTCGGCGTCGTTATCCCGCACGGCATCAACGGTGAAGCGGTGCGCCAGCAACTGCTTGAAGACTTCCACATCGAGATCGGCACCTCGTTTGGCCCGTTGCAGGGCAAGATCTGGCGTATCGGCACCATGGGCTATAACGCGCGCAAAGACTGCGTGCTGCAAACGCTCGCGGCGCTGGAAGCAGTATTAAATCGACATGGATTGCGCACGGTGCAGGGCGAAGCCATGCAGGCGGCATGGAAAGTTTATGACTCGGTGCGATCGGCGACCGCACCGGCGAAAGGTTAACCGTTCAGCGTAAAATCATCGGCATCGCGCCAGGCAGGGAATTTTTCCCGGTACTCCTTAAGCGCGTTTAACGACAGCTCCGCATCCAGCCGCGTTGCCTGATGGGCATCGGCGCTGGCGAGGATCTCCCCCTGCGGATTGATAATGCGGCTATCGCCGCGGTAGTGGTGCCCGTTGCCGTCGGTCCCGACCCGGTTGCAGCCGGCGACGTAACACTGGTTTTCGATGGCGCGTGCGGTCAGCAGCGCCTGCCAGTGCAGCGAGCGCGGCGCGGGCCAGTTCGCCACATACAGCGCCAGGTCATAATCACTGGCGTTGCGCGACCACACCGGGAAGCGCAGGTCATAGCAGACCAGCGGCAGAATGCGCCAGCCGCGCCATTCGACAATCAGCCGCTGCTCACCTGCCACGTAGTGGTGGTGCTCATCGGCCATGCGGAATAAATGACGCTTATCGTAAAAATGCACTTTGCCTTCCGGCTCGACCAGCAGAAAACGGTTCACCGGGCCGCGTTCGGTTTGCAGCGCGGCGCTGCCGCCGACCATCGCGCCCAACTGGCTGGCTTTAATCTGCATCCAGTTGATGACTTCTTCTTCGGCCATCGACTGTTGAGCGGCTTCCATCGCAAAGCCCGTCGTGAACATTTCTGGTAGCAGGATAAGGTCCCGCCCGGTTAGCTCATCCAGCAACACATCAAAATGGCGCAGATTGGCAGGGCCATCCATCCACACCAGCGGTTGTTGTAACAACGATACTTTTAACCCAGGCACAATCTCATTCTCCTCGTTGACGGGGGGATTTCACTCTAGCATGACCTTTTAGCAAATGGCGGAGAAGATTGCAGATCAACCTCGCAAACCCGGCGAGGCCACCGTTAACCAAAAAAAAGACCGGCTATGGCAACCGGTCTTTTGACAGTGAAGCGTTGAGGGTTAGGCCGCTTCAGGTTTTCGCAGTTTTTCCGGCATCTTTACCGGCTGAGTCGCCAGTTCCTCCGGCTCAAATTCGTCCACGTTAATGCTGCGCAGACGGCTTTGTTCCGCTTTGACCAGGATATCCGCCTCTTCCTGAGTAATGTGTCCCTGCTCCAGCGCTTGTTTCGCCAGCATATCGAGACGGGTGAAGGAGAGGTTTTTACCCAACGCTTTGCAGATGCGTTCGTGGATCGGCTCGGCAGCAATCATATCCTGTAGCGCTTCCTCCAGCAGACCCACCGGATTGTACTCGCTCGGCGTCAGGTACTGGCCGCGACCGATGCGTGAACGGGTCGCAGACGGCGTTTGCAGGATCTTCGCCACTTTATGGTCCAGCTTGTCGGACGGCGCATCGTAACGGCGGCCCAGCGGGAAGATCACCACGCGCAGCAGCCCGGCGACAGCGCCGTTCGGGAAGTTACGCAGCAGATCGTCAATCGCCTGTTCGGCCTGATGCAGCGCATCCTGAACGCCCCAGTGCAGCAGCGGCAGATCGGCTTCGTTACGGCCTTCGTCGTCATAGCGCTTCAGCACGGCGGACGCCAGGTAGAGCTGGCTCAGCACATCGCCCAGCCGCGCCGAGATACGTTCGCGGCGTTTCAGGCTGCCGCCCAGCACCGCCATCGACACGTCCGACAACAGGGCCAGGTTGGCGCTCAGGCGGTTCAGGTGCTGATAGTAACGTTTAGTGGCATCGCGGGTCGGCGAACGGCTGGTTAAGCCGTTGGTCAGGCCCAGCCAGAAGCTGCGCACTTTGTTGCTGCCGACATGGCCGATATGTTTGAACAGCAGTTTATCGAACGCATCCACATCGTTGTTCTGCGCCGCCGCCATTTCTTCCAGCACGTATGGATGGCAGCGGATTGCGCCCTGGCCGAAGATCATCATGCTGCGGGTCAGAATGTTCGCGCCTTCCACCGTAATCGCGATTGGCGCGCCCTGATAGGCACGGGCCAGGAAGTTGCTTTCGCCCAGCATGATGCCTTTACCGCCGGTGATATCCATCGCATCAATGATGGACTGCTGGCCGCGGTGGGTGCAGTGATACTTCACAATGGCCGACAGTACCGCCGGTTTCTCGCCCAGCATAATGCCGTAGGTGATCAGCGACGCCGCCGCATCCATCACGTAAGCGTTACCGGCGATACGCGCCAGCGGCTCTTCGATGCCTTCCATCTTACCGATGGAGATTTTGAACTGACGGCGAATATGCGCATAGGCGCCGGTTGCCAGCGCGACGGACTTCAGGCCGCCGGTGGAGTTGGACGGCAGGGTAATGCCGCGGCCCACGGAGAGGCATTCCACCAGCATACGCCAGCCCTGGCCAGCCATCGCCGGGCCGCCGATGATGTAATCAATCGGTACGAAAATATCGTTACCACGGGTCGGGCCATTCTGGAACGGCACGTTCAGCGGGAAGTGGCGTTTGCCGATTTCCACGCCCGGGGTGTTAGTCGGGATCAGCGCACAGGTGATGCCCAGCTCCTGTTCGCCGCCCAGCAAACGATCCGGGTCAGAGAGTTTAAACGCCAGACCCAGCACGGTAGCGATAGGGGCCAGGGTGATATAACGCTTGTTCCAGGTCAGGCGCATGCCCAGCACCTGCTCGCCTTTCCACTCGCCCATGCACACCACGCCGGTATCGGGGATAGCGCCCGCATCGGAACCCGCTTCCGGGCTGGTCAGCGCAAAGCAGGGGATTTCCAGGCCGCGGGCCAGACGCGGCAGATAGTGGTTTTTCTGCTCATCAGTGCCGTAATGCTGCAACAGCTCGCCCGGGCCTAACGAGTTCGGTACGCCGACGGTAATCGCCAGAATGCCCGACACGCCAGAGAGTTTTTGCAGTACGCGCGACTGGGCGTAAGCCGAAAACTCCAGGCCGCCGTACTCTTTCTTGATGATCATCGCAAAGAAGCGGTGCTCTTTCAGGTACGCCCACAGCTCCGGTGGCAGATCGGCCATTTCATGGGTGATCTGGAAGTCATTGGCCATGCGGCAGGCTTCTTCAACCGGACCGTCAATAAACGCCTGTTCTTCCGCCGTTAACTGCGGCTTCGGATAGTTGTGCAGCTTCTGCCAGTCAGGATTGCCCTGGAACAGTTCGCCTTCCCACCAGGTGGTGCCGGCGTCAATGGCTTCTTTTTCGGTGCGAGACATCGGCGGCATCACCTTGCGGAAACCTTTAAATACCGGCGCGGAAATCAGCGATTTACGCATTGGCACAAGGTTGAACGGCACAAGGATAATTGCGAGGGGAACCAGCACCCAGATTGACCACAGGCCAGACACGCCTAAGGCAGCGGTCCAGGCAAGCAGGATCAGGCTGCTGACCAGCAGATTGACCCGGTGATAAAACAGCACCCCGAGCAGAATAACGGTGGCAACAATACTCAACATCATCATAGCTAAAAGCTCCCTGTCTTGTAGGAGGTCTGACCACTTGTGATGATTAGGTTGTAGTGGATGCGCAGTTTTTTAGCAATGTATTTACAATATAATTACAACCTGGTTCACATTGTTCCTGCCGATCGGCTGAAAACGTCATGAAAGGGGGCCGGGTGATGCTTCTCGCTTTCAACCCTATCCGGTACACTGCGAGGGTTATTTTCATTCATCCTTAAGGAAATCCTCATGTACCAGGATCTGATTCGCAGCGAGCTGAACGAAGCCGCAGAAACGCTGGCTAACTTCCTGAAAGACGACGCTAATATTCACGCCATCCAGCGTGCAGCGGTCCTGCTGGCGGACAGCTTCAAAGCGGGCGGCAAAGTGCTCTCCTGCGGCAACGGCGGTTCCCACTGCGACGCCATGCATTTTGCTGAAGAGCTGACGGGCCGTTATCGCGAAAACCGTCCAGGCTACCCGGCTATCGCCATCTCTGATGTCAGCCATATCTCCTGTGTCAGCAACGACTTCGGTTATGACTACATTTTCTCCCGCTACGTTGAAGCGGTTGGCCGCGACGGCGACGTACTGCTGGGAATTTCCACCTCCGGCAACTCCGCTAACGTCATTAAAGCCATTGAGGCGGCCCGCGCCAAAGGGATGAAAGTGATCACCCTGACCGGCAAAGACGGCGGCAAAATGGCGGGTAGCGCGGACATCGAAATTCGCGTGCCGCACTTTGGCTATGCCGATCGCATTCAGGAGATCCATATCAAAGTGATCCACATCCTGATCCAGCTGATCGAAAAAGAAATGGTAAAAGCGTAATTGCACGACAGGGGCGCAAGCCCCTTTTTTGAAACGGGAGGTGGGTGATGTGTGAACTGCTCGGGATGAGCGCCAATGTGCCAACCGACATCTGCTTTAGCTTTAGCGGGCTGGTTCAGCGCGGCGGCGGCACCGGTCCGCATAAAGATGGCTGGGGTATTACCTTTTATGAAGGTAAAGGCTGTCGCACCTTTAAAGACCCGCAACCCAGCTTTAATTCGCCGATTGCCCGGCTGGTCCAGGAATATCCGATAAAGTCCTGTTCGGTGGTGGCGCATATCCGCCAGGCGAACCGGGGAAAAGTGGCGCTGGAAAACACTCATCCGTTTACCCGCGAGCTGTGGGGCCGCAACTGGACCTACGCGCACAACGGGCAGCTCAAAGGCTATCAGGGTCTGGAGACCGGGAATTTTCGGCCAGTGGGAGAAACCGACAGCGAAAAAGCCTTTTGCTGGCTGCTGCATAAACTGACCACGCGCTACCCGCGCACGCCTGGCAATATGGAAGCGGTGTTCCGCTATGTGGCGTCGCTGGCCGGGGAGCTGCGCGAGAAGGGCGTATTCAATATGCTGCTGTCGGACGGACGCTACGTCATGGCGTTTTGCTCGACCAACTTATTCTGGATAACCCGCCGTGCGCCGTTTGGCGTGGCGAAACTGTTGGATCAGGATGTGGAAATCGACTTTCAGCAGGAGACCACACCCAACGATGTGGTCACCGTGATTGCCACTCAGCCGCTGACCGGCAATGAAACCTGGCAGAAGATCATGCCAGGCGAGTGGGCATTATTTTGCCTCGGAGAGCGTATAGTTTGAGGCCAACTGCGGCTGGACGGGCTGGCTGCCGATCGGCTTGCTGACCACATAGCGGCCATCCACCACCGAGACCACAGGCGGCTGGTGGGTGGCGGCAAAATAGTCGTAACCCGGCTTCAACTGCTTCCAGAAATCGATGTGATACGAGTATTTATGGCGCTGCATATTGGCGTCGGTCATGCGGAACGGATAAATGCTTACCTGTACGTTAGGCTGACCAAACACCAGCGCGCCGGTCACGAACTGGAAGATCTCGTCAATGCCCTGGTCGGTCATGGCGTAACAACCAACCGATACGCAGGCGCCGTGGATCATCAGGTATTTGCCTTCATAGCCGTGCGCGCGGTCAAACGCGTTCGGGAAGCCAATATTAATCGCTTTATAGAAGCGGCTATCCGGCTTCAACTGGCTGCGCTGCACCGAGTAAAACCCTTCCGGGCTTTTGAAATCGCCCTGGCGCTGTTTCGGGCCGAGGCCGCCGGAATAGCTGCAAATGCGATAAGTGTCCAACAGCTGATACTGTTCGCCCATTTTCACATACAGATCGAGGGTGCGTTCTTCCTTAAAGATCTGAATATAAACCGGCGAGCCCATCAACTGCTGTTTCAATTCTTTTTTGATCGGTGTGGCGCTGTCGTTGCTGAGTAGACTGGCGAACGCCAGGCACGGCATCAGAAGCATCGCAAGTAACACTGCGATTTTACGCATACTGCTTGTTTCCTTGATAAATCGATAACAAATGCCGGAACGGCACAACAAAAAGAAACCCTAAATCGGATGATTCTGGATTGAGTGCGCTCACATTAGCACCGCTGTTATTTTTCGCAAGCGCGTCGAAGTGAGTTTACAATTCAGTTTTGCTACACAGTATTGCCTGGCCCGCCTGCGCGCGACACAAACTTTGCGCGCTTCCTCGCAGTTATGATTCCTTTTCATCTATTTCTGACGCTAATCAAACGATTGATGTTACCATTCACGCCGTATGATGACCTGCACAGAAGAAAGGAAATTCTCCTGACGATCATTACCCGAATTCTGCCTTTTCTGGCATTGTCGGCCGTAGCGCATTCGTAATGTCCCATCTTTCTTTTCTTCCACATTGCAGCGACGTTGAACTCTGGTTTCGGCATTCCATGCCGGGAATTACGTTAACTATTCCGTGCTAACCTTATGATTAAAATTAAAAAAGGGCTAAATCTTCCCATCGCGGGCCTGCCGGAACAGCAGGTGACGGATGGCCCCGCTATCCAGCACGTAGCCTTGCGCGGCGAGGAGTACGTTGGCATGCGCCCCTCCATGCTGGTCAAAGAAGGCGACCGGGTGCTAAAAGGGCAGGCGCTGTTCGAAGATAAAAAAATCCCCGGCGTGTTGTTCACCGCGCCCGCCAGCGGCGAGGTGGTGGCAATCAACCGTGGGGAAAGACGCATTCTGCAATCTGTGGTGATCCGCATTGAAGGCGACGAGCAGCGAACCTTCGCTTGCCATGAGCGCGCCTCGCTGGCCTCGCTGCCCCGTGAAACCTTGCAGAGCCAATTGCTGGATTCCGGGCTATGGACGGCGTTCCGCACCCGTCCATTCAGTAAAACGCCGGTGCCGGGTAGCGTACCTGCGGCGATTTTCGTCACCGCCATGGACACCAACCCCCTGAGCGCCAACCCGGAGCCGATTATTCTCAGCCACCGTGCCATGTTTGACGCGGGGCTGAGCGTGCTCACGCGCCTGACGCCGGGTAAAGTGCACGTTTGCCAGGCCGGCGGCGGCAAGCTTGGCGGCCACACCAGCGGCCAGGTCACCTTTAACGAATTTGCCGGACCGCATCCGGCGGGCCTGCCGGGTACCCATATTCACTTTCTGGAGCCGGTCAGCCTGCATAAGCAGGTGTGGCACCTGAACTATCAGGATGTGATTGCCATCGGCAAGCTGTTCATCGAGGGCGAACTGTGGACCGAGCGCATCGTGGCGCTTGGCGGCCCGCAGGTCAAACACCCGCGTTTGATCCGCACCCGCGCTGGCGCATCGCTGGACGAGCTTACCGCCGGGGAGTTGCAGGACGGCGATAACCGCATCATTTCCGGTTCGGTGCTCAACGGCGTGCGCGCCCACGGGCCGCATGCCTTTCTCGGACGTTTTCATTTGCAGGTCAGCGTCCTGCCGGAAGGCGGCGATAAAGAGCTGTTCGGCTGGGTGATGCCCGGCAAAGAAAAGTTCTCGATCACCCGCACCACGCTGGGCCATTTCCTGAAAAACAAACTGTTCAACTTCTCCACTGATACGAATGGCGGGGAACGCTCGATGGTGCCGATCGGCAACTACGAGCGCGTGATGCCGTTAGATATCTTACCCACTCTGCTGCTGCGCGATTTGCTGGCGGGCGACACCGACGCCGCCCAGGCGCTGGGTTGCCTGGAGCTGGATGAAGAGGATTTAGCGCTCTGCACCTATGTTTGCCCCGGAAAATATGAGTACGGCCCGGTGCTGCGCGACGTGTTAACCCGTATTGAGCAGGAAGGATAAGCATGGGTTTGAAGCACTTTTTTGAAAAACTGGAGCCGCATTTTATTGAAGGCGGCAAGCTGGCGAAGTATTACCCGCTGTATGAAGCGACGGTCACCATCTTTTATACGCCGGGCATGGTCACGAAGGGCGCGTCCCACGTGCGCGACGCCATCGACTTAAAGCGCATGATGATCCTGGTGTGGTTCGCGGTATTTCCGGCCATGTTCTGGGGCATGTACAACGTCGGGCTGCAAACGCTTCCTGCTCTTCACAAGCTCTACGATCCCGCTCAGCTGGCGCAGGTGATTGCCAACAACTGGCATTATCAGACGGCCCAGTGGCTGGGGGTGAGTTTTGCGCCGGACGCGGGCTGGATCAGCATGATGACGCTGGGAGCCGTTTACTTTCTGCCGCTCTACCTGACGGTATTTCTGGTGGGCGGATTCTGGGAAGTCTTGTTCGCCATCGTGCGTAAACATGAGATCAACGAGGGCTTTTTCGTTACCTCGATCCTGTTTGCCCTGATTGTTCCACCGACGCTGCCGCTGTGGCAGGCGGCGCTGGGCATCAGCTTTGGCGTGGTGATCGCTAAAGAGCTGTTCGGCGGCACCGGGCGAAACTTCCTCAACCCGGCGCTGGCGGGGCGCGCGTTTCTGTTCTTCGCCTATCCGGCGCAAATTTCCGGCGACCTGGTGTGGACCGCAGCGGACGGTTTTTCCGGCGCCACGCCGCTCTCTCAGTGGGCGACGGGCGGCGGCGAATCGCTGGTAGACGTCACCACCGGCCTGCCGGTGAGCTGGATGGACGCTTTCTTAGGCTTCATTCCCGGTTCGATTGGCGAAGTGTCTACCCTGATGATCCTGATTGGCGGCGCGATTATCCTGTTTGGCCGCGTCGCTTCCTGGCGCATCGTGGCGGGCGTGATGGTTGGCATGATCGCCACCGCCACGCTGTTTAACCTTATCGGCTCCGACACCAACCCGTTATTCTCCATGCCGTGGTACTGGCATCTGGTGCTCGGCGGGTTCGCTTTCGGGATGATGTTTATGGCCACCGACCCGGTGTCCGCCTCCTTTACCGAGAAGGGCAAATGGTGTTACGGCGCATTGATTGGCGTGATGTGCGTGCTGATCCGCGTGGTCAACCCGGCGTATCCGGAAGGGATGATGCTGGCGATCCTGTTCGCCAACCTGTTCGCGCCGCTGTTCGACTACCTGGTGGTGCAGGCCAATATCAAGCGGAGGGCGTCCCGTGGCTGAGGTGAAAAGTTTTGATACCCCAGGCAGAACGCTGCTGGCGGTGCTGGTGCTGTGCCTGGTGTGTTCGGTGATTGTGGCCGGTGCGGCGGTAGGGCTGAAATCGCGCCAGCAGGAGCAAAAACTGCTCGATAAGCAGCGCAATATTTTGCAGGTTGCCGGGCTGATGGCCCCCCACTTAACCAACGAAGAGGTGAAATCGATTTATGACACGCGTATCAGCGCGCGTCTGGTCGATTTAAAAACCGGCGAATTCGTGAATAAAGATCCGGCGCAGTTCGATCAAAGCCTGGCGCTAAAAGACCCGGATCTCAGCATCGCGCTACCTGCAGAGCAGGACCCGGCTGGTATTAAGCGTCGCAGCAATATCGCGGAAATCTATCTGGTGCGCGACGAGCAGCAGCAGACTCAGGAAATCGTGCTGCCGGTGTATGGCAATGGACTGTGGTCGGTGATGTACGCTTTCGTGGCGCTGGATACCGATGGCCGCACCGTTAAGGGCATCACCTATTACGATCACGGCGAAACGCCGGGGCTGGGCGGTGAAATCGAAAACCCGAACTGGCAGCAACGCTGGACAGGGAAAAAGCTGCTTGATGAGAGCGGCAAGCCAGCGCTGAAGATTGTTAAAGGCGGCGCGCGTTCAGGCGATGAATACGGCGTGGACGGCCTTTCCGGCGCGACGCTGACCTCGAACGGTGTGCAGCACAGTTTCGATTTCTGGATGGGCGAACTCGGTTTTGGCCCGTTCTTAAAACGCCTTCGTGAAGGAGCGCTCAACAATGGCTGAAATCAGCAATATGAAAGAGATCAAGCGGGTGCTGGTCAGCCCGCTGGTGGATAACAACCCGATCTCCTTACAGGTACTCGGCGTCTGTTCGGCGCTGGCGGTCACCACCAAACTGGAAACCGCCTTTGTGATGACCCTGGCGGTGACGCTGGTGACGGCGTTTTCCAGCATGTTTATCTCGATGATCCGCCACTACATCCCTAACAGCGTGCGCATCATCGTGCAGATGGCCATCATCGCCTCGCTGGTGATCGTGGTGGATCAGATCCTGCGCGCTTTCGCCTATGAGATCTCCAAACAGCTGTCGGTGTTTGTCGGCCTGATCATCACTAACTGCATTGTGATGGGGCGCGCCGAAGCCTACGCCATGAAATCGCCGCCGCTGGCGAGCTTTATGGACGGCATCGGTAACGGTCTGGGCTACGGCGTGATTTTGATTGTGGTCGGCTTCCTGCGCGAGCTTTTTGGTAGCGGCAAACTGTTTGGCGTCACCGTGCTGGATACCGTACAAAACGGCGGCTGGTACTTGCCGAACGGCTTATTCCTGCTGGCCCCGAGCGCGTTCTTTATTATCGGGCTGCTGATTTGGGCGCTACGCACCCTGAAGCCCGAACAGCAGGAAAAGGAGTAATTCCATGGCGCATTACATAAGCCTGTTTGTGCGCGCGGTGTTTGTCGAAAACATGGCGCTGGCCTTCTTCCTGGGGATGTGTACCTTTCTGGCGGTGTCGAAAAAGGTCTCGACGGCGTTTGGCCTCGGCGTGGCGGTCACCGTGGTGCTGGGTATCTCCGTCCCGGTGAATAATCTGGTGTTCAACCTGGTGCTGCGCGATGGCGCGCTGGTGGACGGCGTTGACCTGAGCTTCCTCAACTTCATCACCTTTATCGGCGTGATTGCCGCGCTGGTGCAGATCCTGGAGATGATCCTCGATAAGTACTTCCCGTCGCTGTATAACGCGCTGGGCATCTTCCTGCCGCTGATCGCGGTGAACTGCGCCATCTTCGGCGGCGTCTCGTTTATGGTGCAGCGTGATTATAACTTCAGCGAATCCATCGTTTACGGCTTTGGCTCCGGCATCGGCTGGATGCTGGCGATTGTCGCCATGGCGGGGATCCGTGAAAAGCTGAAATACGCTAATGTGCCAGCGGGTCTGCGCGGCCTGGGGATTACCTTTATCACCACCGGCCTGATGGCGCTGGGCTTTATGTCCTTCTCCGGTGTGCAGCTTTAAGGGATTGCTATGACAGAAATATTACTTGGCGTGGGGATGTTCACGCTGATTGTTCTGGTGCTTTCGGTGCTGATTTTGTTCGCCAAATCGCTGCTGGTTAACGCCAGCGATGTGGTGATTGAAATCAACGACGACACCGATAAACAGTTCCGCGCGCCAGCGGGGGACAAGCTGCTTAACACCTTATCGAACCAGGGGATTTTCGTTTCATCCGCCTGCGGCGGCGGCGGTTCCTGCGGCCAGTGCCGCGTGACGGTGAAATCCGGCGGCGGAGACATTTTGCCCACCGAGCGGGCGCATATCTCGAAACGTGAAGCCAAAGAGGGCTGCCGTTTAGCCTGCCAGGTGGCGGTGCGCCAGGATATGAAAATCGAGCTGCCGGAAGAGATCTTTGGGATTAAGAAATGGCAGTGCGAAGTGATCTCAAACGATAACAAAGCCACCTTTATCAAAGAGCTGAAACTGCGCATTCCTGAAGGGGAAGATGTGCCGTTCCGCGCGGGCGGCTACATTCAAATCGAATGCCCGCCGCACACGGTGAATTACGCCGATTTCGACGTGCCGCAGGAATATCGCAGCGACTGGGAAAAATTCAATCTGTTCCGTTTCCAGTCAACCGTGACCGAACCCTGCGTGCGCGCCTATTCCATGGCGAACTACCCGGATGAAAAGGGCATCATCATGTTGAACGTGCGTATCGCCACGCCGCCGCCGGGCGTGCCCGATGCGCCGCCGGGGATTATGTCCTCTTATATCTGGTCGCTGAAGGCCGGGGATAGCGTGACCATATCCGGGCCGTTCGGCGAGTTCTTCGCGAAAGAGACCGACGCTGAAATGGTGTTTATCGGCGGCGGAGCAGGGATGGCGCCGATGCGCTCGCACATTTTCGACCAGCTGGTACGCCTGAAAACCCAACGCAAAATCAGCTTCTGGTACGGCGCGCGATCAATGCGTGAAATGTTCTACCAGGAGGAGTTTGAGCAACTGGCGCGGGATAACCCGAACTTTAGCTTCCATATTGCACTGTCCGATCCGCTGCCGGAGGACAACTGGACCGGCTATACCGGATTTATCCATAATGTGCTGTATGAAAACTACCTGCGCGACCACCCGGCGCCGGAAGATTGTGAGTTCTACATGTGCGGTCCGCCGATGATGAACGCCGCGGTGATCGCCATGCTGAAGAATCTCGGCGTTGAGGATGAAAACATCCTGCTGGATGATTTCGGAGGTTAATGATGCTGACCCTTTTTATCGCCACCTTTGCCATCTTCCTGCTGGTGATTTTCGGCATGTCGCTCGGCGTGCTGATCAAACGCAAAACCCTCCAGGGCAGTTGCGGAGGGATCTCCGCGCTGGGAATGGAAAAGGTGTGCGATTGCCCCGAGCCCTGCGATGCGCGGAAAAAACGCATGGCCCGGGCGGCCCAGCGCCAGAACCGCATTCTCTAATCTGAATCGCCTCCTTTCTGGAGGCGATGTCTTATCCGGCCCTTCTCAATTTGCCAAATCAGGCTGTATACTTATCCAGTGTTATTCCTGAGGTGGGCTATGCGCAAAATTATTCATGTCGATATGGACTGCTTTTTTGCAGCCGTGGAGATGCGCGACAACCCGGCGCTACGCGATATCCCTATTGCCATCGGCGGCAGCCGGGAGCGGCGCGGGGTCATCAGCACGGCGAACTATCCGGCGCGCAAATTCGGCGTGCGCAGCGCCATGCCGACGGGAATGGCCCTGAAACTTTGCCCTCATCTCACGCTGTTGCCTGGCCGCTTCGACGCCTATAAAGAAGCCTCTAACCATATCCGCGAAATCTTCCTGCGCTACACGCCGCTGATTGAACCGCTGTCGCTGGACGAAGCCTATCTGGACGTCACCGACAGCCCGCACTGCCACGGTTCGGCAACGTTGATGGCGCGGGAAATCCGCCAGACCATTTTTGATGAGCTTCAGCTTACCGCCTCTGCAGGGATCGCCCCGGTCAAGTTTGTGGCCAAAATCGCCTCGGATCTGAATAAACCCAACGGCCAGTGCGTGATCACGCCGGAAGAGATGCCCGCGTTTTTGAAAACTCTGCCGCTGTCGAAAATCCCCGGCGTTGGGAAAGTCACCGCCGGCAAGCTGGAACAGCTGGGGCTGGTAACCTGTGAAGACGTGCAGAAATGCGATCTGGCGTCACTGTTAAAGCGTTTTGGTAAATTCGGGCGAGTGCTGTGGGAACGCAGTCAGGGTATTGATGAGCGGGAGGTCAGTAACGACCGGCAGCGTAAATCCATCGGTGTGGAGCGCACTCTGGCCGAGGACATTCACGCCTGGTCTGATTGTGAAGAAATTATCGAACGCCTGTACCCGGAACTTGAACGGCGGCTTGCCAATGTCAAACCTGACCTGTTAATTGCCCGCCAGGGCGTTAAGCTTAAGTTTAATGATTTCCAGCTTACCACCCAGGAGCACGTCTGGCCGCGGCTGAATAAAGAAGACTTGCTCGCCACGGCGCGAAAAACCTGGGACGAGCGGCGCGCCGGGCGCGGCGTTCGGCTGGTGGGCCTGCATGTCACCTTACTCGACCCACAGCTGGAGCGTCAGTTGGTTCTGGGGCTTTGAATCTTGCTTAAACAGGAGGCTGTGATGGTCAATGACGCGCCTGTTATTCGTCGCTATCATCCACGCGATTTCCCTGACGTGGTGGAAGTGTTTCTCCGTTCGGTCGGCGAAGTGGCGGCTAAAGATTACAACGAGGCGCAAACCCGCGCCTGGGCGCAAATTGATGAACAGCGCTGGATGGTTCGCCTGTCCCACGCCTGGACGTTTGTCGCCTGTTATCAGGATGAACTCGCCGGGTTTATTACCCTTGAGCGCGACGGCCACCTCGATTTATTGTTTGTGCATCCTGATTACCAGCGGCAAAAAACCGCCACTGCGCTGTTGAATCGTCTGGAAAGCCAGGCCCGCGCGCAAAACATCGCCACGCTGTTTACCGAGGCCAGCATCACGGCGCGGCCTTTCTTTGAGCGGCACGGATTCAAAGTCATAGCAAAACAGACCGTGGCGCTGCGCGGCGAAGAATTTATCCATTACCGGATGCAAAAGTGGCTGGGCGAGGCGCTCACGCTGCTCGAATACCGTGAGCTGAGCGAATAAAAAAGGGCAACATCGCGTTGCCCTTAATCTGAACTTATTTAGCCGGAATGGCTTTCAGCAGTTCTGTGAGAAGCGTCCAGTACTGACCGACGCTTTCGATATGAACCTGCTCATCCGGGGAGTGCGGCCCGGTAATGGTTGGCCCAATCGACACCATATCCATCTCCGGATACGGTTTCTTGAACAGACCGCATTCCAGCCCCGCGTGGATCACCTGGATGTTCGGCGTCTTGTTGAACAGCTTCTGGTAGGTTTCACGCACCAGCGCCATCACCGGCGAACTGGCGTCCGGCTGCCAGCCGGGGTAGCTGCCTTTGGCTTCGGTTTGCGCACCCACGAGGCTGCCCAGCGACTCCAGCATGCTGACCACGTAATCTTTACCGCTGTCGATAAGCGAACGGATCAGGCAGATAATCTGCGCGCTGTCCTGCTCCATGGTCACCACGCCGACGTTCAGGGACGTTTCCACCACGCCTTTCGCGACGTCGGAATTACGGATCACGCCGTTCGGGGTGGCGTTCAGCAGGCTGATAAACGCATCGCGGCTTTTCGCGGTCAGGGCGGCTTTATCGGCGGTTGCGCTGTCCAGCAACACCACCAGATTTTTTTCCACGACCGACAGTTCGTTTTTCAGGATCGCCTGATAATGGCTGGCGAGGTTTTTCAGCTCATCCGCGTTGTCTGCCGGAACGGCAACGGTCGCGAAGGCTTCACGCGGGATGGCGTTACGCAGAGTGCCGCCGTTAAAGTCCACCAGACGCAGGTCCAGTTCTCTGGCGTGACCGGCCAGGAAGCGCGCCAGCAGTTTGTTGGCGTTGCCCAGGCCTAAATGGATATCGCCGCCGGAGTGACCGCCCTTCAGGCCCTTCAGGGTCAGCCGGAAGGTTTCAAAACCAGCCGGAATCGCTTCGCGCTCCAGTTTCAGGGTCGTGATAAAGTCGATACCGCCCGCGCAGCCCATATAGATTTCACCTTCTTCTTCAGAGTCGGTGTTAATCAGAATGTCGGCTTTTAACCAGCCCGGCTGCAAACCAAACGCGCCGTCCATGCCCGCTTCTTCGGTCATGGTCAGCAGCACTTCCAGCGGGCCGTGGGCCACGGAATCATCCGCCAACACCGCCAGCGCGGACGCCATGCCGATGCCGTTATCCGCGCCCAGCGTCGTGCCGCGCGCTTTCACCCATTCGCCATCGATCCACGGTTGGATCGGGTCTTTGGTGAAGTCATGTTCAGTATCGTTATTTTTCTGCGGCACCATATCGAGGTGCGCCTGCAACACTACCGTTTTACGGTTTTCCATACCGGGGGTTGCCGGTTTGCGGATCAGAATGTTACCGACGCTGTCGCGTTCCGCTTCCAGTCCTTGCTCACTGGCCCAGCTTAAAATGTGTTCGGCGAGTTGTTCTTCATGATAAGACGGGTGAGGGATGGAGCAGATTTTGGCAAAAATATCCCACAGCGGCTGCGGGGAGAGTTGAGACAGTTCAGACACGTTAAGTCTCCTTGACGTTGACCCGGCAAAAGGTGCTGCCGGTCACAGGTTTACCTGATTACGATGTACCACAAGCCAGGCTTGCGTGATGTCGTGAGCATACCACTTTCTGTTACGTCATGTAGACCGCCTCACGTAAAAACCGCAGCGGATGCCGCACAGCACTGGTTTTTAGCGCGTCAGATCTCTATAATCTCGCGCAACCTATTTTCCCCTGAATACTTTTAAGCCGTTAAAAACAGGCCGGGACACTTCACATGAGCGAAAAATACATCGTCACCTGGGACATGTTGCAGATTCACGCCCGCAAACTGGCAAGCCGCTTGCTGCCAGCCGATCAATGGAAAGGCATTATCGCCGTTAGCCGCGGTGGTTTGGTTCCTGGCGGGCTGCTGGCTCGTGAAATGGGTATTCGCCATGTCGATACCGTCTGTATTTCCAGCTATGACCACGATAACCAGCGCGAACTGAAAGTACTGAAGCGCGCTGAGGGCGATGGCGAAGGCTTTATCGTGATTGACGACCTGGTTGACACTGGCGGCACCGCGATTGCCATCCGTGAGATGTACCCGAAAGCGCATTTCGTGACCATCTTCGCCAAACCGGCCGGTAAACCCCTGGTGGATGACTATGTGGTCGATATCCCGCAGGATACCTGGATTGAACAACCCTGGGACATGGGCGTGGTGTTTGTACCGCCATTGTCTGGCCGTTAATGCCAAACCGCATTTTGTCTGACTGATATCAACGCCCGCTTGCCGGGCGTTTGTTTTTTTTAGCCCCTGACACGCTACAATAGGGCCATTGAGCGTTATGGAGGCTGAACGACATGGCAAAAAATCTGAGCGAAACCCTGTTTAAACCCCGCTTTAAACACCCGGAGACGTCAACCCTCGTCCGGCGGGTGCATCACACCGGCCATCCCGCCATTCAGTCCGCCCTCGATGGTAAAAATGTTCCCCACTGGTACCGGATGATTAACCGGCTGATGTGGGTATGGCGCGGCATTGACCCGCGAGAAATCCTCGATGTGCAGGCGCGTATCGTGATGAGCGACGCCGAGCGCACCGATCCGGCGCTGTACGATACGGTGATCGGCTATCGCGGTGGCAACTGGATTTACGAATGGTCAAAGCAGGCTATGCTCTGGCAGCAACGGGCGGGTCAGGTGGACGATGAGGCGACCGCCGGCCGTCACTGGCTAAAAGCCTCTAACCTGTACAGCATCGCGGCGTACCCGCATTTAAAAGGCGACGAACTGGCGGAACAGGCCCAGGCGCTGGCGAACCGCGCCTATGAAGAGGCCGCGCAACGCCTGTCGTGCAATATTCGCGAACTGGAATTCAACGTGCCTGGCGGTAGCCCTGTAAGCGGTTTTTTACATCAGCCGAAAGGTGACGGGCCATTTCCTGTCGTGCTGATGTGCGGCGGCCTTGACGCGTTACAAAGTGATTACTTCACCCTGTTCGAAAAATATTTCGCGCCGCTGGGTATCGCCATGTTGACTCTCGATATGCCGTCGGTCGGCTTCTCCACCAAATGGAAACTTACCCAGGATTCCAGCCTGCTACACCAGTACGTGCTGAAATCTCTGCCGGACCTCCCCTGGATTGACCATACCCGCGTGGCGCTGTTTGGCTTCCGCTTCGGTGCCAACGTGGCGGTGCGCCTGGCCTATCTCGAATCGCCGCGCCTGAGAGCCGTGGCGTGCCTGGGGCCTGTAGTCCATCAGCTGCTGACCGACGCGGCGCTGCAAAATAAAGTGCCGGAAATGTATATGGACGTGCTGGCCAGCCGGCTGGGCATGTACGATGCGGCGGATAGCGCGTTGCGCACCGAACTTAACCGCTATTCGCTGAAAACCCAGGGGCTGCTGGGCCGTCGTTGCCCGACGCCGATGCTGTCAGGCTACTGGAAAAACGATCCCTTTAGCCCGCCTGAAGAGTCGCGATTCATCACCTCGTCATCCTCGGATGGCAAATTACTGGAAATCCCCTTTAATCCGGTGTATCGGAATTTTGATAAAGCGTTAAAAGAAATTGCCGACTGGATTAACAAGCGATTTAGTTAATAGATTGCTAAATTCCATTGATTTGGTAAAACAGTTGCTTCACCAAAGGAGATCGCAATGACGTTACCGAGTGGACACCCGAAGAGCAGGATGATTAAAAAGTTCACGGCCCTTGGCCCCTATATCCGGGAAGGGCAATGTGAAGACAACCGTTTCTTTTTTGACTGCCTGGCAGTTTGCGTCAATGTCAAACCCGCGCCGGAAAAGCGTGAGTTCTGGGGATGGTGGATGGAACTGGAAGCGGAAGAGAAACGCTTTACCTACACCTGGCATTTTGGTCTTTATGATGAAGAGGGCGTCTGGAAAGCGACGCCGATTAAAGATCGCGAGGTGACGGAAAAGCTGGAGCAAACCCTGCGTGATTTTCACGAGCGTCTGCGCGAATTGCTGGCCTCAATGGATCTTAAGTTAGAGCCGGCAGATGATTTTGCCGAAGCGAATATCAAACTTACCGCCTGATTAATTTCCCCGCCTTACAATGCAAAACCCCCGCTTGCGCGGGGGGTTTGGTAGCCATCCGTTTTACTGCTTAGAACTGGTAAGTCACACCAACGGCAACGATGTCATCGTTGTTGATGCCGAGCGCATTGTCGCCATCCAGTTGGTTAATTTTGTAGTCCACAAAAGCGGACATGTTTTTGTTGAAGTAGTACACCGCGCCCACGTCGATGTATTTCACTAAATCAACGTCGCCGATGCCGTTAATGTCTTTGCCTTCAGACTGGACATAGCCCAGAGACGGACGCAGGCCGAAGTCGAACTGGTACTGTACAACCGCTTCGAAGTTCTGGGCTTTGTTCGCAAAGCCGCCAGAAATGGGGGTCATGTTGCGGGTTTCAGAGTACATGGTGGCCAGGTACAGGTTGTTAGCGTCATATTTCAGACCGGTTGCCCAGGCTTCCGCTTTTTTACCCTGGCCGCGCAGTTGCTGTTCCTGCAGATCGGTGCGATCGGAGTTGGTATATGCGCCGCCGATGCTGAATGCGCTGCCGCCGAAGTCATAGGTTACCGCTGTACCGAAACCGTCGCCGTTCTCTTTGTTAGCAGCACGGCCTTCGTTTTTAGCCTGATATTGCAGCGTAGTGTTCAGACCATCAACCAGACCGAAGAAATCGGTGTTGCGGTAAGTCGCCAGGCTGCTGGAACGCTTGGTCATGAAGTTATCGGTCTGGCCGGAAGAGTCGCCGCCGAATTCCGGGAACATATCGGTCCAGGCTTCAACGTCGTACAGCGCGCCGAGGTTACGACCGTAGTCGATAGAACCGAAGTCCTGGAATTTAATACCGGCGAAAGCCAGACGGGTTTTCTGTGCGTTAGCCGCGCCTTCTTCTTTGTTACCCGCAAATTCCGCTTCCCAGCGGCCAAAGCCAGTAATGGCGTCGGTGATTTGTGTTTCACCTTTGAAGCCGAAACGAACATAAGTCATATCACCATCTTTCGCGGCGTAATCACTCATGTAGTGCATTGCTTTAACGCGGCCGTATACGTCCAGTTTGTTGCCGTTCTTGTTATACACTTCTGCTGCCTGCGCTGCTGATGCTGCTACAACGCCCATCACCACTAATGCCAACGTGCTTTTTTTCATTTTCAATCCCAATATTTTTATACGCGCTAAGTTTCGGACTTCCGCCCATTGAAAATCGGGATGAATCATAACGAGGCTGTATGAAAGATCTGTGACAGAGTGAGAAAAATTATAAAAAAGGATGAAACGATGTTTCTAAAAATGTGATTTTCGGAATTCCAGGGAATATTTCCCCTTTACGCCGCACAGAGTGTGGGGATTTAAAACGGCAGAGTTGGCAAGTTGCCTGACTCCTGTTACAACGTCTTTCTGATTGTTCTTTTACTAATTTTTGTTGATACGGCAGAGAATCATGAGTGATAGCCAGACCCTGGTCGTAAAACTGGGGACCAGCGTCTTAACAGGCGGCTCGCGCCGCCTGAATCGCGCCCATATTGTGGAACTGGTGCGCCAGTGCGCCCGGCAGCATGCCGCAGGGCATCGTATTGTTATCGTTACCTCTGGCGCCATCGCCGCCGGGCGTGAACACCTCGGTTATCCGGAGCTGCCAGCGACCATCGCTTCGAAACAGCTTCTCGCCGCCGTGGGGCAAAGCCGCCTGATCCAGCTCTGGGAGCAGCTTTTTTCCATCTACGGGATCCACGTTGGGCAAATGCTGCTGACTCGCGCCGATATGGAAGATCGTGAGCGTTTTCTCAACGCGCGCGATACCCTTCGCGCGCTGTTGGATAACAATATTGTCCCGGTTATTAACGAAAACGACGCCGTTGCTACGGCGGAAATCAAGGTTGGCGATAACGACAATCTTTCTGCGCTGGCTGCCATCCTGGCCGGGGCCGATAAACTGCTGCTGCTGACCGATCAGCAGGGACTGTTTACCGCCGATCCGCGCAGCAATCCACAGGCGGAGCTGATCGCCGATGTCCACGGCATTGATGACGCATTGCGCGCCATTGCCGGCGACAGCGTATCCGGGCTGGGTACTGGCGGGATGGGCACTAAACTGCAAGCCGCCGATGTCGCCGGACGCGCCGGGATCGAAACCGTGATTGCCGCAGGCAGCAAGCCGGGCGTGATAGGCGATGTCATCGAAGGGCTGCCGGTGGGCACCCGTTTCCATCCGCAACAGTCGCCGCTGGAAAACCGTAAGCGCTGGATTTTCGGCGCGCCGCCAGCAGGCGAAATCAGCGTCGATGAAGGGGCGCAAACGGCGATTCTGGCGCGCGGCAGTTCTCTGCTGCCGAAAGGCATCAAAACCGTAACCGGCAATTTCTCGCGCGGCGAGGTGATCCGCATCCGCAACCAGGAAGGACGTGACATCGCCCACGGCGTCAGCCGTTACAACAGCGATGCGCTGCGCCGCATCGCCGGGCATCACTCCCAGCAAATCGATGCCATTCTCGGTTATGAATATGGCCCGGTCGCCGTTCATCGCGACGACCTGATCCTCATCTAAGGAGCTGCAATGCTTGAACAAATGGGTAAAGCGGCGAAAGCGGCTTCTTACCAGCTGGCGCTGTTATCAAGCCGCGAGAAAAACCGCGTGCTGGAGAAAATCGCCGACTATCTCGAAGCCCAGTCCGACGCGATCCTGAGCGCCAACCAGCAGGATCTGGCCGAAGCCAAAACCAACGGCCTGAGCGACGCGATGCAGGACCGGCTGGCCCTGACGCCCCAGCGTCTGCACGCCATCGCGAACGATGTGCGTCAGGTGTGCAACCTTGCCGACCCGGTCGGGCAGGTGATCGACGGCGGCGTGCTCGACAGCGGCCTGCGTCTGGAGCGCCGCCGGGTGCCGCTCGGCGTGATCGGCGTGATTTATGAAGCGCGCCCCAACGTCACGGTCGATGTGGCATCGCTGTGCCTGAAAACCGGCAACGCGGCGATTTTGCGCGGCGGTAAAGAGACCTGGCGCACCAATGCCGCTACGGTAAAAGTTATCCAGCAGGCGCTGGAAGAGTGCGGCTTACCGGCGGGCGCGGTTCAGGCGATTGAAAGCCCGGATCGCGCGCTGGTGTCAGAAATGCTGCGCATGGATAAATACATCGACATGCTGATCCCGCGCGGCGGCGCAGGCCTCCACAAGCTGTGCCGCGAGCAGTCCACCATTCCGGTGATCACCGGTGGGATCGGCGTTTGCCATATTTTTGTCGATGAAAGTGCCGAAATCGACGCGGCGCTGAACGTCATCGTGAATGCCAAAACCCAGCGGCCGAGCACCTGCAACACGGTGGAAACGCTGCTGGTTCATCAGGGGATCGCAGACCGTTTCCTGCCTGCGCTGAGTGAGAAAATGGCCGCCAGCGGCGTGACGCTGCATGCGGACAGCAACGCGTTTGAGCAGCTGAAAAACGGCCCGGCGCAGCTGGTGGCGGTGAAGCCAGAAGAGTATGACGATGAGTTTTTGTCGCTGGACATCAACGTCAGGCTGGTGGCGGACATCGACGGCGCAATTGCCCATATTCGCGAGCACGGCACCCAGCATTCCGACGCGATCCTGACGCGTACCCTGCGCAACGCTGACCGTTTCGTCAACGAGGTGGATTCCTCAGCGGTGTACGTTAACGCCTCGACGCGCTTCACCGACGGCGGGCAGTTTGGCCTTGGGGCAGAAGTGGCGGTCAGCACTCAGAAACTGCACGCGCGCGGGCCGATGGGCCTGGAAGCGCTGACCACTTATAAGTGGATCGGCTACGGCGACGACACCGTTCGCGCCTGATGAAAAAGGGTGATGCTCAGGCATCGCCCTTTTTTTGCTGCGCCCCTTCCAGCTGTTCCTGTTTGCGGAACGCGCTGGGCGACAGGCCAATGGCGCGATGAAAATCCCGCGAGAAATGCAGCGGATCGTTATATCCCACCTGAACCGCAATTCGACTGATGCTTTCCTGAGTTTCCACCAACATTCGCCGCGCCTGAGACAGCCGATAATTTTTCAGCCATTTCAGGGGGCTCTGGTTAAACGTGGCCTGAAATAAGCGAAACAGCTGCGACTTACTCACCTGGCAGTAATGCATAAATTTCTCGATATCCCAGTCATCGTTGTAATGGCTGTGGATCTGATACAGCAATTTGCCCAGTCCACGATGGGTGATCACCTGCGACTGCGCGGCATCGTGGCTGCGGTTTTCCAGCAGAGTAAATATCAGCTGGCTGCACAGCATATCGCAGTGGGCATCGGTCACCAGGGTATAGCTGTTCATCTGGTCAAAAATATGGTGATAAATTTCAACGATCTTTTCGGGCTGCTCAAACTGGAAAACCGGACGTTGAGGGACATCCATTATCTGCATGATATTGTTAAGTTTTGAGCCCTCAATGCGTAGCCAGAGGATCTCCCAGGGAGACTGTTTGTCGGGGTAATGTTCATGCGGCCAGCGTACCGGCAGCCAGGCGAGCTGCCCCTCGCGCACCGGATAAAGCCGGTCTTCAATGCGAATAAACCCCGCACCGTGCAGGCAAAACAGCAGCTCGTGGCCCACCACCGACTGGCGATGGACGTGGAAATCCGCGGCGGTCTCAATATGCCCGGCGCGCAAAATCCGGTAGTTCATCAGCGTGGAGAACTCGTCAGAACCCCGATACCAGTTGGCGATCGCCCGGGTGCGTTGTTTTTGCTTTGACATAGCGGCCTGGTTTGTTGTCTGCCCGTTTCGCCCGCCATGGTGGCATTTTTAGCCCTTCAGTACGCAGTTCAAGATGAGCGATTTTTGACCTGCCTCACATTTCCATTGACATGAAAATTTCATCCATGTTCCAGGGAATTCTGCCTATCACGTTCATCCACCATCCCCCCTAAAGTAACGACATCTTCACTGCGCACTTACCGGCTTTTTACTTACCAGACAGGAGCTGTCCATGATTGATTTTAACGATCCGCGCCAGATTGCCAGGGCGATTCAGTACACCAACGTCAACCCGGATTTGACGTGCGAAGGGGTGATTAAACATCTGGAAACCTGCATGCAGTATCAGTTTGATGCCGCGATGATTGCCCCCTGCTGGGTTTCCCTTGCTAAAGAAATGCTGAAAGGCAGCGGCGTGCGGGTAGCGACCACGGTCAATTTCCCGATGGCCAACGACACCACGGCGATGAAAGTCGCGGTGGTACGCGAACTGGCGAAAGAGGGCGCCGATGAGTTCGACTTCCCGCCGAACCCTGGCTATCTGCTGGGCGGCCAGGAGGATCTCTATTTCAACGAGCTGAAAAGCGTGGTCCACGTCGCCCATGATTTGGGGATGAAAGTCAAAGCCATGCTGGAGTTTGGTTTCATCACCGAAGAGGCGCTGAAAATCAAAGCCACCCGCTATGCCTTTGAAGCCGGTATTGATTGGGTGAAACAGTCCAGCGGCTGGGGCAAGGGCGGCTGCGAAGCGACAGTAGAAGATGTCCGGCTTCTCAAAGCCAATATTCAGTTACCGTGCCGGGTAAAAGTATCAGGTAAGGTCAATACCCTGGAAAAAATGAAAGCGATGTTCGAAGCCGGGGCCGAACTGGTCGGCACCAGCTCCGGGCCGGAACTGGTTAAAGGCCTGACCGGGGATATCAACGCCTATTAATGTGTTGCCGCCGCAAGCGTCATTGCGGCGGCGCAGCGTTGTGCCACTGTCAGTCGAAAAGGGGAATTACTGATGAGTATTTTTATCCTTGGCAGTTATGCCAAAGCGCTGGTCATGACGGCAGATCGTATTCCCATGGCGGGCGAGACGTTAATCGGCACCGATTTTCGCCAGACCTGGGGCGGCAAAGGCTCGGATATGGCGGTGCAGGCGGCACGGCTCGGGGCGAGCGTGGCCTATGCCGGCGTGGTGGGTGACGACACCTTCGGCCATGAATTTGTGACCCTGATGCGCGACGAAGGCGTCAATATCGATGCGTTGACCTTAACCCCGGAATTACCCACCGGCGCGGGCCTGATTATTAAAGATAATCAGGCCCGTAATGTGATTGTGGTGGATATGGGGGCGAATAAACTGTTCAGCCCGGCGCATGTGGACGAAGCAAAGGCGCTGATTGAACAGAGCCGCGTGGCGCTGGCGCAACTGGAGATCCCGCTGGAGACTGCGCTCTACGGCCTGAGTCTCGCTAAGCAGCTCGGCAACATCACCATTCTCAATCCCGCCCCGGCCAGGGATTTGCGCGGCGTAAACCTCAGCCATATCGATTACCTGACCCCTAACGAAACTGAAGCCCGCGTGGCGCTGGGGCTGGCGCCCGACGATGCGCGCAGCAACCGCGAGATCGCCGATCTGCTGCTGGAGACCGGTTGCCGCTATGTGGTGATGACGCTTGGCGAAGCGGGCAGCGCGGTGTTCAGCCGCACCGATACCCTGGAAATCCCGTCCTGCAACGTGGACGTGGTTGACAGCAACGGCGCGGGAGACAGCTTCAACGCGGGATTAGCGGTCGCGCTCAGCGAAGGGCAGCCCGTCGAAAAAGCGGCGTTATTCGCCAATGCCACCGCTGCATTGTGCTGCTGCGATTGGGAAACCGTGCCTTCCTACAAAACGCGTCAAGAAGTCGAACAATTTCTCGGTTGTTAATTATAAAAACTCAATTCGGAGAGATAACCATGAGACCTGAACGTATCCTACATCCTCAACTCGCGGCGGCGCTGTCCACCCTCGGTCATACCGATATTATCCTGGTGACCGACGCCGGGTTCCCCATCCCGCCGCACGCGAATCGCATCGACCTTGGTTTCTGGCCGGGCATTCCCGACGTAACCGATATCCTGCGCGTGCTGCGCCATGAAGTGTTTGTCGAAGATATTAAATTTGCCCGCGAAGTTCGCGACTGCAATGGCGATTTGTACCGCCAGGTGCAGGATATCTTTACCGGCTCAGGAACGGTTTTCAGCGAAGCCAGCCATGAAGTGCTGTGCAATGAGCTCGCCTACAAAGCCAAAGTGATTATTCGCTCAGGTTCGTTTAACCCGTGGGCCAACTTCGCGCTGGTGGCCAGTACCGATCCGTTCGCATGGTTTGCCGAAGGCACCAACGTTCAGCCGCTGCCCGCCTACGTGACGCGCCGTCAGCGGATTAAAGAGAACTACGTCCCGCAGCTTAACTAACGCGTGTAGTCATTTCATTACTCATAACGGGGGCATTATGGATTCGTTAGAACGCTTATTAGAGCAGGCGACACGTCCAGCGTTACCGCAAAGAACAGACTACAGAATCGGTGTTATTGGCGCGGGATTTATCGTCGAGCATTGCCATCTGGTGGCGTACCAGAAAGCGGGGTTTACGCCATACGGGATCACCTCGCTGGACGTCAGCCATAGCCAGCGGCTGGCCGGGGCATTCCGTATCCCCAAAATCTACGCTAACTGGCAGGAGATGGTGTGCGATCCGCAAATCGAGATTATCGATATCGCCGTACCGCCGCATATTCAGTTAGAGATTGTGCGTTTTATCTGCGGCAAACATTCTCCGGCGAAAAACGTGAAGGCCATTCTGTGCCAGAAACCGCTGGCGATGTCGCTGGAAGCGGGCCGCGAAATCGTCCGTCTCAGCAAAGAGAGCGGTATCCCCATCGCGGTGAACTCCAATATGCGCTACGACCCGTCGATCAGGGCGCTCAAGTACATTCTCGATAACCAGCTGATCGGCACGCCGGTGATTGCCAGCATTGATATGCGCGCCATTCCCGACTGGCAGCCGTTCCTTCAACACTATAAAAAGCTCGAACTGTATGCCATGGCCATCCATCATATCGACGCCTTCCGCTTCCTGTTTGGCGACCCGGTTAAAGTCACCGCCGTTTGCCGCACTGACCCGCGTACCGCTTTTGAACACACCGATGGCATCACCCAGTACACCTTCCAGTACGCCAGTGGCCTGATTGCCACCAGCCTGGACGACGTCTGGGCCTGGCCGGGGGAACCCTGCGCTAAAAATAACTATATCAACTGGCGGGTGGAGGGCACCGATGGGCTGGCGGAAGGGGATTTTGGCTGGCACCGCCGTCCGCCGGAATACTGCGGCAGCACCCTCAAACTGGCATCACGCGACTATCCCGATCGCTGGATCGCCCCGCAATGGGAGCGACAGTGGTTCCCGGATGCGTTTATCGGCACCATGGCGAGCCTGCTGTGCGCCCTGGAACACGGCGTCGAACCGGAAATCAGCGCCGAGGACAATCTCGGCACGCTGGCCTGCATCGAAGCCTGTTATGCCTCTGTTCAGGAAGAGCGAACCGTTTATCTCGATGAAATCCTTGAGGAGAATACAAAATGATTAACGTCGGCATCTTTACCGGTTACTACCCCTACACCCTGGAAGAGACCATCGCGAAGATTAAGCAGGCGGGGATGGGCTGCGTGCAGCTTGACCTCGAATTTACCGATGTTGATCTGAGCCGGGGACATATCACCAAAGAGAAAGCGCATCAGGTACGCGACGCGTTTCGCAAAGCCAACCTGCCTATCGTCGCCATCTCGGCGTATACCAATCTTGTTCATCCGGATCCGACGAAGCGTGCCGAGAATATCGCGGCGGTGAAGGAGATCCTTGCTCACGCGCGGGACTTCGGGACGCCGTATGTGATCAGCGAAACCGGCACTTATAACGTTGATAGCGACTGGCTGTACGATCCGAAAAACAGCACTGAAGAGGCGTATCAGGAGTTTAAAGCCATCGCCCGCGATCTGGCTGCTTTCGCGTATGATCACGGCGCGGTGTTCCTGGTGGAAAACTACGTGAATAACATTATCGGTTCGGTCAGCCAGGTGGCGCGCCTGATGCGCGATATCGATCACCCCGGCCTGGGGCTGGCGTTGGATCCGACCAACTATTTTGATGATAAAAATATCGATGCCATCGATGAAACGCTGCACAGCATCTTCAATGTGCTGGACAGCAAAATCAAAATCGCCCATGCCAAAGACTGCAAGAAAACCGACGTGGTGATTGAGAAATTCGGCGACGGCGCGGCGGAGCATAACAGCTTTCGCGGCGCCGGGTCGGTGGAGCTGCCCGCAGCAGGGTTAGGAGCGCTGAACTATTTGCTGTATGTAGAGCTGCTGGCGAAAAACCATCCGAACATTCCGCTGATCATTGAACACGTCGACGAGTCGGATATTCCGCGCGCCAAAAATTTTGTCGATGACGTGCTGATGGTGACCGGGGCGTAATTCCTAATCTTAATCCGGCATTCCGCGGAACAGAGCGGGATGCCGGAGTTAACTGGTGTAAAACTCACCACTTAAATCATAAGCCCATTGACGGCCCTGCCAGATTTCCTTAACCTTTTACCCCGTGTCCGCGCCCGTGGGCATTTCTCTCAGGGCCGATATAGCTCAGTTGGTAGAGCAGCGCATTCGTAATGCGAAGGTCGTAGGTTCGACTCCTATTATCGGCACCATTTTAAATTCCTCAAACGTCCGTATTAGTCCGTAAACCTTCTGATTTATAAGTATTTTTATTCTTTTTAGTCCATAGTAGCCTGTACCATCCGTGGGATCCGGTACGGAATGTTTCTGTGCTCCTGTTCGATCCTGGATCCCTGTACACATGCCTTTAAACGCTATGCCGCTATGCCGCGCTAAGCCTGAAGCTAAAGCCGGTACACCTGGAGAGGGGTAAGGGTTGTCAGGCTGGATGCCGATGAGTATTCCGTCTGGATCATCTACGCCGCCGCATCCACTTGCGCTTCGCTAACCTGATGTTCCAGCGAGGCGCGCACGTTGTGCAGGGCCTTTTCCTGCTGAGCAAAATAGGCTTCCATATTGCTCAGTGAAGAGACCAGCAGCCAGGATTCCTCTTTTTCCAGTTCCGCCAGCTCGCTAACCAGAGTATCGATTTGCTCGCGCACCTGTGCGATTCGTTTGCGAATGCGTTCCAGATCGTTAAGCCTGTCGCTCGCCATCAGCGGTTCGAACCCGTGTTGCAGGCGGGCCACCAGCGAGCGAATGGCTTTCACGTCGCCGCGCTGCTTCGCCTGATTAAGCTGGACCATGATGGCGTTGGCTTCTTCTTTGCGATCGTCGGCCACCAAATCCGGGTGGCAAAGCTTGCTGGCCTGTCGCCACAGCCGTTTTAACTCGTTGCGATCGTCTTCCGACAGCGCTTTGCCTTTGCGTAACCGAATCTCTACATCGTGATGCTGTTCGCGGTATTTTTCGAACTCTTCATTTGCCTGGTCCCGGGCCTGGCGGGCAGGCTCCTCTTCGCGGGTTAACCCCGTTTCCAGCTCCAGCGCTTCGGCAAGCAGATTGGCGATCAGGTTACTCTGCTGCTGGAGTTGTTTACGCGCATCGGCAGCCTGAACGGAATCCGCAGGCAGATCGCGCCAGCGTTGCGTCAGCGTCGCCAGCACCTCCACCGCCTGAGCCGTATACTGCTGGCAGCGGCGATAATCCTCTTCGCGACGGCGCGCTTCCGCCTGCTGGCGGCGCAGGTTCAGTTCCGCCAGCGTTTTACGCAGCGAGAGGATCTGCTGCATCAGCGGCCCAAGGCGTGAGAAATAGAGATCGTTAAACTCATCCAACTGCTGTACCCGCGCGTTGCGGCGATCGATCAGATCGCGCAGGCGTTCCTCCAGCGCTTTCAGTTCCAGCTTACTGGCCGCCACCTGCGGATCGCGCCACTGGGCGAGCGCGCGCTGGCTTTGCAACCAGGCGACGATCGCCGCCATCGCAGAGGTGTAGTTTTTGCTTTCCAGCGCGGTGACGATCCCCAGAAGCTCATCGTCAAACGCTTCGCTTTTCAGCCGTGCCAGCTGGCTCTGGATGATGTCATCATCTTCCAGTTCGATGGCATTTTTAATGATTTCCAGCCGCTTGATCGGTGTGCTCATGATGCGTTTCGCTTTGGCGCTTAAGAAGTTGAGTTAAGGTTAGTTGTGGTTCAGTTCAGCGCAAATCATACACACGGATTATGATCGGCGCGATGGGGGATTTCTTTAGTATTACCTGCCGTGAAGCCGGTCATACTCTCGACGCGCTTAAATATCATGACGCGTCAGCCCGACATCCTTCAGTTGCTCATCGCTCATCTTTTGCAAAATCCGGCGCGTCCGGTGAATGCGATACCCGCTTTTTATCGCTTCCCACAGCCAGATAAACACGACGAACGGACGTTTTGCACGATTTTCATTGAATTCCATGATGTTTTCCTCACTGGTCAGAGGCTTTATCATCATGCAATTTTCCTGTGGCAATACAGAGCCAAAAACAACTTTTATTTAACATACAGATTGGTTAAAACAGGATCTGAATGCCGTTTTCGGCGGCAAACTGTACCGGTTTATTTATCTGTATGAGACAACCCAGGGATACAGCATGACCCGTTATCAACATCTGGCTAATCTGTTGGCTGAGCGCATTGAACAAGGCCTGTATCGCAGCGGCGAGCGTTTACCGTCGGTGCGTACGCTGAGCCAGGAGCATGGCGTCAGCATCAGCACCATACAACAGGCCTACCGGCTGTTGGAAAACCTACAGCTGATCACGCCGCTGCCGCGCTCCGGCTACTTTGTCTCGCCACGTAAAGCGCAGCCACCGGTGCCTGCCATGACGCGCCCGGTCCAGCGCCCGGTAGACGTTTCCCAGTGGGACGAGGTCATGACGCTGCTTGACTCGCGCGGCGATAAAAACGTGGTTCCCTTTGGCAGCGGCTCGCCGGATCTGAATCAGCCGGGACTTAAACCTCTGTGGCGCGAAATCAGCCGGGTGGCCCAGCATCAGCCGGAAGCGGTGCTGAGCTATGACATGCTGACCGGGCGGCAGGAGCTGCGCGAGCAAATCGCCCGTCTGATGCTGGATGGCGGGGCGCAGGTCCCGCCGGATGAAATCGTGGTAACCAGTGGATGTCACGGCGCGCTGGCTATCGCGCTGCTGTCAGTGTGCAAGGCTGGCGATATCGTGGCCGTCGAATCGCCGTCCTACCATGGCACCATGCAGATGCTGCGCGGCTTCGATATTAAAGCTATTGAGATCCCAACCGACTCGCAAACCGGCATCAGCATTGAAGCGCTTGAACTGGCGCTTGAGCAGTGGCCGATCAAGGGCGTGATCCTGGTGCCGAACTGCAATAATCCGCTGGGTTTTATCATGCCCGATAACCGTAAGCGGCAGATCCTGTCGCTGGCCCAGCGCCACGATATCGTGATTTTTGAAGACGATATTTACGGCGAGCTGGCGGCGGCTTACCCGCGTCCTTCCACCATTAAATCGTATGACGTGGACGGGCGCGTATTACTGTGCAGCTCCATTACCAAGAGCGTCGCGCCGGGCCTGCGCGTGGGCTGGATTGCGCCGGGGCGTTACTACGACAGGGTGGTGCACATGAAATACGCCGCCAGCAGTTTTGGCGTACCGGCAACCCAGATGGCGGTCGCCGCCTTTATCCGTGACGGGCATTACCACCGGCACGTGCGGCGTATGCGTCAGATTTATCAACAGAATATGGAAACCTATACCTGCCTGGTGCGGCAATACTTTCCCTGCGGGATCTGCGTGACGCGCCCGCAGGGCGGCTTTTTGCTGTGGCTTGAGCTGCCTGAGAATGTCGATATGGTGTCCGTCAGCAAGCAACTGAGGCTTCAGAACATTCAGGTTGCAGCGGGCTCGCTGTTTTCGGCGTCCGGGAAATATCGCAACAGCCTGCGCATCAACTGCGCGCTGCCGCCGAACGAGCGCAACCGCAATGCGCTGAAGCAGATTGGCGAGGCGATTCAACGAGCGATGGAAGGGGCCTGATGACGGTTACTGCATCGGTTTAAAAAGCCGCTCGCCGATCTGCGCGATCGCCGTATTCGCCATTTCCATTGTCGCCTCCGTGCGGGTGAGATAAATCGCCACATAAAACGGTGCCTGCTGCGGTGGATACACGGCGGCAATAATGGCCCGTGAACCGTGGCCGCCCGCGCCGGTTTTATCAGCAATCGCCCAGCCTGGCGGCAGCGTGGCGCGTAGCAGCGCGTCGCCCACTTTATCTTCCCGCATCCAGCCAGCCAGCGTTGCCCGGTTCGTCGGCGTCAGGGTGTTTGAGGTAAGCATTTTTTGCAGCCCCAAAGCCATGCTTTTTGGCGAGGAGGTATCGCGCGCATCGCCAGGCGTGGCTTCATTCAGCGCCGGCTCGGTGCGATCCAGCCGCGTGACGTTATCGCCGAGGCGACGCATAAACGAGGTGATGGCCCCCGGCCCGCCAAGATACGTCAGGATCCGGTTGCCCGCGGTATTGTCGCTGTAGCTTACCGCCGCCGCGCACAGCATTCGCAACGAGAGGGTCGACGGGGCCAGATAATTTTTGGTGATCGGCGCATAGTCCAGCAGTTCGTCGGGCTGGATAGTGACCTGCTGATCCAGCGATCCGCCGTCTTTCTGCAACCTCGCCAGCAGGGCGGCGCAGGCAAGGGGTTTAAAGGTGCTGGTCAGCGGAAAGCGTTCGTCCTGCCGATAGCCGAAAACAGGCTCGCCCTGCGCATTCACCACTGCCATACCGATCCGGGCGTTAAGCCGCTTTTCCTGCTGTTGCAGAAATTGCGTCATTGCTGGAGCGGTAACGGCTATTGCGGGGGGGATCAGCGTCAGCAAAATGAACGCGGCCATGCCGATGAGACGTTTCATGATTTATCCTTAAATGCCGCGTTCGGCACGGTGAAGTCAGCCAGGTCAACCCCCGCCACTCTATCCGATATCTACCCCGCGCGTGAAGCCGACAAGCTGCTACACTCACCCGAGGCCATCTCCTGGAGGACGCATGAAATTAGGCTTCGCGTGTAAATATCTGGACGCTGACTTCAAACAACCCTTTCCCTTTAAATCCACCACCCGCACCCGGTTTTTAAGCCTGAGCCATGACGAGAGAGCCACGCTGCTTCATACGCTCGCCACCGCCAATCTCACCAACCTGTATCTGATTTTCCAGCAACTGGCCCGGCAGCCGCCCGCGCTGCGGATGATGCGCATCGGCAGCGATTTGCTGCCGCTGTACACCGTGCCTGAGGCTACGGCGCTGTATAACGAATTTTTGCCGACGCTGGCTCCGCTGTTCACAAAATGCGGGGCGTTCGCCAGGGATCATGCTATCCGGCTGTCGTTTCATCCGGGGCAGTATTCGGTGCTGGCGTCAGACAATGTGCTGGTGGTGGAAAGGGCGCTGGAGGACGTTGAGTATCACGCGCTGTGCGCGACGCTGATGGGCTACGGCCAGGCGTTTCAGGATTTCAAAATTAATATTCATATGAATGGCAAAGCGGGTTTTGCAGGCTTTAAGCGCGCGTTCGGCCAGCTCAGCCCGGAAGCGCGGCGCATGCTGACGGTGGAAAATGATGAAATCTCCTGCTCGCTGGATGATGTGTTGCAGGCGAAAGCGCTATGCCCGGTTGTGGTAGATATCCACCATCACTGGGTGAAAGAGAACGCATTTCTTCAGCCGGACGATCCGCGCATTGCGCAGGTTATCGACTCCTGGCGCGGCGTGACGCCGGTGATGCATTACTCCATCTCGCAGGAGGGCATTATCCCGGAACAGGGTTTCCCGGATCAAAACGCCCTGGGCGTGGCGAAAACCAAACTCAGGGCGCACTCGGATTTTTACTTTAACCCGACGCTGAACGACTGGGCGCTGTCATTTACCCATTTCGACATCATGTGCGAAGTGAAAATGAAAAACCTCGCCCGCGACCGGCTGTATCACTCTGCGCTGTCGCGGGGCTCAATCACTTCACTTTGACCTTGCTCGCCACCAGCAGCGCGGTTAACAGCATCAGGGTGCCGGAGAGCGCCAGCGGGGAAAGCAGCCCCAGATTATCCAGCGCGTAACCGCCTACCGCGGCACCGCAGGTATTGGCCAGCTGGATCACCGCCACCTGAATAGATCCGGCTTTTTCTGCCTGATCGGCCAGCGAGCGGGTGATCCAGGTTGACCAGCCTACCGGCACCAGCGCAAACGACAGTCCCCAGATGATGGCAATCGCGGCGGCGACCTTCTGATTCTCGCCCCACTTCATCAATACGGCAGCGCTTAACGCCAGGATCAGCGGCGCGCACGCCAGCGCCAGTTTTACGGAGCGCTTGAGGATATGGGAAGAGAACGACGTGCCGACAAAGCTGGCGATACCGAAGCTCAGCAGCACCAGCGTCAGGCCGTCAACGTCGAACCCCGCCAGGTTCATATAGATAGGGCGGATATAGGTGAAGAAGGAGAACTGCCCGGCGAAGGCCATAAAAATCGCCAGCATACCCGCCAGCACGCCCGGACGTTTCAGCAGGCCAAACATATTCTGGTGATGCTCGGTCTGTCCCGGCATTGTCGGCAACGCTTTCCAGACCCACACAATACAGGCAAATCCCATCAACGCCGCCGCGTTAAACACGTGCCGCCAGCCGATGATCCCACCGAGGAAACTGCCCAGCGGCGCGGCAATCACCAGCGCGATCGACACCGCGCCAAAAATCACCGACAGCGCTTTAGGAATGCTGCGGGCGGGTACCAGCCGCATGGTCAATGAGGCCGACATCGCCCAGAAGCCGCCGAGCGCCAGCCCCAGACAGGCGCGGCCCGCCAGCATCAGCATGAAATTATCGGCAAACGAGACCAGCAGGCAGGAAAGCGTCAGCAGCACGGAAAAAGCGATGACCACCCGGCGGCGATCGGTTTTCCCGATGATTTGGGTGATAAACAGACTGGCGAACATCGCGACAAACGCGGTGACCGTGACGGATTGCCCGGCCACGCCTTCCGAAACCCCGAGATCCTGCGCCATCGGCGTCAACAGACTCACCGGCAGGAATTCAACGGTAATCAGGCTGGCCACGCAAAACGCGACGGCAAATACCGCCGACCAGTTGGGGCGAGCTATCTCAGTGGTAAAAGGCGGGGCCTGCTGCGCATCGATCATTATTGTTACCTGGCTTGGTTTTCAGCGAGAAAGTTGCGCAGTGTAACAAACTAAAGCGTGATCTAATTAACATTTTGGCAACTTAACGCCCGCCCGCACCCTCAGCCGGATTAAATCTGCCAGTAAAGCGGCTCGCCAAACACCTCAACAAAGTAATCGATGACCACCCGGACGTTGAGCGGTTGATGCCGCGTGTGGGGATAAATTGCCGCGATAGATAAAGGCTCGGTTCTGATTGACGCTTCACTCTCCGGCAGCAGCCTGACCAGTTCCCCCGTTTTCAACCGATCGTTAATCAGCCAGTCCGGGAACAGGACAATGCCCATGCCATTTAGCGCGGCAATCAGCAACGTTTCGGCGTTATTCGACGTGAGTAACGGCGCGATGGCGTAATGCACCCACTCGCCGCCTGGCGATTTGAGCAACCAGCGATTCGGGCCGGACGATCCCCGATACACCAGACACTGATGCTGATGAATATCGGCAGGGGAGTGCGGTGTGCCGTAGCGGGCCAGATAAGCGGGTGACGCCGCGAGATGATAGCGCTGCACGCCAAAAACACGCGCCTGGAAAGAGGAATCCGTTAACGGCCCGATACGGAAAAGCACGTCAGCCGCATCGCGATGCGGATCGATATAATCATCCGTTTGCGTCAGGTCGATCAGCAGGCGTGGGAAGCGCTCAGACAGGCCCGCCAGCCAGGGCGCAATATGCCGCTGCCCGAAAAACACCGGCGCATTGATGCGTACCAGCCCGGATGGCTCCAGAGTCCGCTCCAGCAGTTCAATACGCGCTTCTTCAATTTGTCCGGTCATCATCCGGGCATGCTCAATAAACAGATGCGCGCTTTCGGTGGGAATAATCGCCCGGGTATTGCGATAGAAAAGCTGCTGGCCCAGCGCATCTTCAAGCTGCTGAATCACCCTTGACACTTGTGACGCCGAAATGCCTTCACGCCGGGCAATCACAGAAAAATTCTGCGACTCGTAAACGTCGGTAAACATTTTCAGCGCACGAAGGGTAATCGAGCCGGGATCGTTCATTAATGCATATCCTGCAAAAGTGTTTGGTTGATTATACGGTTTTTTAGCGCAGCTTGCCGCTATAAGCTTCTGCGCCTTGATTTCAAAAAGGCGGATGGCGATGCATTTTTTACTGATTTTATGTGTGATTGCGGGCGGCATGGGGCTGTCGGTGGAGGCGGGTTTACTTGGGCCATTGGGTAAGGAGGTCGGCGATTTATGGGCGACGTTCAGCATTTTCAGCGTTGGCGCGGCGCTGACCTTTCTCCTGATGCTGTTTTTCAGTCCGCGTAACAGCCCCTCTTTTTTCGCCCAGCCTGCATGGCAACTACTGGGCGGCGTGCTCGGGCCGATTTACGTCATCATCCTGACCGTTGCCGCACCGGTTATCGGCATTGCCATGACCATGATTGGCATCCTGGCGGGCCAGGTGTTTAAAAGTCTGATCATCGATCACTTTGGGCTACTGGGCACGGCGCGCAGAAAGACAGATGCGAAGCGCATCATTGCACTGATTTTTATCATTATCGCACTTTCTTTAGTGGCGAAAGGGTAGGCTAACACCATGACATTTATCATTATTATGCTGACAGTGGCAGGCGGAGCCATGCTGAGCATCCAGGCCGCTATCAACGGCCAGTTGGGCAGTAACGTTGGCGTTTTTCGCAGCGCATTTCTGACTTTCTCCGTGGGTGCGCTGATTACCGCCTTGCTTATCTTCTTCTTCGAGCCGAAGCAGGCGGTTACGCTATTGGATGTGCCAAAATGGCAACTGCTTGGTGCCTTATGTGGCGTACCTTATATCGTTGTCATGGTGATTGCCGTGCAGCGTATTGGTACAGCCGTCGCGACAGTGGCCGTGATCTTCGGACAGCTCGCCATGAGTATGTTAATCGATCATTTCGGCTGGCTGGGCAACGACGCCATTGCGTTCTCCTTCACCCGCCTGGGTGCGGTGATTTGCCTCGGGATCGCGCTGTTCTTTATCTACGCCAGTAATCGTAAATCTTCGTCTTTATCGGCAAAAAATGACGAGCAGTTGCTGAAGAGTTAAGACTCATCGCCGCATCCCTTTGCCGTGAGGTTAGCGGGATGCGCAACTCAATGGCCCATCATTATACCGCCTCGTTCCTCAGCCAGTTCTGCAACAGCACCCCATCCGGCGTCATATCGCTGTCTTTACGCACGCACAGGTAATAATCCCGGCCATCATCAATCGCGTAATCAACTATCTTCACCAGCTCGCCGCTTTTCAGATACTGCGCGATCAGCGGCTCGCGCATCAGCGCACAGCCCAGCCCCGCCTGCACGCCAGCCAGCGTCAGCAAACCATCTTCAAACAGCGGCCCGGCAGAGCGGGGAGGGCGCTTAACACCCTGCTGAACAAACCACTGGCCCCAGGTGGCACGCTCTTCGTCATGCAGCAGCGGCATTTGCAGCAGCTGATCCGGTGTATCGATATGGCCGTGCAGGCGCAAAAAATCGCGGCTACATACCGGCACCATCCGTCCGGAGAGCAGTTTTTCACTCTGATAGCCCGCCCACTGGCCGTTGCCAAAGCGGATCGACATATCCGACGCGTCGCTCAGGTAGTTGCGATGGTTGGCGTATACCACGTTGATTTCGGTTTGCGGATTGGCGCGCATAAACGCGGGAAGGCGCGGAATAAACCAGCCCATGCCGAAGAGCGGGATCAGGCTGATCGTCACCTGGCGGGTTAACGCCTGATCCACCAGATGCTCCGTGGCCTGGCGCAGCACGTTAAATGCCGCGCGGATCGAGCGGTAATATTCGCGCCCCTGTTGGCTGAGGATCAGCCTGCGGCCCTGACGTTCGGTGAGCGGCATTTGCAGATAGCCCTCCAGCACCTTGAGCTGGTGACTCACGGCGGAAGGAGAAATCGCCAGTTCCTGCGCCGCCAGGGTAACGCTGCCCAGCCGGGCGATGGCTTCAAATGCGCGCACCGCCCGCAGCGGTGGATCGTTGGCGAGCCGGCTGTCGGCGTAATCAGGTAGCAGGGACTGTTCTGTTTTATTCATATATTGATTTCTTTAGGGTGATTCGCCCATGTCGTGTGTTGTGCATTCTCTTTTAAATCATTCACATAAAACAAGTTCGAAAAAACATAAGAAATAATATATGCGTATTTTACAATTTAATTCACTTATTAGATGTTACCCGCTGAAAGAGCAATTTGTCGGGTAACCACGTTGGACACACTCATACAACAACTGATCAATGGCGTGATGCTGGGCAGCATCTACGCGCTGATCGCGCTCGGCTATACCATGGTGTATGGCATTTTGCGCATTATTAACTTTGCACATGGCGATATTTTGATGGTCGGCGCGTTAACCACGCTGTCGGCGCTTAATGTACTTAACAGCCATTTTCCCGCGATGCCGCAGCTGCTCCAGCTCGGTTTCGCGCTGGTCGTTGCCATGGCGGTGTGCGCCCTGCTGGCGATGGCGGTGGAGCGCTTCGCCTATCGTCGTCTGCGCAACGCGCCGCGTCTGGCACCGCTGATTTCCGGGATCGGCGTTTCGGTATTGCTGCAAACCGTGGCGATGATTATCTGGAGCCGCAACCCGCTGATGTTCCCGCAGATCCTGCCGATGGACCCGATTACCGTCACCGCCGGCAGCGAGGCGCATCCGCCCGCAATTATCACCGTCACCGGTATCGTCACCGTGGTACTGGCGCTGGTGGTGATGGTCGGACTGTGGCTGCTGGTGGAATACACCCGCCTTGGCCGCGGGATGCGCGCCGTGGCGGAAAACCCGCGCGTGGCCACCCTGATGGGCGTTAACCCCAACGCGATTATTACCCTGACTTTCGCCATCGGCGGCGTGTTTGCCGCGCTGGCGGGCGTGATGATGGCCAGCAACTACGGCAACGCCAGTTTCTCGATGGGCTTCCTGCCGGGCATCAAAGCCTTTACCGCGGCGGTTCTTGGCGGCATCGGCAATATTCGCGGTGCGATGATCGGCGGCATTCTGCTGGGGATTATCGAATCCCTCGGCGCGGGCTACCTGGGTGAACTGACCAACGGCGTGTTCGGCAGTAACTATCAGGACGTGTTCGCCTTCATCGTGCTGATTCTGGTACTGGTGTTCCGTCCGGCAGGATTACTTGGCGAGCGCGTGGCGCACAGGGCGTAGGGGAAAACATGACAACTGCACAACTTCAGGCGCCTGCCGTTCCTCGCCGTTTCTGGTCCGGCATGACGCTGTTTATTCTTGCGTTGCTGATTGCCCCGGTGGTCGCCAGCCAGCTTGGCGGCAACTACTGGGTGCGCGTTATCGACTTCGCGCTGCTCTACATCATGCTGGCGCTCGGGCTGAATATCGTGGTCGGCTATACCGGCCTGCTGGATATGGGCTTTATCGCCTTTTACGCCGTGGGCGCGTATCTGGCGGCGCTGCTGGCCTCGCCGCATCTGCTCGAAGCGTTCCCGGTACTGGAGGCGTGGTTCCCGGACGGGCTGCACACCTCGTATTTATTGATTATCCCGATTGCCGCACTGGTCGCGGCGGTGTGCGGCATTCTGCTCGGCGCGCCGACCCTAAAACTGCGCGGTGACTATCTGGCGATTGTCACCCTCGGCTTTGGGGAAATCATCCGCATCCTGATGCGCAACCTCGACCGCCCGGTCAACATCACCAACGGCGCGAAAGGCATTACCGGCGTCGATACCCTGAACCTGTTCGGCCTGAAATTCAGCGGCGTCTACCACTGGTTCGGCGTGAAGGTTCCGGCGCTGTGGCTGTGGTACTACCTGCTGATGCTGGTGATTGTGGCGATAATTTTTGTCTGCCTGCGACTCCAGCATTCGCGCATTGGCCGCGCCTGGCACGCCATTCGTGAAGACGAAGACGTGGCTCGCGCCATGGGCATCAATGTGCGTAACTACAAGCTGCTGGCCTTCGCGATGGGCGCATCGTTTGGCGGCGTGGCGGGGGCGCTGTTTGGCGCGTTCCAGGGATTTGTATCCCCGGAATCCTTCACCCTTCAGGAATCCATCGCGGTACTGGCGATGGTGGTACTGGGCGGTATGGGCCATATCCCCGGCGTGATCCTCGGCGCGGTGCTGTTGACCGCGCTGCCGGAAATCCTGCGCAGCCAGGCGGCTCCGGTGCAGCAGGCGCTGTTTGGCACGGTGCTGATCGACCCGGAAATCCTGCGCCAGCTGTTCTACGGCCTGGCGCTGGTGGGCGTGATGCTGGTGCGTCCGTCCGGCATCTGGCCGGTGCGCCACAAGGAGATAAAAGCATGAGCCTGTTAACCGTGCGCAATATGTCTAAACGCTTTGGCGGCCTGACGGCGGTGGATAACGTCTCCCTGACGATTAACGCCGGGGAGATCTACGGCCTGATTGGCCCGAACGGGGCAGGCAAAACCACCTGCTTTAACCTGATCACCGGACTGTATCCGGCGGATGCCGGCGAGTTTCTGATTGCCGATAAGCCCTATACACCGAAGCACATCGAAAAGGTCACGGCGGCGGGTATCGCCCGCACCTTCCAGAACGTGCGGCTGTTTAATGAAATGTCGGTTCTGGAAAACGTGATGGTGGGCCGCCACGTACGCACCCGCAACGGCTTATGGGCGGCGCTGTCGCGCCATAAGCGCGCCCGCGCTGAAGAAGCCGATACCCGCGAACAGGCGTGGCGCTGGCTGGAATACACGGGTATCGCAAAATACGCCCACTATCGCGCCTGCGACCTGGCCTACGGTCACCAGCGTCGGCTGGAAATTGCCCGCGCGCTGGCGACCGATCCGCTGCTGCTGGCGCTGGATGAACCCGCCGCCGGGATGAACGCGGTGGAAAAATCGGCCCTCGGCGAACTGCTGATGCGCATCCGCGACGACGGTAAAACCCTGCTGATTATTGAACATGACGTGAAGCTGGTGATGAGCATCTGCGATCGTCTTACCGTGCTGGATTACGGTAAAACCCTGGCCAGCGGCACCCCGGATACCGTGCGCCGCGACCCGGCGGTGATCGCCGCATGGCTTGGAGGCAACGCCCATGTCTGAGTTATTAACCGTTGAGCGTCTGGACGTGCATTACGGCGGCATTCAGGCGGTGCGCGACGTCTCATTCAGCCTGAAAGAGGGCGAGCAGGCCACGCTGATCGGTGCCAACGGCGCGGGGAAAAGCTCCACCGTGCGCGCCATCACCGGGCTGGAAACCTTTGGCGGCGACATCGCCTTTAACGGTCAGCCGGTGCGCAAGCGCAAAGCCGAAGCGCTGCTGCGCGACGGGCTGGTGATGGTGCCGGAAGGGCGCGGTATTTTCGCCCGCATGACGGTGCTGGAAAACCTCCTGATGGGGGCCTGGCTGCGCCGCGATGCGGCAGCGGTCAGGCAGGAGTTGAGCCAGATGTTCGAGCGCTTTCCGCGCCTCGGCGAACGCCAGAACCAGCTTGCCGGGCTGCTGTCCGGCGGCGAACAGCAGCTCCTGGCGCTTAACCGCGCGCTACTTAGCCGCCCGCGCCTGCTGATCCTCGATGAGCCGTCGATGGGCCTGGCCCCAAAAATGGTCGAAAACATTTTTGAGGTGATCGCCGGGCTGCGCCATCAGGGCGTGGCGCTGCTGTTGATTGAGCAAAACGCCCGGCTGGCGCTGGAGGTGACCGACCGCGCGTGGGTAATGGACAGCGGCAGCATCGTCCACCAGGGCGACTCGCAGGCCATGCTGGACGATGACCAGATTGCACAGATTTATTTGGGCGATATGCCCGTTTAACACACCAACCAACACCAGGGAAAAACAATGAAAACAGCAAAAATCAGTGCGCTCAGCGCCGCCATTCTGCTCAACGGTTTTGCCGCAACCGGCGCGTGGGCCGCCGACAGCGAAACCGTATTAATCGGCCTGGCAGGCCCGCTGACAGGTCCATCCGCGCGTATCGGTAAGGATCTGGAAAACGGCGCGCAGCTGGCAATCGATGACGTTAACAAACAGCACCTGACCATCGGCGGGAAAGCGGTGACCTTTAAACTGCAATCCGAAGATGACCAGTCCGACCCGCGTACCGCCGTCGCGGTGGCGCAACGTCTGGTGGACAGCGGCGTCGCGGGCGTGGTGGGCCACTGGAACACCGGCACCAGCATCCCGGCGGCGCGCGTGTATCACGATGCGGGCATCGCCCAGGTGGCCCCGGTCGCTACCGGACACGCTTATACCAAACAGGGCTTCGACACCAGCTTCCGCGTGATGGGCCACGACGATGACGGCGGTCAGTACGCCGGTAAATACGCCGTCGAAACCCTGAAGGCGAAACGCATCGCGGTGATCGACGACCGTACCGCGTTTGGCCAGGGGCTGGCGGATGAATTCATCAAATCACTGGAAGCCCAGGGCGTGAAAATCGTTGACCGCCAGTACGTTGACGACAAAACCGTAGACTTCAGCGCCGTACTGACCGCCATCCGCAGCAAAAACGCCGACCTGATCTTCTTCGGCGGCGTGGACAGCCAGGCAGCACCGCTGGCGCGTCGTATCAAGCAATTGGGCATGAACGCCACACTGATGGGCGCGGGCGGCTTCGTCAGCCAGACCTTCCTGCAACTGGCCCAGAAAGAGGGCGAGGGCGTGGTGGCGCTGGAGCCGGGCCTGCCGGTGGATCAGATGCCGGGTGGCAAAGCCTTCGAACAGGCCTACCAGTCGCGCTGGCACAGCCATATCGAACTGCACGCGCCGTTCGCCTATGACGCGACCCGCGTGCTGGTGGCCGCGATGCAGAAAGCCGATTCCGTGGATCCGGCGGAATACCTGCCCGCACTGCGCGCCATCAGCTATTCCGGCGTCACCGGCCAGATCGCTTTTGACGCGCAGGGCAACCTGAAATCCCCGTCATTTACCGTTTACAAAGTGGTCGACGGCAAATGGCAGCCGCAAACCGTACTGGGCGGCGCAAACGCGAAGTAACGCAGTGAGGCAATGTGATGAGTGATAATAATGAGCTGGGCATTCTCGCCCGCCGCAAAATCGAAGCAGAAATTATTAAACCGATTTATGAAATCCTGGTGCGCGAAATAGGGAAAGCCCGTGCCCAGGCGGTGATTGGCGAAGCCATTGAGCAGGCCGCCATTAACGCCGGTAAAGAGTTTGCCGCTAAAGAACCCAACGGCGCGGACGTGAAGAGCTTTATCGCCCTGCAATACCTGTGGGAGAAAGATAACGCCCTGGACGTTAAAGTCATCGACGCCGACGACCAGCAGTACAACTACAACGTCACCCGCTGCCGGTATGCCGAGATGTATCACGAGATGGGGCTTGGTGAGATCGGCCATCTGCTCTCCTGCGCTCGCGATGAGAAATTCATCGTCGGCTACGCGCCGGATGTGGAGCTGACCCGCACCTCCACCATTATGCAGGGCGGCTCGTGCTGCGATTTCCGCTACCGCAGCACTAAGGATAAAGCATGATCGCCGTTAACGCCGCGCGCCTGTGGTCAACCCTGGAGACGATGGCGCACATCGGCGGCACGCCTGCCGGAGGTGTCACCCGTCTGGCGCTGAGCGAAGACGATCGCCTGGCCCGCAATTTGCTGCGCGACTGGGCGCGGGAAGACGGGTTCAGCTGCGACGTCGACAGCATGGGCAATATGTTTATCCGCCGCGCGGGTAAAAACCCTGAACTTGCGCCGGTAATGACCGGCTCGCACGTCGATTCCCAGCCGCTGGGCGGGCGCTATGACGGTATCTACGGCGTACTGGCCGGGCTGGAAGCGCTGCGCACGCTGAACGATCGCGCCATTGAAACCGAACGCGACATCGTGCTGGTGAACTGGACCAACGAAGAGGGCGCGCGTTTTGCGCCTGCGATGCTGGCCTCCGGCGTCTGGTCCGGGCAGTTTTCGCAGGAATTCGCGTATTCCCGGACCGACAGCGCAGGCGTCAGCGTGGGCGAGGCGCTGGAGGCTATCGGCTATCAAGGTGAGACGCCCGCCCGCGCGTTCCCGGTTCACGCCTGCTATGAACTGCATATTGAGCAAGGACCGATTCTGGAAGATGAAGCCATCGATATCGGTTTAGTGCATGCGGCGATGGGCCAGCGCTGGTTTACCCTTACTCTGGACGGATTTGCCGCCCACGCGGGCACCACGCCGATGCTCAGCCGTCGCGACGCGCTCACCGCGTTTGCCGAACTGGCGCTGAAGGTTGAAGAGATCGGCGTACAGCACGCGCCAGACGGACGCGCCACCATCGGTATGGCACATATCACACCGAACTCGCGTAACGTTGTACCGTCCCGCGTGGTATGCAGCGTGGAATTCCGCCACCCTCAAACCGAAGCGTTGGTCGCGATGGAAGCCGCGCTGCGCCAGGCGGCAGACCACCTGGCGGCGCGCGGCGTGACGGCGAACGTGGAGCGGATTTTCGATTATGCGCCCATTGTCTTTGACGCGGGCTGCCTGAGCCGCAGCGAACAGGCGGCGCGGGAACTGGGTTACAGCACCAAACGCATGGTATCCGGCGCAGGCCACGATACCTGTTACATCAGCAAAATTGCCCCGGCGAGCATGATTTTTATTCCCTGCGTCAAAGGCATCAGCCATAACGAAGCAGAAAATATTTATCAATCCTGGTCGGAAAAAGGCGCGAATGTGCTGTTGAATAGTGTGTTGCTGGCAGCGCAGGAAAGGTAAATTATGACAGTGCGGCGGCAACGCCGCATTTCACGCTGGCCGAAACGTAAAAGCCGCCCGTGAAAGGAACTCTTTCATTTTTTTGGCAAAATATATTCCGCTCATTAACCCTTTCATCTTTCACGCTTCCCGGCCGTTCTGAGCGGTATTGCCCCTGCGCTGCTTTGTGACTGTCTCCCTTCACTTTTCACCCCATAGTCTATGATTGATTTTCGTATGGAACCTGGTGTCACGGTATCTGGAGACCGTTTCAATCCCCCTCTCTTTGCGGTGCCGGCATCTTCAGGACAACCTGGAGACGACCGGCCCGTGGTGGCATTCAGGACTGACTTTCGCGTTTAAGCTACTGGAGCTCGCCCCGGCGACAAAGGCGCGGTGGCGTGCATTGCTCACTTTTGGGTTAAACGAGGCATTGATATGGGATCCAACACTTTTATTAAAAGCTGGGGCAGTGAGTTTGTAACGGATGGCGCAGTGCGCTTTCGCCTGTGGGCGCCCGGGCAGCAGAGTATGGCGCTGCGGCTTAATGGCGAAGATACGCCGATGAAGGCCGCCGATGACGGCTGGTTTGAACTTGAGGCGACCGGCGTATCGCCCGGCGCAGAGTACCAGTTTGTGCTCGCCGACGGCATGGCGGTCCCCGATCCGGCGTCGCGCGCGCAAAAAGCCGATGTAAACGGACCGTCTCTGGTCATTGATCCTGACCAGTACGCCTGGCAAAACACCGGCTGGCGGGGGCGTCCGTGGGAAGAAACGGTGGTCTATGAGATGCACTTCGGCACCTTTACTCCTGAAGGCACTTACCGCGCGGCGATTGAAAAGCTGCCGTATCTCGCCGAACTCGGCATCACCATGATCGAAGTGCTGCCCGTCTCGCAGTTCGGCGGCAATCGCGGCTGGGGCTATGATGGCGTGCTGCTTTACGCGCCGCATTCTGCCTATGGCACGCCGGACGATTTCAAAGCCTTTATCGATGCCGCCCACGGCTACGGTCTGTCGGTGGTGCTGGACATTGTACTCAACCACTTCGGCCCGGAAGGCAACTATTTGCCGCTGCTGGCCCCGGATTTCTTCCATAAAGAGCGTATGACCCCCTGGGGGCCAGGCATCGCCTATGACGTGGACGCGGTGCGCCGTTATATTGTCGACGCGCCGCTTTACTGGCTGAAGGAATACCACCTCGACGGCCTGCGCTTTGACGCCATCGACCATATTCATGACCTCTCAGAAAAACACGTCCTGAACGAGATTGCCGAACGCATCCGCGCGGAAATCACCGACCGGCCGATTCACCTGACGACCGAAGACAGCAGCAATATCATCGACCTGCATCCCCGCACTGAGCAGGGGGCCGCGCCGCTGTTTACCGCAGAATGGAACGATGATTTCCACAATGCCGTTCACGTGTTCGCCACCGGTGAAACCCACGCCTATTACGAAGATTTTGCTGAACAGCCGGAACAACACGTCGCCCGCAGCCTGGCGGAAGGGTTTGCCTGGCAGGGGGAATACTCGCCCCATGCGGGTAAAGCACGCGGGGTGGACAGCACCGGCCAGCCGCCCACTGCCTTTGTCGATTTTATCCAGAACCACGATCAGACCGGCAACCGCGCGCACGGCGACCGGTTAATCACGCTGGCGGGCGCGGATCGCACCAAAGTGCTGCTCGCCACGCTGCTGCTGTCGCCGCATATCCCGCTGCTGTTTATGGGCGAGGAGTATGGCGAAACCAACCCATTCCTGTTTTTTACCGACTTCCATGGCGATCTCGCCAGAGCGGTGCGCGAAGGGCGGGCCAAAGAGTTTAAGGGCCATCACGGCCACGATGGCGAAGACGTGCCCGATCCCAACGCCGCGCAAACCTTCGAACGCTCGAAGCTGGACTGGCACCGCCGCTCCAGCGAGCAGGGCAAACAGTGGCTGGCGCTGACCCGCCAGCTGCTGCAACTGCGTCAGCAGCATATCGTGCCGCTGCTGGCCACCGCGCAGGGTGCCGGGAAGGTAGTGAAAACCGCGCCGGGTTTTGTCGCCGTAAGCTGGGCGTTCCGTGAGGGCACGCTGTCGATGGCGCTCAATATTGGCGCAACCGCGCAGCCGCTGCCGGATTTCCCTGGCGAGACGATTTTCGCCTGGCCGAGCGCGGCAGATAACCTGCCGCAGAATTCTATTATTGTCCGCCTTGCTTCAGGAGAGGCTATTTGATGATACCCACCGCGACGTATCGTATTCAGTTTCGCAACGGCATGACCTTCGACCGCGCCGCTGCGCGGGTTCCTTATCTGAAGCGGCTGGGCATCAGCCATCTGTATGCCTCGCCGATTTTTACTGCGACATCCGGGTCGACCCACGGCTATGACGTTACCGACGCCAACGAAATCGACCCGTCCATCGGCGGGCGCGAAGGCTTCGACCGGATGGCGAAAATCCTGAAAGAGGCCGGGCTGGGGCTGATCCTGGATATCGTGCCGAACCATATGGCGACATCGCTGGAAAACGCCTGGTGGCGCGATGTGATTGAGCATGGCGAAAACAGCCGCTACGCCCGGCACTTTGATATCGACTGGACGCGCCGCCTGACGCTGCCGTTTCTCGGCGACAGCTTTGAAGCGGTGCTGGAAAGCGGCGATATCAGCATCCAGCCCGATCCGCAAACCGGTAAGCCCGCGCTGGCCTATTTCGAAAACTTCTATCCGCTGACCCCGGAAAGCTGGCAGGGCCGCGAACAAGAGGTGCTGAACCTGACCGATAAGGCGGCCATCGCCGGGCTGCACGAGCGCCAGCCGTACCGCCTGATGTCGTGGCGGGACGCGCCGCGCGAGCTGTCGTTCCGCCGCTTTTTTGAAGTCACCGGGCTGGTGGGGATGCGGGTAGAGGACGACGCGGTGTTTGACGACACCCACCGGCTGATCCTCGAGCTGGTGCATTCCGGCGCGGTGGACGGGCTGCGCATCGACCACGTCGACGGGCTGGCCGATCCCAAAGCCTATGTGGAAAAACTGCGCCAGCAGGCCGGACCGGAGTGCTACATCACCGTGGAAAAAATCCTCGGTAAGGACGAGCACCTGCCTCAGGACTGGCCGATTTCCGGCACCACCGGCTACGAGTTTATTTCATCGCTCTCCGAGGTGCTGGTGGATGACGAGCAGATCGACGCGTTGCGCGACGTCTACCACAGCGTGGTGGGCCAGCCGGTGGATATCAAAGCCGAATTGCGCGCCGCCAAACTGCTGATGGTGGATCGCAATTTTGAAGGGGAATTCACCCGGCTGCTCAACCTGGCGGTCAATATTGCTCAAGCGGATGGCGTGACGCTCGACGAGCCGACCCTTCGGGCGGCGCTGCGCGAACTGCTGATCGCCTTCCCGGTGTATCGCACCTACGGCACGCTCCAGGGGATGCCGACGGAAGGGCAGGCGCTGCTGGCGAAAATCGTCGATAAGGTGAAGGCCAGCGAGTTTGCGCCCGATCCGGCGGCGCTCGATTTTCTGACCCGCGTACTGCATGGCGAGGTGTCCGCTGGCGCGGCGGATACCGCCGGGCACTTCCGCACCCGCTTCCAGCAGTTAACCGGCCCGCTGATGGCCAAATCGGTGGAGGACACGCTGTTCTTCCGCCAGAACATGGGGCTGGCGCTCAACGAAGTCGGCGCCGAGCCGGTGCAGCGCGCGTTTTCGCTCGACCGCTTCCACAAAGAGATGAAAACCCGGCTGGAGCGCCAGCCGGACGCGATTTCCAGCACCTCGACCCACGACACCAAACGCGGCGAAGACGCCCGCGCCCGGCTGTACACGCTCACCGAAGCGCCGCAGTTGTGGGATGAGTGTTTTGCCCGCTGGCGGCAGATGAACCAGACCAAAGTGGTGTTTCTCAACGACGGCACCGCGCCGCGCGGCGTGGACACCTGGATGCTGTATCAGGCGCTGGCGGGCGTCTGGCCCGCCACGCTGCAACCCGATGATGAAGCGGGTATCAAGGCGCTGGAGGAACGTTTCCTGCTGTTTGTCGAAAAGGCGCTACGCGAAGCCAAGCTGCGCACCGACTGGGTCGACAGCAACGAAGCCTATGAAAACGCAGTGCTGGATTACGCCCGCCATATGCTGGATCCGGCGAACCAGGCGTTCTTGCAGGATTTCTGCGCGGGGCTTCAGCCGTTTGTCCGCGCGGGCCTGGTTAATAGCCTGACCCAGACAGTGATCAAACTGACCGCGCCGGGCGTGCCGGATATTTATCAGGGCAGCGAGGCGCTGAACTTCAGCCTGGTTGACCCGGATAACCGGCGTGACCCGGATTTCGCGACCCTGGAACGGATGCTGGACGACGAGCATCCCAACTTCAGCGCTGAAGAGAACTGGCTCAGCGGGCAGGTGAAGCAGCGGGTCATTGCCCACGTGCTGCGTTTGCGCCAGCAAAAACCGATGCTGTTCCGCCGCGGCGACTATCTGCCGCTGTGGGCCTCGGGCAAACGGGCGGATAACGTTATCACGTTTGCCCGGGTCCAGGATGACGATGCGCTGATCGTCATCGCGCCGCGTCTGGTGTTTGGGGCGCTGCACGGCGGCTTTGAACTGCCCCACACGGAACTCTGGACGGAGACGGAAATCCCGTTGCCGGAGCGGCTGGCTAACCACCGCTACCGCGACATTCTTAGCGGAAAAGAGATTGTACTGACGGATCGCATCGACCTTAATTCAGTCGATTCCTGTTCATCCGTTTTGCTGCAACGGGTTAACTCCACTGAAAGCTAAACCGTTGGCAGCTGCATTTGCTGAAATTTCTGGTTTCAAGAGAGGGATTCATGTCTAAAGGTAAACCGTTTGAAATCCTGGCGGGGCACGCGCATCAACTCGGCGCCAATTACGATGGCGAAGGCGTGAACTTTGCGATTTTCTCCGCCCATGCGGAACGTATTGAACTGTGTCTTTACGATCCTACGGGTAAAGTAGAAATTGCCCGGCGCGATCTGCCGGAATGTACCCATGAAGTGTGGCACGGCTACGTGCCGGGCCTGAAGCCCGGCGCGCTGTACGGTTTTCGCGTACATGGCCCTTTCGATCCGGAGAACGGCCACCGCTTCAACCCCAATAAACTGCTGCTTGACCCCTACGCCCGCGATCTGGTGGGGGATCTGGCGTGGAACGAAGCCCATTTCGCCTACGATCTGTATCACGAAGATAAGGATCTGACCTTTGACGAGCGCGACAGCGCGCCGTTTACTCCGAAATGCCGGGTTATCGATCCTGGCGAGTTTAACTGGCACGATCAGAATCGCCCGACCGTTCCGTGGCCGAAAACCGTGATCTACGAAACCCACGTCAAAGGTTTTACCCAGCTTAATTCCGCGCTGCCGGAAGAGATGCGCGGCACCTACGACGGCATGAGCCATAAATCCACCGTTCAGTACATCAAGAGCCTCGGCATTACCTCGGTGGAACTGCTGCCGGTGCACTGGTTCCCGGACGATCAGCACCTGCTGGATCGCGGGCTGAAGAACTTCTGGGGCTATAACTCGCTGGGCTTCTTTGCGCCCGCCTCGCGCTACTTCGGGCCGCGCGGCATTCAGGGCTTCCGCGATATGGTGCGCGCGTTTCATGATGAAGGCATCGAAGTGATCCTCGACGTGGTGTACAACCACACCGCCGAAGGCAACGAACTGGGGCCGACGCTGTCGTTTAAGGGCATCGACAACTTCTCCTATTACCGCACCATGCCCGATCAGCACCGCTATTACATCAACGACACCGGGACCGGCAATACGGTCAATACCTCCCATCCGCGCGTGTTGCAGATGGTGATGGACTCCCTGCGTTACTGGGCGGATTCAATGCATATCGACGGTTTTCGCTTCGATCTGGGCACCATTCTGGGCCGCGAGCCGGAAGGCTTTGACCAGCGCGGCGGCTTCTTCGACGCCATCATGCAGGATCCGAAACTCTCCCGCCTGAAGCTGATTGGCGAACCCTGGGATATCGGCCCTGGCGGGTATCAGGTGGGCGGCTTCCCGCCGGGCTGGGCGGAGTGGAACGACAAATACCGCGATACGGTGCGCGAATACTGGAAGGGCGATAATGTCTCGACTGATTTCGCCGCCCGCCTGCTGGGGTCCGGCGATCTCTACGATCAGCGTGGACGTCGCCCGTGGGCCAGCGTCAACTTTATCACCGCCCATGACGGCTTCACCCTCAACGACCTGGTGTCGTACAACGAGAAGCACAACGAGGCCAACGGCGAGGATAACAACGACGGCCATAACGATAACCGCTCGTATAACTACGGCGCGGAGGGCCCGACCGACGACGCAGGCATTAATGCGGTGCGCGAGCGCCAGAAACGCAACTTCCTCGCCACGCTGTTCTTCTCCCACGGTACGCCGATGCTGCTGGCGGGGGACGAATTTGGCCGCAGCCAGATGGGCAATAACAACGGCTACTGTCAGGACAGCGAGATCTCCTGGGTACACTGGGACAATCTGCCCGAGTCCAGCGAAGCGCTGCGCGAGTTCACGCGGCATATCATCAAACTGCGCGCCGAGCAGCCGCTGCTGCGCCGCGATAACTGGCGTGACGGCATGGTGATCGAATGGTTCAACGCCGGCGGCGGCCCGCAGCAGCCGGAGCAGTGGGATGAAGGGTCAACCCTGGGCGTGTACATTGGCCGCACCGACTTCCAGACCGAAGAGGGCATCTGGCACGATATCCTGATGCTGTTTAACCCGTTCGAAGGCAATGTGCCGTTCCGCATCCCGCAGTTTGGCGAAGGCGGCTGGGTGCTGGAACTGAGCACCTCCGAGACGGTGCAACCGGGTCTGGTGATCACCAAAGAAAAGGATTTTGAACTGGAAGGGCGCAGTCTGGCGCTGTTCAGAAGGCCGTAATGTAATTCCACAAAAACCAGCCCGCATTACGCGGGCTGAATTTTTTACGCCGGGCGCACCTTGCGACGCGAATCCAGCGAAATCAGCGCCACCGATGAGAGGATTAACAGCGTGCCCAGCCAGTCCGGCAGGGTAAACGAGATCCCCAACAGCGCCAGCGACAGCAGCGCGCTGCTCAGCGGTTCCGCGCAGCTCAGAATGCTGGCTTTCGGGCCGCCGATCATCTGCGCGCCTTTCAGGTAAATACTGAAGGTGAGGGCGGTGCCGACCACCACCAGATAGAAAAATGCCATCAGCACGTGGCTGTTAATGGTTACGCCGCTGTGCTGGCCGGAATAGAACGGCAGCAGCGCCGCGCCGCCAATCAGCATACTCCAGCCGACAATGGGCAGCGTGCCGTACTGGCCAATCAGCTTCGAGGGATAGGTAGTGTAAAACGCAGCGGCAAACGCCGAGGCGATGCCCCAGAACAGCGCGGCGCCGGATATCGACAGCGAGGTCGGGTTGCCGTGGGTCACCAGCAGAAACGTGCCGCTAAGCGATGTCGCCACCGCCATGATGACATAGCGCGACGGCCGCTTTTTCAGGATAGCGGCAAACCACATCACAATGATGGTCGGCGACAGGAACTGTAAAATCGTGGCGGTCGCGGCGTTGGATTTTTCAATGGCGACCAGAAAGGTAAACTGCACCAGCAGCGCGCCGAACAGGGAAAAAATAAGCAGGCTGATGGCGTCACGGCGGGTTTTAAACATCGCGAAGATGCTGTCGCCCTGCATAAAAGAGAGCGTCAAGAGAATGAAGCCGCTAAACAGCAGGCGGATCATCGTCAAAAACGGTGCAGATATCTGGCTTTGCTCCATAATGTACTGCGCAGCGACGCCGGAACTTCCCCAGAATATGGCGGCGAGCAGGACATACAGCATCCCTTTTTTTGCGTAACTCATTCGTTTCCCTGTGGTGATAGTGATTGGCGTCGACAGAATAACATACAAATTTTCAACATCGCCCCAGCCGCCACGCTGCCCTTTTCGCCTCACTTTTAAAACCATGCTATGATGGGTTTTTATCCATAACTCCCTGTGACTGTTCATTAATACGACGTTTATGAAAGAGACTGGCGAACAATCCCCGAAAGAGACTTCTCAAACGATTGGCAACGCGTTGCGCCGTCGCCCGCTGGCGCGCGTGAAATTGTCTGAAATGGTGGAAGAAGAGCTGGAGCAGATGATCCGCCGCCGCGAGTTTTCCGAAGGCGAGCAGCTCCCGTCGGAGCGTGAGTTAATGACTTTCTTCAACGTTGGCCGCCCCTCGGTGCGTGAAGCGCTGGCGGCGCTGAAGCGCAAAGGGCTGGTGCAGATTAATAACGGCGAGCGCGCCCGCGTGTCGCGGCCCTCCGCGGATACCATCATTAGCGAACTCTCCGGCATGGCTAAAGATTTCCTGGCGCATCCCGAGGGCATCGGCCATTTTGAGCAGCTGCGCCTGTTCTTTGAATCCAGCCTGGTGCGCCATGCCGCCGAACACGCTACCGACCAGCAGGTCGAACGGCTGACTAAAGCGCTGGAGCTTAACAGCCAGTCGCTGGATGACAACGCCGCGTTTATCCGTTCCGACGTCGAATTCCACCGCGTGCTGGCGGAAATCCCCGGAAACCCGATCTTTATGGCGATCCACGTCGCCCTGCTCGACTGGCTGATCGCCGCGCGTCCTGGGGTGCCGGATGAGGAGCTACACCAGCATAATGACGTGAGCTATCAGCAGCATATCGTTATCGTCGAGGCGATCCGCAACCGCGATCCCGACGCGGCAGATCGCGCGCTTCATGACCATCTCAACAGCGTATTCGCTGCCCGTCACGCTTACCAGCAACGTAAAAAATCCCGCAAGAAAGCGTAACGACCGTTTAGTGAAGTAGATCCCAATCTGAATCTTTCCCTGAAAAGTGGCGCTTTTGTGTTCTGGTATAACAGGTATAAAGGTATATAGTTACATCACATTCACCATTCATGAGGTTGCTATGTCCGCCACATTAAAAGGGGTTATGCCCGCGCTGCTTACGCCGTTTGATCAACACCAGAGACTGGATACCGACAGCCTGCGCCGCCTGGTGCGGTTTAATATTGAACAGGGGATTGACGGGCTGTACGTCGGCGGTTCAACCGGCGAAGCCTTCGTTCAGAACCTCGCCGAGCGCGAAGAAGTGCTTGAAATTGTTGCTGAAGAAGCCAAAGGAAAAATTACCCTGATTGCCCACGTCGGCACCGTCAGCACCGGGGAAAGCCAGCAGTTAGCCGATGCCGCCAGCCGTTACGGCTACGATGCCGTCTCAGCAGTCACGCCGTTTTATTATCCGTTCAGCTTTGAAGAGCATTGCGATCACTATCGCGCCATTATTGATTCTGCGAATGGATTGCCGATGGTGGTGTATAACATTCCGGCGCTCAGCGGCGTTAAGCTCAGCCTCGACCAAATCAACACGCTGGTGACGCTGCCCGGCGTCGGCGCGCTCAAGCAGACCTCCGGGGATCTGTACCAGATGGAGCAGATCCGCCGCGCCCATCCGGACCTGGTGCTGTACAACGGCTATGACGAGATTTTCGCCTCCGGGCTGCTGGCGGGCGCGGACGGCGGTATCGGCAGCACCTATAACATTATGGGCTGGCGCTACCAGGGCATTGTGAAGGCGCTGGAGAAAGGGGATGTCGCCCGGGCGCAGCGGTTGCAGACCCAGTGCAATGAAGTGATCGACCTGCTGATTAAAACCGGCGTGTTCCGGGGCCTGAAAACCGTTCTGCACTACATGGACGTGGTGGCCTCGCCGCTGTGCCGTAAACCGTTCGCGCCGGTGGACGAAAAATATCTGCCTGAACTGAAAGCGCTGGCGCAAAAGCTCCAACAAGAACAACAACAACAGCAATAACAATACCGGATGCCGGAGCCATCCGGCACCTACCCTACAAGACGCGTTTCGGGAGACTCCTATGAGTATCACTACCCAAAATATCCCGTGGTATCGCCATCTCAACCGGAGCCAGTGGCGGGCATTCTCTGCCGCCTGGTTGGGGTATTTGCTTGATGGTTTCGATTTTGTCCTGATCGCCCTGGTGCTGACCGAAATTCAGGGGGAATTTGGTTTAACGACGGTGCAGGCCGCCAGCCTGATCTCCGCCGCGTTTATTTCCCGCTGGTTCGGCGGCCTGATGCTGGGCGCAATGGGCGACCGCTACGGGCGGCGTCTGGCGATGGTCTCCAGTATCGTGCTGTTTTCCGTAGGCACCCTGGCCTGCGGCCTCGCGCCCGGCTACACCACCATGTTCATCGCCCGGCTGGTGATCGGCATGGGGATGGCAGGGGAGTACGGCTCCAGCGCCACCTACGTCATTGAAAGCTGGCCGAAGCATTTGCGTAATAAAGCCAGCGGCTTTTTGATTTCCGGGTTTTCGGTCGGCGCGGTGGTCGCGGCGCAGGTATACAGCCTGGTGGTGCCGGTCTGGGGCTGGCGCGCGCTGTTCTTCATCGGGATTCTGCCGATCATTTTCGCCCTGTGGCTGCGTAAAAATATTCCTGAAGCCGAGGACTGGAAGCAAAAACACGCGGGCAAAGCCCCGGTACGCACCATGGTGGATATCCTCTATCGCGGCGAGCATCGCGTGCTCAACGTGCTGTTGACCATCATTGCGGCAACCGCGCTGTGGTTCTGCTTTGCCGGCCAGTTGAACAATGCGGCGATTGTGGCGGCGCTTGGATTATTATGTGCGGCGATTTTTATCAGCTTTATGGTGCAGGGCAGCGGCAAACGCTGGCCGACCGGCGTGACGCTGATGGTGGTGGTGCTGTTTGCGTTCCTCTATTCGTGGCCGATTCAGGCGCTGCTGCCGACTTACCTGAAAACCGAACTGGCCTACGATCCGGCCACGGTGGCGCGGGTACTGTTCTTTAGCGGATTCGGCGCGGCGGTGGGCTGCTGCGTGGGCGGTTTCCTGGGCGACTGGCTCGGCACCCGCAAAGCTTACGTATTTAGCCTGTTAGCGTCGCAGCTGCTGATTATTCCGGTGTTTGCCATCGGCGGTGCCAACGTCTGGGTACTGGGCCTGCTGCTGTTTTTCCAGCAGATGTTAGGGCAGGGGATTTCCGGGATCCTGCCGAAGCTGATCGGCGGCTATTTTGATACCGACCAGCGGGCCGCCGGGCTGGGCTTTACTTACAACGTCGGCGCGCTCGGCGGGGCGCTGGCACCGATTATTGGCGCGCTGATTGCCCAGCGTCTCGATTTGGGTACTGCACTCGGTTCGCTGTCGTTCAGCCTGACGTTCGTGGTGATCCTGCTGATTGGCCTGGATATGCCGTCGCGGGTCCAGCGCTGGTTGCGCCCCGAAGCCCTGCGCACCCATGACGCCATTGACGGCAAACCGTTCAGCGGCGCGGTGGTAAAAAGCGTAAAGCCGCGTGAACTGGTGAAGAGCAAAAGCTAAGGCTTGAGCGCCGCCATGGTTTTCAACTTATTCGCCCGGGCCTGTTCCGGGCGAGCCTGTACCAGCAGGCTATACAGCACGTCCAGCACAAACGCCTGAGCCACGCGCGTAGCCAGCGAGTCGCCCTGCAATTCCCCCTGATGATGGCCGTTGAGTAAAGTGATGTCGGCCTGTTCCAGCAGCGGTGTGGCGAGATGATAGGTTAACGCCACGGTGGTGGCGCCTGCGGCTTTCGCCAGACGCAGCGCCTTTACCGTTTCCGGCGACGCGCCGGAATGGCTGATGGCGAAAGCCACTTCGTCGGGCCGCAGCAGCGCCGCCTGCATCGCCATCTCATGGCTATCCTGCAACGCTACCGCCCGTAGGCCCATGCGCATTAGCTTGTGCTTCATCTCCTGGGCGCTAATTCCCGAAGAACCGACGCCGAAAAGGTATACCGCTTCGGCGTTCAGCAGCGCATCCACCGCGCGCCTCACCTGTTGGGCATCCAGCAGGGCGCGGGTTTGCGTCAGTACGCTGTTGACCGTTTCCTGGAGCTTGCCGCTAACCGTGTCCACGTCGTCATCCGGCGTGATATCGGCATCCAGCATCGCGTCGCTGCGCGCCAGTTCGATGGTGAGATCGCGTTTGAAATCCTGAAAGCCGCGAAAGCCCAGCAGGCGGCAAAACCGTACGATAGACGCTTCCCCGGCCTGGGCGTCCTGCGCCAGCCCGGCCACGGTCAGCGTGGTGACCCGCTGGGGGTTTTGCAAAATAAACAGCGCGATGCGCTGGCTGGTGCGGCTCAGGCTGCTTTGCATCGCCCCGAGGGTGGCAAGGATCTTACCGGGTTGCAGTGGTGGCATCGTGAAGGTATCGGGTGTGTGATTCATCGTCGTATAGTACCCAAAAAAATGCCGCGACGGGGGACGCGCGGCAAAAGTCTCAACAGGGGAGAAGATCAGCGAGTGGGGAACAGCGCGTCGCGGTGCAGTTTAATCACCACTTTTTTGACTGGCTCGCGCCGTGTGGCATGGCAACCCGGCTTGTGCGGCTCGCCGGGCATAAACAGGGCGAACATGCCCGGCTCCAGAGTCAGGGTCTGGGCATTGTGGATGTCGTTGCATAACTGATAATCCTGTTCCGGGTGCCACTCCTCCAGCTCACGCGCGCTTTCCGCGAGGCCGTAATGAATAGTTTCACAGCCTTCCAGCAGCAGTTGAATATCAATATATGCCCGGTGCAGCTCGGCTTTTTTCTCCTGCGGCGGCTGGGTGGTCAGCGTCATCACGTTCATAAATAGCCGTTCGCCGTCGAGGGGATAGCTGCCCGGCTGTTTTTGCGCCGGGTTTTCCGCCAGCGCCTGAACGAGGGCGTCGTACAGCGGCTGGGCTAAGCCCGCCGCCGCCAGGTGGTCGATATGGCCGGTAATCATCAGTTACTCCTTAGCAAAAAGCGCCGCGCCCAGTAAACCGGCGTCCTGGCGGTAATGGGCGGGTCGCAGTGCGACCTGATACACCGCCGGCTCCTGCATCAGGGCGGCGTTGACGTGTTCCAGATAGCCGGGGGCCAGACCGACGCTGCCGCCAATCACCACGCACTGGCAGTCAAATGCGGCTTTGATGTCGGCAATCAGGCGCGCCAGGGTGCGGGCGGAACGGTTGACAAGCGCCAGCGCCTGCGGATGCTCCTGCCGGGCGTGGGCAAAAATGGTTTTCGCGTCCAGCCCGGCTAATTCATTGCGCGCCGCAGCGGCGATCCCGCGCCCGGAGGCGATGGCTTCCACGCAGCCGGTACGCCCGCAGCCGCAGCGCGGGCCATTCGGATCGGCAAGGGTGTGGCCCAGATGTCCGGCCAGCCCGTCAGGGCCTTGTAACAGGGTGCCGTGGCTGATGACGCCGCCACCCACGCCGGTGGAAACGGTTAAAAACACCATATGCTCGATGGTCGCCGGCAGCACCTGGTATTCCGCCCAGGCGGCGGCCTGGGCGTCATTCAGAGCGATGCCCGGCAAGCCGGTGATGCGCGTCAGGGTGTGAGTCAGAGGGAAGTTTTCCAGCCCGCCAAGGTTTGCCGGGTTAATCGATGTGAGTACGCCGTGCTGAATAATGCCGGTGGAGGCAACGGCAAAGCGCGTGGCCCGAGTGGCAAGCGGAGCCACCAGCTCACGCAGCGCCGCTTCCAGCGCGTGTGGCGTTTTGCTGGCGGGCGTCGGCTGTTCGCAACGGGTGACGATCGTTAACTCATCATCGATGAGCGCCGCCGCCAGTTTGGTGCCGCCAATGTCTATCGCCAGGACGGTCATTTTTTCACGTCCTGTAACGCATCCCGGAACCACTGGCAGACATGCTCCAGCCGGGTGATCGCGGAACCCACGGTAACGGCGAATGCGCCATGTTGCAGCGCCTGAGCCGCCAGCTCGGGCGTATTGTAGCGGCCTTCCGCCATCACCCGGCAGCCTTCAGCCGCCAGTGCCGATACCAGCGCCAGATCCGGCTCTGTGGGCGTGACGTCGGAGGTATAGCCGGAAAGGGTGGTGCCAGTCAGTTCCGCGCCCAGCTGGTGGCACTGCAAGCCATCCTCCAGCGAGGAGCAGTCCGCCATTGCCAGCAGGCCGTGATGATGAATACGCGCCAGCAAATCCTTAACGCTCGCCGGACGCGGACGCGCCGTGCCGTCAAAGGCGATGATATCGGCACCGGCGGCGGCAAGGGCATCCACATCCTCCAGCCACGGCGTGATACGGACCGGGAAGTCCGGCAGGTCGCGTTTAATAATGCCGATAATCGGTGCGCTCACCACGGCGCGTGTGGCTTTCAGGTTAGCGATACCTTCAATGCGCAGCCCCGCCGCGCCCGCCTGTTCCGCCGCCAGCGCCATGGCCGCGACGATCTCCGGCCTGTCTAACGGGCTGCCCGGCACCGGCTGGCAGGACACGATAAGTCCACCGAGTTTATTGATGCGATTTTCCAGCTGAATGAGCAATGACATGATCACTCCATTTAATGACGAAGTATGAAATTACACTCCAAATGAAGATAAAGAGCGGGCAGGTGGGCTGCAACCTTTCATACCAGGTTATGTGAAGTGGGTCGGGTTTTGATGCGGGGATTACTCGCCCGCTTTTTGCTCGGCTTTGATTTCGCGAATTAACCGATCGGCATATTCCCCGACGATCATCTCCACGGCTTCGCTGCGGGTGATATTGCTGAGCAACGCCAGCAGTTCGATTTTTTGCAGGATCGACATTTTCAGCGACAGCGAGACCGCCTTTTTCTTCTCTTTATCCAGAGAGACGTGGCTGACGGTTTCGCTGGTTTTGCGCCCGGCGTTGGCGTTCAGCGCCTCGTTCATCCGACGCAGCTGTTTTTTATCCAACAGTCCGGCATGGGTGAGTTGGTAGGTGTGGTTGGCTTTACTGTACTTAATTTCCGCTGAATAAAACTCTCTGAGTTCCTTAAGAACCCGGGTCAGGGTGGGCTCAGAGCAGGCCAGCGTGGCAATGATTTTAGCGGCGGGCACAGGCTTGCCCGGCCCCAGCAGGGTGGCCAGCATATATACTCGGGCTTGTCGCGTACTCAGTTGCATAATGAAAAACAGCCTGCGTTCAAAGTTTAAATTTCAGTGTGTCCAACGACGCGGCGCAAAATCATCGCCAAACGCCCGGATACTGGCAATGTATTCCCGGTAAAAAATGCGTCTCGTTGTCTATTGATTGCATATTGACTAATTTTTCACCGTGGCGGTGAGCAGGCGAATGCCGTCCTGTGGCTGCTCGCTGGCGATGCCATAAACCCGGGCGCGGGCGAGAATGCCTGATGCCCAGCGGCGGTGGGTCGCTGGTTCGCACATCGCCCCCTGGGATTTAAACACGGCCTGGGTGGAGTTCAGAATACGCAGCGCATCAGCGTGATCGCCAGGCGACACCATCAGCGCCGCTTCGATCTTGCTGATCTGATTGGGATGAATCGCCGTTTTGCCCACCAGACCGTGAGCGATATCCAGCGCCAGTTCCCGGTCCATGATCTGGTGATCGTCGATGTGCTCGCACACCGGGGCGGTGAGGGCAAAATCCCGCGAGGCAAACACCGCCACCAGCATTTTGATGGCATAACCCATCGGGCCGTCATACAGCGTTAAATGGCGTGAACGGCGCAGGGCTACCACGTTCATCAGATCGTTACCGCCGATACGCAGGGCGATGATCCGTGAATGGCAGGGGTGAGCCACCAGCGTGGTTGCCAGCTCACGCATCTGCACCACGTCGAACACCTCTTCGGTTTCCAGCGTCGGCATCATGCATAAATCCGTGGGTTCAAGGATGCGCCACCAGTCCGGCAGCGAGGCCAGGGTAAATTTTGGCAGCACGAAGCCGTCGATGGCGCTGACGTCCATCTCCTGCACCAGACGTTCGCCCATGGCGCTGTCGCGCGGGCGGATAAACACCAGCGGCCAACTGGCGTTGCCCTGGGCGGCTTTGGCCTGCGTGAGTTGACCCAGCAGCGCGCGTAAATTATCCAGCGCTTGCGGGATATCGCCGTCGCTGACCGCGTCCTCCAGGCAAATGACCAGTGAACGCAGGCCGCTGATTTTGTTATTCAGGATAGCGTCAGCAATATCCGTGCGGGTGGCAGGCATATACAGCGTCGCGCCCAGACGCCAGGGTGAAAGCCGTTTATCCATCAGAGCACCTTTTTAATGATTGTCACCGCCCGATACTGGCCGATGGCGTCGCCCACTTCGGTAATCGCGATGCCTTTTTCCCGCGCCAGATACACCAGCAGCGCCACGTCGGGATCGGCGGCGGAGCGTACCAGCACGTGGTCCGGCACCCGGCGCAAGACGGCGCGGGTGGCCTCGGCGATGCCGGGCTTGATGCGGTTAATGCTGGAAATCTGGTAACGGTCAGCCAGCGTCTGGATCACCCGGTCGCTTTGCTGCTGAAGCTGCGCTTTTCTCGCCTCAGAAAGGTCGCCGTGGGGCAGCGTGCTGAGATCCAGCCGCTGGCGGTATTGCGCCACGGTATCCACCAGCATCCGGCTGCATTCGAATGGGGCCAGGTGATCGCAAATCACGCAGCCATGCAAACCCTCGGCGGACCAGATAGAACGCGAAATCATGCCGGAAACCGGCGCGCCCATAATGCCAAACGGGATCAGCCAGTCGTCGTCGCTGGCGGCGAGCCAGGCTTTGCCGCACGGATCGGCGAGTACCGCCAGGCGCGGCTGTTCAGGATAGCCGGGGCGATGCTCTAAACTGCGGCGTAATTCGCCGGAGATCGCGCCTTTTCCGGTCCAGCCATCGACAAACACAATGCCTTCGCTACCGTGGCGCGCTTCAATCCACGCCAGCGCCGCCTCATCAATGCCCCGGTCGCGGATAATGCTGATGCCGTAATGATGGGATTCCTTGCCCATCTCGCGCAGGGTTTGATGCAGCATTACGCCGAGCGGGACGCCCGCGCGCACCAGGCTTGCCAGCACAATTGGCGTGTCGCCGAAGCGCTCCGCCAGCCCCTGCGCCAGTATCGCCACTTCTTTGGCCAGGCGTTCCGCGCCGCGATCCAGCGCCTGAGAAAAAATATCCAGATGCCAGGTGGTGGGCTCCGGCTCCTGGCTGAGCATTTCCGAATAGTGGCGCGCGCCGGACTGGATCAACTGCTCTTTCTGGTCGACCGGCGTCATTTCCATTTCAACGGGGTTGAGCAGAAAGTGAATATCCTGCGGTGAATATGAGCCGGAAAACGGCGTGAAATCAGTCATACAGTTCTCCAAATAGCGTCTGCGTGATGCTGTGGGCAAACTGGCTCTGGCGCGGCAGGCCGAACCAGGTGCAGAGCCGCATAAAACGGTGGTCGCTTAAGCTGTCGCCGAGGCCGATCACCGGGAAAACGCCGCGCTGCTGGCGCAGTTTTTCCAGCAGATAGGTGACCGCCAGCCCTTTTTCCACTGCCGTCGGCAGCCAGGCGACGTTATTGCTGTTGCGGTGGATGTAATAGCCCTCGGTGGGGAAAGTCTGTTCGATTTCATCGGCGATGGCGTTGAGTTCGTCCAGCCGGGTGCTGTCGCGGTGTTTCATCACCAGATACACCGGTACGTCGCCGTATTCATAGTTAATCCGCGCCCAGCCGTTGATATTGCGCGCCGCCATCAGCTCGGTAATGGCGCTTTGCATGGCGAGGAGTTTTTCTGCATAGGGCTGTAATTTCGCCAGCATCAGCGCTTTCCAGGTGTCGTCCGGCTGGCCCTGCGGGTCGAGGATCACCGCGCCGTGGGTGGTCACCGCCCAGGAGCGGAACGGGATGGTGACGCGGGCGATTTCTTCAGTGCCGCGCGCGGTGACCGGGATCAGCTCGGCGTGCTCCAGCATCCAGTCCACCAGCATCGCCTGTTCTTCAGTCATAAAGCTGCGCGGCGCCAGGCTGCGATCCAGCGCGCCGGTGCGAAACGGGGCCAGATCCAGCTCATCCACCATCTTGCGGCGGGTCTGGAATAACGTGTCGTCGAGATCGGAAAAAATCACCGGTCTATTCATAGCTAATCACCTCTACGCGGGGCGCAACCTGGCGTAGCGCATCCAGCAGCACCGGGTCGATGCTGGCGGCGGGGGTTTCTGCGCACAGCAAAATGCGGTCGAACTGCTGGTGCGCGACGTTATAGACAAAATTGGGGATGCCGAGACCGTAATTGTCGGTAAAGGCAATGGCGGACTGAATGGCGAACCCGGTGGCAATCGGCGAGCGGGTGGTGGAGCTGTATTTCACCTCCGCGCCCGCGTTTTCCAGCCGCTCCGCCAGCAAAAACGGTTCCCAGACAAATTCGCTGGTGCCCAGCACCAGGATCTTTTCACCGGGCCGGGCGGTAATATGCGCGCCCAAATCCGCCGCTGGCGTCGCCATGCCCAGCCGTCCCCAGCTCTGGCGGCCGGTAATCGGCACGCTGCCCGTCGCCGTGACGTTCACCGCAGGCATCACCGGTACGGGCGCATCGGGATTCGGCTCCCAGTGCCAGTCACCCTGCACCAGCGATACGGTGGCGATCGGCAAGGTGCAGCGCTGCGCCAGGGCGTCGCCGCTCCAGTCGGTGAGGGTGACCGCAAGCACCTGGGTAAGCTGCGTCAGCCCGGCGTTTTGGAGCGCATCCAGCAAATTAATAAAGGTGTTGCCGGTGGTGGCTTCGTCATCAATCAGCACCAGCGTGCGGGCATTACGCACCCGGCGGCGCAGTTCGGCATCATCCGGCAAATAGATCAGGTGATCGGTGGCGTGGCTGTGGTTCTCTTTAAACTCGCACAGCAGTTCGCCGGGCACCGGATGGCGCGTCGAGGTCAGATACACCGGTTCCGCCGCCTGGTGGCGCAGTTCGTCAAACACGCCCGCGCCCAGGCCGACCGCGGTTTCCGCCATGCCGATAAACAGTACCGGGCCCGCTTCAAGCCCAGGAAACTGTTCCGCCAGCTGTCGATACACCGATCGCATAATGCCGGGGGCGACCGGGATGTGTCGGCCCAGCACTTTGCTGACGAACAAGAAGGCGCGCTTCGGATTGCGGCGCTCCGCCAGTTCGAACAGTTCATCGAGCTGGCGCATACCGCCCGTAGGCCTCACGCGTAACGTTCCGCTGGAAAGCGTGCGGCTAAATTCACTCATGGTCATTCTCTTCGCGATACAGATTGGTCAGCGCGGTCGGATAGTTGACCGCTTCAGTCAGCGGCCTGACGACGGCAGGCGCAAAGGCGCGTTCCGCTTCATCCAGCACCTCCTGTTGGCTCATCAGCCCAAGCTGGCGGAAGGCGAACAGGCCCGGCAGGTTCACGCCACTCAGGCGGGTATAACCGATGCCCCCGGACGGACGCATATTGATTTCCAGCAGCAACGGTTTGCCGCTGGCGGTGTTGCGGGTTTGCACGTTGACCAGCCCATCGGCCTTCATCAGGCGCGCGCAGGCTTTCGCCAGTTCGAACGCTTCGCCGTGGTTTTCGAGATACTGCACTGAGCCCTCTTTACGGCGGCCCACCGCCGCCAGCACCGCGCCGTCTTCCACCAGCATATCCACCGAATATTCCGGCCCGGGGAGATACGGCATCAGGACCAGCGGTTCAAACACTCCCGCCTGCTCCAGCGCGCTGAGATAAAAGCGCGCGTTCACTTTGCGGCTGTCGGGGTTAATAAAGTGCGCCATCGGCGAGACGCTTTCATCAAACCGCCAGAATCCCATGCCATAAATGCCTTTCACCGGTTTAACGCACAGTGATTTGCTGGCAAAGGGGGAGCGGGCAATCAGCGCGCGCAGTTCGTCTACCGATTCCACACGCAGGGAAGGGACCACCGGCAAACCGGCTTTTTCCATGGAGTGAGCGTATTCAACTTTATCGTCGGCCAGCTCAAACATGGCGGGCTGAAGAGAGCCGGTCGTGAGCGTGACGCCGCTGGCGGTAATCGCCGTGCGATGGGCTTCAAACCAGGCGGCGTGGCGCCCGGTATGAATGGCCTTAACGCCCAGCTTTTTCACCATGGCAAGGATAAACGCCAGCCGATCGGCGGCTTCCTGCGGTTCAGTCAGCGCGATATCGGCCTGTGAGAGGATCTCGTGGCGATCGTTGCGGTGCGACGCAATCACCGTCACATCGGCCTGCTTCAGCGTCGCGAACGCGCGGATGCCCTGAATCAGATCGCGCTGGGAGGATAAGCCTTCCATTAGCCAGATTTTATTGGTCATTTTTTTATTACCGATGGGGCGAGAGTGAATGGCTACAGTTAATGTACAAGTCTAGAAAGCGGCAAAAAAGTTGTCAATCATAATATGATCTGATTTTGGCGGTATTTTTTTCTGTATTTCTCTTCCCGATTTGCTAACATTTTTCAGTGAATTTTAGCGTGTTGTACGTTTTTAATTTTATGAAATATAAAGAATTTACCTTTCTTTAAAAAATCTAGGGTAAAATGATCTTGTTCATTAACAGCATCATGATATGATTTTTATCTGAAGGATTTTGGTGTAAAAAACTCAACCTTTTTCACGAGCCACTTATGGAGATCTGACCATGGTTTCATTAACAAAAAACCAAACTGTTTCACTCAGCAAGCAATCGTCGGCGCTCAACCAGCTGCATTTCGGCCTGGGCTGGGATCCCATCAAGAAGAAAGGGATGCTAGGCAAACTGTTTGGCGGTAATGACTCCATCGATCTTGATGCGGGCTGCGTACTGCTCGATAAGTCCGGCGGCAAAATCGATACCGTCTGGTTCCGCAAGCTGAAATCCTCCTGTAACTCCGTGGTACACAGCGGCGATAACCTGACCGGTGAAGGCGACGGCGATGATGAAGTTATCCGCGTGGATCTGACGCGTCTGCCTGCCCAGGTGGAATATCTGGCCTTTACCGTTAACAGCTTCCGCGGCCAGAGCTTTAACGACGTGGAAAACGCCTTCTGCCGCGTGGTCGACCAGAACAATAAAGAGCTGGCGCGCTATCAGCTGAACGAGCAGGGCTCGCACACCGGCATCGTGATCGCTTCTCTGCGCCGCAACAACGGCGAATGGGATTTCACCGCGCTGGGCAAAGCCTGTAGCGGCCGTACCATTGACGATATGCACAGCGACATCGTCGCGGCGGTGGTGCGCTCATGAACATGACGGCGGGAGGCAATGCCTCCGTTCCTTCTCAACCGTTGACGGTGCGCGTGCTGTCCGGCGCGGCGGTTGACGCTTCCGCTTTCCGGTTGTTCGCGACCGGCAAGGTGAAGGGCGACGCCGATATGGTGTTTTACGGCCAGCCTAAGAATGACGACGCCACCATCGCGCTAACTAATGACGGCAACAACACCGCGTTTAGCGTGGATCTCAACCGTCTTCAGGCCGATGTGCAAAAAGTGGCCTTTACCGTCACCTGCGACGGCAACCAGACCGTGGCGGGCCTGCAACGTCTGGCAATCCAGGTGGAAGCGGCGGGGCAAGTATTGCTGAATGGCGTAGTCGATCTGAACGGTCGCCAGGAAGCGGCGCTGATATTAGGCGAACTGTACCGCCGCAACAGCGAGTGGAAATTCCGTTTTATCGCCCAGGGCTTTAACGGCGGGTTGAAACCGCTGGCGGAGCATTTCGGCGTGGATGTGGCGGATAGCCCTGCACCGACGGCGGCCCCCGCGCCGACGCCTGCGCCCACTCCGGCACCGTCAAAAATCAATCTCAGCAAGGTTTCCCTGACCAAAGAGAAACCGGCAATCAGCCTGACCAAGCGCGATAACTTCGGTGAGATCCGCATTAACCTGAACTGGCATCGCGGTAATCCGGCGACCGGTTTGCGCGCCGTATTTGGCGGCAGCAAGGGCATCGACCTCGATTTAGGCGCGTTTGTTGAACTGAGCGACGGTTACAAAACCGTGATCCAGGCGCTGGGCAACCGCTTCGGCTCCATGGACAGCGAGCCGTATGTGCAGTTGCAGGGCGACGATCGTACCGGCGAGTTTTCTACCGGCGAGTGGCTGCACGTCAATGGCCGGGAGTGGAAACACATCCGCGAAGTGCTGATTTTCGCCTTTATTTACGAAGGGGTGCCGAGCTGGGATAAAACTGACGGCGTGGTATCGCTGTTCATCCCGGACCAGCCGCCAATCGAAACCCGTATGACCGAAGGGCAGAACAACCGCAACATGTGCGCCATCGCCCGTCTGGTTAACGAAAACGGCAATATAAAAGTAGAACGAATCAACCAGTTCTTTAATGGACATAGCGATATGGACAAGGCGTTCGGCTGGGGCTTTAGCTGGAAAGCGGGTTCCAAGTAATTTCTTTGGCAGAGGGTGTGATATGAGTTTCTTCAATAAAGTAAAAGGGGCGTTTAACGCCAGTCGCGACGAGTTAACCAAACAGGTTGGCCGTTTCAAGAACAAAAAATTTATGCAGGGCACGGTGGCGGTCTGCGCGCGTATCGCGGTATCCAGCGACGGCGTCAGTTCCGAAGAGAAGCAGAAGATGATCGGTTTTCTGCGCGCCTCCGACGAGTTGAAAGTGTTCGATACCTCTGAAGTCATCGAGTTCTTTAACAAACTGGTGAGCAGCTTCGATTTCGATATGGAAATCGGCAAAGGCGAAACCATGAAGTACATTCTGGCGCTGAAAGATCAGCCCGAAGCCGCGCAACTGGCGGTACGTGTGGGGATCGCGGTGGCGAAAAGCGACGGCAATTTCGACCCGGACGAGCAGAAAGCGGCGCGTGAAATCGCCCTGGCACTGGGCTTTGAACCAGCCGAATTCGGTCTTTGATAGCATTTCTTAAGGGTTTTGTATGGTATCTACGCATATTGGCTTTCCAACAGAAACGGTGGTGGTATTCGTTGCGTTGGCAGTGGGAGCCATTTTTATCGACCTGTTCATGCACCGGCATGACAAACCGATCTCGCTGAAAAGCGCGGCGCTGTGGTCCGTATTCTGGGTCGTGGTGGCGATGGCGTTCGCGGGGTTCCTGTATGTTCACCACGGCGCGGAAGTCGCCAGCCTGTTCGTGACCGGTTACGCGCTGGAGAAAGTGTTGTCGGTCGATAACCTGTTCGTGATGATGGCGATTTTCTCGTGGTTCGCCGTGCCGGACCGCTACCGCCACCGCGTGCTGTACTGGGGCATTATCGGTGCCATCGTGTTCAGGGGGATTTTCGTTGCGATTGGTACCGGCCTGCTTAGCCTCGGTCCTTACGTTGAGATCGTCTTTGCGCTGATCGTGGCCTGGACAGCGGTGATGATGCTGAAAAGCGGCGACGACGATGACGAGATTGAGGATTACTCTCAGCATCTCGCCTACCGTATGGTTAAGCGCTTCTTCCCAATCTGGCCGAAACTGAGAGGGCACGCCTTCCTGTTGAACCAGAAAGAAGTGGATGAAGAACTGGCGAAGCCGGAAAACAAAGACATTACCATTGGCCGCGGTCAGAAAGCCGCGCTGTACGCGACCCCGCTGATGCTGTGTGTGGCGGTAGTGGAACTGTCGGACGTGATGTTCGCCTTCGACTCCGTACCGGCTATCATCGCGGTCAGCCGCGAGCCGCTGATTGTCTACAGCGCCATGATGTTCGCGATCCTCGGCCTGCGTACTCTGTACTTTGTTCTGGAAGCCCTTAAGCAGTATCTGGTGCACCTGGAAAAAGCCGTTATCGTGTTGCTGTTCTTTATCGCCGCTAAACTTGGCCTGAACGCAACCGACCATATCTGGCACCACGGTTTTAATATTTCGGCAACGACCAGCCTGTTTGTGGTTCTGGGTGTGCTTGCATTGGGTATCGTGGCGAGCATTATGTTCCCCGGTAAACCCGATTCTGAGGAGAAAAAGGAGGGTTAACCTCCTTATCCCCGGCAAATAACAACATCAACCAGAGAGGATTGAACAATGAGTGTTTCTCTTTCTAAAGGCGGGAACGTATCACTGAGTAAAGAAGCGCCGACCATGAAGAATGTCCTGATTGGTCTGGGCTGGGATGTGCGCGCCACCGATGGTCAGGACTTTGACCTCGACGCCTCCGCCTTTCTGCTGTCCGCCAGTGGAAAAGTACGCAGCGACGCGGATTTCATTTTCTACAACAATCTGAAATCTGTTGACGGCTCCGTGACCCATACCGGCGATAACCGTACCGGTGAAGGCGACGGCGATGATGAAACCCTGAAAATCAAACTGGATCTGATCCCGGCTGACGTCGATAAAATTGTTTTCGTGGTGACCATTCACGACGCGCAGGTGCGCCGTCAAAGTTTCGGTCAGGTCTCCGGCGCGTTTATCCGCCTGGTAAACGATGACAACCAGACTGAAGTGGCGCGTTACGACCTGACGGAAGACGCCTCCACGGAAACCGCGATGCTGTTTGGCGAACTGTATCGCCACAACACCGAGTGGAAATTCCGCGCGGTCGGCCAGGGCTATGCAGGCGGGCTGGCGTCCGTGTGCGCCCAGTACGGCATTAACGCCTCTTAATCTGAATACACAGCGGGCGGTTAACACCGCCCGTCTCTCTCCCTAAAAGCAGGAGCTTTAAAATGGCAGTTTCTCTCGTAAAAGGCGGTAACGTATCCCTCACTAAAGAAGCACCGACCATGAACATCGCCATGGCTGGCCTGGGCTGGGATGCGCGTGTCACTGACGGACAGGGCTTCGACCTGGACGCATCCGTGTTTATGGTTGGCGAAGACGGCAAAGTGCTGAGCGACAGCAGCTTCATCTTCTTCAACAACAAACTCAGCGCCTGCGGCTCCGTTGAGCACCAGGGCGACAACCGTACCGGCGAAGGCGACGGTGACGACGAGCAGATCAAAGTCGATCTGACTAAAGTGCCTGCTGAAGTGAAAAAGCTGGTTTTCGCGGTCACCATTTATGACGCAGAAGCCCGTAAGCAGAACTTCGGCATGGTGAGCAATAGCTACATGCGTATCTTTAACAACGACAACGGTTCTGAAATCGCCCGTTTCGATCTGTCAGAAGATGCATCTACCGAAACCGCGATGGTGTTCGGCGAACTGTACCGCCACGGCGCCGAGTGGAAATTCAAAGCGGTAGGCCAGGGCTTTGCCGGCGGGTTGTCTGCGCTGGCGTCCCAGCATGGCGTAAACGTGTAACGTTTGTGCTTTGGCGATAAAAAACCCCGGTGCGCCGGGGTTTTTTTATGGGTGGAGTTTAGGGGGGCGGGTTTCGTT
>NZ_JAAATR010000062.1 GCF_009907385.1 Atlantibacter hermannii
CTGCTCAGCGGACGCCCGGTTTACCGGGGGACGGCGCAACCATGAACTGGGATCTGATCCTTGTGGGCGCGGGTCTGGCGAACGGCCTGATTGCCTGGCGGTTGAAACAGCGCCATCCCCGCATGAACATTCTGATGCTTGAGCAGGGCGCCTCACCCGGCGGCAACCACACCTGGTCGTTTCATCATCACGATCTCAGCGCCGCGCAACATCAGTGGATCGCCCCGCTGGTGGCCCACCGCTGGCCCGGTTATCAGGTGATTTTCCCGGCGCTGATGCGCGATATCGATCAACCCTATTACACCGTCAGCGCTGAACGCTTTGCCAGCAAGCTGCGCGAGGCGCTGGGAGACGATCTGTGGCTGAATTGCCCGGTGGCCGACGTCGCGCCAGACAGCGTGCAACTGGCAGACGGCACCACGCTGCGCGCCAGGGCGGTGATTGACGGGCGCGGCCAGCGCGCCATGCCGGGCTGGCGCTGCGCCTGGCAGCTGTTCGTCGGGCAGGAGTGGCGGCTTGCCGGGCCGCACGGCCTGACGCGCCCGCTGCTGATGGACGCCACCGTGGCCCAGCACAACGCTTACCGGTTTTTCTATCTGCTGCCGCTCACGCCCGACACGCTGCTGATTGAGGACACCCGCTTTAGCAACGTGCCGGACTTACCGGCGCAAGAGTATCGCGACGCCATCCGCCAGTATGCCGCCCGGCACGGCATGGCGCTGGATCGCCTGCTGCGCGAAGAGACCGGCTGCCTGCCGTTGACGCTGGCGGGCGACGCGCCGCTGCACGCCAGCCAGCCCTGTTCCGGGATGCGCGCCGGGCTGTTCCATGCGGTGACCGGCTACTCCCTGCCGCTGGCGGCGCAGCTGGCCGACGCTATTGCCGATCAGGATCGTATCGACGCCCACCGCCTGCACCGGCTGGTTCAGGGGATCGCGACCCGCCAGTGGCGCAACCAGGGTTTCCTGCGCCTGCTCAACCGGATGCTGTTTCTGGCAGGCCAGGCAGATCGCCGCTGGCAGGTGATGCAAAAATTCTATCGCTTACCCGATGCGACCATCGCGCGCTTCTACGCCGGGAACCTGACGCTGACCGACAAAGCGCGAATACTGACAGGCAAGCCTCCCGTCCCCGTTTTCGGGGCGCTGCGGGCGGCGATAAACACAGGGAATAAATAATGAAAAAAACCGTGGTGATTGGTGCAGGATTCGGCGGGCTGGCGCTTGCCATCCGCTTACAGGCGGCGGGGATACAGACCACGCTGCTGGAGCAGCGCGATAAGCCCGGCGGGCGGGCGTACGTTTATCACGACCAGGGGTTTACCTTTGACGCCGGGCCGACGGTGATCACCGATCCCAGCGCGCTGGAGGAGCTGTTCGCCAGCGCGGGAAAACGGCTGGAAGATTACGTCGAACTGCTGCCGGTCGATCCGTTTTACCGGCTGTGCTGGGAGGACGGCAAGCGCTTCGACTACAACAATAATCAGGCACTGCTCCAGCAGCAGATCGCTGACTTTAACCCGGCGGACGTGCAGGGCTACGCCCGCTTTCTGGATTATTCGAAAGCGGTGTTCAAAGAGGGCTACCTGCGGCTCGGCGCGACGCCGTTTTTGCAGTTCAGCGATATGGTAAAAGTCAGCCCGCAACTGATGCGGCTGCGCGCCTGGGAAAATGTTTATCAGGCGGTGTCGCGCTTTATTCAGGACGAACACCTGCGCCAGGCGTTTTCATTTCACTCACTGCTGGTGGGCGGCAACCCGTTCGCCACCTCGGCGATCTACACCCTGATCCACGCGCTGGAACGCGAATGGGGCGTCTGGTTCCCGCGCGGCGGCACCGGGGCGCTGGTCAACGGCATGGTCAAGCTGTTTACCGATTTGGGCGGCACGCTGGAGCTGAACACGGCGGTTGAGCGCATCGAGGTTAACCAGCAGACAGTCACCCAGGTGATGGCCCAGGACGGACGCGTATTCGCCGCCGACGCCGTCGCCTCCAATGCCGATGTGGTCAACACCTATCAAAAGCTGCTCGGCCACGATCCGCACGGCAAAACCAAAGGCGAGAAGCTGGCCGGGAAGCGCATGAGCAACTCGCTGTTTGTGCTGTACTTCGGTCTGAACGCTCCGCATCCGCAGCTGGCTCACCACACCATTTGCTTCGGGCCGCGTTACAAAGAACTGGTGCAGGAGATCTTTAACGGCTCCACCCTGCCGGACGATTTCTCGCTGTATCTCCACTCGCCGTGCGCCACGGATCCGTCGCTGGCCCCGCCGGGCTGCGGCGCGTTTTACGTGCTGACGCCGGTGCCCCATCTTGGCAATGCGCCGCTCGACTGGCGCGTGGAAGGCCCGGCGCTGCGCGAGCGGATTTTCGACTATCTGGAACGGCGCTATATGCCGAATTTGCGCCAGCAGCTGGTGACGCACCGCATCTTTACGCCGGATGATTTCCAGCACACCCTGGGCGCGCATCTCGGGTCGGCGTTTTCGCTGGAGCCGCTGCTCACCCAGAGCGCCTGGTTCCGTCCCCATAACCGGGATGAGCATCTGCATAATCTGTATCTGGTGGGCGCGGGCACTCATCCCGGCGCGGGCATCCCTGGCGTGATCGGCTCGGCGAAAGCCACGGCGCGGCTGATGCTGGAGGATCTGGCATGAATCAACCGCTGTTCCGCCACGCGGCCAACACCATGCGCAGCGGCTCAAAAAGCTTCGACGCCGCCGCCCGGCTGTTTGATGCCGACACCCGCCGCAGCGTGCTGATGCTGTACACCTGGTGCCGCTATTGCGATGACGCCATCGATAACCAAATCGCCGGTTTCGCTGCCGACGCGCCTGCCAGCGACTCCCCCGTTCAGCGGCTGACGCAATTGCGTACCGCCACCCAACAGGTATATCAGGGCCACGCGATGAGTGAACCGGCGTTTGCCGCGTTGCAGGAAGTGACGATGCGTCACCACATTCCCGCCCGATGGCCGCTGGAACATCTGGAAGGCTTTGCCATGGACGTGCGCGGCGAGCGGTATCACACGCTGGATGACACCCTGCGCTACTGCTACCACGTGGCAGGCGTCGTCGGCCTGATGATGGCGCATATTATGGGCGTGCGTGACGAGCGGGTGCTGGACAGGGCCTGTGATTTGGGGCTGGCGTTTCAGTTGACCAACATCGCGCGGGATGTGATTGAAGACGCCGAAGCCGGGCGCTGCTATCTGCCCGGTCAGTGGCTGGCTGAACAAGGGTTAAGCCTCGGGAACTTTCACGCGGTGGAGAACCGGGCGGCGTTGTACCGGGTGGTGGCGCGGCTGCTGGACGAGGCGGAGCCTTATTACGTCTCGGCGCTGGCAGGGTTGCCCGCCCTGCCTCTGCGCTCCCGCTGGGCGATTGCCACCGCCAGGGATGTGTATCGCGCCATCGGTATCAAGGTGGCTGACGCCGGGGAGCAGGCCTGGAACAGCCGCCAGCACACCGGTAAAGCGGAAAAACTGGCGCTGCTGCTTAAGGGCGCGGGGCGCGCGGCGATTGCGCCGCTGGCGGCGCGTTCGCCGCGTCGGGATTCACTGTGGCAGCGGCCTGTTTAGCCGGACGGCGACGATTGCGTAACTGCGCCTGCAACGCCTCCGGCGAACGCACCACTAAAAAGCCAAACGACACGCAGCCCTCTTTGCCGTTCACCGCATGATGGAAACGGTGCGCCAGCCACAGCCGCTTAAGATAGCCTTTGCGCGGCACCCAGTGAAACGGCCAGCGCTGATGCACCAGCCCGTCGTGGACCAGGAAATAGAGCACGCCGTACAGCGTCATGCCCGCGCCGATCCACTGCAACGGCCATACGCCGGCGGTCCCCACGGCGATCAGCGCGATGGCGACTACCGCGAACACCACGGCAAACATATCGTTAAGCTCAAAACAGCCGGTGCGCGGGGAGTGATGAGAGCGGTGCCAGCGCCAGCCGAAGCCGTGCATGATATAACGGTGGGACAACGCGGCCACGGCTTCCATCGCCGCCGCGCTAGCCAGAACAATCACTACGTTAAGCCAGATACTCACATCCCTTTCCTCGTCAGCGGGCGTAAACCTGTAGCAGTATAGTGCACCCGCCGGATTTGGCGGGATCCAGGCTGGTCTACACTCAGGATGGACACATTTTTCTCGCAGAGGTAACCGGATGACGAAAGCAGCACTCGCCTTATTGTTTATCAGCGCGGCAGGCGCTGTATGGGCCGCCGACGCGCCGCAGTTTAGCGACGCCAGCAGCCAGAGCGTGTATTTGCAGTATTACCCTTCTTCGAAAGCGCCAACCGGCGTGGCCCACACGCCGGGGCTGCGGATTAATTTCCCCGGCGGGGATGCGCGTCCGATTGAAATGGATACCGGCTCCACCGGAATTGTGATTTCCGCCGAATCGATCCCCCGCTTTTCGCAGCTCCCCGGCACGCCGGGCAAACTGACTTACAACAGCTCGGGGCGGATCATGATCGGCTCCTGGGTGACCACGCCGGTGACGCTAAGCGGCAGCAACGGCCAGCACTTTACCACCGCGCCGATCCCGGTGCTGGCGGTGACGCAAATCGCCTGTCAGGACAACGCGCGCCACTGCACGCCGGAAGATAACCCGCGCGGCGTCGCCATGATGGGCGTCGGTTTTGCCCGGGAAGGCAGCGAACAGAAGCAGAGCACGCCCGACACCAATCCGTTATTAAACCCGGCGTCAGCGGATAATTTTCACCAAGGCTACGTGGTGACGCGCAACGGGGTACACGTGGGGCTGAACGCGACGGTCACGCAGGGCGGATTCTCTTACGCTAAATTGCAGCCCGACCCGCGTATTCCCGGCGAATGGCAGGCCGCGCCGGTGTGCATCGTGGTGAACAGCGATGCCAAACGCTGCGGAACGGCGCTGGTCGACACCGGGGTGAGCGAGATGTTTTTGACGTTGCCGAATTATCCGTCCAGCGCCCTGCCTGATGACGCCTCGCTGACTTTCACGTTTACGCCGGCGGTGAGCTATTCCCTCAGCGGCAGCGACTCGCCGCTGGCACCGGAGAAAATTATCCTCAACACCACCCGGCAAACGCCGTTTGTCAATACCGGGGTCAATTTCCTTAACGGGTTTGATGTGCTGTACGACGCGCGAAATGGGTATGTGGGTTACCGGGCGGTGAAATAACGCGGTCTGCCTCCTGTGCGCCTGGCGTTATTTAATGGCTTAATAAGATGAAATACCGGTGCGGGCTATTGTATTATTTACCGCTTAATATCCCGCAAGGATCCACGCCAATGAAAAAGAAATGGCCGCAGGTAGAAGACCTGGAAGTGTTTATGGCGGTGGTGCGCCATAACAGTTTTTCCGGTGCGGCGGTTGAGCTTGGTTTTTCCAATGCCTGGGTGACGAAGCGGATTAATACGCTGGAAGAAACCTTAAACGCGAAACTGCTGCATCGTAATACGCGTGAAATGCGCCTGACGGCGGCGGGAGAAGTCGCCCTTATTCAGGCCGAAGAGATTATCAACAAAAATAACGCGGCGATGGATCTGATTGTGAATATCAAAAATGATATTCAGGGCAATTTCCATATTTGCAGTTCATTTGGCTTTGGTAAAAATCATCTAACCAACCCGCTGTCGGCCTTCTCCAGATTACATCCCGGTTTAAAAATTAAGTTCACCTTAACCGACACCAAACTGGATCTGATTAAAGAGAATGTCGATCTGGAAATTATGGTGGGCGAGAGTTTTCACGAACGCTATTACGCCAAAAAAATTGCCGACAATAAACGTATCCTCTGCGCCTCGCCGGGCTACCTGAACCAGCACGCTGCCCCTGCCTCGCCTGCGGATCTCTCCCGCCATCAGTGCCTGTTTTTACAGGAAAAGGGGCTGACCTTCGGTCTGTGGCATCTCAGCGACGGGCACAGGCAGGAAACGGTGCGGGTTGACGGCAACCTGTCATCAAATAATGGCGAAGTGATTTTGCAATGGGCGCTCGACGATTGCGGTATTGCGCTGCGCAGCGAGTGGGATGCAAAACGCTATATTGCGTCTGGCGATCTGATTCAGCTGTTGCCCGATTATTATGAACAGGCGTCGGTGTGGGCGGTCTATCCGACCAAACTTGAAGAATCCATCAAGACGCAAAAGTGCATTACTTTTCTTGAAAGCTATTTCAAAAGCATTCACTTCTGATTGCCGCCCCCTGTGCAGGGGGCGGCGAACGCATCAGGAAAATGCCGCCAGCAGCATGGTCGCCAGAATCACGGTAGAAGCACCGCCGATACGCGTTGAGATCTGCGCAAACGGCATCAGCCCCATGCGGTCGCAGGCCGAGAGGATCGCCACGTCCCCGGTGCCGCCAAGCCCGCTATGACAAACCGTCACGATGGAGGCTTCGACAGAGTACATATTCAGGAAGCGGGCCAGCAGGAAGCTGACAACGGCCATTGACAGCACCACCGAGGCGCAAACCGCCACGTAGGCGACGGAAAATACCGACACCACGCTTTCCAGCGGCACGTACAGCATGCCAAGGCCGATCATGGTCGGCCAAATCAGCGAGGTGGAAATCAGCTTGTAACAGGATTTCGCGCCGGTCTCCATTCTGCCGGGGATGACTTTGGCGTACTTACACAGTACCGCCATCACAATCATCAATACCGGGCCCGGAATATGTACCAGGCGCTCCAGCAGGCCGCCGAAGATAAAGAAGCAGCAGATCATTAATAACCCGGCACCCATCAGGGAATAGTCGGTTTTGCCGTTCCATTCATCACCGATGTTATTAAAAATGGCGTTATCTTCTGCGGTGCGGATCAGCATACCGTTGCCGCTGAGTTCGGGTTTCATTTTACCGAGCTTCGACAAAAAGCCCGCGCAGACGATAGCAAAGATATTGCCGATAACGGCGGCAGGCACCAGCTGCGCCACATAGATATCCGGCGTGGTGCCGAGGATAGAAGAATAGGCCAGCGACAGCGGTAAAATCCCTTCCCCAATGCCCCCGCCAATAATCGGCACGATAATATAGAAAAAGGTGTGATAGAAGCTGTAGCCAACCGCCTTCCCGACGACCAGCCCCACGCCAACGGCGGTCAGCGTACCCACCACCAGCGGCACGAACATTCGAATCATCCCCTGAACCAGAATAATGCGGTTCATGCCCAGGATGCTGCCCACCACCAGCGTCGCGATCACGAAATACAGAAAGTTGGCATCCTTCATCAGCACATGTACCGAATCCAGCACGTTTTCAGGGATGACGTGATAAAAGACCAGAATCGAGGGGATCATCAGGCAAAGTATGGCCGGGCCGCCGATATCTTTTATTACCGGAATATTCTTGCCGACGGTGGATAAAATAAACCCCAAAGACATGATAATCGCCAGGCCGCCAATCATATTTTTAGGTAATGTGCCAAACCACGCCGCTGAACCCACTATCACGCACATTGTTGCAAAAAACCAAACCGGTACTGAACAAATTTCTTTTACTGACAGCCCGCCCAGAGTATGCGTCGCTGTCAGTTTCTTACCATCATGTAGGGTATGAGTTTCAATGTTATTCATTGTTTCCGCCTTTATAGCAATAAGAGGGCTTACTTCCTGAAGAGGTAAAAGATGTTCAAAATTATTTTTAATTATGCTGCGACAGATTCTTTAATATGATTACTTAAGCGTCCCAGCCCTTCGATTTCCACTTCAATACAATCTCCCTCTTTTAAGAACAGCGGCGGAGTTCTTTTTTTACCGACGCCGCCGGGCGAGCCGGTAATAATCACATCGCCCGCGCTTAATGGCGTAAAGGTACTGATATAGGAAATAAGGTACGGGATTTTATGGATCATATTTTTGGTATTATCGCACTGTACTTCCCGTGAATTTAAAAAGGTGCGGATTTGTAAATTATGCGGATCCGGGATTTCATCCCGGCAGGTTAAATACGGGCCGAAGGCGCCGGTGCGCGGCCAGTTTTTCCCGGCGGTGTACCAGGTATGCTGCCAGTCGCGGGCGGAGCCATCCATATAGCAGCTGTAGCCCGCCACATGCGACAGCGCATCCTGCTCGCTGACATGGCTGCACTTCTTGCCGATGATCACCGCCAGTTCCCCTTCGTAGTCAAATTCCCGGGATTCGGCAGGCTTATTGACGTAGCTCAGGTGGCCGGTTTGCGAGTCGGCGAAGCGAATAAACAGCGTCGGTTCGGGATTCTGCTCATTAAATTCAGCGCGTTTTTCGCTGTAGTTCATCCCAACGCAGATAATTTTGGTCGGATTATCGATAACCGGCAGAAACGCGACGTCATTAATAGCGTAATCTGCGGCGGCACGGGCAATTTCTCTCAGGCTGGAAACATCTTCATGCTCGAGAAACGCTTTTAATGACGGATAGCGATTTCCATAAATCGCGCTGACATCAATAATGCCGGCGTCCCTGACGATACCGAATTTATTTTTACCATTAATGCTAAAGTTGACAATTTTCATTGCGCTTATTCCTGTTAATACTGAACGGTTCTGTGCCACGGATTGCGGGCAAAGTATTGCTCTTCGAACTGCTTAATTTCCCGGGTAAACGACAGGGTGAAGCCGATAGCATCGAGCCCCTGTAACAACATATCTTTTTTAATCTGGTCAATGGCAAAGGCGTATTGATGATCTGCGCTGGTGACGGTCTGCTGCGCTAAATCGACCTGGAGGGTATTGGTCTCGCGCTGCATAATACAGTTGGCGATTTGCTGTATTTCCGTCTCGCTGAGGCAAATGGTTAATACGCCGTTGCGCAGGCAGTTATCATTAAATATTCCGGCAAAAGATGTGCCGATTAAGGCTTTGATTCCCAGCTGTTTTAATCCCCATACCGCATGTTCCCGGCTGGAGCCGCAGCCAAAATTAGGGCCGACAACCAGAAAACTGGCTCCCTGCCATCCCGGCTGATTTAAAATAAAATCCTCATTCAGGCTGCCGTCCTGATTAAAGCGTAAATCGAAAAATAAGCCCCGATCCAGGCCGCTACGGTCAATGCCTTTAAGAAACTGCTTCGGCATGATCACATCGGTATCAATATTTGCCGCCATCATCGGGGCGGCAATACCCGTTACGCAGTTAAACGCTTCCATGATTAAACCTCGGTGAAATATCTGACATCGGTTAAGTGACCGGCAACCGCAGCGGCGGCCACCATCGCCGGGCTCATTAAATGGGTGCGCGAGCCCGCGCCCTGACGGCCTGCGAAATTGCGGTTGGTGCTGGAGGCGCAGCGATCGCCCGGCGACAGCACGTCTTCGTTCATGGCCAGGCACATCGAACACCCTGACTGACGCCACTCGAAACCGGCATCGATAAAGATCTGCGCCAGCCCTTCCCGTTCGGCGCGTTCCCGCACCTGGGTCGATCCCGGCACAATCATGCCGCGCACGTGCGGGGCGATTTTTTTGCCCGCCAGCACCTTCGCCACTTCGCGTAAATCCTCGATGCGGCTATTGGTGCAGGAACCGATAAAGGCGTGGGAGATGCGGATCCCGGTGAACGGCGTACCGGGCTTAAGTTCCATATAGTTAAGCGCCGTCTGGTAATCGTGCCTTTTCTGCCGATCTTCAATGGATTGCGGATCGGGTATCACGTCGGTAATCGGGCCCGCCTGATCGGGGCTGATCCCCCAGGTGATAAAGGGTTCGAGCAGGGAACAGTCGATACAGACTTCTTTATCAAACTTCGCACCCGGATCGGTTTTAAGCGTCCGCCAGCTCTCTACCGCGCGATCCCACAGTTCGCCTTTCGGCGCGCGCGGCGTGTCCTTCAGGTAAGCAAAAACGTTATCGTCCGGGGCCATAAAGGCACCGCGCGCCCCCGCTTCCACCGCCATATTGCAGATGGTCATGCGCGCTTCGACGCTCAGGTTATCGATAACGCTGCCGCAGAATTCGATGGCGTAACCGGTCGCGCCGTCCGCGCCGATACGGGCTATCAGCGCCATGATGACGTCTTTGGACGTGACACCCGCGCCGAGCTGGCCTTCCAGGGTGACGCGCATATTGCGCAGCTTTTTGTACACCAGCGTTTGGGTGGCGAGGAAATGTTCGATCTCCGACGTGCCGATGCCAAAGCCGAATGCGCCGAGCGCGCCGTAGGTGGTGGTATGGCTGTCCCCTGCCGCAATCACCATGCCAGGCATTGCCAGCCCCTGCTCATGCGCCACCACATGCTCGATGCCCTGACGCTTATCCATCACGTCAAACAATTCGATATCAAAGAATCGGCTGTTTTCGGTGAAATATTTCACCTGCAGCGCACCGCCGGAATCGGTCATTTCCGGGTTGCGCGCGGGCCGGGTCGGATTAACGTGATCCACATTGAGCAAAACAGATTTGGGGTTCCAGACGCTGCGGTTCTGTTCGCGTAAACCGCTGAACGCCTGCGGGCTGGTATATTCGTTGAGAATCGAACGATCGATATACAACAGCACATTACCGTCGTCATCGAATTTTTTAATGGTATGGGAATCGATATGTTTATCGTAAAGCGTTTTAGCCATATTCATAGTCATCTCGAATTACTCGGGTTTGTTTTTGCCAGTATAAATTTCAGGGGTAATGTGTATAGCCTGTAACGGGTTTAAATAAGTAAAATCATTTTTTGCAAATCGTGAAAAGTCGATAAATATTTAGCATTACAGTCGGTTAGGTCACTTCACAGCCTGTTAAACACCATTATTAATGCGTCAGGGTTAATGCTATAGTGCGCGACGGATAAGCGATGCGATGATAACTAATGAGTACGACATTACTTTTATTTTTCGAATGTTTATGTATTGGCGGCGGGCTGGGTTTTTTAGGCGGTCTGTTAGGTATTGGCGGCGGAATTATTGCGATTCCGCTGCTGGCATGGTTATTTCAGATGGACCAGCAACTCGCTCAGGGCACGGTATTAATTATGATCATCCCGAACGTAATAATGAGCGTCATTCACTACCGACGGCGCAATGACATGACATTCAAAAATATTATTCCGCAGTGTATTCTCTCGAGCGTATTTTCCATTTTCTCTTCGATGCTGGCGATCCATCTTGATGCCAGATCCCTGAATCTGTTTTTTTGCGGCTTTATTTTTTTGCTGGCTTTTTATTATCTCTACGTCATTGTCATCAACCGCAAAACACCCCGCTATGCCCTGCCTGAATCCTGGCTGCCCGTCACCGGTATCGTATGCGGATTGACCTCTGGCCTGTTTACCGTCGGCGGAGGTATGGTGATTGTTCCCCTGCTGGTGGCGCTGTTTTCCTACTCCCAGACCAAAGCGCAGGGCACCGCGCTGGCGCTGGTGCTGCCCGGTGCCGTAACCGCGCTGGTGACCTATGCGGTTGCCGGCCACGTCGCCTGGTCTGTTGGATTGCCGATGGCGCTGGGCGGCGTGTTCACCGTTGCCTGGGGCGTCGCGCTGGCGCACCGGCTCCCCACGCAAGCGCTGAAAATGTGCTTCTGCGCGATGCTGTTTTTTGTCGCGTTCAGCGCGTAGCGATTAGCGCTGCCAGTATTTCGTCAACCCAGGCGCTTCTCCATTAACCGGATCCTGCTTTGGAAACGGTAGCGCGGCGATACGCGCCAGCATTTCCGGCGTCGCCGCCTGCCTGCACAGATCGAAATCCGCGCCCGGCGGATAAGCCCCTACCACCAGAAAATCGTCGCTTGCCGAGAGCCGTTGGTGCCCGGTGCCCGCCGGGAGCAGCAGCACGTCGCCAGTTTCAACATCGATCGCTTCCCCGCCGGGGCCGCCAAGCATCAGGCGCGCCGAACCCTGTGCCACGCCTAATACTTCATGGGCGTTGGAGTGGTAATGGTGATAGTCGAAAATCCCGTCGCGCCACTGCGGCGGCCAGCCGTTGTTGGCAAACAGCCGTTCAAACCCGCTGGCGATATCGCCGTCGGTCATCACGTTTTTGTAAATGAGCACCGGCAAATGGGGGTTATTAGGCACCCAGTCGTGGGCGGCGAGCATCAGGGTGTGAGGAACAGTGGCCTGGCGAGCAGTCATCGGCGATCTCCTTCCGTTAACGTGTCTGTTAACTGTAGACGGCTTATCGATCGGCGATGAGCTGTTCCAGAAGACTCTGCATGGCAGGCGAAAGCGTCGCCGCGTCGCGGCAGCAAAAACAGAGCTGGCGCTGCGCCCAGCCGTCTGCCAGCGGCACGATCGCGTAGCCATAGCGCGGCTGATAGCGCGCGGCTATGCTCAGCGGCAACACCCCAATACCGATGCCCTGAGCCACCATTTCGCCGACGCCCTCAAAGGTATGCATGCGAATACGCAGCGTCAGCGGGCGGCTGGCGTGGGCGTGAATATGCTCCTGTAACGCGCTGCCCGGATATAACCCGACAAACGGCAGTTCCTGAACATCCGCGAAGTGAACTGTTTTCTGCGATGCCAGCGGATGCCCTGATGACACGATCAGCGCCAGATTGTCGGTGGTGAGCGGATAGCGCTGAAGCCCCTGCGGATCGACGGCATCAGAGACGATCCCCGCCTCGCCCACGCCGTTCACCAGGCAATTAACGATATCGCTGCTGGTGCGCTCCTCCAGTTCGACGTGCAAATCAGGGTGCGCCGCCAGCCAGCGCGCCAGCCGGGATGGCAAAAACTCGCTCAGCGCCGAGGTATTGGCGTACAGACGCAGCGTCTGCTGTGCGCCGCGGGCAAAGCTGTTGAGCTCGCTTTTCAGTTGGTTTTGCTGTTCGAGGATCAGCCGGGCATGGCGTTCAAAGGCTTTGCCTGCCGTTGTGGTCCGTATGCCGCGCGCGTGGCGCTCCAGCAGCTGTACGCCCGCGTCCTGTTCAATATTGCGCAGCCGCTCGCTGGCCGAGGCCAGCGCCAGGTTCGCCCGCAGCGCGCCTTTGGTGATGCTGCCCGCGTCAACGATGCACAAGAACAGTGTTAAATCCGTCAAATCGAGCCGCATACGCTGCCTTTTCTCCCTTCGGTTGCGCCGAAGGCCGGGTGGGGAAAACCAGATTGTGCCCTGCCCGGCGTATTGATTCAATTACGCACTACGTGACTGAAAGGGCTGACGCACGATGAATGACGTTATTTTACTGATGGGGATTTTTATCGCCGCCGGAGTGGTAAAAGGCGTAACCGGGATGGGGTTGCCGACGGTTGCAATGGGATTATTAAGCCTGATGATGCCGCTACCGATGGCCGCCGCGCTGCTGGTGCTGCCGTCGTTTATCACCAATATCTGGCAGCTGTTTAGCGGCCCGTCGCTGGGGCAGATTGTGCGTCGGCTGTGGCCAATGATGGCGTGTAGTGTTCCTGCCACGGTCGCCGGTTCGGCATTGCTGATCGGCGCGGGGCAATGGGCGACGGCGGGGTTAGGCGCGGCGCTGATCGTTTACGCCAGCTATGCGCTGCTGGCCCCGGCGCTGACCGTTCCGGCGCGCGCCGAGGCGTGGCTTTCGCCGCTTACCGGAGCGATCACCGGCGTGGTGACTGGCGCGACGGGGGTGTTTGTGATGCCCTCGGTGCCCTATCTTCAGGCGCTGTCGATGAGTAAAGATGAACTGGTGCAGGCGCTGGGGCTGTCGTTCACGCTCTCTACCGTAGCGCTGGCGGGCGGTCTGGCGGCACATAACGCGTTTGCGATGGCGCAGCTTAATCAGTCGCTGCTGGCGATCGTCCCGGCGTTGCTGGGGATGTGGCTGGGGCAGAAAATCCGTTCGCGCCTGAGCGCTCAGCGCTTCCGGCTGTGCTTTTTACTGTTTTTGCTGGGACTGGGCGCAGAACTGGCGTTGAGGCCGTTTAGTTGACGGGGCGGCATCGCAGAGAACCGCGATGCCGCATAGGGTTAGATCCTGATGCCGTATTTCGCGGCAACGGTATCGTAGTAATCAATCTGATCTTTTAAATCGTCGATGACGGGCGGGTAATCTTCTTTGGCAAATTCAAGACGGCGATCGCAATAATATTTAAGAGACTCGCGGAAAACCTTTATCGATACAGAGCTGTATTGATAATCAGTAAATTTTAAGCCCGTCGCTGTCGCTGCCCGTTGAGAAATATCCTGCCGCACTTCGTTGGGAAACAGTGAATATACGGCCGCCTGGCGCGCTTTAAAAATAGCGTTCGCCACTGCATCGCCGTCATCTTTCATTAGCTCTTTAACGCACGCTGCCTGCGGTTTGTTATATTGGGCATATTCTTTATTTAGTCGGGTCTGGCGTTCAACCGCTTCTTTGCGTTCCTCAGCAAAGATTTTCTGCGCCTTCGGGTCTGCGCACACCAGACGAATAATTTTGCCGTTTAAGGTTTCGTTGAGGGTCCCTTCTTTCATCCGTTCGCGCATGTAATTGATTTCTGTACGGCACTCATATTCCGACCCGTTGATCCGATTTTCAGGGTGCGCAGTCACATATTCAATGGTGTCAGCGAGATCCTTGCTGGGGTTCTTGCCGTACTCCGTCATGGCCGCTGACAAAAATAATGAACTCCAGGTCATTCCACCTTCGTTAAACAATTTCACTGTGCGCAGGTCACCGTGCTTAATCGCCTGCTCCATGGTGCCCCGGTCCCACTGCACCCCAAGGTTCGCCAGCTCTTTACGCGGATCGACGCTGGTTTCCTGCTTCACGTTGCCGAGCTTTTCCTGTACGTCGCTAACCTGCTCTTTAATGATCTCGGTATTCACATAGCTGCCGCCGCTGAAGTGCAGCGTCACGCCAGAGATAACCAGGAGCCCTGCGATACCCGCCAGCGCCCAGATGAGTTTTTTATTGATACCCTTTCCTGTGTCTTCCAGGTTGGCAATCTGTTTCGCTAACTGCGCCTGATACGCGTTGATGGCCTCCCCAGGCGCACGGTACAACGCATCCGGGTCCGTCTGCAAACGCCCCTGCTGATGGGCGTTGCGCAGCGGTTCTACCACCTGGTCGAAATACTCGTTTAACAGCAGCATTTCTGATTCGGTTAATTTTTTATGGTGGGCGATTTTATTGCGGATATGGTTCAGGCTCTGCAAAAACTGCGACAGGGTTTCCCGAGTGGTGGAGGCGTAATTCAGCCCCGAAGCGCCGTCAAAATAGGCGTCGTAATATTCAGGGTAATCTTCCTGATTGGAGAAAATAATCCGCAGTTGGTCCAGCAACGTGCCGCTGAGAATATTGTCTTTTTCGGCGCTTTTCATAATCCGCGCCACCTGATCTTTGCCAAACAGCATTTGCAGCCGCGCGGCTAATTTCTGCTGATCCGCCCAGGCCTCGTCAATCACCTGGCGAATTAACAGTTCGATAGCGCGCATCTGACGCACCGCGTTATCTTCGCTGGTTTCGTCGGGTAACGAATAGCGGCTGTCCCAGCTCAGCTGCGGATATTTATGTTTCGCCAGTTCAAGCAGGTTAACGATTTGCAGGCTGGTAATCAGGCTTTTATTCAGCGTGATCGGATCAAGGTTCTGTACATCGTCGCAGCCGCGCAGTCCCTTCATCAGATCCACATAATCCAGCATTTGCTGCCGATTAAATCCCAGCAACTCGCCCACTTTGATCCAGTTGCCGTTCTCATTGCGGGCGTCGTCCAGCATCCGGTAGCTGGCGTCGAAGCTGTTATTTTCCGGCTGCGGTACGCTTAATACCCTGGCCAACTGTGCATGGGCCAGGGCGATAATATCCCGTGAGCGGGTAACAATGGCGATAGCGGTTTTATTATTCATTCGGTTATTTCTCCGTGCGCATTACTCTTCCTGGCTGCGAATATCAAAGAACCAGAAGAGGATGAATCCCAACAGACCAAAGGCTAAAAAGACGATCAGCGAGATCAGTTCGAAGTGGGCGCTCTGCCCGGCGATCTCCGCCAGCTGCTGCGGCGTGGTGTCGGGGTGTTTAAACAGCAACAGTTGCCACTCATATTCATTGGTGGTGAGGATATCGCGCACCGGCTCCCAGACGTGGCTGGCGGCAATGCCCATCCCCAGCGCCGAAAACAGCGAGCCGTAAATGCGGTGGCGGCGCGAATTCTGCCGGGCGATGGCGTCGCGCATCAGTGCATCCAGCCGATCCACCTGGGCGAACAGGCTGCCGCGCTGCTCGTGCAAGCCCCACTGCCGTTGCAGCATTTCACTCAGGCGGTTTTGTTGGGCGCTGGCGAACAGGGTATCGGTGCTGTTCAGCACGTTCAGGGCATTGACGCGCAGGGCGAAGATCTCCTCCTCCCACTGCTTATCCTCGATAGTCCCCGCCTGCTGCTTTAACTGCTGCGGCCATTTTTTGAAGATCTCGCGCGTCTGGCGTAGAAACTGGGCGTACTCGTCGCTGAGCGCGGCGATGCGGCGAGCGACGTTGACTAACCCTTCAAGCTGCGGATTATCCGGCGAGCGGCTGAACAGCGTGACGCCCTGCTGATGGCTGACGATCAGTACATCGCCCTGCCACTGCGCCTCGTAATGATCCGCCGCAGGCAGCGCGCCGGGCGTAGTGGGCATTAACGGCTGGCTACAGCCCGCCAGCCATGCTTCAAACGAGGGCGTGCTGGTCAGGTAGCCGCTGGTATCGGTTTGCTGCAAACGCGCATCCGGCTGGTTCCAGCGCCAGGCGCACACCCGCTTTTGCCCCTCGGCGGACGCAACAGCCTCGTCGACGCGCGTCAGGCAGGGTTGCAGATGATCGACAAACCCCTGTTGCCAGATTAACGGCAATACATCACGCCACCAGTCGAGTTTGCTGCCGGGGATGTCGGTATTGCCAATTGTCTTTGGCGCGCCCAGCAGCGTGTAGCGTCCGGCGTCATCCCACCAGGGTTGATCCGGCGCGTTAGAGACCCCAGCGTAACTGTGCAGCGGGCGCGGGTTATCGCACGGACGCCGTCCTTCCCAGCGCCGGTTCTCTTCCGCTTCCAGCGCCTGCCACAGGTTTTTCAGCGACAGGCCGCTGGTCGGATCCACCGAAATCACCATGTCGTTACCCGTGCCCTGCTGTTGCTGACGGTAAATGCCTAACAGCGTAAAGCCGTTTTTGCTCCAGCTGTGGACGCGATCGTTGCGGGCGAAGATTTTGAACAGGCCGCTGGGGTGTTGTTCGCTAAGGAACAGCGCATCCACCAGCATTTTTCGGCGACTATCGGCCTGTTCCACCAACAGCTGACAGGTGACAGCGCGCTCAATGGCCAGTTGATACAGCTGACATTCGTAGGCCAGCGCGGCCTGCGCCGCGAGGTAGTCCGTCGACGGCAGGGATTGCATGCCCTGCAGCGGCTCCAGAGTGTGATTAATAAACGCCGTGAGCAATTTCAGGCAGCGGATAAAGCCGTCGCGCAGTAACGCTGTATCGTAATCACGCGTTGCGGTTTGGGCGGCGTGCAGGCGCGCATGGGCGAATACCGTATGCAGGCAGGCGGCGGAACGGCCGACGTTATCGCCATCGAGATAAAACCCCTGCTCCCACTGGTCGATATACCGCACCCATGCGTCCAGCTCAGGGCATTCGCCGTCGCTAAACAGGCTGAACAGCAGCCAGGCGAAACAGCTATCCAGCGAAAAGTCTTCAATCGCGATATGGGTAATGGGCTGCGAACGGGCTTTATCACTCAACGCGCGTCGTTCACTGGCGTCCATCGCCCACAGCCAGGCAGAGAGTGAACGGTGCTGACCGCCGTTTTTGCAGTTCAGCGCTATCCCTGGCGACGCGGCGTCGCCGATACCCAGCGCCAGCATACCTGCGGGCAACTCGCGCAGCGACGGACGCATGGAGAAGGTGACATGCTCAAGCGCGGCGGCAAGGCGATCCCAGTTGAGTCTTTCGGCCATTCATCATCCTTTAATGCCCGAAGAAATACAGGCAGCAGTGCGGTTAGCGTTATTATTTATCGGAGAGGAAATGCAGCAGAAAAGAATATTATACATAGCGTAATGCGGCAATAATATTAACGTGAATTGCGCTTAAGTCTTCAATCGACACGGCCCGGTATAATGATCCAGGCCGTGGCTATTAAATTTAATAGCTTGTATTTTCCCCGTTATTATATTCCCACCAGCGGCTGAACGTCTGTTGGCTATTATCCATTTGCACCGTTTCACCGATTTTCGGCGTCAGTAATCGCCAGGGTTGATTCGCGCTGGCGGCAGACAGGCGCTCCAGCGGTTCATTCCAGCGATGGTGCGCCAGTTTGAATTTGCTGTTATGAGACGGCAACACGGCTTTGGCTTGCAGATCAGTGGCGGCTTTAGCGGCATCTTCTGGCGTCATATGAATAAACGGCCACTGGGCGTCGTACTGCCCACACTCCAGCACCGCCAGGTCAAACCCGCCGAGCCTGGCCGCGATATCGCTAAAATGTCGGCCATAGCCGCTGTCGCCGCCGAGGTAGATCCGGTGATTGGGCGTAATAATCCCATAGGAAGCCCATAGCGTCTGGTTGCGTTTAAAAAACCGCCCTGAAAAATGCTGGGCAGGCAGAATATGAATTTTCAGCCCGTCGGTTTTCATCACGCTGTTCCAGCCGCCCTCGAATATTTTCGCTTTCGGGAAACCCCATTTTTCAAAATAGGAGCCGACGCCGGTGGGGGTAATAATCTTGCCGATTTTATCGCGCAGGGCATTAATAGTCGGATAATCCAGATGGTCCCAGTGATCGTGGGTAATTAACAGATAATCCACGGGCGGAATATCCCCGGCGCGATAAATATTGCTGCCGCTAAATGCCACGTTGGTGCGGGGGATCGGCGAGGCGTAATCGCTGAATACCGGATCGACCAGATAATTTTTACCGTCGAGCCGCAGGAAATAGCTGGAATGCCCCATCCACACCACGGCGTTTTCCTTGAGCTGATGCAGATCGGTTTTTTGCGACGGCAGCACGCCCGGCGGCTGCGCGCCCTCATCTTTGCCGAATAAAAAGCGATACCACAGGGTTAACCGGCTCTGGGTGCGGGTCACCGGCGGCGGATCTTCGGCGTTAAAGAATTGGCCTTCGCGGTACAGGGGATTATCCCCCTGCGGCGCCACCACTGGCGAAGCGTACTGCGGCTGCTGAAGCCAGGCGAAAATAAACAGCGTTAAAAGCACGATGATGATAATCAAATAGCGGATCCCACGTTTTAGTGTTGAAGCTGTTGTCATTGAGGCATGAACTCCGGGGTAAGCAGGCGATACGCCGGCACGTTGGATAAGGGTACAACAATCGCGCTGGCGCGGGGGGAGGATGGCACGAAGTGGCAAGATATGTTTTGTTTTTGGG
>NZ_JAAATR010000063.1 GCF_009907385.1 Atlantibacter hermannii
CTCAGTCCTGATAGTGTCCTTCCGTCCTGGGCAGGGTTGCTAACACTTGCTCCCTTAATACGAAATGCGCCTGCTGATAAAGATTAAAGTCACATCACTGCATACCGGTCTGCCGACTCCGGTGCATGGCCTTTTCCGATAATCACAAGGACGGACGGGTGATTATATCTGTGCATAGTATGTCTGAGCAGCATCAGAAGGCACTGTCAGCCGCTGGCAGATTTAACCCCCTTAATCGCCAAACTGGGATCAGGTCCTGATAGTGTCCTTCCGTCCTGGAGAGGGTTGCTAACACTTGTTCCCATGATACGAAATGCGCCAGCTGATACAGATTAACGTCTCATTGCCCATGCCGGTCTGCCGACACCGGTGCATGGCCTTTTCCGATATTCGCAAGCACAGATGCTTGATTTTTTCAGGGTGTAATATACCTGAGCAGCATCTGAAGGCACTTTCAGTCGCTGTCAGATTTAACACCCTTAATCGCCAATCTGGGATTTTATGATGTTAACCTCCAGTTCAAGACCCTTGCTCCCATGATGCGAACCTTGCCACCTGATAAAGATTTACGCCTCATTCCTGTATGCAGGTCTTACGACTCTAGTGCACGGACAATTTTCGGTCATAACAAGACCTGGCGGAAGATTTAATCAGGCGTGGTGTGACTGAGCAGAAGCTGGGGCAATGTCAGCCGCTGGCAGAAAAAACCCTTATTCGCCATCTCAAACCGTCATTATGGGTAGTCCTTTTAACTTTCTCAGGACCATTAAGCTTAAACTCCGTTTAGAGAATGACGTAAGATTTAGGCTAAGCAGGTTAAGTGATCCCTCTCCCGGGTTGAACACTATATTCATCGTACGAGCGGAAGATTGTCCTTCGGGAAATATTTCTTAAACACCGCTCGGGATCTTATTGCCACTGGCGGATTTAACCCCCTTAATCGCCATACTGGGGTTCTGTCCTGATGCTGGCCTTCAGTTCTGGGCTTGGGTTGCTATCGCTTGCTCCCATAATGCGAAATGTGCCTCCTGATACAGATTAACGTCATATTCCTGCGTGCCGGTCTGCCGACACCAGTGCACGGGCTTTTTTCGGTCATCACATTACCGGGCAGGAGATTTTATCAGGGCGTGGTGTGTCTGAGCAGCATCAGAAGGCACTGTCAGCCACTGGCAGATTTAACCCCCTTAATCGCCAAACTGGCGTTCAGTCCTGATATTGTCTTTCCTTCCTGG
>NZ_JAAATR010000064.1 GCF_009907385.1 Atlantibacter hermannii
GAAGGATGTGAACGGCAACGCCATCAGCGGTATTGCCGGCAGCCTGACGCTGGACGTGAAGGATAGCAGCAATGCCACTCCGGCAGCGGGCAAGGTGACCGTCGGCAGCCTGACAGAAACCGGCACCCCCGGCGTCTACACCGCGAAGCTGAAGGGCATGCTGGCGGATACCTATACTGTGAAACCGCTGCTCAGCGGCAGCGCAGTGGGCAGCCTGAGCGATACCGTGACCCTGACGGCAGGCACCACGCCGGACGGCTCACAGTCCACCTTCACCGCCACACCGAAATCGGTGGCGGCAGATAACACCGCCACCAGTACCCTGATCCTGACCGTGAAAGATACGTTTGGTAATGCCATTACGGGTATTGCCGGTAACCGATGCTGAATGGCGATCCGATTGGTGAAGGAGACTCGTTGTTGAAGGGGACGGTAACCCTGAAAGCAGGAGAGTTTAAGGATATTACGGTTAATGGTTATACTTTCGCGACGAATAGTGGTTTCCCAAGTACGGGCTTTAAAAACGCCATATTTACCCTGAATGTGCCTGCGGGTAAAACGGCTGCTGACTATACCTGGACCAGCAGCCAACCAGGATGGGTTTCTGTGGACAATACAGGAAAAGTGACATTCAATAATGATGCCAGCAGCAGCACTAAAACAGTGAAGGTAGTGGCGACGCCATCTACCGGTCAACCGCTGGAATTTAATTTCACAATCAATGAATGGTATGAAAGCAGTGGTACAACCACAGTGAACTGGGCTAATGCCGCGTCAACATGTACGGCGAAAAATATGTTAATGCCAAGTGATGCTAAAATGACCAATGCTGTTACACATCAGGCATTTGGCACCAGAGGAACAATTGGAAGTCTGTGGCCTGAATGGGGAAATATGGGCGTGTTTGGGTGGGTTGTTAATGCTAAGTATACGTGGTCTTCGTCAAAACATTTTATAGATCTTTATGATGGGCAAATCTACACTACTTCAATTGATTTGGAGAGCCTGAGATATATCGCTTGTTATAAAACTTTGTAACATTTTCTTCAAGAATTAGTCATTTATACTGAAAATTGTTCTTGATATATCTCATCAGGCAGGCCTCTAACGAGGCCTGCCTATTTTTAACTCCAGGGCTCAGCCGTTAAAGAAAAGGAACGATACAGACAGTTATGAAATAAGTTAAAAGAAGGATCCTGAGTTCAGTGATCGTACTTCTCTACACAGTCCCTCTTTTGCCAGAAAAACTGAAACATCAGATTAACGGCTCACTTGTTTATTTTGCTCTGTCTCCTCTCCAATCTGCTGAAAAAGGCAGCAAAAATTGTAGTCCCCCATGATAGTCCCTACATTCCTGACCGGTTCGCCGGCATCATGATCGGCTTCGCCTCTCTGGTGATTGGTCGTCTGGTCTCCGGCGAGTGGCGCAAGCTCAACATCGGCACCGTGATCATTGCTATCGCGCTGGTGGCGTTCTACGCGGGCGGTTGGGCGATTTAATCGTCGCCGACTCCGATAAACGGGCCGAAGTCGGCCCGTTTTTGTTTTTAAGGCACATCCTGTTTCCTTTTTGTTGGTGTCGATGTTCTATTATCTGAGGAGTCTCTTTTTTCGACAGGCATCATCGCATTCAAGGACAGCATGGAAATCTTCTTTACTATTCTTATCATGACCCTTGTGGTCTCGCTCTCCGGGGTCGTTACCCGGGTACTTCCCTTCCAGGTTCCCCTCCCGTTAATGCAAATCGCCATTGGCGCCTTGCTCGCCTGGCCGACGTTTGGTTTGCATGTGGACTTTAATCCGGAACTGTTTCTGGTGCTGTTTATCCCGCCGCTGCTGTTTGCCGACGGCTGGAAAACGCCGACCCGCGAATTTCTCGATCACGGAAGGGAGATCATCGGCCTCGCGCTGGCGCTGGTGCTGGTCACCGTGGTCGGGATTGGTTTTCTGATTTACTGGATGGTGCCGGGCATCCCGCTGATACCTGCTTTTGCGCTGGCCGCCGTGCTGTCGCCCACCGATGCGGTCGCGCTGTCCGGCATCGTCGGCGAAGGACGAATACCCAAGAAAATCATGGGCATTTTGCAGGGCGAAGCGTTAATGAACGACGCCTCAGGCCTGGTGGCCCTGAAGTTTGCCGTGGCGGTGGCGATGGGCACCATGGTGTTTACCGTGGGCGGCGCGACGGTGGAGTTTATGAAAGTGGCGGTGGGCGGGCTGTTGGCCGGTATCGCCGTTGCCTGGCTGTATGGCCGCTCGCTGCGCTGGCTGAGCCGCTGGGGCGGCGATGAGCCCGCCACGCAGATCGTACTGCTGTTCCTGCTGCCGTTTGCCTCATATCTGATTGCTGAACATATTGGCGTATCCGGCATTCTGGCCGCCGTGGCCGCCGGGATGACCATCACCCGTTCCGGCGTGATGCGGCGCGCGCCGCTGGCGATGCGCCTGCGCGCCAACAGCGTCTGGTCGATGCTGGAGTTTGTGTTTAACGGCATGGTGTTCCTGATGCTCGGCCTGCAAATGCCCGGCATTCTCGAAACCTCGCTGACAGCCGCCGAAGCCGATCCCAATGTTGAAGTGTGGATGCTGTTCCTCGATATCTTCATCATCTACGCGGCGCTCATTCTGGTGCGTTTCGGCTGGCTATGGGTGATGAAGCAATTTAGCCGCCGTTTCCTGAAGAAGAAGCCGATGGAGTTCGGCGCATGGAAAACCCGCGATCTGCTGATTGCCGCCTTCGCGGGCGTGCGTGGGGCTATCACTCTGGCGGGCGTATTGTCGATCCCGCTGCTGCTGGCCGACGGCACGCCGTTCCCGGCGCGTTATGAACTGATTTTCCTGGCGGCGGGCGTGATCCTGATTTCTCTGTTTGTCGGCGTGATTATGCTACCGATCCTGCTTCAGCACGTGGAAGTGACCGACCAGGCAAAAGCGCGGGAAGAGGAACGTCTGGCGCGTTCGGTGACGGCGGAAGTGGCGATTGTCGCTATCCAGAAAAAAGAGGAGCGCATGGCGGCGGACGTCAACGAAAACATCGACACCCAACTGCTGAAAGAGGTGAGCGCACGAGTGATTGGTAACCTCCGTCGCCGGGCCGATGGGCGCAGCGATGCGGAGAACAGCGCGCTGGAAGAGAATCTGGAGCGCCGGTTCCGCCTTGCCGCGCTGCGTTCAGAACGCGCGGAGCTGTACCATCTCCGCGCCACCCGGCAAATCAGCAACGATACGCTGCAAAAACTGCTGCACGATCTCGATCTGCTGGAAGCCCTGCTGATCGAGAAGCATTAAACCTTACTGGCCAGCGGCGGCTGGCCAGTACTCTTTGCAGCATTTCAGCCAGGCCTGGGCGCTGTGGGAAAGATAAACTCCGTCACGCCAAATCATCCCCAGCTCCCAACGCAATGGGCTGCGCAGCGGTAACCAGGTTAAAATCTTGCTGTCCAGCTTGCGGCAGATGGGCTCCGGTAAAATCGCAATCCCCACGCCCGCCTGCACCATTGCCGCCAAAAAATCCCACTGCCCGCTGCGCACCGCGATGTGCGGATTCATGCCGAGCGTGGCGAACAGCTGCATAAGCTGGCGGCTTAGCGAAAAGTCTTCGTTGTAAATCAACAGCGGATGGCCGGACAACGCTTTCGGCTCGACAAAATCACGTTTTACCCACTCGCCGGAGCGGGGAGCAAGCACGCACAGCGGATGGCTGAACAACGGGAGCGTAGCGAAATGATGCTCTTCTTCAACCGGCAGGGCGGTCATGGCTAAATCCAGTTCGCCGTTCATCACTGCCTGCTGAACGGTCAGGCTGCCGAACTCGGAAATCTTCAACTCCACGCCAGGATAGCGCTGGCGATACAAACCGATCGGCCCCGCCATGAGCATGCCGACCATTGGCGGGATACCCAGGCGCAGTGTGCCTTTATCGAGGTGATGGATATCGCTGAGCTCGGCCTCCAGCTGGCGAAATTCCGCGAGAATGGCAATCCCACGTTCATAAACCACTTTGCCGGTATCGGTCAGCAGCAGCTTGCGGCCATCACGGATCAGCAGGGTGCAGCTAAGCTCATCTTCCAGATTGCGCAGCATTTTACTGATGGTTGGCTGGGTGACGTACAGATTCTGCGCCGCGCGGGTAAAACTTTGTTGTCTCACCACCTCAACAAAATAACGCAGCGTTTTGATATCCATAGGGATGCGCGCCTTGGGCAATTTTTTACCAGTGTAATGCATTTTCACGAGGCGGAATGGGAAGGGCATCAAGGGGCTGGCGTTATCCTCATTTTCGGCGTAGGCATCGGGCAAAAAAAAGGGAGCCTTACGGCTCCCGTTTGACAAGGTTGAACCTAGTGCGCCCGTCCCTGCTCAATACCAATACCGGTTTGCGAGCGGATAAACTGGGCGCGGAATTTTTCGCGTTCCAGATTGCCTTCTGCGCTGTTATCGGTAATCGAGAACAGCCAAATCCCGACAAACGCCACCAGAATCGAGAACAGCGCCGGGTATTCGTACGGGAACACCGGTGCGGCGTGGCCGAGAACCTGTACCCAAATGGTCGGGCCGAGGATCATCAGGATCACCGCCGTCAGCAGGCCCAGCCAGCCGCCCATCATCGCGCCGCGCGTGGTCAGTTTCGACCAGTACATCGACAGCAGAATGATCGGGAAGTTACAGCTCGCCGCGATGGAGAACGCCAGGCCCACCATGAAGGCGATGTTCTGTTTCTCGAACAGGATGCCCAGCAGGATAGCGATCACGCCCAGCACCAGCACCGTGATTTTGGAGACCCGCAGTTCATCACGCTCGGTCGCGCCTTTACGGAACACGTTGGCGTACAGATCGTGCGATACCGCCGATGCGCCCGCCAGCGTCAGCCCGGCGACCACCGCCAGAATCGTGGCGAAGGCCACCGCCGAGATAAAGCCGAGGAACAGGTTGCCGCCCACGGCGTTCGCCAGATGGACCGCCGCCATGTTATTGCCGCCGATCAGCGCGCCGGTCGCGTCTTTAAATACCGGGTTAGCGCCCACTAACATGATGGCGCCGAAGCCGATAATAAAGGTCAGAATATAGAAGTAACCCATAAAGCCGGTGGCGTAGAATACGCTCTTACGCGCTTCGCGGGCATCGCTCACGGTGAAGAAGCGCATCAGGATATGCGGCAGACCGGCAGTACCAAACATCAGCCCCAGCCCCAGCGACAGCGCGGAAATCGGGTCTTTCACCAGCCCGCCCGGGCTCATGATCGCTGCGCCTTTCGGGTGCACCGCCATGGCTTCGCTGAACAGATTATTGAAGCTGAAGCCGACGTGTCTCATCACCATAAAGGCCATAAAACTGGCGCCGAACAGCAGCAGCACCGCCTTGATGATCTGCACCCACGTGGTGGCGAGCATGCCGCCGAACAGCACGTACATCACCATCAGCACGCCGACCAGCACCACCGCCACGTGGTAGTTCAGGCCGAACAGCAGTTCGATCAGCTTGCCTGCGCCCACCATCTGGGCGATCAGGTACAGCGCCACCACCACCAGCGAACCGCACGCCGACAGCACGCGAATCGGGCCCTGTTTGAGACGATACGAGGCCACGTCGGCAAAGGTGTACTTGCCGAGGTTACGCAGACGCTCCGCAATCAGAAACAGAATAATCGGCCAGCCGACCAGGAAGCCCAGCGAGTAAATCAGCCCGTCGTAGCCGGAGGTGAACACCAGCGCCGAAATCCCCAGGAACGACGCCGCCGACATATAGTCGCCCGCAATCGCCAGGCCGTTCTGGAAACCGGTGATGTTGCCGCCCGCCGTGTAGTAATCGCTACGGGTGCGGGTGCGTTTCGAGGCCCAGTAGGTGATCCCTAACGTAAAGGCCACGAATACGATAAACATAATAATCGCCTGCCAGTTGGTCGGCTGGCGTTGAACATCGCCGGTTAGCGCATCGGCGGCCAGTGTGCTGGTGGATAACCCCAGCAGCGCCATCCCCATCAATGAATGAAAACGTTTCATAATGCCTTCACCTCGTGCATCACGGCTTTATTGAGACGGTCAAATTCACTGTTTGCCCGCCAGACATACACACCCGTTAAAAAGAAAGAGATCAGGATGACGCCTACGCCGATAGGGATCCCGCGCGTGACGCTGGTGCCCGGATGCAACGGCGTACCCAGCCAGCCGGGCGCAAAGGCGATGAGCAGAATAAAGCTCACGTAAATCACCAGCACGATAAGGGACAGAATGGTGGCAAACCGTTGCCGTTTTTCAACTAACTCCCTGAAATGCGCATTACCTTCTATCCGTTGATAAATTGGTTCATTCATCACACAGTCTCCAGAGGTGTTCCCCCGCGTTTTTCGCGCCGCAGCGTGCTGGCCGCAACGTGAAATCCTTGGGAGGGGTAGGGTACAGGTTGTTATAGTTTCCCTCCCCCCGGCCGGGGAGAGGGTTAAGGTGAGACGTTAAGACGGCATAGTGATGGCCTGCTTTTCTTCGAGCAGTTTTTCCACCACACCCGGATCGGCGAGCGTTGAGGTATCGCCGAAGTTACTGGTATCGCCTGCGGCGATCTTACGCAGAATGCGGCGCATGATTTTGCCGGAGCGGGTTTTCGGCAGCGAGTCGGTCCAGTGCAGGATGTCCGGCGTCGCCAGCGGGCCAATCTCTTTACGCACCCAGTTACGCACTTCGGTATACAACTGTGCGGTGGGTTCTTCGCCGTGATTCAGCGTCACGTAAGCGTAAATGGCCTGGCCTTTAATATTGTGCGGAATGCCGACGACGGCGGCCTCGGCAATTTTCGGATGCGATACCAGCGCCGATTCGATCTCTGCCGTGCCCAGGCGATGGCCGGAAACGTTCAACACATCATCCACGCGTCCGGTGATCCAGTAGTAGCCGTCCTCATCACGACGCGCGCCGTCTCCGCTGAAGTACATATTTTTGAAGGTCGAGAAATAGGTCTGCTCGAAGCGCTCGTGATCGCCAAACAGGGTACGCGCCTGGCCCGGCCAGGAATCGGTGATCACCAGGTTGCCTTCGGTCGCGCCCGTCAGCGGCTGGCCTTCGTTATCTACCAGCGCCGGTTGCACGCCGAAGAACGGACGGGTCGCCGAGCCGGCTTTCAGCTCCGTTGCGCCAGGCAGCGGGGTGATCATAAAGCCGCCGGTTTCGGTCTGCCACCAGGTATCTACCACCGGGCATTTCTCGTTGCCGATTTTCTTCCAGTACCACTCCCAGGCTTCCGGGTTAATCGGCTCGCCGACCGAACCCAGAATGCGCAGCGAGGAGCGATCGGTGCCTTCAATCGCTTTATCGCCTTCCGCCATCAGGGCGCGGATCGCCGTCGGCGCGGTGTAGAGAATATTCACTTTATGCTTATCGACCACCTGGGCCATGCGGTTCGGCGCGGGCCAGTTCGGCACGCCTTCAAACATCAGCGTGGTGGCGCCGCAGGCCAGCGGGCCGTACAGCAGGTAGCTGTGGCCGGTCACCCAGCCCACGTCCGCCGTACACCAGTAAATATCGCCCGGTTTATAGTCGAACACGTATTTAAAGGTGGTTGCGGCGTACACCAGGTAACCGCCGGTGGTGTGCAATACGCCTTTAGGTTTACCGGTTGAACCGGAGGTATAAAGGATAAACAGCGGATCTTCCGCGTTCACTTCGACCGGCTGGTGGTGGGCGCTGGCTTTCTCAACCTGCTCGTTCCACCACAGGTCGCGGCCTTCAGACCAGTCGATATTCGCGCCAGTGCGCTTGAGCACAATCACGTGTTCAATCGTTTTCACGCCCGGATTTTTCAGCGCGTCATCGACATTTTTCTTCAGAGGAATGGCACGGCCCGCGCGGATACCTTCATCGGCAGTGATCACCAGACGTGCGTTAGAGTCGATAATACGTCCGGCGACCGCCTCGGGAGAAAATCCGCCAAAAATCACCGAGTGCACCGCGCCGATGCGCGCACAGGCCAGCATCGCCACCGCCGCTTCCGGCACCATTGGCATATAGATAGCCACTACGTCGCCTTTCTTAATGCCAAGGTCGACAAGCGTATTGGCAAAGCGGCAGACATCGCGATGCAGTTCGCGATAGGTAATATTCTTGCTCTGGGTAGCATCATCGCCTTCCCAGATAATCGCGGTGCGATCGCCGTTTTCCGCCAGATGACGGTCAAGGCAGTTCGCCGCTAAATTCAGGGTGCCGTCTTCATACCATTTAATCGACACGTTGCCAGGTGCAAAGGAGGTGTTTTTAACTTTCTGATAAGGCGTGATCCAGTCAAGGATTTTGCCCTGTTCACCCCAGAATGCGTCAGGATCGTGAATAGATTGCTGATATTTAGCCTCGTACTGCTCCGGATTAATCAGGCAATGTTCCGCAATGTTTGCGGGAATAGCGTGTTTGTGTATTTGGCTCATGGCTTTTTTTCTCCTTGAAGGATGTTAATAATATGTCACGCAAACGTTAATTGTAGGGGCTTTAGCAGCTTTGTTTATTATTTGCGCGGCAGATCACGAATAAAAAAAATGGCGGAAAATTGCTCAAACGATTCCGCGGGAGAAAAAAATTAGGGAAATATATTTTTGGAAATTATGCTCAGGAAAATTCATCTATAACAAAAGGTTATAAATGGATACTGATATAAAAATGTGGTTTGAATCAAAAGATCAGTGAATGTGCCTGTTCCTCAAGGGTTGCGTAGCATAGCGTACAAATGGTACTCATTATGCGCGTTAAAAAACCCCATAACAGACCCAACGTTTGTCATACCCCTTTCAGTTTGTGACCTTCTCATACTGACACACATGGGAATGGCCCTCTTGATTCAGGAAGTTAAGTGTTATGAAAAACAAAAAGATAAGCCTGGCCTGGCAAATTTTGCTTGCGCTGGTGCTAGGCATTCTTCTGGGCAGCTATCTGCACTACCACGCCGATAGCCGCGAATGGTTGGTCAGTAATCTGCTTTCTCCTGCGGGTGATATCTTTATTCACCTGATCAAAATGATTGTCGTACCGATTGTGATCTCCACTCTGGTGGTGGGCATTGCCGGCGTAGGCGATGCGAAACAGCTCGGACGTATCGGCGCGAAAACCATTATCTATTTTGAAGTGATCACCACCGTGGCGATTATCCTGGGTATCACGCTGGCGAATGTGTTTCAGCCGGGCCACGGGATCGATATGTCACAGCTCGCCGCCGTGGATATTTCCAAATACCAACAAACCACTGAGCAGGTGCAAAGCCATTCTCATGGCCTGATGGGCACTATCCTTTCGCTGGTCCCGACCAATATTGTGGCGTCGATGGCGAAGGGCGATATGTTGCCGATTATTTTCTTCTCGGTGCTGTTCGGTCTGGGGCTTTCTTCGCTGCCGTCCGCCCATCGCGAGCCGCTGGTGACCGTGTTCCGCTCCATCTCTGAAACCATGTTTAAAGTGACTCACATGGTAATGCGCTATGCGCCGGTGGGGGTGTTCGCGCTGATTTCCGTAACGGTCGCCAACTTTGGTTTCGCCTCGCTGTGGCCGCTCGCCAAGCTGGTGATCCTGGTTTACATGGCAATCCTGTTTTTCGCGCTGGTGGTGCTGGGCACGGTGGCGCGGATGTGCGGGCTGCGCATCATGATCCTGATCCGCATCCTGAAAGATGAGCTGATTCTGGCGTACTCCACCGCCAGTTCCGAAAGCGTTCTGCCGCGTATTATTGAGAAGATGGAAGCCTACGGTGCGCCAGCGTCAATCACCAGCTTCGTGGTGCCCACCGGCTACTCCTTTAATCTTGATGGCTCGACGCTGTACCAGAGTATCGCCGCGATCTTTATCGCCCAGCTGTATGGCATTGAACTCTCTCTCGGCCAGGAAATTATTCTGGTGCTGACCCTGATGGTGACCTCGAAAGGCATCGCGGGCGTGCCGGGCGTCTCGTTCGTAGTATTGCTGGCGACGCTGGGCAGCGTGGGCATTCCGCTGGAAGGGCTGGCGTTTATTGCGGGCGTCGACCGTATTCTCGATATGGCGCGCACCGCGCTGAACGTGGTGGGCAACGCGCTGGCGGTACTGGTTATAGCCAAGTGGGAACACCGCTTTGACCGCAAAAAGGCGCAGGCCTATGAGCGGGAAATGCTCGGTAAGTTTGACGAAACGGCGAATTCTTAACGGATTACGCCGAATAAAAAGGGCCGGCGAATTCTACGCCGGCCCTTTTTGCATTTACAGGCCTGGCATTCGTATGGAAATAAACCGGGCGAGTGGTGTATAGTATTCAAAGAGTTATTTATAATTAATTGATAATATTATGAAAAAAGTAACCACATCGATTCCGGCCCTCGACAAGATTATGCGCGTGTTCGACTACCTGCTGGAGTGCGACGGCGCGACGTTCACCCAAATCCATCAGCATTCCGGAATTGCCAAAAGCAGCACGTCATCGTTACTCAACGGCATGGTAGCCCACGGCTTGCTGCGTCAGGAAAAAGACAAGTATTATCTGGGCCTGCGCCTGTATGAGCTGGGCAATAAGGCATCGGAACAGTACGACATCAAAAAGATTGCCCTGCCGATCCTCGAAGAAATCCGCGACTCTACCGGCTTAACCTGCCATCTCGGCGTACTGGAAGGCGCATCGCCAATCTACCTGCTTAAACTGGAAAGTCCGCAGGCCATCGTGATCCGTAGCTGGGAAGGCAAGCGCCTGTCGCTGCACAGTTCCGGTTTGGGGAAAGTGCTTATCGCCTGGCTGAACAGCGAAGCGCTGGATGAGCTGCTGCCGGAAGATCAGGTTCTGCCACGTTTTACCGAGACGACCATTACCGATATCAATATCCTGAAGCAGGAGCTGGCGGGCATTCGCCGTCGCGGTTGGGGATATGATAACGAAGAAGATTGCCAGGGCGTGCGCTGTATTGCGGTGCCGGTGTTTAATCATCAGGGGAAGGTGGTTGCCGCGCTGAGCGCATCGGGCGTTGCGTTCCAGATCCCGGATGATAAGCGGGAAGGCCTGGCGACGCTAATGATGGACGCCAGCCGCCGTCTGACTCATCTACTGCATTAACTGAAAGCGGGCATTAAGCCCGCTTTCTTCTTTAATACCCGTTACAGCCCCGCGCGCTTCAGTACCTTTTGAAGATCCGCGATATGCCCTTCATTAGCAGGCAATACCGGCGGCATCACGTGGGTGGAGATATTCACCCCGCTCAGTTGAATCGCCTTCTTGATGATGCCGAAGAACGGAGTATCCAGACTGTAAATCGTCGACAGCGCAGACAGCTGGCGCTGCAGGCTAAACATCGTTTCGTACTCTTTTGCGCACCAGGCACGGTAAATCCCGCAGGTGATCTGCGGCGCAAAGTTGGCCGTAGCCGGAATGCCGCCGTTGCCGCCCATGATTAGCGTATCCATCATGTATTCGTCATAACCAGAGAATATGACAAAGTCGGACCGGAGCGGTCTGACGTGATTAATGATTTCCCGGATATGGCTAATATTATCGACAGTATCTTTAATCCCAATAATATTGGGTATATCGCGCGCCAGCCGGGTGAGTAAATTCACGCTAATATCCTGGCCGGTTAATGCCGGGAAATTATAAATTAATACCGGGGTGCGAATATTCTCCGCCACGGTTTTAAAATGGTGATAAATATAATCGTCGGTTAATTTGGCGTAATACGGATTCAGAACCAGTACCGCGTCCACTTCCAGCTTATCGGCGTGACGACCCAGCTCAATCACTTCCTGGGTGCAGGTGCTGCTGATACCTAATAATATAGGGATACGGCCCTGGATATGACGCACGCAGAATTCGGCCGTTTCCATCCGCTGTTTTTGGGTCATATGGCAGAACTCGCCGCCGCTGCCCAGCAGCAGTACACCATCAACGTTATTGGCGATCAGATGATCCAGTAAAGTCGCCATACCCGCTTTATCCAGTTCTCCCTGAGCATCAACAATTGTCGGGACCGGCGGGAACACCCCGCGAAATTTGCTCGTGTTTGACATGAAAAACTCCTTCAGGAAAGGGCGGGCCTGCGCGCAAGCCCGCCGAAAACATTATTTAATCCAGGCGCCCGCCATTAAGGAGGTGGCGTGGGAGGTGAATTGCCTGAATACGCCACGGCGGCTGGAATAATCCGGTTTGGTCCAGCGGCTGCGACGCGCTGCCAGGCAATCCTGAATGTCTTGCTCGGACTGACGAACGCCGTGAATGCCGACGATATTGAGCCGGCGGCCTTTGACGTCCATTTCGATCAGATCGCCATCCTCCACCAGCGCAATCGGCCCGCCGTCCGCCGCTTCCGGTGAAACGTGCCCCACGCAGGGGCCGCTGGTCGCACCGGAAAAACGGCCATCGGTGATCAGCGCCACTTTGCCGTCCAGCCGTTGGTCATACACAATGGCGTCGGTGGTCATCAGCATTTCCGGCGCGCCGGAGCCTTTGGGCCCTTCGTAGCGGATGAAAATCACATCGCCGGGCTCAATACGGTTGTGAATAATCGCCTGCTGGGCAGCTTCTTCAGAATTAAACACCCGTGCCGGGCCGACGTGGTGATGCATATCCGGAGAGCAGGCGGCGTATTTGATCACCGCGCCTTCCGGGGCGATATTGCCTTTCAGTACCGCAATCGAGCCTTTTTTGGTGGCCTGCTCCGGCTTGCGCAGCACGTCTTCCGGGCTGACTTTGTAGTTGTTGAGATAGCCGTGGTTGCGGGTAAAGAAACCGGACTGGTGCATCATTTCCAGGTTATCGCCCAGGGTGCGACCTGTTACCGTCAGCACATCCAGATCCAGATAATCGCGCAGATACCACTGCACCAGCGGAATACCGCCCGCGAACCACAGCATCTCGGTAACATACTGGCCGCTCGGCTGGATGTTGGTCAGGTACGGGATTTCATTATTTATGCGGTCAAACAGCTCTGGTTTTAATTCCCAGCCCAGCTCGTGCGCCACCGCAGGCAGGTGGATCATCGCATTGGTGCTGCCGCCAATCGCCGCGTGAACCTTAATGGCGTTTTCAAACGCCGCAGGCGTAAGGATTTTGTGGGTAGTGATATTTTTAGATGCCAGATGCAGCGCCTGATGACCCGCCGCCCGCGCGCCGCGTCGGATTTCCGCCATGGTTGACGGTTGCAACGCGCTGCCCGGCAACGCCAGACCAAGCGCTTCCGACATACACTGCATGGTGCTGGCAGTGCCCATAAACTGGCAGGCTCCCGCCGTCGGGCAACCGCACTGCTGCATAGCCTCAACCTGCTGGACGCCGATCTCGCCTTTTTTCAGCTTCGCGGTGATGCCGCCAAGGTCCGAGGTGCTCATATTCGGTGCCGGGCGCATGGAGCCGCCGGGAATATGCACCAGCGGCAGATTAAGACGCGCGGCGGCAATCAGATGCGCCGGAATCGACTTATCGCAGCTGGAGATCAGCACGCCAGCGTCATATGGCACCACCGACGCGTGGATTTCCACCATATTGGCGATGGCTTCGCGGGACGCCAGAATGTAGTTCATCCCGTCATGGCCCTGGCCCCAGCCGTCGCAAATATCGGTCACGTGATGGCGCACTGCGCGGCCGCCCGCCTCATGAACGCCCATCACCGCTTCGTCGCCGAGCTGGTTCAGATGGAAGCTGCCGGGATGGCTTTCCCCATAGCAGTCATCCACCAGCACCTGTAGTTTATTGACGTCTTCTTTGGTGTAGTTCATCCCCAGACGCAGGGCATCCAGTTGCGACCACAGGTCGCGGGCAGTTTGGCATTTCTGACTCATTTGGCGATTCCTTCCTGTTTAAGTGACGCTGTGGCAGCGGGTTTGCGACTGGATCCAGGCGTACCGGCGGGGCGCGCGGTTACCGAGGGCAAACTGAACAGCAACCCAACAGCGATAAGCAATGCGGCGACCAGCACGGTCATGCCGGCGGTTTGTGAGAACGTGACGGTCAGCAGTCCGACCAGATAGGGCCCGATAAAGCCGCCGATGTTGCCGAGGGCATTGATGGTGCCGCGCACGCCGCCCAGCACGTTGGGGGCGAACAGCAGCGGTGGCAGCGTCCAGAACGGGCCCGCGTAGGCTTGCAGGAAGAAGCCGCAGATGACCATCATGCCGTAGGCAAGCCAGACGTTATCTTTGAGAATGAGGGAGAGCGCGAGGCAGATGGCGAAGCCAATCAGCGGGATCGCGGTATACAGGCGGCGGTTCATGGTTTTATCGCACCATTTAGCGATATAGAACTGGCCGACGATGCACAAAATATACGGCGCGGCGGTGAGCAGGCCGACGGTGGTCATGCCGCTGCCGGTTAATTCTTTAATCAGTTTCGGCATCCACAGAGCGAAGCCGTAGAAACCGACCTGCACAAAGAAATAGATACCGATCAGTTTCCACAGGTTCACGCTGCGCAGTACGCTGCGGATACTGCTTTTCTCGCCCGCGATACTCAGGGCGCGATCTTCTTCCAGTTTCTGTTCGATCCAGGCGCGCTCTTGCGGATCCAGCCATTTCGCCTGATGCGGGTGGTCAGAGACCAGCGGCAGCCAGACAAACAGCAAGCCGAGCGACAGTAACCCTTCAATAATGAACATTTCGCGCCAGCCGTAGACCTCGATCAACCAGCCGGAAAGCGGTCCGGTGATAATTGACGCGACGGCCAGGTTCATCTGGAAATAGGCAATGGCGCGGGCGCGTTCTTCATTCGGGAACCAGTGGCCGATCAGCGCCAGAATTGCCGGGTAAACGGCACCTTCCGCCACGCCGAGAATAAAACGAATAATCAGCAACTGCGTGGGGGTTTGCACAAAACCCGTTAATAGTGCGAAACCGCCCCAGGCGACGATAGTCCAGGCGATAAGCTTTTTGGCGCTCAGGCGCTCGGCGATTTGCCCGCCGGGAATTTGCAGGAAGATATAACCAATAAAGAAGATCCCGGCAACCAGACCGGCAAACGACGCAGTCATGCCCAGATCTTCTTCCATACCGCCTGCGATACCGATGGCGATATTGGTCCTGTCCATATACGCGACGATATACACGAGAATGGTGGCTGGGATGATATGCAACCAGCGTCCCCTCGTTGTCGGTTTACTCAGTTCAGTACTCATTTTTCTTTCCCTATGGTAAGAGGTATGATTGTTCTACATATGGAACTATTGTTCTGTATGTTGACATCATCCCCCCGTAAACCAGGAGCGTCAATTCCATACGAATCCCAAGGTTTTGTTTTGTGATTTGCTTCATAAACTGAATGTAAGCGATGCCGGAAGGAGACAATGCAATACTAAATCAGGGGCTTTTGCAGCCTTAACTTAAATTTGCGTGCCGCTTCACAGGTTAAGAAATCGAGTAATTTACTCATTGAGGGCAGGGGCTTAACTGATTTAAATTCTTTATAGGGAATAATTGTTCTGTATAAAGAACTTAATGTTAAGCGAGGAACCATCATGATTACGACTGCTATCTTTCCGTCACGCTATGTCCAGGGAAAAGGCGCGTTAACGTCGCATTTGCCTCAGGAGCTGGCGTTGCTGGGCCATAAGGCGCTGATCCTGCAAGATCCGCTGGTTCATGAACGCTATTGCGATGCGGTTGAAACGGCGCTGCACGGCGTGATTGATTACCAGATTGAGGTGTTTAACAGTGAATGCAGCGATGAAGAGATCGCGCGTATTTCTGAGAAGGCGATGGCCACAGGCGCCGATGTGATTGTGGGTATGGGCGGCGGTAAAACGCTTGATACTGCAAAAGCCACGGGTGCCAGCCTGCGTTTGCCCATCGCGGTTGTGCCGACGCTGGCCTCAACGGATGCGCCCTGTAGCTCGCTGGTGGTGATCTATACCGCCGAAGGGCAATTTAAACGCTACCTTATGATCCCGCGCAACCCTGATCTCGTGCTGGTAGACAGCGGCATTATCGCCTCTGCGCCGGTGCGTTTCCTGGTCTCGGGAATGGGCGATGCGCTGGCGACGTGGTTTGAAGCAGAAGATTGCCGTACTAAAGGCGCGGGGAACATGACCTCACGCCCCGGCCCGATGACCGCCTTCGAACTGGCGCGTTTCTGCTACAACACGCTGATGCGTTATGGGCGTCTGGCGAAGTTTGCCTGCGAGCAGCATCAGGTTACTCCGGCACTGGAACACGTTATCGAAGCCAACACATTGTTATCCGGCCTGGGTTTTGAAAGCGGCGGGCTGGCGGCAGCGCATGCGATTCACAATGGCCTGACGGTATTGCCGCAAACTCATGCTTACTGGCACGGTGAAAAAGTCGCCTTCGGAACCCTGGCGATGCTGATGCTGACGGACCGATCTCCTGAACTTATCGATGAGGTTTACGCATTCTGTGAAGATGTTGGCTTACCGGTCACTCTGGCTGATATCGGGTTGAGCGAAGCGAGCGATGCCGATCTGATGGCCGTGGCGCAGGCAGCCTGCCAGGCCGGCGAAACCATGCATAATGAACCCTGTGAAGTGACGCCGGAAACGGTGATGGCCGCGTTACGCGCCGCTGACGCAGTAGGGCAGGCGCGTAAAGCACAGCGTCGCTAATCTTTTTGTCTCAAATACTGTAGTTCGCCGGGCGTGCTGATTATTCATCGCGCCCGCTTATGACTCATCGCTGTGATATCGATTAGATTTTCAACATCCCCTCAAGGCTTTTTCAGGCATCGATCCGTACAATCGCCCACACTCAACCATAGCGATTCATCCCTGCGGAGAATGATGATGAAACCTGCCATTATGGTGGTAGATGACGATCCCGCCATTTGTGATGTCTTACGGGATGCTTTTAGCGAGCATGTGTTTGAGGTCCATGCCTGCTATACCGGAAACAACGCGCTGGCGACCCTGGCATCGCATCCTGACATTGCGCTGGTGCTGCTGGATATGATGTTGCCGGATATCAATGGCCTGATGGTGCTGCAACAAATTCAGCGCCAGCATCCATCGCTGCCGGTGATTATGTTAACCGGGCTGGGTAGCGAATCGGATGTGGTGGTCGGCCTGGAAATGGGCGCGGATGATTACATCGCAAAGCCCTTTAACCCGCGTGTCGTTATCGCGCGCGTAAAAGCCGTATTGCGACGCAGCGGCGTACTGAATGCCGAGGCCCCGGTTGTGCAGGGCAGCGGGTTGGTTTTTAACGGCTGGACGCTCGATCCCGGACGTTGCGTACTGGTGGATGCCCATCAACAGCCGGTAGATCTCACTCAGGGTGAGTATGGATTACTGCTGGCGCTGGTGCAAAATGCCCGGCGGGTATTAAGCCGTGAGCAATTGCTGGAATTAACCCACAGTGACACCACCGAGGTATTTGATCGCACCATTGATGTGCTGGTAATGCGCCTGCGTCGCAAAATAGAGAATAACCCCCATCAACCCGCATTAATTCGCACTATTCGGGGTGTGGGTTATGTATTTTCTGCGGATGTGATTGCGACAGAAAAAGCGGCATGAAAATGGGGGCGTTAAGGACTCATTACCTGACAAGAAGGGCGGAGCGAACTCCGCCCGGATAGGATTAGCGGTCAGAGCAGGCTTTGAACCTTTTCATTAAACTATTTTACTTGGCATTTTGAATCTGGGCAGTGCTCGAAATCCTCACGTACTATTGTACGCTCCGGTTTCTCCGCGCTGTCCGAGTTCAAACTGCCTTCGACAATAACGTTTAATGGAAAGGTTCATCTATATCCGCCACCTCCTGATTTCCGTTTCTTATTTTTAATTCACAGAGCAATCCGTGGTTAAATAAGGAAAAAACCAGCACTGTTAAGCAAACAACTAATAAGCATGCCAACAGATAGCGTAGCGGCTTCATGCCATTTACTCCTTGCCTTGCGGCGAGTAAGCGGCTATTCTCAACTTGTCTGGAGTTGAGAGATAGCCTCGGGTTAATAGGAATATTGCCCGGGGCTTTTCTCTTTCTGCCTTTTGTTCAGTGATGTACTTAAGACAGAAAGCCTTAAGCACCCGCCGGATATATTAATGACCCGGGGATAAAATACCAGATAAATTAAAATGTAATTTCTGGGATCTATTTACATTTGCCTGGAATGCTGCTCGCAAAAATGAATTTATTTATTGGCGCAGATATTTACTGATTGTTTCATTAACGCATTTCCTGAATATCTTGCGTTAATGCCGTGAGACTTTTCGCGCCGTCAATAGCGTTGGCGCATAGCAGGCTGGCCCTGGCGCAGGCGTGCGCCAGTAGAATGCTGTCAGACAGCGGCCAGTTTTCGTGGCTGGCGTATAACAGGCCCGCACAGAACGCATCGCCTGCGCCGACGCTGCCGACAATCTCCTCCCGGGTCAACGTCATGGAAGGCACCCACAGGCCTTGATCGCCTTGTTCAATGCCAAATGCACCTTCAGGACAATGGATCACCACGCGCTGGCGTACCCCTGCCGCCAGCAGTTGCCTGGCGACAGCGCCGATCGCGTCGATATCCGGCGTCTGATCGTCCCTGCGCATCGGCTGCCCGCTGAACTCGCCGGCCTCCAGTTCATTAATTACCAGATAATCCAGCCAGGGCAGGGCGGGCATCACTAACGGTTGATAGCGCGGATCGCCCTGACGCGACACCAAATCCAGCGAAGTTTGATAGCCGAGCTGCTGCATTTGCGCCAGCAGTCGGGCACTGCGCGTGCCATAATCGGCGTCGGGTAAATCCAGGCTATCCAGCAGCAATAAATAACCGAGATGGAAAATCTTCATGTTGCTGTCGAGGCGATCGAACGCGGGTAAATCCAGTAATCGATTCGCGCCGGGGGAATGGAAAAAGGTGCGCTGGCCGCTGGGATCGGTCATCACCTGGGTCATCGACGTCGGCGCGAAAGAGGTGCGCTGCACATGCTGGCGATTGACATGGTATTGCTCCAGCATCGCCATAATGTAATCGCCATCGTGATCTTCGCCGATCAGGCCCACCGCCTGAAGCGGCAGGCCGGTGTGCATTTTCGCGAGGGTGAGCAAAACGTTTAGCGGCGCGCCGCCGGTGGATCGCTCGCTGCGGGTGATCTCTGTTAACCAGCCCGGCTCCGGCCACTGCACGATCTGATGAACATGATCCACCAGCATATTGCCAGCGGCGATAACGCCTTTTCGTTCGCTCATGACGCCTCCTTACGCGTGCCCCGCGCTGCCAAAGGTGCGCATTTGTTCCGCCACCACGTCGGTAATGGCTTCTTCAATCCCCAGCAGCAGTTCGGCGAATTCGTCATACATCGGCTTACGGTCCGCCATGCGCCGTTCCACCGCGCCCAGCGCTGCCTGCGACATGCCGGTGTAGAAGTTGATTTTATGGATGCCCAGCGAGATAGCGCGTCGGAAATCGGCATCGCTAATCCCGGAGCCGCCGTGCAGCACAAGCGGAATGCCGGTTTGCTGGCTGATGGCGCTGAGCCGGTCGAAATCGAGCTTCGGTTCGCCTTTATATTTGCCGTGGGCATTGCCGATGGCCACTGCCAGGGCATCAATGCCGGTACTGTCGACAAATTCCCGGGCAATGGCGGGATCGGTGAACTTCGCGCTGTCCGCTTCGCCATACAGCGCGCCGCCTTCATCGCCGCCAACCGCGCCCAGTTCCGCTTCTACCGATACGCCGACCGCATGGCACATTTTCACCACTTCACGGGTCTGGCGGACGTTCTCTTCATAACTCAGGGTTGAACCATCAAACATCACTGAGCTAAACCCGAGGCGCAGCGCCCGGACCACTGACTCAAAATGCAGGCCGTGATCGAGATTAAGTACCACCGGAATGTCGTGGCGCGCCGCCTCGAATTTGACGGCTTCCACCAGCGAATCCAGCGACACGTATTTGAAATGCACTTCCGCGATATTGATGATAAACGGTGAACGTTCCTGTTTTGCCGCCGCGAAAAGCGCGCGCAGGAAATGGCTGTCCAGCACGTTAAACGCCCCGAGCGCATAACCCTGTTGACGCGCATGCGCCAGTCCGTCTGCGAGTGAAATCAATGCCATGTTGGCCTCCTGAAATTATCGGAACATGCGGTATTCGTTACATAAAACCAGCTGAGCGGGCTCGTCTTCGTCAATCGCGTTGAACCGCTCAAGGGGTTTAAGAAAGCGATTGTCACGGTCGTCGTCGTTTACCGTTGAGACCTCACCCGCCAGCACATCGCCAAACCCGGCTTCAGCCCAGAAGCTGTGATACATGCCGGGCGTCAGGCAGATGCTTTCCCCTGGTGCGAGGCGCAATTGGCTGCCGGCGCTGTGCGTCTGTCGGCAACCATCGATGACCACCGTGACATCGCTTTGTTCAGGTTGTTCGTACTGGTCTGCGTTCCAGATTTCGATAATTAAATTGCCGCCGCCCCGGTTAATGATGTCTTCCCGTTTGCGCCAGTGAAAATGCATCGGCGTTACCTGACCATCCCGGACGTGCATGATTTTTTCGGCATAGCTTTTCGGCCAGGTGACCCCATCCACCGAGCCGTTGCGCAGGGTAAACAGCGTCAGCCCCTGGGCGTTAAAATTGTTGCCCCCGAAGGCGGTCACATCCCAGCCGAGTTTTAATTCGAAGACCTCCGCCCAGTTGGCTTCATCCAGTTCACGCCATTTAGTGGGCGCGAAGCTGGCGAACGGCGGCAGATGCACGTCATGACGGGAAAAAAACTGGCGCGTATGGCCGAGGATTTCATTGATTTCAGAACGTTTCATTGCATCTCCCTGGTAGAGTCGGTTCTCTGCCTGAAGAAGAGGCGTGAGGGGCGGTCGCACCCCTCACCCTCGCCTGAAGGTTATTTCACCGTCCAGCCTTTGTAGGTGTTGATGTTGTTCTTATCGATCATCGTTACCGGGATCAGCACCGGTTCTTTCGGCGCGGGTTTGCCCTGAAGGATGTCGTAGCCGATCTCCACCGCTTTGGCCGCCATCACCTGCGGATCCTGAGCGGGGGTTGCCACGAACAGCGAGTTATCGCGCTTCAGGGCTTCTTCCGCGTCCGGCGATCCGTCCACGCCGACGATAAAGAACTCGTTACGCTGCGATTGCTTCGCCGCCAGATCCGCGCCGATCGCCGTCGGATCGTTGATGGCAAATACCCCGTCGATCTTCGGGTTCGCCGCCAGCAGCGAGGTCATCACTTCCAGCCCGCCTTCGCGACTGCCTTTGGCATTCTGGTTCCAGGAAAGCACTTTGATGTCCGGATGGCGTTTGAATTCGGTCTGGCAGCCTTCCACGCGGTTCTGCACGGCGGATACCGGCGGCCCGTTGATGATCACTACATTGCCTTTGCCTTTCAGGCGATCGGTAATGTACTTACAGGCGATTTCCCCGGCCTGGGTGTTGTTCGAAGTGATGGTGGCGTCAGCGCCGTCAGCCGCCACGTCAACCGCCACGACCACGATCCCGGCGTCTTTCGCGCGTTTCACCGCCGGGCCGATGCCTTTGGAATCCGCGGCGTTAAGAATGATCATGTCCACTTTGGCGGCGATAAAGTTATCGATCTGCGAAACCTGCTGGCCGAGATCGTAACCGCTGGACACCAGAGTGACTTTCACGTTGTCGCCCGCCAGCTTGCGCGCTTCCAGTTCCGCCCCTTTGGTGATCTGGACGAAGAAGGGGTTGGCGAGGTCGCCCACGGTAACGCCGATGGATTTTAACTCTTTGGCCTGCACAAACGGCGAGGCGGCAAGCAGTGCGCCAGCACAGAGCGCGGTGACAAGGGGTTTCAAACGCATATTTCTTTTCCTCACGTAGGGTATTTTGTTATGCACTTTGATGGTGACGGGTACGGTACTTGTCTATCAGCACTGCAATGATGATCACCGCCCCTTTGATCACCAGTTGCCAGAAGTATGAAACGCCCATCAGGGTCATACCGTTGTTGAGGGTCGCGATGATTAACGCCCCCACCAGGGTACCGGTGATGGTGCCGATACCCCCAACAAAACTGGTGCCGCCGAGAATAACCGCCGCAATCGCGTCCAGCTCGTAGCCCATTCCCAGGTTGCCGTTAGCGCTGTACAGCCGTGATGCGCTCATCAGCCCGCCGAGCCCGGACAGCAGCCCGCTCATCCCGTAAACGAACAGCAGTACCAGCCACACTTTGATACCGGTCAGCCGCGCCGCCTGCATATTGCCGCCTACCGCGTAAATATGAACCCCAAGCGTGGTGCGGCGCAGAATGAACCAGCAAATCGCGACCACCAGCAGCGCAATCACCACCAGCCACGGAATGGGGCCAAGGTAGGCGTTGCCGATCCATTCAAAATTGATACTGGAGTTAATGACGGTGGTGCCGTCCGCCAGCAGATACGCCGCGCCGCGAAGCGCCGTGTAGGTCCCCAGCGTGACGATAAACGGCGGTAGTCCGGCAAACGCCACCAGCGCGCCGTTAAACAAACCGAGCGCCAGCCCTAACATCAGGGCCGCCGGCATCGACAGCATCGCCAGCTCCGGAGAGAGCGACACCACCATCGCCGCCACTGCGGTGGTGCCGAGAATCGACCCCACCGAGAGGTCAATCCCGCCGGTCAAAATAATGAAGGTCATCCCCGCAGCCAGCACGATGTTGATCGACGCCTGGCGGGTAATGTTCAGCAGGTTGCTTTCGGTAAAAAAGTTAGGCGCGATAAAGCCAAAGACCGCCACGATCAGGATCAGAATCGGTAAAATCCCTACCGTTTGCATGATGTCGCCCATCAGCATCTTTTTCACGGAGGCGGATTTTGGGGCGGGTGAAGTGGATGGCGTCATGGTTGGGCCCTTTTGGGAAGAGTTAGTCATTGCGCACCGCCTTGTGATGCGAATCGTCAACGCCGGTGGCCAGCGTCATGATGTTTTCCTGCGTGATGTCGGGCCCGTTCAACTCTCCGGCGATACTGCCTTCGCGCATCACATACACCCGATCGCTCATCCCGACGACTTCCGGCAATTCGCTGGAAATCATCAGGATCGCCACACCCTGGCGCGCCATCTGGTTCATGATGCGGTAAATCTCGCTTTTCGCGCCGACGTCCACGCCGCGCGTCGGTTCATCGAGGATCAGAATGCGTGGGCCGATGGCGACCCAGCGGGAAATCAGCAGTTTTTGCTGGTTGCCGCCGGACAAGCCGCCCGCCCGTACCTGAGCGTGAGGCACGCGAATATTGAGCGTGGAGATCGCGTCATCGGATATCGACTGGGCTTTCTTGCGGTTAAGCAGCCCGTAATTGGCGTCGCGCTCCAGCGTCGCCATGGTGATATTTTCCTGGGCGGCCATTTCGAGAAACAGCCCTTGCTCTTTACGGTTCTCGGTTAAAAAGCCGATGCCGCGGTCGATGGCGTCGCGCGGCGAGTGGATCGCCGCCGGGTTGCCATCAATTTCAATGCTGCCGCCGGTGGCTTTGCGCACCCCGAAAATCAGCTGCGCCAGTTCGGAACGGCCCGCCCCGACCAGGCCCGCCAGCGCCACCACTTCACCGGCGCGCACTTGCAGGCTAACCGGCTGGATTTTTTCGCCGTCGGTCAGGTGATGTACCGCCAGCCGGACCTCGCCGCGCGGGATATCGCGCTCTTTATTAAACAGATCGCTCAGCGGGCGGCCCACCATCATGCGCACCAGTTCCTGCGCATTCAGCTGGTCGCGCTCCAGGCTGCCGACGTACTGGCCGTCGCGCAGCACGCTGACCCGGTCGGATAGCTCATACACTTCCGCCATGCGGTGGCTGATATAGATAATCGCCATGCCTTCGTTGCGCAGCCGCATAATCAGCTCGAACAGGCGATGGGTTTCGCGGGATGAAAGGGCTGCGGTGGGTTCGTCCATCACCAGAATGCGGCTATTACGATGCAGCGCGCGGGCAATTTCGACCTGCTGCTGCTCGGCGATGGTCAGACGCATCACCCGGTCGGTAGCGCGGAACTGTGCGCCCAGCCGGTCAATGACCCTCTGAGCCTGGGTGACCATCTCTTTGCGGTTCACCAGCCCGGCGCTGGAAATTTCGCTGCCGAGGAAAATATTTTCGGCGACGGTTAAATTGGGTGCGAGCTGCATCTCCTGATAAATCAGCGTGATGCCCGCCTGTAGCGCGTCTTTCGGGCTTCTGATGCTGTAAGGCTGCCCGTCGATCAGGATCTCGCCGCTGGTAGCGGTATACGCGCCGGCGAGGATTTTCATCAGGGTGCTTTTCCCGGCGCCGTTTTCGCCCATCAGCGCGTGGATCTCACCGGGATAGACCGTCAGGCTGACGCCTTTAAGCGCGTAAAACTTACCAAACGCTTTGGCGATATCGCGCATCTCCAGTACAGGCGTTGCGTTCATGGCGCACTCCATTAGGGGTCAGGTGCCATCACTTGACCACTACCGGGTAAATACATGATGTCAAAACCCATTCATATTTGTCATATTGTCGAATAGTTAACATTGATCACATTCCCGCAACGCAACCGTGCCGGGAAGCACCGCGAGGCGCTACTGTTTTGTTTTCGCCAGTGGAGTGGGTTATGACACAGCCAGCCAGCCGATTTCTGACCAGCGCACGCGGGCGGTTACTGTTTTTTAATCTGCTGGTGGTGGCGGTCACGCTGATGGTGAGCGTGGTGGCGATTGTCGGCTTTCGTCACGCCAGCGTGTTGCAGGAACAGGTGCAGAAGCAGACGCTCAGCGACATGACCGGCAGCATGGCGCTGGCGCGCGATACCGCCAACGTGGCTACGGCGGCGGTGCGGCTCAGCCAGGTGGTCGGCGCGTTGGAATACCAGAGTGAAGCGGAGCGATTAAAACAGACGCAGCTTGAGCTACAGCGCTCATTGCATTTGCTGTCAATGGCGCCGCTGGCGGCCCTGGAGCCGGAACTGGTCAGCAATATTATTTCCCGCAGCATCCAGTTGCAGCAAAGCGTGACCCAAATGCTGGAGCGCGGCCATCGCCGCCATCTTGAGCGCAACGCGCTGCTGAGCGCCCTGTATCAAAACCAAAGTTATCTCCACCACATTCAGACGCTTAATCAGCGCACCGGGGAAACGTTGCCTGCGCCAGCGCTGCTGATCGAAATGGATCGCCTGATCGACGCGGCAATCCAGACCCCGTCGCCGCGCCCGACGGTGGAGCAAATCGACGCGGTGGTACAGGCGTTGCCCGGCCAGCTCAGCGATCCGCTGGTTAACGGTATCTATCAGGATTTTACCCGACAACTGGGCCAGCTTGATTCGCTCTCCGCCGCGCTGGAAGAGAGCGATCTCGCGATTAGCTGGTCGATGTACCACATCAAAGCGCTGGTGGCGTTTCTCAACACCGATATCAATCAGTATGTGAAACGCGTGGCCCAGGAGTCGGCGCTGCGCACCGCCGCCAGCCATAAAGAGCTGCGCTCGATGATCCTGTTTATCGCCGTGTTTGCCGCGCTGGCGCTGATTATCACCGGGTTTGCCGGGTGGTATATCTACCGCAATCTCGGCTCGAACCTGACGGCGATCTCCACGGCGATGGCGCGGCTGGCGCGCGGCGAGCGGGATGTCACCGTCCCGGCGCAGCAGCGGCGCGACGAGTTGGGCGAACTGGCCCGCGCGTTTAACGTGTTTGCCCGCAATACCGCGTCGCTGGAACACACCTCCCGGCTGTTGAAGGAAAAAAGCACCCAGCTGGAAACCACTTTTCATGCCATGCGCGACGGTTTTGCCCTGTTCGACAGCCACGGCGAACTGGTGGTGTGGAACCCGCAATACCCGCTGCTGCTGGGTCTGGATGCGGAAGGGGTGCAGCGCGGCCAGCATTATCTCCAGCTGTTGCGCCAGGTCGCGCCGCAGGACGCCCATATTCAGGAAAACCTTGCCCTGCCGCTGCCCCATCCCCAGGAGCTGCGGCTCGCGGATAACCGCACCATTGAGCTGCGCTTTAGCCCGGTGCCGGGGCGCGGCATGGTCAACGTGGTACTGGACCGCACCGAGCGGAAAGGTCTGGAAGAGGCGCTGGTGCATGGTCAGAAAATGAACGCCGTCGGTCAGCTGACCGGGGGACTGGCCCATGATTTTAATAACCTGCTGGCAGTGATTATCGGCAGCCTGGAACTGACTGCACCCGGTACGCCGGACGCGCCGCGCATTGCCCGGGCGCTGAAGGCCGCCGAGCGCGGGGCGCAGCTTACCCAGCGCCTGCTGGCGTTTTCGCGTAAGCAGTCTCTGAACCCGCGCGCCGTACAGCTCAAGGCGCTGCTGGAAAACCTGGTGGAGCTGATGCGCCATTCGCTGCCTGCGACCCTGACGCTGGAGCTGGAAGCGCAGCAACCTGCCTGGCCCGCGTGGATTGACGTCAACCAGTTGGAAAACGCCATCATTAACCTGGTGATGAACGCCCGTGACGCCATGGAAGGGCGCAGCGGCGTGATAAAACTGCGTAGCTGGAACCAGCGTGTGACTCGTGGCGACGGGCGGCGGCACGATATGGTCACCCTGGAGGTGATCGACAGCGGCTGTGGGATGTCGGATGACGTTAAAGCCCACGTATTCGAGCCGTTTTTTACCACCAAACAAACCGGCGAAGGCAGCGGCCTCGGCCTGTCGATGGTGTATGGCTTTGTGCGCCAGTCCGGCGGGCGCGTGCAAATCGACAGCGCTCCCGGCCAGGGCACCACAGTGCGCCTGCAATTACCGCGCGCGCCGCAGGCGGCCAGCGAGCTGGCGCTGCCGGTGGATATCCCCGATCTGGCATCACAGGACGAACTGGTGCTGCTGCTGGAAGATGAAGCCGATGTGCGCCAGACGCTGTGCGAGCAACTGCATCAGTTGGGCTATATCACCCTCGAAGCCAGGACCGTGGAAGAGGCTATCGCTCTGCTGGATAGCGTTGAAGAAATCGACATTCTGATTAGCGACCTGATGCTACCCGGCGGGGTCAGCGGTGCGGAAGTGCTGCACTACGCGGCTATCAATCATCCGCATATCGCCCGGCTGCTGATCAGCGGGCAGGACCTACGCACCGCGCAGGACCCGGCAGCGCAGCCGGACGTGGAGCTGCTGCGTAAACCCTTTACTCAGCTTCAACTGGCGCAGGCGCTGCGGCGGGCGCAAATCTGAGTTTATCGGGCCTGCTTTACGCATTGATAAAGCCCAATTAACCTACTTGCATAATTTTGCATTTAGGTTAATCCTTATGGAAAAGAGAACGCCGCATACCCGATTACCTATTGTCAAAACGATGGTTCGGGCTGGCCTGGCGGCAGTAACAAATACAGCCTTGATTGGCGCAGCGCAAATGGGATTTGGTTCTAAGCAGGAAATATTTAATGTCATTCTGGCGCTGGAACCCGCTGACTTTTATAAAAGCATGACCGCTTATCATGACTCTACGTGCTGGCATGAAGTGTATCGACCCCTCTACAAGGGCCAACGGATTTATATGAAATTCATTGTGACTGACGGCGTACTGATCGTGTCATTTAAGGAGTTATGAATATGAAATGCCCTGTTTGCGGTGGCGCAGAACTGATACATGAAGCACGCGATATGCAATATGAGTATAAAGGTCGAAAAACGGTCTTTCATGCCGTTAAAGGGCAATTTTGCGATCGGTGCGGAGAAGTCATTTTTGGGGATGGCGAAGGCGAAGAATATTTTGCAGCCATGCTGGAATTTAACCGACGGGTCAATGCTGAAGAGGTCGATCCGGCCTTTATCGCGAAGGTGCGTAAGCGCCTTAAACTAGACCAGCGCCAGGCTGCAGAAATTTTTGGCGGCGGCGCTAACGCCTTTAGCCGTTATGAAACTGGCCGCGTAGCGCCTCCGCGTCCACTGGTATTGTTATTTAAGGCTCTGGATAAGCACCCCGAACTTCTGGAAGAGCTTAAGCGAGCTTAAAAGCCATTTCGAATTCATTACACAGGCACCACCCCTGCCGCTTTGAGAATTCTCTTCTTCTCTAACATCCGCAGCCTTTGCAAAGTAACCCTCTGTCTTTTCGAGGGCTGCCTGATGAAAACTTTGCCGCTTTTCCTGACGCTCGGCGCGTTAATGATGACTGCGCAACCGGCGCGCGCCGATGTGATTGACGATACCGTGACGTCTATTACCCGCGCCATTGACGACGCGTATTCTCAAAATGACGATCGACGCGATGACCGGCGTGACGACCGTGACTGGCAACGTTCCGACGACCAGCGCCGCCAGTATAATGACCGACGCAGGCAGCTTGAGGATCGGCACCGTCAGTTAGATGAGCGTCAGCGTCAGCTGGACCGCGAGCGCCAGCAACTGGAAGAGGAAGAGCGGCGGCTGGACGATGAATACGACCGCTAAGCGAGGGTAATTTCCTGCCCGTCAACGCCCGCTTCAATCCCTTCCGGCAGCGGGTTTTCCATCATCCATGCATCAAACTGGTGGCTGATATGGGTCAGCACCACGCGCGGGCTTTTTATCACCTCATTCAATGCCACTACCGTATTTAAATCGCAGTGATTGGCCGGCGTCTGGTCGCGCGGCGCGTGGCTGCAATCGATCACCATCACGTCAGGCGGCCCCGCCTGCAAAAACTTCAGCGTTTTCTCCGGCAGCCCGGCGGTGTCGCACAGCCAGGCCACGCGGCTGTGGGCGGTTTCCAGCAGATAGCCGAACGTCAGTTTTGAATGGTTGAGCGGCAGCGGCGTCACCTGTAACCCCTGCAGGCTAAACACCACGAACGGCTCCACGGTGTGGCTGAAATCGAGCAGCCCCGGATGTTTAAACAGATCGTCGCAACCCTGTTCATCCGGCGGACCGTAGACCGCGATGTTGTCGCCCACGCCCCAGCGCAGCGGGAAAAGCCCCTGTACATGGTCCATATGGTAATGGGTGAGCAGAAACTGGTGAAAACTTCCGGCGGGCCAGTAGTCCATCAGATCGGGAATGCCCGCATCCAGCAGCGTAATGGCATCGTTGCAGTTAATCACCGCGCTACAGGGTCGGCGGCGAAAAGCCTCGTCACGGCGCGCCCGCTCACAGGCTTTGCAGGTACAGCCAAACGCCGGGACCAACTGCGCGCCGCCGGTGCCGGTGAGGGTCAGCGTTAAGGTCATCGCGGCTCCTTACAGCGGTTTGGTGAACCGGACGTGGCTTGGCTCATAGCCTTCACGACGATAAAAGCGGTGGGCATCGATGCGTTTCACGTTGGTGGAAAGCTCGGTCATTTCCGCGCCGTGCTGCTGCGCCACTGTCTGCGCCCAGCTCAACAAACCTTTGCCCACGCCCGCGCTGCGCGCTTCCGGCATCACCACCAGTTCCTGGATCTCGCCAATCCAGTTGGCGTGATGGAGATGGAATTGCAGATGGAGGCTAATCAGCCCCACCGGTTTGCCGTCGAGCCAGGCCAGCGCCAGGTGGTAGTTGGCGTCGCGCAGATTCGCAGCAAGGCCAACGTCGAACGCGTCGCGGTCAAACGTAGCCTGTTTCAGTTCGCAAACCAGCGCGTAGATGGCGTCGCTGTGGGTGATATCGGCGCGCTGAATGTCATAAAGCATGTTGCGGCTCCCGTGGCTGTTGGTGCTCATCGACCAGCGTTAATAAGGTCTCGACTGACTGTAGCAGACTTCCGTCATTATTCAGCGCCCGGCAACCGGGCGGCAGGCTGGCGTACTGCGCCGCGCGCGCCAGCCGGGCGGCGATTTGCGTAGCGGATTCCCGCCCCCGCGCCTGTAAACGCGCCTGCAAGACATCACGGGAAACGTGCAGGCACACCGCCAGCAACCGCTCCCGGTAGCGCGCTTGCGCCTGTTGCAGATGCGCGCGCGAGCCGTTCACCACCACGTTGAATCCGGCGTCCAGCCACAGATCGATCTCCTGGCCGATACCGTAGTAATGGCCGTTGGCCTGCCAGCTCAGGGCAAACAGCCCCTGAGCCTCGCGCTGTAAGAACTCGCTTTCGCTCAGCGCGATATGGTTTTCGTTGCCGGCGTTAAACGGGCGGGTGATGTAGCGATGCGCCACCAGCAGCGTAGGGCGCTCCCGCTCGCGCAGGGCGTTTAACAAACTGTCCTTTCCGGACCCGGACGCTCCCATTAACCAGATGATGCGCCCCATCAGAACACCTGTTTTCCCTGACGCCAGACGTTGCCGATATGGACATGCTCGCCGTGCCAGTGCGCCAGCACCAGATCGGCGCGTTTGCCCTCGCCAATCACGCCGCGATCGTCGAGGTTCAGCGCCCGCGCCGGATTGCGCGTCACCAGATGGATCGCCTGGGGCAGGGTAAAGGCGTTGCCCTCGTCCAGCGCCACGCGAAACGCCGCGTCCAGCAGGCTCGCCGGATAATAGTCGGAAGAAAGAATATCCAGCAGCCCGGCCTGGGCCAGCGAGTGGGCCGCCACGTTGCCGGAATGCGAGCCGCCGCGCACGATGTTCGGCGCGCCCATCAGCACGCTCATCCCGTGCTGGCGCGACGCCTGCGCTGCATCGAATGTGGTCGGGAATTCGGCAATCACGCTGCCAAGCTGGTGGGATTCCAGCACGTGCGCCGCCGTGGCGTCGTCATGGCTCGCCAGCGCGATATTGCGCGCCCGACAGTGGGCGGCGATGGCTTCCCGGTTCGGCTGCGACCAGCGCTCGGCCAGCGCCAGTTGCTCCTCTTCGTAGCGCGCCATGTCGTGGTCATTGAGCTGATATTTGCCCTGATAGTATTCGCGATATTTTTCCCGGTTGGCGAACTGACGCTGGCCCGGCGAATGGTCCATCAGCGACACCAGGGTCACCGGTTCGCGGTGCATCAGCTGTTCAAACAGCGGCAGCGTGGTGTGATGCGGCAGCTCGCAGCGCAGATGCAGGCGATGCTCGGCGCGGTTGACCCCGCGCCGCTGGCTGTGCTCCACCGCGTTGATCATCTTTTCCAGATTCTCCAGCCGATCGCCGCCGTCGCGCACGTCGCCCAGCGCCACCGCATCCAGCACCGTGGTGATGCCGCTCGCCACCATCAGCGCGTCGTGGCTGCTCATGGCGGAGTGGGCCGGCCAGTCCACTTTCGGGCGCGGGGTGAAGAATTTATCCAGATTGTCGGTATGCAGTTCAATGAGCCCCGGCAGCAGCCAGCCGCCTTCGCCGTCCAGCGCGCCCGGCAGGCGGCTGTGGCTGTCGGCATAGCTGGTAATTACCCCATCGTTGATATCGATGGAGCCGTCTACCACCTCGTTTTCGAGGATCAGTTTTACATTATTGATGATCATGCGTGTTCCCCATCGGATGCAGACGGTCAGCCACGCGCTGGCGAATGGCGTCATCATGGAAAATGCCGACAATGGCCGCGCCGCGCGCTTTGGCCTCTTCAATCAGCGCCACCACGGCGGCGCTGTTGTTGGCGTCCAGCGAGGCGGTGGGCTCATCGAGCAGCAGAATCGGGTAATCGACGATAAACCCGCGGGCGATGTTGACGCGCTGCTGTTCGCCGCCGGAAAACGTCGAGGGCGCGAGATGCCACAGACGTTCCGGCACGTTGAGACGGGTCAGCAGGCTGGCGGCTTTGGCGCGGCACACCTCGCGATCGACGCCCAAATCGAGCAGCGGCTGCATCACCACCGTTAATGCCGACACGCGGGGGATCACCCGCAGGAACTGGCTCACCCAGCCGATGGTTTTACGCCGTACCGCCATCACCTCCCGCGCCGGGGCGGCGACAATATCCAGCCACTGCTCGTCATGTTTCACCCAGATATGCCCGTTATCCGGCAGGTAGTTGGCGTACAGCGATCTCAGCAGCGTGGATTTACCGCTGCCGGAGTGGCCGTGCAGCACCACGCATTCCCCCGCCTTAACCTCAAGGGTGGCGCTTTCCAGCACCGGCAGGCGAATGCCGTTTTGATGATGAAGAACGAAGGTTTTACTGACTTGTTCAACCCGTAATGAAACCGTCATGGCGCGCCTCTAGTTTTGCAGAACCGATGAAACCAACAGTTGGGTGTAGGGATGGTGCGGATCGTCGAGCACCCGGTCAGTTAGCCCACTTTCCACCACCTGGCCCTGCTTCATCACCAGCAGGCGATTGGCCAGCAGCCGCGCCACGCCCAGATCGTGGGTGACAATCACCACCGCCAGGTTCAGCTCCACCACCAGGCCGCGCAGCAGGTCGAGCAATCGCGCCTGTACCGACACGTCCAGCCCGCCGGTGGGTTCATCCATAAACACCAGCCGGGGATGGGTTACCAGATTGCGGGCAATTTGCAGGCGCTGCTGCATCCCGCCGGAGAACGTGGTGGGCAAATCGTCAATGCGCGATCCGGGGATTTCGACCTCTTCCAGCCAGCGCGCGGCGGTGGCGCGGATCTCGCCGTAGTGACGCGCGCCGGTCGCCATCAGGCGTTCGCCGATATTGCCTCCTGCGGAGACCTGGCGGCGCAGGCCGTCCATCGGATGCTGATGCACCACGCCCCATTCGGTGCGCAGCAGGCGGCGGCGCTCGGCCTCGCTCATGCCGTACAGCGAGCGATCCTGATACATCACGTCGCCCGCCTGCGGGGCCAGGCGCGCGGAAATCGACTTCAGCAGGGTAGTTTTACCGGAGCCGGATTCCCCGACAATGCCCAGCACTTCGCCAGGCCATAAATCAAAGGAAACGTCGCTAAAGCCTTTGCCCGGCGCGTACAGGTGGGTCAGGTGATTAACCGAAAGCAGAGGTTGAGTCATGGGTGGTTGGCCTCGCAAACCGTGCGGCAGAAATCGGTATCGGAACAGACGAACATGCGGTTGCCCGCGTCATCCAGCACCACTTCGTCAAGATAGCTGTCATGGGAACCGCAGATGGCGCAGGGCTGGTCCCACTGCTGGACGCTGAACGGGTGGTCGTCAAAGTCCAGGCTTTCAACGCGGGTATAGGGCGGCACCGCGTAGATGCGTTTTTCGCGCCCGGCCCCGAACAGTTGCAGTGCGGGCATCTGGTCCATTTTCGGGTTATCGAATTTCGGGATCGGCGACGGGTCCATGACGTAGCGGTCGTTGACCTTCACCGGGTAGGCATAGGTGGTGGCGATATGGCCGAAGCGGGCGATATCTTCGTACAGCTTCACCTGCATCACGCCGTACTCTTCCAGGGCGTGCATGGTGCGGGTTTCGGTTTCGCGCGGCTCGATAAAGCGTAGCGGCTCCGGGATCGGCACCTGGTAAATCAGGATCTGATCCTCCACCAGCGGCAGCTCCGGGATGCGGTGGCGGGTCTGGATCAGGGTGGCGTTTTCGGTGGATTCGGTGGTGGCGGCATGGGTGACGCGCTTAAAGAAATTGCGGATCGACACGGCGTTGGTGGTGTCGTCCGCGCCCTGGTCGATCACTTTCAGCACGTCGGCTTCACCGATGATGCTGGCGGTGATCTGGATCCCGCCGGTTCCCCAGCCGTAAGGCATCGGCATTTCACGGCCGCCGAACGGCACCTGGTAACCAGGGATCGCCACCGCTTTTAAAATCGCGCGGCGGATCATGCGCTTGGTTTGCTCGTCCAGATAAGCAAAGTTATAACCGGCAAGATGAGTCACGGCGGGCCTCCTGTTCGCGTTGCAGACGCTTGAGCTGCTCCAGTTCGGCCTGGAAATCGACGTAGTGGGGCAGTTTCAGATGCGAGACAAACCCGGCGGCTTCAACGTTATCGGCATGGGCCAGCACAAACTCTTCGTCCTGGGCGGGAGAGGCGATGTTTTCGCCGTACTCCGGGGCCTGTAACGCGCGGTCCACCAGCGCCATCGCCATGGCTTTGCGCTCGCTCTGGCCGAACACCAGCCCGTAACCGCGCGTAAAGTGCGGTGACTCCTCTGGCGGGTCGATAAAGCCGTTAACCATTTCGCATTCGGTCATCAGCAGTTCGCCGACGTTAACCGCAAAACCCAGCTCTTCGGGGACAAGTTCCACGGAAACATAGCCGCTGCGAATTTCCCCGGCAAACGGGTGGTTGCGCCCGTAGCCGCGCTGGGTGGAGTAAGCCAGCGCCAGCAAATAGCCCTCGTCGCCGCGTACCAGCTGCTGGAGCCGCGAGGCGCGGGAACACGGGTAAACCGGCGGCTGGCGGGTGATGTCATCCGGCTGCTCGCCGCTGTCCTGTTCAGGCTTCGCCAGCTTTTGCGCCTCCAGCAGGCTAAACACGTGAGGCGCATGCGGTTGGTCGGCGTCGGCCTGCGCCAGCGTAGGCGCTTCGCCATTCGCCAGCAGGGTGAAATCCAGCAGGCGATGGGTGTAGTCGTAGGTCGGGCCGAGCAGCTGTCCGCCGGGCACATCTTTGTACACCGCCGAAATCCGCCGTTCCAGGCGCATGGCGGCAGTATCAATCGGTTCGCTGACCGCCAGGCGCGGCAGCGTGGTGCGATACGCGCGCAGCAGAAAAATGGCTTCCACGTTGTCGCCGCTGGCCTGCTTAAGCGCCAGCGCCGCCAGTTCGCGATCCGCGATGCCGCCTTCGGTCATCACGCGGTCCACGGCGAGATTCAACTGGGCGTCGATTTGCGCCACGCTCAGTTCCGGGATCTCGCTGTCGCCACGGCGTTTGTGTTCCTGAAGGGCGTGCGCGGCGTCGATCGCTTTCTCGCCCCCTTTCACCGCAACGTACATCAGCACACCTCCACGTGGGTGGTACGCGGGATCGCCAGCATGCGATCGCCGCAGGTGAGGATCAGATCGATGCCCAGCGGGAACGGATGCGGGCGTTCGGTCAGCTCGTGGATCACGCACTCCGGCAGCTGCGGCGCGACCATGCGCTCCTCACGAATACCCGCACCGGTCAGGCGCAGCATCCGCCCGCCGCTCAGGCTGGCGACCTGCATGATCAGCGTGGCGCTGGTTTCCGGGGCGACCGCGCTGCCCTGCGACAGCAAATTCAACTGCGTGGACGTTAGCGTCTCGTCGGCCACCGCGAACAGCGCGCTGGCGAGATCGTCGGTGAGCGGCGCATTGGTATGGAAACGCAGATTCTGACGGACAATATCGTTGCCCATTCTGGCGCTCAGCCATACCGGCGTATCGTTATCCGCAAGGGTGAGCAGCACGCTGGTGGTGGCCTGGCCGAACGGCGGCCAGCCGTGGGCGAGTTGATGCAGGGACACAATCACGCCCGGCTCGCTCATGGCTTTAAGCAGGCGGCGAAAGCTGTGTTGGGCGTCGTGAACCGGGGTAGCGAAAGCGGTGGTTAAGGTCATGTGTTATCTCCACGCACCAGGGTGAAAAAGTCGACCCGGCTGGCGTTCACCTGTCCGGCACGCGTTTGCAGGCGCGCGGCGCGGTGGGCTTCCAGCGGGGCAATAAGGGTTTCCAGCAGCGACGGGTAGTGCTGCGGGTCCTGCATCAGGGCGTCGATCACCGCGCAACGTTCGGCGTGGGGCTTGTTGCGTCCCAGCACCCAGCTGTAGCCGCATAGTCCGTTGTTCAGGCGGATAACGGCGCGGGTCAGGGTGGCGTCGCCGGTATAAAAGCGCGAGCCGGTGCCGCCCATGCGGCCCTGGATTTGCACCAGGCCGGTTTCCGCCGGGCGCAGCGTCTGGTATTGCGGCGCGATGCGCAGGGTATCAACGTAGCGCGCCAGTTCCTCCGGCAGGCTGTGGGCCAGCACGGCCATCCAGCGCTGGCGTTGGGCGAGGGTGTAATGTGCCGCGTCCATTAGTGCTCCATGGTGAATTCAATCATGTCGGCGCGGGTCAGGCTGACGGAGTATTCCGCCGGTGTCGCCACGTCGTTGCGATGGTTAAGGGTGCGCACGCAGAGCAGTGGCGCCATGTTGGGGATCTCCAGCAATTTGCTCTCTTTGGCCTGGGCGCGGCGCGCGCTGATGCGCGTCTGGGTGCGCAGCAGGCGAATATCGAGCTGCTGGTCGAGATAATCATGCAGCGAGCCCTGGCTAAAGCCCTGCAACGCAGGCCACCAGGCCAGCTCGGAAAAGTAGTGGTCGATCAGGCACAGGGCGATGCCGTTGACCCGGCGCAGGGTGCGCAGGTGGATCACGTTCTGACCTTCAGGAACGTCCAGCGCCTGGGCGACCTGATTTGACGCCGGGCGCAGCACCGCCAGCAGACGTTCGCTGGTGGGATGGCTGCCCTGTTCCAGCAGATTCTGGCTAAAGCGCGCCTGAGCGTTGAGCGGGTAATCGAACGGGCGCATCAGCACCAGCACGCCGACGCCCTGGCGGCGCTGCACCCAGCCGCGCTCCACGAGCTGGTCGATGGCGCGGCGCAGGGTGTGGCGGTTAACCGCGAAGCGGTCCGCCAGCTGCTGTTCCGCCGGGAGATAGTCCCCGCAGCGGTAATGATTTTTCAGCTCCTCTTCAAGCTTTGCGGCAATTTCCTGATATCGGGTTGGGTAACTGGTCGGATGTCTGGATAAGTGCATAGCAATCAAAGCCTCGCAACTCAGATGAAGTGCTTACGCAGGCGCTGCGACAGGAAGTCGAGCAGGCTGACGGTAATGATGATGACAATCATCAGGGCGCAGGTTTGCTGGAACTGGAACCCGCGGATCGCTTCCCACAACGTGACGCCAATCCCGCCCGCGCCGACCATGCCGACCACCGTGGCGGAACGCACGTTGGATTCGAAGCGGTACAGGGAGTAGGAAATCAGCAGCGGCATCACCTGCGGCAAAACGCCGTAAAGAATTTCTTCGATTTTATTGGCTCCGGTGGCGCGCACCCCTTCAACCGGACCCGGCTCGATGGCTTCCACCGCTTCGGACAGCAGCTTGGAGAGCACGCCGGTGGTGTGGATAAACAGTGCCAGCACGCCCGCGAACGGCCCTAATCCCACCGCCACCACGAACAACATGGCGAACACCATTTCGTTGATGGCTCGGCAGGCATCCATCGCCCTTCGCATCGGCTGGTAAATCCACCAGGGAACCAGGTTATCGGCGCACAGCAGGCCAAACGGGATGGAGAGTAAAACCGCCAGCGCGGTGCCCCAGACGGCGATTTGCAGAGTGATCAGCATTTCGCCCAAATAGTGCTGCCACTGGCTGAAGTCCGGCGGGAAGAAATCAGCGCCGAAGGTCGCCATATTGCCCGCATCGCGGAACAGGTTGAGCGGCGCCATTTCCGCGCCCTGCCATGAGGCAATCAGCACAGCCAGCAGCACGGCCCAGCTCACCAGGGTGAACCCGCTTCGCTTTGGTGGCGCAACAGTAATGGTTTGCATAAAAAGCTCCGTAAAGCGTCCTCACGGGCGAACCCGCGAGGACAGAGGATTACTGTGAGGCGGTGGTGACGTTGGTCATCGCGCCGAGCGCCGCGTTCAGACGATCGAGATCGTCGAGCTTCGCCTGGAGTTCGGCGGTTTTAGCCGCACGATCCTGCTCGCTCAGGGTCTTATTGGCTTTGACGCTCTGCATTTCTTTAAACAGCGCCAGCTGGCGGATCGGCACCAGTTGCAAGTCGCTGGACGGGCGGAACGGCGCCCATGAGAGGCCTTTCAGCACCTGCTGCTCTTCGGCGGTTTTGCCGTAGGTAGTGAAGAAGTCGTAGATCTTGTCTTTGGTGGCGTCGGAAAGGTTTTTACGCCAGACGATCGGATCGCTCGGGATCAGCGGCGATTTCCAGATCACTTTCAGCTGGCTGAATTTTTCCGGCGCGGTGATCTTCAGACGATCGAGGTTTTCAGTGTTATTGGTCGCCACATCCACCTGCTTATTGGCGACGGCCAGGGCGTTGGTTTCGTGGTTGGCGTTCAGGGTGCGTTTGAAGTCGGTCGGTGCGATGTTGTTCTTCGCGAACACGTAGTAGCCCGGTACCAGGAAGCCTGACGTCGAATTCGGATCGCCGTTGCCGAAGGTCAGATCCTTGCGCTTCGCCAGCAGATCGTTGAGGTCTTTGATCGGGTTGTCTTTGTTGACGATCAGGACGCTCCAGTAGCCCGGCGATCCGTCCGCCGCCACGGTCTGGGCGAACACCTGTCCGTTGGCGCGATCCACCGCTTCCATGGCGGAGAGGTTGCCGTACCAGGCCACATCCACTTTGTTAAAGCGCATGCCCTGGATAATGCCCGCGTAATCCGGTGCGAAGAAGGCATTCACTTTTACGCCCAGTTTCTTTTCCATGTCCCTGAGGAACGGGTCCCACTGCGGCTTGAGGTTTTGCTGTGATTCGGTCGAAATGATGCCAAAGTTAATCGCCTTTTCCTGCTCCTGCGCCTGCGCCGGGCTTAACAGGGCGCTCACGCTGAACATGCTGGTAAAGGCCAGAGCGGCAACCGCTTTGTAATTCATGAAAAGTCCTCAGTAAGTTAGGCGGCCTGCGCGTTCTGCTCGACGCGATTCAGACTGCGGTAGAGATGGTCGGAACGTTCGCTGTCGAAGGCGCTGCTGGCGCCGTCGAAAAAGACATTGCCCTGGCGCAGCGCCACAATGCGTTCGCAGTAGCGCAGGGCGTAATCCACCTGATGCAGCGTCACCACGACGGTGATCCCGTCCTGGCGATTAATGTCGCGCAGAATTTCCATCACGATGCGCGCCGATTCCGGGTCAAGCGAGGCAATCGGCTCATCCGCCAGAATCACTTTGGCCTGCTGCATCAACGCGCGGGCAATCGCCACGCGCTGCTGCTGGCCGCCGGACAGCGTGGAAACCCGCTGATACGCCAGATGTGCCATGCCCACGCGTGACAGCGCCTGTAACGCGCGCTGCTTCTGCTCGCGGCTGAACCAGCTGAAACAGGTGCGCCAGAACGGGGTCGCGCCAAGCGCGCCGATCAGCACGTTTTCCATTACCGTCAGGCGGTTAACCAGGTTGAACTGCTGGAAGATGTAGCCGGTCTGAGCGCGGGTCTGGCGGATATCGCGGGCCAGGCGGCCTGCGCGTTGAACGGCGCGGCCCAACATTTCGATATGAATTTCCGGGGATTTGTCGCTGGTCAGCAGCCCGCTGAGATGGCGCAGCAGGGTAGATTTCCCGGAGCCTGACGGCCCCAGCAGGGCAACCATTTCGCCATGATTGACCTCCAGACTCACCCCATTCAGCGCCTGATGGTGATGGAAAGTTCGGGTCAAATTTTCGACGCGGATAATCTTTTGCATTACACGGTCTCCATGAAAAGTGGCCTCATGTTGACCGGGTAATGTGACGATTCTGTTAACAGGAAATGGCAATCGGATGAAGATTAGTCAGCGCGGGCCGCCGATTTATGAGTGAACGCATTCAGCTACACACTTTTGTCGTAGTGCAAGGCGTAGTGTTATTTTCTTAGCTTATGGGGTGCGGATTGTGCGCTTTTTCCGGGTAAGGCTGCGGGAGTATTTTATGCGGGCGATTAACCTCACGTAACACGACGCGAAATTAACCTCTGGCAGCGGGAATCAACGATGAGCAAAGACATTGTTTTTTGTGCGGATGGGGTCTGGGGCGGGCCGGACCTTGACGTTCAACACAGCCCGGTGCTGGCAGGCAATGTTTACCAGCTGTTTGTGGCGCTGCGGGGGGAGGTGGATCAACATAGCCTGCTGCTCGCCAATGAACAGGAGAAAACCTGGCGGGATCCCGACGGGGAAGTCTTACAGGTCGCAAAGTATATTCATGGGGTGGGCGACCCGAATAATCCGTTTGCGAACAGTCTGGATGGGGCGTTTGGCGCCCGGCTTATCGTTCCCGTTGTCAGGGGTTATACCTTTATCAGCCGTCATTACCAGCCAGGCGATCGGATCTGGTTGATCGGATTTAGCCGCGGCGCGTATACGGTGCGGGCGCTGGCTGACATGATCCTCAGCCGCGGTTTGCTGGACAGCGCGCGTTTACGTTTGAACGAACATAACAAACCCGATGCCTGGCGGCGGGCGGCGGCGGTCTGGACCCAGTATCGTGCCCATGCTGCTCATATGGATGGCGAGTTGCTTGGGCAGGTGATCGGCGATCTACCCGGCTATTTTTGCGAGCCGCCTAAGCACGATGAGCTGATTACCGATGTCCCTGTAGAAGCGGTCGCCGCGTTTGAAACCGTGGGGAAAAGGGGCATTCCCACCTGTTACGAGGATATCCGCACCGATGTGTTTCGCTTCGCGTCATCGGCGTTAGGCTCCCGGATAAAGTACGGTTTACAGGCGCTGGCGATAGATGAAGAACGTATTGAATTTGAGCCGGTACTGTGGGATTTCCGCGATCGGATTTTGCAGGTGTTGTTTGCCGGTATCCATGAAGATATCGGTGGCGGCTACGACCAGGAGAGCGAAGAAAGCGCGCTGGCCAATACCACATTACGCTGGATGCGTGATGTACTGAGCGATCTGGGATTGCCGCTGGATCTGCGGCCGATTATCAGCAACGGCTTAGGGCCGCTGCACTGTAACTGGTTTCCGCCGACGCCCTGGCAGCAAATCGCGCCACGGCGGTTTTCTGCGCCGGTGCACGCTTCGCTGATGATCCACCAGTCGGTGATTGACCGGATCTATGGCGGCAGCGCGCTGCCGTTTCAGTCGTCAGTCGATGGGCTATGGAAGCTCGGTGAATACCAGCCAGCGTCATTGAGAAAACACATGACCGCTGGCGGTATCCCGAAGAACTGGTCTATTGCTTACTAGCGAAAAACCGCCACGGCATCCACCAGCCGCGTCGCCTGATGTTTCACGGTGGCGGACGCCCCGGCGCCTTCCTCAACCAGGCTGGCATTTTGCTGGGTGATTTTATCCAGCTCATCCACGGCGCGGGTGAGTTCAGTCAGGCCATGCGCCTGATGCGCCGTAGCGTCGCTGATTTGCGCAATCAGTCTGGTGACGTTTTCTACCTGCTGCACAATCTCCCGCATGGTTTTGCCCGCCATCTGCACCTGTTCTGAACCCGATTCTACATTGCGGGTGCTGGCCTCGATCAGCTTGCGAATGTCGCTGGCGGCGGTTGCGCTTCGGCTGGCGAGACTGCGGACTTCCCCCGCCACAACGGCAAAACCTTTGCCCTGTTCCCCCGCTCGGGCCGCTTCGACGGCGGCGTTGAGCGCCAGGATATTGGTCTGAAAGGCGATACTGTCGATCAGGCTGGTAATGCTGCTTATTTGCGAGGTACTTTGCGCAATCTGATCCATGGTGGCGATGACGGTTTCCATCACTTCGCCGCCGTTGGTGGCCGCCTGACAGGTTGATAGCGAAAGCTTATCGGCGGCGCTGGCGGTTGCGGTATTGTGCTGAACCGTGGCGGCGAGCTGATTCATGGTGGCAAGTGTTTGCTGGACGTTGACCGCGGTCTGACGGGTGCGCTCGCTGAGATCGTCATTGCCCTGCGCCAGCGCGTCGCTACCCTGACGGACGGTAACGACCTGGCTGCTGACATCGTTAACCAGCCAGCGAAACATCAGCCCAAGCTGGCTAATCGCGCGCAGCGTGATGCCAATTTCGTCGGCGCGCTGCATATGATCCACACTGTGACTGGCCCCCGTCGCCACCTGTAACGCCTGCTTGCAGACCTTTTCCATCGGACGGGAAACCTGCGCTTCCAGCCACAGGCAAATCACCAGACTGCAGACAGCCTGAAAACCCATCACGGTCAACGCGCTCTTCAGCGGTAGCGCGAGAGCCCAGAGCATCAGCGCAGTAAAGGGCAGCAGCACCAGGAGCGGCAGGCGGATACGCCAGCGCAGCGGCAGCGTTTTAAACAGATTAAATATTCGGCCCACGCCACGGCGCACCAGTAATCCGCTGTAAAACCGGAAGCCGGTTAATGTCCCCTGGTTAATTTTCTTATACAACCTGTCGGCATGGGCAATTTCTTCGGGGTGGGGTTTAGTACGTATCGACATATAACCGCACGTTTGGTTATTTCGCACGACAGGGATCGCGTTGGCGCGTACCCAATAAAAATCGCCATTCTTACGGCGGTTTTTCACCAGCCCGGTCCAGGGTTCGCCGCGTTTTAACGTCTGCCACATGTCGGCGAATACCTGCTTTGGCATATCAGGATGACGTACAACGTTATGGGGATGATGGGCTAATTCATCGCTGCTAAAACCGCTGGCGCTAATAAAACTGTCGTTAGTATAAGTAATATAACTCTGCAGGTCGGTCGTGGACATCAACGTATCATTATCAGCAAGAATATATTCTTTATCAGTTGTATGAGGAGAATGACGCATAAACTTACCCTTAATAAACGGATACGGTTTTCGGACGGATTTAATATTTATCGGTGTCAAAAGAATTAACTTTAGGTTTTAAATGCGTTCGGGTATTGTCCAAAAATACATAGTTTTAGAATAATTAAAATAATGATAAATGTTTAACCAATTGATTAATAAGGCGATAAGCTTTAATTTGTGATTGCCGTCAATTCGTTTAAATATATTATAAAAGCGCCTTGAAAATATGAAAATGATAGCTATGACAGCCAGAGGGACGCTGAGAGAGAATAACCGGCTTTATTCCGTAATACAGTGGAGGGAAAAACTCTGCGCAGCATAATCGCGCAGAGCCAGCATCAGTTCTTTTTAACGAATTCCGATTTTAACTTCATTGGGCCGAAGCCATCGATTTTGCAATCAATGTTATGGTCGCCTTCAACCAGACGAATGCCTTTGACTTTGGTGCCGATCTTCAACATTGAAGAGCTGCCTTTGACTTTGAGATCTTTGATCACGGTGACGCTGTCGCCATCTGCCAGCAGATTGCCATTGGCATCTTTAACAATCAGCGTGTCGGCTTCCGGCGCTTCTTCAGCGGCGTTCCATTCATGCGCGCACTCCGGGCAAATGAACATGCCGTTATCTTCATAGGTGTATTCGGACTGGCACTGGGGGCAGTGGGGAAGTTGCATGGGGGGTTCCTCTTAAAATGATGGCGTGCTGTATGCCGCATCAATAATGTGAAAAACGGGCAGTCACCCGCAAAAACCGAGGATTATAACCTAAATCCCTGAGCTTATCAGGGATTATTACGGCACTGGCGTCACTCAGTGCCACGCCGGTGGCGGCGCTTCACGAAGGTTGTCAATAACCTAAATTTTAGCGCAATTATGCGAAACATATATCGTGATTTGTCTTCTGTCGGTGTTATTCTGGCCTCTTAAGTGATATTTATTATTCTATGGTTATCGACAATCATCAGGGCTACACATCGGCCACTTGAACGCACGTTGAATCATTTTCACCGAATGGCTTATTTGGCCATTCCGGATGGCTTTTGCCTGTAGCAGATACGAAATAAAAATCCAGTGCTGGTGGTGACTATTAGCATTTTTAATAACGCTACCAGATGGACAAACGGGTTATTTTCAGCAATCAAAACGGCGTTTTAACGAATCGATATTTATTTCCTTCAGGTAATTATAAAAGGCGTTACCAGATAATAAAAAGATAAAGCAAATAAAACTAAAGAAAATTTGCATTAAGGAAACATTTTATGCATACACAGACAATTTTTGAATTAAGCCAGGAAGCGGAGCGGTTAATCCATCTCGCCATGCATAACCTGGATATGCTGAAAAACATACCCCTGGCGGTGCAGGAAAATCCATCTGGTTTAGATGGCGCACGGATTGCCACTATTCATCCGTTACACTTCAGCCATAAGGGCGTGGAGGTTCAACTGGAAACCTTGCGCAATGAACTGCGTAAGGTGACACATCAGGAAATGGTGCTGGCGATTGTCGGCACCATGAAAGCGGGCAAATCCACCACGATTAATGCCATTGTTGGTACGGAAGTGTTGCCCAACCGCAACCGTCCCATGACCGCGCTACCCACGCTGATTCGCCATACTCCAGGCCAGATTGAGCCGATTCTGCATTTTCCCCATGTTGGGCCCATCGAAACGTTAATGGCCGAGTTGCAAAAAAAACTGCACGCCCGGCGACGTGAACACCTCGCCACGCAGCTGGAAATCGATAAAGACATGGACAGCCTGTTGTTGCGCATTGCCAGCGGCACCCGGTTCGAGAAACAGTATTTAGGCGCGCAGCCGATTTTCCATTGCCTGAAGAGCCTCAACGATCTGGTGCGCCTGTCGAAAGTGCTGGATGTGGCGTTTCCTTTCAGCGCGTATACCGCTATCGAACATATTCCGTTTATTCAGGTGGAGTTTGTCCACCTGGCGGGTATGGACCAGGGGTTAGGGCAATTGACTCTGCTGGATACCCCCGGGCCCAACGAAGCCGGTCAGCCGCATCTGCAAAAAATGCTGCAGGAGCAGCTGGCAAGCGCCTCGGCGGTGCTGGCGGTGATGGATTACACCCAGCTCAAGTCGGTTTCCGATGAGGAAGTGCGCCAGGCGTTATCCACGGTGGGGAAATCGGTTCCGCTGTACGCGCTGGTTAATAAATTCGACCAGAAAGACCGCAACAGCGATGATGAAGATCAGGTGCGGGCGCTGATTTCCGGCACGTTGATGAAAGGACATATCGAGCCGGACCATATTTTTCCGGTATCGTCGATGTGGGCGTATCTGGCCAATCGCGCGCGCCACGAGCTGATGCATAAAGGCCAGCTACCGCTCCATACCGAACAGCTGTGGGTGCAGGATTTCGCGGAGGCGGCGCTGGGCCGACGCTGGCGCACCGAATCGTTAACCGACATCACCGCGCTGCGCCATGCCGCCGAACTGCTGTGGGAAGACTCGCTGTTCGAGCAGCCGATCAAAACGGTGCTGCATGCGGCCCACGCCAATGCGTCGCTGTACGCGCTGCGCTCCGCCTCGCATAAATTGCTCAACTACGCGCAAAGCGCGCAGACCTATATGACGTTCCGCCGTCAGGGGTTAGATATTGCCAGCGACCAGCTTCAGCAGAGCATCGTGCGGCTGCGTCAGAATATTGAAGAGCTGCATTCGTCCCGTAACGGCGTGCGTGATGAGGTTCAGCACGAAGTGGCCCAGGCGTTGCAGAGCGGAGCGGCGTGCATTGCGGACTATCAGCGCCGCATGATCGAAAGCCTGAACGGCTATTTCCGCAGCGGCCAGATTCCGGAAGTTTCCCTGAGTGGCATTGGCCGTCACGACCCTCATCGCCGTCGTGATTTTGAGCCGGGATGCCAGCAGATGATGCTGGAGTCTGAAAGCGAAGCGCGCACCCTGCTGCATAAAATCCGTGCTTCCTGCGATGTGATTATGCTGGGCTTCCAGGAAGGCTTGATCCGCGATCTGGCGACCCTGTTCAGCCAACTGGAAATCACACTGACGCGCACACTGCGCGAGGCATTGCATCCTATTGAAACCCGCGTCTCCGACGGCCTGGTCCAGGCGGGATTTAAAGCGCACATTACGCTACCCGCATTCAGCGCCAATCAACTTAACTTTAATGCGCACTCGCTGTTTAACGATGCCATCGATCAGCAAACGCTGCCGCTTAACCGCGCCCGCCATCGGGGGGGAATGAAGGGAACGGTAGTCCGCTGGCTTAACAGCTCGGAGTGGGGCTGGGAAGGGTACACCGCCAGCGCCCGGCGCTTTGTGATTGATATCCCTGTGCTGGAGCAAAAACTGTATCAGCACATCGAGCAGTTCAGCAGCCAGGTGCGTCAGGCGATGGATACGCAAATCGACGTCTCCGTTAGCGCCGGGCTGACCAGTTTTTTTGCTGAGTTTTCCGGCGCGCTGTCCTCCATTGAAGCCAGCCTGCAGCAAAGCCTGGTGGCACGTCAGCAAAACGAAGATGCGCTGCTGGCGCTACGTAAACAGCTGCAACAGTGCAATTCCACCGCCGGGTTTATTTATGAGGACGCCCGGTTACTGCGTGATGATATTCAAACCCTCTTTGCAGCGGAGTATGGCGTATGAGGCAGACCGCGTTACTTGATGGACCAGGACGTCATTTACAAAGCGTTACCGATAAATGGATGGTCGATACGACTCTGGCCGTGCAGCAGCGGCGCGTAACGCCTGCGGTTCCGCATCAACAGGCGATTGGCGAACGGTTGCAAAAAGAGCTGTTGGCGCAATCCAGTTTGCCGAACTGGTGGACCACCGCCGCCATGACCGAGGGCGCGCAGTGGTTACCGGGGCTGCTGGACGGCGTAAGCCAGTATCGCCAGCCCGGTCATATGGCGCTGAGCCTGATTGCCCAGGCGCTGCTGGCGGAAATTCCGGGCCGCGAGCCCGCCCTGGTGACGCAACTGGAACAGTTAGGCAGTTATTACCAGCAATGCGCCACGCGGCTCGAAGATGAACTGGCCTCGCGCGGGCTGGAAAATGAAGCGCGTGAGCATATCGATACGATATTTGCCCGCTGGCGCTCCGGCCACTACGGCGAGTTTTCTCCGGCAGGGCGGTGTTATGTCGTGCTGGAAGAGTTGCGCTGGGGACGCTGCGGTGCGGCTGTTCGGCTGAGCACACCGCGCGTGCGCGAAATGCTGCTGGAAGAGATCCGCCGACAGGCTACGGAATTACTGGCAAAAAGCGTCGACGCCTCGACACAGACGCGTCATTTTTATCAGCAGTGGCTTAATTCGCCGCCAACGCCGAGCCTGCTGGATTATAAAGATACCCTCAGTTGGTTGGGCAACTGGAGCGACAGCGAACGCCAGCCGGTTTGCTGGTCGGTAACCCAGAGCTGGAAAAGCGTGGCGTTAGGCATGCCGCGGTTGTGCTCTGCGTCGCGCCTGGCCGGGGCGATGGTGGATGAAGTGCTGGTGGATTCGCTGGCAGCCTGAGTTTATCTTATTTTTATAAAGCAAAACGCCGCACCCGGGAGTGCGGCGTTTTTTTTGGCTCAGTGATTAGTGGTGCTGAACCTGCTGCTCCGGCTCTTTCACTTCAGCGGGTTTATAGCCGCCGACGTGTTTGGCGTACAGCGCGGTGATAATCGGCACCAGGATCGCGGTGACGATGACGCTCGCGGCGACCAGCGCAGTGGCGGAAGCGGCGACCGGTTCAAATGCCGGGTTAATCTGCGCGATGATCACCGGGTTAGCGACCGCGGCGCCTGCTGCGGAAGAGGCTGCCACACCTGCAGTACCATTACCGCCGCCAATCACGCGGTCAGCGATAATCAATGGAATACCGGTGATAATGATAACCGCAACACCCAGCACCACGCCCAGCAGACCCGTATCCAGAATTACGCCCAGATTGATGGTGTTACCCAGCGCAAAGCCGAAGAACGGGATCAGAACCGGCGTCGCCTTACTGAAGAACGCGCGGAAATCGTGGTCCAGGTTGCCCAGGGTGAAACCAATCAGGAACGGCAGCACAGCGCCGATAAAGTGGTGCGGTTCAAATGACGCCAGACCGGCGGAGCCCAGGATCACCATGGTCATCAGCGGGCCGGATTCCAGAGACATCAGAACGAATGCGCCAGACTCTTCTTTAGTACCGTACTGGTTCATCAGGCTGGCATACAGGCCGCCGTTGGTCATATCCATCGCAGACACGATTGCCAGTACCGAAATACCGGCAAAGAAACCGGTCTGAATTCCGCCTTCCGGAATAAACGACGCGGCAATCATCGCGACCAGCCAGGCTACGCCGATTTTGGTGATAACCAGCGTACCGGATTTACGCAAAACGGTGCCGGTTGCGCGTAAATCAATAGAGGCCCCGATACAGAAAAACCAGACCGCGAGAATCGGTACCGTTCCGCTGATCATACCTTTGGTAAAGGAACCAAAATACGCGCCGGTGTTGGGTGCAAAGGTATTGAGTACGGCACCGAGCAGCAGCGGAATAAGCATCATCCCGCCCGGGATTCGTTCCATAGTCGCTTTAATTTTCATGTACAAGCCTCTTAACTTAGATTTTCTGGTATCAGCAGGCAGATTATGCAAGCTGCTAATAAAAAAGATTTTTTGTGCGTTGCGAGTCGTAATGTCTTCTCTTGATGGATCGCCTTTACGGGGCACCTTGCCGTCTGGCTTACGTAAAAATCTGAATCTCGCTAATCAGTGGTGATACTATTGATCCATTGGAATATTGATTCAATAGAAATGAAACGTTGTTTTAGTTATCTTCGTCACAATATTGATTTTTGGTTTTGCTAAGATCGGTAGCAGCGAAAATTAATGTAAAGAGTTTGTACTTTTTATTGTTGAATATGCTGAATTAATAATAACGGGCGTTATTCTTAGCCCCCGTAACGTCACTGAGGAGACATAATGGACGTACGCCAAAGTATTCATAGCGATCACGCTAAGACCCTGGACACCGCCGGGTTACGTAAAGAGTTTTTGATTGAAAAAGTTTTCGTGGCTGATGAGTACACCATGACGTACAGCCATATCGACCGCATTATTGTGGGCGGCGTCATGCCGGTTAACCGCACGGTGAGCGTGGGCGGCGAAGTGGGTAAACAGCTGGGTGTGACCTATTTCCTGGAGCGTCGCGAGCTGGGCGTCATCAACATCGGCGGGCCAGGCCTGATCCGCGTTGACGGCACTTGCTATGAAATGAACCATCGCGATGGCCTGTATGTGGGCAAAGGCGCCAAAGAGGTGGTGTTTGAAAGCACCGATCCGGCAAACCCGGCGCGTTACTACTACAATTGCGCCCCGGCACACCTGACTTATCCGACCAAACGCGTTACGCCGGCTGATGTCGCACCGGTCACGCTGGGCGAAGATGTCACCAGCAACCGTCGCACCATCAACAAATACTTCGTGCCGGACGTGCTGGAAACCTGCCAGCTGAGCATGGGCCTGACTGAACTGGCGCCGGGCAACCTGTGGAACACCATGCCGTGCCACACCCATGAGCGCCGCATGGAAGTCTATTTTTACTTCAACATGGACGAGAACAGCTGTGTATTCCATATGATGGGGCAGCCGCAAGAGACCCGTCATATCGTGATGCAAAATGAGCAGGCCGTGATTTCTCCGAGCTGGTCAATTCACTCTGGCGTGGGCACCAAAGCTTATACTTTCATTTGGGGTATGGTGGGTGAAAACCAGGTGTTTGACGATATGGACCACGTAGCGGTTAAAGATTTGCGTTAAGATTCATTTAATATCGGAAGTTTAATACGTTGTTTATATCTAAAGCGCCCGCTAATTATTTAGCAGGCGCTTTATATTTCGGGCGCTGTAAGTGTCTGTGTCACCCGGAATCATTTGGAATAGATTATCGCTCCGCTTTGGCTCACTGATAATAGTGCGGAGAAGGAAAGCGCTTATCGTTTTTTCATCGGCCAGAATGAATATCCCGGCGCAGCGGATCGCGAGAGTGCCGGACAGGATCGTGGCAAATCGGGGATATTCACTGAAAAGGGAGAGGGATAACGGTCCGGAGATGATCTCGCTGACGCAGGCGCAATGGGCAAAAGAGCAGGGTGTGATGGCTGAGATCCAGGGGAATTATTTCAGGTCATAAAGCAAGCAGTGTTGACAGTGTCAACAGAGGGTAGCCTTATAAAATGCTTTGATGTAAAGCTGAAGGTTACGATAAACCTCCAGCTTTTTACTATTTAATCGATAATAATATCTTTATCCGTGGTTTTTAGTATGTTTGTGAGATACTTGCTATGATCAATATAGACATATTCGTTTTTTCCAGGGAAGTAGCGAAGGATTGAAGCATTTAGATAAGCTCGAAAAGCGAATACTTTATTTCTCGGTGGTGCAGTAATAGTATAGGTTTTGCTAACGCTTTGGGTAGACTCTTCAGAAAATGAAACCGTACTTTCGAACTTTAGTCCAATTTTAGCCACTTGAAAATCTGCTTCGAAGGTTAATCCTGCTGTTAGTGAGATTGAGCTAGAGAATGAGAAGCTTTCTGTTATGGTTAAACTAAATTCTGAAGTCGCATCAGAGTCCTCATTGTCGAGAACTTGCAGTCTTTCTATGTCGGCTGTGTGAAGAATTATTGAATCTATATACTCTAAAGATTTACATAAAACAGGTAGTCCATATAAAAAAGTATTTTTACAAGCCAACGGTTTTTTATCAAATACTTTAAGCTTAACTTTTCTTGAGGGGATATTGTCAAGCTGATCGTTGAAGTTGAAAAACAGTATATTTTTAAATGTATTTTTAATATATTCGTAATCGTTTATTAGAACGTTAAGATCAGAGTATAATATTGATCTTGTTTGCATTTCTAAAGTGGTTTTGTGTTGTTTTTCTGTTTTCTTCTCCGTATAGTTTTTTATTTTTAGCTTCCAGTTAATAGCAACAACACCAATAGCATCAGCTTCTTGGGTTGTTTCATTATAATTTTGCACCAAATATATTACTCGTTCACCCCTGGTTTCATAATCATTATTAAGATCACTTTCATTAATACCAATTGCATTTTTGAGTACCGGCTCTAAGGCATCTTTATCAAGACCTGCGACAATTGAACCGGAAAGTTCTTTGCCTATTGAAACAAAGAAGTTTTTAATCTTCTCAGCTGTTCCCTCTGTGCTGTATTCTGTAACACTTTTTTCTACACCTGAAAAAGAGCCAGCTTTATCTGTTTTTAATTTATTGAAATGAATAGGGAATTGAATACAAAAAAGTTCATTCCGATACCCCATCGCAGTGTCTGAGGGTGTCCATGAGCCATTTAGACCTTCATCCGAATAACCAAAGTGATCTAACAAATTTATTGTGTCAATTTTTTCTAATATTTCAAAGCTGTTTGTGGCTACACGTGGCGAATTGTTTTGATTTTTCGAATAAATACCCCAGGATTGGGATTTTCCGACTGGCCATTTACTTATTACATTTTTCTTAAACTCCTGCAGTTTTTCAGACTCTGTTTGACTACATGTTAGTCCTAAAGCTCTTAAATCTCTTTGCAACTCTGAAATTTGCACCCGGCTGGGTTCGGTTTTAAAAAGTTCTATGGCAACGCGGCGTTTAGGAATAGGCATAATAACTCCTTTATCTGATAGATAAAATAATATATGAATGCAGCGGTGGGTTACATATCATTAAATAAATCTCTTGCTGCCAAAGGAATATTGAACTTTTTATAAATAAAAAATGTGAACTGATTCTAAAAAAACACCAATTATAATAAAGGCTGATCGATTATTTTTTATGTATTCATTTGGCGGATGTTTATTGGGCTATTTATTCTTGTTGTCGATCGTTTTGTGAGTGAATTAATATTAAGCTGGAACGCATTGAGTATATCGTTTCATACAACGTACAGAAGTTTCCAGAATTTTTGTTTTGCTTCTGTTAATAGATTCCCATTGTATTCAGTTTATACAATCCATAACCATTTCCATCTCGTTAACGCTCAACGGATGGATTCCCATATCAGACAAGACAGAAAAGAAAGCTGAATCGCCACGGGTTTAACAGACACCTCGGAGTCATTTAAGATGACTTAAAGAGAGGTGCCCATGAGCGGTAAGCGTTATCCTGAAGAGTTTAAAATTGAAGTAGTCAAACAGGCTGTTGATCGTGGTCATTTGGTTTCCAGCGTTGCAACACGTCTCGATATTACCACCCACAGCCTTTATACGCTCAATATCGTCATAGTCTTCCAGCGTCAGGCTGAGGGGAAGCAAAGACGCAAAGTCCCGGCCTGTCGGCGTATCAAAGAGGGTGGCGGTGGCGGTTTCTCCCTCCACAATGATCTCAATTTTCATAAGCGTCTCCTGCGCCACTCCCCGGTCGTTGTCACCCGCCATAGCGGACTGCGTGACGAAAAGCAGGCCGGCAAGGAGCATCAGTGATGCTCTGCGGTAAGCGTTTTGCATAAGGGTTAGCGTTGACTTTTTCATCGCATTATTGTTACCAATATGCAGCGGGTTAACTAGCTAATGAATACTTAATACCCTTATAAGTAAAATTTATAAATGGACCGGTAACGAGCATGGCCAGACGCAATCTCAACGACTTACTCTCTTTCGTCACCGTGGCGCGTGAGGGCAGCTTTACGCGCGCTGCCGCCCAGCTCGGCGTGACCCAGCCCGCACTGAGCCAGGCGATTTCCGGGCTGGAAGAACGGATGCAAATCCGCCTGCTGACAAGGACCACGCGCAGTGTGTCAGTGACGGCTGCCGGGGAGCGCCTGCTGCAGTCTGTGGGACATCGTATTGATGAGATTGAAGCCGAGCTGGACATGCTGACGGCACTGCGTGATAAACCTGCCGGGACCGTCCGTATTACATGTGGACCTAATGTTCTGAAGACCACACTGCTGCCAAAGCTGACACCACTGTTACGCGAATATCCTGATATTCATATTGAGTTTGATGCCAACCACGGCTTCCGGGATATCGTTGCGGATCGTTTTGATGCCGGCGTGCGGCTCGGAGACACTATCGACAAAGATATGATAGCCGTACCCATTGGCCCGAAACTGCGCATGGCGGCTGTAGCTTCCCCTGAGTATTTCGCCCGGTGCGCCGCCCCTCAGACCCCACGCGATCTGATGCAACACTGCTGTATTAATGAGCGCATGGTTCAATCGGGGAAAATTTACGCCTGGGAGTTTGAGCAGGAAAACGGTAAATTTCACGTTCGGGTTGAAGGGCAACTGACGTTTAACACATCGGAACACGTCGTTGACGCAGCTCTTGCCGGACTGGGCATTGCCTTTTTACCTGAAGAGGAGTTCGGCACAAATCTGCAGGAAGGAAAACTGATCCGCGTGCTTGAAGAATGGTGCCGTCCTTTTCCCGGCTACTATCTTTATTATCCCAGCCGTAAACAGCCTTCCCCAGCGTTTTCACTCGTTGTGGATGCGTTGCGTATTAACCGGAAAATTTAACGCTGAATTATCGGGCCAATATTTCAAGAACGGACGTGAACGTCCACTTTTGGCACGGAACGGACCTTCATTGACGCTATGCCAGACCTAAATTGCTGCTCAGCAGGGATTTTAACGTCGCCATTAACTTCACTTACTGGAGGCTTAACAGTGGCTGGGAAAAGTTGGTTGACGGAGGGCTGATAACCGATTTTATTGAGAACCGTGAGCAAGGCCGGGAGTCCTTTCCGGGATTGTGAGGGGTTGAGCAAGCCTACCAGCGCGGTAGTGTTTTGAACATATCAGAATCAAGCGATGATACTTTCCTTTCTCAGACCGGACAAAGACCGGATTCTTCCTTGCTGTGATAAATCCACAATGCAGACTTACAGATTGGAAATAATGTTTATTGGTAGTTTGAAGACCAGCAGACGTTGGCACTGTGACCGGAAGGGTAGGGAGTCGCTAAAGAGAAATGCTCAGGTGGGACCCAAGGTGTAAAGCAGTGTCTCCTGTGGTCGACACTACCAGAAATCTACCGGAACCCCAGAAAGCAAAAAACCAGCCCGTAGGCTGGTTTCTTTTAAATAAGTGGTGCCCGGACTCGGAATCGAACCAAGGACACGGGGATTTTCAATCCCCTGCTCTACCGACTGAGCTATCCGGGCAACGGGGCGAATTAAACCGTAAAGGCCGCATGGCGTCAACGGCTTTGTCATAAAAAATCGGTAAATCTGTGTTGATTGCCTGCTTTTCAGGCAAAATTCGCAAAAGCGGACGTTTTCACGTCAATGCACCACCGAGGCGGCACTGCGCGAAGCGCAGAATATCTTCCGCCAGATGGCGGGCGGTATCCACATCGGCCTGGCTGCGCTTTACCAGCAGGCGGCTCAGACACCCTTCCAGAATCAGTTCCATCTGTTTGGCGACCATGGTCGGGTCGTCCACTTCCAGTTGGGTGAGCAGCGCGTGCGTATACTCCAGCGCCGCTTTTTTCTGGCGGTCAGCGATCTGGTGGATAGGGTGCGAGGCATCCGGATAAAAGGTGCAGGCAGCGATAAACAGGCAGCCTGGATAACGATTCTGGCTGACGCATTCGGTCAGCGCCTGATAACGGTACAGCAGTTTCTGCTCGATGCTCAGCTCGTCATTATGAAGCAGTTGCCTGCGCCAGGCTTCGACCTGCTCATTCAGATGACGCAACGCGTCATAAAACAGCGCATCACGGTCAGGCCAGAAGCGGATAATCTCTTCAACGGGATAATTCGCTCTGGTCGCCACCATCTCCAGCGTGGTGTTGGCAAGCCCCTTTTCTTCTAATACATGCAGGGCGTGCTCAAGTACTTGTTCGCGTTGCACGGTTCACTCCTCCGTTCGTCCCAACGGTTATTCCCATCCCAAGTGTTGTTTACCGGGCCAGATTGTGCAAATGCGCGGTAAAGTCTGCGGCGTTCATAAAGCCGGTCACGCGCTGAGGCGCTTGCTCCTGGCCGTTTGCGTCATAGAACAAAATGGTCGGTAAACCCAGCACCTGGAGATGCTTTAATAAAGCGACATCCTGAGGGCTGTTGCGCGTGACGTCCGCCTGTAGCAGCACGGTGTTCGCCAGCGCGCGATACACATCAGGATGGCTGAACGTGTATTTCTCAAACTCTTTACACGCCACGCACCAGTCGGCGTACAGATCCAGCATCACCGGTTTCCCTTTCGCTTTCGCCAGCGCGCTGTTCAGGGAATCGATATCGGTAATGCGCGTAAAGTTAAGATGGGCCTGGGTTGTTTGTACTGGCGCATCGAATGCCCAATCCTGTAGCGGACGGGCGGCGATCAGCGCAGCGCCCAGCAGGGCGATTTGCAGTACGCGCATCCAGCCTTTATGGCTGTTAAGCGACGTGATAAACGCCCAGCCAAAGAACGCGACGCCCAGCAGGCTCCACAAGCGTAGCCCCCAGGTTTCGCCGAGCACGCGCTCCAGCAAAAACACCGGCAGGGCCAGGATCACGAAACCAAAAGCAATTTTAACCTGCTGCATCCACGGCCCGCTTTTCGGCAGCAGCCGGTTGCCGAATACCGTTACCAGAATCAGCGGCAACCCCATGCCCAGCGCGTAAAGATAGAGTGTTCCGCCGCCCAGCCAGAGATTCCCGCTCTGAGCGATATACAGCAGGATGGCGCTCAGCGGCGCGGTGGTGCACGGCGAGCAAATCAGCCCGGCAATCGCCCCCATGCTGAACACGCCCGCCAGTGAGCCGCCCTGCTGGCGGTTGCTGAGCAGCGTCAGGCGCGTTTGCAGTGAAGAGGGCAGTTGCAGCGTAAACAGACCAAACATCGACAGCGCCAGGGCGATAAACACCACTGACAGACCAGTCAAAATATAAGGATGTTGCAGCGCAGCCTGGAATTGCATCCCGGCGGCGGCCACAATCAGGCCCAGCGCCGTGTAGGTGAGCGCCATCCCCTGAACATACACAAACGACAGCCACAGCGCGCGCGCCGTCGACAGGCGCTGTTTGCCCCCTAATACGATGCCCGAGATCAGCGGGTACATCGGCAGGACGCACGGCGTAAAAGCAATGCCAATCCCAATCAACAGCGCCCACAGGGCTGAAAAGGGGAGTTGGGTAGGTTTTTCTTCCGGGGCGGTAACCGGCGCGGGGGCAAATTCGCCCGGTGCGACCGCGTTGAGCGGCACGACTTTGGTTTCCGGCGGATAGCAGAAGCCCGCTTCGGCACAGCCCTGGTAAGTCACGCGCAGCGTCGCGCCCTGCGCCGCTTCGCTAATGGGGAGCGCGACGGAGAGCTGATGCTTATAAATTTCGGTTTTGCCGTAAAACTCATCTTCATGCCACTCGCCGGCAGGAAGATTTAACGCGCCGACCGTGGCCTGCGCCGGCGTCACGCTGATTTGCTGGCGATAGAGATAGTAGCCCGGTTTGATTTGCCAGTTCAGCCCCAGGCTGTTGCCCTGCTGCTGGAAATCAAAGGCGAACGCTTTGTCTACCGGGACAAACTGGCTTTTCTGGGAATCGAATAATCCGGCGTAAACCTGGGTGCTGCAAAACAGCAGAATTAGCGTAAGGATGCGTTGAGCCATGAGAGGTAATCGCTATCTCCGTAGAGCACTGGCAAAACCAGTAATTCAGGGGTTTGGTAAGAATGATGGGATCTCAGGCACGCCAGCAGCGCGTCCTGATGCCGGGTATCGCTTTTCAGCAGCATTTGGACTTCATACTCCTGTTCGAGCTTCCCTTCCCAGTAATAGAGCGACGAGGCGCCGGGCAACAGCGTGACGCAGGCAGCCAGTTTTTCACTTAATGCTTTGGTCGCCAGTTCTTGCGCAGTGGCTTCATCCGGGGCGGTGCAGAGTACTACGACAGCGGTGGGCGTGGTCATAATCATCCTCGTCTCAGTGAAAGCAGGCACTATATCACGGGCAAGGGGGCGGGATAATGAAACGGGCCGCAATGCGGCCCGTTTTTACTTTTGATGACAATGGCTGTGATTACAGCACCATACCGCCCACGATAAAGCCGAGGATCACGCACAGTGCGATAGCCACCACGCCCGGGATCAGGAAGGCGTGGTTAAACACGTATTTACCGATACGGGTCGAGCCGGTGTCGTCCATCTCTACCGCCGCCAGCAGCGTCGGGTAAGTCGGCAGCACGAACAGCGCGGAAACCGCAGCAAAAGAGGCCACTGCGGTCAGCGGGCTAACGCCCAGCATCAGCGCAGCCGGCATCAGGGCTTTGGTGGTCGCCGCCTGGGAGTAAAGCAGGGTAGCGGCAAAGAACAGCACCACGGCCAGCAGCCACGGGTAGCTGTTCAGCAGATCGCCCGCGACAGCCTGGATATCTTCGATGTGATGTTTTACGAAAGTATCGCCCAGCCATGCCACGCCTAGCACGCAAATACAGGCGCTCATACCGGATTTAAAGGTACCCGCGTTGAGAATATCGCCGGTATTGATTTTACAGGTCAGGCAGATCAGGGTCGCTACGGTAAGCATGAATACCACGATCGCTTCGTTACGCGGCAGCACCGGATTCGCGATCAGACCCACGGTCGGGCTGATAGCGGTGGCGTACAGCATAACGGCCACAATACCGATCAGGAACAGCACTACGGCGCGCTTGGCGTGCGGTTTGATGACAAACGCCTGGGTGCCGCGCAGGCTCACTTCGCCACGGGCTAAACGCTCCTGATATACCGGATCGTCTTTCAGTTCCGCGCCCAGGAAGTTACATAGCACGGCAGTCAGCATTACGGCTACCAGCGTGACAGGAATACAGATGCCCAGCAGCGTCAGGTAGCTCACGCCCAGCGGCTCAAGGATACCCGCGAAGAACACCACCGCAGCAGAGATCGGCGACGCGGTAATCGCAATCTGCGAAGCGACAACGGCGATTGAGAGCGGACGGGAAGGGCGGATGCCCTGTTCTTTCGCCACTTCAGTGATCACCGGCATGGTGGAAAACGCGGTGTGGCCCGTACCCGCCAGGATGGTCATAAACCAGGTGACCAGCGGGGCAAGGAAGGTAATGTATTTGGGGTGACGACGAAGCAGTTTTTCCGCAAGGCTTACCAGATAATCCATCCCGCCGGCAACCTGCATGGCGGCGATAGCGGCGATAACCGCCATGATGATTTCGATAACGTCAAACGGGATCGCCCCGGGTTTAATTTGAAACATCAGGGTCAATACCAGAACGCCCAGACCGCCAGCAAAGCCAATGCCTATGCCGCCGAGCCGGGCACCGAGGTAGATCGCCAAAAGGACTATGACGAGTTCAGCACCAAACATAATGCGCTTCCTTGTATTTTAACGAGTTGATAATAAGTTGTTGTATTTTAGTATCTGCCAGAAACGAAAAAGGCACGTCACAAGTGACGTGCCTTTCGCAGTATTAGGAAGAACCGTTACTGTTCGCTTTCATCGGTATAACGTTTCGCTTTGTAAGCCGGGTGCATCAGGTTATTCACGGAAAAAATATCGTCAAGCTCTGCTTCAGTGAGCAGACCACGTTCAAGGACGACTTCGCGCACGCTCTTACCGGTTTCAGCACAGATTTTCCCGACGATATCGCCGTTGTGGTGGCCGATAAACGGGTTCAGGTAAGTGACGATGCCGATGGAGTTATAAACGTAGCTTTCGCAGACTTCTTTATTCGCGGTGATACCGTTAACGCATTTTTCCAGCAGGTTGTAGCAGGCGTTGGTCAGGATATGAATCGATTCGAACATCGCTTCGCCAATCACCGGCTCCATCACGTTTAACTGCAGCTGACCGGCTTCAGAGGCCATGGTCACGCAGGTATCGTTGCCAATCACTTTAAAGCACACCTGGTTAACCACTTCCGGCACCACCGGGTTCACTTTGGCTGGCATGATGGACGAGCCCGCCTGCAGTTCCGGCAGGTTGATTTCATTCAGGCCCGCACGGGGACCGGAAGAAAGCAGACGCAGGTCATTACAGATTTTGGAGAGTTTCACCGCCAGGCGTTTCAGGGCGCTGTGCACCATCACGTAGGCGCCGCAGTCGGAGGTGGCTTCAATCAGGTCTTCCGCCGGAACCACCGGCAGGTTAGACACTTCAGCCAGTTTCTGAACCGCCAGGTGCTGATAGCCGTCCGGCGTGTTCAGGCGCGTACCGATGGCAGTCGCGCCGAGGTTCACTTCCAGCAGCAGCTCGGAGGTACGCAGCAGGTTTTTAGTTTCTTCGTTCAGCAACACGTTAAACGCATGGAATTCCTGGCCGAGGGTCATCGGCACCGCGTCCTGCAACTGGGTGCGGCCCATCTTCAGAATGGTTTCGAATTCAACGGCTTTGCGCTGGAAGCCTTCGCCCAGCTGGTTGATCGCGTCTACCAGTTTCACGATAGAGGCGTAAACCGCGATGCGGAAGCCGGTTGGGTAGGCATCGTTAGTGGACTGGCATTTGTTAACGTGGTCGTTCGGATTGAGGTACTGGTACTCGCCTTTCTGATGTCCCATCAGTTCCAGGCCGATATTTGCCAGCACTTCGTTGGTATTCATGTTTACAGAGGTGCCTGCGCCGCCCTGGTAAACGTCTACCGGGAATTGATCCATGCATTTCCCGTTGTTCAGCACTTCATCACAGGCGGCGATAATGGTGTTCGCAATACTTTTAGGAATGGTTTGCAACTCTTTGTTCGCCATCGCGGCGGCCTTTTTCACCATCACCATTCCGCGAACGAATTCCGGTATGTCGCTGATTTTGCTGTTGCTGATGTAAAAGTTTTCAATCGCTCTCAGAGTGTGTACGCCGTAATAGGCCTCCGCTGGAACTTCCCTGGTACCCAACAAGTCTTCTTCGATACGAATGTTGTTTAACATGTGAACCTTCTTTCTCAAGCTGACGAATGTTTTACCAAACTCACAGGATATATGTGGTTATGGAGGATTAACGACCGACAAATATCTCCTTATTCGGTCTGATACCCATGATCATATGCTGTTATTCACGAAAAGCCGTAATCTGGATCACTTATTATGGGCGTTGTTGCATTACATTTATTAATCTGTGAAATAGGTCACCGGTTAACAATTTCTAAAAAAATGTCCCGGCAATCCGATTGAAAAGTGGCTATGGCGTCGCCATTTCATGAGGATGCGTGAGCAAATTTCTTCCTACAGGCGCGTCGGCGTCTGTTTTTTTATTCACAGGAGAACACTGTGCGTTGGTTACCCTTTATTGTCTTTTTTCTCTACGTCTACATAGAGATTTCGATTTTCATCCAGGTTGCCCATGTGTTCGGCATCTTTATGACCCTGGTGCTGGTGATTTTTACGTCGGTCATTGGGATGTCGCTGGTGCGCAACCAGGGATTCAAAAATTTCATGCTGATGCAGCAGAAAATGGTGGCGGGCGAGAGCCCGGCGGCAGAAATGATCAAAAGCGTGTCGCTGGTCATCGCCGGTTTCCTGCTGTTGCTCCCCGGCTTCTTTACCGATTTCCTCGGCTTGTTGCTGCTGCTCCCGCCGGTGCAAAAGCACCTCACCCTTAAGCTGATGCCGCATTTACGCTTTAGCAAAATGTCTGGTGGATTCGGCCCAGGCGGCAACAGCGGCCAGACTTTCGACGGCGAGTACCAGCGTAAAGACGATACCTCGAACCGCCTCGAAGACCGCGATCGCGACGATCGCTAAAAAAGTTAAATTTTTTTCTTCTTCCCCCCTTGAAGGGGGGAAAACCTAACCCCATCTCTCAGGGCACCAGCCGGAAACCAGTGGGTTTCGGCGTTACCCGAAAACTAATACGGACTTTCTCAAAGGAGAGCTCTCAATGAATATTCGTCCATTGCATGATCGTGTGATCGTCAAGCGCAAAGAAGTTGAAACCAAATCTGCTGGCGGCATCGTTCTGACCGGCTCCGCAGCGGGCAAATCTACTCGTGGCGAAGTACTGGCTGTAGGCAATGGTCGCATCCTGGAAAATGGCGAAGTGAAGCCGCTGGATGTGAAAGTTGGCGACATCGTGATTTTCAACGATGGCTACGGCGTGAAAGCAGAGAAGATCGACAATGAAGAAGTGTTGATCATGTCTGAAAGCGACATTCTGGCAATTGTTGAAGCGTAATTACACGCGTTAACTCACTGAACGAACGAATTTAAGGGAAAGAAACAATGGCAGCTAAAGACGTAAAATTCGGTAACGACGCCCGTGTAAAAATGCTGCGTGGCGTAAACGTACTGGCAGATGCAGTGAAAGTGACCCTGGGCCCGAAAGGCCGTAACGTGGTTCTGGATAAATCTTTCGGTGCACCGACCATCACCAAAGACGGCGTGTCCGTTGCGCGTGAAATCGAGCTGGAAGACAAGTTCGAGAACATGGGCGCGCAGATGGTGAAAGAAGTGGCCTCTAAAGCGAACGACGCGGCAGGCGACGGCACCACCACCGCAACCGTACTGGCGCAGTCCATCATTACCGAAGGCCTGAAAGCCGTTGCTGCGGGCATGAACCCGATGGACCTGAAGCGTGGTATCGACAAAGCGGTTCTGGCTGCGGTTGAAGAGCTGAAAGCGCTGTCCGTACCGTGCTCTGACTCCAAAGCGATCGCCCAGGTAGGCACCATCTCCGCTAACTCCGACGAAACCGTGGGCACCCTGATTGCTCAGGCGATGGAGAAAGTGGGTAAAGAAGGCGTTATCACCGTTGAAGAAGGCACCGGTCTGCAGGACGAGCTGGACGTAGTTGAAGGTATGCAGTTCGACCGTGGCTACCTGTCTCCGTACTTCATCAACAAGCCGGAAACCGGTTCTATTGAGCTGGAAAGCCCGTTCATCCTGCTGGCTGACAAAAAAATCTCCAACATCCGCGAAATGCTGCCGGTGCTGGAAGCCGTTGCCAAAGCAGGTAAACCGCTGCTGATCATCGCTGAAGATGTGGAAGGCGAAGCGCTGGCGACTCTGGTAGTAAACACCATGCGCGGCATCGTGAAAGTGGCTGCGGTGAAAGCACCGGGCTTCGGCGACCGTCGTAAAGCCATGCTGCAGGATATCGCTATCCTGACCGGCGGTACCGTTATCTCTGAAGAGATCGGTATGGAACTGGAAAAAGCCACCCTGGAAGATCTGGGCCAGGCTAAACGCATCGTGATCAACAAAGACACCACCACCATCATCGATGGCGTGGGTGAAGAATCTGCTATTCAGGGCCGTGTGACCCAGATTCGTCAGCAGATCGAAGAAGCGACTTCTGACTACGACCGTGAAAAACTGCAAGAGCGCGTGGCTAAACTGGCTGGCGGCGTTGCGGTTATCAAAGTGGGCGCAGCCACCGAAGTTGAAATGAAAGAGAAAAAAGCACGCGTTGAAGACGCCCTGCACGCGACCCGTGCTGCGGTTGAAGAAGGCGTGGTGGCTGGCGGCGGCGTGGCGCTGATCCGCGTAGCAAGCAAAATCGCTGAGCTGAAAGGCCAGAACGAAGATCAGAACGTGGGTATCAAAGTTGCGCTGCGCGCAATGGAAGCACCGCTGCGTCAGATCGTGCTGAACTGCGGCGAAGAGCCGTCTGTTGTGGCAAACACCGTGAAAGCGGGCGACGGTAACTACGGTTACAACGCGGCCACCGAAGAGTACGGCAACATGATCGAAATGGGTATTCTGGATCCGACCAAAGTGACCCGTTCTGCTCTGCAGTACGCAGCCTCTGTTGCTGGCCTGATGATCACCACCGAGTGCATGGTTACCGACCTGCCGAAAAGCGACGCGCCTGACTTAGGTGCTGCTGGTGGTATGGGCGGCATGGGCGGTATGGGCGGTATGATGTAATTTAACCTTCCTTGTTAAAGCTACCGCTGCGTTGGCTCGCCCCGGTCACTTACCCCTGTAAGCGCCCGGGGACTCTCGAACTTGCCGCCTTGCCGTGGCTTTAATGAGTCGGTTAAATCAGTTTGTCGCATAAAAATGTGAAACCCCCGGTCAGAAATGGCTGGGGGTTTTTCTTTTGGTCATGTTTTTAGTATAAGGTCTTACGGATAAAATTTGTTCCGGCCAATTAATAACGAGGAATGACATGCGCATTACAGTCTCAGCGGGAATGGTTGCGGCGGCGCTGCTGCTTGCGGGATGCAGCACGGGTAATCAATTATCGAGCGGTGGTCAAAACGTTCGCTTTGTAGAGGATAAACCGGGCGCGGAGTGCCAACTGTTAGGTACCGCGACAGGAGAGCAAAGCAACTGGCTTTCTGGTCAACACGGCGAAGAGGGCGGCTCTATGCGCGGCGCGGCAAATGAATTACGTAATAATGCGGCTGCGATGGGTGGCAACGTACTGTATGGGGTAACCAGCCCGGGTCAAAATCTGCTTTCCAGCTTTGTACCTACCGCCAGCAAAATGGTCGGCCATGTTTATAAGTGCCCAAACTAATAAAAGTAGCCCGGTCTTAACGCAATACAAAAGGGAATATATTCCCTTTTGTATGCCGGAGGCGTTAGTTTTTCGCCGGTGCCCGAAGTGCGGCGATACACAGGCGATGCAGGGAATCAAGGCACTGCTGTTTAGTCAGTTCACTGCCCGATGGCGTAATTTCAGTACAAAAAATCTGACAGGGTCTCTCTACGATCTTCCTCAACCGCCGGCTGAACTTCATCGCCCGCTGAGCTACGCCTTCCGCTTCCTGCGAACCTGACAGCGCATTGGTTTTCATCACGACGCCGCAATAAGCGTTATGTCCGGTATCTTGCTGGTATTTATAGACCACCAATAAATAGCGGTTAAACAGCGATAATTTCCAGGGTTGTGGATTATAGCTGTCATATTCCATTTTCCCATCATTAAGTAAATCCATGTCATATAAAGGAATGAAATCGAGCATGGAAGAAACGGTTAATAAAATATCCTGAAAGCCTGCATTCTTAACGGCGAGAATAATGGCACGGATAAACGTCTCTACCTGATTATCATTAATTAAATAAGTGGTTTTTTCAGCAGACCGGGAAACGATCTCTAACTCGATGCCGGCTATTTTCAGAGCGGCGCTGATCTTCGCAACGCGGGCGGTATCGCCAGCAGCCTGGAGTTCTTGCTCATTAAGCGCGGGCGCATTGCGCAGCATCTCTGCCTCGCTGCTGTCCTGCGGCTTTGCAAAAGATTCAATGCGGCTTTCAAGCACATGCAGTAAATCTTTCAATTGCGCGAGAGAAAATAAAAACAGATTTTCTTTATCGTTAATGTTGCGTATTTTTAACGCCAGAGAAACAAAATGTTTATTATGGCAAATAACACCTGAATTAATTCCTTTAACTATGGCTGGCATGTTGACTCTCAAAATAGTTTTTCTCCTGCCGCTGTAAACAGCGGCAGGAGAAATAGGGTGAATAGTTTTGAGAAGCTAGCACATCGACTTGCCTGGAAATAATCCGCTTTCAGACATTTTCGTGCCCGGTATTAGCGTTGTCGGAGCTGTAAATCCAGCGGAGTTTTACTGGGCTCGCCGCCAATTTCTCGCGCCAGTTTCGGCACCATATAACCCGATACCAGCGTCAGCAGCTCGCGAATAATGCTGCGCGCGTCATCATCGCTCACCAGGAAATGCGCCGCGCCCTGGACATGATCCAGCACGTGAAGGTAGTAGGGCATCACGCCCGCGTCGAACAGCGCATTGCTGAGCGCCGCCAGCGTTTGCGCACTGTCGTTCACCCCACGTAGCAGCACGCTCTGGTTGAGCAGCGTCACGCCCGCCTGGCGCAGCTGCGCCATCGCCGCGCGAAATGCCGCATCAATCTCATTGGCGTGATTAATGTGGTTTACCAGAATAATTTGCAGACGGGATTGTTCAAACCGTGCCGTCAGCGCGGCGGTGATGCGCGCCGGGATCACAATCGGCAAGCGACTATGAATTCGTAACCGCTTGATATGGGGAATGCCTTCGAGCTGGGTGATAAGCCAGTCGAGCTCATGATCCTTCGCCATGAGCGGGTCGCCGCCGGAAAAAATAATTTCATCCAGTTCAGGATGCGCGGTGATGTAGTCCAGTGCCGTCTGCCAGTTGCGTTTGTTCCCCTGGTTATCGGCATAGGGGAAATGGCGGCGAAAGCAGTAGCGGCAGTTCACCGCGCAGCCACCTTTTACTAACAGCAACGCGCGATTACGGTACTTATGCAGCAGGCCGGGTACCACACTGTGTTGTTCTTCAAGGGGATCGGTAGAAAATCCCGGCGCCATCACGAACTCTTCACGGGAGGTTAAAACCTGGCGCAACAGCGGATCGTTGGGGTTGCCTTTTTCCATCCGCGCCACGAAAGCGCGTGGTACGCGCAGGGCAAAAAGCCGTCTCGCTTCACGTCCCGCGAGGAGATCTTTATCTGCTTCTATATTTAAAACATGCAGAAGCTCGTCAGGATCGGTTATAACATCGGCGAGTTGCGCTAACCAATCTTCTCTGGAAGGGGGGTTTAGGGTTACAATGTCTGCCATTTTTTTGGCTAAGCTACCAGTTAACATATTCAGAGGGCCTTATGGCGACTTATTCTAGCAACGATTTTCGTGCCGGTCTTAAAATCATGATGGACGGCGAACCCTACGCCGTAGAATCCAGCGAATTCGTTAAACCAGGCAAAGGTCAGGCTTTCGCGCGCGTTAAGCTGCGCCGTCTGCTGACTGGCACCCGTGTAGAAAAAACGTTTAAATCTACTGACTCCGCTGAAGGCGCCGATGTTGTGGATATGAACCTGACTTACCTGTACAACGACGGTGAGTTCTATCATTTCATGAATAACGAAACCTTCGAACAGTTAGCGGCGGATGAGAAGGCAATCGGCGATAACGCGAAATGGTTGCTGGATCAGGCTGAGTGTATTGTCACGCTGTGGAACGGCCGTCCGATCGCTGTACAGCCGCCAAACTTTGTTGAGCTGGAAATCGTTGATACCGATCCGGGTCTGAAAGGCGATACCGCAGGTACTGGCGGTAAACCTGCGACCCTGAGCACCGGCGCGGTGGTAAAAGTGCCGTTGTTCGTGCAGATTGGCGAAGTTATTAAAGTGGATACCCGCTCTGGCGAATACGTATCCCGCGTGAAATAAATTTTACGTCTGGTTCGCGGCGTGGTTCTCCACGCCGCCGTTTGCAGGAAGCTATCGAACGTGAACCGTATTGTTAAACCTCTGCTTGTGACCTTCTTTCTCTCGCTGATGCTGAGCGGCTGTAATACCGTGCGCGGATTTGGCGATGACATTCAGCACCTTGGCGGCGCTATAGAGCGCGCGGCGAAGTAATCTCTAATTCTCCTAAAAATCTTTACTTAACCTTTAATTCGCGAGTTTTTGTCTATGCTTAAGGGGCTATACACAAAAACATTGGCTATTAAAGGATAAGATTATGATCAAGAAAACAATTGCTGCGTTCTTTTCATTAGTGGTCCTTTCTTCACTGCTGACTGCCTGTAACACCACCCGCGGTGTTGGTGAAGATATTCAGGATGGCGGTAGCGCAATCTCTGGCGCCGCAACCAAAGCACAGCAGTAAGACCGCCAGACGGCGCGGCAAACCTGTTGCCGTGCCGTTATATCTCCGCCAGCTCTGTCCCGGGGCGAAAAAGCGTAAAGCGATTATCCGCGCCCAGCTTCATGCGAATATTGCGTTTATAGGTGTAGACCGTCTTCACGGTAATCTGCATACATTCGGCAATACTCTCGTTACTGTCTCCCCTCTTCCATAGCTGCAGAATCTGTTCTTCGCGCAACGTCAACAGCGAGGCGATATGCCGGTTATCTACTTTGGCATGGGTACGGGTGAGGGCATTCTGTAATGCCTCATCCAGCGCTTCCAGCGAACAAGATTTATCAGCGCTGAACCAGATGTCCTGGGTGGCGCAATAGTTCTCTAACCGGGCGGTCCTGACGGAAGGTAATAAAATAAAGCGAGTTTTGGTCGAGCTGGCGGCAAAAATCGATGACAGCTGATCGATATGGTGCAGATCGTGTAAAAAGCCATAAAAATCGGCAATAACGATATCGGGTTTCCATTTCATATACTCCCTGGCCCGAAGCAAATCGTCAGTCTGAACGACGTCTATGGAAAATGGAGAGTCGCTAATAAGCTGGACCAAACCCGTACGGCTGTAGTAACAACGGTCTATCACTAAAATTTTAGGCATACATGATTTCTGAATACTCTGCGGCTGTGTACTAGCCTCCTGGACGCGTTAGTGCATCATAAAGAATAATCCTAAAAATTAACCAGCGAGTTACGCTGAGATAGTCCGCTAATTCTGGCGTTAAACAGGGGAGGTTACGTAACGTAAAGTAAATGAGTTGATTTTGGCTGCAAGGATTAGGATGATATGCCACTCTTATCGATACCTGACGGGACGACCCGTTAGCGTTTGTTCATCAGGGGACGGCCCCGCACTATGGAGACCGTTATGTCCTGGATTATTCTACTGATTGCTGGCCTGCTGGAAGTGGTGTGGGCGGTTGGCCTGAAGTACACCCACGGTTTTAGCCGATTAACCCCCAGTATCATTACCGTCACCGCGATGATCGTCAGCATTGTGCTGCTGTCATGGGCGATGAAAACGCTGCCGACCGGCACCGCGTATGCGGTGTGGACCGGCATTGGCGCCGTCGGGGCCGCCATTACCGGGATGGTGCTATTAGGCGAATCCACCAGCCCGGCGCGCATTCTCAGCCTGGCGCTGATCGTGGCGGGTATTATCGGCCTTAAACTCAGTACACATTAAGGCTTCTGTCTGACCCAAATTAGCTTTTCAACTTTAAAGCCCTGCCGGGTCGCGGCGCTTAACATCTGCTGTTTTACCTCATCGCTGATGGTCGGCGTACGGGATAAGATCCACAGATAGTCGCGATCCGGCCCGCAAACCAGCGCGTGCTGGTAATCCTTATCCAGCGCAATCACGTTATACCCGCCATAAAACGGCCCAAAGAACGACACCTTGAGCGCGGCGCGATCCGGCGAGCCGGTAAAGTACGCTTTGCCAATGCTCTGTTGCCACTTATTGCGATCGGGATTAAACCCACGGTTAATCACCTGGATCCCGCCGTCATCCATGGTGCTGTACGTGGCGGTGACCTGATCCAGACCGCGTTCAAAACTGTGGTCGAAGCGGGCGATTTCATACCATCTGCCCAGATAACGCTTTGCGTCGAAGTTCTCCACCACGGTAACGCCTTTCGGCGGGGTAGGTGAACTACAGGCAACAACCAAAAACGCGACGGCGACGGTGGTGATGATCGGGAGAATGCGCATAGAAATTTCCTTTGACGTTTTCTTCTAAGTGTAGATTGCGTCACGGAAAACGCGCCCGTAAGGCGCGTTAAGATTTTTGTTGTGCGGCGAGGGTGGCGGCGACGTCCATAATGGCGGCAGGAGGCTGTTGGTGGCGGATCTGATTGGCCATAAAGCGCATATACGGGTCCATATGGCTGAACATCGCCTTATAACCCGCACAAAGATGGTTATGCCAGCGATCGCCCATCTTGCGGATGCGGTGTTTCGGACATCCGCCGTGGCAGGCGAAGCGCCATTCACACTGCTGACATAGCGACGACACCTGCGCTTTCATCATCCCGAACTTGCGCTGCTGTTTGCCCCCCGCCAGCGCGGCCAGATTATCGCTGCGCAGATTGCCCAGACGATGCTCCGGATAGACGTAGTGGTCACAGCTGTAGATATCGCCGTTCTGCTCCACTACCAGCCCGAAACCGCAGGTCGACTGCATCACGCACAGCGACGGCTTTTCTCCAAGCCAGGCGGCCAGCGCGCTATCAAACAGTTGAACATAGACGCGGCCAACGTCGCGGCGCACCCAATAGTCAAAGACGGTATTGATAAACGCGCCCCACTGCTCGCCGCTGACTGACCACTCGGTCACCGCGCCGGTTTGCTGCGGGTAGAGCAGCTCGCCGTACTTCTCATGAACCGGGCGCTGTTCCACCGCCGGGATAAACTGGACGTGTCTGGCGCCCAGCTCTTCGGTGATAAACCGATAAATCTCCAGCGGCGCTTCGGCAGTGGCATTGTTCACCACCGTCAGCACGTTCACCTCGACGTGGTGTTTTTGCATCACCGCCATCGCCTGTACCACCTTGTCGAACACCGACTTTCCGCCGCGCGTTTTGCGATAGCGATCGTGCAGCCAGGCGGGGCCATCGACCGATAATCCAACCAGAAACTGGTTACGAGCCAGAAATTCCGCCCATTGGTCGTCAATCAGCACGCCATTGGTCTGCATACTGTTGCGGATGGTTTTCCCACCTGCGAACTGTTTCTGCCAGGCCAGCGCTTTTTGATAAAAATCCAGCCCCGCCAGCGTCGGTTCGCCGCCCTGCCAGGTAAATTCCACTTCCTGCGCCGGATTGGCCTCAATGTACTGCTTAACGTAGCGGCGCAGGGTGTCGTCATCCATATGGCGCGCGGGTTTTTTGGGCTTCAGCGTACCCTGTTCTTTTTCCAGGTAGAAACAATAGTCGCAGGCGATATTGCACTGGTAGCTGACGGGTTTTGCCATAAGGTGGAATGCTTTTTTCATACTCGTCCCGTTCTGAAGTGGGAATGCCCACGCGCGAAAGTGATCTTAATCACCCTTTAGAGATTGAGGATTGACAGTGAGTCGCTCCTGTAGAAATAATAATTTCACAAAGATAAGTTATCAATGAAATTTAATATTCAATCCAACTATACCAACACCAGGGATACACCATGAGCAAACTTTTTGCTGGTGCACAAAATCTGGGCAAGTCGTTTATGCTGCCCATTGCCGTGCTGCCCGCCGCGGGTCTCCTGCTGGGGATCGGCGGCGTTTTTTCTAATCCGATTACTATCGAAACCTACTCCCTACTCGATAACGACGTGCTGCAGGCCATTTTCACGCTGATGAAAATGTGCGGCAGCGTGGTGTTTGATAACCTGGCACTGCTGTTCGCCGTGGGGATCGCCGTCGGGCTGGCGCGCAGCGATAAAGGCACCGCCGGCTTAGCCGCCGTGCTGTGCTTTATCGTGATGAACAAAGCCATCAACGCCATGCTGTTTTTAACCGGCACGCTGGCGACGGAGAATTTTGCCGCCGCAGGTCAGGCAAGCGTGTTAGGCATCGTGACGCTGCAAACCGGCGTGATGGGGGGCATTATCAGCGGCCTGCTGACCGCCTGGCTGCATGGGCGGTTCAGTAAAACCGAGCTGCCGAACCTGCTGGCGTTTTTCAGCGGTTCACGCTTCGTTCCCATCGTGACCTCATTTTTCGCGATCCTGCTTGGCGTGCTGCTGTTCTGGATCTGGCCGCCGGTGCAGGCGGGCATTACCCATCTGGGCGGTCTGGTGGAGAAAACCGGTTATATTGGCACGCTGTTCTACGGCATGATCCTGAAATGCCTGATCCCGCTTGGGCTTCACCACCTGTTTTATCTGCCGTTCTGGATGACCAGCGTGGGGGGAGAAGCGATAGTCAACGGCCATGTCGTCCAGGGCACCCAGAAAATTTTCTTTGCCCAGCTGGCCGATCCCAGCGTGACGCAATATTACATCGGCGTGTCGCGTTTCATGGCCGGGCGCTTTGCTGATTTTATGTTTGGCCTGCCGGGCGCGGCGCTGGCCATCTACCACTGCGCGAAGCGTGAAAACCGCACCAAAGTCGCCAGCCTGATGCTGTCGGCGGCGCTGACTTCATTTGTTACCGGCATTACTGAACCGCTGGAATTCGCCTTTATGTTCTGCGCGCCGCTGCTGTATGGGGTGCATATCGTGTTGACCGGCGTGGCCTTTATGCTCACCCACGTGCTGGCGATTACCGTTGGACAGACATTCTCCGGCGGCCTGATCGATTTCTTACTGTTCGGCGTTCTCCAGGGCAATGCCAAAACCAACTGGCTGCTGATGCTGCCGCTTGGCGCGGTGATGTTCTGCCTCTACTACTTCTCTTTCCGCTTTTTGATCCAGTGGCGTCAGTTGAAAACGCCAGGCCGTGAAGACGAACCGGCTGCGGACGCCGTGCCGGAGGTCAGCGATAAGGCCGCCCGTCCGTCAATGATCGTCTCCGCGCTGGGCGGCCGGGAAAACATTCTCGACGTGGACTGCTGCGCCACCCGCCTGCGGGTCACGGTGAAAGAGCCGGGGCGAGTCAAACTGGATGATTTTAAGGCATCCGGCAGCCGGGGCGCATTTTTGCGCGGCGAGGGCGTACAGGTGGTATTTGGACCGCACGTCACGCTGATCAAAAACGAAGTCGAAGAGTATTTAGGTATGTAACGGCGTCGCCCACGCGACGAGAGGAATGTATGAAAGCTGTCATGTTGATGTTTGACACTCTGACCCGTCATCACCTGGCCCCGTATGGCGGCACGGCGATCACTCCAAACTTTACCCGGCTCGCCCGCGAGTCGGTGCAGTTTGACAACTTCTTTGTGGGAAGTATGCCCTGTATGCCTGCGCGCCGGGAACTGCACACCGGGCGCTATAATTTCCTGCACCGCAGTTGGGGGCCGCTCGAACCCTTTGATTTTTCGATGCCGCAGGCGTTGCATAAGCAGGGTATTCATACGCATATGGTTACCGACCATAAGCACTACTGGCGCGACGGCGGGGCGACGTACCATACCCGCTATTCCACCTTTGAGTTTATTCGCGGCCAGGAGGGCGACTGCTGGATTGGCCAGGTCGAAAAACCTCACATCGCCTGGCAGGGCATGGAAGACCAAGAAACCTTTAAGCGGCGCAGCGGACGCATGACTCAGGATCTGATCAACCGCTCTGCGATGCCGGGGATTGAAGAACACTACACCCATCGCACCATCAAAGCCGGGTTAGATTTTATCGACACCAATAAAGATCAGGATAACTGGTTCCTGCAAATCGAGTGTTTCGATCCTCACGAGCCGTTTTTCGTGCCGGAGAAATATCTGGCCCGGTACGGCTGCAAGCCCGGCGAGTTTGACGGCTGGGTGCCGTACTACTGCGGCAGCCCCGGCGGTGAAAACGATGAAAAGGTGCGCAAATTCTACCAGGCGCTGATCACCATGTGCGACGACTATCTTGGCCAGGTGATGGATAAGCTCAAGGCGAGCGGGCTATGGGAAGATACGCTGTTTATCGTCTGCACCGACCATGGCTTCCTGCTGGGCGAGCATCAGTGGTGGGGCAAAAATATCATGCCGGTGTACAACGAAATCGCTAACACGCCGTTCTTTATTCGCGATCCGCGCTGCAAAGTGCAGGGCGAGCGGCGCAGTGCGTTGGCGCAAACCATTGATATCCCGGCTACGCTGCTGGACTACTTCGGCGTTGAAAAGCCCGCGTCGATGACCGGTCAGTCGCTGCTGCCCGTGGTGCGCAACGATGAAAAAATCCGTGACTACGCGCTGTTCGGCTATTTTGGCGGGCATATCAACATCACCGACGGCCAGTACGTTTATATGCGCGCGCCGCGCGAAGAGGGCAAACAGCACCTGTTCGAATACACCCTGATGCCGACGCGCATCGACAGCCCGTTTAAAATCAGCGAGCTGACCGATATCGCCATCCACCCGGGTTTTGATTTCACCCAGGGCGCGCAGGTGATGAAAATCCCGGCAAGCTTCGGGTATCTCAATCCGTGGCGCTTCGGCGATAAGCTGTTCAATCTGCAAAGCGACCCGCATCAGCAGCACAACATCAATAACGTGAGCTATGCGCTGCATTTCGCCAGCGCCATGATCCCCGTGTTGCAACAGCATGATGCACCGGAGGAGTTGTATACCCGCTTTCAGCTGGACGCGCCGACGCTGGAGCAGGAACAGGCATTCCAGACGTTATGGGAAAGCGACACGTGGCTGGCGCAGCGCGGCTATCGCGGCGAGCACCGTGGCGTGGCCGAAGCGTTGCAGTTTGTGGCGCGGGCGCTGGCGGAGCAGGGCAACACTGACGGCGATCTGTTTGCCTGTTTTGACCCGGAAACGCTGTTGACTGAAGCCTCGGTGTTTACGGCTATCGACCAGTTATTTGATGCTGAGAAGCAGGCCGCGCTGAATTATCAGGTACGACTCCTGTTGCGGATTGACTGAGGACATATGGCGCACACCTGGACACTGGAAAATGCGCGCTGGCGGATAGCCGTTAACGCGCGAGGCGCGGAAATGTGTCAGTTGACTGAGAAATCTGCCAGCCGGGAGTGGCTCTGGACGCCGGATAACAAAACGTGGAAAAGCACTGCGCCGCTGCTTTTTCCGGTAATAGGGCGGCTAATCCATAACGGGCTGTGGGATGACGAAAAATTCTACCCGCTGCCCGCCCATGGCTTTTTGCGCCATCAGACGTTTTCTTTGCTACAGCATTCGCCTGGCACGCTAAGCCTGATTAGCCACGCGACGGAGGAAACCCTGCATATCTGGCCGTTTCTGTTTTCGGTACAGGTGGACTATCAACTGCTGGATACGGGGGTGCGAATCGTCTGGCGGGTGACCAACCAGGATCGCCAGCCGTTCTGTTTTTCGCTGGGTTATCACCCCGGTTTCGCCCTGCCAGTCGCGCAGGAGCACGGTTGGCGCGTCACGTTTGACGACGCGCCGGTCATCGGCCCGTTCTATACCCGCGACCGGACGCTAAGTCTGGCGCAGAACGCCGGCGGTGTGCGCGAATTTGCGCTCACGCCGGACGCGTTTTGCTGCGGGGCTGTTTATTTCGCCGGATGCCAGGGGAGCCGGGTTAGCGTGGTATCGCCAGAGGGGCTCAGGGTGCTGCAATGCCGGTTAACTCATCAACCCTGGGTGGCGTTATGGGGCGTGCCGGGGGCGGATTTGCTGTGTATCGAACCGCTGTCCGGCACGACCGACGCGCCAGACGCCTCCGGGCAGCAGCGCGATAAGCGGGGGATGCAGTGGCTGGCGGCGGGCGCAGTGTATCAACAGCAGCTGGATATTGTATTCCCGGCAGACGGCGCACGGTGAGATGGCTAAAATAGCGGGCAGTGAATCGTCCAGAGAGCCGTCTATGAGCATCAACAGAGAAAACGTCAGGGTTTATATCGCCAATATTCTGGTCACGCTGGCGGATAAAGATCGCGCGATCGCGGAGTTTATTTTGCATAACGCCGGGCGCTTCGTGCAGTTGCCCGTCAAAAAGCTGTCGCAGGAGATCGCGGTCAGCGAGGCCACTATCGTGCGGTTTTGCAAAAAGATTGGCTACGGCGGGCTGCTTAACCTCAAAGCAGAGCTGCAACGCGAGCTGCTGGAGGAAAGCGACCTGACGTTGCCCTCATCGCCGGATATTTTTGTCGGTGATTCGCGTAACGATGTGGCGCAGAAAATCGCCATGACCATCGAAACTACGGTGCAGGACACTATCGACCTGGTGGACATGAAAAAGCTCAAAACCATCGTTGAGCGATTTATTGCCGCCCGCCGCGTGATGTTTGTCGGCTTTGGCGCGTCTGGCCTGGCGGCCATGGAAGCGCGGGACAAAATGAACCGTATCGGCATTGATTCTGAAGCCTTTACCGATCGTTTTACCATGACCCTGAAGCTGGCGAACCTCAAGCCTGATGACCTGGTAGTGGCGTTTTCGCACTCCGGCGAAACCCCGGAAGTGGTCAACGCGTTTAAGCTGGCGCAAAAAGCCGGGGCGTTCCGTTTAGCCATTACCCATCGCACCGTTTCGCCGTTAAATGAACTGGCGGACGCCTTTTTACTGACCTGCGGTGAAAGCGCGCGCTATCAGGGGGACTCCATCGGCACCCGCGTGTCGCAGCTGTTTATGATCGAATTTTTGTGTACGGAGGTGACCCGGTACAATTTCAGGGATACGGATTCGCCCGGGTTATCGATTAAAGAAATATTGATAAAAGAACGGATTAAGCGTGAATCAACAGGATAATGCGCCTGCCCAGGCGACGGGAAAAGGGCAATGGTGGTTGTCGGGTAAAACCCCGGATTACCGGTTTACGTTAGCTAACGAACGCACTTTCCTGGCCTGGATCCGCACTGCTTTGGCCTTGCTGGCGGGGGCGGTCGGCATTGACCAGTTTTCACCCCATCTCGGCTCGCCGGATTTACGGTTCGTCCTGGTGATGCTGCTGGTGGCAGGCGGCATGGCGCTAAGCATCACGGCCTGGCGCAGATGGCGGCGTAACGAGCACGCCATGCGCCTTGAGTGCGAACTGCCCTACACGCGTTTTCTGTTGTTGCTCAGCGGATTTATGACGCTGGTGGCGATATTGCTGGCCGTTCTGTTCTGGCAGAACGCGTCATGATTGCCCGCGATCCGGGCTTGCAGCCGGAACGCACCCGGCTCGCCTGGTCACGCACCCGTTTCTCGCTGGCGCTGTTTGCGCTGCTCTGCTTTCGTGGCTGGTGCCGCGACGGCAATCTGTTCTACGGGGCGACAACCCTGATTTGTGGCGTCGCGGCGGCGTCGATCCTGTTTAACGGACATCAACGTGCCGGAAAACAGCTGATTTCGCTCAGCCTTTGCGCCGCCGGGCTACTGCTGTTTTTAAATGCATTACGTCACTTGCTGGCATAAAAAAGGCCTGCGCATCGGCAGGCCTGTTTCACAATGGGTTGAGCTTACAGCGTAATCACGCCAATCAGCGCCACAACGGTCAGGATCGCCGCCAGGCCGTAAAACACCCACTTGCCGCTCGGCACATGAATTTTCAGATCGTGCATGGCGTGGTGAATACGATGAAGCCCGCACCACAGCGGCAGAACAATCATCAAAAGCAGAAATACCCGGCCAATAAAGCTTTGGGAAAATGCCAGCACGCGCTCATAACCCAGCGCGTCGCCCGGATAGAGACCCAGCGGCAGCATAATTCCCACCAGCAGTACGATCACCGGCGCAATAATCGCGCCCCACATACCGCCAGCGCCAAACAAGCCCCAGAAAACCGGCTCGTCGGAACGTTTTGGATTGGGATTAATCACAGGGCCTCCTTACCAGAACAATGCCACAAACAGAATCACCACGGTCACCACGATGGTGACGCCCCAGAGCCCCTTGATAATTGGCTCCGCACCCAGTTTTTCATCCTTAACGATAATGTTGGCCGCTTTCGGCGCCAGCTCAAACCAGGTTTTGGTATGCAGTACCGCTGCCGCCAGGGTGATCAGGTTAAGGATCACCACGATGGGGTTTTGCAGGAAACCAACAAACCCCATCCAGCTTTCCGGGCCGCCTTTTAACGCGAACAGGCCGTAAATCAGCACGATGCTGAACCATACGGTCGGCACCGCCGTTCCTTCACGGATCATGTAAAAGCGATAAAAGCCGAGGTTGCGCCACCAGGTCGGACCCATCGTCCGTACATAAGGCTTACGTTTTGTTGTCATCATGCACTCCTTAGCGAGGTTTCAGGGTGGCGATTAAGAAGTCTTTCGAACTCTCCACCTTGCCCTGCTGAATGGCGGCTGCCGGATCGACATGTTTCGGGCACACTTCGGAGCAGAAGCCCACAAACGTACAGGTCCAGACGCCATTCTGGCCGTTCAATTGCGCCATACGCTCTTTCTTGCCGTGGTCGCGGTTATCCAGGTTATAACGGTGCGCCAGCGTGATCGCCGCCGGGCCGATAAACTCCGGGTTCAGACCAAACTGCGGGCAGGCGGCATAGCACAGACCGCAGTTGATGCAGCCGGAGAACTGATGATACTTCGCCATCTGGGCCGGGGTCTGGTTGTTAGGACCCTGATCCGGGGTGCGCGGATTACCGATGATGTAAGGCTTAATCGCTTCCAGGCTTTCGATAAAGTGGGTCATATCGACCACCAGATCGCGCTCGATCGGGAAGTTCGCCAGCGCCTCGACCTTCATGCCTTTCTCGTAATCGCGCAAGAAAGTTTTACAGGCCAGCTTCGGCACTTTGTTGACCATCATCCCGCAGGAGCCGCAGATCGCCATACGGCAGGACCAGCGATAGCTCAGGTCGGGCGCCAGATTGTCTTTGATGTAACCCAACGCATCCAGCAGCGAGGTTTGCTCGTCGTAAGGCACCTCATAGAACGTGCTGTGGGGCGCGTTATCCACTTCCGGGTTATAACGCACCACCTCAACTTTCAGGTTTTTCATCTCAGCCATTCGCCGTCTCCTTCTTCTCGGCTGCTTCTGCTTCCGCACCGTACACGCGTTTCGCTGGCGGCAGCGTGGTGATTTTCACGTCGCTGTATTCCAGACGCGTCGTGCCGCTGGCGTCGCGGAAGGCGAGGGTGTGTTTCAGGAAGTTGACGTCATCACGCTCGGTGCAACCTTCATCCAGACGCTGATGCGCACCGCGCGACTCTTTACGCGCCAGAGCGGAATGCGCCATACATTCGGCCACATTCAGACCGTGCCCCAGCTCGATAGTGTAGAGCAGGTCGGTGTTGAACACGCTGGAGTTGTCGGTGATACGCACGCGCTTAAAGCGTTCCTGAAGCTCGGCGAGTTTATCCACGGTTTTCTGCATCAGTTCCGGGGTACGGTAGATACCGCAGCCTTCTTCCATCGACAGACCCATTTCATCGCGGATCTTCGCCCAGTTCTCGTTGCCTTCCTGATTCACCAGCGTTTTCAGACGTTGTTCGACGTCCGCCGCCTGCGCGTTGAGCGCAGAATCATTGGCTTCCGAGGCGGCAGAAGCGCGCGCCATCGCCTGTTCGCCCGCCAGGCGTCCAAACACCACCAGTTCCGCCAGCGAGTTGGAGCCGAGACGGTTGGCGCCGTGCAGACCCACAGAAGAACATTCGCCCACGGCGAACAGCCCCTGAATGCGGGTTTCACATTGCTGGTTGGTTTCGATGCCGCCCATGGTGTAATGCGCGGTCGGACGCACCGGAATCGGCTCTTTAACCGGATCGACGCCCACATAGGCCTTCGCCAGTTCGCAAATAAACGGTAAGCGTTCGAGCAGTTTCTTCTCGCCCAGGTGACGCAGATCCAGATAGACCACATCGCCGCGCGGCGTCGGGATGGTGCGGCCAGCGCGCCATTCGTGCCAGAACGCCTGGGAAACTTTATCGCGCGGACCGAGTTCCATGTACTTGTTCTTCGGTTCGCCCAGCGGCGTTTCCGGGCCCATACCGTAATCCTGCAGATAACGGTAGCCGTCTTTGTTCACCAGAATACCGCCTTCGCCGCGGCAGCCTTCGGTCATCAGAATCCCGGAGCCCGGCAAGCCGGTTGGGTGATACTGAACGAATTCCATATCACGTAGCGGTACGCCATGGCTCAGCGCCATGCCCATACCGTCGCCAGTGACGATCCCGCCGTTGGTGTTGTAACGGTAGACGCGGCCTGCGCCGCCTGTCGCCATTACCACTGCATTGGCGCGGATCTGCACCAGGGTGCCTTCCATCATATTCATCGCCACCAGGCCACGCGCGTGACCGTCGTCGACCAGAATGTCGAGGACGAAATGTTCGTCGAAGCGTTGAATTTGCGGGAACTGAAGGGAAGTCTGGAACAGGGTATGCAGCATGTGGAAGCCGGTTTTATCCGCGGCGAACCAGGTGCGTTCGATTTTCATCCCGCCGAAACGACGTACGTTGACCGTGCCGTCCGGACGGCGGCTCCACGGGCATCCCCATTGCTCAAGCTGTGTCATCTCTGTGGGGCAGTGATGCACAAAATAGTCCACCACATCCTGCTCACACAGCCAGTCGCCACCCGCCACGGTATCGTGGAAATGGTAGTCAAAGCTGTCATGATCCTGCGCCACCGCTGCGGAACCGCCTTCGGCGGCAACGGTATGGCTGCGCATAGGGTAGACTTTAGAAATCAGTGCGATTTTGGCGTCAGGATTAGCCTGTGCTGCGGCGATGGCCGCTCGCAGTCCAGCTCCGCCAGCGCCAATGACGGCGAGATCGGCATAAAAGGTTTGCACGACATTCCTCCAGATTATTGTAATTTCGCAAGCGCTATGACCAAAACAGAACAGACGCAAGGCACGTTTGCGAAAGCGAATTCCCCTGCTCCTTAATGGGTAGAACAGTATAACGGGGTCAATCTTAAGGAAATTTGACGCGTTCGATTTTTTTGGCGGGTGCCCTGGGGCCTTTGTCACAATCATTGATGCCTGGCTCACGAAACCGAAGATTCATGATTCATGAACCGTTAAAACCAAAAATTCGCTGCGCAAAAATTGTCTCCTCTGCGCGATGCGGGTAGACTTCGTGCCCTTATCTGAAGTCGGAGAATAAATTATGAGCGATACGGCCTCCTGGCAGCCGAGCGCATCCATCCCCAATCTGTTGAAACGCGCAGCGCTGATGGCGGAGATTCGTCGCTTTTTTACCGATCGCGGTGTGCTGGAGGTGGAAACCCCCTGCATGAGCCAGGCGACGGTTACGGATATTCATCTGGTCCCGTTTGAGACTCGTTTTGTTGGCCCCGGTCATTCAGAGGGCATTAACCTTTATTTGATGACCAGCCCGGAATACCACATGAAGCGCCTGCTGGCGGCGGGTTGCGGCCCGGTCTACCAGCTGTGCCGCAGCTTCCGTAATGAAGAGATGGGGCGTCATCACAACCCGGAATTCACCATGCTGGAGTGGTACCGTCCGCATTACGACATGTACCGCCTGATGAACGAAGTTGACGACTTGCTACAGCAGGTGCTGGAAACCAGCCCGGCGGAAACGATCTCTTACCAGCAGGCATTCCAGCGCTATCTGGAAATCGACCCGTTGTCAGCCGATAAAACCCAGTTGCGTGAAGTCGCGGCCAGACTGGATCTGAGCAATATTGCTGAGACCGAAGAAGATCGCGATACGCTGCTGCAACTGCTGTTCACCATGGGCGTTGAGCCGCAGATCGGCAAAGATCGTCCGACCTTTGTTTACCACTTCCCGGCCAGCCAGGCATCGTTAGCGCAGGTCAGCACGGAAGATCATCGCGTCGCCGAGCGTTTCGAGGTCTATTTTAAAGGCATCGAACTGGCGAACGGCTTCCACGAACTGACTGACGCTCGCGAGCAGCAGCAGCGTTTCGAGCAGGACAACCGTAAACGCGCCGCGCGCGGCTTGCCGCAGCAGCCGGTAGATGTGAATTTACTGGCAGCGTTAAAAGCAGGTCTGCCGGACTGCTCCGGCGTGGCGTTAGGCGTGGATCGCTTGATTATGCTGGCGCTGGGCGCGGAACGGCTTTCTGATGTGCTGGCGTTTAGCGTGGATCGTGCGTGATAGAAAAGCCCCTTATCTCTCTATATAAGGGGCAAATTACAAGAAATATGCCTGTCTCACTTTTCACAAGTTTTATTGAAGCGTAATCCTTCGGTAACTTACTGAAAAAATTCATCAATTTGTTTTATTAC
>NZ_JAAATR010000065.1 GCF_009907385.1 Atlantibacter hermannii
TGTATGAACCGGTCACATGGGTTACAGATCTGACCGGTCACATGGGTGACACTTTTTGATTTAATCGGCCCGGATTATACGATGATTTCGTCTGTCGTACCGGGCCAGTATCAGTTCGCCAAAGCCAATTTCATCAGTCTCCTCCTTCGTTTGTTTCATCCAGATCCATTCTTTTCCCAGCGCCTGCGATAAAAAAATCCGTGTACCGTTAAAATTTAAATCGCCTTTTGGTGCGACGCGCAGCACTCTGGCTCCATCCGGAACCGGCATGTCCTTCAGTGGACCGGTGAAGGTACGTGCAGACGGATACCAGACGGACTGCGGTGTTCTTCCTCCGAGTGCTTTATGAGGGCGTACTTCGTTAAATTCCTGCCGCCACGCGTCCAGCCACTTTTGCTGCTCTTCAAGGGATGTAAATTTCGGATGATGGTTCAGCGCTTCTTTCATGGTCCGGTGCATCCGCTCATGTCGGCCGTTTTCGGTGGGTTTACCGGGCCTGATGCGCTCAGGCAACACACCGCACTTTATCAGCCAGACTGACATCACGCTCAGTCCCCACAGACCGACTCCGGCAAACGGCGGCCCGTTATCTGTACGCAGTACCTCCGGCATGCCGCATTCACGGAACACCCGCTCCAGACAGGGCATGACAAATTTGCCGTCAGGCATATAGGTGGCATCGCAGGCCAGGACTGCCCTGCTGCAGTTATCGGTCAGGGTGAAAGGATGGCACCAGCGTCCACCGGTATGAGTGAATTTGCCCTTAAAATCAGCACTCCAGACATCGTTGGGCCGGACGACGGGATGCAGTACATGGGGTTGTGTGGGTTTGAAGGCGGGGGAGCGACGTTTTTTGACCAGGCCGTGTGCCCGTAGCAGGTCACCAAGGGTACTGGCAGCAGGCACACCGCTGACATTCAGGTTAAGAAGCCGTTGCCTGATCTTCTCCGGTCCCCAGAGCGGATACTGCTGCTTTGTTTGCAGCAGCAGTTCCACCATGGGCTGCGGGGTGGCGTTCTGATGATGACGTGCCCGGGAGCGATCATTAAGGGAACTCATATCATCCGGTGAAAAGCGGGCCAGCCATTTATAACCGGTTTTACGGCTGATATTAAAGCGGCGGCATACTTCAGCAACAGGAAGATCACCTTCCAGGCAGGCCGCGACAAACTGCAGTCGTTGCATGGTAACAGTCTCAGTCCAGGGCACGGTAAACCTCCGTCAGCTGTTTACCGTACTGTTATAACCTGTTACCCATGTGCCCGGTTTAAAGTGTTACCCATGTGACCGGTTCATACA
>NZ_JAAATR010000066.1 GCF_009907385.1 Atlantibacter hermannii
AGGGCAGTCGCCCTAAAACAAAGTTAACCCCTAAGGAAGTATCGTGAAACTATCACTAATGGCAGCAATTTCGAAGAATGGAGTTATCGGAAATGGCCCAGATATTCCATGGAGTGCCAAAGGGGAACAATTACTCTTCAAAGCGATTACCTATAATCAGTGGCTTTTGGTAGGCCGAAAGACTTTCGAGTCAATGGGGGCTTTACCCAACCGAAAATATGCCGTTGTAACTCGTTCAAGCTTCACTTCCAGTGATGAGAATGTATTGGTATTTCCATCTATCGATGAAGCGCTAAATCATCTGAAGACGATAACGGATCATGTGATTGTGTCTGGTGGTGGTGAAATATACAAAAGCCTGATCGATAAAGTTGATACTTTACATATTTCAACAATCGACATTGAGCCAGAAGGTGATGTCTATTTTCCAGAAATCCCCAGTAGTTTTAGGCCAGTTTTTAGCCAAGACTTCGTGTCTAACATAAATTATAGTTACCAAATCTGGCAAAAGGGTTAACAAGTGGCAGCAACTGACCGCCAAAAGTGTCACTTGTTTTGCCAAAAAGCCGGCAAAACAAGCGCCAATTTTGTCGGCAGCTGTGCCAGGCGTTAGATGCACTAAGCACATAATTGCTCACAGCCAAACTATCAGGTCAAGTCTGCTTTTATTATTTTTAAGCGTGCATAATAAGCCCTACACAAATTGGGAGATATATCATGAAAGGCTGGCTTTTTCTTGTTATCGCAATAGTTGGCGAAGTAATCGCAACATCCGCATTAAAATCTAGCGAGGGCTTTACTAAGCTTGCCCCTTCCGCCGTTGTCATAATCGGTTATGGCATCGCATTTTATTTTCTTTCTCTGGTTCTGAAATCCATCCCTGTCGGTGTTGCTTATGCAGTCTGGTCGGGACTCGGCGTCGTCATAATTACAGCCATTGCCTGGTTGCTTCATGGGCAAAAGCTTGATGCGTGGGGCTTTGTAGGTATGGGGCTCATAATTGCTGCCTTTTTGCTCGCCCGATCCCCATCGTGGAAGTCGCTGCGGAGGCCGACGCCATGGTGACGGTGTTCGGCATTCTGAATCTCACCGAGGACTCCTTCTTCGATGAGAGCCGGCGGCTAGACCCCGCCGGCGCTGTCACCGCGGCGATCGAAATGCTGCGAGTCGGATCAGACGTCGTGGATGTCGGACCGGCCGCCAGCCATCCGGACGCGAGGCCTGTATCGCCGGCCGATGAGATCAGACGTATTGCGCCGCTCTTAGACGCCCTGTCCGATCAGATGCACCGTGTTTCAATCGACAGCTTCCAACCGGAAACCCAGCGCTATGCGCTCAAGCGCGGCGTGGGCTACCTGAACGATATCCAAGGATTTCCTGACCCTGCGCTCTATCCCGATATTGCTGAGGCGGACTGCAGGCTGGTGGTTATGCACTCAGCGCAGCGGGATGGCATCGCCACCCGCACCGGTCACCTTCGACCCGAAGACGCGCTCGACGAGATTGTGCGGTTCTTCGAGGCGCGGGTTTCCGCCTTGCGACGGAGCGGGGTCGCTGCCGACCGGCTCATCCTCGATCCGGGGATGGGATTTTTCTTGAGCCCCGCACCGGAAACATCGCTGCACGTGCTGTCGAACCTTCAAAAGCTGAAGTCGGCGTTGGGGCTTCCGCTATTGGTCTCGGTGTCGCGGAAATCCTTCTTGGGCGCCACCGTTGGCCTTCCTGTAAAGGATCTGGGTCCAGCGAGCCTTGCGGCGGAACTTCACGCGATCGGCAATGGCGCTGACTACGTCCGCACCCACGCGCCTGGAGATCTGCGAAGCGCAATCACCTTCTCGGAAACCCTCGCGAAATTTCGCAGTCGCGACGCCAGAGACCGAGGGTTAGATCATGCCTAGCATTCACCTTCCGGCCGCCCGCTAGCGGACCCTGGTCAGGTTCCGCGAAGGTGGGCGCAGACATGCTGGGCTCGTCAGGATCAAACTGCACTATGAGGCGGCGGTTCATACCGCGCCAGGGGAGCGAATGGACAGCGAGGAGCCTCCGAACGTTCGGGTCGCCTGCTCGGGTGATATCGACGAGGTTGTGCGGCTGATGCACGACGCTGCGGCGTGGATGTCCGCCAAGGGAACGCCCGCCTGGGACGTCGCGCGGATCGACCGGACATTCGCGGAGACCTTCGTCCTGAGATCCGAGCTCCTAGTCGCGAGTTGCAGCGACGGCATCGTCGGCTGTTGCACCTTGTCGGCCGAGGATCCCGAGTTCTGGCCCGACGCCCTCAAGGGGGAGGCCGCATATCTGCACAAGCTCGCGGTGCGACGGACACATGCGGGCCGGGGTGTCAGCTCCGCGCTGATCGAGGCTTGCCGCCATGCCGCGCGAACGCAGGGGTGCGCCAAGCTGCGGCTCGACTGCCACCCGAACCTGCGTGGCCTATACGAGCGGCTCGGATTCACCCACGTCGACACTTTCAATCCCGGCTGGGATCCAACCTTCATCGCAGAACGCCTAGAACTCGAAATCTAACGTCCGTTCGGGCATCGAGGTCCATGTCGGGGTGGGACGGGCCCGTGGCTTCAAGATCACTTGCAGTCCGACCGCGATGTCTTGGTTGCGCGAGAGGTTGTCGATATCCTCCACTTCCATCATCAACCCTGGATAATGCCGCCGCCGTCATCGCCGCCGACGCCCGTGCCGGGCTTTTCGGGCCTGTCAGGCTTGCTCGGCCTTCAGCCTGCCTGGGCGAGATCTCCGGCGGACGGATTAACGGCGGAGCTTCGCCGCCTTTCGTGCGTGTGAAGGCCGAAGATAGTTCTCTCAAAAACATCCGTTTATGAGAGATACCAAATGTCATTTTCAGAAGACGACTGCACCAGTT
>NZ_JAAATR010000067.1 GCF_009907385.1 Atlantibacter hermannii
ACCATCTCATTAAATAAAGCACGCTAAGCGTGCGTGGAGGCTGGCACCCAGCGGTACAGCGTCGGAATGGACACGCCGAGGTTCTTGGCCACGTCCTTGGGCGGCACCCCGCTGGCCAGCAGCTTCTTGGCCGACTCGATCTTGCTGTCGGTCATCTTCGGCTTGCGGCCGCCTTTGCGGCCGAGCTGCTTGGCGACTTCCAGCCCGGCGCGGGTGCGCTCGACGGTCAGCTCGCGCTCCATTTCGGCAAGGCTCGCCATGACGTGGAAGAAGAACCGCCCGGATGGTGTGCCGGTGTCGATGGAGTCGGTGAGGCTCCTGAACTGGACACCGTGCTTGTGCAGATCGCCGACCAGATCGACCAGTTGCTTGACCGACCGGCCCAGCCGGTCGAGCTTCCAGACGACCAAAGTATCGCCTTCGCGCAGCATTTCGAGCGTCTTGGCCAAGCCAGGCCGGTCTGCCCGCGTGCCACTCACCTTGTCCTCGAAGACCTTTTTACATCCGGCCTTGCTCAAGGCTTCGCGTTGCAGCTCCAGGTTCTGATCCTGCGTCGAGACGCGCGCATAGCCAATCAACATGGCTTGTCTCGCGCCCGGTCGATGCGTTCCTGCATCGCCTGCATCACTTCTTCGTGGGTGTACGATCTGGCGTTGGCGTCGGTGGCTTGCCGCAGGGCTTCCTCAACCTCGCGCGTCATCCGCTCGTAATCCTCCGGCCACAGCGCTTGCTCCATGCGCAGCGACGCCTGACTCAGCAGGTGCAGCAGGCTGAACAGCCGCATGTCGTTGGTGGCGACGATGCGCTCCCGAATCTGCTCCTGAATAGCTTCGCTAGCCCGATGCGCTTGTGGTGTGGCAGTCCCCTCGTAGTCAGCGGGGAATTCCGCTTCCTCGGCAATCCTTGCCCAGGCGCTGGCCAGCGCCTCGATGGTTGACGTGCTCATTTCCGCCGCTCCTGTGCTCTTTGGCGAATCAACCGGCCAAGGGGCCTCGACGCGAAAACCAGCAGCATCACGCCTATCGGATACCAGGTCGAGAAGACCACCAAGGCATCGAAGGCTGGCCGTCCGGTGTTGGTAGGCAGTACGGCGGTCACAGCCATCAACCCGCCGACCGTCCAGATGATGCGCCACACGTAGGGCATCACGCGGGGCACGTAGCCGTCATCGAAAGCGGTCTGGTAGTAGCGGCGCAGGCCGCGCTCGGCAAGCGCCTGGCGCTGCCGCTCCGACAGCGCATCCGTCCGGCCATACCAGCGCCGGAATGGTGGACAGCGCAGCAGCAAAGGGGTGAAGAGGATCATCACCGCCACGATCGCGACACCCCACGCCATGACGGCGCCGGCATCGGGCCGCTTGGCGTTCTCGATCACGGGCGCGAAGACGCCCGGAGCACCGATCATCCAGAACAGCGCAATGTGCTGATGGAAGGAGAGCTTCATTTGCTCATCCACTTGCGCAGCAGGCGCTTTTTCAGGGAGGCGCGTTCTTGCGGGTTGCGTCCCTTGTGATTGGCGATGCGATCCGCCGTGGCGGCCTGGCGCTTGACGGGCCAGTAGGAGCGGCCATCCTTGCCCATCGACCAGACGCTGCTGGCCTGGTTTTCCAGCAGGGGCAGATGGGCGCTCAGGGCTTCGGGCGACGCGCTGGTCAGCGCCGTGCGCTCACGGGTGCGCCAGCGCTGATGCCAGAGCTTCTTGTCCTCGCGCTCGCTGCCGCAGGTCGTGTGCCCGACGATGGGTGTTTTGCGGCGGCTGCGGCTCATAACGTAGTGGTCTCCAAGAACATTCAGGACTGATCCCAGGCGTCGATGGTCAAGACCTGATCGGCAGGACAGGCGGCTACGCGGTCGGGAACTGGATGGTGTTCAGTCTCATGCCGACCCCATTCGATTGATCGCGTCGCTTGCGGCACGCTGCGACGCAAGGAGGTTTGCGACCTGGTTTAGCAGCCGTGTCCGCTGCATGTCTGTTACCTATCTCCCCGACCGCTCATTGGACCAACTCCAGAGATTGGGCTCTATCGCTCAGCCAATACGAAACCGGCATTGGCTGATGCCACAACCGAGACTAACACAAATGGCTCGGTACCTGTATTTCGCGCCCCGTGCACTTGGCCCGGTCTTGCCACGGCTATCTCACCTTCCCTGAGGGCACGAACAATCCCATTGCCCTGAAAGTAATCAGCCATTCCCGACAAAACAGTCCACGTGTCTTGGCCGTGAGGATGAATGTGAGCCGCAATTTCCTGCCCGGGATGGACATGCCAAACCACGATAATTGAGTCTCGGGTTTCAAGCACAACGGAACGAATAGGCTCGCCTTCGGACGGCTGAACATACTCGGCTACAGAAAATATTCTCGATTCAACAGTCATCGGAGATCCCTCTTTCACAGTTGTCGTTACGGTCTTCATCGTCGGCATCCTGACGCACGGCGGGCAATTGCTGGAGCAACGCCGGCAGCCATTCCTGTACCGTCTCCCACACCACATCGAGGTTGATGTCGAAATAGCCGTGAGCCATGCGATTACGCATATTGCGCATGCTGCGCCACGGCACGTCGGCATGCGCCTGGGTGAACTCGACGTAGCCATCCATCACCTTTGTGGCCGCCTCGCCGATGACGATCAGGCTCATGATGACGGCCTGCTGGGTGCGCTTGTCGGCCAAGAAGTCGTCCTTGGCCATCCCTTCCACGAAGCTGCGCGCATCGGTTGCGGCCTGCTGAATGTGGTCGAGGTAATCGGGCAGGCGGTTCTCGCTCATATCGGTTGCGCCTCCGCGAGCACCTTGGCCCGGAACTTCGGCGGCAGGTCGCCGGGAGTCAGCAGATCGACGTCAACGCCGAGCAGCGATTTCAGTTCTTCTTCCAAATCGCCCAAGTCCAACAACGTGGCACCGGGCAGCGCATCGACCAACAGGTCGAGGTCGCTGCCATCCCGGTCGGTGCCATGCAGCACCGAGCCGAAGACGCGCGGGTTCGCGGCGCGAAAGCGGCCTACCGCTTCACGCACTGCGCTTCGCTTCATGTCAAGCACAACAGACGGTCGCATGCGCATCCTTTCTTATCGAAACTCGTTGAGATGATATGCAATCAAGAATAGAATTTCAAGAACTATTTTCGAGAATCGCAATGCCTTGATTCCCGTGCCGCGCCTGTCATTTTCAGAAGGTGACTGCACGGAATATCAAGAGTCGGCTGCACAGTCTTTTCTGATCTGTGGTCGTCTCAGAAAACGGAATCTATGGTCA
>NZ_JAAATR010000068.1 GCF_009907385.1 Atlantibacter hermannii
CGTTGACTGCGTTCGAAAACCCCGGTCACTGATAGTCAGCGACCGGGGTTTTTTTAGCGCTTCTCCCAACCACCTTCCTCGATCGAAAACCCCAGCGCCTGCATAAACGCATTCATTACGTTGCGGTCTTCGACGCCGACGTCGGAAATCCACCAGTGGTTGATTGCGGGGTTATCGCGGATCACCTCTTCAATCAGATAGTGTCCGACGCCGCGTCGGCGCGTCACTTCCCGGACCCGCAGTGAATCCATCGCGCCCTGATCGGCGGTTAACGTCACGCGGACCGCGCCCAGCAGCCGCTCGTTGAAACGCGCGGCGTAAATACGGTGGCCTTCATCAATTTTCAACGATGCGCTGGAGTATTCCGGCCAAATTTTGCCCAGGTCGATATGGTCCTGCGGCGTTAATGTCTGCAAACGAATAATAGTGAGTTTCATAGTGGCATCCCGAAGGCAGTTTGTCGGAGTGTATCCAAATTATTGACCATAACGCCTGCTCTTTTTTAACGGATTCAGTAGTTGAATAGTTTTTATCACGTATCAAAAGCAGTGCGAATCTTCCGGGAATGAAATTTAACCAGGTTTTTACTCTGACAGGTAGTGATTTGTTCGGCTTATTGCACCAATATTTTATGCTGAAATCTCTGCTTTTTTTTGTTTAACTCTGGCTGAATCCAGAATATTATCTTTGCTTAATGCCATGATATATAGACGTTTTAGCCTGTTGAGTAGCGAAATTTAGCGCTAACTCATTAAAGAGACAGGTAAAAATAGTGTTGTTTACAAAAACAGCAGAACATTTTTTAACCATAATAAAACCAGAAATTTACAACTGGCATGAATGGGGATGCACGGAATGAAATACAACGCGAAAACAATACTCGCAGGGATGGTTGCGCTGGCACTGACTCACACGGCAGCAGCGCAGGAGATTAAGGTCGCGGTCGTGGGGGCGATGTCCGGCCCGGTCGCCCAGTGGGGCGATATGGAATTTAACGGCGCGCGCCAGGCGATTAAAGACATTAACGCTAAAGGCGGGATCAAAGGCGATACCCTGGTGGGCGTGGAGTATGACGACGCCTGCGATCCAAAACAGGCGGTCGCGGTAGCCAACAAAATTGTTAACGACGGCATTAAATACGTGATCGGCCACCTGTGTTCATCATCGACCCAGCCGGCTTCTGATATTTACGAAGACGAAGGCATTCTGATGATCACCCCGGGCGCGACTAATCCGGAACTGACCCAGCGCGGCTATCAGATGATCATGCGTACCGCCGGGCTGGATTCCGCACAGGGCCCAACGGCGGCGAAGTACATTCTGGAAACCGTGAAGCCGCAGCGCATCGCCATCATCCATGACAAACAGCAATACGGCGAAGGCCTGGCGCGTTCCGTCCAGGACGGCCTGAAAAAAGGCGGCGCCAACGTGGTGTTCTTTGACGGCATCACCGCGGGCGAGAAAGATTTCTCCGCGCTGCTGGCGCGTCTGCAAAAAGAAAATATCGATTTCGTGTATTACGGCGGTTACTACCCGGAAATGGGCCAGATGCTGCGCCAGGCGCGCGCTACCGGCCTTAAAACCCAGTTTATGGGCCCGGAAGGCGTGGGTAACGCGTCGCTTTCCAATATTGCGGGCGATGCGGGCGAGGGCATGTTAGTGACCATGCCGAAACGCTATGACCAGGAAGCCTCCAACAAGGCTATCGTGGATGCCCTCAAAGCCGATAAAAAAGATGCCAGCGGCCCGTATGTGTGGATCACCTATGCCGCCGTACAGTCACTGGCGACGGCGATGGACAGAAGCGGTTCAAAAGAACCGGCTGATTTAATTAAGGATTTGAAACAGCACGGGGCTGATACCGTGATAGGGCCGCTGAACTGGGATGAAAAAGGCGATCTGAAGGGATTTGAATTTGGTGTATTCCAGTGGCATGCCGACGGGTCGTCGACCAACGTGGCGGCGAAATAAACGCGCACCGTGGATCGCTGACCTGAACGAGTGATAAAAGGTTACGTTATGTCCGAGCAGTTCCTCTATTTTTTGCAGCAAATGTTTAATGGCGTCACGCTGGGGAGTACCTACGCGCTGATCGCCATCGGCTACACCATGGTGTACGGCATTATCGGCATGATTAACTTCGCCCACGGCGAGGTATACATGATCGGCAGTTACGTCTCCTTTATGATCGTGGCGGCGCTAATGATGATGGGTATCGACGCCAGCTGGCTGCTGGTGGGCGCGGCCTTTATCGGGGCGATTGTCATCGCCAGCGCCTACGGCTGGAGCATCGAGCGGGTCGCCTACCGACCGGTGCGTAGCTCCAAGCGCCTGATCGCGCTGATTTCCGCCATCGGGATGTCCATTTTCCTGCAAAACTACGTCAGCCTGACCCAGGGCTCACGCGATGTGGCGCTGCCGAGCCTGTTTAACGGCCAGTGGCTGGTGGGCAGCAGTGAAAACTTCTCTGCCACCATCACCACCATGCAGCTTGTTATCTGGATCGTCACCTTCCTGGCGATGCTGGCGCTGACCCTTTTCATCCGTTACTCCCGTATGGGCCGCGCCTGCCGCGCCTGTGCGGAAGACCTGAAAATGGCCAGCCTGCTCGGCATTAATACCGACCGCGTCATCTCGCTGACTTTTGTGATCGGCGCAGCGATGGCGGCGGTAGCGGGGGTGCTGTTGGGCCAGTTCTACGGCGTCATTAACCCGTACATCGGCTTTATGGCGGGGATGAAAGCCTTTACCGCCGCAGTATTGGGCGGAATCGGCAGCATTCCTGGCGCGATGATCGGCGGCCTGATCCTCGGCCTGACCGAAGCGCTGACCTCTGCCTATCTGAGTACCGAATACAAAGATGTGGTCTCTTTCGCCCTGTTGATTGGCGTGTTGCTGGTCATGCCTACCGGTATTCTGGGCCGTCCGGAGGTAGAGAAAGTATGAAACCGATGCATTTTGCCATGGCGCTGCTCTCTGCCGTGATGTTCTTCGTGTTGGCCGGCGTGATGATGGGCGTTCAGTTAAGCCTGTCCGGCACCAGACTGGTGGTGGACACCGCCTCCGCGATCCGCTGGGAGTGGATCGCAGTGGGTACGGCAGTGGTGTTTCTGTTCCAGCTGCTGCGTCCCTTCTTCCAGAAAAGCTTCAAAAAAGTTACCGGGCCGAAGTTTATTCTGCCCGCGATTGATGGTTCCACGCCGAAGCAGAAACTGTTCCTGGTGGCGCTGCTGGTACTGGCGGTAGCCTGGCCGTTTATGGTGTCGCGCGGCACGGTGGATATCGCGACTCTGACCATGATTTACGTAATCCTCGGGCTGGGCCTGAACGTGGTTGTGGGGCTGTCTGGCCTGCTGGTGCTGGGTTACGGCGGCTTCTACGCCATCGGCGCGTACACTTTTGCGCTGCTGAACCACTATTACGGTCTCGGCTTCTGGACCTGTCTCCCGCTGGCGGGCCTGGTGGCTGCGGCGGCAGGCTTCCTGCTGGGCTTCCCGGTGCTGCGTTTGCGCGGCGACTATCTGGCGATTGTCACCTTAGGCTTCGGCGAAATCGTCCGTATTTTGCTGCTCAACAACACTGAAGTGACCGGCGGGCCGAACGGCATCAGCCAGATCCCCAAACCAACGCTGTTCGGCCTGGAGTTTAGCCGCACGCCGCGCGAAGGGGGCTGGGATACCTTCAGCAACTTCTTCGGTATGAAGTACGATCCCAGCGATCGCATTATTTTCCTCTATCTGGTGGCGCTGCTGCTGGTGGTGATCACCCTGTTTGTGATTAATCGCCTGCTGCGTATGCCGCTGGGCCGCGCCTGGGAAGCGCTGCGTGAAGATGAGATCGCCTGCCGTTCCCTGGGCCTCAACCCGACGCGCATCAAGCTGACCGCGTTTACCATCAGCGCCGCGTTTGCCGGTTTCGCCGGGACGCTGTTCGCCGCGCGCCAGGGCTTTGTCAGCCCGGAATCCTTCACCTTCGCCGAATCGGCGTTTGTGCTGGCGATCGTGGTGCTGGGCGGGATGGGCTCGCAGTTCGCGGTTATCCTGGCGGCTATCCTGCTGGTGGTGTCGCGCGAGCTGATGCGTGATTTCAACGAGTACAGCATGCTGATGCTGGGCGGCCTGATGGTGCTGATGATGATCTGGCGTCCGCAGGGGCTGTTGCCGATGACGCGTCCGCAGTTGAAGTTGAAGAATGGGCACGCTGAAGGAGAGAAAGCATGAGTCAGCCAATTTTAAGCGTTGAAGGCCTGATGATGCGTTTTGGCGGCCTGCTGGCGGTCAACAATGTCTCCCTGGAGCTGCGCGAACACGAAATCGTGTCGTTAATCGGCCCGAACGGCGCGGGTAAAACCACGGTATTCAACTGCCTCACCGGTTTTTATAAACCGACCGGCGGCACCATCAAACTGCGCGACAAGCATCTGGAGGGCCTGCCGGGCCAGCAAATCGCGCGCATGGGCGTGGTGCGTACCTTCCAGCACGTGCGTCTGTTCCGCGAAATGACGGTGATTGAAAACCTGCTGGTGGCACAGCATCAGCAGTTAAAAACCGGTCTGTTTTCCGGCCTGCTGAAAACCCCGGCGTTTCGCCGTACCCAGAGCGAAGCGCTGGATCGCGCCGCCACCTGGCTCGACCGCATCGGGCTGCTGGCGCACGCCAACCGCCAGGCCAGCAACCTGGCCTACGGCGACCAGCGCCGTCTGGAGATTGTGCGCTGCATGGTGACCCAGCCGGAAATTTTGATGCTGGATGAACCGGCGGCGGGCCTCAACCCGAAAGAGACCAAAGAGCTGGATGAACTGATCGTCGAGCTACGCGACCACCACAACACCACCATCCTGCTGATTGAGCATGATATGAAACTGGTGATGGGGATTTCCGATCGCATTTACGTGGTAAACCAGGGAACGCCGCTGGCTAACGGCACGCCGGAGCAGATCCGAAATAACCCTGATGTAATTCGCGCATACCTGGGCGAGGCATAAGATGGAAAAAGTCATGTTGTCTTTTGACAAAGTCAGCGCCCATTACGGCAAAATCCAGGCGCTGCACGACGTCAGTTTGCAGATTAAGCAGGGGGAAATCGTCACCCTGATTGGGGCCAACGGCGCGGGTAAAACCACGCTGCTCGGCACGCTGTGCGGCGATCCGCGCGCTACCAGCGGCCGTATCGTGTTCGACGGCAAAGATATTACCGACTGGCATACCGCGAAAATCATGCGTGAAGCGGTGGCGATTGTGCCGGAAGGGCGCCGCGTGTTCTCCCGGATGACGGTGGAAGAGAACCTGGCGATGGGCGGCTTCTTTGCCGATCGCCAGCAGTATCACGAACGCATCGAGCGGGTGTACCAGCTGTTTCCACGCCTGCACGAGCGCCGCATCCAGCGCGCGGGCACCATGTCCGGCGGCGAACAGCAGATGCTGGCGATTGGCCGCGCTCTGATGAGCCAGCCGCGTTTGCTGTTACTGGATGAGCCGTCGCTGGGACTCGCGCCGATCATCATTCAGCAGATTTTCGATACCATCGAACAGCTGCGCGAAGAGGGAATGACCATCTTCCTGGTAGAGCAGAACGCCAACCAGGCGCTGAAACTCGCCGATCGCGGCTATGTGCTGGAAAACGGCCACGTGGTGCTGGAAGATACCGGCGACGCGCTGCTGGCGAACGAAGCGGTGCGGAGCGCCTATTTGGGTGGTTAACCTGTCCGGTGCCGATGGTTAATCTGAAAAGGAGCCGGTTGGCTCCTTTTTTATCCTGTTTTGTTGTTGTCCGGGCCGCGTGAACCCCTTATTGCCGCATTAACAAGGAAAGCGTGATGAAACTGGCAAAGATAATGATGTTGATCACTTCACTGTTGTTTACTGCTTCTTCGGCGATCGCCGATCCCATTACCCCCTCAAAGCCCGATCTGCGCAATCCGGCGATCTGGCAGGAAAAGCCCGCCTCTGTAAGTACACAGGAACGTGAAGAGCAGTGTCGCACGTTTCAGGCCTCCGTTTGTCCTTATGCCCAGGACTCGCTGTCGGATGCCGAACGGGAAGCGCAGCGTCGCGATCTCAATCGCAACGTTAAGGTGCGTGAGGAAGGAGAATGGCGTCGGGTGAAGCCTCGTTGACCTGAGGATGTGGACGGACGGCGGCTTTCAGCCCTTTTCCGTCATTTTTTCATCATCCGGCAGACATCTTTCGTGTGCCTGGGTGTCATTTTATTGTAATCAAAAGGTTATTTTTCTGTCATTCGCGCATGTCATGTTACCTCGCGAGCATAAAACGCGTAGTTTCGCGCATCCGGCACAACAAGAGAGATAACCGCATGACATCGTTACGTACAGCTTCAGCTCTGGCGATTGGGATGGCGTTGGCCAGTCAGTCTTTCGCTGCTACCACTATCCCGTTCTGGCATTCCATGGAAGGCGAACTGGGTAAAGAAGTGGAATCTTTAGCGCAACGCTTCAACCAGACCCACCCGGATTACCAGATTACTCCAGTGTATAAAGGCAACTACGAGCAGAGCCTGGCGGCCGGGATTGCGGCGTTCCGCACCGGGAATGCCCCGGCGATTTTGCAGGTGTATGAAGTAGGCACCGCGACCATGATGGCGTCGAAAGCCATCAAGCCGGTGTACGAAGTGTTCAGCGATGCGGGCATCACGTTTGACGAATCCCAGTTTGTGCCGACGGTTTCCGGCTACTACACCGACGCGAAAAGCGGCCACCTGTTGTCGCAGCCGTTTAACAGCTCCACCCCGGTGCTGTACTACAACAAAGACGCCTTCAAAAAAGCCGGTTTAGACCCGGAGCAGCCGCCGAAAACCTGGCAGGAGCTGGCGGACTACACCGCGAAGCTGAAAGCCGCCGGGATGAAGTGCGGCTACGCCAGCGGCTGGCAGGGTTGGATCCAGATTGAAAACTTCAGCGCCTGGCACGGCCTGCCGGTCGCCACTGAGAACAACGGCTTTAACGGCACTAATGCGGTGCTGGAATTCAATAAGCCGGAGCAGGTGAAGCATATCGCCATGCTGCAAGCGCTGAACAAGAAAGGGGATTTCACCTATTTTGGCCGCAAGGATGAATCCACCGAGAAGTTCTACAACGGCGACTGCGCCATTACTACCGCCTCTTCCGGTTCGCTGGCAGACATCCGCCACTACGCCAAATTCAACTACGGTGTGGGGATGATGCCATACGATGCCGATGCCAAAGGCGCGCCGCAAAACGCCATCATCGGCGGCGCCAGCCTGTGGGTGATGCAGGGCAAAGACAAAGAAACCTATAAAGGCGTCGCCGAGTTCCTCGACTTCCTGGCGAAGCCGGAAAACGCCGCCGAATGGCATCAGAAAACGGGTTATCTGCCGATCACCAAAGCGGCCTATGACCTGACCCGCGAGCAGGGCTTTTACGATAAAAACCCCGGCGCGGATATCGCCACCCGGCAGATGCTGAACAAGCCGCCACTGGATTACACCAAAGGGCTGCGTCTGGGCAACATGCCGCAAATCCGCACCGTGGTTGACGAAGAGCTGGAAAGCGTCTGGACCAACAAGAAAACGCCTCAGCAGGCGCTGGACGCCGCCGTTGAGCGTGGCAACCAGCTGTTGCGCCGCTTCGAACAATCCACCAAATCCTGATAAGTCTCGCCCCTCACGCTGGCCGCGCGCCGGGTGAGGGGTTTTTTATTGAGTAACGCTATGTCCTCATCACGCCCGGTATTCCAGTCCGGCTGGTTGCCGTATCTGCTGTTATTGCCCCAACTTGTTATCACGGTCGTATTTTTTATCTGGCCCGCCGGGGAAGCGCTCTGGTACTCGGTGCAAAGCGTCGATCCCTTTGGCTTATCCAGCGAGTTTGTCGGGCTGGATAACTTCCGCCAGTTGCTGAACGACAGCTACTACCTGGACGCGTTCTGGACCACCATCACGTTCAGCGCCATGGTGACGTTTTTCGGCCTGATCAGCTCGCTGTTTTTCGCCGCGCTGGTGGATTATGTGGTGCGCGCCAGCCGCCTGTACCAGACCCTGATGCTGCTGCCCTACGCCGTCGCCCCCGCGATTGCCGCCGTGCTGTGGATTTTCCTGTTTAACCCCGGACGCGGGCTGATCACCCACTGGCTGGAGCTGATGGGCTATCAGTGGAATCACGCCCAGAACAGCGGGCAGGCGATGTTCCTGGTGGTGTTCGCCTCGGTGTGGAAGCAGATCAGCTATAACTTCCTGTTTTTCTTCGCCGCGTTGCAGTCGATCCCCCGTTCGCTGGTGGAAGCGGCGGCCATTGACGGCGCCGGGCCGGTGCGCCGGTTCTTTAAACTGTCGCTGCCGCTGATTGCCCCGGTGAGCTTCTTCCTGCTGGTGGTGAATCTGGTTTATGCCTTCTTCGACACCTTCCCGGTGATCGACGCCGCCACCGCAGGCGGGCCCGTGCAGGCCACCACCACGCTTATCTACAAAATCTACCGGGAAGGCTTTGCCGGGCTGGATCTGTCGGCCTCGGCGGCGCAGTCGGTGGTGCTGATGGCGCTGGTGATCGTGCTGACTGTGGTGCAGTTCCGCTACGTTGAAAAAAGGGTGCGATACCAATGATTGAACACCGTCGCGGGCTGGATATCTTCAGCCATTGCATGCTAATTCTCGGTATCGCCGTGATCCTGTTCCCGATGTACGTGGCGTTTGTGGCCGCCACCCTGGACAGCAACGCGGTATTTGAGACCCCAATGACGCTGATCCCCGGCGGCCATCTGTGGGAAAACCTCAGCCATATCTGGCAGCACGGCGTGGGGGCCAACAGCGCGCCGTTCGGCCTGATGCTGTTTAACAGCCTGGTGATGGCGCTGACCATCACGGTGGGCAAAATCGCGGTGTCGATCCTGTCGGCGTTCGCCATCGTCTGGTTCCGCTTCCCGCTGCGTAATCTCTGCTTCTGGATGATTTTCATCACCCTGATGCTGCCGGTGGAAGTGCGTATTTTCCCGACGGTAGAGGTGATCGCCAACCTGAAGCTGCTCGACAGCTATACCGGCCTGACGCTGCCGCTGATGGCGTCCGCCACCGCCACTTTTCTGTTCCGCCAGTTCTTTATGACGTTGCCTGATGAGCTGATCGAAGCGGCGCGCATTGACGGCGCATCGCCGATGCGCTTTTTCCGCGACATCGTGCTGCCGCTTTCCCGCACCAATCTGGCAGCGCTGTTTGTCATCACCTTTATCTACGGCTGGAACCAGTATCTGTGGCCGCTGCTGATCGTCAGCGACGTCAATCTGGGCACCGCCGTGGCGGGGATTAAAGGGATGATTTCAACCGGCGAAGGCAGCACCCAGTGGAACCAGGTCATGGCGGCGATGCTGCTGACGCTGATCCCGCCGGTGGTGATTGTATTAGTGATGCAGCGTGCGTTTGTGCGTGGCTTAGTGGACAGTGAGAAATAACATGGCAGGGTTAAAACTACAGGCAGTAACCAAAAGCTGGGACGGCAAAACCCAGGTGATTAAGCCGCTGACCGTGGACGTGGCGGACGGCGAATTTATCGTGATGGTCGGCCCGTCGGGTTGCGGGAAATCCACGCTGCTGCGCATGGTTGCCGGGCTGGAGCGCGTCACCAGCGGTGATATCTGGATCGATCAGCAACGCGTCACCGAACTGGAGCCGAAGGCGCGCGGCATCGCCATGGTATTCCAGAACTACGCGCTGTATCCGCACATGAACGTCGAAGAGAACATGGCCTGGGGATTGAAAATTCGCGGCATGGGTAAAGGGCACATTGAGGCGCGGGTCAATGAAGCGGCGCGTATCCTTGAACTGGATGGTTTACTGAAACGCCGCCCGCGCGAACTCTCTGGCGGGCAGCGCCAGCGCGTGGCGATGGGCCGCGCTATCGTGCGCGATCCGGCGGTGTTCCTGTTTGACGAGCCGCTCTCCAACCTCGACGCCAAACTGCGGGTGCAGATGCGCCTTGAACTGCAACAGCTGCACCGTCGCCTGAAAACCACCAGCCTTTACGTCACCCACGACCAGGTGGAAGCGATGACGCTGGCCCAGCGGGTGATGGTGATGAACAAAGGCGTCGCCGAGCAGATCGGGACGCCGGTTGAGGTTTATGAGCGCCCCGCGTCGCGCTTTGTGGCGAGTTTTATCGGCTCGCCCGCCATGAATTTGCTGGAGGGGAGGATTAACGCGCTGGGTACCCATTTTGATGCTGACGGCTTCAGTTTGCCGCTGGGGGCGCGTCATCTGACGCTGGCCGGGCGCGTGATAACGTTGGGTATCCGCCCCGAACATATTGCGCTAAGCTCACAGGCCGCAGGCGGCGTGCCGCTCAATGTGCAAACCCTGGAGATGCTGGGGGCGGACAACCTGGCGCACGGGCGGTTCGGCGAGCAAAAAGTGATTGTGCGTCTTGCGCATCAGCACCGGCCTGTGCCGGGCTCGACGCTCTGGCTGCATCTGCCGCCGGAGCATCTGCACTTTTTCGATGGTGAAACAGGAATACGTCTATGAATAACTGGCCTTACCCTGCGATTGTCGCCCACCGGGGCGGCGGCAAGCTGGCTCCCGAAAATACCCTGGCGGCTATCGATGTGGGGGCGCGTTATGGGCACACCATGATCGAGTTTGACGTCAAGCTGTCCAGAGACGGGCAGATCTTTTTGCTGCATGACGATACGCTTGAGCGTACCAGCAACGGATGGGGGATCGCGGGCCATCTCGACTGGGATGACCTGTTAAAAGTGGATGCGGGTAGCTGGTACAGCGGCGAGTTCAAAGGCGAATCGCTGCCGCTACTGAAAGATGTGGCTGCGCGCTGTCGCAAGCACGGCATGATGGCAAATATCGAGATCAAACCGACCACCGGCGTGGACGCGCAAACCGGTAAAGTGGTGGCGCTGGCGGCACGTGATTTATGGCAGGGCATGACGCCGCCGCTGCTGTCGTCATTTTCCGTAACCGCGCTGGAAGCGGCGCAGCAGGCTGCGCCGGAATTGCCGCGTGGATTATTGCTGGATGAATGGCGCAGCGACTGGCGTGAATTGACGTCGCGCCTTGAATGCGTGTCGATTCACCTGAATCATAAACTGCTGGATGAGGCGCGGATCGCGGCGCTGAAGGCGGCGGGGCTGAAAATCCTGGTCTACACCGTCAACCATCCCCAGCGCGCCGCCACGCTGTTGCGCTGGGGGGTTGATAGCATTTGCACCGATCGCATCGACGAGATCGGCCCGCATTTTAACGCTTAAGGACCAAGGGTTTTCAGCGGGATATTCGGCTGCGGCATGGTGGTGACGCCCTGGTTACTCAGGGTGCCGTTATTGGGCCGCAGCATATCGCCGTTGGTTTTACCGGGTAACATATGCTGCTGATTATTCAGCATCCGGTCCTGACTGGATGAGCCGTTATTCAGCATGCTGCCGCTGGTATTGGGCAGCATCTGCTGGGTTTGCGGATTCAGCTCGCCCGGCGCGGATTCTCTGATGCGTTGCGTATTGGTGTTGATCTGCGATTCCAGATGCTGCTGCTGAACCCGGGTTTGGGTCTGCAATTGCTGATTCAGCATCCCTTTCTGCTGGATTTGCTGGCTCTGCATCTGGGTTTGCATCCGCTGCTCGCTTGGATTGACGAATCCCGGCTGATTCGGGTTATTCAACACATTAATCGGCTGTGCAAAGCTACAGGGCGACAGAAGCGCCGCCAGAATTAACAGTTTTTTCATCATCATTCCTCCTTGTGAGGGATCTTCTAAGTTTACTCGCTTTCCGGCAGTACGATGATTTTTTAAGAGTTGTGAACCAGGCTTAAGCGGGGGACGAGCCCCGTGAAACCCGGAGAACAACAATGAAGATGATGTGGAAAGCCCTGCCTGCATTACTCATGGGTCTGTGTCTGTCGGCGTTTGCCGCACCGCCCCCCACGGCCGCACCCGTCTCCTATGGCGTGGAAGAGGATGTGTTCCATCCCGTTCGCGCCCGGCAGGGGATGGTCGCCTCGGTGGACGCCACCGCCACTAACGTGGGCGTTGAGATCCTGAAAAAAGGCGGCAACGCGGTGGATGCCGCCGTGGCGGTCGGGTTCGCCCTGGCGGTGACCCACCCGCAGGCCGGTAACCTCGGCGGCGGCGGGTTTATGATGCTGCGCACCAAAGACGGCAACACCACTGCCATTGATTTCCGTGAAATGGCCCCGCAAAAAGCCACCAAAGATATGTTCCTCGATGCTGCGGGTAACGCCGACAGTAAAAAGTCCCTGACATCGCACCTCGCGACCGGTACGCCGGGCACCGTGGCGGGCTTTGCGCTGGCGCTGCAAAAATACGGCACCATGCCGCTAAACCAGGTGGTGCAGCCAGCGATCCTGCTGGCGCGTGACGGCTTCGTGGTCAACGATGCGCTGGCAGACGATCTCAAAACCTACGGCAGCGAAACGCTGCCCAATCATCCCAACAGTAAAGCTATCTTCTGGAAAACCGACGGTAATCCGCTGCAAAAAGGCGACAAGCTGGTGCAGACCAATCTCGCCAAATCGCTGGAGATGATTGCCGAAACCGGGCCGGATGCGTTTTATAAAGGCGCGATTGCCGATCAGATTGCCGATGAGATGGCAAAAAACGGCGGGCTGATTAGCAAGGAGGATTTAGCGAATTACAAAGCAGTGGAGCGAACGCCAATCAGCGGTGATTACCGTGGATATCAGGTATTCTCGATGCCGCCGCCGTCCTCCGGCGGGATCCACATCGTGCAAATCCTCAATATCCTGGAAAACTTCGATTTGAAGAAATATGGCTTCGGCAGCGCCGATACGATGCAAATCATGGCCGAAGCGGAGAAATTCGCCTATGCCGACCGTTCGGAATACCTGGGCGACCCGGATTTTGTGAAAGTGCCCTGGCAGGCGCTGACCGATAAAGCCTATGCCAAAACCCTGGCGGATCAGATCGATCTGGCGAAGGCGCGCCCGTCAAAAGAGATCAAACCCGGTAACCTCGCGCCTTATGAGAGTAATCAAACCACCCACTTCTCGGTGGTGGATAAAGACGGCAACGCGGTGGCGGTCACCTATACCCTGAACACCACTTTTGGCAGCGGCATTGTGGCTGGCAATACCGGGATCCTGCTGAATAATGAAATGGACGACTTCTCGGCGAAACCAGGCGTCCCTAACGTTTACGGCCTGGTTGGCGGTGAAGCGAACGCGGTAGGGCCGAATAAACGCCCGCTGTCGTCAATGTCGCCCACTATCGTAGTAAAAGATGGCAAAACCTGGCTGGTTACCGGCAGCCCTGGCGGCAGCCGGATTATTACTACCGTATTGCAGATGGTGGTGAACAGCATTGATTTCGGCATGAATATTGCCGAAGCCACCAACGCCCCGCGCTTTCATCATCAGTGGCTGCCTGACGAGCTGTGGGTTGAAAAGGGTTTTAGCCCCGACACGCTGAAGTTGCTGAAAGAGAAAGGCCAGAACGTGGCGGTGAAAGAGGCGATGGGCAGTACCCAGAGTATTGTCGTCGGGCCGGATGGCGCGCTGTATGGCGCTTCCGATCCGCGTTCGGTGGATGATTTGACGGCGGGTTATTAATCCGTCAAAAAACAGGCTGGACGGCGAAATGCCGTCCAGTCCTCACTTTTCCTTATAATTAATGGGTATAAGGCTTACTCCTTTTTTACGATTTAAATACGAATTTCCCCGCCTCGCTTGTATACCTTTTGTTCATCCTGCCGATAACTGCTGTATCTGGTGGAAAATCCACGTTGTATACAAAGGAAATAGTTATGGGTTTACTTCAACATTTCACCATTCGTTCCGTCATGGTCGCCATCCTGGGGCTGCTGTGCTTGTTGTGGAGCGGTGCCGGGCTGTTTAGCGTGTTTTCGCTGAACCAGATGAGCCAGGGAAATGATGTGGATCGGCATCTGGTGCGCCAGATGACCGTGCTCAGTAAAGGCAACGATCAGTATTTTCGTTTCGTTACGCGGCTGTCGCGCGTGATGGACGGAACCAAACCGGGCATGCAGCCTGACCCAACGGTGATGAAACCGGTACAGAAAGCGCTGGAGAATATGGCGCAGGAGCTGGCGCAGTTTAAAGAACTGTCGCCGGGGCCAATGGATCAGGCCACCTCAGATAACGTCATCGCCAGCTGGCAGAAGCTGCTCGACGAGGGCGTTACCCGCCAGTTCCAGCTGGCCCAGCAGGGCGATCTGGATGCGTTTCGCGCCCACGCCAACAACATCACCCCTGCGCTCAGCCGGGCGTTTGGTGCCAGCGCCGAGGAGTTTAACGCCAATGCGGGCCGGATGCTGGATGAAACCCGCGTAACGGTGGATAACCAGACCTCGCTGACCCGCACGATTATCATCGCCAGCGTGGCGTTGGGCGTGCTGATGCTGATCCTGGCCGACCGCTACCTGGTGACCATGTTGGTGCGTCCGCTTAACCGGATCCGCGATCACTTCCAGCTTATCGCTAACGGCGATCTCAGCCAGCCGGTGCCGGTCAGGGCCAGCCGCAACTGCGTGGGTAAACTGGTGCCGCTGCTGACGGCAATGCAGGACAGCCTGCGCGATGCGGTGAGCGCCATCCGCCAGGGCAGCGAGCATATCTGGCACGGCGCGCGGGATATCTCCGCCGGCAATCAGGATCTCTCAACCCGTACCGAAGAGCAGGCGTCGGCGCTTGTGGAAACCGCCGCCAGCATGGAGCAACTGACCGCCACCGTGCAGCACAACGCCGATAACGCGCACGAAGCCAGCCAACTGGCGCAAAAGGCCTCGGCGACCGCCAGTAAAGGCGGGAAGCTGGTGGGCGATGTGGTAACCACCATGACCGGTATTTCCGGCAGTTCGAAGAAAATTGCCGATATCACCACGGTCATTAACAGCATCGCTTTCCAGACCAACATTCTGGCGCTTAACGCCGCGGTGGAAGCCGCGCGTGCGGGCGAGCAGGGGCGCGGGTTTGCGGTGGTGGCGAGTGAAGTACGCAACCTGGCCAGCCGCAGCGGGCAGGCGGCGAAAGAGATTGAAACGCTGATTGCCGATTCTGTTAACCGGGTCGAGAAGGGCGCGGAGCTGGTGAACCAGGCGGGGACCACCATGGCGGAAATCGTCGATGCGGTGGCGCAGGTCACGGCGATTATGGAGCAGATTGCTTCAGCGACTGACGAACAGAGTAAAGGTATTGCCCAGGTTGGCGTGGCCATCACCCAGATGGATAGCGTGACGCAGCACAACGCGGCGCTGGTGGAGCAGGTTTCTGCCGCCGCCGCCAGCCTGGAGCGCCAGACGGCGGAATTGCAGCAGTCCGTTGAGCATTTCCGTCTGGTAGAGCGCACGCTCGCCGCTGTTGAGGATAAACCGTCCTCCCGACCGGCGCCGCGCCAGACAGCGGCGCAAGAAGAGTGGGTAACGTTTTAACCCGCCAACTACCCCTAAAAAGTGATAGAGCATGACAAGCTCTTCGTTATATATTTAATTATATAACGAAGAGGGTAAAGCGATGAATCATTTTGGGAAGGGGTTAATGGCCGGTCTTGCCGCAAGCCAGGCCGCCAGCGCACAGCATGCGGCCCGTTTTTGTATGGATTACAAACGCGGCTTCGTGCTGGGCTACACGCACCGTATTTATGAAAACACCGGCGATAAGCTGCTCAGCGCGTGGGAGGCGGGCCTGCTGACCCGCCGCTACGCGCTGGATAAAGACGCGGTGATCGATTTCTTTACTGAAACCCAGGCGAGTTCGTCACGACGCTTTTTCATGGCGGGCTACCGGCTGGGCGGGCAAACGCTTAACGGGATGGGCGCAGGCGAGCCATAAAATAAGCGTCGACGTATTCGCCATCGCGCAGACCATACTGCTTGCCGGTGCCTTCGATTTCAAAACCGAGTTTATGGTACACCGCGATGGCCGGCGCGTTATCGACGAACACCGTGAGTTCGATGCGCTCAATCCGCAGCCAGTTGTCGCACATGGCGATCATCTCGCGCAGCAGGGCGGTAGCGATGCCCTGACTGGCGCGCGCAGAATCGACGCAAATGCCAAAACTGGCGACATGACTGCGGCGCGGACGCGTTTCGGCGGCGATGGCCAGATGCCCGACGACCAGGCCATCAATCAGCGCGACCAGGTGGTAATGACCGGGAGTTTTAACATTCATCCGTTCCTGCCACATCGTTAGTGACGGATGGGGAACCTGTAGCGTGTTGTAATACACCTCCGGTTGGGTAAACAGGCGGTGTACCGCCTCAACATCGGTCGGTTCGGCGTGCCGGATGACAATCTCGCTCATCCCTTTTGTCCTCAATAAGTTATAAAACCCTTTAAACATCATTGACTTTTAGATCGTCGTCAATCTGTTTTTTTTCAAAAAAAAGCTGGACACATGCGAATGATAATGATTATTATTGCCATGCGTTCAGGGAGACCCCTACGGTGTAAACCTGAAAGCACGACATTGCTCACATTGCTTCCAGTATTTCTTAGCCAGCCTTGCGCTGGCTTTTTTTTATCCTGAATTTGCCCCCGACAACTCATTCACATTTTTTGAACAGAGGCGTCAATTTTCGCCCTCTATCATCAACGGCGCTTCCGGTCCACACTACTTCCATCGCAAACGAACTGGGGGTACACAATGATTTACTTACGCAAAGCAGCCGAACGCGGCCATGCCAATCACGGTTGGTTAGACTCATGGCATACCTTCTCTTTTGCCAACTATTACGATCCCAATTTTATGGGCTTTTCCGCCCTGCGCGTGATTAACGACGACGTGATCGATGCCGGTCAGGGTTTCGGTACTCACCCGCACAAAGACATGGAAATCCTGACCTACGTGCTGGAAGGCGCGGTTGAGCATCAGGACAGCATGGGCAATAAAGAGCAGGTGCCTGCGGGCGAGTTCCAGATTATGAGCGCCGGGACCGGGGTGCGTCACTCCGAGTACAATCCCAGCGAGACCGAGCGTCTGCGCCTGTATCAAATCTGGATCATCCCGGAAAAAAATGGCATTGAGCCGCGCTATGAGCAGCGCCGCTTCGACGCAACGCAGGGCCGTCAGCTGGTGCTGTCGCCGGATGCCCGCGACGGTTCGCTGAAAGTGAATCAGGATATGGAACTGTCGCGCTGGGCGCTGTTGAAAGACGAGCAGGGCGTATACCCGATTGCCGCTGACCGCAATGTCTGGATCCAGGTGGTGAAAGGAAACGTGACCATTAACGGCACCAAAGCCACCACCAGCGATGGCCTGGCGATCCGCGACGAGCAGGCGCTTTCTATCCATGCCGACAGCGACAGCGAAATCCTGCTGTTTGACCTGCCACCGGTCTGATCGCTGCCATAACCGCGCACCGTGAAAACGGTGCGCGGGCCGCAAAAATCCGTGCTTTTTCCCGGGCTTCCTCTGTTACAGAGGAAGCCCGGGCGTCGTCCGTGATAAACTCGCTGAACAGATCCATTTTGCGCCTTCGAGACGATGAAAAAGAAAAGACCGGTACTACAGGATGTGGCTGATCGCGTAGGCGTGACGAAAATGACCGTCAGCCGCTTCTTGCGCAATCCCGAGCAGGTGTCCGAGGCGCTGCGCGGTAAAATCGCCGCTGCGCTGGATGAGCTGGGCTACATTCCCAACCGCGCGCCCGATATTCTTTCCAACGCCACCAGCCGCGCCATCGGCGTGCTGCTACCTTCACTCACTAACCAGGTGTTTGCTGAAGTGCTGCGCGGTATCGAAAGCGTGATTGACGCCCATGGCTACCAGACCATGCTGGCGCACTACGGCTATAAGCCCGAGCTGGAAGAAGAACGCCTGGAATCGATGCTCTCCTGGAATATCGACGGACTGATCCTCACTGAACGCACCCACACGGCGCGCACCCTCAAAATGATTGAAGTAGCGGGGATCCCCGTGGTCGAGCTGATGGACAGCGTTTCTCCGTGCCTGGACATCGCCGTCGGTTTCAATAATTTTGAAGCGGCGCGCCAGATGACGGCGGAAATCATCGTGCGCGGCCACACTCACGTGGCGTATCTGGGGGCGCGTCTGGACGAGCGAACCATTCAGAAGCAGCGCGGCTACGAGCAGGCAATGCGCGATGCGGGCCTGACGCCCTACAGCGTGATGGTCGAACAATCCTCTTCCTATTCCACCGGGATTGAACTGCTGCGCCAGGCGCGGCGCGAATTCCCTCAACTTGACAGTATCTTCTGCACCAATGACGATTTAGCTATCGGCGCGGCATTCGAATGCCAGCGGCTGGGGCTGCGTATTCCTGACGATATGGCGATCGCCGGTTTTCACGGCCACGATATCGGGCAGGTGATGGAACCCCGGCTGGCGAGCGTGCTGACGCCGCGTGAACGTATGGGGCGAATTGGCGCGGAACGCCTGCTGGCGCGCATCCGGGGCGAAATTGTAACGCCTAAATTGTTAGATTTAGGTTTCACATTGTCGCCAGGCGGTTCGATTTAACCTTGCCAAATTTGAACTAGCTCACACTTATTAACACTGGCGACGCACGGAGATTGCGTCGCTTCCGGTGCCGCATGACAATGTTACCGATAACTGTTACCCGTAACATTTCCCTTCCAACGTTTTGTGCCAGTGGAGCAACGCGATGAGCACGACTAACCATGATCACCATATTTATGTCTTGATGGGCGTATCCGGCAGCGGTAAGTCCGCCGTAGCCAGCGAAGTGGCGCACCGGCTGAAGGCCGCTTTTCTGGATGGCGATTTCCTGCATCCGCGCAGCAACATTATGAAAATGGCCTCCGGCGAGCCGCTAAACGATGACGACCGCAGGCCCTGGCTGAAAGCGTTGAACGACGCGGCATTCGCCATGCAGCGCACCAATAAAGTGTCGCTAATCGTCTGTTCATCCCTGAAAAAAGACTATCGCGACCAGTTGCGCGACGGTAACCCGAACCTTTCCTTTATCTACCTGAAAGGGGAGTCTGCGGTGATCGAAGAGCGTCTGAAAGCGCGTAAAGGCCACTTCTTTAAACCGCAGATGCTGGTAACGCAGTTCCAGACCCTGGAAGAACCGAAAGCCGACGAGACCGATGTCATCGTGATTGATATCGATCAGCCGCTGGAAGGTGTGGTGGAAAGCACCATCGCCGCAATTGGAGAAGGCAAGGCGGCGTGAATACATTAACATTGGTGTTAACAGCAGTCGGCTCCGTGCTGTTGCTGCTGTTTTTAGTGATGAAGGCCCGGATGCATGCCTTCGTTGCTTTGATGGTGGTGTCTATTGGTGCAGGACTTTTCTCTGGTATGCCGCTCGATAAGATTGCGGCAACCATGGAAAAAGGGATGGGCGGCACGCTGGGTTTTCTGGCGGTCGTGGTGGCGCTGGGCGCCATGTTTGGCAAGATCCTTCATGAAACTGGCGCGGTCGACCAGATCGCCGTCAAGATGCTCAAATCCTTCGGGCACAGCAAAGCGCACTACGCCATTGGCCTCGCGGGCCTGATCTGCGCGCTGCCGCTGTTCTTCGAAGTGGCGATTGTTCTGCTGATAAGCGTGGCGTTTTCTATGGCGCGTCACACCGGGACCAACCTGGTGAAGCTGGTGATCCCGCTGTTTGCTGGCGTGGCGGCGGCAGCGGCGTTCCTGCTGCCCGGGCCTGCGCCAATGCTGCTGGCCTCTCAAATGCACGCCGATTTCGGCTGGATGATCCTGATTGGCCTGTGCGCCGCAATACCCAGTATGCTGATCGCCGGGCCGCTGTTTGGCAACTTCATCAGCAAGCATGTTGAACTGCATATCCCGGATGACATCAGCGAACCGCATTTGGGCGAAGGCAAACTGCCGTCGTTCGGCTTCAGCCTGGCGCTGATCCTGCTGCCGCTGGTGCTGGTAGGCCTGAAAACCATCGCCGCGCGCTTTACCGAACAGGGCTCGCAGCTCTATGAATGGTTGCAGTTTATCGGCCATCCGTTTACCGCCATCCTGATTGCCTGCCTGGTGGCGATGTATGGCCTGGCGATGCGTCGCGGCATGCCGCGCGAACGGGTGATGGAAATCTGCGGTCACGCGCTGCAACCCGCCGGGATTATCCTGCTGGTGATCGGTGCCGGCGGCGTGTTCAAACAGGTGCTGGTGGATTCAGGCGTGGGTCCGGCGCTGGGCGAAGCGTTAACCGGCATGGGCCTGCCGATTGCTGTAACCTGCTTTGTGCTGGCAGCGGCGGTGCGCATTATTCAGGGTTCCGCCACGGTCGCCTGCCTGACGGCGGTTGGCCTGGTGATGCCGGTGATTGAGCAGTTGCATTACTCCGGCGCGCAGCTGGCGGCGCTGTCCATTTGCATCGCGGGCGGATCGATTGTGGTGAGCCACGTTAACGACGCCGGTTTCTGGCTGTTTGGTAAATTTACCGGCGCGACTGAAGGGCAGACCCTGAAAACCTGGACGCTGATGGAGACCATCCTCGGCACGGTTGGCGCAATTGTCGGGATGATCGCGTTTGCGATAGTCAGCTAAGCGTTAACCCGCTGGCGTGCCTTGCGCACGCCAGTTTTCCCACGCTACCCCTTCATCCACGCCCGAATACCGTCCAGGAACATCTGCGTGGAGAGCATCACCAGCACCAGCCCCATCAAACGCTCCAGCGCATTGACCCCTTTCTCGCCGAGCAGCCGCAAAAACAGCGATGACTGCAACAGGATCGCCACCGTGCCGCCCCAGGCAATCAGCAGCGCGATAACCAGATGGCCCATCTGATTGGGATACTGGTGTGACAGCAGCATCAGCGTCGCCAGAATCGTCGGCCCCGCCACCAGCGGGATCGCCAGCGGGACGATAAACGGCTCTTCACCGGCGGGCAGGCCGCTGGCGTTGCCTTCCTGGCTGGGGAAAATCATTTTGATGGCGATCAGGAACAGAATAATCCCCCCGGAGATAGAGACCGTCTCGGCGCGCAAATTCAGAAAAGCGAGTATTTTTTCGCCCGCGAACAGGAAAATCAGCATCAGCAGCAGCGCGATTAACAGCTCGCGTATCATGATGGCCCGCCGCCGTTTTGGTTCTGTGTGTTTCAGGACAGACATAAAAATAGGCAAGTTGCCCAGGGGATCCATAATGAGGATCAGCAAAACGGCGGCGGAGATAATGTCATTCATGTACGCATTTCCTGTAAATCGGGTCCACTGCCCGCTTAAATAAGTTGCTTTACTGATGATCGCGCGATCATTGATTTATTTCACTTGCGACTTTAGCTGCATTTTGTAAGGTGAAAGGATGCCCGGCTTCTCCCGGCACGCACAACACGCACACACCTCGCAGGAATGATTCGCTATGAAAAATGTTGGTTTTATCGGCTGGCGCGGAATGGTTGGCTCCGTACTCATGCAACGCATGGTTGAAGAGCGCGATTTTGACGCCATTCGTCCCGTCTTCTTTTCCACTTCCCAGCTTGGGCAGGCTGCGCCGTCTTTTGGCGGCCATCAGGGCGGCACGCTTCAGGACGCGTATTCTATCGACGCGCTGAAGGCGCTGGATATCATCGTGACGTGCCAGGGCGGCGATTATACCAACGAAATTTACCCAAAGCTGCGTGAAAGCGGCTGGCAAGGATACTGGATTGATGCCGCCTCGTCGCTGCGTATGAAAGATGACGCCATCATTATTCTTGATCCCGTCAACCAACATGTCATTACCGAAGGTTTAAACAAAGGCGTGAAGGCGTTTGTCGGCGGCAACTGCACCGTCAGCCTGATGCTGATGTCGCTGGGCGGCCTGTTCGCACAGAACCTGGTGGAGTGGGTGTCCGTCGCGACCTATCAGGCGGCGTCCGGCGGCGGCGCGCGCCACATGCGCGAACTGCTGGCGCAGATGGGCCAACTGTATAACGGCGTGGCGAGCGAACTGGCCGATCCGGCCTCGGCTATTCTGGATATCGAACGTAAAGTCACGGCGCTGACCCGCAGCGGCCAGCTGCCGGTGGATAATTTCGGCGTACCGCTGGCGGGCAGCCTGATCCCGTGGATCGACAAACAGCTGGATAACGGGCAGAGCCGCGAAGAGTGGAAGGGCCAGGCGGAAACCAACAAAATCCTCGGCACTTCGTCGGTGATCCCGGTGGATGGTCTGTGCGTCCGCGTTGGGGCGCTGCGCTGCCATAGTCAGGCGTTCACCATTAAACTGAAAAAAGATGTTTCGCTTTCGTCTATCGAGGAGATGTTGGCAACGCATAACGACTGGGTAAACGTGGTGCCAAATGACCGCGACATTACCGTGCGTGAACTGACCCCTGCGGCGGTGACCGGTACGCTGGCGACCCCGGTTGGCCGCCTGCGTAAACTCAATATGGGCCCGGAATACCTGTCTGCCTTTACCGTCGGCGACCAGTTATTGTGGGGCGCCGCCGAGCCGCTGCGTCGTATGTTACGGCAGTTGGCCTGACGGGAAATCATAACGGGAGTGCGTAAGCGCTCCCGTTTTTTTTGGTGCAGGCGAATGTAAACCAGTTTGTTGCAATTTTTCTCAGGAGTCAGATAGCGCGTTGGCTATGCTTAAGGTTCGGGTGGTTTAACCGCTGAAATTTATAGGTGGGAACGGTCGGCCATAGGATGACGAATTGGTTGCTCGTTCAGGTCAAGAGAAGTATCACGACCAGACGCTCAGGCGTAGGGCGATACATAAAAACAGGATGACGAAACCATGTCTGATCGCATCGATAGAGACGTGATTAATGCGCTTATTGCGGGCCATTTTGCGGATCCTTTTTCCGTACTGGGCATGCATAAAACCGAGGCCGGGCTGGAAGTCCGCGCGTTGTTGCCGGACGCCACCGAAGTGTGGGTTATCGAACCAAAAACCGGCCGCAAGGTCGGCAAGCTGGAATGCCTTGATTCCCGTGGATTCTTCAGCGGCGTGCTGGCGCGCCGTAAAAACTTTTTCCGTTATCAGCTGGCGGTCATCTGGCACGGCCAGCAAAACCTGATTGACGACCCGTATCGCTTCGGCCCGCTGTTGCAGGAAATGGACGCGTGGCTGCTGTCGGAAGGGACGCACCTGCGTCCTTATGAAACGCTTGGCGCGCATGCGCAAACCATGGACGGCGTCACGGGCACCCGCTTTACGCTCTGGGCGCCCAACGCGCGGCGCGTTTCCGTGGTCGGGCAGTTCAACTACTGGGACGGACGACGTCACCCGATGCGTTTTCGCAAAGAAAGCGGCATCTGGGAACTGTTTGTCCCCGGCGCGCATAACGGTCAGCTCTATAAATTTGAAATGATTGATGCCAACGGCAATCTGCGTATTAAAGCTGACCCTTACGCGTTTGAGGCGCAGATGCGCCCGGAAACGGCATCAATGATTTGCGATCTGCCGGAAAAAACCACTATCAGCCCGGCGCGGCAAAAAGCCAACCAGATGGATGCGGCGATTTCCATCTATGAGGTGCATTTAGGCTCCTGGCGTCGCCATACCGATAACAACTTCTGGTTGAGCTATCGTGAGCTCGCCGAGCAGCTGGTGCCCTATGTAAAAGGCATGGGATTCACCCATATCGAACTGCTGCCGGTTAACGAGCATCCCTTTGACGGCAGCTGGGGTTACCAGCCGCTGGGGCTGTATGCGCCGACCCGCCGCTTCGGCACCCGCGATGACTTCAAATACTTTATTAATGCTGCCCATGCCGCCGGGCTGAACGTGATCCTCGACTGGGTGCCGGGGCATTTCCCGAGCGATGAATTTGGTCTGGCAAATTTTGACGGCACTGAACTTTACGAGCACAGCGACCCGCGCGAAGGCTATCACCAGGACTGGAACACGCTGATCTATAACTACGGTCGCCGTGAGGTCAGCAACTATCTGGTGGGCAACGCCCTGTACTGGACCGAACGTTTCGGCATCGACGCTCTGCGCGTGGATGCCGTGGCGTCGATGATTTATCGCGATTACAGCCGCGCCGAAGGCGAGTGGATCCCCAATGAATACGGCGGACGCGAAAACCTCGAAGCCATTGAGTTTCTGCGCAATACCAACCGCGTGCTGGGGGAACAGGTGCATGGCGCGGTGACCATGGCCGAAGAGTCCACCGATTTCCCGGGCGTGTCGCGCCCTCCTTCAGCGGGCGGCCTTGGCTTCTGGTTTAAATGGAACCTGGGCTGGATGCACGACACCCTTGACTACATGAAGCTCGATCCGGTGTACCGTCAGTACCATCACGACAAAATGACCTTCGGGATGCTTTACAACTACACCGAAAACTTTGTGCTGCCGCTGTCGCACGATGAAGTGGTCCACGGCAAAAAATCGATTCTCGATCGTATGCCTGGCGACGCGTGGCAGAAATTTGCCAACCTTCGCGCCTATTACGGCTGGATGTGGGCGTTCCCGGGTAAAAAGCTGCTGTTTATGGGTAACGAATTCGCCCAGGGCCGCGAGTGGAACCACGACTCCAGCCTCGACTGGCATCTGCTGGAAGGCGGCGACAACTGGCATCACGGCGTTCAGCGGTTAGTGCGCGACCTGAACCATACCTATCGCCACCATAAAGCCATGCATGAGCTGGATTTCGATCCCAATGGCTTTGAATGGCTGGTGGTGGAAGATAAAGCCAACTCGGTGTTTGTTTTCGTGCGCCGCGATCGCGAGGGCAATGAAATCATCGTCGCCGCTAACTTTACGCCGGTACCGCGCCATGAGTACCGCTTCGGCGTCAATCAGCCGGGCCGCTGGCGTGAAGAGCTGAACACCGACTCGATGCACTATCACGGCAGCAATACCGGCAACGGCGGTATCGTGCAGACCGACGCTATCCCGAGCCATGGACGCGATAACTCGCTGTGCATCACCATTCCGCCGCTGGCGACTATCTGGCTAGTCCGGGAGGGGGAATGAGCCTGCTGGCTACCGGTGATCCAGCGCCGCTCGGCGCGCACTTTGACGGAAAGGGCGTGAACTTCACCCTGTTTTCCGCTAATGCGGAAAAAGTTGAGCTGTGCTTGTTTGATGAGCAGGGGAATGAGCATCGCTATGATTTACCGGCGCGTACCGGCGATATCTGGCACGGTTATCTGGCCAATATCCGCCCCGGACAGCGCTACGGTTATCGGGTTCACGGTCCCTGGGCCCCGCACCAGGGGCATCGTTTTAATCCCGCTAAATTACTGCTCGACCCCTGCGCGCGCGCCGTTGACGGCGATGTTGAAGATTCGCCGCTGCTACACGGCGGCTATCAGGAGCCGGACCACCGCGACAGCGCGCTCATCGCGCCGAAGGGCGTGGTGATTCAGGACGACTACGACTGGGAAGATGATCAATTGCTGTATACGCCCTGGGGCGAGACGGTGATTTATGAAGGCCACGTGCGCGGCCTGACGCAGCTGCATCCGAAAATTCCCACGGCCATGCGCGGCACCTATTCCGCGCTGGGCCATCCGGTGATGATCGACTATTTCAGGCGCCTGGGGATCACGGCGCTGGAGCTGCTGCCTGTCGCCAACTTCGCTAACGAGCCGCGACTTCAACGCCTGGGGTTAACCAATTACTGGGGATACAACCCGTTCGCATTATGGTGCGTGTCCCCGCGATATGCCATAAATCAGGATGTTAGCGCGGCGCTCAATGAATTTCGCGATGCGGTTAAAGCGCTGCATCGCGCGGGAATCGAGGTCATCCTGGATATCGTTCTCAACCATACGGCGGAGATCGATGAAGAAGGGCCGACCTATTCCATGCGCGGAATCGATAACCGTAGCTATTATTGGTTACAGGATAACGGCGACGATCATAACTGGACCGGTTGCGGCAACACCGTGAATTTAAGCCATCCCGGCGTGGTGGATTTCGCCATGGGCTGCCTGAAGTTCTGGGTGGAAGAGTGCCATGTCGACGGTTTCCGCTTCGACCTGGCGTCAGTGATGGGGCGTACCCCGGAGTTCCGTCAGGATGCGCCGCTGTTTGAGGCTATCCGCCAGGATCCGGTGTTGTCGAAAGTGAAGCTGATTGCTGAGCCGTGGGATATCGGCGCAGGCGGCTACCAGGTGGGGAACTTCCCGCCGCTGTTCGCGGAGTGGAACGACCATTTTCGTGACGGGATGCGACGCTTCTGGTTGCAACAGGATCTTTCGTTAGGCGGTTTCGCCTGCCGGTTTGCCGGCTCCAGCGACATCTTTCGCGACGATGGCCGCCCGCCGTCCGCCAGCGTTAATTTAATCACTGCCCATGACGGTTTTACGCTGCGCGACTGCGTGAGCTTTAACGGCAAACACAACGAAGCCAACGGTGAAGATAATCGCGACGGCACTACCCACAACTATAGTAATAACTATGGTTTTGAAGGGCTGGAGGCGGGGCAACATATTAAAGAGCGGCGGCGCGACAGCATCCACGCGCTGCTAACGACGTTATTGCTTTCTCAGGGCACCCCGATGCTGCTGGCCGGTGATGAACACGGCCATAGCCAGCACGGCAATAATAACGCCTACTGTCAGGACAACGAATTAACCTGGCTCGACTGGGCCCATAGCAATGACGGTTTAACGAACTTTACAGCGGCGCTCATTCACCTGCGCAAGACGATTCCGGCGCTGACCGCGAACCGCTGGTGGGATGAAGGTGACGACAACGTCCGCTGGTTGAATCGAGAGGGTCAACCTCTCCGGGCTGATGAGTGGCAAGGGGGTCCGCGCTATCTGCAGATCCAGCTTTCCGATCGTTGGCTTATTGCGATCAATGCAACCGATGTGGTGTCAGAGATCGTCTTACCCCAAGGGGAATGGCGTGCTATCCCCCCATTTGCCGGAGAGGACAATCCGGTAGTAATGGCTGTATGGCATGGGCCCGCGCACGGAGTGTGCGTATTCCAAAAGTCATAATAAAAGGAGTCAGTCATGGTTAGGTTTGAAAAGAACGATCCTCTGATGTTAGCGCGGCAACTGCCTATAAAATCTGTCGCTTTGATACTGGCGGGTGGACGTGGCACGCGCCTCAAAGATTTAACCACTACCCGAGCAAAACCCGCTGTTCACTTTGGCGGTAAGTTCCGCATCATCGACTTTGCGTTATCCAACTGCATTAACTCAGGCATCCGCCGGATTGGGGTGATCACCCAGTACCAGTCTCATACGCTGGTCCAGCATATCCAGCGCGGCTGGTCGTTCTTCAGCGAAGAGATGAACGAGTTTGTCGATCTGCTGCCCGCGCAGCAGCGCGTACATGGCGAAAACTGGTATCGCGGCACGGCAGATGCCGTCACCCAGAACCTCGATATTATCCGGCGCTATAAGGCTGAATACATCGTGATTCTGGCGGGAGACCACATCTATAAGCAAGATTACTCGCGCATGTTGATCGATCATGTGGAAAAAGGCGCGCGTTGTACCGTGGCCTGTATGCCGGTTCCTAAGGCGGAAGCGACGGCATTTGGCGTAATGGATGTTGACGAGCACGACAAAATTATCGATTTCGTCGAAAAACCGGCCGATCCGCCGACCATGCCGAACGACCCGAGCAAATCGCTGGCCAGTATGGGGATTTATATCTTCGATGCTGAATATCTGTATGAGCTGCTGGAAGAGGATGACAACGATCCAAACTCCAGCCACGATTTCGGCAAAGATATTATCCCTAAACTGACGGCGGCGGGGGAAGCATATGCCCACCCGTTCCCGCTCTCCTGCGTACAGTCCGATCCGGACGCAGAGCCCTACTGGCGTGATGTCGGGACGCTGGAAGCCTACTGGAAAGCCAACCTCGATCTGGCGTCGGTCACGCCTGAACTGGACATGTACGATCGCGATTGGCCTATTCGTACCCACATGGAACCGCTACCGCCTGCTAAATTTGTACAGGACCGATCCGGCAGTCACGGGATGACGCTGAACTCGCTGGTGTCCGGCGGATGCATTATTTCCGGCTCTGTGGTGGTGCAGTCGGTGCTGTTCCCCCGGGTTCGGGTGAATTCATTCTGTAATATTGATTCTTCAGTATTGTTGCCAGACGTCTGGATTGGCCGTTCGTGCCGCCTGCGTCGCTGCATTATTGACCGTGCCTGCGTGATCCCTGAAGGTATGGTAATTGGCGAAAATGCGGAAGAAGATGCTCGCCGGTTCTATCGTTCCGAAGAAGGGATTGTCTTGGTTACGCGCGAGATGCTCAGGAAACTGGAAGGGTAATTGCGCAGGGAATAACCGCGCGGCGCAGGTCGCGCGGTTGAGTTTCGCGTTTGGCGCGCTTTTTCGCGCCGGGTAATTGAACGGGAGCCATAATGCAGGTTTTACACGTTTGTTCTGAAATGTTTCCGCTACTGAAAACAGGTGGTCTGGCGGATGTAATTGGGGCGTTGCCCGCCGCGCAGATTGCCGATGGCGTGGATACCCGCGTGCTGTTGCCCGCCTTCCCTGATATTCGACGCGGCGTCACCGATGCTCAGCAGGTCGCGCATCGCGACACCTTTGCCGGGCCGGTTACGCTGCTGTTCGGGCATTTCAACGGCGTCGGTATCTACATGATTGACGCACCGGATCTGTATGATCGCCCGGGGAGCCCTTATCACGATACCAACCAATATGCGTATCCGGATAACGTCATCCGCTTTGCGCTGCTGGGTTGGGCAGGCTGTGAAATGGCGTGCGGATTCGATCCCTTCTGGAAGCCGGACGTGGTACACGCCCACGACTGGCATGCGGGCCTTGCGCCTGCGTACCTTGCCGCGCGCGGCCATCCGGCGAAATCGGTGTTTACGGTGCATAACCTGGCCTATCAGGGCATGTTCTATGCGCACCATATGAGCGAAATTGGTCTGCCGTGGTGGTTCTTCGACATTAACGGTCTGGAGTTCAACGGACAAATTTCATTCTTAAAAGCCGGGCTTTACTACGCCGACCATATCACGGCGGTCAGCCCGACTTATGCCCGCGAAATTACCGAGCCGCAGTTCGCTTACGGTATGGAGGGGCTACTGCAACAGCGCCATCGCGAAGGCCGGCTGTCCGGCATCCTCAACGGGGTGGATGAGAATATCTGGGACCCGTCAACGGACCTGCTCTTGTCTGCCCGATATAACCGCGATACGTTAGAAGAGAAAGCAGAAAACAAACGCCAGCTGCAAATTGCCATGGGACTGAAGGTGAATGACAAAGTCCCGCTGTTTGCGGTGGTGAGTCGACTTACCAGCCAGAAAGGTCTCGACCTGGTGCTGGAAGCGCTGCCGGGCCTGCTGGAGCAGGGCGGGCAGTTGGCATTGCTTGGCGCGGGTGATGCGGTGTTGCAGGAGGGTTTCCTTGCCGCCGCTGCCGAACATCCGGGTCAGGTTGGGGTACAGATTGGTTATCACGAAGCGTTTTCCCACCGCATTATGGGCGGCGCAGATGTGATCCTGGTGCCCAGCCGTTTTGAGCCGTGCGGTTTAACGCAGCTCTACGGTTTGAAATATGGCACGCTGCCGCTGGTGCGCCGCACCGGTGGCTTAGCGGATACCGTGTCAGATAGCTCGCTGGAGAATTTAGCCGATGGAATGGCCAGTGGTTTCGTGTTTGAAGATAGTAATGCCTGGTCGCTGCTACGTGCGATTCGGCGTGCTTTCGTGTTGTGGTCGCGTCCATCACTTTGGCGGTTTGTTCAGCGTCAGGCGATGGGCATGGATTTTAGCTGGCATGTTGCGGCGAAGTCTTACCGCGAACTTTATCAACGCTTGATGTAACTATCCTGGAATCACATGTATGAATGCACCCTTTTCCTATTCATCCCCCACAGTCAGCGTTGAGGCGCTAAAGCATTCCATTGCTTATAAGCTGATGTTTACCATTGGTAAAGATCCGGCTATCGCCAATAAACACGAATGGCTGAACGCCACGCTGTTTGCCGTGCGGGATCGGCTGGTGGAGCGCTGGTTGCGCTCCAATCGTGCGCAGCTCTCGCAGGAAATGCGCCAGGTTTACTACCTGTCGATGGAATTTCTGATTGGCCGCACCCTCTCTAACGCGTTGCTGTCGTTGGGTATTTATGACGATGTTAAAGACGCGCTTGAAGAGATGGGGCTCGACCTGGAAGAATTGATCGATGAAGAGAACGACCCTGGCCTCGGCAACGGCGGTCTCGGGCGGCTCGCCGCCTGCTTCCTGGACTCGCTGGCGACCTTAGGGCTGCCGGGCCGCGGTTACGGTATTCGCTACGACTACGGCATGTTCCGGCAGAATATCGTCGATGGCCGTCAAAAAGAGTCCCCGGATTACTGGCTGGAGTATGGCAACCCGTGGGAGTTCAAACGTCACAACACCCGCTACAAAGTGCGCTTTGGCGGGCGTATCCAGCAGGAGGGTAAGAAAACCCGCTGGATCGAAACCGAAGAGATCCTGGCGGTGGCGTATGACCAGATCATCCCCGGTTACGATACTGACGCCACCAACACGCTGCGCCTGTGGAATGCCCAGGCGAGTAGCGAAATCAATCTCGGTAAATTTAACCAGGGCGACTACTTCGCGGCGGTGGAAGATAAAAACCACTCCGAAAACGTCTCCCGCGTGCTTTATCCCGATGATTCAACCTATTCGGGGCGCGAGCTGCGGTTGCGTCAGGAGTATTTCCTGGTGTCGGCCACTATTCAGGATATCCTGAACCGCCATTACCAGATGCATAAAACCTATGCCAATCTGGCGGATAAAATTGCCATCCACCTGAATGACACGCACCCGGTGTTGTCGATTCCGGAACTGATGCGTTTACTGATCGACGAACATAAGTTTGGCTGGGATGAAGCCTTCGAAGTCACCTGCCAGGTGTTCTCCTACACCAACCACACGTTGATGAGCGAGGCGCTGGAAAGCTGGCCGGTGGATATGCTGGGCAAAATCCTGCCGCGCCATCTGCAAATCATTTTCGAGATCAACGATTACTTCCTGAAAACTGTTCAGGAGCAGTACCCGAACGATACCGCGCTGCTGAGCCGCACCTCGATTATCGACGAATCCAATGGCCGTAAAGTGCGTATGGCCTGGCTGGCGGTCGTTGTGAGCCACAAGGTCAACGGCGTGTCGGAGCTGCATTCAAACCTGATGGTGCAATCGCTGTTCGCCGATTTCGCGCGCATTTTCCCGATGCGTTTCTGCAACGTGACCAACGGCGTCACGCCGCGCCGCTGGCTGGCGCTGGCGAACCCGGCGCTATCCGAAGTGCTGGATGACAACATTGGCCGCAACTGGCGCACCGATTTGAGCCAGTTGAGCGAGCTGAAGCAGCATATCGATTATCCGCTGGTGAACCAGGCGGTGCGTCAGGCCAAGCTGGAAAATAAAAAGCGGCTGGCGAACGTCATTGCCCAGCAGCTGGATGTGGTGGTGAACCCGAAAGCGCTGTTTGATGTGCAGATTAAGCGTATTCACGAGTACAAACGCCAGTTGATGAATGTCCTGCACGTGATCACCCGCTATAACCGCATCAAAGCCGATCCAAATGCCGACTGGGTGCCGCGCGTAAATATTTTTGCCGGTAAAGCCGCCTCGGCGTACTACATGGCCAAGCACATTATTCACCTGATCAACGATGTGGCCGAGGTGATCAATAACGATCCCGACGTGCGTGACCATCTGAAAGTGGTGTTTATCCCGAACTACAGCGTCAGCCTGGCGCAGGTGATCATCCCGGCAGCGGATCTCTCCGAGCAGATCTCACTGGCGGGTACTGAAGCGTCCGGCACCAGTAACATGAAGTTTGCGCTTAACGGCGCGCTGACTATCGGCACGCTGGATGGCGCCAATGTGGAAATGCTGGAGCACGTGGGGGCGGAGAATATCTTTATCTTCGGCAACACGGCGGAGCAGGTCGAAGAGCTGCGTCGCAAAGGGTATAAGCCGCGTGAGTACTACGAGCAGGATGAAGAGCTGCATCTGGCGTTAACGCAGATCGGCACCGGCGTCTTTAGCCCGGACGATAAAAACCGTTACCGCGATCTGCTGGATTCGCTGATTAACTTTGGCGATCACTATCAGGTGCTGGCGGATTACCGCAGCTACGTGGACACCCAGGATAAAGTTGACGAGCTGTATCGCCAGCCGGAAGCCTGGTCGACCTGCGCGATGCAGAATATCGCCAATATGGGGTATTTCTCATCCGACCGGACGATTCAGGAGTACGCCGAAAATATCTGGAATATCAAGCCCGTCAGGTTGTAAACATTATAAAAAAACGGCGGAGATCCTCCGCCGTTTTTATTTTAAGACGCTAATGACAGCTCTTGTTTGGTGTATTTGGTAAGCCAGGCCGCAATGCGCGACTCCTGCCCGGCATCCAGCCACATGCCCAATTTGGTGCGACGCCACAGCGCGTCATCCAGACGGCGCACCCATTCGTGGTCCACCAGGTAACGCAGTTCCGCTTCGTAAAACTCATGGCCGAAATCCTCGCCCAGTTCGTCGAGACGACTGCTGTTGCCCAGAATCAGCTCGCTGTTAGAACCGTAGGTCCGCGCATAGTGGCGCGCCAGCGATTCGCTGATGAACGGATAACGACGACGCAGTTTCGCGGCATAGTCATCGCGATCGCCATTCAGTTCTCCGCCGGGCAGAACACAGCTTTTTGTCCAGGCCGGGCCCATAGAAGGATAATAGTTAGCGAGTTTCTCCAGCGCATGTTCCGCCAGCTTGCGGTAGGTGGTCAGCTTGCCGCCGAACACCGACAGCAGCGGCGCCTGGCCGTTTTCATCGTGAATATCCAGCGTGTAATCGCGGGTGATGGCCTGCGGCGAATCGGATTCGTCATCGCACAGCGGGCGCACGCCGGAGTAAGTCCACACCACGTCATCGCGGCTAAGCTGCTTTTTAAAGTGCAGGTTGTACACCTTCAGCAGGTAGTTGATTTCGCTTTCATCAATCGCCACCTGTTTCGGATCGCCTTTATACTCCACATCGGTGGTGCCGATGATCGAAAACTCGTCCATCCACGGGATCACAAACACGATGCGCTTGTCTTCATTTTGCAGGATATAAGCCTGCTTCTGTTGATGGACGCGCGGCACCACAATGTGGCTGCCTTTGATCAGGCGGATACCGTAAGGCGACGGCAGTTTCAGCCCGTCATCGAAGAAGTTTTTCACCCACGGGCCGGTGGCGTTAACCAGGCCACGCGCGCGCCAGGTATAAGTTTTACCGGTGTCGATATCCTCGGCTTCCACCACCCACAGGCCGTTTTCGCGGCGGGCGGAGGTGGCTTTGGTGCGGGTCATGACTTCGCCGCCTTTCTTCACCACCATCTGCGCGTTCGCGAGCACTAAACGCGCATCGTCCACCCAGCAGTCAGAATATTCGAAACCGCGCACGATCTCCGGCTTCAGAACCGAATCCGCGCCAAAGCGCAAACCGTGCGAGCGCGGCAGGCTGGTGCGTTTACCAAGGTTATCGTACATAAACAGGCCTGCGCGGATCATCCAGGCCGGGCGTAAATGCGGGCGGTGCGGCAGGCGAAAACGCATCGGGAACGCGATATGCGGAGCCATTTTCAGCAATACTTCGCGCTCCGCCAGCGCCTCGCTGACCAGACGGAATTCGTAATGTTCCAGGTAGCGCAGGCCACCGTGGATCAGTTTCGAACTTGCCGATGAGGTGGCACAGGCCAAATCCTGCGCTTCCAGCATCAGCACTGATAAACCGCGCCCGGCCGCATCCACCGCAATGCCTGCGCCGTTAATGCCTCCGCCTATCACAATCAGATCTTTGGTTTCCATGCTTGCCTCTTGCACTTTCGTTAAAGCTCAAAAATGTTCGTTATCGCTCATAATAGCAAATCTCCCGGTCGTTTGGTAACAAGAAAAAAACAATTTCGCGTGATACACATAACAATATGGCGCGCCGCCCTGCTCAACACGTACACTTAAACGGTAAACCTGAAACAACCGGTCTATGACCGGGTCATGTGAATAACCGTAGAGAATGAGAGCGACCATGGATCACTTTGAATGTATTGGTGTTGAAGAAGCGCACCAGAAAATGCAGCGCGGCGCCGCCGTGCTGGTGGATATTCGCGATCCGCAAAGTTATGCGATTGGTCACGCGCCCGGCGCGTTTCATTTAACCAACGACACGCTGAACAACTTTATGCAGCAAACGGATTTCGACACCCCGGTAATGGTGATGTGCTATCACGGCAACAGCAGTAAAGGCGCGGCGCAGTATCTGCTGCAGCAGGGCTATGAAAATGTGTATAGCGTGGATGGCGGTTTTGATGCCTGGCATCGGCACTTTCCTGCTGAAGTGGCTTATAAGCTGGGTTGATTAGCGTATATACTCCCTTTCTTTGTGTGGAAAACGGCGTTTATTGATGGTACTGATTACGACTTTTGCCAATCCGCGAATGGCCCAGGCCTTTGTGGACTACATGGCCACGCAGGGCGTTGTTCTGACCATTCAGCAGCACAGCCAGACAGATGTCTGGCTGGCTGACGATCAACAGGCCGATCGGGTGCAGGGCGAACTGGCGAAATTTCTCGACGACCCGAACGATCCGCGCTACCTGGCTGCCAGCTGGCGCACCGGCCATACCGACAGCGGCCTGCATTATCGCCGTTATCCGTTTATGGCAACGCTGCGCGAACGCGCCGGTCCGTTCACCATTGGGCTTGCCTGCGTTTGTATCGCGGTTTATGTCCTGATGCTGATGGTGGGCGACCAGGCGGTGATGGTTTGGCTGGCCTGGCCTTATGACTCAAGTCTCGATTTTGAATTCTGGCGCTACTTTACCCACGCGCTGCTTCACTTCTCGATCATGCATATCACCTTTAATTTGTTATGGTGGTGGTATCTCGGCGGGCCGGTGGAAAAACGTCTTGGCAGCGGCAAACTGATTGTGCTGACGCTGGTTTCCGCGCTATTGAGCGGCTACGTACAGCATCAATTCAGCGGCGCCTGGTTTGGCGGCTTATCCGGCGTGGTCTATGCGCTGATGGGCTACGTCTGGCTACGCGGTGAGCGCGATCCCGACAGCGGCATTGTTATGCCGCGCGGTTTAATGGTTTTTGCGCTGCTGTGGCTGGTTGCCGGTTGGTTCGATCTGTTTGGGTTCTCAATTGCCAATGCCGCGCACCTGACCGGGCTGCTGGTAGGGCTGGCGATGGCGTTCGTTGACTGCCTTAATTTGCGAAAACGAACATAATTCAGTGCAGTGCAGGAGAAAAGAGTGAAGCAAACACAGCGTCATGACGCCATTATTGAACTTGTTAAAAAACAAGGGTATGTCAGCACTGAAGAGCTGGTGGAGCAATTTTCCGTCAGCCCGCAGACCATTCGCCGCGATTTAAACGATCTGGCCGATCAAAATATGATTCTGCGCCATCACGGCGGCGCGGCGCTGCCGTCCAGTTCCGTCAACACCTCATGGCACGACCGTAAGGCCACCCAGACCATGGAGAAGGCGCGTATCGCCCAGCGCGTCGCCAGCCAAATCCCTAATGGCGCTACGCTGTTTATTGATATCGGCACCACGCCGGAAGCGGTAGCCCACGCGCTGTTGAACCATGAAAACCTGCGTATCGTGACCAACAACCTCAACGTCGCCAATACGCTGATGGTAAAGGATGATTTCCGTATCATTCTGGCGGGCGGCGAACTGCGCAGCCGCGACGGTGGGATCATCGGCGAGGCGACTCTGGATTTTATTTCCCAGTTTCGGCTGGATTTCGGCATTCTCGGGATCAGCGGCATCGACAGCGACGGCTCGCTGTTAGAGTTCGATTACCATGAAGTGCGCACCAAGCGGGCGATTATTGAAAACTCGCGCCACGTGATGCTGGTGGTGGATCACTCGAAGTTTGGCCGTAACGCCATGGTCAATCTGGGCAGTATCAGCCTGGTGGATGCGGTTTATACTGATACTGCGCCGCCTGCGGGGGTGTTGCAGGTGATCCGCGAACATAACATCCAGCTGGAACTCTGCTGACAGCACCCAGCGTTGCCGGGTGCCTTTATACCCCGTATCCCATCATTTTAAGCAGTTGCTGGGCATGCTGCACCGCTGCCTGGCGATGGGCGACGCCCAGTTTCTGATACAAATTGCGGATATGGGTTTTGATGGTAGTGGCCGCTACGTCCAGCTCGCCAGCGATTTGATCGTTGCTGTAACCGGAATAAATCAGCCCCAGCACCTGCCATTCGCGCTGGGTGAGCGGGCTGGTGCGGATCAGTTCCGGCACTTCAGGATGGGTTAATAAACGCGTGACAAAATTCTCGTCAAAATGGGCGAACTTGTGCCGATGATGCTGGTTGATTTCGCGCAGAATCAACTGCGCGCGATGCTGCTCCAGCTCCGGCAGGGTATTGAGTTGGATCAGCTGACGCAACTGCTGCGCCATGGCTTCGCCCTCAATCACGAAATGGCTGACGAAACCGGTGCGGTTGGAGAGCGTGAGCGCTTCCAGCAGCACGCGCTGGGCGTCGCTCTTGCGGCCTGATTGCCAGTAAAGCTGATTCAACAGCAGCAGATTGCGGTTGATATCGCTCATCAGGCGCAGGCTACGCGCGTTTTCGTTCAGCTCTTCCAGCACCATCTCCGCCGGATCGAAATCCCCCAGCAGAATTTGCGCACGGGCGATATTGCGCCACTGACTCTGCAGAAAATGATTATCCGCTGAGCCGGGCTTTGGCGTCTGGCGCAGCCAGTTGGCGGCGGCGGTTTTATCGCCGGTCATTTGCCAGTAGATCACCCGCACTTTATCGGCGTTCGACACCCAGTCGCTGTGATACGGGCCGTTGCCTAACAGGTTTTCCAGACGGTTGAGATGGCTGCGGGCATTATCCAGCGCGCCGCGCGCCAGCGAGCTTTGCACCAGCAGCGCAAGGCACTGCAACTGCTGCTGGGGCTGGTAATTCGCCAGAACCTCAATGCCCTGACGGGCGCAGGCTTCCGCCTCATCCAGACGCGCCCAGGCCCACAGCAGCTGTGCCCGGATACGCAGCAAAAATTCATGCAGGGGTAGCTGTTCCAGATGCTGTTCGCGAATAAGCGTGAAGGCTTTATCCTGGGTTTCCCAGGCGGCCTGCAAAAAGCCCTGGGCAAACAGGATTTCGCTTTGCTGGATCAGACTCCACAGGGCGTAGTGCCAGACGTCATGGCGACGGGCCATCATCTCGGTTTGCTGCATCACCGCCAGCGACTGGCTAAGCTCGCCTTTGCAGTGCAGCACTTCGCCGTGTACCGAGGTGGCGACAATACGGCTGTAGTAGCTAGCCAGCGGTAGCATTTCCAGCGCGATAATCGACAGCCGCTCCGCCTCTTGCGGATCGCCGTCGTTAATCGCCACCTGGGCGCGCAGCGCGTTAAATTCGCCCTGTAATGTCTCGTCCATCTCACCGTTCATTTCCTGTTCGGCGCGGGCGAGCAGGGTGTTGACTTCGCCGTAGCGATGCTGGCTTTGCATCAGCCAGGCCTGCAACAGCACCAGTTTCGGGTTAGCCAGCAGGCTCTCCCAGGGCAGCGCTTTCAGGGACTCTTCCAGCAGCGTCAGTTCGCTGTGGTTGAACAAGCCCCAGGCGTGATTGAGCAGAATATCGCGCAGCATGGCGGCATCGCCTGCCGCCAGCGCGTGATGAATGGCTTCGCCAGGGAAACCCTGCGCCATCCAGCCTTCAGCGGCAGCGCGATGAATTTCCGGCAATTGCGTCGCCAGTTCCCACTGGCAGCGCTGGCGCAGGAAGTTACCAAACAGAGGATGATAGCTGAACCACTCGCCGCTATCGTCCATGCGTTGCAGGAAAAGACCCTGGCGCTCAATCTCTTCCAGCCGCATCTGGCCGTTTTCTTCGCCCGTAACGCGCACGATCAGCGCATCGTTCATCGAGCGCAGCAGCGCGCTTTTCAGCAGAAATTTGCGCACATCAACATCGATATTATCCAGCACTTCATCCACCAGATAATCAGACAGATGGCTGGCATTAATCCCCGCCAGGCGACGGGCGGACTGATGCGCCGAGGTATTATTTTGACGGGCGGAGAGGGCGATAAGCTGCAACGCGGTCGCCCATCCGGCGACGTCATCGCACATCTTGTTGCTTTCAGCCGGTTCGATAGGGGCGTTCAGGCGACAATCAAAAAACTGTCTGGCTTCCTGATGGGTAAAAGCCAGTTGCTGGCTGCCGATTTCCAGCAGTTGGTCGCGCACCCGCAAGTTAGCAATGCCGAGCTGGGGCAAATTGCGCGATAGCACCACCAGACTGACATTTTCCGGCTGATGGCGCAGAAAGAAACGCATGGCATCGTGGATCACCGGGTTGGTGATGAGATGATAATCGTCAATCACCAGATACAGCGGACGTTCCCAGTCAGAGAGTTCAATAAATAACTGGGCAAACAGGGAGTTAAGGCTGGCGTACTGGCGTTTTTGCGCCATCACCTCGCTGGTCGGGCAATGGCCGCCCGTGGCCTGTTGGATCGCCGCAATCAAATAAATGGCGAAGCGCTCTTGTTGGTTATCTCCTTCATCCAGAGAAAACCATCCGAGATACTGTTTACCGGAGGCCCACTGGGAAACCAGCGTGGTTTTGCCATAGCCCGCCGGGCTGGTGACAAGCGCCAGTCGATAGTGATGCGCGCTACTCAATTTCGCTAAAAGCCGTTCACGTAAAACGGTATTTTCCAGGCGAACCGGGCGACTTAATTTAGACGGTATCAACATAGATGGTCACTTCACTGTGTAATCCAGGCCGAAGGATTTATTTTGCGCCTCGTAATTAATACAGGCATTAGGGTCGGACACCCTAAGAAGTATTGCAAGTTATGTCGATTTTAATAGCGGGTAAAGTTGCACTAAGTCACATTTCGATAACTATTATAAATGTTACTACGACATTTGAATGAGGTGAGACGGGGCTTGCAGAAGCGGTAGCGATGGCTTCCCCGGTTTTTGAGAGTTATCGCTAATGTAAATATATACATCATGAATTATGGCACGGGGCCGACAGGGGTATTTACAGATTGTGATGGCTGAGAAGATTTACAGAAAGCGGTTGAAAGGTAATTTGAGACTGTATTGAGTGTCTGGGATCACATTTTTGCCTACTCCCCACTACTCCTCCCTGCCTAATCCCCCGCAGGATGAGGAATTCGCCGTGGCTGCCAGGCACACTAGCGCTAATGCCATTACTTTTTACAGGACCCTTGTTTCTATGTCGCAGACGACGTTTGACAATACCCAGTTTGAGGCCGCCCTGACGCGTCAGTGGCGACGTTTTGGTTTATCTGCCGCCAGTGAGATGACGTCCCGCCAGTGGTGGCACGCCGTCAGCGCCGCGCTGGCGGAAATGCTGCGCGCCCAGCCGAGGGTTCAGCCTGAAGCCAACCAGCGCCATGTAAACTACATCTCAATGGAATTCCTGATTGGCCGTCTGACCGGCAACAACCTGCTCAACCTGGGCTGGTATCAGGCGGTGAGCGACGCGCTGGCGAGCCACAGCGTCAACCTGACCGATCTGCTGGAAGCGGAAACCGACCCGGCGCTGGGTAACGGTGGTCTTGGGCGTCTGGCGGCCTGTTTCCTGGACTCTATGGCGACGGTCGGCCAGGCGGCAACCGGCTATGGCCTGAACTATCAGTACGGCCTGTTTCGCCAGTCCTTCGAAGACGGCAAGCAGATGGAAGCGCCGGATAACTGGCATCGCGAAGGCTACCCGTGGTTCAGCCACAACGAGGCGCTGGATGTGCAGGTGGGCATTGGCGGCAAACTGGTGAAAAACGGCGGCCAGCAGGTCTGGGAACCGGGTTTTATCATCACCGGTCAGGCCTGGGATTTGCCGGTGCTGGGCTATCAGAACGGCGTGGCACAGCCGCTGCGCTTGTGGCAGGCCACCCACGCGCATCCGTTCAACCTGACCAAATTCAACGATGGCGACTTCCTGCGCGCCGAGCAGCAGGGCATCGATGCGGATAAGCTCACCAAAGTGCTCTATCCGAACGACAACCATCAGGCCGGTAAAAAGCTGCGTCTGATGCAGCAGTATTTCCAGTGCGCCTGCTCCATTGCCGATATCCTGCGCCGCCATCACTATCTGGGCCGCTCGCTTAACGAACTGCCGGATTATGAAGTGATTCAGCTCAACGATACCCATCCGACCATTGCTATCCCGGAACTGCTGCGCGTGCTGATTGACGAGCACCAGATGAGCTGGGATGACGCCTGGGCTATCACCAGCAAAACCTTCGCTTATACCAACCACACCTTAATGCCTGAAGCGCTGGAGTGCTGGGACGAGCGGCTGATCCGCACCCTGCTGCCGCGCCACATGCAAATCATTAAAGAGATCAACGCGCGCTTCAAAGTGCTGGTGGACAAGACCTGGCCGGGCGACGAGGCGGTGTGGGCCAAACTGGCGGTGGTGTATGACAAACAAGTGCGTATGGCGAACCTGTGCGTGGTGAGCGGTTTCGCGGTCAACGGGGTGGCGGCGCTGCACTCGGATCTGGTGGTGAAAGATCTGTTCCCGGAATATCACCAGCTGTGGCCGACCAAATTCCACAACGTGACCAACGGTATTACGCCGCGTCGCTGGATCAAACAGTGCAACCCGGAACTGGCGACGCTCATCGACAAGACGCTGAACAAAGCGTGGGTGAACGATTTAGATGCGCTGGCGGATCTGGAAAAGTATGCCGATGACGCCGATTTCCGTAACGAATACCGCGCCATCAAACAGCGCAACAAGGCCAGGCTGGCTGCTTTCGTTAAAGCGCGCACCGGCATTGAAATCAGCCCGGAAGCCCTGTTCGATATCCAGATTAAACGCCTGCACGAATACAAGCGCCAGCACCTTAACCTGCTGCATATTCTGGCGATGTACAAGGAAATCCGCGAAAACCCGCAAGCTGACCGCGTGCCGCGCGTGTTCCTGTTCGGCGCGAAAGCCGCGCCGGGGTATTACCTTGCCAAAAACATCATCTACGTGATCAATAAAGTGGCCGATGCGATCAACAACGATCCGCGAGTGGGCGACAAACTGAAAGTGGTGTTCCTGCCGGATTACTGCGTGTCGGCAGCGGAGAAAATGATCCCGGCGGCGGATATTTCCGAGCAAATTTCTACCGCCGGTAAAGAAGCTTCCGGCACCGGCAACATGAAACTGGCGCTTAACGGCGCGCTCACCGTCGGCACACTGGACGGGGCGAACGTTGAAATTGCCGAGAAAGTGGGCGTGGAAAACATCTTTATCTTTGGCCTGACGGTAGACGAAGTCAAAGTGCTGAAAGCCAAAGGCTACGACCCGGTGAAATGGCGTAAAAAAGACAAACTGCTGGATGCGGTGCTGAAAGAGCTGGAAAAGGGCGTCTATGCCGATGGCGACAAGCACGCTTTCGACCCGATGCTGCAAAGCATCGGCAAAGCGGGCGGCGACCCGTATCTGCTGATGGCCGATTTCGCCTCCTACGTGGCGGCGCAAAAACAGGCGGATTTACTGTACCGCGACCAGGAAGCCTGGACACGAGCTGCTATCCTGAATACCGCGCGTTGCGGCATGTTCAGCTCTGACCGCTCGATTCGCGACTACCAGACCCGTATTTGGCAGGCCAAACGTTAAGGATATGCCATGGATAAACGCCTGAATAATGCCGCCCTTGAGGCGGGTATTAGCGCTAATTACATTAATGCTCACGGCAAAGCTCAGGCGATTGGTCTGGAAACCAAGCGCCGCCTGCTGGAAGCGATGAACCGCACCCATGCGGTTAAAAAACCGGCTGCGGCGCCGATCCCCGGCGTAAAGGTGCTGCGTTCCAGCACCCGCATGGCGATTACCCTTGAGGGTAAAGGTGAATTTGAATGGCTGCTGACCACGGAAGCGGGCAAGCAGCATAAGGGAAGCGCGACGGGCGGCGACAGCCTGCGGCTTCCCGCCAAATTAGCGTTGGGCTACCACACCCTGACGCTGAAGCAGCAATCTCAGCAGTGGGAATGCCGGTTGATCGTCGCGCCAAAACGCTGCTTTGAACCGGAAACTATCGTTAAAGGCGAAAAAATCTGGGGTGCCTGCGTACAGCTCTACACTTTGCGCTCGCGCACCAACTGGGGGATTGGCGATTTCGGCGATCTGAAACGGATGCTGGTGTCCGTGGCGCAACGGGGTGGCAGCTTTATCGGCCTGAACCCGATCCACGCGCTCTATCCTGCTAATCCGGAAAGCGCCAGCCCTTACAGCCCGTCATCGCGCCGCTGGATGAACGTCATTTATATCGACGTTAACGCCATTGACGATTTCCAACAAAGCGAAGAGGCGCGCAGCTGGTGGGAAATGCCTACCACCCAGCAGTCTCTGAAAGCGGCCCGGGATGCGCAGTGGGTGGATTATTCTGCGGTGACCGCCCTGAAAATGGCGGGCCTGCGCATGGCCTGGAAGCAGTTTTCCCTGCGTGGCGAGGATGATCAACAGGTGCGCGCGTTTCGCGATTTTGTCGACAGCGAAGGCGACAGCCTCTACTGGCAGGCCGCGTTTGATGCGCTGCACGCCGAACAGGTGAAAGAGGACGAACTGCGCTGGGGCTGGCCGGTCTGGCCCGAAGGCTATCAGTCCATCGACAGCCCGCAGGTGAAAGCCTTTTGTCAAGCCCATGCCGACGACATCCGCTTCTATCTGTGGCTGCAATGGCTGGCCTGGAAACAGTTCGCGGAGTGTTGGGAAACCAGTCAGTTACACGGTATGCCGGTCGGCCTGTATCGCGACCTGGCGGTGGGCGTGGCGGAAGGCGGCGCGGAGACCTGGTGCGACCGCGAGCTGTACTGCCTGAAAGCGTCGGTCGGCGCGCCGCCGGATATTCTCGGGCCGCTCGGTCAAAACTGGGGATTGCCGCCGATGGATCCGCACGTGATGACCGCGCGTGGTTACGAGCCGTTTATCCAGCTATTGCGCGCCAATATGACCCACTGCGGCGCGTTGCGCATCGATCACGTGATGTCCATGCTGCGGCTGTGGTGGATCCCTTACGGCGAAACCGCCGATCAGGGCGCTTACGTACATTATCCCGTGGATGATTTACTGGCTATCCTGGCGCTGGAAAGCGAGCGCCACCAGTGCATGGTGATTGGCGAAGATCTGGGCACCGTGCCGGTGGAGATCGTCGGCAAACTGCGCCAGAACGGGGTCTATTCCTACAAAGTGCTCTATTTCGAAAACGACTCCCGCAAGCATTATCGCCCCCCCCAGTCCTGGCCTGAGCAGGCGATGGCGGTGGCGACCACCCATGATTTACCGACGCTGCGCGGTTACTGGGAGAGCGGCGATTTAACGCTGGGTAAAACGCTGGGCCTTTACCCGGATGAAATCGTGCTGCGCGGGCTGTATGAAGATCGTGAACGTGCCAAACAGGGGCTGCTGGACGCGCTGCATCAGTACAACTGCCTGCCGAAAAGCGTGGGACGTAAAGCCAAAGGGATGAAGATGACGCCGCTGCTTAACCGGGCGATGCAGCGTTATATCGCTGATACGCACTGCGCCTTGCTTGGTTTGCAGCCGGAAGACTGGCTGGACATGGCGGACCCGGTCAACATTCCCGGCACCAGCTATCAGTATAAAAACTGGCGGCGTAAGTTATCCGCGCCCCTTGAGAAGATGTTCGCCGACGAAGGCGTCAACAAGCTGATTAAGGATCTGGATAAACGGCGCCGCGCGGCCTCGCGCAAACGTGAGGCACCGAAAACGAAGTAAACGGCAGACATAAAAAAGCCGCTGAATACCTCAGCGGCTTTTTTGTCTGCGGCGGTCAGCAGATTAGTAGTAAGAGTGCTCGCCGCGCTGGTGTTCGGTCAGGTCGCGCACGCCTTTCAGTTCCGGGAACTCGTTCAGCAGCTGCTTTTCGATCCCTTCCTTCAGCGTTACGTCTACCATCGAACAACCGTTACAGCCGCCGCCGAATTGCAGGATGGCGAAGCCTTCGTCGGTGATTTCCATCAGCGACACGCGGCCGCCGTGGCCAGCCAGCTGCGGGTTAATCTGCGATTGCAGCAGATACTCCACGCGCTCCATCAGCGGGGCGTCGTCGGATACTTTACGCATTTTGGCGTTCGGCGCTTTCAGCGTTAGCTGCGAACCTAACTGGTCGGTGACAAAGTCGATTTCCGCGTCTTCCAGATACGGAGCGCTTAACTCGTCCACGTAAGCGGTGAGATGTTCAAAGGTCAGCGCCGTGTCGCTGGCTTCGACCGCATCCGGCGGGCAGTATGACACGCCGCATTCTGCATTCGGCGTACCTGGGTTAATCACGAACACGCGGATTTGGGTGCCTTCTTCCTGGTTAGCCAGAAGTTTGACAAAGTGCGCCTGGGCAGCATCGGAAATACGAATCATAGCAATGGCCTAATAGTTGACTATTTTACCTGGTTATAATACGCCCATCATCGACCCTCTACAAGGTTCGACACAGGCACCATACCTGGACAGTCGCCGCGCCATGGCGATGCAATAATTTGGCAATTTCTCCCACCGTACTGCCCATTGTTACGACGTCATCCACAATAACGATATGGAGATCGCGCACGGGCAATTCAAGGCGAAATGCCGCGCGCAGGTTCTTTTTCCGCCATCGGGCACTGAGATGGTGCTGAACCCGCGTACTCCTGACGCGGCTTAATGCCCGCGCCTCATAGCGACAGCCCAGCCAGCGGGCGAGCGGTTTCGCCAGCAGCGCGCTCTGGTTAAACCCTCGTCGCCAGGCTCGCCGTCGATGTAGCGGCACGCTAATAATTAAATCGGGGGGCGGCAGCGCCAGTTCCTGCCGGGCCTGACGCACGCGCAGTAATATCAGCCGCGCCAACGGCTGGGCCAGGGCGGTTTGCCGGTAAAACTTCAGTCCCTGCACCAGCGTGCTCAATGGCGGACAGTAATCCGTTACGTAGAGCAACCGCTGCCAGGGCGGGGATTTTCGCAAGCAGCGGCCGCAGGGCAAGGTGGTGACAACCGCAGGCAAGCCGCAGATTGGGCAGCAGGGCGGTGGGGCGGGCAGCGCCGCGTAACAGCAGGAGCAGATCCCCCACCGGGAAACAGCAAGCGGCATCCTGCATAGCCAACACAAGGCGGGTACTGTTAGCATCGTGGTCTTCCTGACAAAAAAAGAGACTTTAGCGAATGAATGACATCTGGTGGCAGACCCGGGGAGAGGGAAATGTTGATCTTGTGCTGTTGCACGGATGGGGCCTGAATGCCGGCGTGTGGGATTGCATCAGCGAGCAATTAGCCTCGCAATTTACGCTGCATCTGGTTGATTTGCCAGGTTATGGGCGCAGTACCGGTTTCGGCGCGATGGATCTCGCCGCGATGGCGGATTGCGTGCTGCGTCAGGCCCCCCGCAATGCCATCTGGCTGGGCTGGAGCCTGGGCGGGCTGGTGGCGAGCCAAATCGCGTTAACGCACCCGGAACGGGTAGATGCGCTGGTGACCGTTGCCTCATCTCCTTGCTTCAGCGCCCGCGAAGAAGAGCAGTGGCCGGGGATTAAGCCCGCCGTGCTGGCCGGTTTTCAACAGCAGTTGAGTGAAGATTTTCAGCGTACCGTCGAGCGCTTCCTGGCGTTACAGACGCTGGGCACGGAAAGCGCCCGCCAGGACGCCCGCAGGCTGAAAGCGATTGTGCTGGATGCGCCGATGCCTTCCGTCGACGTGCTGAACGGCGGCCTGGAAATCCTCAGATCGGTGGATTTGCGCGACGAACTCGCCTCATTAACGATGCCGTTCTGGCGTTTATACGGGCGGCTGGATGGGCTGGTGCCGCGCAAGGTGGCGGCGTTGTTGGATGCGCGTTATCCGGGCAGCCAATCGGTAATGTTTGATAAAGCCGCCCATGCGCCATTTATTAACTATTCCGAAATGTTCTGCGAGGTGCTTTTTAGCCTGCGTCAGTCTCTGGTAAAAGTATAAATAACAGTCAATACTTAGAAAGTGGTTGTCCCACGGGCAATTTTTATTTTTTCGGCGCAGAGTCGCCCCCGCCAGGCATCACAAAACAACAAACCTTTCTAAGGAGTGTGAAGCTATGAAATTAGTTACTGGCCTTGTTACTTCTTTAGTTATCGGCTCGCTTTCTTTCGGCGTATTCGCAGCGAAAGAACTTGAGAAAGATAAAGTGGCAGGAATGAATTTGACCAAGATTGGCACGATTTCCACCAGCGATGAAACTGCGCCGATGGATGCCAAAAGAGAACTGTCGAAAAAAGCCGATGAAATGGGTGGCACCTACTATGTGATCACCAGCGCTGATAAGAAAACGCAGGATATCCGCGCAACCGCAGACGTCTACAAATAATGAAAAAGGCGGGGTAACCCGCCTTTTTTAGTGCCACTGCTTTCTTTATTTTGTGGTGCTATTGAAGCGTCCAGAACGTTTTTTGGCAAGCATTTCCTTCAGGGCAGCGTTGACAACTGCCTGACAAACACCCGCTCAAATCTTCCGTTACGCGTTTTGCCCGACCCATGGCTTCGAGTCGCGCCAGCATCGCGTCAATCATCGGACGCGGCGTGGCGAGCAGTTCGCTCATCCTGCTTGCCTCAAGACGTCCCTGCAACGCCAGCAAATCCCGTACCTGTATCAACGTTGCCATACGTTTACCTTAATGACAGTGGCTGGAGGAGGTTTCACAGCAGCCCTCCGCCGCCTTGCGCTGACCCAACACGCCGAGATCAACGCGGCTGCGCGCCCGGCGCAACAGCGTCAGCACCAGCACGTTAAACAGCACGACCGCCAGGATGCATACCAGACTGTATTGAGGATGCTGCTGGAAAGAGACGGTCTGGTAGTAAAGCGTCGAAAGCGAGTAAGCGATATTCAGCCCCCACAGAATAGAGAAGCCCATCCAGCTGCGGCTGGTTTCGCGGGCGATCGCCCCCATCACCGAAATGCACGGAATATATAACAGCACAAAAATCAGGTAGCTGTACGCCGACGCGCTGCTGCCGAATTTTGCGCTCATTACGCCCATCGTGCCGCTTTCCATTTCGCCGTCGCCTTTGCTGGCCTCAATGGGGTTCATCAGCACGCTCAGGCTGAAGGTCTCTTTCAGGCTCTGCCAGGTTTCTTCTACCGCGCCGCCCAGCTCATCGAGCAGGTTAAAGCTGGCGGCGTCGAATTCTTCCTGATGGATATTTTCGGCGGTGTACAGCGTGTTTAACGTGCCGACCACCACTTCTTTCGCCATCGCGCCGGTAAACAGCCCCACGGTGGCCTGCCAGTTATCTTCCTGGACGCCGATGGGCTTCAGCAGCGGGGTAAGCACCTGGCTCACCGACGCCAGTGCAGAGTCGTTGATGTTATCTACCGGCTTGCCGCTAAACGAAAAACTGTTTAACGCGCCGACGAAAATACTGACCACCACAATCACCTTCCCGGCGCGCATCACGAAGGACTTCAGGCGCTGCCAGGTTTGCAGCACCAGGCTTTTCAGATGTGGGACGTGATAAACCGGCAATTCCATCACGAACGGCGTCGCTTCGCCGCGCATGATGGTGTGCTTCAGCATCAGGCCGGTGAGGATCGCCATCACGATGCCCAGCAGATACAGCGAAAACACGACCAGCGCGCCCTGTTGGCCGAAGAACGCGGCGGCAAATACCGCGAAGATCGCCAGCCGCGCCCCACAGGACATAAACGGCGCCATCATCACGGTCATCAGTCGCTCGCGTGGAGCATCCAGGGTACGGGCGCCCATCACTGACGGCACGTTGCAGCCGAAGCCGACAATCAGCGGGACGAAGGATTTGCCGGGCAGGCCGAGGGACTGCATCAAACGGTCCATCACAAACGCCGCGCGCGCCATATAGCCGGAATCCTCAAGAAACGAGAGGAACAAATACATCATGCCGATTTGCGGCACCAGCGGCAGAACGGTATTGATACCCCCGCCAATTCCCTGCGCGAGGAAAATCGTCAGCCACTGGGGGAAATGGAACGTGGCGCCGACCCATTGCAAACCGTGAATAAAGATCGCTGCCGAACCGACGTCAAACAGCGGCTGCAACGCGCCGCCAATGTTAATCGCCAGCAGAAACATCAGGTACATCACCAGTAAAAACACCGGGATGCCGAGAAAACGGTTGATGACGATTTTATCCAGCACGGTAGTTAAGTGGTGGGGTTCCGCGGTTAAGCTGTTGCTGACGCTGTCGCAAATGGCGGCGATGCTCTGGTAACGCGCGTCGGCGATGTGCAGCGCCGGATCGTCCATTTCTTCGTTGAGTCGCGCTAACGCCACGCCCAGCTTTTGCGCCGCATCACCGGCAAACGCGCGGCTATAGATATCGCCTTCCAGCATCTGCAAACCCAGCCAGCGGCGCTGGGTGAACGGCATCTCGCCGGGCATCAGGTCAGCCAGATAGTTGGCTTCATGGCAAAGCGGTGCCGCGTAATGAACGTCGATCGCGCTTTGCATCTGATGGTCGCGATCGATAATCCGTTTCAGGGTATCGATGCCGCGCCCGCGCGTAGAAACCAGCGGCACCACAGGGCAGCCGAGGCGATTCGCCAGCGCGTCCACATCAATGCGAATTTGTTGTTTCTCGGCAATATCCAGCATGTTCAGGGCAACAATGCAGGGAATACCCAGCTCGCGAAGTTGTAGCGTCAAATAGAGGTTGCGTTCAAGATTTGAGGCGTCCACCACGTTAATCAGCAGATCGGCGTCGCCGCTCAGGAGGTAATGGCAGGCAATTTGTTCATCGAGCGAGGTCTGAGAGGAGATCGTCGTCAGAGAGTAGGTGCCGGGTAAATCCACCAGCGTGACCTGATGCTCGGGCGTGACGAAGAAGCCCTCTTTACGTTCAACGGTGACGCCAGCCCAGTTGCCTACCCGCTGCCGGGAACCGGTTAACTGGTTAAACAGAGTCGTTTTGCCCGAGTTCGGGTTGCCGATTAATCCAATGGTTAGCTTTTTCATAGGTCACTTTGAGTTCAAATCAGGACGTTGCTTCAACCTGTACCAACGCTAAATCCTTTTTGCGTAACACGAGGTTTACCCGGCGAGTGGAAATATGAATCGGATCGCCCAGCGGGGCGACGCGCACCACGTCAAAAGAGGAGCCGGGGAGTAAACCTAACGAAAGTAATTTTTGGCGGTAAGCCGGGCTAATTTCCCGGGCAAAGCCGGTGATTTTCCAGGTACTGTTAGCGCAAAATTGCATAGGGCCTTCTTGTCTTTCGTCGTCGGAAACACGGTTTCCATGACTGGAGGGCAGGCACAGGAAACCAAATTCATTTGCAGAAAAGGAATAATCTTGATGGAAAGGTATGATAATGAGAATGGTTTCTATCTTCAATGCAGAATATGTTGCTAAATACAATATTTAACCATTCATTGTTTTGGCG
>NZ_JAAATR010000069.1 GCF_009907385.1 Atlantibacter hermannii
TTAACTTTGTTTTAGGGCGACTGCCCTGCTGCGTAACATCGTTGCTGCTCCATAACATCAAACATCGACCCACGGCGTAACGCGCTTGCTGCTTGGATGCCCGAGGCATAGACTGTACAAAAAAACAGTCATAACAAGCCATGAAAACCGCCACTGCGCCGTTACCACCGCTGCGTTCGGTCAAGGTTCTGGACCAGTTGCGTGAGCGCATACGCTACTTGCATTACAGTTTACGAACCGAACAGGCTTATGTCCACTGGGTTCGTGCCTTCATCCGTTTCCACGGTGTGCGTCACCCGGCAACCTTGGGCAGCAGCGAAGTCGAGGCATTTCTGTCCTGGCTGGCGAACGAGCGCAAGGTTTCGGTCTCCACGCATCGTCAGGCATTGGCGGCCTTGCTGTTCTTCTACGGCAAGGTGCTGTGCACGGATCTGCCCTGGCTTCAGGAGATCGGAAGACCTCGGCCGTCGCGGCGCTTGCCGGTGGTGCTGACCCCGGATGAAGTGGTTCGCATCCTCGGTTTTCTGGAAGGCGAGCATCGTTTGTTCGCCCAGCTTCTGTATGGAACGGGCATGCGGATCAGTGAGGGTTTGCAACTGCGGGTCAAGGATCTGGATTTCGATCACGGCACGATCATCGTGCGGGAGGGCAAGGGCTCCAAGGATCGGGCCTTGATGTTACCCGAGAGCTTGGCACCCAGCCTGCGCGAGCAGCTGTCGCGTGCACGGGCATGGTGGCTGAAGGACCAGGCCGAGGGCCGCAGCGGCGTTGCGCTTCCCGACGCCCTTGAGCGGAAGTATCCGCGCGCCGGGCATTCCTGGCCGTGGTTCTGGGTTTTTGCGCAGCACACGCATTCGACCGATCCACGGAGCGGTGTCGTGCGTCGCCATCACATGTATGACCAGACCTTTCAGCGCGCCTTCAAACGTGCCGTAGAACAAGCAGGCATCACGAAGCCCGCCACACCGCACACCCTCCGCCACTCGTTCGCGACGGCCTTGCTCCGCAGCGGTTACGACATTCGAACCGTGCAGGATCTGCTCGGCCATTCCGACGTCTCTACGACGATGATTTACACGCATGTGCTGAAAGTTGGCGGTGCCGGAGTGCGCTCACCGCTTGATGCGCTGCCGCCCCTCACTAGTGAGAGGTAGGGCAGCG
>NZ_JAAATR010000007.1 GCF_009907385.1 Atlantibacter hermannii
GCATAGAAGGTTTTGAGAACCTAAGTAGTTTTACGTTTTCAACAGAAAAAAAGGTGCACATTTTTGGAACGAAGAAAAACTGAATAAAGAAAAATCAAATTATATCTTTACTTGTCAAGAGTTGATATTTAAGTTGTAACTAATATTTGATTGTAAAGCAAACAACAGAATTTGACTTAAGTCAATATTTAGATTCAGACAAGGCAAGTTTCGCGATATCTTTTTTAAATTTAATCTAATTCTTCTTGAGAATACCTCTCTATGGCTGAAGCAGTTGAAGATAATCTGCAACGTGGACAATGAGCATCATTTGTCACTGGCACAATGTATGGGCGTTTACATTTTTCGCAGGCACCTAGTTCTTCAATTTCTTTCATAGAAGTAAGGATTTCTATTATTTTATTAACTTCCGGTGCGCATACAAAGTATCCCAGATTATGAAGGACACTCATTATTCGGTTGAAGTCAATTTGCCGAAAACTCGCTTCCGGATTTATTGGATCAAAACCAAAATAGTTAACTGCGACATCAATAACAGCAGAAAAGGCTCGGCGGTTATCTGTGCGTTTGCTCCAGCCCCGGATACCTTTTTTGAGTTTTGTTTTTGCACCAGGCTCAAAATCGATATTTTCAGCAACATGATTACCGTACAAAATTCGTATTGTATTTTTATTTGCCCCAAGCGACATAGTTCTTGCTGCTCGCAATAGAGCATTAGCTTTTGTTTGATCGACCTTTGCCATATCAATAATCCTTTAACATAACTTTATTTGTTAAAGTGTTGAACACATCCTGACGGTGACTGGTGAACATAGTGTCATAACGTAATAGTTCCATCAAATCATCACTAACTTTTCCTAACCGGATGTCAGCAGACAATTCATAAGCCCAGGCAAAAACTTTCGTTTTAAGTGAAACACTCTCTTCAATATGCCCTTGTGAGAAAGCAATTGTACGTGGGAAAAGAACGACATCGTTAATTGTTTTTAACGATGAATAACCAATGTCTTTAATAGCATCAGCTGTAGTTGGTTTTAAACCAAAGAAAATACTTACAAACTCTGGTGCGAGCATTGAGATAAAGAACACCTGCATAAAGTAGTCATTCTGTATATCAACACATTTAGAACGCAACTCATGAATCTTCTTGGGATTATAGATATCCACTGTACCATTCAGAAAAGTCACTTTTTCACCGGCATCGTAAATACCATAGTCAATATCATTTGTATCATATTCACGAATTACATTGGAATCACCGTCCAAGACCGCAGAAAAAAACCTCTCCCATGTAATTTCCTTTCCGAGTGTACGCGGAACCAAAAAACTACCTGGACGTGTTTCCACTTCAAAAGCTAAATCAGCGGCTGTACTAAATCCTTTCCCAAATAGGCGACGCTGGAGAAGAGGAGTCCCAGTTTGATATGCAGAAGATCCATGCACAGGCAATAACATTAAAAATGCACGGTAACTACGAATAAGCGAAATCTCAGTGCGGAAAAGTTTACCGAGTAAGCTACGAGTTAAATTATCAGATTCTGACATGTGCTGATTGTCCTTGCGCCATTACAATTGTTCAAATCTTCAACATGGATTTTTTGTTAGGTGTTCGGTAGGGTGAAAAGTAACTTTTAGTATTTTCTTAAGGCTTGAATAAGCCTTAAATCTATCCCTTCAACCACACCGCTTACTTGTAACACTTTTTAACCAAACTAACCAGAATTTTATCAAAAATTCCTGCGCATGCTAACGAAATGTGAAGCGATTAAAAAAAAACCTAAATCCAGCCCCTCCCAACGTTGGATTAGAATAACGACGTCTTTCACTGACCGTCATAAACTGACATTTTTACTTTTCATCAACCTCATGCTTACATAGGATCACTAAACAAAGAAAAGTGACCCTATGAATGCCTCACATAGGGTCACTTATGTTTGAAAAGTGACCCTATGTAATGTCGTCATAGGGTCACTTTTTATAAAAGTGTCACTATGGACAAAGTTCCATAGGGTCATTTTTTTTGGAAAAGTGGCACTAGATATATGTATAACTTTAATAGAGCAATGCACATTATCAAAAGCAATAATCCACAATGGTCATTCTGTCAAAAGTAACTTTAGGGGGTAGCGATGGAAGTGAGGCTAAACTCGCTGTTACTGTTTCTGAAGGCCCCTCCCGAATGGGGGAAACAGCGAGTGCATTACATCTGTTCAATTCCCTCATCAAAGAGCATTCAAAAATCTTCTGTTCGTGAAAAAAAACGGAAATTTCCTCCGGTATAGTAATTTCACATCAGGAGGCGTCATGAGTAATTCAAATCTTATAAGTTCTATAGAGCTAACACGTAAAAATTTACGTGCTCAGATTGAAGGTTTGCGTGTTGAGGCTGAAGATCTCATTACAAAATACTGGATCAAGTGGAAGGAACGAAACCACCAAGAGATTAACCTTACCCGACATAGCAAAGTTCCAAAGAGGGAGTACCTGGGTTCTTACGCACCAAAAGTTGAGCTAATTGGTAATGCCAGAAAAGTAACGATCACTTGGCATCAGTTCAGCCCTTATAAAACAAGAGCGCCTAGCCACATGTCAAAACGGGTGCAACCAATGAAAAGTGGAAAATATTCTAAGAACTGTTTTGTAAACCATGCCAGCTGGGAATACGAAATGATTTCTGAAACGGAAGCATTGCTGGAGCCTTACAGAGAAATGCTTGAGCTCTATCATTCAGCATATATCGAACTTGGACGAAAAATCCGTCAATACTCAAAAACTAAGGTGGCACAATGAACGACGCAATTATCACGGACAATGAGCGTATTAACATTGAACCAAAAGATGTAATGGTAAAAGGTTCAAATAAAAAGCAAGGCGTAAACGCTCAAACTTCTACTCAACGTAGACCAGAGCACCAGGGTATGGCCAAAGTTATTATTAACCCCGGCACCCCAGACTTTAACCGGTTTTTAACTGCCAGAAATGGAGCAGTCATCAGAGGTTTTGATGATGTGAGTATCGCTATTTCCTCTCTCTTTAAAACGGTTGATGCAGTTAAACATCCTGACCTTGTTCAGGCTATTCAGGATTGGTTCAACGAGCTGCATGAAGAAAACAATAAGATGAAAGAAAATCTTGTTGCTTATATTAAGTCAATTGAGTTCGACAAGAATGACTCATTCATGTCATCAACTCAGTTTGTACCTTTCAGTTTTGAACCAGTACAACTCAACTTCAATAACCACAACACCATGAGGTTTTACAAGTACATCTTCGAGATGAACCAGCTCATGAACACAATGTATGAGTACAACTCATTGGGTTTACTGGCTGTAAGCGACTATCCGGTTATGTCTCACAACATTATAAAGAGTATTAATTTATATGTTGAGAATGTGAAAAAGACTCTGAATGTTTCTCGCCGTAAGGATGGGCCATACAGTCCAGCAGAGTTCATCACCAAAGTAATGCAATATAAAAGTGTGCAGGCATACATTGCAGCCGAACTGTCAGGCAAACGTCGATAAGGTATGATGATGAATTTCAGGGCGCTGTATTTATGTATTAAACGGATTTTGGGGATATTCTCATCTCAGGAGAATGATGCAACCTCTGTAATGATTGAGGATATATCAAGCCTCTCTCCTTTTGCGCAGATTCTAGGAGATCAGAAGTACACTGTTCCTGATCATCCAAATCCAGAAGTCCTGAAATTCATCGAGTATCCAACTCGTCCGACGGGCATACAGACATTTAATGAACAGTCAATCCTGTCTCTGTATCGGGAAAAGCTGCACTCAATTTCAATGATGTTAGCTATCAGCGATAGCGACATCAGGGACGATGCATATACATTTACTAATTTAGTTTTAAAGCCCTTGGTTGAATATGTTCGCTGGATACATCTTTTGCCAGCTTCCGAAAATCATCATCATAATGGTATTGGTGGGTTACTTTCTCACAGCCTGGAAGTGGCCATACTCTCTTTAAAAAATGCGCATCACTCAGAACTGAGACCAATCGGATATCAAGATGAAGAAGTAGTCCGTAGAAAAGTATATCTCTATGCTGCGTTTATCTGTGGTTTAGTCCATGATGCCGGAAAGGTTTACGATCTCGACATTGTAAGCCTGAATTTAGCTAGTCCGATCATTTGGACGCCAAGCTCACAAAGTCTTCTTGACTGGGCACGTGAAAATGACGTGGTTGAATACGAAATCCACTGGCGAAAGCGTATTCATAATCAACATAATATCTGGTCCAGCGTTTTCCTTGAGCGAATCCTAAACCCGGTATGTCTTGCATTTTTGGATCGGGTAAATAAAGAACGTGTTTATTCAAAAATGATCACCGCCCTAAACGTTTATACTGATGGGAATGACTTTTTGTCTAAATGCGTGAGGACCGCTGATTTCTATTCTACTGGTACAGACCTTAATGTTTTACGTGACCCTATCATGGGTCTGCGTTCTAATGATGCAGCAGCAAGGGCCATTAGTACCATCAAGCACAACTTTACCAGTATCAATATCAACAATTACAATGCTAAGCCTATGCACATCATTATCGTAAATGGTGAGGTATACCTTAACGAGAACGCATTCCTTGATTTTGTTCTCAATGATTTCGAATTACATAAATATAACTTCCCTCAGGGAGAGGCTGGTAAGACCGTATTGGTAGAATCCCTAGTTCAACGTGGTTACGTCGAGCCCTATGATGATGAGCGTGTCGTTCACTACTTCATTCCGGGTATCTATTCGGAAAACGAAATATCAAACATCTTTAGAAATGGGATAGGGAAACTAGAATTCTATAACCTTCTTAAGCTAAGGTGGATTGGTTTAATCTTTGATTCCTATAAAATCCCTGACTCAGTGCCGGGTCTTTTTAGCGTTAATGCCAATAAAGACTTTATTTACATTGACGAGCAAAAAACAGTTACTGAATACAGAAGACCAGTGCCCGGTCGGGACGTTATAACTAAAATTACTGATACTGTTGAGACGGCTGTTCTTAAGGTTAATGATTTAGGCCGCTCCTCTGCCTCTATTGATGTTGATATACATTCTAAGAAAAATGAAGGCTCATCCGACGATTTTGAGAAGAAAGCCGAAAGTGATAATGAAATTGATAATGACACGCAGATAGTTAAATCTGAGGGTGAGGAAGCAGCTGATCCTGTCATTCCTGATATAGAAGAAAGTGAAGATGAATCGGCAAAGGACACGGAATCCCATGTCCTGGTCAACCAACTTCATGAACTCCTTTTAAGCGCTCCACTTTCCAATGACTATATAGTGTGTGTTGATGCTGTCCCCTACCTCAACATAGATACCACTATGGCATTGCTGCCGGGATTAGATGAAAAAGCATTCAGTGAAGAGCCCTATTTCCAACTGACATTCAGAGAAGGCTCTCTCGATGGAATGTGGATAGTAAGGGACATTGACGATCTGCGTTTAGTCCAGCTCGGCGATAACTGCGCCGGGTTCCAGCTCACCTATCATGAGCCAAGAAGGCCAACAACTTTAAAGTCACTTTTCAATACTTCTATGTATCAGGCATTAGTGATTAATGATGAGTCTTCTGTTGAAAACTCTGCCCCACGTCCAAAGCAAACGCTTGAGCTGCCTCCCCCACGTGTAAATGCAGTCGAAGAACATTCTGGCGACGTGGAATATCATGGAACCGATAGTGCATCCGCGACTGGTCCGCTGAAAACTGAGGCTGTGGAATATGAACATTATCAACATCTTTTTGAGAAAGAAGATGAAGAGCATGAGATCATTGATTATACCGATTTCTCACAGCTTAGTGTTTCTCGGCCAGAAGTCGGTAGTTGTGCAACAAGCTCTTCGGTCCATAATGAAAAGCTTCTCTCCGAGCCGTCAGAATTACCAGAACTTAACCGAGAACAGAACGCTGATCCCCAGGGTACGAATGAACGCTCTATGGATGTTTCTGTAGGACAAGAAAACTCAGAACCAGATACTGAGGGTAACTGCCCACCACCAGCTGAAGTTGTGTATTCCCAGACCGAAGCAGCCGCAACCAGTGTGATGGCAAGTGAAGAGCCCGCCTTACCTCCTGTACTTGAAGAATCAAATGGAGAGCATGCGCCCACAGACGCTAAGGGGCATCATCTTTCGCCAGCACTGGCCAGACTGTTCGCCCCAACAGCACCGGTAGAAAAACAAAATCCCAAGCGCAACCGGAATAAATCATCGGACAAAGCAGAAGTACAAAAACCAGCATCACCTGTTTCTGGTCACAATCTGAACAGTAAAGTCTTTGCATCTACTGAATCAGACCAAAATGGTGAATTCTCGCTTATAAGCGAAGGTGACGTTACAGAGCTTGAATTTGTAGAAATTGCGTTAGTACTGCATCAAATTCTGTCCAAAATGGAGGTGGCGTTTAAAAGAAAGCGCAAAAACAGATTTATGGTAAGTACTCCTAATACTCTCTATCTGACCCAATCTTGCGTGGAAAAATTTGGGTCGCAGTTAGAGGCTCAAGATCTTTTCAATAAGCTTCCTCAGTACCTCGTTAATTCTGGTGCTGTGATCAATACAAAATGCCATGCATTTAACATGCCTACTTTGCTGGCCGCATCAGACCGGGCGAAAGTGGACATTGAACGAATTATCAATAACCTGAAAGAGGCTGGGAACCTATAATGTCAGATTCGAAGAGGACTAACCTCCATGCACAAGAGAATTTTTATCGGCCTATTCTTGAGTATCGTAGTGCCTCAATACTTTTGATTTGTTCGGTTTCTATGCTTTATATGGGACTTTCTTCAGACGGACTGGACATCGCCCCAATAGTTCTGTTCACCTCAATATTGCTTTTTTTGCTGTGCCTTTATCGTTGCAAAACAGCAGCGCCATTTTTGATGGCTCATTGGCGTGTATTCAAGCGACATTTCATGTTCGTTAGTCTTGATTCACTGCGTGTAATTAACAAAAGTAACTTTTTCTCCAATGAGCGAAAGTATCGTCAACTGGTTCAGGATTATCAAAATAAAAATAAGGATATACCCGAGCGAAAGTCCTATTTTTGTGATGGGTTTGAGTGGGGTCCGGAACATGCGGATCGGGCATATCAAATAGCTAACCTCTCCAGTGATAAACGTGAGATCGAGTTGCCATTCGTCTTCAACCCAATTAAGAGACATTTTGACGCAATGGCTCGTAAGATGGGCGGCAGCAATGCAATTTTTGCTGTGGAACGTAGGGAACCCATATTTGTAACTGAAGACAATTGGTTTGGTCATACTCTGATAACCGGAAACGTGGGTACCGGGAAAACGGTGCTACAGCGTTTACTAAGCATTAGCATGCTTCATCTTGGTCATGTTGTTGTTGTCATAGATCCAAAGAACGATGCAGAGTGGCGAGAATCTCTAATGGAAGAGGCTAAGACCCTCGGTCTTCCTTTCTATAAATTTCATCCTGGCCAGCCAGCATCTTCGGTCTGTATTGATGTCTGCAACACCTATACTAATGTTTCTGACCTAACATCTCGTCTTTTGAGCTTGGTGACAGTTCCCGGTGAGGTTAACCCATTCGTTCAGTATGCCAAGGCTCTCGTTTCCAATGTGATTTCCGGGCTTTCTTACATAGAGAAAAAGCCTTCTATTTATCTGATTCACAAGAACATGAAAAGCCACATGTCTATTGTGAATCTTACAGTCAAGGTAATGGAGTCATGTTACGCGAGATATTATGGTTACGATGTCTGGACCGAAAAAGTTAAGTACGTCGCTAACGATACCTTGCCGGTACGTTTCAAGCGTCTCGCTGAATGGTTTACGGCTCATTTCATGAATTACGAGGGGTCCGAACAAATAGACTGGTTAGATACTGTTTCCCAGCTTATTGATTACTCAATGTCCGACCCAGAGCATATGGCTAAAATGACCGCAGGTATTATGCCTGTTTTCGATATGCTCATTGAAAAACCTTTAAATGAGCTTTTATCTCCTAACCCGAACTCAGTATCATCAAGAGAAATTGTAACAAGCGAAGGGATGTTCAGCACTGGCGGGGTGCTATACATTTCGCTTGATGGCCTTTCAAACCCCGATACAGCAGCTGCTATTTCTCAATTAATAATGTCAGATCTGACCTCCTGTGCCGGTAGTCGCTACAACGCTCAAGATGGTGATATGTCAGCTAATTCCAGGATAAGTATTTTTGTTGATGAGGCACACTCAGCCATTAACAACCCTATGATTAACCTTCTGGCGCAGGGTCGTGCAGCGAAAATTGCACTGTTTATTTGCACCCAAACCATCTCCGACTTTATTGCTGCGGCAAGTGTTGAAACTGCCAATCGAATTACGGGGCTCTGCAACAATTATATAAGCTTGCGAGTCAACGATACTCCTACTCAGACGCTTGTTGTAGAGAACTTTGGTAAGAGTGCGATAAGCACAAATATGGTCACTTATACGACCGGTTCAGAAACATCTTTGCCGCATAATAACTTCTCAGGTTCAATCTCAGAAAGAAAGCAGACAACTTTAGAAGAGAGTATTCCAAAGGATCTCTTGGGTCAGGTCCCTATGTTTCACATAGTTGCCAGGCTTCAAGATGGCAGGAAGGTTGTAGGCCAAATCCCTATTGCTGTTGCTGAGAAACAAATGAAGCCAAACACAACTCTGTCGGAAATGCTTTTCAAGAAGGCCGGAAAAGTTACTTTGCGTCAAAATCTCGATATCAAAAATCTTAATAAATTTCTAAGGAAGTTGCATTGATGGATGAAAAAATTGTCCTGACGCGCCAGCAAATTTTAAGCTCTGCACTAAAAGTCAGCAAATGTCGCTCGCTCGTAAAAAGGCGCTTTCAGTCTTTGGGTTTAAAGTACGCAGATTCTCAGGAAGTTCGAGATCGGCTAACTATGATAGAAAAAAACGCGTTTCATCATTTGGGAAAATTTTGTCAGAGCAACGATATCGATTCCCTATTCTCCATGGCAAATACCCTGTCTGAGCTTTTCCTTTTAAAGGGAGAGTTGATCACGACTGATCCCTTTGGGGACCGTGAAACCAGCTACTGGTCGGTACCACAAGGATCATGCCATGAATGGATTCAATCACTGACCACCAGCGAAGGTCCTGAACGTAAATTCGTTAGTTTCCGTATTTCTTTCGATAACAATGACGTACGGTGTGATCTTGTAAAAAAGAATGCCCGTATGCTTGGTTGTTATCTTTTGCCTTATTTCGTCGATTTAACACGCACGGTGGGCGCATTCATTAATTTGCCAGGTAGTGTCTCTTTTAAACAAGTACAGCGCATCAAACCCCAGATTCATCCAGAAACAACACATAGTCATATAGTTACTATTGAGGACTCTCCCTTTCTTTCTCGGTTAAAATTTAAAATCATTACTGCCATAGATCAGCTTCCTGACCCTAATGGCCTTTATACAAACACCTTTAACAGCATTATTGACCGTGCACTGCTGACTCATCTCAAAACCGAACAGGAAAAAATAGATAGTCCAAGAGTCTGCAAAAATGTGATTTCGGCTTTTGCCGACTCAACTCTTTCTCTGCCGGTGTTTAACATCGGCCTAAACGAGCAGTACAGATACTGGACGCCGTGGGGCATCAACTTTATAGAATTTTCCCGCCAGGCCGCAAAAGCAAGGACCGCTGTATTTGTTCCTGATGTGGGACAGATCGAGTGGAAAAGCGCAGAGCATAAAGAACTGGCGGAGTTAAGCCTCATCGACCAAATCATACCTAAACAGTACCACTGGCTCCTGGGTATCCCGACGATGTGGCGTAACAACTATTGCAATCACGATCAGAGGCTAGCTCTTTTTCGTGAATGGAGGGAAAGCAATGGCTGCGGATAATACAAGCAGGGCAGCAGTGCTCAGAACAATGCTTTTTTTTGGCATGGTCATTTATTTTGGTTACAGCTTGGCTTTCCAGAATACTGAGGAGCTCAAATATCAGATTACTCAGGAGGTTAATGCAAGCCGGTCCATCATATCAAATGACCGTTGGAAGTCTGTCATTGCAAATAGTGAAGCGACTTTAAATTGGTTGGTACATGACTATAAGTTAATTGACTATCTGAATACTATTCTGATCCCTGACACCAAAAAACCAGCCAGAGGTATTAACATTGTTGCTGAAAAATTTACCTCTATTAATTACACTATGGCCAAAAACATACCCCTCTTACTTTATCAGTCCATTTTCCGGTGGAACTTAATCCTGGGGTGGCTAATCGTTTTTCTGCCCTATCTATTTGCCATGCTAGCAGATGGAATGTACCAGTGGAAATTGAAGAGGTACGTATTTGGTAAGGTTACAGTTCAGTTTTATCGTATTTGGTTTCGAGCATTTTGGGTGATCAGTGCTTTAACGATGGTCTACCTGGTCATGCCAAATATGTCACTATTTAACAATATCGCTCAACTTTTCCCACCAGTCGCTTTATTGATACTGGGAATTGCATTGAATCGCTTGTGGTCTAACTTTCAAAAACTCATGTAAAGGTGGTCAGATGTTAAGCAGTAAAAAAAGGAAGTCCCCTACAAATATCAAAGAATCGCTCAATGATAACGCTGACCGTTTTTATAAGATGTTTCGCATTCATACCACGGCAAAAGTTGCTATGTCGCTAATTGCCATGACCGCTGTAGGGTTTTCTTTCTACAATCTTTACGAACAATGGCAGGACGCTGAAGGGAAGAAAGACCATATAGCTGTAATACGGATTTCTGGCGAGATGGGTACCGGCTCGGAAACGGGCGATGGAACAGTGATCGCAACAGCTCTTGCCAAAGCTTACAATAATCCCCATGCCAAAGCAGTTATTATCGAGGCAGAGTCAGGTGGTGGTGGTCCCTCTGACGCCATCATTATTTACCGCCAGATAAACGCGCTTAAAAACCACCAGCCACAGATTGAACGCGTATCAGATGCCGGTGGCTCTCTTTCATCTGTAGCCGCTGACAAGAGTAACAAAACCGGGAGCACAGAACGTGGCGATGAAGCACGGTCGAAGCAAAACTCCCTCGAAGTACTCTCCAGCGGTACCGGTCGTTTTTTCTCTGATATCGCAGACTCATATAAACCAATCATCGTTAGTGTGAAAGGCATATGCGCATCCGCATGCTATTACGCGGTATCGCCCGCTGATGCAATTTATGCCGACAGTAATGCCCTGATCGGTTCTATCGGTGTGCGTATGGACCACTGGAATCTGTCAGAGATCATGAGCACAGTAGGCGTCAAGAATGAGCCCCTTACGGCCGGTGAGTTCAAAGATGCTCTTGACCCCTTCCACCCATTGTCCGATTCAACGAGGGAGTTCATGCAGAAGGAGATCCTGAACACGATGCATGAAAAATTTATAACTGATGTTGAACTTGGACGGGGTAAAAAGCTTCTCTCGCGTCATGATGCCGATGCTGTTTCTCTCTATTCAGGCCGTGTATGGCCAACACCTCAGGCAGTTAAGTACGGCCTGGTGGATGGAGATCTTACGTCAGTAGAGATCCGTACACGTCTTTCAAAAATGTACTCCACTGACACGTTCAAAAACTACAATGAGCCTCATCGTAATCTCCGTTCTGCACTCGGCATGCTGATGAGCCTGTCTTCAAATATTGAGAGCCTTACCGGTACCACTACCCGCTTAGTAGAATCTGTTAATGCCACCAGCTACCCCTCTGTGAGGTAACATGGATGCTTTCAATCTGCTGTGGAGCATTACGGGGGTAGCTTTCATTATCCTTATTTTCGTCGTGTTGCTGTGTCTGTTGGGATTTATGACCTCTGCCATAGCGGAACGGCGGACTGCAAAGGCAATTGAATCTGGGCTTCCTGAAGAAGCTCAGGGGCTACTTAGTGATCTCACCTTTCAGTTGTCGGCTCATAGCACTACGCAGGTTGATCACATTCTCGTAGCCCCACATGGTATATACGTCATAGAGCAGAAAAACTACGTAGGCAAGCTCTACGGTACTCTGGAGGAAAGCCACTGGCGGAAATGGACTCAGTCCCGAACCCTCAAGTTGCAGAACCCGTTTAAGCAAAACCAGGGGCACATCAGGGCTATTCAGTCTGCTCTTAAGGCTAGAGAACTGGAATGTATCAATGTCGTCATCATAAACGGACGTTGTAAGTTTGATGGCATCAAGCCGGAATGGTTATGTATGGGGATGGACGATTTTATCCATAAAGTCAAACAACGACGAGGGCTACGGTTGTTCACACCGGAGTCTGTTCAGCACATCTGTTCGGTGTTGAAGTCAACAAGGAAGTCGCCAGGGCTCTATACGGACCTTACTCATATTCATAACATAACGACAAAGTACAAAGCCCCGATGAAATTCGAGCAACGAGTAACATACATTCTGCTCAACTTTATCCATTATCTGTGGGCAAGTCTGTTCACTAAGCAGAAGCCTTAGCGCTCTATCATTGGTAAGGCTGTAAAATGTCTGCAAAAGGCCCCATCGGTAAATTGTTGGGGCTTTTTCTTTGCGTAGTTCTGATACGGTTTATCCTGTGGAGCATTATGGCCACCAGCCAGCTGGTGACTGGCCAACGCTTTGTATGACGTAGCCTACTCAGGGCAGGCTATTTTAGAGGGACCGATTTTTATCCGGGCTAATTTAGAAAGAGATAATTTGAACTTAGGCGGGCTGACCACCAGCAGAGAGGTAAATCACTAGCCGGTGATATTGACAGAAGTCGTCAGGGGTTTAACGCCGGAATATTTTGCCAGGCCTCCTGCAAGGTCTGCAAGACTTCTACAAGTGATAGTGACGGCCACAGGACTGTTTCCGTCATTATCACTCCAGGTGGCTCGCACTCTACTGGTACCAGAATTAAAACAACACGAGTTCCTTTTACCTGGTAGGCAAGGTTTACTGCCGGTTGGCGGTAGGAGGCCAGTACACCCTCACCATATTGAGCAGGGTTACTTGCCCAGTTCCGCACCATTGCATACACCTGAGGCATATACCGACTATCCAGATCCCCTTTGGGCCGTCTGAACGGCACGATTTCTTCTGAGCGGTAGGTGGTCGTTGTTGTATTGGTTGTCATCTTTGTCACCTCCCCTGTTCGTCCATTTAGAGTTTTAAGCTGCTTTACACATCACACTCAACTGATTATTTAAGCTGGTCATCGTCTCTGGCCAGCATAGCCCAACCATTCGCCTGGTTTTCGCGGGAGTAAGGATTCATTTCAAAATAACTATCTACCGCGTCGCTGTCCGCAACAGAACTGTTGTTAGCTCTCTTTGAACCCTGAACCACTACAGCATCAACCTCTGCGGCTTTCCCGTTGCGCTGTACCAGGATTTTAACCGTATTGGGCTTACGTCTTGCGAGCAGTTTGTTGGCGATAAAAAGCACAACAATCCAGGCCAAAAGCACGTATAAAAATGTATTCATAATGCCCTCCTTTGTATGTGATTATTATACCTGCTTCCATTGCAGGCCAAACAGGTTCGGTGCATGAAAAATAGACTTCTCTCCGGCGTATAGCAATCTACTTACTGATCTGTTTTCGTATCAAACTGTATGGCATAACCGAGGGGCGTACGTGGTGAGTCAGAAAGTTACTTTTCCGTAATAGTTAATTTCAGATCCTTCTTCCAGTTACGCTTCAGTATAAAACCGATACCCTCTAATTCAGCATCCTTCACGTTTAATACGCTTCACTTTAAGGCAGGGCTTTTCGGTTGAAATGAATTCTTTTTCCGGTTGCTGGACATGGGTTTCATCCTGATAGTTAAAGTTGCAGGCTATCAGTCACCACCACCACCTCCGTCACCTCCTCCACCGCCACCATCACAACCACCAGCTATGCTATTTTCACCATTACAATCACCTCCGAGGGGGTTCAAATGGCTGCTCCCCTGTAGATGGTGTCCTTGCCAGATCGAACCCGAACCAGCGCCTCCTGAGCGTCTTTGCTTGCCCTGAGGCAATTGTGCAGGCTCACCAGCACCGGCGGTACCAAAAATGTCCCGGGCAATTTTATAAAGAAGGTAAAAAGGTACGCCCAGCATCATAAAAAAGATTACTGAAAATATTACACGTTCCATTGATGATCTCCTGTCTTGTGAGAGACCAGTTATATCAGGGTGATTCAGTATTTCCGTTTAGAAAAGAGTACTAATTTGGCCCTGTTCGCTCTTAATTTGCCATCCGGGAAAAAGTCATAGGGATAGGCCTGCCAGAGTCAATAACTTCCAGTGATCTGGAGGAGACCCCGGCTCTCTGAGCCCTCATGGATGGTACGGCTTTACCCCTTGTAAACAGATTCACGTTCCGCAGGACAAACATCGACTACTGACGTCTCATATTTGCTGACGCTAATCCGACGTCTCATTGCCGTCTGCTTGTTTTCTTTAAAGGGTGTATTAGACGAATATCAAATCGGAATGGTAGGGGATGTGTGGGCACCATGCCCGGCCCTCTTTGAGCATCTGAGAGATTGGAGACCTAGCCGGGTAAGATAGCTACTTTCTTACGGGTTACCCTTCAAATCCAAAGACGAAACGGACGCTGCCGTTCTCCACGTGGAGACGCTTTACTTCTTCGACAAATTCCTGGATCACCTCTCCGGCGTTATCGGGTGGTATGGCTGACAAAATTTCTTCCGAAGTCAGCCATGAGTATGAATGTTCACCGAATAAATCATCATCTTCGGACGGTATATCATCAGGTAATCCGCGTAATGCGTGGATAAAAACTGCTGATGTGCTCGCCCTTTCACGATCTACATCAAATCCGAGCCAGGCAAAGTGGAGATATGATCGGTCCCCTTTATAATTGCTTGATAAATTAATCCATTTACCAGGCTTTTCTTCCCTTTGAAATCGCCAGCAGATATCAACGCCCATTAAGAAACTCCATTACTATCGTTCGTATGAGATAACTATCATTTCAGAATACTATGACTTCTTCCCGTATAGAACTAATCGCTCACGCCATTTAGCTACTTACTTTTTTTACGTACGCTTGCAGCGCAGTACCTTGAGAGAAGTAAGTAAGACTGGGCGAAGCCAACCGGTTCCGCCACCTCGCTCACCGGCTTTTAGGCGTAAGCACTGAAGTCAGCCTCCATGCTAACTGGCGAGCCTGCGAAAGTCAGACTCGTTGTTATAAAGCGGCATATCGTAAGCAGTGTCTGAAATGAACATTCGGATCTGCTCAAGCGTCATGCCACAATGAAAACGGGTTACGCTCACATTGGCCCGGGGGAAGTCAGCACAAAATGCATTCAAAACATTCTCATGGACAATACCAATGTTGATTAACGCAGCTGGCCCGTTGTCACGGAAAGATACGACACGGAATCCCCCATACCAGCCTGACTGGGAGAAAAATGAAAATGCACTCGTTGCCAGACCATTAGACAGGTCATAGCGCAATTTCCCGCTCAGAGACTGGCTGTCTCTGCTGTACACGCGATTAATGAAAATGCCGGGACCAACTTCTACCGGCTGCTTGTTGCTTGCTAAACACGGAAAGCCCACCAGCGAAACCTCCCTTTCTCCTAACCAGTTTACCTGATACCCGGCAGTGAGAAAGTCAGTCAGTTCTACGCCAGAAAGAGCATTAATGGCCGCAATATCGGTATCCAAAATATTTACGTTTTTCATATTCATCTCATCTATATTCTAAAGTGCGTTTTTTGTCTATCAGCCCGAGGATTGAAAATTTGAATATTTAATGTGACAGAAAAATACCTGTCACCTTTTCAAAAACTGCCTGCAATTGAATATCGAGAGAGTCCATTTTAAAATCCACCAGCTCAGCTTTATTATCGCAAACCGAATAAAAATAGGAGTCAAATGCGTCTGTATCTTCATCTTTAAAAATACGGAAGGAATTAATTTTATTATGCCCTTCAAATTCGGCATGAATACCATAGCGAACCGAGCCGTCATCGAACTGAACAACCCGTCGTACAGAATTAATCCGGACGTACTGTTTTAAGGCCCTCGCGAAATCGGCATTTAACGCCAACGCTCGTAAGATTGAATCAGCGGTTTCATTCTGCTTTTTACGATCATATTCAAACATCCCACAGCCGGTGTTACGAAAGACCGGCTGAAGAGCATTAACCAGGTTGAAGGAATCCACGTTTCTGTCGTTTCTGTACATGAGATATCTCCTGCCCCTCCGCTATACGAAGGGGCTTGATAGGGTTACTGCCAGGCTGCGATCACTTCTTCGCACTGGAAATGAGATAAGCACTGCTGGAGTAAAAGGGCCAGCACCGCTGTGTTAGGGACGCGATTGTTACACCACGCGTTGAATAGCAGCTGCCATGGACCGGCATAATACCCGGCCAGTTTCTTTTTTTGTTTATCTGTGCAGCAGCTGGAAATGGCCTGCTGATAAAGGCTTTCATTCTCGGCACCAGAGCGTTGTTGCAGTGCCTGATAAATATAGGAGTAGACAGAATCGGAGCAATTAGATGCATAGGCCAGATTGGTTTTCATAATACCTCCTGTGTTTTTGGGTATTATATAAAACTCCGACCTACTGGCTAATAACCCACACTGTAATTTCTTTTAAAAACACAATAAATTTTCAAAATTGGACCAGTGTGGATTTAAGCGAGCAGTTTAAATCTTTATGAACTAGCTTTCAAAGAGGTTGGTTTTTCGGGAAGTTTTTTGCCAGACCAGCATGTTGGTTTTTTTTCTGTAGTGCAGATTAGCTGGTACCTGCCCCTTCTTACCTCTTTGAGCAATGACTGTTTGAAATATGGTAAGCCCAGTTCAAAAACCCAGTAACGACCGTCTGCAAAAACGACTGAATTTTCAACGCCATCCGAAGCCACCAAGGATGCATCATTAAGTAGACGTTCTTCATAATGAAATGGTAATGAAAATGTCAGATATAACGCACAAAGTACAAAGATTCCTGTGAGACTAACTGCCAGTGAACCACAATAACCAGAATAAACATTTAAATTTCTTTTGATAAATTTCTCATGCAAGATTACAAGCAGACAGAATACACAAGCTACCAGCCCAAATCCTACATGCAGATAAAACTGTCTTATTTCATCATTCCAGACGATGTTGTCCCATTTCGTGCTTAAGATTGAACCCAACAAGGAGATAATAAAAGCGGCAATTTGAGAACTGATAAAGTAGGAGAAAGCTGACTTTGAAGTTATTTTTTTCATAGAAACAGGAACCTCTTTACCTCGTTCCTGATCAGAGAAAAGACACAAAACGCACCATGCGCAAAAAACTGCAAGTCCAGATGCAATAATCTCGCGTAAAAACATATTAAACGTTTCCGATAATGAATAAGTAATTACCATATCCTCTCCGTAAGTCTACATATAATTCAGACGTGACAAATAATTAAAGGCATTGCTATTCTATCATTATGCATTGCGTTTAAAATCATTTCTAATTCAGCAGAGTAGCGATACAGGCATTTCGCTATCCTAAAATCTGGTAGCTTTCCATTTCCTTGCTGAGATAAATCAAAATAATTCTATTTATTGCCTATTCGGATGCTGCAAAACCTTATAAATCCGGATGTATATCACTTAACAGTGAACCATTCGGTGACTTGCTCTCCGTGAGGTCCACCGGGTTTATCCAGTAGGGAACATTCTGCTTTTACCGTTTACTGCATACGCGAGCAGGAATTCTGTTGCAGTTCTGCATTTGCCTGCTTTTCCAGTGCTGTCATAACCCGGCGGAGCATCGCCAGAGCCTGAACAGGCGAGCTCCCAAACTGCACTTTCACTTCATCCGTATCATGATCCTGAATCAGGTCGAGGATGTTCACTTCGATCCCTGCCCCGTTTTCATCTTTTGCCGTGCACTGAATACTTACCCGGGTCACCGAATCCGTCAGGACTGGCAGTGGGTTAGTCTTGTCTACGTTGATAAAAGCCTTCTTCATTGCCCTGTTTCCCCTTGTCCTGAAAAAGTTACCGACCCGTCCGGATGGAGGGGTCGGTCAGAAAATCATGCCTGTCCCTTATTCATCTTCTCAGCATGCTTACGCAGGTACTCTTTCAGGTCAGCATGAGCATTGATGATATCGTTCATTTCATCATTGGTCAGAACAAGCGTGTAAGTATCAGTGCTGACAGATTCACCTTCTTTAAGCTTGGCTTCTTCAGCAATACGTTCAAAAATCGGGATCGCGGTGTCGGCAATGACGGTCACGGTCTTTTTGTTCAGAACGCTGGACATGGATGGTGCTTTACCTGCCGGGTTCTGTTTAGGAGCGCTGTCCTTTGGAGCCGGAGCTGGTTCCTGTACCGGTGGCGTAACCAGCGTCTCTGTATTGCTTTCATCATTCAGTTGATCCGGTACCGGGGTGTTAACGGTAGCATTACCTGCCGGTTGCTCATCACCGGAGTTTTCCGGAGTCTGCGGATCTGCCATGCGCTCTTCTACCTTGGCAGCTTTGACGAATTTCAGCGTGTTTTTCGTCGCTTTACCATAGATGGAGATCGCCTTGTTGATGTTATCTACCGCATCCTCACCGCTGTACATATACTCGTCCAGCGCAACGTACATGCTCACCTGATCGCTCACAAGCATGGTCTGTAGTTCAGAAGGCAGGTCCAGTACGCGAACCATCTGGCGAAGATGCTGCTCTGATTTACCACGTTTTTTTGCCAGTTCCGCAAAGGTCTTAGGCTCTTCTTTATCTTCAACAAGACGCTTAATTGAAAGCGCTTCAGCTACGACAGACAGCGCCAGGTTGGAGTTGCCGGTCAGGGTGAAGAGTTCTGCTTTTGAAGCGCTACCGCGAAACTCTTCGCAGCGAATACGAGTAATGCGTTCACGCCCTTCTGCTTCCAGCTGGCGGTTTGCAATAGCGATGGAACGGATACGGCAAGCCCCCTGACGCAGTACAGGTACGCCATTAACCATCTGAACAACGATAGGCGTCACGCTGAACGGGTCTTCCATGTAGGCATCGGCCAGGCTGTTCAGGTGTTCCACAACGTGAGGCATTGAATAGTAGAGCTCGCCCATACCGGCCGTGCGGGTGTTAAAGCCTTCCTGCTCTACAACAACCGAAGGGTCAATGATAAGGCCGTTACCTTTACGGGCACCGTTACCAGTGCGTTCCAGGTAACCACGAAGGCTGATTTCGTTGCTGTTGTTTTTTACTTCAGTTTCGATTGCGGACATTTTTGTTCTCTCTTTTGGTTGGTTGTTTAACTGCGCTACAACACAACAATACCAGGTTCGACATTTTTTCTAATAGGTTGCACAGAAGAAAAAGTAACTTTTCTTAAAAAAAATTCCTGAGACAATACTACTCGATCCGTCCGTTTTAAATCTTCACAACAGTGGGCCGTTTTTACGTTTAAGCAAAATAGCTGGTTCAGAAGGTGAGTCGGAGAGAAAAGTTACTTTTCCGGTTGTCTGGGCCAGTGATGAGAGAGTGGCAGGACAGGAATGGCTAAACCGGTGCGGGTCTCTTGTAAGTCGCAGGGGATTGAGGAGATATAGAGGTAAACCGGTACGTTCAGTTTTTGGATTGAGCCGGGCTTTTGGCCCGGGCTTAAGGAAGCGGAAATTTGAACGAACTGGCAGGTAATGATTTATGCCGCCGACAGCTGGCCGTCAGTGCTTTGCTGTTCTGGTTTGACAGTTGGGGGATAACCGGCAGTTAGCCGCTGGCATTCCGCATCACAGAAAGCCCTGAGGTTGCTGAAGACGGACTCCATGAAATCAGCATGAGCATACGAGTCTACAGGACGTGTCTTGTTATCTTTCATCTTGTTCTCCTCAATCATTATTAAAACCAGCGGATTTAGTTCCTGGCGCTCCATCTGCTGACCGGCTTTCCCAGAGAGCAGCGATGTGTCGGGTTCTGTTTCTCATTTTATCGTTTTCATCGGGCCCATCCGGCCGTATAAGAGACCGATTTGGCATGTTTAAGAAACGTACTGGCGACATTAAAAGCTGAGGTTGGCTTTGGAATAAAAGGATACTTTTCCCGTTTGTCAGGTCTTTCGCTACCGCTGCACGATGATTCTGTCAGGCATTCTGCGCCCTCCTTGGCTGTACATCTTGAAACAAGCGGTGGGATGTTCCCTTCCCCCTGCTCACCGCAGAATAATTGGCAAGTCCCGACGGTCGTTCCGTACGAGCCGGGTCCAAATAATGAATAAATACAACGCCACTTCAATTGTATTGACAATAGAAGTTAGGAGGATCATAGTGTCATTCATGGTGCGGCTTTCGCACCACCGCCCCGGCGGTACCGGGCAGAACTGGAGTACCTCATGAAACTTTCCCGTCAGACGACTTCTGATACTTCTGTTGATGGCCGTTCACGCGCATATGCCTGGGGCCGTGTCCATTATTTCATTATCGAACATGCACCAATGGCTGAGCTGGTCGCTATTGACGAGCTGCTGGAAAAAGCTGGCTGGAGCAATGACGGCTGTCCGAACTATGAGAAAGATGACGAGTTTGGTAATGCTGGTTACAGCTGTGGTTACTGGATCGATATTGACAGCGTGGGAAGCTTCAAGGCTGACTACAAACGTCTTAAGGGTGAGATTAGTGCGCATATCGCCTCAAAGGCGGCAGAGGTGGAGATCCGCGTACTGGACTCGATGTCCGACAAAGAATGTAAAGATGTTGCCTCGGTGGCATGTACTGTTCGCCGTGACTTACGTACGCAGTCCGAATCGCTTCATTCACTGCGTACTATCGTAACGGTTGATCATTACAATCCCTATGTGATCACCAGCCGCCCGCTGAGCATTTCCGCCTGGACACTTATCCACGACTGTCTGAAAACCGGCACCATCAATGACGTCTGTTCACGGTTGAGTTCATTAATCCTGCACTCTGAAGCCGCGATTGCCCGTTGTAAGGGAAGCTCCGACTACTCTTCGGAACACGCTCAGCTATCGTTTTTTGCTGGTAACGACTATGTCACCAGACGCACCCTTGTTGATGCAGCTCACGAAGAGGCTCTGCGAATGAACCGCCGCTTTGATGAACGTATTGCAATGAACGCGGATTCTGATGCCAGAAGGCTCCAGTGCGAATTCAACCTGAGCAACCATGTCGTACAGCGTCGGACCGTTGAATCTGCTCATATCCAGGCAATCAACGAAGACGTCACCCGTTCACAGGCGGAACCACGCTGCCCTGGAAAGCTTCTTCTGAAAATGACCAGTCATGAGGAAGTGCGGGACTCACTGAGCACCTGTTAGTCCAGCGACACCCCCTGCGGCTCTACTACCGGGCCGCAGTCTGCTCCGGCCAGATGGTGCCAGTGGCGTAATGAATTTGTTTAATAAGGCTGAGTATGATGAATAAAGAACAACTAATCGACAAACTGGAACGCGTGGTATGTGGTCAGTACTCCTACGAAATGCAGGAGCTTGCGTATTCGGCCCTCTGCTGCATTAAAGGCACCCCGGACGACTGCGCTAAGTTCCCTGTTACGCGTCCGCTGCCTGACACCTTAGTGGACGTATGGGACGAGATCGGGCAATACCTTGGCACAGGCAAAGCCATTGAAACTCGCAGTTGCGGCGTTTCGCTTCTGCTTCATGGACACTGCTACGATTCAAATCATGTGCTGTACTGGCGCAATGCTGGCGCACTTCCAGCAGCTTGCGATACGCCACTGGCTGGTGGGTCTCGCAAACTGTTCACCTGCTCAGCCTGTGGAGTGGACGGTCTGGATGAACCACCTGAAACCAGTTGCCACTGCTGCACAGAGGGGGCCCACTGGATTGAGAGCAGGCTCTTCACCTCCGGGCAGGCAGACCCTGAAGAATTTAGACCCGTGGCGGTCGTGAAAGTGTGTGCAGGCTCAACGCCGGATGATCGGCTCATCTGGAGCGTGATTGAACAGCTCAACGGCGAACTGGCGGAAGGCGATAAACTATTTAAGCGACGCTGACAGATCACGTCAGCATTTATATCAGACGAACTCCAGAATAATTTAAAGCAACCATGAACATGAAAAAGCCCAAAGCTGCATTACAGAATGCCATGAAAGAAGATGTGCCAGCTGTGACACAGATTCAGATGCGATCTACGGTTTCCAGAAAGGTTCGCTATGTAAAACAGGCAAATCGAGAGGGTCTGAAATTATCTGAGTGGATGTCGCGGCATCTCGACGCTGTCTGTGATACCGCAGATGAGATTCATAAAGGCAAACGCTCAACTCCGGTTGCGCCTGGGAAGATTCCCCCTGAGGTATACCAGGTGATATACGATCAGTGCGGCGGGTTCGTGGAGTGTGATGCTAATGCCCAGGTAATCTGGGAAGCCTGCCGTGATGCCATTCTTAACGGAGACAAAGGGTAAACGGCAGGTATCGCCTGTCATTTTTACCCTTGTGAGGAAAATCCTGATGAACCATGAGAGCCGAACTGTATACCTGAACACGGCCATTGAGGCCCTGTTGAAAGCTGAGGCGGCTCTGAACGAGCTGGCATTAGCCTATGTACTCAAACCAGGTGAAAAGGCAAGCGCATGCCATCCCCGAACCGGTACGCTTTCCACAGCTTCCCAGGTAAGAAAACTTCGCCGTGTTCTAGAAAAAAACAAGTTATGACGGCCCTTATACGCTGGCATAATGTACCGTGCTTCGCTCATCCCAGCAGTATGGGTTTTAAACTCTTCCATTTTTAAGAGTACGGGAAGAGCCTTATTATTGTCGCATACCCTACGGATGCATTGCAGTTCAAACCGCTGTTCGGTGCAATTATTGCTGTATCCGGCGGATTTGAAAATGACAGAAATAGTGATGTAAAGCTCCGCCATTAAAGAAATGCCCCGTAGTTTGGCGAATCAACTTTCTGAATTATCTCGATGAACACCATTTAAGGAAATCGAATGTGTGATTTTTGCAGGGCTGACGAAAATTACTTTCATATGGCAGAATGCGTGTATGACCAACTGGTTAAAGAGTATCCCGTAATGTGGCTGCGGGATTCAACCCGGATCGGGGCCTGCTACCTCTGTCGAGAACTGCTGTCGCCGGAGGGGATGGTCCTGGCGATGCAGAGCGCTTTCCCTGCGAAGGGATGGCGGCTGCGTATTTGGTACAATGAAACCATTGACGAAGAGATAGAACCGCAGCGTGGAGACTGTATTGAGCTGTCCTCCAGGGCGGACGCTCTGCTGTCCTTCATGTCGTTCCAGGAAAAGGTTTAGCGCTGCGGCCCCCCTCACAAAAAGGCGCTTTCCGCGACAAATCTGGTACGACCGGACAACGTTGAGTCAATTCTTGCTTCCCCGCAGAAGAATCCCTATGAAGTAAAGTAGAGGTAGGCATTACGCCCACCAGCAAACCTGATAACTGTTCTTTGCGTAACATCCTCAAACTTCTGGTGCCTTCGTAGACTGCGATGCGAATGCCCATGAGCTGAATTCACCGTATCATTTGACCGGATGCAGCGAGAACAGAAATGACAATGTTTGAACGATTTGCCAGACGGCCATAAAACTCTACTGGGTACAGAATAAGGACTGACCGCAATGGCTACGTTCTATGAGCTACCGACCAGTGAGAAGTCCATTGTTTCCGGTACGTGCCCGGACGAGCACCGGTGAAATTTTTCCCGACTGGATTACGCTAAGGCTTTTGAACGGTTTGCGTGAAGTGGGACTCTTTGGGTCTGGTTCTTGATTTATACAAAAGGCTATATGCCACAAGACGGGAGGAAAAAAGGGTTTCCCCGACTGGAGAAACCCTTTCAAAAGGTGCCGATGGCATACTAATCCACACCCCGAAAAGAGGGGGTTGCCCCCCTCTTTGTCAGCTACTTACCGGATTCGTAGGCCAGGATAGCAGATACCTCCCTTGTTCCGTCTTTCATCCGCAACTCGCAAAGCGAGTTTCGTGTGAGCCAGGTGAATATCAACAGCGTTAAACAAACTATTAATATGCACAAAACAATGGGTTGGTTCGGCATTTTCATGGCCTTCTTCTCCTTGCATTTAAGCAGGCAAGAGGCTACTCTGAATGTGACTAGCATACAGGGGCCTCGGGTTAATTGAAAAATTACTCGGGGCTTTCTGCTTTTACCACAGTCAAACAGTGTTACCGCTGGCTGGGGCAAAAGCCTCCAGCACCAGCGTTATTATACCACCCTGCCCTGATCAGCCAAACACCCCGCCTACATAAATTACTGATTTTTCATTTATTTGACATGATTCACTTCCGGTTGTCGGCGAAAGTCATTTTATACTAAAGAAAAGGGTAACGGGCAGCTGCTGGGTCGGAACATACAGTGCAGTTCCTGCCCGTTTAATTTCCGGATGCAATGGTAGGATCAGGAGGCACTGCTTCCGTTGATTAGGGAAATCTTATGTGCCTGAATACGGCTGTATTCGAGATGGGATGCAATATTACAGATGCGCTCCAGTCGATCATGCAGCCTCGTGTAGGTCAGTCGATGAATACCGGACATTTCATCAAGTAGCCAGCGCTTGATGTAAGGGTTACAGGAAAGCCGGGCAAGATCGTCGTCATCCACTTCGTCAAAGAACCAGTACTGCTCCATCGGGACTACCTGAAATATCCACGGCCGGGGATAGTCCCCTGTGACAACCAAAAACCATGCAAGAAAGCATAGACACAGCTCAACGACCATAAGCATCGAAAATTGCGAATAACTTAGACCGGGCACATAGGGTGAACTATCCGCAACATACCCCCTGAGCAATTCCGCCACAAGGTAGCCCAATAGCGTCAAGGCCAGCATCAGGGTCAGGATTAATCCCCCATTAAACGCTACCGAAGCCTTTTGAACCCGATCAGGTGCTGTCCGGCTGCGATAGTTGGTCACTACTCTTTCTACAAGTGCCCTTATGGCAGCCTGTTCTTTACTGACATCAGCTCCGGAAAAACCGGACGGGCTTTTATTTAATTCAGTCATACCCCACTCCTGTTATGTGCTCTACTTAACAAACACGTAGATCATACAGAGCTCACGGACGCACTCCTGCCAGATAAAGGAGGGAATTTGGCTGTAAGACGGTTAGCCAACAGTTCAGGTTATGCGTGGGATCCGCCCAGTCAGAAAGGATTCCGTTAATAACAGGCAAGGTTAAAGGCAGATGGACGGTGAAATTGTGGGTGCTAAAAGGGGGTATTACTCTTTTTCCTGCATAGCGGTTTTTTCAGCCCGGGTGGCCAGACGAACATTTCCGAAAGGCTCACGGACAAGCAGTGGCTTCTCCTTCTTCCAGCCCCTGATAGCCGTTTCTCCAAACCGACGTGGTGCATTGCCGTTCCAGCGAGCAATCACATGGTTATCATGAATTTCAATAATGACAACGGGGTGGACAATGACCGTTGAAATGGTGGTATTTCCCATTTTGGTACGGGTTACAGACCAAACCTGCATCCCGGATTCCAGCTGGCTGATTTTCATATTATATCCTTAAGCCATCACGAACTGCGCCACAAACAATTAATGTGGCGCAATTTACCATAAACAATAAACATCAGATACCCGTGAAAAGATTTCCCTTTATTTTAAAATTCTTCTGGAGAAAAAATGATATTTCCAGAAGAGGTCAGCGAAATTCAGAAACGGCCATCACAATGGTGCTGCGCTGACGCTGGCGTTCTGCCTTGCGCTGCCTGCGGCGATAGATCTGTTTTGCGCTGACGTAAGGGCAGTCCTCACGGGTATACCAGCAGCAGCCGCAAGGTTCGGGCCGGGGTTTTCCGGCAAGTCCAAATGGTTTCATCAAGTCACCTTTTTAATGTTTTTAATGGAAAGATACTTACCTAACCCATTGTTTTATAGGAAATAACGTTGTTGCATAAACAGATACAGATAACCCTCAGGAGAAAACATGCAAAGGTTATCAGTGATAACCGCGTCCAGATACCGAGTGTCAGTCTGTAAACGTTTTATCACCAGAAAATGTGCTGCCGCAGCCTTAATGCCAGAACTACCGTTTACAACATTATGTATACCCGCTTTGAATAACGAACGAGCATGAATTACCTTTTCCCGGGCCGCTTCGATCTCAGCATTAATAACGCATTGCCGCGCCTGGATGACTGCCTCTCCGGTTAAATCGCGGAAATTCATTAGAGATGTGATCATGATTGACTCTCCAGATTATGTGGAATCATTATAACAACTGGCACCACGCCACAAATAACCTGAGATAAATTCTTTGAAATATTCCTATATATAAGGAATTACAGTCGGAAAAGAAACAATGAAATAGCGCCGACCGCTTAAAATCGATAAATTAAAATGGACGGCACTGGAATGAAAAACTGAAAGTAGTAAGACCGTAATTATCCTTCACGGATGTAAGCTTTAAAAGAGGAGTACTGGCAAAGCTTTGCCAAGTACTTCGGCGGTTGTGTCTACGATTTTACGGATGTCATCGATCTGCGAAGGCTTATTCAACACCACCGTAAAAAGCTCTCCTTCGTTATCAGCCTGCTCGCAGTTTCCGTATCGGCTCCCGTCGTACAGCTGCACAATACGTGACATAGAAGACTTTGTTTGTTTCATGGCTTTGCACCTGCTTTTAGGCAGTTTGGTTACTGGTTATCAGAAGCTGGTTTCATGCGCTTCCGGCTGGGACACGAACTGGTATTTGACGCCGCCAGGCACACCTACTGCTTCGGCAATAGAGTCGCAAAGCCGCGATAAATCATTTAGTGTCATCGGATATTCAATATCTACTGAATATAAAGCACCTGCATTTTCAGCATCTTCGATGTTTTTATACTGGGCACTAAATATAGCAATGGTCTGAATTTCGTGGTTATGCATGAACCGGTCCTTATTAAATTATAAAAGCCACCCGAGAGTGGCCTGAGTGGAAACTTAAATCTGTGAAGTATATTTGAGAGATTTTTTGCGATCCAGATGCCGGGCAACAATGGTTCCGATAACAAGTAGCGTGATGACCGCACTGAAGAAGGTGCTGTCAGGGACGCCCTGGAAAAAATCACTGAAACTGTAAACAATAAAAATCAATGCGCAAAAATAGAAAACGATACGAACATAAGGGGTAAAAAACATTTTCATCGGTTGCCTTCCATTCAGGGAGAATTCTCAGTAATTACATCACACCTGAAGAGAAACTATTTTCGTATAAATGAGCATTTTCGACATATCAGAGGGGGGTTTTACTCATAAATGAGGTAGTAAGGGTCACACTTGAGATGAAAGTTACTTTCCTGGCTGCGAACGAACTATCTCAAATGTTAGAGGTGTGCGTTCGCCTTAAGAGCTTCATGCCCTGAGGAGCTCAACTTGAGCCGATAGTATAAACCTGGCTCCAGATGCCTTACTGGCTGGCATAACTCCACGAGGCCCAGCCGGAACAGGACCGGAGAGCTCCTGCACGTCACATCATCAGGATTCCCCATAAACGTACGCCGTTCTCTGGCCCGTCTGAAATTGCCAGAGATATCATAGATCGTGCCGGATGCCATCCGTCTTAACACGTAAATCTGCGCCCTTGTAAGCTTCTGGGCGGAACTGCTTAAACCTGACATACCTTCCCGGCCTTATATAAAACAATCCGCCAGCAGCTCGACTGGCGGACAATGTTTGACTGGATACAGCAAGGACATACTATTTGCTGACAAGTTTGATATTGGTTTCACTCATTCGAAGTCGAAACTCCTGAAAACCCTGCTCTACCGCTAACTCCAGCCACTCAACGGGAATGGTATAGCTACAATCAGACCCACCCAAAGCGGCATCACAAGCGTAATCCCAGTCCTCATCCAGTTTTGGATTCATCCCCTGGGCGTAAGCCACAGTATCGCGGGATGCGGGAGAGCCCTCAAGCTCAGCATTAGTGATCAGGTATACACCATGACTGTGCGCGAGAAGCACTTTTGGCACCAGATGTGTGCTGGCAATTTTTGAGGATGAGGGAAAGAAAACCCTACCAGCTTTACGCGCCTCTTCTTCAGTCTGTCCCTCAGCGTTAAGGAGGGCTCCCCCCGGATAGCATGCCGGGTCATAGATCTGATCTGGGGTGACCGAAAACGTTTTTGCGGTGCGAATTTCTTCGATCAGTTTATTGATATCTGCCATTTCAAATACGAGAGTGGTCACAGGCTTACTCTCCCTCTTCAGTGGACAACATCAGATACTTTGTTGCCAGCAGAAGCTCTCCCACATCCTTGAGGGACAATTCAGCTTTGCCTTCTACGGCAAGCTGCAAGCGCTGTCGAATTGCATGAACAGAATCTGAAGATAAAGATGCCATTTTGCGCAAAACGGCATTAGCCTTTTCTACAGCAGGATACAGAATTTCTGAGTTGGTATTATCTTCGTCATTATCAAAGATAATTTCAGAATCCATATTGATGTTATCTTCAAGCCAGCTTGAAAGCACTTCAAGTAATGACATCACCTTTTCAATTTGCATATCGCCTCCTCTGTTAACATGAAACAAATATAACAAAGTGGCTTACCCGGCTAATAACCTGAGCAGAAAGTTTTCGAACTTAGTTTGAAAACAAGTTTTCTGCTCAGGTTAATGTTAAAGTCGCTGGGTAAAAGATAAAAGGCACTGAAGATGATTTAAGCATCAAACAGACTAAATAGGATTCCGTCTTTTATAACGCTTTTAAAATAGAATGAATGAAATATAAATTTTGCGTTTAAGAATGAACGCTGTAGAGGATGATTTATCCAGTGATATGCAGTTTGTGGCCTTTAAAAAGGCTTTATTATGGACTTGAATTGCAAAGAGAGCACCGACATTTTTCTGGGGGCTCCCGCAGAGAAAAAGCTGTGAGGTTATGAAGACGTATAGGAGGTATTCGGCGAAATACTGTATGGCCACAGGAGAGCTTCAGCACCCATATCCTGCCGCCTCGCTCGCCTGTGGTGATTTCAATATGTTCTACGTCATACCACGTAGTTGTATTTCTCACTTTGTTTATGCTTCCTGACACCGCGTGAACGCAATCTTCGTCTGGATGCGTTCATAGATGGAAAACTGCCTTTCAATGGAATCGGCATTAGACAGTAATTCATGAAGCTCAGCAGAATCTGTATCAGGAACGATAGCGACAGAAACTCCATATTTACGCCCAGTTCTGATCAGGTGCGCAAGTTTTTCCTTCTCTGATTCTGTGAGCATTGCCAGATCCCTTCCGGATACCTGCTCGATAAATGGACCAAGGTTTTTCGGAAAAAAGGGTTCGGCATCAGAATTATGTACCGGGAGCGTTTGCGGCTTATCGAAGCTATTGGACATGAAAAGAACCTTTATAGTTAGAGAGGTGGAGACTGAATGCGTAGCCCATTAAAATTAGTAGTGCCACACTCGAATGCTAATCATACTTTATGATGGCTATGGTAGGAATGGCCGTCAACTTAAACCGCCAGAAGCGAGCCATTCACCGTTAAAGTAACTTTCCCGTATGATGTTCTTTTTATGGAATGAGTTGTTCACACTCCTCTTTAAGAGCCGCCCTGGAACGAGATCGACAGACTTTGCTTAATGAAGAGCGTAATTGATGTTCATCAACCCCATCAGCGACAAACTGACCAATTTTCTTTTCAAGACGCTGCATTGCCTCATAAAGCTTGGCATCAGTATTATTTTTAAGAAACCTCAGTATATAATCAGCAATAATTTGAACAGGAGTAAAGTTACACATCATGTATCCTTAATAAGTTGTGTAAAAATAAAACCATAAAAAACATAATCAGAAGTAGATTATTATACTTGAGTAAGCTTTTCAGCTAACAAGCTGGAGAAGCAGATTCCGGTAAATTACTACATATTTGATAAAAGTTACTGAATAAAAAAGCCCAGCGTACCGGGCTTTCATTCAATTTGATTCTAAGAATCTGACTCGCCGCCTGATTTTTATACCAAGAAGAGCGAACAAAACGCCAACGAATGCGACGGGACTACCTACTTTAAGACAATTAACCGACGCTTTTGAAAAGGTATGTGATTTAGACATACGTTTTTGCTCATAACGAATCGCAAGTGGTGAGACGGATTTATCTAAAGCTGTCTTTTCCAATGCATAACGAACTTTCACGGGAATATTTGACTGTAATACACCAGACATATACGCCCTAACAACATTCTGTGTTAACTTCACATCTGGCTTGCCGAGTTTTATATGTAGTTGCGCCTTTAAATAGTTTACAGATACCTCTTCGCCTGAGGGCCAATTACTATCATTTAAATATGCGACAAGTTTATCGTATTTTTCATGTTTTACATATTTCTTGATAACCTTTACAGTCGAAGCTGAAGTGGCATCAGTCTCTTCCGAACCTAAAGCAGATGTAAAAACTGACAAGCCGATAAGAAAAGCGCCAGCAATTAGAAGCATCGGGAATATCTCACCTATTTCCTCCCCCTTTAAAATTTTAAAGGCAGTTGAAGAAACTACTAATAGCCCCATAATCCCTAATAGCAACTTAGAATATGTAGTTAGGAAGCCTCCAAATGCATCGCCAAAATCCGAAACCACTAACTTATCTTCACCTTCAGATGAATTGAAGAATGACAAGGGCACATCAATATCAAAGTCCAGAACTGAAGGTGAGAGGTGTAATGACAGCAACCACAAGCAAAGACCAAAAATCATTATCAGCAGGCCCGCACCAAATATCGCGAAACCTGAATTTCTAATCTTTATAGACCGGTGAAAAAGAAATGACAGTTCACGGGAAAAATCGTCACTACTCTTAAGGTTACGCACCATGATCTACCCCTTTTTGTGTCAGTCGGGTGCGCAAATTCTCACGCATGGCAAGAACCTGTTTTTCTGTTTCCCTGAGCTTAATAGCCCCTTCTCTCTGGATTTTAACAACATCGCCAACCGTCTGGATAAGCGTATCCTGCACCTCTTTAAGGGTGCTTATATCAATCCTAAATTCCACGTGTGTTTTTTATTAGCTTCAAAAATCACTATTTCACGAAGAATTTAGACTGCTTCTCACACATTGTAACATTATTTACAACCACCTTTCAATCATTTTTGATAAATCATTGATTTCATCTTTGCTGCAATGATACTTAATAAACTCTGCAAGTTATCCACAGAGCAACACTCAATTTTATTGATGATATTCTTATTATACCAGACATTTTTCATACACTCCCTTGTACGGATAGTTTTCCGACAACTTCATGATTACATATCTTGCGGTTTTGATTATTTTTGCTGCAAGAAATACATACTTCAAACGAAAGGTCTTTATTTGCTGTCTGTATTCTGAAGAGTCCAAGGAATCAAACTTGAACAACAAAAATAGGTTATATGAAAGCATCATCATTTGAAACACGGCTTCATTCGCCCAAAATGACTTTAGCAAGAGATGACCCACCGCCATGTCGTATTTGGCTTCTTTGATATAGTTTTCAGCATTACCACGCTTTTCATAGTATATAACTACTTTTTCAGAAAGCAAGGTAGTATTTGTTACAAAGAAAAAGTAGTCGTATTCGGAACCTTCTAAAAGTGATAATTGTGCTCTTTCTTTTTCTGGTTTCAGTACGCGAGATACGACAAATCTTCTGTCTTTTTCCCATTTAACTAATTTTGTATACAGTTCTGTAGTTTCTCTACCTTCTTCTCCTTTAACGAATACAATTGATGAATTCGTTGCTTGTGAGGTGAGTGTAGAATAACTTTTGGCTTTAATTAAATATTTGCATCCAAGAGATTCTATCGTTTCGATAATTTTTTCATCAAAGTAGCCACTATCCATTCGAAATAAAATTTCTAAATCGTCTGATTTGATGTTAGCAACAATTTCTTTGATCATTTCCGCAGCACCGTTTGCAGTGTAAGTATTGCCACTTCTTACAAATCCGGTAACATATGCTTTTAATTCGTCGCAAAATGCAAATTGGATATTGTAGCATCGGTTTCCCAGTTTCTTAGGATTATATCCTTTTGACGCACCTTCTTGATGACCTTCTACGTTAATTACACTACTATCAATATCAATCGTAATGGATGTCAATTTACTTTTAGTGAGCAGTTTTTTAAAGACTTTAAAATTAATGTCTCTAAACATTTGGGTTGTCTTGAAGTTGAAGTTTCCTAGAAACCGTGACACTGTTTCAGGTTCTTTTACGGAAATATCAAACTCGTTGACGAGGGGATCATTTTGAAGTAGCTTTAGACGTTCTAACTTATCAATGCCAATGAAGTGACCGCAGAGCATGGTCTTTATATGATTCATCTTGATTTTATTTGTTGAGTCATTATCAAATACGAGGTCATTTTCAATAAAATCAAAAATCCCATTGCTTTTTGCATTCTCAAGGAGCAGAAAAAGACCTGCATTTGATGTTAGATTCTTAGCTTTGAAATCAATTTTATTAATCATAATTAGAACCCCTTTTTACTACTTTTCTTACTATTATTTTACCATATATCGAGTCATAAAAGCTGATAATTTAACATATTTTTGAGCACTTTTCTTTCACCCAATGGGTGAAAGCTGAATTTCGAAGGAATGCATATTTATCAAGGCTTTGATTATGCTTTTTGAAGTACTGACGTAGAATCTAGGTCAATAACCAGCCGTTGGTTTGCTTTCATAGTTTCTACTGCATTGCGATGCAGTAATTTTGCATTACTACGGAGTAACTCATTGTTGGCATTATCGATATCATTGGCAAGATTTACAGCGTTACGCTGTCCATTTAGAGAAATGGCTAACAGAAACTGACGCTTGAAATTAGGGACAGTAACCTCTTTGACGCTATGAAACTTGTCGATAAGACTTTGGTTATTTGCCTGTATAATCCGTACCATTGGCAATACTTGCATAGCAGACTGCTGAGAAACAACTAAATCGCCAATACGTTTTTCTAAATTAGCAATTAGCGTATCCAGATCAGATACTTCCTGGAACTTAGCAGGATTGTTACCAACATTAGCTCTGAGATTTTCTGCTTTTAATTGTAATTCTCCCAGCCTTAATTTACCGGCAGCAATATGTACACCTGTTAAGTGGTGTTCTTTAACGACTTCATCAAACATTTGCTGGAGCGAAATATTATTAGAACCGAGGCTATTCTGTGTAACTGAAACCTCTGAAACCAGAGCATCGATTTGTTCACGAGTTGATTCAAACTGTGCGGCGAAATTCTTCCCACGGGTGCGGATTTTATCCAACAAAGGGCCAATAACTGGCAGATTTGAACGACTTTCAGTTAAGTTCGAGATGTTTACATTTCTTGCAAGGTTGATAATTTCAGTTAATTTGCTCCCGGCTTCGTCTAAATCTTTATTGCGAATTTGCTCAAGCAGGCTATCCGCATAATTAGCAGTGTTTTCCCCCATTGCCCGGCCAAAACGATAAACTGTTCCTGGATCATCGGCATTAATGCATTCCGCGACGGCTTTAATCTCTTGTTCATCTTGCTCATTCAGCCCGAACTTTTCCAGTTCAGCGGAAGTCAAAGTAAAAGCAACAACCTCAGTTTTGGTGGTCAAATTATTAATCATTTTTGGAATCCCTCTAAATTTTGTCGCAGGCTTTTTAGAAGAGCCTCGTGGGCCTGATTAGCTTTTCTAACAATCGTAGGGTCAGTGTTATTTACTGATAACAGCGAAAGTGTGTGTTGCCGCCATACTGGAACCAGGACTTTTATAGTTTCGTTAAAGCGGTCAGCAATATCTATACAAGTCCCGCGAGTGATTTCCATCTGCATGGCGGCCATTTCATGAGACGCAAGCAGTGTTGCCAGGTTAGCTAAACGTCTGGCAAATCTTTCCCTCGGTTTATCGAAGACAAGGCTTAGATCGTCACTATTTTTTTCTTCGGTAGAATCCCTAAGGAACTCATGGCCTGCCTGGATAAAAATTTTAAGGCGTTTGATTTCTGACACATATGTTTCAAGCAGCTCTTCTAAAGCCAGTAGCGTCTCATTCACATGTGTCAGATATCCGTTCCCCTCATTAATAAGATTTTCCACCTTCTCACGTGCGTGTTGGTAACGAACGCGCTTTTCAAGGTGTTTGCCCGTAAAGCGGGAAAACCAGGATGGATTGCTACTGATAGAACGTGGATCTGCCTCCGCTAAGGCACTTACGATACGGTTCAAGGCTCCTGATAAAGCGGTAACTGCGTCTTTCTCCAGAAGATTTGAATACTTATCCATAGCCTTCGAAGATAAAGCCGAGTCGCCGTAATGGCTTATTGCCCCAGCATTAAGCAGAAGACCGGGTATAAATTCTTCTTTGAGTTCTGCTATCGATATGTTGCTGCTGTCAGTTGAAACGTTCATTTTTGCCTCAAAATGGTTATCCATGACAGCCTATCATTTACCGTTCTGCTGATTTTTCGGTTAAAGCGCCAAAACCTGGGTTTATCCGTTTTCGAGGCAAAAAAATAGAATCTGATCCTCACGTAACCCTTTGCCATTCTGATTAAAGGAGAAGTCCCCTACTGTCTGTGCACTGAATTCAGCACTGGATGAAGTTAGGACATGAAGTGCACATAGATCCCCTGCTTGACCTACCAATCACCGCCTTCAATGTTTAGATCTGGTGACCTTACAGCGACCATTTCTCTAACCGGATGGTCATTGTTGTCGTGGCTGCTCCCCAACAGCAGGCTTACCGTTCCGCTGGCAGAGTAATACATCGCGTCAGGAAAGTGCTCCCTGACCTCCTAAAGCAATTTGTTCATGCTGTTAGTTAAACGATAAAAGCGTCGGGCTGCGTTCGGCATAGCTTCTTCCAGGAGGTCAGAAGCATCAATCTCACGGCCGTTTATAACGCGGAGAATATCTTGCTCATCCATAGGTTACTCCCAGGCAATAAATCAAAGTGGCCAGGCAAAAGGAGACTCGCCTGGCATCAAAAAGAATAAAAGGTCGTTACGAACTGATAATGATGGCCTGGTCAGTTTGAGGAAGTCGGTTTCCTCTGATGAATGCTGGATGGCTTAAACGAGCAGATGACATGGTCATCGCCAGAAATGTCTCTTCACGCGAACGCAGCAATTCCCCCCATGAATAGGTTTCCCATACGTCGTGGGAAAGATCGGATTCCTTTATGTACCTTGACTGCATTGTTGGTTCAAAATCGACGGGAGCTAGACTGTCATAGGATGGATGTACACGGTACCCCAATTCTTCCTCCCTCTGATGGTATGCATGTGCCAAAAGGACATCATGGGAGACCAAGTCATAGTCTTTGTCCTGAACGAGCGTTTTTACGGTATGACTAATTTTTCCAAAGCCTTCAATTTCCCAGATTGTTATCATTGTGAACTCAGTTAAAGTCCGTGGGCTTTTTACCAGAAAGCCATTTAATGCACGTCGCCCCTTCAACATGACAACGTGGTAGGACTTGTTGGGATAAGGTTTCATTGCCACCAGCGAATCAGCTTTAAGCTCAAGTGACAATTCAGGTACAGAAACTGACACGAGAGTACACTTGTTTTTCATATGGTGAAGAATACGGGGCACAAGATGCAGATACATCATTTTCTCCTTTGAAGGATATACCAGGCAGCTCCTCAGCAGCATCAAAATATTTAAATCACTCTTTAATTAGTAAACCACTGCTGATTAACTTCTTTTATGTTTCACAGAAATTATTCGTTTTGTTTCTGTTCGTTATACTGCTCAAACCAGAAGACGACCGGTTTTTCTACAATATGAAGCAACCCAAAACGTTCTGCGGTACGGAAATTCACGCTATATGCGCGAGCCCGTTCAACCTGTTTGGTAATTTCTTTTCTCATTCCTTCAACACTAAAAGCTCCTTTAAAAAGGTTGCAGGGGGCGCATGATGGAAATAAGTTTTCTATAGCATGCAGTTCAGGGTGCATAACCTTACCCGTACTTCGGGCAACATGAGTTACGCCGCTGCCGACAGGGGCTCTCACCAGTTCAAAGTCGCGTCGAACAGGCTCAACATGATCGGCATGCCACCCTTTTTCAGGAAGCTTGCAACCACAATAGGCACAACGCCCCCCAAATTTCATTCGCAGCTCAGCTCGCTGTATTTTAGAGATCTTATTTTTAGGTTTTGAGAACCTACCATCAGGTGATTCAGCTTTGGATAACTTTGCTGAGGGCTCAGGTAATTCAACTAAATTCCCGTTGATATTTATCACCTTGACCATATCATTTTCCGCCTTTACTAAGCTCACGGGCACAGGAACTGGCTTAAGTAACCGCTAAAGATAACAGCCACTGACTGCATCTACCCAGACCTTCTGTTTATACTCAATAGGCCACCCCTCTTTATCTGCCCGGATGACGCAATCATTTACCGTGGTGCGTGACCGGATACGAACATCAAGCGGAAGCGAATCGTTATCCACACGAGCCTGTGCCTCATTTAAAATGCGTAAAAACATCTCTTTGGTCATTCAGATACCCCCTCAACTTTGCGAATTTTGATCAGATGAGGGCGACTCAGTTTACAAAGTTGTTCTGTCGCTTCATCAATCGAATTGAACCGATGAGCCTCTTCGATATTTAAAGTCCAGTATTTCGCTTTCCCTTCTCCCAGATCGGACTCAAAATAATTTCGCTTTACATCCATTTTTTTAGGCCTGCCATTTATCTTGACGACATTATGTCTGTCATCAAAAAGAAATTCGTCCCCCTCAAAAGTGATTAATACAAATGGCCCCTCAGGCTTGGAAGTCCGGGAACTTTCCATTTTCAAAGTCATACTTCAGCCTCTCGATAGAACTCATGAAACGTCAAATTAAAATGGACTCACACCACACTGATTCAGTATTCCTCCTGAACCCCATTAGGCTCTGTTGTGATTTCATATTTAATTCCGCCAGGTGCTCCCACAGCGTCCGCGACCGACTCACACAGCAGCGAGAGATCGTTGAGGGTCATTGGGTGTTCAATGTCCAGCGTGAAGAGTTTCCCGGCTTGCTTGGCGGCTGTCTTGTCAGCATGTTCGGCATTAAAAAGGTATACGGTGTGTTTTTCCTGAGCGGGTGTATTTTGATTTTGCATTGATGATCCTTTTGTTTAGTTCCCCGATTCCGGGGGTGAGTGAATTAATTTAAATTTATATTCGTCTGGTTTAATTAGAACGTTTCCACGCTATGCGTAAACAGGTAATGCAAGGGCTGTATCAACAGGATTAAAGTTACTTTTCTGGATGCAGCAACGCTTGGACATGATGTCCACATTACATCACGATCAAAGCTAAGTTTTTTTTGTATAACCCCTCCATTTTCGTGTGTTTCGCGTTTCAGACGCTTATACGACCTGCTTGACCATCCTCATCAGAAGGCGGTTTAACAGTCCTTTCGCTGTCGGGCGATTGCTATCGACATAGTAAAAACCTGTTTTGGTCGTACCGTGAGCACTGCTCAGCACCCTCAGTTCCCAGATAACGTCACGGATAACGCCGCCATTTTCTGGCTTAAGGCATTCAGATAAATGGCGCATGAAACGAGCTCTTACGGCACGGTAATAGCGGAACTCCTCTGGCTGGTTAGTATTTTCTTTCACCCGGAGTCGCTGGTTACACAGAGTTAGAACTGCATCCATCATTCCCGCCTTCAGCTTCGCCTGGATCGCACCTTGTTGCTGTTCCCTCTCACCTTCGAGTAACGTTAAAATTCTTTCTCCGAGTGCCGTCTTGTTGTGTACGTGCAACTGAACACAGGCAGCTACGCATGCCCAGAATCTGAACTTTTTTATCTGTCCACGCAATTTCCGGGCTACAACCTGACGGTATGCAGAATCACTGAGTATTTTAAAACGCCGACTGGCAACCAGCTCTGGAAGCGACACTCTGTCGCCTATCCCCAGGCGGGAAAAGGTTTGTCCCCGTTGTGCGAGACGATGATAGACAGCGCCCTTGCCTTTTGAAATTCGGACCGCGCCATAACGAAGAAGATACTGAGCAGCAGTCGTTGGAGTAAACTCACCGTCAGCGATGCGCTGGCGTAACCCGTCGTATTCATGCCAGATAATCCAGGACGCCGTATCTTCTTCAACAGTCAGCTCATCCTCTTCCTCGAATGCCACGACGACAGAACTGCTCTCTCCGGTCTTTAGGCTACGTGAAGCCCTGGGGTCAGCCTGCCCGTCAAAATAGGTCATCAGCGGCAACGTATCAGTCAGTCCATCATAAGCTGTACCGAACCGGCCTCCGGGCAGTTTCATCCAGAGTGGAGCTGGCATTGGTGTACGGGGCACAGGCTGCATGTCAGGCTCATCCTCAAGAAGGTCCAGATCGGCCTCTTCCCAGACCCTGCGATAGATCTCAATTGCCCGAAACGGGCGAGGGTTGAAACAGTGCAACGACCAGAGGAAATCAACGTGGATCACGTTTGCTTCCTGTACAAGCCGAAATTGTGGCTCAGCCATACGACGGTTATAAGCCGTATCGTCAACCTCGCCGGAAAGTAGCTTTCTGCGATGCTCTGCCGCACGTCTTGCTTCAACATAATCAAGGCTGCAACAGGCATGAAAAAGACGTTCAGTCAGGGACGAAGAAAAGATATTGGGTTGAAGACGCACATATCCGCCTTCGAACACTTTACGACCGATATAATCCCGCAGGCTCCAGTCGTACTGGATCTTAGAAAGAAATCGCTGAAGACGACTCAGGCCAGCCTGATAACCGTATTTCTCCGGGTCAGTTCGAAGGAGCGTTTCCATTGAATGGTCAACCCCTACTGCTGTGCAAAGCGAGCACCCATATCGAGCCCCACAAGCTGATGTTCGAGTGGGTTTCTCCGGCGACCAGATACACTCCCCGGTGGCGTCTTTATAAAGCGTTGCCAGGCTGAAGTTATCCGGCATAAAGCTTGGTAAAGGGAAGCGTGATTCGGAACCACAGGCCATCAGAAAAGACCAGATGTCCTGAGTGCGCCACTCCTTTACCGGATAGAGTTCACCACCGTGCTCAGTCAGGGTTACTTTCCTCGCCTGCCCTCCCATTTTGAGGATATTTCCGGCCCTTCGGGCACTTTCATCATCCCTGGAGCCCAGCATCAGGCATACCCTGCTTCGAACGGATGCCGGGGCGTTTTTCAGGTAACGAGCTTTGGCCTGGCGCAGGGGCGCGATTTTGTAGTCGGTTGAGCACTGTCGGGTAGAAGAATTAGTCCAGGTCGGAAGTCCGCGCCCAGTCAGAATGCGGCCGACCCAGCTCTGCGTAAGAGACGGTCGGGCGACAAGGACTGTGACCGGTAGCTGGTGTTCAGCAATGAACATTCTGAGCTGGTTGAGAACCTGTGAAGCCTGATAGTGCATCTCAGGGTTTTCGATCAGCGTATCGGACATCTGAATGAAATGATGTTCGCTGATATTTGTGCCGTTACGTACTGCCCTGATCAATGCCATCAGAAACAGGTGCAGAAGAGAATGGGAGTCTTTGCCGCCACTGTATCCCACGCACATTGTCCAGCCGTCCGTAATAGCCTGATAAATAGCAGATGTGGCTGACATGACCAGAGAAGAAAGACTCACAGTCTCCTTTTCATCGGTATAGTTCAGATCGGCATCGGTTGTCAGGGTCTCCCAAACATCCGCCCATTTATCATGTTTCAAAATGGCAGCATTAGCCGCCTCAGGAAAAATAACTTCTGAGGATAATTCAAGGAATGAGTCGCTTTTTTCAATAAACATATATTTTCCTGAACCACGGTATATGCTGCATCACTGATATTATTAGAACTTTAAAATAACTACAGCGCAACCATTTAGCGAAATTATATTAAATCAAAATCACGCGGATTTAATGTCAATATATATAAAAATAATCCATTGTAATTTAATCACCCGGCACAGCTATTAGTTATAGGTTGGCGGCGTAATAAATGCCGTATTATTTGTTTTCAACTCAGACAGCGGAATAAAAGGAGTGTTAAGAGTCATGTCATCACCACAATGGCGTGGTAGAGCTGAAAGCTGAAATGAATCTTTCATCACCCTAATAACCGGGCATTCCGTACGTGCTGATGGCATTACTTCCCGCAGCATCGCTTCCTGCTTTATGCTGTCGCTATGCTTATATTCATCCATGTCTTTTATTTCTTGAATTTCATCTTCACCACAAAATGACCAGTTAGCGTCATAGAAGTAAAACTCAGTTAAATGAAGATCGTTTTCTTTCACGTATGCCGCCAATTTGCGGATACGCTGTTCAAGCATTGTATCTATCCGTAAGGAAACACTCTGCGGAACGTCACTTGCAAATTCATTGATACAATCAACGGTAGAAACTATGAATTTATTGGTCATGGCAGGCTCCAGGCCACCGGGGAAACCGGTGGCTACGGTAATTGGCAGGCTTAAGCGCCGCAAAGGGTGTCAAGGGAAGGGAGAAGCTTGCTCAGCTTGTCGTAATCGAGCGGAGACAGTTCTGTAACGAGTTCGACCGAAAGACTAGTGTTGTCTTCTTCACACAGAATATAGATTCCGTCTTCTGGCTCTTTTCCGGCACATGCCTTCAGTCGTTTGTTAACGACCTCCTGGGCTGAATCCGCTACGTCGCAGCTCAGGACATAGCTTGCCACATAGCTGCTCTCACCGTGGTAATGCGTCACTTTACACAGAGCATACTGGATACCGGCTTTGTGAGCCTCATTCATGAGACGAGAAAACTGACAGCCATCCTGGTAATAGTGGGTATCCTTTGTGACCAGAATAGTCATACCCCCAAATTCATCTGTCCGGCTTTTACTGCATGTAAATGCAGCAGTAATTGTTACCATTTCCGAGAGGTCGAATACCGACAGCACGGCAGTTGTGAGGCAAATTGCATGGTCAAGATCAATGGTCTCTCCATGAAAAACTGCCAGCCCACTGCTGGTAACTTCTGTTGCGAACAACAGTTCATAATTGCAGTCTGGGCAGGATGGTTGCCCAAAGCTCGGCTCAGAAGGGTCATACTCAGGGTGGTTCTCGATAATACTGAGGATCAGCTTCTCAGTCAGAGAACAATCTGTCAGTGGCTTATCAAGCAAACGCTCACCTTCTGCAATTTCTGCTTCGGTAACGAATGTGATTGCTTCTTGTGCCATTTTTGCCTGCTCCTGAGTGCAGGGAATAATAAACGACGCCTGAGTATAATTATCTGCCACAGTTGACTCCTTGATTATTTAATTAATGTATTTGATGAGAAGATCATAACAAATACACTAATACCAACTAATAACCTGAAGGCGTTTTTTTAGAAAAAATATTAAGAAGAAGAATATGAACACTACCTCATCTTAAATTAATATCATTCAGGATTAATATTCATTTTTGCAAATAAAAACCGCCAGACGGCGGCTTTTATAAAGAGGGAAATATCATTGGAAGTTGAAATTACTTCACGGCAGGCCGACAAATTACGCGACTGCTGTGAGCTGAAGCGAAACTTGTAGAGGAAACTATAATCACCTTTTCTAAGTCGTCGGCACTGTCAGCAATATGATGCCGGAAAGCCTCCTCTGCATCACCAGGGGAGTCGGCTTCGACCAGGTAGGCCTGATCATCATCATCAAACATAATGCGCCCGGAAATGAGATAAAGTCGGCTCAAATCTGGCGTTGCTGCGCTCGTGCTTCGTTCGTTCAGATTCATTTTTTCTCCGTCTGTTGCTCGTAAAAAGAATGACGCCGGTTTAAAAGGCGTCGCCAGGGTTCGGGCTAAAACGCAGGGTTGCCATCGAGGAAGCTCATTGGCTGGCCAATAGCGGATGCCACCCTGAGAATTTCACCTGGTGTGGCATAACGCAGCATTTCAGAGCGTCCAAATTTCTGATACTCATCTACTGACATCTTTCTCCACTCTGGGTGAGGATCTTTTCCGCACAGTGACCAGTTGCTTTCAGAGGAATCACGACGGAGAACGTACACATCAAGCGAGGCTGTAAGCCCACTTCCATATCCCCGCTGCGCTACAATACGAACCTGAGAACCATCGTCGCGTTGCAACGTCTGGGTTAATTTCGTGATAGGATCCTGAGAATGCATGCCATTTACCTCGTTTTCAAAAGATTTACCGTAAGTAAATGATACCGAATCGAGAATTCTGGCTAATAGGTCAGAAGAAAAAATAATGAATATTTTTGAAGTGTAGGATAATGATTAGAATAAAATGGCCTGAATAAATCGCTAGCGGTTAAATCCGCTTATTTCAGAGAAGCTCTGATTTAGTAGTTAGGGAAAACGATGCGGTGAAAAGTAACTTTTACACCGCAATTCAGAAAAAAGTTTCAATTAGTCACATTACGAATAACCCGGCTTACTTTCGCATGTGCGTTCCCCTGGATGTTAAAGTAAAGCCCCTCAGGCAGACTCGTCGCCCACTTAACTCCTCGCTCAGCCATACGCTTCGGTGTTTCCAGCCAACCACGAGGAATATTGCCCGTAACGTCACCGATAACCCGTGAAATGCATGCTGCTACCCGGATGCCGCCGGGAATATCGCATTCGGATTCAACAATATGCATAACCTCAAATAAAGCACCATGCCGCTGGACATGATCGCCAATGTGCAACTCGATAGGAGAAACCATTTCTGTATCTGACTTCATATCTGTCCACCTTTAATTTAGAAACCGTCTAAATTACCAATATAGTTAATGTACCGGATGTTAATTCAACAAGTTCTGTATCACAACCATCAGTTTTTTTTGTTGGGTCTATATCGGAGAAACAAGTGAATATTGAATACACTCGTTAATACAGACAACCGGAAATGAATGGCACCCTAATTATCTCTGCGGCGTATGCTAAGCCGTTAATATTGTCATTTTATGGTAGAAACAATGCAAAATGAATAAACCGCTTGTCGCTTCAAACCACTTTATCAAAACCGTTAACTTGCATTAAGCCCGATACAGTTCGGCGAGCTCGTCCAGCATGGGGTTACTCTTATATCCCGGTGCGGCCGTAAAAAGGTTTCGGGAAATCGCCAGCCATTCCATGATTTTGTCCGTCGCCAGCCAACGTCTGCCAAGTCGCTCGGCTGCGATGGGAACTTTATGCAGGCCAGCGAAGGGATCTACAACAAGATCTCCCGGCTCTGTCAAAAACTCAATCAGAAACGCTGCAAGCCTGGTAGGAGACGTTGCACCATGCAGCGGAAAACCTAGCTCGCGGGCAATGGAATGGCAAAATCTCGTATCAGCGCAGCTATTGCCGTAAAACAAAGTATTTTTGGGGATCGTTCCTTCTGTTTTATTTCCAAAGGATCCGCTTTTAAGCTGGTACGCCCCATCACCATAAAAGGTCGTGCGATTTTCACCGCCTGCTGCCTGCAATTTAAGATGCTGCTCTGAATGCGGTTGCAGTACACGTAAGTTGTTTGAACGAACCTTACTCGCATCATTGGTAAACCACAGCACAGGCTCATACGATGAGCAGAGCTGCACTCGTTGCTTACATGCCCAGTGCGTTGGCGATGGGGGCTTACTGCGATTCACCCACTGAAGCCTGTCCATGAGCTCAAGCCCCAGCTTGTCACATAATGCCAGTGTCAGACGCTCCAGATACAGAGAACGTGAAGGCCTGCCCCTATTAAAGCTATCTTGAGTGATATTCAATGCCACACTTGCGCCGGGTACAAGCTGTTTCACGATCGGTTCGAGGATACGCAGAAGCCAGTCAATATAAACCTGCTCGCCACGCCCCCCGCCATGCCCGTAGTCTCTTGAATTTCGAAGGAGGTAAGGCGGCGAGGTCAGGCAAAGATGAATTTGCTCTGTGATATTGCTGAAGAAGGCATAGGCGTTTCCAAAAACCGATGCCCCAAGAGAAGTTGAGAAACCGACAACACAGAGCTTTTCCCATGACTCGTGTAGGTTTGTTTTCGTCTTAGAGGAGTATCTCCAGACGCCCCGTTTTTCTGGAACGCGTTCGATGACTCCGGCCTGCCGAAGAGTCTGCTGAAACCAGCGTACTTTGTGTTTGACGCCGCTGGTTCTGGTTTTATCTGACCCAAATTCTTTCAGTTCGTGCAATTCGGCATCCGACATGCCAGTTTCACGCTGCACTTCGCGATAAAGCTCGTCGTTGCTCAACGGCAATTCGGAGGCTGCGTAGATCCGTGCAATTAAATCCGTAGAAATCGTGCTCATCAGCCATCCTTAATGGAGATGCAGTTTAAATATCGGCCTGATGGTTGGAAGGGGGATTACTAAATCAAACCGATCTGTTTATTTATAGGCTTTGTCAGGTCATGCAGCACAGCTGGGCATGCGCAAAGAGACCCAGTCTTCTTTAGCGGAGACACCTTCAAAAGTTGTACTCAATCAGCCCCAAGATTTTGAAACTCAATGTGCTTTTGCTCACACTCCTCCCTGCCCCACGAGCCCTGCCATTCACAGATGTCCCGGTACTTAATTTCCAGCTTATCCATCTGTGAGAGGTTAGCTGTTGCGAAGTCTGGCCATATGTCGTGCCAGCATGCGTTGTACGTGACGCCTGCTGGTGGGCAATACATCATTGCATCAGCATGGATAATTTCAACGCGAGGATCGTTTGCAAACGAGGCCGCAACGAGGTTAATAACGTCCTGTTCTTTTTCAATTACTGTTACATGGGTTACATCTTCTTTTTGAAGAATGGCGTGAAGCACCATCCCCAGACCAAGACCATTAATGAGCACGCGCCCGGTGGCTCGCTCTAAAAAATCCTGGCAGGTTCTGATCTCCATCGGGGTATTGGACATCACCACATCCCAGCCGTTGGACAAACGCCGATATCTACCGGGCGGGATAAACTCGTCTGTATTACCTGTATACTCGGCACGAAGGGCGAGGCTCATCGCCTTATCTGCGGTAATTTCGAATGTGTCCAGTTTCCAGGTTCCGGACGTGCCGTCTTTAACGGGTAAATCAGAAAAGCAGCTCTTCATCAAGGCAACCAAAATTCCAGTAATGTTGTTACGCTGAACCTATCACAAACCTGCTCTTAATACAGTTATCAGGAGTGACAGCGATCTTTGAGGAATCGTTTAAATCACGGGCATCCTGTAGCGGACGCCCGATATTTAATCAAATGTCGCAGGTGTTAAAGGAAGCGTTGCAAAGTTGCAACGTCTTCTGGAGCAACCTCCACGCAGCTCCTGACACTGTAGTGATTTTCGCCGTTGTAGTCGTAAACCCCACCGTCTTCAAAACTCAGCTGTTCAAGCTCGCCATGGCACTCTGAAATGAGTGCCGTCTGGCAAGCATTTTTCTCACAATCGCTGACGAGTAACCGAACATAGCTATTCTCATGGTCGCCGTTTCGGTTCTGGATTTTAACGATAAAGTGTTTTTCAGACATTTGTGCCTCCAGCACAGTTTGAGGTTAATTTAGCGTTGCCCCGGCTCACCGGGGCAAGAATAAATCAACCCTTAATGAAACTGTGCCCCCAGGTGTTAGGCTTAAATGCCTGCTCTTTGATATATGTTTTCATTACCTTGCAGGTTTTTTTCAGGGCTTTGGTATTGGCATCGGTTACTGAGATAAAATGGCGAGAATAACGGTTTTCCCGGTATTGCTTATCAGCGTTTGGGTCAATTGCTTCGCTTTGCAGGAGTCCTTCGTGCCTGCCAATTACTATTACGTAGTTCATTTCACCTGAAACACGATCCGTGAGTAATTGAATGGAAATATCAGTCGCTCGCGTGGCCTGGCTAGCAGAAATTTTTGCATGTAAGAAAGCTCCCTTTCGAAAGTTGGCCGGAGTCAAACCTGTAATATCCTCGGTGCTAAAATTAAGTGAAGATAGAGTTGAAAATAAATCACAGCTAATGACTTCAGTATTATTAGACATAACCCGGCTCCGCTCATATTCATGTTAAGGTAATTATATCAGGTTGATAGCATTACCTAATAACTTGGTGGCAAAAAGTTGTGGTTTTTGATTAACTAAAATTGATGTTCTCAATACTGCTCAAGAATTCTTTCTTTACACCCGGAGTAAAAGGTATACGTTCAATGTATTTATAAAGCGTCGCAAAGGTTTTGGTTTCAATGTTTCGTGAAATAACATCATCAATCGGGTCTTCGAACATATTAATAAAAACATCAATATGCTGCTCTCCGCTTTCTGAAGCTAAAGAGAGAATACAGACCACTTCAATGTAGCGGTTATCCTGCTCTGCAATGAACAACCAGTGCCCTTCGTTAAAGGCTGGTGCAGCACTGAAGCGTTTTACAACAATTTCTGAAAGAGCATATCCTGCCTGATCCAACAGATTAATAAAGTTGAGTTGAGTTGAAACCACGTCTAACGCTTTCATAAAACCTCCTTTTCATCTGTACTTATTATACTGTTACCCATCCCCCCAGCTAATAACCTCCCAGCAAACTTTCAAAAAAAATACCACCTTTAATTAGAATTGAACACATCCTTTTTAAATAACAAAAAGGATTATGAAACCCACAATGTTTGTGATGTGCCACCAAGGAAAAGTAACTTTTATGTGCTCATAAATCTTATTTCGTATTCACTTTCCTTTGTCTTTCGGTCGTAGATTATCAGGGGAAGCATAAGAAGAATATGTGAGGTTTAAGCAAATGCGGTGATCGGGCATTATAATTTGGTGAGGCTATTATAAGTGGATAAAGATAGTCGTAGGTATAGGATCAGGTTAAATTGCATTTTCCCGGTTGCCTTCCCTGGCCTACCGGTTTCAGCTCAGATACTAAGACCAGCGGTAATACTTAAAATATTCCTCATTTGCAGCTATAAACTCCCTCAAACCGTTCATTAATCCCTTCTCAAACGCTGTCACGATAAACCGGTAACCGTCCAGTGTTTCAATGTAGTAAATACCGCCTGGTGTAATTCCAACATGCAACACCTCGGCTGTCATCATAAACTGGCCTTCCGGAAAATCATGCGAAAGGTAAATGAAACCAGTAGTGGCCGATGCGGGTGTGGCATTCACTAAGACCCCGTTAAACTGCTGCCCGTGCCTCGCCGGTACAAGCTCACTTCCCCTGGTTGACTTATCAAGCAGCCTCTTAACATCTTTTTCTTCTTTTAACGAGGTATAGACCCGCACATCACTGTCATCACCTGGGCGAGAGCCGGTGCCAACATGAGCAAGACGACGGTAAGCACTGCGCATATTAACGTGGCAGGATGCCCCTGCTCTACCCTGAAGCCTTACGCCAAAGTCTTCGCAAAGTAACAAAATCTGACGTAGCTGGTTTTCATGCACGGACGCTGAGAGTGAAAGATTGAAACAGGAAAAGGTCAGTTCTAAAACCTTTTCGCGTTTGTCATTGAAATGAGCTTCCAGCCTGATGACTGGCTTTTCCGACATTGCAAAAGCTTTGTCCGTTACTCTGTACCGGCATTCATCTCCGAAACATTCTTTAACAACGCTGGCTATGACCGTGTCGTGTTCTCCATCTTCCGGAGCTGGCACAAAGATTTCAAATTGTGCCGGTGTATCCGGCTCAAGCAGAACGGGATAGAGACGCGGAGAATTAAGCAAAGCGCATTCAGAATTAATGAGCTTAACCCAGGCGCTTTTGTCGTCCGGATCCTTAAGCTGCTGTCCAAGGTTATCGCAAAAGTCAACTATCTGACGGGTATGCTCATCCGTGACTGCACAGATCAGGTTAAGACCATGCGTGGCCATACGCAGTTCCCGGGTTCGGGACTGGGAATTGATCGACCAGGGGTTAAGTGAAAGCGAAATAGGGCTTATGGAAGGGACGACCGTCTCATTCTGCAAATCTGTAAGCTGGCAGTTCGCAGTAGGCTTCGGGGAAAGGGTACTAAATATGTAACTTGCCTGTTGTTTAGTACTGGCCTGGATATAAAACATCGCGTCCATGCTTGTATCCCGGGATGAAATTGAAAATAGCTTCATTTTTAACCTTAATGGATGAGCGATTTATAGTCATGTGCAGACAAATGAACATTATGTGCGCCATCATTCCATTCAAAGAATAATCGATACTTAGAGTTTACTCGAATGGAGGAATAACGGTTTGACGTCATTCTTAAGCGTTCATAACGCAAGCTGTTGGATAATAACTCCCGCTCACTCTGGACATTATCCAGCGTTTCAAGTCGACACAGAATTGCGTTAATAATTTCAGAAGGAATACCTGCCGTTGTTTTTCCATTACGGAAGAACTTTTCAAGCCGTCTGTCTTTAAATGAATGGATCATAGTTCCTCCGTAATAATTGACCTTAAAATTAAATTAAAAGGGCTTTGAATTAATGAATACCTAAAATGCGGGCGGCAACTGCCAGCTGCTTATCACTTAACTGACGCTGGTGGGTTAAAGAAGACTTAAGGCTTTCCAGAAAATTATTACTACTGGATTGTTGGGTGATTGCATCAACCATTTTTTGATGAGACCTGCACCATGCTGTGAACGCAGAACTGTGGGCGCTTTCAGTCCTTAAACGCTCGTCTTGCAGGGATGCTGACACTTTGCGGGCAGCTTGCGCATTAATGCGGTACAGCGCATTCAGCGTGTAAGCAGTACGGGTCGTTTCGAGGCTGTAACCCGTGGCTTTACAAGCCATACAGCGACTTCTATAAAAATGCTTACGCTCTCCCCGCCCATTGCATTTATCGCAAACAATACGAAAAGTATATTCCGCAGTACCTTTTACAGAATCAACACAGCGGATTTTTGCGCTGGAGATTTCAATTCCACTGCGATCATAATATTTGGTCATAATGTGATTCCTCCGGTTAGTTCTGGAGTAATCATGACAGAATGAATCTACTGGCTAATAACCTGAGAGTAAATATTTTAAAAAAACATTGAGAGAGGGTCTGCAAATTTATACACGAAGGATTCAAATATAATTTGTTTAAAAAATTAAGAGCATTCTGAAGTAAAATTGCATCAAAAAGCATTCATGGATAAATCATGTACTGGTGCCAGCGATTTAAACGAGGACATTGTTCCGGTGTAATTACACAGTTTAGCATCATAGATTATAACCAAAAGGAAGGAGTCCTTCCCGTCTCGGGAATATTACTTTCCCGTTTGCAGTTTAAGAGACACTTAATGAGAAAGTAATAATTAAGTCATGCTCAACTCTACATTTTACATTGAGGATGGCGTAACAGGGTACGGCATACTACCGTACCCTTGTGTAGGGTTTATGTTTGAGGGAATTCTATAGCAAATGTGGCCGTGCCAGATTGACCACTTACAGCGGGAGTAACGGGATATGTGCGCTCTTCACCATTACCAAGATCCAGTGACAGCGATTTAGTTTCACCAGGCTGGACCGTAACTCCGGCAACCGTAACGCCGAACTGGGCGTTTTTCTGAACAGTCAGGGTTCCGTTTAACTGTCCGGTAATGATAGAACCGTCCTGACGACGCAACACACTGGTTCGGATGATGGCCAGCGGCGTGTTGTCCGTTGCTTTCAGTGCTACGGCTGTGGCCAGCGTCTTGAGATTATCCAGCATAATCAGGTTAGCTGGCTGGTAGGTAAAATTAAGCGTTTTAGTGGTCCGGTTACCTGATTCGTCAATAGCCAGAGCCTCCAGATGATACATCTGTCCCGATTCGTCAGTATTGGGGAAGATTCTGGGGTATTCAGGAATAAAGACATCCTTGGATAGCGGCGTGAATGCAAGGGTGACCTTTTCAGAGTTAGGTCCACCAGCGAGCTGAAGCGATATCAGGGAAGCATCCCCAGAGGCATCAGTAACGCTTATGCGTAGGTTCTCAAGCCCTTTAACCAGTTTTCCTTCTGCGTCTGCGCCATTAAAGCTGAACGCAATAACCGGAAGCGTTGAGTCAATTTTCAGCGGTGCATTAAGCGTTTTGGTTCCTGTGTTTCCAACAAGATCCGTGGCAGACACGCTAACAACCGTATAATCCCCGTCCGGTAGACCAGCGTATGAGAAAGTGGCGTTTTTGGTTTTATAATCGCTTTCACTGACAGTCACAGGCTTCAGGGTGAAAGTTTCCCCCCGGGCATTTTTAAGGGTGGCTTCGAAAACTTTGGTATCCCAGTAGCTGATGTTCCAGGCGTTGACGCGATCATTATCGGTGGCCGTCATAGTGATTGTCTTGGAGGCCTTGTTTACCTGAGCGACATTAACCACCGGTGGGTTGTTATCCCAGATAACCGTAAAATTACCAGCAAGCGCATCGAATATGCTGTCACCATCTTTTCCCGAGTAAAGATGCAGATACTCAAATCCTTTGTCACTGGTGTAGTTGAAGTTAACCGTCATCTCGCATGAACTTTGTCCGACAGGAATAGTGCAGAACCAGGCTGCATTTTTTACCGTTCTGAACTTTTGCACGTATGGTCGGGGTTCTGCGGTTACCTTTATGCGGCTAATGGTGGCGGTTTTAACGCTGATTGAGGCCTGAGTTAACCACTCACTGGTATCACTCCGGTACATCTCTTTAGCCACTATCTTCGGGGCTATTTCCATCGCCGGGGCTGGAGTGAAGTTGAGGGAGTTATGATGAATTCGTCTTACTCCTCCCGCCAGAGTCTGAAATTCATGATAAGTATCCCCCACATTTGGATATATGTATTTGAAAGTATAGATATTATAAGTGCTATCGGACGTCTGGAAATTCGAGTCCGCCCAGCCATATTTGGAACCGTTAACAGCAGTAAAGTCACTTTTCTTCCTTAATACCCGTACGGAAATAGGGTTCTGGAAGACGGTCATGCCAGACTGATAGGAGACCCATGATCCGGTAGTGGCGTCCTGCACCTGGATGATATCGTCAGGCTTAACCCGATCAATTACGCTTCGGCGGCTTAGTTCGCTCCTGTTTCCCGCTTTGTCATAAAGGTAGATCCCCACTTTATATTCAGAGCGGTTTTCCGGTGCCAGGGCATTGCTGCTTGCGTCGGCGACTTGAACGGTTACGCTACCTTCCACTGTATTAATTTCCGCTGGCTTTTTACGCTCCACTCCAGCGGCATCGGTTATGAAATATTCAGCATTAGCAAGCCCGGAACCTTTATCACTCAGTCCATTAAAGACCAGTGCCTGGACGCTGGCGTACTGCATACCGGCTGGTACTGAAGTGAAGATCGCTTCGCTGCCAAAGTTCCACCCATTTCTCGTATAACTTATGGTACCCGTTGCCGGAGGCGTTCGGTCAATTGCAAGCGGGTAATCCTGCCGGGAGACCTCCTTCCCTTGCAAGTCGGTAATCACCTCTCTGAGGGTGAAGCTATCTTCTCCCATCGCTGGTACGGTCAGAGTCTTGCCGTAATAATCAAAGCCTGTCGAAGATGTGGTACGGTCATCAACGGTAACCAGGCTGCTTTTCGTGCTCCAGATGAGGCTCCCGTCACTTTTCAGCAGACTGAGCGTAATATAACGGTCCAGACCGGAAATAACGGCAACGTCAAAGCTCGTTACCGGATTAATCCATACGGATGCAGGCGATACGGTCTTTTTAACGTTCAGGGTATCTTTAAAGCTGAATTCTGCGATTTCAGCGGAAGCTCCTGCGCTGAAACCTGCAAATGCAATAAGCAGGGCTAGTTTGATTTTCATGGGTTGTCTCCTGATCAGGTTCCCCATGATACTTTTTCAGTGTTCGTGATCTTTTCGGGAAAATAGCTATTTTTGATGTTTTTCTTTTCTGCCCGGCGGGACTTTTTTTGTTTACGTGAATGCAACAAAACCAGAAAAGTTACTTTTTGATAGGGTAAAATTAGGTTTCCCTAATTTCCAGAAGCAAGCGAAAGCAGAACTAGCTTAATAGCCATTAAGAACGCCATACCTATTGATAAATAACGCTCCTTACATTTAATGATTTGAGCATTTAAAAATGAATTAGCGAAAGAATTTTGGTTTGCTTTTTATTGCATGAGTAAAACAGTATTAATAATCCGGAGCCATTAGAACGTACTCTAAAGACTCCGGTATACAGATATCTTGCCAGTAAAAATGGCCTTACTCCTCATCATCCCCCAGCGCTTTTTTGATGGCGCGGCGGCGGGCTGCATCACCTACACGATATCCGACTGAATATACGTCATTCAACCGGCGCAGAATAAGATTTATTTCCTCATCCTGAATGTAGGCAGGTAAACACAGAACCACGTCGCCATCTTCATCATAGACTCGAACAACTTCCTTCTGCCCATCTCGCTCGCGAATAATCTGGACATGCTGAACCCTGGTGTATTCTGGGTTTACGCTCATTTTAAGTATCTCTCTGTAATTGTTGTTACCAGTTAGCTATAAGCCGGATAATTCTGGTATTCAGTGTTCTGCACAGCAATCGCCTGCTCGTGGATCATTGACACTGCCAGGCGGGCTTTAACTCGCTTGCTGGTGAGAAAACGCTTCACTTCTTTAAGTTCGCTGCCAGCCGACAGCATATTGAAGACATGCTGTTTGAGACTGTTGTTATTTTTGGCCACTTGTTTCTCCATCATCTTTGTACATGGTTATTTCAGGCTGGCCTGCCAGATCACACACGTTATCCATATGCTTTTGGACCCAGTCTGTTAGACCCAGACCTTCGGCCTTTGCCTGATTGACGTAACGCAGTTTACGTTCAGGGGTAACCCGCATCTGTAGTTGTGCCGTCGCTGGAACCGCCTCTTTCAGGGCGTTAAGGCCCCTCTGATCACGGGCCTGAATTGATGGTTTACCGCTAGGCATCTGATGTATCGCTCTCCCGGCGAGCGGTGGACAGCTCTATTTCTTTTGCGATAGCTTTATCTATGGCATCCAGCTGCATGGCAAACTTGATTTCAAGCGAACAGCGTAATGCCTTCAGGGCGCGTTCTTTGGTGCTGTATTGTGGTATGCCGTTCTGGCTACCATTCATGCCTCGCATGCGGCGGGAGGTTGCATCGACAACCTCTCCCTCTTCCCGTGTGCCGTGAACCGTAGTTCCGCTCCATGTCGGATAAACAGTGCCAGTGGCGGTGTTGAAGCTCCAGCCGTTTTGGTATTCCCCCGAGACCTCTGGTACGGGCATATCGCGTTCAACGCCATAGTCAGACCAGCGTAAAGCGCGGTTTATTCTGGCCTGTGCCACCAGCTCATCATACGCGGCTTGTTCTTTTTTATTCATCGCCATTTAGGGCAATCTCCTTAGAGGGGAATTAGGTGTTATATCGGTACGTAAGTGCTTTTCAGGCCTAATCTCTGACAAGGCCTGATGTGCCAGACTGCCGTTGCATTCACCGTTTTATGGCGGTTGACAGAGCCTCATTAAGAGCCGCAATTAGCTCAGGCGAAGTCGGCTCCAGATTTTTGGAAGCGTTCAGCAGCTCCTGAAGTGAAGAGATTTCCTTTGGCTCCACCTGGTTTGTTTCAGGTGCCGTTTTTTGCACTTCATCCAGTGTACGCTGTGCACCGTTATCCAGCACCAGCACCCCCCCGGCACGAATTTCTGAAATGGTGCGCAACGTATACATCAATTTATCCCAGACACGGCTACCAACCTCGAACCCGGAATCAGCTACTTTTTCTTCATTATGCTTTTGAAAAATTTCTTCTAACCAAGTGGTGAAGCGCTTTCCAAAAGTATTGGCGGCTAAAGAAGTGCAGGAATAAACCTGTTCGACCTGTTTTGTTCCATTTTTATCAGTGAATGTAATGAGACCGATTCGGCCACTGTTAACAGTGTAAAAGCGAGGTTGAAAGCCAGCTTTGAGAAGGTTTTCAATAGCTGAAAAAAAATCTTTTTTGAGCATCGGTTTCAAAATGGTTTTCCTTTTATGCCCGGTGCCGCCGGGGCGGTGGCGTTAAATATACGCCATGTAAGTAAATTAATTTATACCCATTTGATTGTCAATACAAACAAAAAAACAAACCATGTTTATTATTTTATCAACGATGCTATTTTAAAGTCCGTCTAAAATAAAAAACCAAAAAGTTAAATTTGAAGCCGTCCTTCCTAAATTCATTTCTTGCGCATATTAGCACCCTGCTTTAAGTAAATAATTTTTGAAAAAGTTGTCTGGAGGTTATTAGCTCGTGCATCTGGATTGGTAATATAAAGCCAACACAGAAAAGGAAAACAAAATGTATAAATTAGTATCTCCTCGTGAACTGACTGAGATTATTACCGGTTTACTGCTTAAACCTGAACTCCTTGGTGAGCTGGACTCACCAGAAAAGCATCGGATGTTTATGGCAGATTTAGGCCGCGTGGTGGCCGAACATTGTGGAGGTCTGGTAAACAGCGTCGTCTTGCCAGGAACAGAAGTTACAGTGTCGGATGGGTTACCGCTTAATGGCCAGCCGGTACGTTATCTCGGAATCAAAGAGAACATCCCTCACCTCCTTGTAGAGCCTGATGCTTCCTTACCTTCGCTCGCTAAAAACGTCTGGATGTATGCAGATCCTGAAGGCTGGAAAGAACATTTTGGAGCTGAGGAAGACTGCCTTACTCCTGAAATGATGCAGCTGTTCCGTAAAGGTATCCAGGCTCTTCAGAAAGAGCATGACACCCCTGAAATTAGCCTCACACTTCAGGACTGGCGCCTGGAGGAGGAAACACTGCCAGAAGAGGACAGTCAGGCCTATCAGGTCAGCGTTACCGGCCAACATAACATCCACTGTGAAGTTGTTAACAAGGAAGGTAACCCCTGTTTTGGTGTCATGTTCGAAATCGATCAGGGTGTGCCTGCCTTACACATCAACACCGGCGGGGATATGTTGCTCCACATTCATTGCGCCCATAACGGACTCGTTCTGACCCCTGATGCAAGCGGTCAGCGATTTGATAAGGCTCCCGTTGACCGCTTCTCTTATAACAGCCCATCCCTGCTGTTGTCTGCCGACTAACCAAGGCCAAATCTGAATTGTCCCGTTTAAGTAACCAACCCGCTGCCGCCAGGCGGGTAAATCCTCTTAATGGAGTTTTAATGCAAATCTCAACTGAAGTTCTGAACGTCTTATCTCGCTGCCGTGCTGAAGGGAACTTTCTTTTCCTGGCCGACCAGCTCGACCGCAGCATTTATGTTAAGACAAACAAAGTGCTCGAAGCCGCCGGTGGCAAATGGAACCGAAAAGAGCAGGCACATATTTTTACGGCGGATGCAGCTGAGCGTATCGAGCAAATCATTCTGACAGGTTCGGTTGACATCCCACGAGATCTGTTCAATTTCTTCCCTACACCTGAGAATTTAGTCACAGATATGGTTCTACGCGCTGAACCAGCTGCCGGGGAGCGTGTACTGGAGCCAGAGTTTGGTGATGGCCGCATTCTGAAAGCCTTAAAACTGGCGGCTCCGGATGCATTGATTACCGGGATCGAATTGAACGATGAGCGATTCCTTGCAGTGAAGAACGATAGTGTCCTTAGCACAGGAGTCGAGCTGGTGCATACCGACTTTCTTGGGTACCAGCCCGATGAAACTTTTGATGTTATCGTTATGAATCCACCATTCCTTAAACGCTCTGACGTTAAACAAGTCATGCATGCCATCGCAATGCTCGCTAAGCGAGGTCGCTTACAGGCCATTCTGTCAGCTGGGGTATTGTTCCGGGAAGACACACTGACAAAAGCGCTCAGGGAGCGAGTCAAACAACTTGGCGGACAAATTTCGCCTCTTCCGGATGATACATTTAGGGAGTCCGGAACAAAGGTCAAAACAGCCCGCCTTGAAATTGATCTTCGCCGCTAACTGACAAGCAACCGGAAAGAAATCTTAATACGAGTAGCCGGTTAAAGTTACCTGACCGGCTTAACTGACTAAATCAATAAAGAGTGAACAGAAATGACGCATACTGCCGTTTCTCAGGCTAATAGTGCTTTGCAGCTACCCACGGTGGAGCATGTCTACGCTCTTCTGAAAGCAAATTGTAAACCTGACCGCTTTGACGGGCGTGACGGACCCGTGTGGGGCCAGGAATACTCGTGGAATCTGGCAAAAGATCGCTTACAGGATCTGGAGAAATACGGTAAGGCATATGTCTCCCGTCATGAAGACCGTATGGGGGAAGGATTTAGTTTTGGTCCTGACCTGTTAATTATTCGCTAACGCTCCTAATGCCTGATGATATGGTAAGCACAACTGGAAAAATATGTTTTCAAAGCCTATGACCACTTTCACACCAGAACGTATTGAACAAATTTTGGAATTTGCCGAGGGTAGTAACCCAAGCGAAGCAATGAGTCTCAGAGCTGACGAAGTTGCTGTACTGGCACGTATTGGAAAGGCAGTTATGTCGATTGCGCCTGTTTATCAGTGCGAGTTTTGCCACCATGACGCAACCGGGCAACTTCAGTGGCACTGGGAAGATGTGAACAAAGCTTTTTATGATAAATACGATCCAGACAGACGCGGAAGACGTCGAATCCTCTATACCGCCCCGCCGATGCCTTTAGTTTCGGCTGACCTGCTTAACATGGCTTCATCTGCTATTGAAGACTTGCTCACTAACAAAGACAGAAGTGGTGCGGGAATGTGGAATGACATTCCAGAACAGCTACGACGCGCAGCAGAACTGGTAATGGATAATAGCCGGGCCGCTGAAACAGAAGCGATGCTGATGCGTCTTTATGTAGAATGTGACACAGGTGAGCGCAGGGGCAACGGCACTCAATCTGGCGTAGCAATGCCTTCTTGGCAAACCGTTGAAGAGGCACGTGTGTTGCTAGGGGTGAAATGATGCAGTTCTCGCCAGGGCAGTTTGTAATTCACAACAAGAAGCGCCTTGCGGAACGAAGGTAGACGTACTGACTGAGGTTCACTCCCCTCTCGACTGGTGGCGTAATGCCGCCAGGTTTTGATTCATATATGCCGTCCGTTAACGCATTTATATCTGACATACCTAATTTATCCTGATTCTTTTTTACACAAAGTAAAAGCATCACTTAATGCGATATGTGGATGCCGATAGTTTCAGGCTAATGTTATAAGTTTTGCAATCGTTGCCAGTTTGGACACCACAGAAATGTCAGATGTAATTCCAAAAAGAAAGATTTCCGTCCTGAACGCACAATAAGGTTTGTCGAAAGGCAAATTATAGATTTGTAATTTCGAGCACCATATGGAGAAGTTTTTTATACTTTTACGAACATAGTGACCTTTAGGAAAAGCTTAAAATAACACCAAACCTAAAGGGGAATAAGAATGAAACATCTCGCTTTTATTACTGCTGTAGCCGGACTCGGTATGTCTGTTCAGGCCCCAGCTCAGATATATGAATCGGCCTTTAAAGACACGAACGGTATTGAGATCCACGCCCCGTCTTCTCGTCTTATGCTTAATCCGGCATCACCGGTAACTTTGACACTTATTTCAGGTCTTGATCGTTTCGTTAATGTCAAAGTCACGAAAGACACTGGAACTGTCATTCTTAATACTACGACTACACGGACGGGTGTATCAGACCGACTAACAGCTGCTGACGGTAGTGAGTTCTACGGCAAAAAAGTAACTTTGCCTGCTTTGGGTGAAGGCAAATTTGTCGTTCAGATAAACGTGTTAGATCTCAATCAGAAGCCTGTAGCGACCTATAACTATAACTGGCTAATTGATGTCACCCCTCCAGCGGCAAATGCTCTTACCGCTAATACTGGTTCTGGCTCTACCGCTGGTGACGTGTGGAAGCTTGGATTAGAGGCAACGGGGCAGTATGACTTCACCTCTTCGGGCGTAAGTGATGCAAATGGTATTGATAAGGGCCTAATATATATTTACAGGCAGGACGGTAGCCTCTACAGCACTACACAGATGCAGTATGACGTATCCGGCCAAAAGATGTACCACACTTACTCTAAGAATTCAGTTAAGGGAACCGGAATACCAGACAGCAACCTGGATGAAGACTTTACTGCAAAAGTTGTTATCTTCGATAACGCAGGTAATAGCCGAACGCTGCCAACTCAAAAATTTCGCTACGACAACACGCTGGGTGAGATGACACTGTGGGCCGTTCATGATCCAAATACGTCTTCCAGCGTCGTACCCGGGGTTTCTAATTATCCGGCTTACAAAGCCGGTATGGTCGTTAACGAAAACCCTATTCGATTAGTCTACCGGATCCCAAAATCTAACTACCGTGCTTATTCAGAAGGTGGGCTTCAGTTCATCAATCAATATTCCGCCCCCAAAGAGATAGCTGTAGACAGCACTTATGCTTATGTTGAAATGACTCTTCCCTATGGCTCAATTAATGGGGATATGGCTCGTATGGCGAACTTTGGCCAGTGGGGAGGGTATTATCCGTCATACAGCCTCGTTCTAAACCCATCTGCAAACCAAACGCCTGCATTTGCGGGTACCTGGGTAGATTTCCTCGATGATAAGGGGAACTGGGTTAAGTGGAAGGATTTTGAGAGTGTGGCTTCATCACGACTGCCAATTAAAATTTCCCGACTTCGTTTTAACGTTGAAGCCCGGCCCTTTGCACAAGAGATCGGCGGTAAGGCGACCTGCACCATTCCGGCAGGAAAAACCTCGTGTGAAGCGCCTGAGACGTTTGATATGGCCTTGGGTACCCAGGGCTACAATAGGATCCTTTACTTCGTTCGCAGCATCAGCAATCCCATTTTGCGGTCTGAGCAATGGATTATGACACGCTGGAACAATAAACAACTGCCGGTAATAAACTCGATATCATATGACGAGACTAACAAGCAGCTGGATGTACTGGCGTCACTTGAAGGCGATGGTAACTGGTTCGACTCGGTCTCATTGAGGGAATTTTATCTTTCCGATAAGAACACCGGTACCCGGATGTCACCCACAGGCGTAATCAAATCTCGTATCTCAGGTAACTACACGATTGCTTATGATTTATCCCGTCAGTCTGAAGGAAAATACAACGTTGAGGTCAACATCAGGGACTTCTTCCAGAACCAGACCAATAAAACTTTCGGAGAAATTGCTCTGGATAACACTCCTCCGACAGTGGCCATAACATTCGACGGAAAGCCGGTAAAAGACGATACGGTAGTGTACGGCCTGGAGAACCTCAGGATCGCTCTGGCAGATAATCTGACAACCCCGAGGATAACCCGTCTTCAGCTCGTAGGTGGCCCCACAGCTGATAACGTTGAGCTTACGTGGTCACCGGCAGGCAAAGATACATACATGCCTGAGTATCCGAGGCTGTTCCCAAATTTCGAACCATCTGAAAATTATTCAATTAGCGTAACAGTTGCCGATAGTCAGTCGAATACCAAAACCTATACTCAGAAGTTCAGTTATCTACCGAATAACCTTGTGCAGTTACATAATCTACGCACATTATCGGTCAGTTCGCCTCTCAAAACGACAGATGGCGTACCCCTTGCGTACCTGTCCACTAACGTTCTGCGTAAGACAAATGGAGAAATTGCTAAAGGGGTCCAGAACGCAACGCTGACTGTGCGGAAGGATGCAGCCTTCGGTATTAAATTTAACGGGGCACAGGCGGCTCCAGGTGAGTCAGTTGAGGTGCAAATAGATATGGGCCAGGGGGATAATCTTCTGTTACCCGTTTATCCTTCCGAAAATGGGAAAGTTGGCACCTCAGAATTCATGATTCAGATCGACGAGTTGAAGTAACTACCCGGAGCCGACAGTAAAACTGACGGCTTCAATTTTACTGCCCTCCTTGACTCCGATCAGCCAGTACGTCTTCAGAGATTCGCAAGGAAGAACCGAAAGAAAAGTTACTTTAATCGTACGTTTCCAGCGATGCTTTTAAAAGACAATGCACACTCGTTGATTACGACAATGGGAGTGAGTGTCGAAACCCTTGAGTAAGGATACCCGGTAAATATACAGCCCCGGGGATCCTCTTCCTTCAACCGGGGATGACAACGGTAGTGAGTCCGGCAACTCACTCCCGTTGTCACTTCTCTGACATATCGTCATACGAGCTTACTCAAGTGCATCCACAAAGATGGGATCGTTTTGAATCTAAACTGGTACTGGTTAGCCAGTCACTTGCATCTATTCCCCCGTCGATACTTAAGTGACAATTGTAGTGATCTGCAATACTGGTGTCTCAGAAACACTGACGACGGTAGAGACTCAATACCCTAACCCCTGACAACAGGAGTGAGCTTAGAGGTGTTACGCTGCTGTCACTTAATGCTTGGGAATTGCCTGACTCACAACCATTGTCATCCGGAGCTACTGATTAACGTTGAACCGCTGGACTTTAATGACAGTGGTAGTGATGGATAGGCTCATTTCCATTGTCGTCATTTTATCGGACAAGCCTCTTCGTCCTACAGGTTTAAGCTGACAATGGTAGTGATTGGATGATCTCACTACTGTTGTCACTCAGTTCTTTGAGCGGACCCTTCCCTCGGTTGGTCGGCATTAACAACGGTAGTGACTCGATTGGCTCACTGCCATTGTCATCGTGTAAATGACGTACCTTATCAGCTCAGCTGAAAGCAATGACAACGGAAGTGACTCTAATTGCTCACTGCCATTGTCGTCGTGTCTATTGAGAGCCTTATCAGTGCACCTGAAAAGCAATGACAACGGTAGTGATTCTAATGGCTCACTACCGTTGTCACCGTGTGTATTGAGAGGATGGTCCACTTAACTGGACGTCTATGACAATGGTAGTGACTTTAATAGCTCACTACCATTGTCGGCGTGTGAATTGAGAGGATGATCAGCTCAGCTGTACGGCCATGACAATAGTAATGACTTAATGAGCTCACTACCGTTGTCACCCTGTTAATTAAGAGGCTCATCTGCTCTTCTGGAAGGCTATGACAACGGAAGTGACTTGCTGGGCTCAGTGCCATTGTCGCCGTATGAATTGAGAGGATCATCCGCTCTTCTGGATGGCAATGACAACGGTAATGACTTAATAGGCTCACTACCGTTGTCATCCTGTAAGTTAAGAGGTTGATCTGCTCAACGGGACGACTATGACAACGGTAGTGACTTGCTGGGCTCACTACCATTGTCACCCTGTGAATTGAGAGGTAGATCCGCTTAACCAGACGTCCATGACAACGGTAGTGACTTTCTGGGCTCAATACCGTTGTCACCCTGTGATTTAAGAGGTTGACCCGCTCTACTGGACGGCCATGACAACGGTAGTCACTTTCTGGGCTCACTACCGTTGTCGCCACATAGAATGAGAGGAGCATCAGCTCAGCTGAACGGCAATGACTACAGTAATGAGCTGGATGAAGCATAACCATTGACATCTGGCCCAACCGGAAGCCGTATTCGCCAATCCAATCGAGATTCACAATGGCCGTGACTCGCCGCATTAAGTTCCGGTGTCCTCCCAAAGCTGAACGCACACTCGGAGGACAATGACAATGCCAGTAAGGTACACATCATTACCATTGTCACTATAGTTACCAGAGAAGCCGGGATTTGAATGTCGATGGTAGTGAGTGGGTCAACTCACTGCCATTGTCACCCCGTTACGATATTTTCCGTTGGATGTACTGGCCAATGAAGTAAAGCGTAGAAACCGGGTGTTAACAGGTGACTCAGGAGAAAGCGTTGAATTCGCAATCTCGATCTACATAGGGTGGTAGAGAACAATGACAACGGTAATGACTTTTGACTCATTACCGTTGACGTGAAAGAGCGGGCTGGGACTAACGAAAATCGAAGAAGTAATTTAGCACCCGGAGCCTGAACCGCCGGGTTAACTTTAGCTGGCGTTGCTGTTCTTTTTCTGGCTTCGAAGACTACGAATATAGCGCAGTTCTTCAGCGGTTAAATCATGGACGGTAAGAACATCATCGCCGTCTATCGGGTCAGCTGGTGGGCATAACTCACCTTCTAAAACAGAAGACCCTGAGTTCTCTTCTTCATCTTCAACCACTTCTAAAGGAGGCTGAGTATTGTTCAAATTCAGATCGGGATCCCGCTTATGAATCTGGAAGTATACTTTTCCGTCTTTCTTAATTTCGGTGTACTGGAGGTATCCTATCGATGCCAACTCTTCAAGAGCCTTTCTCACGGTAGCATTCTGACTATTTGCTCGTGTTTTGAGGTTCAGACGATTTTTCAGCCGAGTAAGGGATATCGGTATAGGATTTGGCGGTAATGACTCTATGAACGTATAGAGAGCCTGGGCGCTTTCCTTCTTGGCCAACTCCTTAATTGCCTTCAGCTGCATCAAAACCTTATGATCGTATTGATAGAGCTCGAAAATCTTAGGATCAACCTGAAGGACAACCTGATCTGATTCCGGGTCTAACAGGGCAGACTGTACCAGATGCGTTGTATAGACTTTGGACGAGTTATTACTGGTGAACGACAAGGTAACGGATGCTAACCTGCGTAAGGAGGCGTCTATACGTTTTCTGGACGCTGTAGATGAGCGATAATTTTCAGGCGTACATAGCTTGAGGAATTCAGTGAATTTTAAGCTTATCGTGTCATTGTTAATCGGATGATTGGCATAGGTTCGAATGATGCCCATCCACGTCTTAAAATCTACTGACATATCAAGACGCTCACCGACAATTGAAATATTGGTGAACCCCTCGCTCTCCATTAAAGAGAGCGTCTGTAACTCTTTCGTTGCGTCAAAGCCAACCGTTTTATATTCCCGATTTTGACGCCCCACACTCTTTGGTGATGGGACGAACAGCCCGAGCCGCATCAAAGCAATAGACTGCACCGTACGGTTGCTGTTAGGACGCAAAATGATGTCTTTACCTGATTCTTTCTCTCTAACAGAGAAAGCCCTGGTGACCAGGTCCTGCTGCTCAGTATCTTTCTCTTTAGTCATAATAAGTTATCACTGAATGTGTAAACAGATTGGTGAATAGTAAGCCCCAGCGAACTCTATGTCACTGGATGGATCATTGTGATGATCCATATCTGTGCATAAGTTCTACCTAAAAAAACGACTCCACTCATTAAAACTTGGCAAAAACTCTTTGCATACAATGACCTGCAACTCTTATCAACAACGGATCAGATCAAGTTAAAAAGATCTAATGAAAAGTCACTACTATTGTCGCTCTGATCACTACTGATGTCAAAAAACTCATTACCAACGTTATAATAATCACTACCAATGTCAAAATAATCACTACTGTTGTCACTGATCACGTCTCAGGCCTTGTGCCGTCTGGCCTGGAGGCAGCGGGGATCTCTTTTGATCTATCAGGAACACTAAGGTACTAATTATTGGAACTACCTTGTGGAAAATGGGGATAAATAAATGCTTAGTTCTTATACAGGTCTCAACTTGCCTCCCTGATAAAAACTGTCGTCAAAGCTAAATCACAGCCACAGGCATTTTCGGTGGATAAATTTTTGAGAAATAGAAGCATACATGCAGACTCGTGTCGCAAGTAATTGAAAGTAATAATTTATTTAAATAATGCGAGTCACCTTACCTTACAGTGGAAGTTTAAGTCTAACCTCACTACCATTGTCACTTAAAATCATTACCAACGTCGAAATAGTCTCTACCATTGTCTTTTAAGTCACTCCCGTTGTCACTTATGTCGCTACTGTTGTCAGTGACAATGCTCCAGCCCAGTAACCATGCGGCCTACAGCGTACCGGGATCTTCTTTGTACTCTCTGGCACCTTTGGGATCATTTATTGGATCTACATGAGGGATAAAATCTTTTGACGATTTCGTAGTGCAGTTATACCAGCGACTTAGCAAGACAAAAGCTGCAATTTAGTGACGAGTTACTAGTCTGCCCAACAAGAGCAATGCAGAGAAGATATGTGGTGAAATGACCATGGTAGTGAGTCTAATCACTACCATGGTCCGCAGTAAGCGTTACTTACGCAATGAACGTCGGACTGATTTGCAACAACATGGGCTACGGCGCATCAGAAGACGGCCGTTGTGCTTCAGCAAAACAGCCCTGCTTTATTTTAATTCTTCAATGTTAATCATGAACTCAGATCTGCCTGTAAGGCCGGATACAGCAGGGAAAATAGGAAAGCTACGGCTGTCCCCGAGCCCCAAATCCAGTTGAAGCTCTTTGCTTTCACCTGGCATCGCAGAAACACCATTTACAGTCACGCCGAATGCAGCGTCCTTACGGACAGTAAGCACTGCGTCCTGAAGCCCTGTAGCGATTGAACCATCCTTTTTACGCAGCTGGCTGGCATACAGAACAGCCAGAGGAGTATTGTCAGATGTTTTGAGAGAAGCATTGACAGCTAAGGTTTTCAGATTCTCTAGCCTGACGAGATTGTTTGGAAGGTAGTTAAATTCGACTGAGCTTTCTTTAACGTTGTTCATCTCATCTTTGGCCTGAACTGTGAGAGTGTATGTTTCGCCTTCATTAAGAGACGGAAAGATCTTGGGATAATTAGGTGCATACAGGTTGTTTCCCAGATTCACCCAAGACAATTCCACCGCATCAGAAACAGGGCCACCGCGAAGAGTCATACGGCTTAAGGATGGTTTAGTTAGAGCATCGGTGAGCTGTATACGGACGTTCTCCAGCCCATATACTGTTACGTTTTTGCTGATCGGTTTTCCTTCGTAGCTAATACTTACAGATGGTGCTGTATTATCAACGACAACAGTTTGATAAGGGAGGTTACCGGTATTGTTGAATGTATCTTGGGCATTAATTACCACGTTATAACTGCCTTCTGGTACCTCTTTCATGTTGAACTCATACGTGTAGTTCCCAGACGCCATATTTCTACCTGTTTGTTTGCCGGTTACGCTTATTTCTGCGTTGTTACGGTTTTTATCTGACAACCAAACTCGATTTACATAAACATGGTCGAAATATGAACCATCTCCAGGTTGATTCACGTAAACCTGGAGAATGTTGGTGGTTTCAATGTAATCAAATCCAGTGACGGAGGGACCCAGTGTATGCCAGGCTATATTCTCCCATATAGGGGCAAAGAAGGTTGCTTCGGTGGTTGACCTTACTTCATAGCCACTATGAAGATAGCCGGTAGTGCCATTTATAATATCCTGGGGCAAAGAGACGGTACAGGTTGTTGAGCCAGCTGGAATACTGCATGTTGCTCCGCCAGTGATTTTTTGATCATATGGCCTAGCCTGTACATTGAACCGGATATTAGTAAGTTTTATAGGCATATCAGATGCCTTGAACAGGTTCCAGTTTACGCTGTTGAACCATGTTCCATCAGCCTTTTGTCGTTCTATGGGTGAACTTCCCCAAGCCGGACTCTTTACAGAGGCAGGATCCCAGTTGAGCCAGCTGGCATACTGACCAAGATCTCCTCCAGACCATTGATATGTATTCACAGGTCTATAGTAGTTTCCATCTAAGGCACCCTGTGGCAGCTTAACTTCCACGTAGACATAGGTGGCATCTTCGGAAAGGACCTGTACTCCGCCATAGTTATTGGTAATGCTCATGCCACCATTTCGATATGGCTTCCAGTTAGTTCTTGGGATACGTATAACCAACTTGTAGGGGTTTTCCAGCACTGTAAGGCCTCGTTTAAACGGGACGTATCCCGAAGAAATGCCGGGTACAACACTGGTGCTTACACGTGAGTCATGAACTGCAAATGGCGTAAATTCTCCCATTTGATCGTCATATAAAAACCGCTGGGGAGGAATGTTAAGCGTATTTCCTGCCAGGTCCGTAACGATGAAATTGAAGGTGAATTCTTCATCAAGATCACTTGAGGGCATGCCAGCCTGGGTGTTCATATCTTTAATCCACGGATAGAACGCACGTTTATTGGCTGTGTCATAACTCAGGTTATTGTCGGAGACCACAGAACCATTACTTCGTTTAATGACAAGACGGATCTTGGCAATTCCACTAGCATCCTCAATACCGTCTGCAAATATAGAAAACTGGCCACTACCGCCTCGGCCCAACTCCCAAAGTGGCCCAGAAAGTACCATGTCGTAACCTGCGTTTTGACTCGGATAAATACTCTTATAGCGTGGAGGAGTTGTATCAACGATGAAATGATAAGTAGATGTGCTCACTACAGTCTGGCGAATATCCAGAGTTTCATTGACTACAGTAAAGGTCCCTTCTCCGAGCGCCGGTAGAACCATATCCTTTCCATAGTATTCTGTTCCATCGGCAGCAACGATACGATCTGCAACGCTCGTTTTGGTCGAGACGGAGGAATACATAACCTTTTTATCGCTGTCTCGTGTGACCGTCACTCGCTCGTACCGATCAAGACCCGATATCAAGTTCAGAGTCAAAACACCAGCGGGATTAAGATATGTTTGTGTTGCAGGCTTAATATTCCGAACAGCCTTATTGGTATCTGTAAATGAGTAGCTAAATACCTGAGCATGTGCCGAAGATACAGTAGCAAGGGCAGTTGCAACCATGCAGCCAATTAGAGTTTTACGCATATGATGCTCCGGGAATAGGTTATAGCCTTATTCTACGGATTCAGCCTACAAGGTCCGGTCGGATAAAGTGATAATTTGCCTGTTAAAAGAGACATCAAGTGAGAAAGCAACCAACGTACAGAATGCAAAATGGCGGCAGTGCATCTGGATGACGCAAAAGTAACTTTTTGTACCCACTTTTTTGGATTTTAGCCTTCAAAATGAGTATTCAACCAATCATAAAAGTAACTTTTGATAGACGCTGCTCCTTTATGTTTGCCAATTGTGCTGATATGTTTTTAAATTCAAGGAAGCGAGATTTTAAAAGCATCTGTTGAGTCAAATTTATGTAAAATAACAGGGTAACCATCACTTCTAGGTTGAGGAAACCCAATGTTATACATGCTCTTATGCTGTTTTCTGATGCTCAACAGTACATTCGTTATGTTCAGAGCAATGTCTGCAATAAGTAAAGGATCCGCTAAAGAAAACCGGTCTGAAATATCGCTGATAGTCCTAGCAACACTTGGAATTGCATCACCATTCATTGTCGCAATGATTACTATTAATGAAAGTATGACATCTAAAACAGTAACAGATTTTTCTTTGGGTGCTCAGTGGTCCGGAATGGTTTCAGCGGTAGCGCTAATGGGGTTATATGCTCGACGCGTTTGGAAAGAGAAGAAGTCCTTATTTACTGGCGCTTTCCTGGCCTCTTCCTTAATGGCCTTTATTTTTACTGACAGCCTTGTTTTCGTATCCCAGAAGGACACCGGCGTTCTGGCTACTTTCGTACTCGATAAAAACGCTGGAGATATTGATTGTAGTCGCCCGGCTATGATTGTCCATTACAGTAAAGGTGTTCCAACGGACTGGCGTTGCCCAACCAGTATCATGTTGATGGCGTATTCTTCATATCCTTTTTTACCTTGGCCTGAGTATAGCCATGGTACCAGCCAGTCTCTTACGGTTGTTATTGATACATTTATGGAAAACGCTGTTAATCTCAGTCAAAAATAATAAATAAACCTCTCTAGTGAGAGGTTTTATAAACCTGAGCCACCAATCTAATTAACTCTATATTTTTGTTTTAGCTTTTTTAAAGGTAGACTTACCGAATAAAACAGCAATTATAGAGCAAAGGCCTGGCGTTAGGACAAAAGCTAATAATGCACTGCCAAAACTTGTCATTTCAGGCACCACGAACCAGCTGATAGGCCACGTCAGGGCAGGTAAATTTAGCGGATCATAAAGCGCATGTAGAGCGCTTAACACACAGTAAAGTGCTAAAAAGCAAACTAGATAAACAACGATCCACATTTTAATTTGCTCAGCAATTTCAAATTTAGGACTGCCCATGCTTTACCTCAGTGGCTGAATATTGATGGTTAATATCTTTAATCACCCGTAAGCACTTAGTGCATACCTTAGTTCGATTTGTCTGCTTGTCCAGAGTGTATTTAACTTCAAGTTGACCTCCAGCATTAAGCAAAGTGAGCATCTCATCTTCTAACACGCTTCGGTAAATGGTCTTGTCCGAGAGTGTGCCCGGTAACGAGTACTCAACATAATTGTTTGAAACTCTTACCGATTTAGGGATTTTACCACTGAGCTGGATTTCATTCGTTGAAGGCATTACAGTTACTTTAATCACAGTTGCCGGTGACCAGAAATCCTGATAACGCACTTTATGAATTTTATCAGCTCTAAGGCCTAACCACACATTTCCGGCGATAAGAACAATAAGCAATCCATAAACTGATCGTCGAATGTTACGCCTTTTAATCACAATGTCCCCCATCCCTCAAATATCATTCTAAATAACTGCACCAGGATATCATGAGCGTAATTAAAAGAATTCTTCATAACCGGGGTTTTCAGTTGAGTTTGCGGACTCTTTACTTTGCGGTTTCTCGCCCTCTATTTGAGTATCCCTGACAGGTTTGGATTTACCCATGCTCCTCTGAAAGGTATCCATAACAAACTCAATATCTTCTTCTGGCAGGCTGGTGGGTTGGTTGCTCATAGGACTTCCTCTTGTTGAATACGTTCGGCGTACAGGATGCGAACCGAAACGGTCGTGTTTTCAAACTCGTTCTCAAAAACGTCCATCCATTCCGTCCGGAATTCTTCCCCCAGAAGGTTATCGAGCCCCTGAAGAGATAATGGAAGAACGGCTGCTAGAGATCCCCCGGCTGCGAGATGAGATGCAGCTGCCTGGAGATGCAGCCTGGCCCGGTTATCGGCAAAAGGTGGGTTCATCACGACATAATCAAACTTCTTCTGTTGATTAGACTTAGACCATGTGAGGAAGTCAGCTTCTGTCGTATCGTATCCCTTAGCCCGGGAGATAAGGCAATTCAAAGTATCAAGCTCGATGCCAGTAACGATCACACCGGCAGGGAATGATTTAAGCAAATCCGCATGGCCAATATTAGGCTCCAGGAGGGTATCCCCTTCCCCTGCACCGAGCAGGGAATATACATATTCGCTGATTCGGCAAGATGAAGGGTAAAACTGATGCGATACAATATCAGGCATCTCCCCTATCTGGCCGATGTAACGAATAACCTCACACGGATCATAGGAAAATGTCACATCGTATTTTGTTACTGTTGCCCCTAAGAACCGAAGGGTGTCAGCGGCAACACTCGAAGATTTGCGTTCGGCGAGAGACCCTAAAGATGTCCAGCAACTCCATTTATTGTCCCCGTCATTTTTAAACATTAGTTCAGAAAGCTGCATCCGGGTATCAAAGTCGATGCACTGCTTAAGTACAGGGAATGCCTCCAAAGATTTCTTGCTATGAGCCATGCGGTCGGCAGGTAATGCCAGCGGTACGATAGCTGATAAAATATTGTTAAGCCGCTCGGCGATATCAGGGTGGACGTCAATATGCATTGATCCATTTTTGTAAACCCTGAAACGAATACTGTTGCCATCGATGCAGATCCATTTTCTGAACCCCTCATGTTCGACCAACGCCTCAACCAATGATTTGGTGTTATGGATCGCCTTCACCTGTTCGCCACGGAAGAATGCGCATATAACGCGGAGCTCGCTCAGTGGTGAAATGCCAGACTCTTTAAAATCCACCCTTAATTTCTGCCAGGGGTATTTAGACGGCTCGCAAACTCCGGTAGTGATCATGCGGGTGGAGAACCCAAAAGCTTTGTTTGTCTTATGACTGCGGCTCAGAGACTGGAAGACGTCGTAAACCCTTTCTTTAATAAATTGATTGCGGTCATTAAGCAAAGCAACGACTGTGCCTACTACAGCGTCAGCTGTGAAATCAGGGATCACCTGAGGCGGCATAATATAGCGGTCGGCCGTAAACTGCTTATCCCATTCGTTACGTTTGGCATCCGACATGATAGGCAAAACATCAGTGAGTGCCATAACGCGTTTCCAGTATTCAGATCTCAGAGCGTTTTCCGCGAACAAGGCATCCGCTTCAGAGATACTGTGGTTGTAGCCTGAGAGATAAGAATAAAGTTTCTGGTGATTGTGGGTTTTGAACTGGACAGCCATGTGTTTCAACAAGCAGAGTTCATCATTATAGGACTCAACAAGATCCGCGATAATGCCGAGCTCTTTGCGCATATCTGGAAGAAATGTTTCAGAAGAGCTAACCACCAGGCTATGAGAGGTTGTTAAAGCCAGTACGCTGTGACCTGCATTATCGGGTTTAGCTTCAGAATCAAGAGATGACATTTTACCGGTCCTTTAGAAAAAACTTTTACCAGGATAGCAACGTCGCTCTGTAACCTAATAGGTTCAGTGACACGAAAAAGTTTTTTATGTCTCTGAATAAAACTTAAAGATGTCAACTCATAGAAAGAAGCAAAAAAAAAGCCCCGCATAAACGGGGCAAGAACGATACATGGAGGTTTAAAAAAGGCGGGCAAAAAGCCTGAATCCTTAATGACTCTGACAAAACCAACACTTTGCCAAAAGTAAATTATTCTGCGTCCGGCTGTGGGTCAGTATCCTGATCGGTCTCTTCCCCTGCCTTCTTAGCATTTTTTTTACGTGGGTATTTTGGCTTCTCACCATTAAGTTTTGCCTGACGATTCTCCGCACGGCGAAGCTGCTTGTTCTCTGATTCTGTGATCTCTTTTGAAAGATTTCTCAGCATCTCCAGAGTACTGCGGTTCAACGTAATGTTGATTTCTTCGTCAGCACTTGAATCTGTCATCTCCGGCAATTCAATATCCCCCAGTTTCTGTAATAAGCTGGTGGTGATGAGTTTGACGCCTTCTACGGCTTTTGTGGCAATAACCGGCGGAATCCGTGCTGGCTTGAAGTCTGAAGGTCTGACTCGTACCTGACCATGTTGGGTTTTTTTCACCGTGATGCCATTCGCATCGGCCTGCTCAAGTTCCGCGATCATCTTCTTGATACGTGAAATTGCTTCTGTTTCACCGAGCTCATCGATCAGTGAAAGCACGTTAACATACGAAATAGCGTCAGCATGAATCCATTTCTTGATAACAACAGAACAGGTTGTCAGGCGGATAAGAGAACTGATGGTCGTCGGGCTTTTATTTTCACGTTGAGCAATTCGTTCGAGTGACCAGCCAGCAAGAGAATGTAGGCGACGATAGGACTCGCCAAGCGCAACAGGAGAAAGCGCAAGACCACGGTTACCATCAATGGTCGCGAGCTCACAGCCAATTTCATCTTCTTTAATCTCAACGCAAAGGATTGTGATGTCATGATCTTCATCACATGCCATCATTGCGGCTTTTAAACGGCAGTGCCCCTGGCGAACAAAAGGTACCCCATCAATGACACGTACTCGGATAGGGTCTACATAGTCACCTCGAATGTAGGCATTCTTGATGTTGTAGATGTGTTCTTCAACCTCAGGGAGCTTATAGTAATCGTCACCCATTCCCATTTCGCGGGAGTTGAAGCCTGGCGTGACCTGAATTACTGAAGGGTGGATAGCCCATGCTTTCTGGTCACTTACTTCAGTACAAAGTTCAGGGTTTGCATCACGGAACTGTTTAAGCCCAGTGACGTAACGACCTGTGCCAGTAACTACTGAAAAGGCAACATGGGCCGTTTTAAAGACCTTGTCATTAGCTTGCTGTGTAGGTTCTGTCAGTAAAACACTCATAGGGGCTCCGTTACATTTTTCTGCTTACTTTCTGCGTAGCGGGGATACTACCGAAAAAAAAATCCATAATTTTTCGCAAAAAAGGTACTTTTTGAGCCTATTCTGATTTTTCACAAAAAAAGAGGGCTCCCCATTTCTTGTGATGGCATCAAAATCGCTTCATAAACAAAGACATAAATCCAAAACATAAAGTTCAGGTATCAGTGAGGAAAAATCTTATAAATCCGCAATGCTGAAAGTCAAAACTGTGCGTCTTAAACAACTTTTTTTTGCTCCCTAAGTTATTAGTTAAAGCCCGTGGTTAGGTACGATACCAGCACCTAAATTTCTCTCTCAGGTATAGACACTTTGACTCGACATCTCAGACACATGCCGATAATCAAATGGGCTGGTGGAAAAACGAAACTGATGCCTTTCATCAGCCATCACTACCCACACGATCATAGTTGCCGGTGGGTAGAACCCTTTATAGGCGGTGGTGCCGTTTTTCTGAACATGTTTGCACAAAATGCATTGCTTGCAGATAGCAATCCAGACTTGATCAACCTATACAGGACTATTCAAAGACAGAAAACTAACTTTATAAATCAGGTCCAAAACCTAGCGGATAAAACCTTTGTCGAAAAGGACTACTATGAGATGAGGGACCGTTTCAACAAAACCTGTATTTCTGGTCAACCGCTTCAAAGAGCGGCTTTGTTTTACTCCCTGAATCGCCTGGGCTATAACGGTATGTGCCGCTATAACTCAGAAAGAATCTATTCAGTGCCCTGGGGGAAACATACAGAACTGAAGCTTGACTTCAATAAAATAGACTACCTTTCATTTCGTCTTTCAGGTATTGAACTGATCACCGCTGGTTTTGAGGAGACTCTGGCCGCAACCGGCGAAGGAGATCAGATTTATTGTGATCCGCCATATGACAAAACAAGCAAAACTAGTTTTGTCAGTTACGATGGTAAACCGTTCAGCCAAAGCGACCACGTGCTGTTAGCAAATATGCTCGTTGACGCTCACAGAAAAGGCGCTGCTGTTGCGATATCAAATAGCCTGACACCATTCACTTTGGGCCTCTATGAAGAGCGTGGATTCGTCATACACAGACTCAGCGCTTACCGATCCGTAGGAAGTAAGCCAAATACACGGAAAACGGAAACAGAAATACTGGCCGTGCTGAAATAGAGTTAATTCTAATCAACGGGGCTAATCCATTCCTGAAAAGTTAATACCTCAGGGTGAGTTCGTTGAACATAAGGTATAAACTGAAGCTCTTCTATTCTCCGGTCGCCCCTCTTTCCTTCGCAAATAAATGAAATGAGTCCTTGCTGAGAAAGCCCAGTAAGGACGCTCATAAGTCTTATATTTAGAGTTTTAAGCTGTAAGTCGTTATTAATGTCCTCCACTTTATGAGAGCTCTGGCCTGAACGTTTAAGATACTCGTAAACCATGAAATTCGAATTTCGTCGTTTTAACAATTTTTCGGTTATGCATTCCTGAATGAAACCGCCAAGAGCATCTAAAAGCGGACTGAGAACTACCGGGAAAGTTAATGTGTAACTTTGAGAAGTTTTAGACAAAGTAAATGAATTTAGAAAGCTAAAGTTAAGTCTCTTTTTTGAATATGGAGCGTAAGCGACAAGAGTAGTTGACATAACAGTAAGTAAAGCTTCAAGATGTTCCACTGTTATTAATGTGGTTTTATCTGTATTTCTTAGATTATGGAAATCAATAAACGCTACTCTTGAACGGCTAAGCCAATCTTGTACTTTAATGTCGATAGAAAATTGCGATATATGATTTGAACATTCATTTTGGTTGATAGGGCATGCAGACGAAAGATGGTTATGGATTATCATGCATAGCACAAAAAAAGGAAATCGGCAGGCTGTGGGGCATTGAAAACCGGTTAAAGAAAGCTTAGACGTTTCATATGCGCTTACCGGAAAAGTAACTTTTCTTAACGTTGGCTTTGACGATGTTCTTGCATTTTTACAAATGAAACCGAGACCCAGATCATTGTGCATTTTAAAGTCCATCTCCATCATCACCTTTTAGCCTTAACTGTATGGTATTGGTA
>NZ_JAAATR010000070.1 GCF_009907385.1 Atlantibacter hermannii
ATAATAGATTTATAAGGTTAAGCTATTAGCAAAAATGACGTTAGAGACTCCAGGACAAACTATCCCGGGTACGCGCGGGTGTTAAAAATACTTCTGGCGACCAGTGAAAGTGTACTACGTTCAGTAAAGCGACTTTTACGGGGAGAATTCATGAAACCTGCATGCATTTTTTTGATCGCCAGCCTGACGTTAGCGGGCTGCGGCGCAAATAATACCCCTCCAGAAACGCCCATTCCCGGTGAAAAAACCTCTTCCGGAATGCGCACGCTGGAAACCGGCGCCCAGCTCATTCAGTCCCGGCCGCCGGTGGAGGCGATCAGCGCCTATCTAGACGGCTTTCATTTTTACAACGGTGACAAAAATGGCCAGATGGAGGCCCATCACTATGTCACGGTACTGAACGAAGACGTGATGCAGGCCGTCATTTACGACGGTAACGCCAAAGAGGCCCGGTTAATGGGCGTTGAGTACATCATCAGCGAACGCCTGTTTAATACGCTGCCAGCGGAAGAAAAAAAGCTGTGGCACAGCCATCAGTATGAAGTGAAATCCGGCAGTCTGATTGCGCCCGGTTTACCTGCAGCGGCGGATCACGCCCTGATGAGCAAAATTGTGAACACTTATGGCAAGACCTGGCATACCTGGCACACTGACCGGGATAAAACGCTGCCGCTCGGTATTCCGGCGCTGATGATGGGCTTTACCGGGGAAGGACAGTTAGATCCACAGTTGCTTGCCGACCGGGATCGCCGCTTTAATGTGAATACCCAGGCCATCAAACAGCAGCGAGCAGATATCGTGGCGCATCCAGTCGCCAGTGGTGCCAATGCCTGGCAGCGCGGCGAGGTCATTCAGCTTAAGCGGGTAAAGGGTTCAGGTGAGCATGGTCACGGCGAAACCCGGCGTTTCGGCGCATCGGAACAAACCAAAGACGCGAACAACGCCGATTGATGGCGATTGACGTTGTGCCTGCAAAGTCACTGAAGCCGATCAATGCCATGCTGATGAAGCAGCAAGTTTCTTTAAACCCAAAGCAAAGCCCGCCGCAAAGGCGGGTTTTTTATTGCTCCCAGGGGTAAGGGCGGCAACAGGGGATAGTGGAGAGCTGAAATGGAGAACCGCGGGATAATCGCCAGTGAAAGGCATTAATGCAATTTAACATAATATACATTATGCGCACCAGTATGGGGTTCGATGAATTCTGCCGTTTCGCCACGTTCATTGGTCACAGCCAGTTAACGCCACGACACTATTTTAAACCCAGCCTGTATTTCTTTTTACCGGATTATCATTGCTCACGCAGCCAGACGCACATTGGATGATGGATTCGGTCACTGCCCTGAAACTGAAAACCGGCGTGGTTGCACAAATCTGCCAGGGCGAACCGCTTATCGCTCTGCGCGCGGATATCGACGCCTTTCCGATCGACGAAAATTTTCTGTCCGTAGATATTGCACGCCATCCCCCAGCGTGACGCATGCCTGCGGTCATGACGTCGATACCACCGTGATGCTCAGCGTTGACAGGAAGCGCGTTTGTCCGGTTGGGTGCGAATGCTGTCCAGCCCTTTAACGGCGCACAGCAGTTAGTTGATGTCGGCGCGTTAGATAGTTTGGAATACACAATGCCCCGGACCTGCCGCTGCCCGAAATTCTCTCTTTGCTGGCTCGACGTTCCGCTACGCCTGCTCTCCAAACAAAAAGTTTGCAGCCAAACAAAAAGTGAGATTTTTACGTGATCCCGATCGCTTTTTACTCATTTAACGGTTGTTTAACACCCACCCTTGTCGCTATACAATACAAAAAGTTTTGTTAGCTAACTAAATTTTAGGTTGATATGGAAAACATCAAAGAGAATCTCGATTTCATCATCCCGATGATGGAAGGCATCGCCGGGCAGTTTGGCGAAAACTGCGAAGTGGTTCTTCACGATCACGCCCAGGGACTGGAGAGCAGCATTATCGCCATTATTAATGGCCATGTGACCGGACGTAAAAAAGGCGACCCGAGCAGCAACCTGGGGCTGGAAGTCCTGCGCGGCACCGACGTCAACGGCGACCGCCATAACTACTTCACCCAAACGCGCGACGGTAAAACCCTGCGTTCTACTTCGGTCTATTTCCGCAACAGCAGTAACAAAGTGATTGGCGCGCTGTGTATTAACCTCGATATCAGCGACATTTTGCAGGCCGAGAAAATGCTCAACAAAATGGCGGGTCGCCCCGATAGCGCGCCTGCGCGCCAGGAAGAAGTCAACGAAGTGTTTGTGAAAGACGTTAACGAACTGCTGGATTATTTGATCGCGGAATGTACGGCGTTAATCAGCGTTCCGGTGAACAATATGACCCGTCAGGACAAACTCGACGCCATTAAGTTTTTCGACGACAAGGGGGTGTTTCTGATTAAAAAGTCCGGTGAAAAGATTTGTGAGTTTCTGAATATCTCGAAATACACCCTCTATGCCTATCTGGGCGAAATCAGAGGGGATACTCCGCCTGACGAGGGCGAAAACTCAGGAGGCTAAATGTACACCACACCTTATGTCGCGCTGGACATGGATATCATGGAAAAAAATATTAACGCCATGGTATCCGGGCTGGCCCGAAATAATATCCAGCACTGGCCGCATATCAAAACCCATAAGTCGGTGCGGCTGGCAAAGCTGGAACAGCAGCTTGGCGCAAGCGGGATCACCTGCGCCAAGCTATCCGAGGCGGAAGTCATGGCAAAAGGCGGGATCACCTCGATTCTGCTGGCCTATCCGCTGATCGGCGAGGATAAATGCCAGCGGTTTGCCGATCTGGCCCGTCAGATCACCATTCGCACCATTATTGATAGCCTTGCCGGTGCTGAGGGGCTTTCACAGGCGGCGGTGAAAAACGATCTGCAATTTAATGTCGATATTGCGATTGATTTTGGCGCGCATCGTGAAGGTATTCAGCCTGATCAACTGCTGGACTTTGCGAAGCAGGTCGCGGCCCTGCCCGGCCTGAATATTAAGGGCGTATTTACCTACGCGGGCACTATCTACCAGTACCATCAGGAAGCGGATATTCGCCGGGCGGCCCGTGAAGAAGCGGCGCTGCTGATTAACAGCCGGGATCTGTTAAATGCCAACGGCTTTTCGATTGAAATTTTATCCGGCGGTTCCACGCTGTCCTCTTTTTACGCCGATGAGTTAAACGGCATTAGCGAATCCCGCGCCGGGAATTTTATTTTCGGTGATATGAACGCCATCAATGGCGGTATTTATACCCCGGAAAATTGCGCCCTGACAATTTGCGCGACCGTGGTGAGTATTCCCCTGCCCGGCTACGCCACCATCGACGCCGGGACCAAATCCCTGACCTCGGATTTATCCAGCGTGGCGGGCTCTTATGGGCATATTCAGGAATACCCGGAAATGCAGCTGGTGAAGCTGAATGAAGAGCACGGTTATTTACGCTACGACCCGGAAAAAATCGCGCTGAATATCGGCCAGCAGATCCATATTATTCCCAACCACTGCTGTGTGGTGGCGAATCTGGTTGATGAAATATATGCCTTCCGCAATGGAGAATACCGCGAAACCATTACCATCGACGCGCGTGGAAAAAGTTACTAACACCTGAACTGGGTATTTTTATGACCATAAAACAATTAACTGCTGATGAACGGCAGGAGCTTGTTACGCTCCTTTGCAGCCTGATTCAGCATCCTTCGGAAAATCCGCCGGGAAATGAAAACGCCGTGGCGCATTTTATTGCCGACGTTTTGCAGAAAGAAGGCATTGAAACAGAGCTTCAGGAAGTGGCGCCAGGCAGGCCGAACGTGATCGCGCGGATTAAAGGGCAACAGCCCGGCAAACGGGTGATCCTCAATGGCCATACCGATGTGGTGCCGTGTGGCGAAGGCTGGTCTGTCGACCCGTTCGCTGCGGTGATTGAAGGCGATCGCATTATCGGGCGCGGCGCGGCGGATATGAAATCCGGGGTGGCGGCGATGATGTTTGCCGCCATTCTTATTCAGCGCCACGGTTACGCGTTCAATGGGGAGTTAACCCTGCTGTTTAATGTGGATGAAGAGCGCGTCAATCTGGGGATGGAGCACTTCCTGGCGCAGGGGGTTGAAGCCGATTACGCCATTATCGGCGAGCCGACCTCCCTTGAAATCTGCATCGCCCATAAAGGCGTCAGCCGCACCCGGTTGACCACCTTCGGCACCGCCGGGCACGCCGCAAAAGTGCGCGAGCCGGACAGCGCCATCGATAAAATGGCCCGTCTGCTGCCGGAACTGGTGCAGGAGTGCCAGCGGGTTAAGCAGAAACAGCACAGCCTGCTGGGTAACGCCTCGATGCTGGTCACCACCATCAACGGCGGCAGCGCGCCGAATATCGTCCCGGCGTCGTGCCATATTGAAATCGACCGCCGGGTATTGCCTGGCGAAACGCGCCATGACATCAACAGCAGCCTGAGCACCGCGCTGGCAGGCGTTGGGTTGCAGGCCGACCGCGACTATTCGCTGGAAAACTATCTGTTTATTCCTGCCTCGGCGATTGAAGCGCATCATCCACTGGTGGATCGCGCGTGCGAAGCGGTTAATCAGGTCACCGGCAGCGCCAAAAAAACCATTTTCGAGGCCACCTGCGAAGCGCCGTTCTTCTCGGTGGGGCAACATATTCCGACCATTATTATGGGCCCGGGCGATTTAGCGCAGGCGCACGTTAAAGATGAGTTTGTTCGAATTGAGGAATTACACCAGGCGGCGGACATTTATTTATCACTGACCCTGGATTTACTGAAATAACCCAACAGGAAACTATTATGAACATTGATGCTCGCTTAGCAGAGCTGGGTATTACACTCGGCGAGCCTACCGCGCCCAAATTTTCGTATATCCCGGTAAAACAAACCGGCAATTTACTGTATACCTCCGGGAATGATTGCCGGGTTAACGGAGAATTAATCTATACCGGCACGCTGGGCAAGGATTTAACCATTGAGCAGGGCCAGGAGGCTGCGCGCCAGTGTATCGTGAATATTCTGACCTCGCTAAAAGCTTATCTCGGTGATTTAAACCGGATCGCCGGCTGCGTGAAAATGCTGGGGTTTGTGCAGAGCGCGGATGATTTTAAACAGCAGCCCTATGTGATGAATAGCGCGTCGGATCTGTTAATCGCGATATTCGGTGAAAGTGGCCGCCATGCACGCTCTGCTATCGGTACGAATGCCTTACCTTTTGATACGCCCGTTGAAATCGAATTAATTTTCGAAATTAACGAGTAATCCTGATATCTAATAATAACGCCATTATTCTGCGTGGTAATGGCGTACCTACAATTATTAAAGGAACATTTATGTCTACTCAAGCAAGCTCTCGCCTGAAGCGTTTGCAAATTATGGCATTATTGTTTTTGCTCGTGGCGGGTATTATTAATTTCCTCGACAGAACCTCGCTGTCTATTGCCAATACCACTATTCGTGAGGAAATGGGCCTCACGGCGACCGAAATGGGATTATTGCTTTCGGTATTTTCCTTTGGCTACGCACTATGCCAACTGCCCATTGGCATGGTGATGGAGCGCTTCGGCGTTAAACGGGTTTACGGGTTCGGTATTTTCCTGTGGTCTGCGGCCCAGACCGCGCTGGGATTTGTCGGCTCATTCAGCCAAATGATCGTGGCCCGTGTCGTGCTGGGGATTGGCGAAGCGCCCCACCTGCCTACCGGCGTTAAGGTGGTCAACGACTGGTACAACATCCGTAAACGCGGCGTGCCGATGGGGATTGTCAACATGTCGTCCACCCTCGCCCAGGCGCTGGCGCCGCCGCTGCTGATTGCCCTGATGCTGGCTTTCGGCTGGCGCGCAATGTTCATCATCATTGGCGTGGCGGGCATTATCCTGTCGCTGCTGTGGATGATGTTCTACCGCAACCGCGAAGATGCCAATCTTTCCCCGGAAGACATCGCCCATCTGGAAGAAGAAACGCCGCCGTCCAGTAAAGAGAAAGTCACCCTGAAAGACTGGGCCGGGCTGTTTAAGCAAAAGTCGATGTGGGGAATGATTATCGGCTTTAACGGCGTGGGCTATATGGTCTGGCTGTTCCTGACCTGGCTGCCGTCGTATCTGGAAATGTCCCGTGGATTAAGCCTGGAGAAAACCGGCTGGGTCGCCGCGATCCCGTTCCTGTTCGGCGCGGCGGGAATGCTGGTGAACGGCGTGGTCGCGGACTGGGTCATGAAGCGCGGTGCGGATAAAATGAAAAGCCGCAAATGGATGATCTGCTTAGGGCTGCTGTGCGCTGCGGGCTTTACCCTGCCTGCCGCCTATACCGACAGCACTTTTACGGCGGTAGCCTGCATCAGCATGGCGCTGTTTTCCATCCACTTTGCGGGCACCTCCGCGTGGGGGCTGATTCTGGTGTCGGTGCCGTCCCGCCTGGTAACCTCCGTGAGCGGCATCCAGAACTTCGGCGGATTTATTGGCGGTTCGTTTGCGCCCATTATCACCGGGATGATCCTCGACAGCACCGGATCGTTTACCCTGGCGCTGGTCGCGTCGTCAGTTATCGCGTTTATGGCGTCGCTGGTTTATTTCTTTATGGTCAATAAACCCATTACCGACCCGGCAGCCGCAAACTGATTTTACCCACGCGGCGTGCCGGTTCGCGCCGCGTGATTTCACATCCGCCCTACCCGCATCGCAATCGGCCAGGTGATGGTTCTGGCCTGCGCCGTATCGCCCCACCGCGTGGCAAATTCGCTAAAGAAACGCTCGACGCGCGCCTGCTCTCCGGCTTCCGTGGCTTTTCTCACCGCAGACCAGGTGGAGAGATAGCCGACAAAGGCCGCGAAATCCCATTCCACCTGAATGTCCAGCGGCGGCGGCGTCAGCTCCTCGAACGGGAATGCCAGCGTACGATAGCCCTCATCCACCAGGCGGCGCTCCGGCGGCCAGTACGGGCCAATTTCACCGTCATAAAACTGGCGGAACCGGTCGTTGAGCGCGTCGTCCAGTTCCATAATGCCGTAGCTGATGAGCGCGATAATTGCCCCCGGCGCGGCAACGCGGCGCGCCTGCTGATAAAACGCGTCCAGTTTGAACCAGTGCGCGGCCTGCGCCACGGTTATCAGGCTGACATTCGCCAGATCGTCCGGCAGCTTTTCCGCCGGCGCGGACTGATAGCGGATCTTCGGATGCGGCGCGACGTTGGCAATCTGGCTTTCGCTGGGATCGATGCCCACGACGTCCTCAAACGCCCCGGCAAGCTGTCGCGTTAACTGCCCGGTTCCGCACCCAACATCCAGGGCGCGCTGGCGGTCCGGGGCCACGCTTGCAAGGTAGTCAACCAGCGCAGGCGGATATTCAGGACGGTAGCGCGCGTAATTGTCCCCGCCGCGATCGAACCAGTTAGTGCGTTGCGCCATGTCACACCTCCTTTCAGGTAACGCCTGTCATTTCAATGGAGTGTATATTATCGAACACACGCTGAATTAATTCACGGCGCAACGCGCGGAGCCTGCATGATTTCCCGATTTACAACGTTACGACGCATTCCTTCTGGCGTTTGGGTAGTTGGCGGCGTCAGCCTGCTGATGGATGTCTCTTCCGAAATGATCCACAGCCTGCTGCCCCTGTTTATGGCGACCACGCTGGGGGCCAGCGAGGTGGTTATCGGGCTGATCGAAGGGCTGGCGGAGGCCACCGCGCTGATGGTAAAAGTCTTTTCCGGCGTGATGAGCGACTGGCTGGGAAAACGCAAAGGGCTGGCGTTGCTGGGCTATGGTCTCGGCGCGCTGAGCAAACCGCTGTTCGCTATCGCCACCACCTCAGGCATGATCCTCACCGCACGCCTGACGGACCGGCTCGGCAAAGCATTCGCGGCGCGCCGAGGGACGCACTGGTGGCCGACGTCACCCCGCCGGAGCTGCGCGGCGCGGCTTATGGATTGCGCCAGTCGTTAGATACCCTCGGCGCCTTTCTCGGTCCGCTACTGGCGGTGGGATTGATGTTCCTGTGGCATAACGACTTCCGCGCCATTTTCTGGGTGGCGGTGATCCCCGGCGTGATGGCCGTTGCGCTGCTGTTTTTCGGGCTGCGCGAACCACGCGCGCCGGTGGCCCAACAGCGCACTAACCCGATCAACCGCGCCAGTCTGCGCCGCCTGGGTAACGCCACCTGGTGGGCGATCGCCCTGGGGGGCATTTTTACTCTCGCCCGCTTCAGCGAGGCGTTTCTGGTACTGAAAGCGCTGGAGGTGGATATTCCGCTGGCGCTGATCCCGCTGGCGATGGTGGCAATGAACCTGCTCTATTCGGTTACCGCTTACCCGTTCGGCAAACTCTCTGACCGTATGAGCCACAGCCAGCTGTTGCAATGGGGTCTGGTGGTGTTGATCCTGGCGGATAGCGTGCTGGCGTTCAGCACCCACTGGGCAGGCGTCGTCGTGGGCGTCGCGCTGTGGGGCATTCATATGGGGATGACTCAGGGCCTGATGGCCGCCATGATCGCCGCCGCCTCGCCTGCTGACTTGCGCGGCACGGCGTTTGGTATGTTCAGCCTGGTCAGCGGCGTGGCGCTGCTGCTCGCCAGTAGCGGCGCGGGCATACTGTGGGCGTTTTCCGGTCCGGCCTCGACGTTTATCGCCGGTGCGGTCATTAGCCTGGTGACGCTTCTCTGGTTACGGATTATGCCGGTGCGTAACGTGGGGTGATCATGCTGCCCGGTAGATTATTTTTGCCGGGCATCTCACGCTCAATATTGCATTAGATTTATTGCGCCAGCGTTATATTTTTCTGAATAATTCATTTTCTATAAATATAAAAACTAATAATCACAGAAATTCAAAATTGTTGCGATAACATTAAATATATCATTATCTTAAATGGAATTTTTAACAACAGCTTCCTGTCACCTCACACTTTTTAATTCATAAGGGTTATAAATATATACCCCTTGATCATAATCAACCTCAGAAAGTCTTAGGCAACTTAAGGTCCCCTTTGAATGCAATGAGGGTACTTATAATGAAAAAAAGACTACATGAGATTTTAAATACGCAAATCTCACGGCGGGAGACTGTCACCACCGCCGCAAAAATTGGTTCTGCCGTTGCGTTAAGCAACGCGATTTCTTTGCCATTTTCATCAAGCGCGCTGGCGGCGCCGGAAGCAGCCACGGTAAACAGTGGTGAAACCGTGCGCCACAGCGCCTGCCTGGTTAACTGTGGTAGCCGCTGCGCGCTAAAGGTGATCGTTAAAGACGATCGCATCGTGCGTATCGAACCCGAAGACGCGATTGATGATGCGGTATTTGGCCAACACCAGATTCGCCCCTGTTTACGCGGCCGCTCCAATCGCTGGCGCGTGTACAGCCCGGATCGCATTAAATATCCCATGAAGCGGGTCGGAAAACGCGGCGAAGGCAAATTCAAGCGTATTAGCTGGGAAGAAGCCACCGCGTTTATTGCGGCGGAACTTCAACGCGTCACCGAAAAATATGGTCGCGAAGCCATTTATTATAACTATCAGTCCGGGGCCTATTATCACACCCAGGGAACGCCCGCCTGGAAACGCCTGTTAAATCTCACCGGCGGCTATCTCAATTACCATAACACTTACTCCACCGCGCAAATTGCCAGCGCCACGCCGTATACCCACGGTAAATACGTCGGCAGCCATTTCTCGCAAATCGCCCATTCCGATCTGGTGGTGTTTTTCGGGATGAACCTGTCGGAAACGCGCATGTCGGGCGGCGGCCAGGTGGAAGAGCTGCGCCGGGCGCTGGAAGCGTCAAAAGCCAGGGTAGTGATTATCGACCCGCGCTATACCGATTCGGTGGTCACCGAGCATGCCGAATGGCTGCCGATCCGCCCTACCACCGACGCCGCGCTGGTGGCCGGTCTGGCCCATACGCTGATTAGCGAAAAGCTGATTGACGACGCGCTGGTCAATCAATACTGCGTCGGTTTTGACCGCTCCACGCTGCCGGAAAACGCGGCGCCTAACGCCAGCTATAAAGACTACGTGATGGGCACCGGCGGCGACGGCATTGAGAAAACGCCGGAATGGGCGGCGCAGATCACCGGTATCCCGGCAACGCGTATCAAGCAGCTGGCGCGGGAAATCGCGGCGGCGCGCGCCTGCTACATTGGCCAGGGTTGGGGCCCGCAGCGTCATGCTAACGGCGAGCAAACGGTACGCGCTATCCAGACGCTACCTGCGATCACCGGCCATTTTGGATTGCCGGGCACCAATAACGGCAACTGGCCTTATGGCACCCCATACGGCGTGCCGCTGCTGCCTACCGGCACCAACCCGATTAAAGCGTCGATCCCCTGCTATCTGTGGACCGATGCGATCCTCAATCCGGAAAAAATGACCGCTACCACCATGGGCGTGAAAGGCGTCGAGAAGCTCAACGTCGGCATTAAGCTGTTTTTCAATCAGGCCGGTAACGCGCTGCTGAACCAGCACGGTGATATCAACCGCACCCGTAAAATCCTCGCCGATGAATCGTTGTGCGAAACCATCATCGTGATTGAAAACCATATGACGCCGAGCGCCAAATAGGGGTCGTCTCAGAATTCGGAAAATAAAGCACGCTAAGGCGTAGTCACCCCGTGACTCCCCCGCGCCGATGCAGCGAGCTTCGTTCCGTCTTGCAGTGACGCAATCAGCGGGCAGGAAACGTTCCCTTTCCGCGCATGGCAGGCGCACACCAGTTCAGACAGCACGGCCTCCATGCGTGCCAAGTCGGCCATCTTCTCGCGCACATCCTTGAGCTTGTGCTCGGCCAGGCCGCTGGCTTCCTCGCAATGGGTGCCATCCTCCAGCCGCAGTAGCTCGGCGATTTCGTCCAGGCTAAAGCCCAGCCGCTGGGCCGATTTCACGAACCGCACTCGTGTTACATCCGCCTCGCCATAGCGGCGAATGCTGCCATAGGGCTTGTCTGGCTCCGGCAGCAGGCCCTTGCGCTGGTAGAACCGGATGGTCTCCACATTGACCCCGGCCGCCTTGGCAAAAACGCCAATGGTCAGATTCTCAAAATTAATTTGCATATCGCTTGACTCCGTACATAACTACGGAAGTAAGCTTAAGCTATCCAAACCAAATTTGAAAGGACAAGCGTATGTCTGAACCACAAAAGTCTGAACCACAAAACGGGCGCGGCGCGCTCTTCGCCGGTGGGCTGGCCGCCATTCTTGCGTCGGCCTGCTGCCTGGGGCCGCTGGTTTTGATCGCCTTGGGGTTCAGCGGGGCATGGATCGGCAACCTGACGGTGCTGGAACCCTATCGCCCGATCTTCATCGGCGCAGCGCTGGTCGCGCTGTTTTTCGCCTGGCGGCGCATCTACCGCCCGGCGCAAGCCTGCAAACCGGGTGAGGTCTGCGCGATTCCCCAAGTGCGAGCTACTTACAAGCTCATTTTCTGGATCGTGGCCGCGCTGGTCCTGGTCTCGCTCGGATTTCCCTACGTCATGCCATTTTTCTATTAATCACAGGAGTTCATCATGAAAAAACTGTTTGCCGCCCTCGCCCTCGCTGCCGTTGTTGCCCCCGTGTGGGCCGCCACCCAGACCGTCACGCTGTCCGTGCCTGGCATGACCTGCGCCTCTTGCCCGATCACTGTCAAGCACGCGCTTTCCAAGGTTGAGGGCGTGAGCAAGACCGACGTAAGTTTCGACAAGCGCCAGGCCGTCGTCACCTTCGACGATGCCAAGACCAACGTCCAGAAGTTGACCAAGGCGACCGAGGACGCGGGCTATCCGTCCAGCCTCAAACGCTGATCCGTTAACCGAACTCGGGAGCGACACATGGGACTCATCACGCGCATCGCTGGCAAAACCGGCGCGCTCGGCAGCGTCGTTTCCGCGATGGGCTGCGCCGCCTGTTTTCCTGCCATCGCCAGCTTTGGCGCGGCCATCGGACTGGGCTTCTTGAGCCAGTACGAGGGGCTATTCATTGGCATCCTGCTGCCGATGTTCGCCGGCATCGCGTTACTCGCCAATGCTATCGCTTGGCTCAATCATCGACAGTGGCGACGCACGGCGCTCGGCACGATAGGCCCGATCTTGGTGCTGGCAGCGGTGTTTTTAATGCGGGCTTACGGCTGGCAGAGCGGTGGACTGCTCTATGTCGGCCTGGCCTTGATGGTTGGGGTGTCGGTCTGGGATTTCATCTCGCCAGCACATCGCCGCTGCGGGCCGGACAGCTGTGAATTGCCAGAACAACGTGGCTGACGGCAACAGCCGTAGCCACCACAGAAAAGGAAAAATACATGACCACCCTGAAAATCACCGGGATGACCTGCGACTCGTGCGCGGCTCACGTCAAGGAAGCCTTGGAGAAAGTGCCCGGCGTGCAATCGGCGCTGGTGTCCTATCCGAAGGGCACAGCGCAACTCGCCATTGAGGCGGGCACGTCATCGGATGCGCTGACTACCGCCGTGGCCGGACTGGGCTACGAGGCAACGCTTGCCGATGCGCCACCGACGGACAACCGCGCCGGCCTGCTCGACAAGATGCGCGGCTGGATAGGGGCCGCTGATAAGCCCAGTGGCAACGAACGCCCGTTGCAGGTCGTCGTCATTGGTAGCGGTGGAGCCGCGATGGCGGCAGCACTGAAGGCCGTCGAGCAAGGCGCGCAGGTCACGCTGATTGAGCGCGGCACCATCGGCGGCACCTGCGTCAACGTCGGTTGTGTGCCGTCCAAGATCATGATCCGCGCCGCCCACATCGCCCATCTGCGCCGGGAAAGCCCATTCGACGGCGGCATGCCACCCACACCGCCGACGATCTTGCGCGAGCGGCTGCTGGCCCAGCAGCAGGCCCGTGTCGAAGAACTCCGTCATGCCAAGTACGAAGGCATCCTGGACGGCAATTCAGCCATCACCGTTCTGCACGGTGAAGCGCGTTTCAAGGACGACCAGAGCCTTATCGTTAGTTTGAACGAGGGTGGCGAGCGCGTCGTGATGTTCGACCGCTGCCTGGTCGCCACGGGTGCCAGCCCGGCGGTCCCGCCGATTCCGGGCTTGAAAGAGTCACCCTACTGGACTTCCACCGAGGCCCTGGCGAGCGACACCATTCCCGAACGCCTTGCCGTAATCGGCTCGTCGGTGGTGGCGCTGGAGCTGGCGCAAGCCTTTGCCCGGCTGGGCAGCAAGGTCACGGCCCTGGCGCGCAATACCTTGTTCTTCCGTGAAGACCCGGCCATCGGCGAGGCGGTGACAGCCGCTTTCCGTGCCGAGGGCATCGAGGTGCTGGAGCACACGCAAGCCAGCCAGGTCGCCCATATGGACGGTGAATTCGTGCTGACCACCACGCACGGTGAATTGCGCGCCGACAAGCTGCTGGTCGCCACCGGCCGGACACCGAACACGCGCAGCCTGGCATTGGAAGCGGCGGGGGTAGCCGTCAATGCGCAGGGGGCCATCGTCATCGACAAGGGCATGCGCACCAGTAGCCCGAACATCTACGCGGCCGGCGACTGCACCGACCAGCCGCAGTTCGTCTATGTGGCGGCAGCGGCCGGCACTCGTGCGGCGATCAACATGACTGGCGGCGATGCGGCCCTGGACCTGACCGCAATGCCGGCCGTGGTGTTCACCGACCCGCAGGTCGCCACCGTGGGCTACAGCGAGGCGGAAGCACATCACGACGGGATCGAGACCGACAGTCGCCTGCTAACACTGGATAACGTGCCGCGTGCGCTTGCCAACTTCGACACACGCGGCTTCATCAAGCTGGTCATCGAGGAAGGTAGCGGACGGCTCATCGGCGTGCAAGCGGTGGCCCCGGAAGCGGGTGAACTGATCCAGACGGCGGTGCTCGCCATTCGCAACCGTATGACCGTGCAGGAACTGGCCGACCAATTGTTCCCCTACCTGACCATGGTCGAAGGGCTGAAGCTCGCGGCGCAGACCTTCAGCAAGGACGTGAAGCAGCTTTCGTGCTGCGCCGGATGAGGAAAAGGAGGTGTTCAATGAGCGCCTACACAGTGTCCCGGCTGGCCCTTGATGCCGGGGTGAGCGTGCATATCGTGCGCGACTACCTGCTGCGCGGATTGCTACGGCCGGTCGCGTACACCACGGGCGGCTACGGCTTGTTCGATGACACCGCGTTGCAACGGCTGCGCTTTGTACGGGCTGCCTTCGAAGCGGGTATCGGCCTGGACGCACTGGCGCGGCTGTGCCGGGCGCTGGATGCTGCGGACGGTGACGGTGCGTCTGCGCAGCTTGCCGTGTTGCGGCAACTCGTCGAGCGTCGGCGCGAGGCCCTGGCCAGCCTCGAAATGCAACTGGCCGCCATGCCAACCGAACCGGCACAGCACGCGGAGAGTCTGCCATGAACAGCCCAGAGCACTTGCCGTCTGAGACGCACAAACCGATCACCGGCTACTTGTGGGGCGCGCTGGCCGTGCTCACCTGTCCCTGCCATTTGCCGATTCTCGCCATTGTGCTAGCCGGCACGACGGCCGGCGCGTTCATCGGGGAGCACTGGGGTATTGCAGCCCTCACGCTGACCGGCTTGTTTATCCTGTCTGTGACGCGGCTGCTGCGGGCCTTCAAGGGAAGATCATGACCGCTTCCCAGCCAGCCGAGAGTGGGCAGCTTTGAGCTTCGCTACCAATCTGGAGGAGTACCACCATGAACGCAAACGCCCCGAACACTGCCAGTTGCACCACCTGCTGCGTATGCTGCAAAGAAATTCCGCTCGATGCCGCCTTCACCCCGGAAGGCGCGGAATACGTCGAACATTTCTGCGGGCTGGATTGCTATGAACGCTTCCAGGCACGCGCCAAGGCCGCGACAGAATCTGACATTGCGCCTGTCCCTGGCGGTTCGCAGCCGTCAGATTGAGGCATACCCTAACTTGATTGTCATTTTCAGAAGACGACTGCACCA
>NZ_JAAATR010000071.1 GCF_009907385.1 Atlantibacter hermannii
GCCATGGAGATTTTTATAAATGACTCACCTTTTACTATAATAAGGGATATCTATAAGCCGTCTGAATTCATTGAAGTTTACCCAAGTTTGTATGAAGAAAAAGATTCTTTTTTACCCGGAAAATATGCACCTAACTTCAAAATAACAAATGCTCCGGACGGTTTTTTTTCTGATTTTTTAATGGATAAACTTAATTTTCCTAAACTGAAGCTAAAAGTGTCACCAACTCAGGAGATATCTAAGTTTCAAAGACTAAGCTTCAGGAACATTATGAAATTCGCCTATGTTAATCAGGATGACATGGGAAGTAAGTCACTATTAAATTTAACTGAATGGGGACGTTACACCCAAACAAAAGAAGTATTTAAGTACATTTATAATTTGTTCGACGCAGATATAGCCGATATTGAATCTCAAATTTCAGAGAAAAAATCTGAACATGCAAGGTTAGTAAAGAAATATGATAACGTTGCTGAGTTCCTAAGAGAAACGGGCTATGAAAGCATATCATCTTTAGATGATGCAATAACCGAATGTGATATCCTAATAGAAGACATTGAAGAGTCTCTTTCAGAAATCAATGCTACTATGACAGCTGATTCTGAAAATTATAATGAATTAAAGTCACTCCATAATGAATTCAATTTAAAAATAAAAGGTCTAAATAAAAAGTCTATCGAGCTTAGCCACAAGAAAGATCAGTACATTAGACTTAAAAATGACTATTTAAATGACGTTAAAAAGATCAAGGCGATTCACATCGCGAATGAAAGGATTGGCTCACTAGTAGATGTAAAATGCAACTGTCCAATCTGTGACAATATAATGTCAATTAACACCACCGATGGCGGATTCATTAATTCAAAACCAGAACAATTAGATGAAGAACTTAAGTCATTAATCAAAAGAACAAAATCAATTGAAGAATTGATAATAGGTATTACAGCTCAACAGCATGATATGTTAGTTAGTAAAAATATATTAGAAAAAGATCTTTTAAAGGTAAGTGAGATGATCGATTCTGAATCTAGGGAAATGATCACTCCATTTTTAACACAGCGAGATACTTTAATCAAAGAGGTTGTTAGCACAAAAAAACAGCGAGAAAATCTCGTATCAAGCCTGCGAGTAAGAAATCATCAAGAAGAAATTCTAGTTAGACAAAAAACATTAACTGATAACTTAGAAAAATTAAATCAAGAATTGGACCGACTCAGATCTAATGCTCCAAGTATAGATGGTGTACTATCAGATTTAGCTGATAACCTAAACGATTTTCTTGCTAAAATTAATATTAAAAACAGAACTGGGATAGATATTAACAAGACCCATTTTTCGGCAATTGTTAGAGGGAAGGACTACTTCAATATTACCTCAGGTGGATTGAGAACAATAGTCTCTATTGGATACATGTCCTCCATACTCAAAAGCTCAATTAAGAATGATATTAATCACCCACGTCTTTTGATGCTCGACACAGTTGGCAAATATTTAGGGAAAAATTTAAAAGAAAAATATGTCGAGCTTACTGATAAAAAAGAAGATGCGATTGAGGGTGCTTCTGACCCCTTAAAATATGAAAAAATATACTTCAATCTTATTGATATTTGCAATTATGCGGAAAAAAATAAATCCCCAATTCAGATCATAGTAGTTGATAATGACGTGCCCGAAAATTTGGCCGAAAAATTGAGGGAAATTACTGTCGCACAATACAGTTCAACCGGTGAAAATGGTTTACCTATTGGTCTTATTGATGATATTTAGTTAAAATTCCGCCTTCTATGAAGGCGGTATTGTTTTGATATTTAAAAATCGAACGGCTTATATGTGAAATGCTTACACTCACTGTGACTAATTAAACTAAATGCCAAGTAGCACTTCATATACAAACGTCTAAAACGCGTCGGAGCATTCATTGAAGAAATACTTTCTATTAATTGGATGCATTACCTTATTTCACAACCATCGAACCCCAGAGCCATGTCGTAATAACTATTGTCATTAAAATACCACGGGAGGATGCGTGGCTGATTCAACATGAGGGCATAATAATATCGAATTTTAGAGTAATTATCTTTTCTTATCGCTTTATGCCGCAGATACAAATTTCTAGCTGACACACTAAAACCAGCATTTTTAAATCGTGAACTAATTTTTTCCGAAATTGCAAGACTATTATCACTCTCACAATAAATCGCAGCCCCTGGTACTACCCGACGGATAACCTCAATATAAAATGCCCCCAGCGTTCCCAGCCAACGTCCCTGCGTGCCATCAAACATCCGTTTATGAAAATAAAATTTGCTCATGTTTTTAAGAAGCATTATGGCATTTAAACCCGAAACATCACCTTTACACTGAAAAATTACAAAGATACCCGGATTATCTTCCAGTAAAAAAATATCTACAAGCCTTTTATAGTAATCAGCAATACTCTTTCGCTCTGAACAGGATATTCGGAGATCAGAGTCGGGTAAAATAAGTGTACGATTATTATTGAGGGATGTTATCACCGGCAACGCTCTTTGCAGCATCTTAAATTCAAAAAGTAAGCCTGCACGAATGAATAACAATGATAATTCTGAATCAGACTCCTTCACAAATTTGTCACAATGACTGGAATATTTCCCACATGAAATAATATCAAAATTCACCAACTCCCGATAAAAACAGAGAGGGGCATCAGGATACTCCAGTGCATAGCAACATTCGGTAATACGGTATCTGATAAAATACGGCATGGTAGAAAAGACCTTATCATTCACTAATTCTTCTGTTGCCTGTAAAAAGAAGTCCCTGTCCACACCATTATAATCGGCAATATTGCAAAGTATGGCGATACTACAATTTCGGTTGTGTTCAACAATTTGCCCATGAAGCTCCCTGTTATAAGGCGTTTCACCATCAACACCTTTATTAATATGCTCAACTGTATCCGAAAAATAGCTGCTATCAATAGACAAGTAGATTTCAAGAGCACCCAGCAAATAATGCTTGGCTATCTGAGCCTGTTTCCCAGTGATCCCTGCCTTCTGAAGGATACTATTGATTCTGCCAAAAATACGACGATACCACTCTTCTGCAATTGGGTCTGCGCATATGAGACTCATCACCACCTGACTAAAGTGAAGACTGTCGATAGCATCAAACGCTGCTTTCTGTACTGATGTTGTGGCTGGCATATTCTAGTGTCAAAAAAAGTAAGTAGTTATTGCCAATTTTAGACACCATTCGACTTCATTACAATCCATCGTATACCAGCCAGTCGGCTCAGGTATTGAATAACGGAGAGCCGTTATTAAACAAATAACTTACATCTTTACAGTTCAATGAGGTAGAAAGATGACCACCTACACCCAGACGGTAAAAATCCTGCGCATGCGAGCAGTTGCGGCCAAACTCGGCATCGCTCGTTCCACCATCTACGACTGGCTTAATGCTAAGTCGCCACGTCATGACCCGGCATTTCCGAAACCTTATCCGCTAGGCAAGCAGTCTGTTGGCTGGCTCGAATCCGAACTTGATGAATGGATTCTGAAACGCCGGGCTGCATAGCCTCTCTGGCATTCTGTTGCAGCGAATACTGCACTTGAACTAACACAAACCAATAGTTAACCCCCACCGTATGCCCTTACCCGGCAGGGTAAGTCGCATCGGTGATGTCACTTTTGAATTAATATAAAAATTCCAGGAAAATAAAAATGAACTATTTACCGTTGATGCCTGTATTCCAGCACCAAACCATTCCTGTCCCAACCATCCCTGTATGGGCGTTTACATCTGTGATGCAAAATGCCATTAACCATCTACAGGATGGGGGGAAGATTCCGGTGGAATTAGCTGTCAATGTAACTTTGGCCGCTGTATCTGAAGCCTGTCAGCCCTTGGTTGAAGTGATCAACCCTTATACTGATATGCCTGAACCCTGTGCACTTTACATCGTGACCCTGGCAGATTCAGGCACAGGGAAATCGACCGTAAACAAACTGCTCAGGGAGCCATTCGACAAGCTTAAAGCTGAGTTGGATGAAGCCTTTCAGAAGGAATTGGCTGCATACGAGCGTGATTATGCCGTCTGGGAGACAAAACTTCAGGCCCTGAAGAGCAACCTGCGTACCGCAGTCAAAAAGCGCCTCTTTCCCAGCGACGCTGAAGCTGAACTGGCATTACATACGGACCTGAAGCCCAATAAACCTGTATTGCTCACCCTTGCCTACAACGATACTTCGGTAGCTGCACTCATTGAAGGATTAAGTGAATATCCAACTGCAGCCGTGAACTCCGATGAAGCGAGCGGCTTTTTTGAATCCTGCGTGAAAGATAATCCAGCATTTTTTAATAAAGCCTGGGATGGTGATCTCTATAAACACAAACGTAGCCATCAAGCCACCCGCAGTTTTAAACCGACACTGACATTATCGTTAATGTTGCAGAGACATCTCTTTCTCAATTTCATGAAAAAGAATCAGGACAAGCTTTTAAATAGTGGTCTGTTAGCCCGTTTCCTGTTTACGAACATACCCACTAAAAATGTCACGAACATGGGCCATCGTCATTGCTCGAGTGATGAAACTGCAATACCTCTTTTTCATGAGCAGATTAAGAAGCTACTGAAAAAGCAGAAGCAACAAATCATTTCGGGTAAAACTGAAAAGAAAGCACTCAAACTTTCCCCTGAAGCTGCAGAGTTTTGGGAGAATAAACGTGATATCTGGATTTCTTTACCAATAAATGATCCTCGTTGGCGTTGTGTTGATTACATGCTGCAGAAAGCCAACACTAATACATTACGTATTGCAGGGTTGCTTCACTTCTTCTCTGACCAAGAAACAGAAATTATTCCACTCAGTGTTATTAAGAGTGCATCCCTTATCATGGATTGGTATCTCAACCAAGCAGTATCTTGGTTTTATCAGTTCACTGATGAATATAAGTTTTATCAGGATGTGGAAGAACTCCGCCAGTGGATTTATAATAAATTTACTGCCAATGGCTGGCTCCCATTCAAAAAGAATGACATCATCAAGTATGGACCCAATAAATTCCGCCGCAGCGACAAACTTGAACCTCTGATGAATTACATCATTGGTCAACCAGGAACGGGTTTTTTTACCACATTCCGGACAAGTGCTCATTCAGCCGAGTATATTACCTGGCGCATGAACAATGGCTTTTACGCCCAACTCGCTGCACCTCCGGTTCAATACTTGCCACAACAAGAGCCCAAGTAGATTAATTAATCTGGTATTACTAACCACTTGTACAAAGTAACACCGTGGCAACAATTTATGCTACTGAATTGTTACCAGTCCCATACTCAACAGGCTCATTGACACATCCGTGTCATGGGCCTTTCTCCTTAAAACCAACGCATCTCTTTGTCATTACCCTGCTACAATTGCTACTGTAGCGGTTTGTAGCGACCTTTTGAGATACTCATCCTGCGAAAACACATTAAATCGTTCAGTTTTCATCCAACGCAATGCCCGGTAAATTGTACTACCAGAGCATAGCTCCTTCCCATCAATATCTAGCAACGTTTACACCATTTTACAACCAAACTTGCTACAACGATTTTTTCCCCTGCTACAACCCTATTCCATTCTGTCGTATACCGGTTCTATTGAATATATCAGTACTGACTACAACCAAAATTACGCTTACCATCAACATGGCTTTTCGAGTAGAGTTTAGCCGTATACTCGAGATGCTGGAATATCTGATCATAATTAAGATGAAAGGTTTTGCTATTAGTATCCAGCATAATGCTACCCTCAAGCACAAAATGCACCGACCGGTAATGCCGTTGATAATCAGGTTGTGTATGAAGGTTCAACGCCCTTACCCATGCCTCCATAATCATCAAGGCCAGATTATGTATATATACATTCCCAATAGGGCAATATGTACCGGTACTGTAGTACGCATCGTTATTCAGCATCAATGCAATATGATAATGCTTCTTACCCTTGACCTCACCAAACTCTCTTGACCAGACATAACGAACATTGCAGGGATGGACTCGTTTTCCTTCTCTTCGCTTACGCTTCTGTGTTTGTTTAATCTGAGCCTTTAGTGATTCCATAAAACGCGTTATCAGTGTTGAGTCATCACGGTATTGTTCATATACCTCATCGGGTATTCTTAAATCTATTCTTCGAACGTATGTCCTAGGGTATTCTCTAAGCGATTTATTCAACGTGTCATGGATACGGTTGATATGAAGTTGGTTACAGCGTCCATGTAATCTGCTGATGTAGGGTTTCATGTTTTAGTCCTTGTGATAATCATCTCAATATAATAAACCTGATATGTAATTAATTACTCTTCAGGTACTAGTATTGATTGTTAAAGGTGAGTGTTGTTAATGATTGTTATATACGCTCTATCTTTATTATTATAATACAGTATCAGACAGTAATTACTGCACTGATGTTACTTTTGCTATAGTAGAAGGAAACACGTAAAACAGGCAATTAACTTACATAATATAACTCTGAAGTTAATGTTGCAGAAACAGCATAAAATTAAGTCGTAAATACGCACTATCCTAGGTCCAAATTGCAGATAATTTCAAACCTATATCACCCAGATGAATCAGTCTGACAAATGTCATTCGGTTGCTACAACTTGTTGATCTGTCAAACCGATCGATACTCAACGTTAAATAGTTTAAATCTATCAATAAATAAAATTTGATCGATAAGGCAATAGTTAATAACGATCAATTCCTAGAAACTGATCTGTATTAACGATTATCTGCTAGCTCATTTTATCAATACGATCAGCGTGCTCCCCTTAAAACGGAAGCGGGCTTTTTTGTATCTAAATCATCAGGAAAGGAAACCAGAATGCTCAGAAACTATTATGCAACTCTGGCTGGATTATTGCTGCTTAGCCACAGTGCCAGCGCCGTACAGGCTGACCAGCAATGGGGGGACTGGTACGGGAACATCAGTGCCATGGAGTTTGAACTCAATACTCAAAATGCTTCAGGCGAAGTGCTCACACTGACCTGCACAAGCGGAAAGCTGGCTGCTGCTTACAGCGTACCTGCGGAGGATTACCGCGTCTCGTCACAAACAGGGCTTTCTGATCCTGGAGTCAGTATCAATGGTACAAACCATCCTCTGGATGAAACGACCTTTACTGCGCTAAAAGCGACAAGTCAAAAAGACGTAATAAAAATGACCTCTATGAATGCCGCTATCTCTAAAAAATTCAGCGCCAAAGGGCTGAATGAGGCACTGGCTGATGCCACATGGCAGGACTGTATTAATCATTAATTAAATGAAAGGAAACCTTATGCGTAAACTCGTTGTTTTATCTCTCAGCTCTGCAGCACTGTTTATTCCATTGGTCTCGTCTGCAATGACAATTCACGGCGACATACATCCCGAACGCTATACCTTCTTTCTGACTCAGGAAGGCAGTAATCAACTGAAACAGGCAAATGACCGGATAGCGAAGAACCCGCAGGCTTATACACTTGATGTGAATCATACCGGCATTCAACCCTTTGACGCTGTTCGCTGGGACGGGAAGCCTGTAAAAGCCGTCACCTGCGTCATGGTAGACGGCGTGATGATGGGACAAAAAGCCACGTGGTCACAATGTAAAGACGAGAGCGGTGCTGAGTATTTCGGCAATAAAGGCTGGCTAGTACGTGATTACGTAGCAAAAGCCTGTGAAGTCGGAAAATCAGATTGTCCTGTTTATCTTGTGCTTCAGACGGATCCGCCAACACTGCGCAGCGATATGGTGAATTACGTTCCCGCTCCTAAAAATTTTAATGCTTCGACAAGCCTGACGGATGAAATTAAATCTGAAGGTTGCCAGATGGCGGATAACTCATTTGAACATGCCAAAAGTAGTCTGCGTTGTCGTGCCATCAATACCGTGCGTTTCATCCGTAAACAAAATACCGAAGCGGCATATGAAGCTGATCTCACTACTACAACGGGTGAAGCACTAACCATGTCAGTGGGATACACCTACGGTAATGCCTCCAGCAAAGAGCCGGGCTGGCGCACAATTTCGGTCAAACAGGGAGACATCATTACTGATATCCGTAAGCAGGGCCAGTGGGTTCCCAATGGTTATAAATAACCTTATCAGCGAGATAACTTTTTATTCGGCATTCAGCTAACGGAGGTTCAGTGGGAAAAATATTACAGCAGGAAACGCTACCAACCGTGGACTGTAGCTGGCAACTTGTTTTGAGTGTTGCCGGTGTGACATTGATGCGCAGCAATTCTGTTGCAGTTAAAGCACTAGGTGCCAGCATCACCACACTGAGTCTGATACGCATCATCAAAAAACTCGCCACACTTGCCTAATCTCGCTTGCTGCAAGCTCAGAGGATAAAAGCAATATGTCTGAAAATCCCCAGGGAAAACTCAAGGGACTGAAAGAGAAATTAAATCTGCGACGAAATGTATCCGCCACTGATAACAAGGATGAGCAGGTAGAAGAAAATGTCAGTGAGCCAACTACAGAAGGACCAGAAACCCGTACTACCCGATATAAGCGATTGCTCGACAGTATCGTTATCAGCGGTTTGCTGAACATTGCCGAGGATAAACTCAGTGACGATGTGTTTATCGAGTCGATGTTCAGTAAGGCTTATGAGCTTCTGCCTGTGCCGGTCAGACTGGTTGTCCGAAGGGAATGGTGCCTGAAATATCTCCAGTCACGGAAAGCTCCGTTACTGACGCAACTCCAGCTCTACCGGGCCGAAAGGCACGGTTCAGCAGAAACGATGCCGCCTGCCCTGGAACCCACGTTACCAGCAGCGACCTAATCAGACTCATTAATAACAGACAGGGCCATCCTTAGGGGTGGCCTTTTTTATGTCCATTTTCCAGGAGTTTTTATGACCCGTTTAACCAGCCGCTTCGGCTCAGTCAATCTTGTTCGCCGCGACCGCCCGTTAACCCGTGACGAACTGGCGCACTATGTGCCGAGTGTCTTCAGCGAAGACAAACATGAATCCCGCAGTGACAGGTACACCTATATCCCGACTATTTCCCTGCTCGATAACCTGCAACGTGAAGGCTTCCAGCCATTCTTTGCCTGCCAGACCCGGGTTCGGGACCTGAGCAAGCGAGAGCACACCAAACACATGCTGCGCCTGCGTCGCGAGGGCCAGATCACTGGTAAACAGGTGCCAGAAATCATCCTGCTTAACAGCCATGACGGCTCAAGCTCATACCAGATGTTGCCGGGGTTATTCAGATCGGTTTGTCAGAATGGGCTGATTTGCGGTGAGTCGTTCGGAGAGGTGCGCGTGCCGCATAAAGGTAATGTGGTGGAGAAAGTCATAGAAGGGGCTTACGAAGTACTGGGGATATTTGATCAAGTGGAAGAGAAGCGTGATGCCATGCAGTCGCTGATATTACCGCCACCGGCACAGCAGGCGATGGCGAAAGCGGCATTAATCTACCGCTTTGGTGAAGAGCATCAGCCGGTATCGGAATCACAGGTTCTTTCCCCGCGCCGCTGGCAGGATGAGAGCAACGACCTGTGGACCACATACCAGCGTATTCAGGAAAACCTGATTAAAGGGGGGCTGTCGGGGCGAACAACCAAAGGCAAACGTGCCCACACGCGTGCTGTAAAAGGTATCGACGGTGATGTGAAGCTTAATCGCGCCCTGTGGGTAATGGCAGAAAGTCTGCTGGATAGCATGAAGTAATGCAGCGTATTGCCGATTAGGAACGCGTGAACAATTGTTAAGACATTCATTTAGCGGAGAATCCTGTTGAAATTATAAGGAATGTGTGGAATATTCAAGACTGGTGTGCAGGCAGAATTTTGAATTGTGTTTCGCAATTCTTGATTTCAAGGGCTCAAGCTCTCGCTGCTATGATTCTCATAGCAGTATTTGCTGATAATATTGTAAAAGTGCGTAAGAGTGCCTGCACACCGCTATTCAAGGAGCAGTGATGACTACCCGCCTAGATAAATTAAAATCATGTAATTCCAAACCCGATTTAGCACGGCTTTTAGGAATTGATCCCGTATTTATGACGCGCGTCATATATATAAGAAATACAGATAATCTTTATTCACAATTCACTATTAAAAAAAAGAATGGTAGTGATAGACACATATCAGCCCCAGATCCTGAACTCAAAGAAATTCAAAGTAGACTTTCCGACTTACTTCAAGATTGCTTAAATAACATTCGAGAAAACTCAAAAGAAGATAATAATTTCTCCCATGGATTTGAACGCAATCGTAGTATTATTACAAATGCAGAAAAACATAAGTCAAAGAAATGGGTTTTAAATATTGACTTGAGCAATTTCTTTGATGAATTTAATTTTGGAAGAGTTAGAGGTTACTTTCTAAAAAATAAAAACTTTTCTCTTAACACAGAGCTTTCTACTTTAATAGCTAAAATCGCCTGTCATCAAGATAAGTTACCACAGGGAAGTCCCTGCTCTCCCGTCATAACCAATTTAATTCTAGTTTCTTTAGATAGGCGGCTAAGTAACTTGTGCAATCGTGCAGGTTGTACATATACACGATATGCCGACGATATAACAATATCTACCAATAAAAAAGAGTTTCCTCGGGCTATTATTAAATCCCACAACGAGAACTCCATAGATTTAAATAAAAAATTTCTAAAGGAAATAATTTCTTCAGGCTTTCAAATAAATGTTAATAAATTAAGACTTTTTGACAGAAAATGCCGTCAAGAGGTTACGGGGTTGACAGTTAATAGGTTTGTAAATGTCGATAATAAATATGCCAAAAAAATTCGCGCAATGGCACACAGTCTGTTTACTAAAGGGGAATACACATTAACAGACAAAAAAACACGCGAACAAAGAGCAGGTAATATCAATGAGTTAGGTGGGATGCTTAGCTTTATTGATTATGTCGACAAACACAATAATAAACTTCCTCATACCATTAAAACCTCGCTTAACAAACGAGAAAATGTATATTCTGATTTCCTTTACTATTCTGCTTTTTGGGCAAACCCAAAGCCAACTATCTTGACTGAAGGAAAGACGGACATTACGTACCTGCGAGTAGCTCTGGATTCTTTATCAGCAAATTACCCTAACCTGATTGGCAATAAAAAAATGGGTAATAAAACCGTACGAGACTATGGAGTTAAATTCTTCAAAAACACTACTAAAAGTAAGTATTTTTTAAACTTAGATGGTGGAGCATCACACCTTAAAGACTTCATTGTTGGCTATGAAAAAAAGACAAATGCGTTTAAAGCAATCGCCGATCAAAAACCTGTCATTATTGTTTTAGATAATGACTCAGGTAGTGGTGGATCTAATGGGATCTTCCAAACTTTAATAGGGAAAGCATTCCCTAACATTACTTTATCGAAAGATGAGTTAAGAAATCAAAAATGGACTTGGGTTACAAAGAATTTGTATTTAATCTTTACCCCTCTCAATGGATTAAATGATAGTTCGATGGAGGATCTTTTCCACAGTTCGGTCTTACAAACCAAACTGGGGGGAAAAGTATTTAATCGAACGAATGCAAAATGCAAAGATAATGAATATGGCAAAGAGTTTTTTGCTACTGGCGTGGTGTTAAAGCAACGTAAAACAATTAATTTTTCGAACTTTAACTACATTTTTGAATCAATCAGCGAAATAATTGATCACAATGCTTCAAGGAAGCCTTAATTGGAACCATCTTAAAAATGTTGATTATAATAATCAATACTTTCTGATTGAATAAATTGTAACTTTGAGTACGTACAATTTTAAGATCCCCGCTGGCGATACCAGCGGGCGACAACTTTTACAACTCAATTCCATCACTAAAGCAGCGACCAGATTGAGGTGAGGCGATACTCGTTAGAGATGTCCATGCCAGTCCGCGGCTCGAGTCCCGCAACAGATGTTCACTTGTCTGCAAAACATCATCACGTCCTAGCGCTTAACGACACACCATTTCTGACCGCGACCGATATTCTCAGAGATAGACGAGCTACCAGGCTGATGAGCACGTAAATTGTGTAAGCCCCCTTACCCATCCTTCATTTATTTCCCCTCTAAAGGCGTGAAAAAACTTTTAGGCACCTATATAGGCACCCAAGGAAAGTTGAATCAAAGATTAGATTAAATATTTCAACCAATTACAGCACCAATTCAGACTCCGCCAGCCCACCAAATAAACATGGACAGTGGCAGGACAGTAGCTTTAAAAACAGCAAGTTAGCCACTTATCCCGGACGGTGACCGGACACCAAAGGGACAAAAAAGGATACGCAAAGGAGCCGCGGCTCCCAAGTGACATTAAAGCCCGCATATGCGGGCTTTTTTTGTTTCGTTTAAGCATGAGGGATTAAGCATGGCAAGCGTATTTCTTAGTCACAATTCTGCCGACAAACCCTTTGTACGGCGCCTTTCAGCATCATTACAAGCAAATGGACATGTTGTTTGGCTTGATGAAGCAGAAATCAATATCGGCGACTCTCTGATTGAAAAAATCAGAGACGGATTAGACAAGGTCGATTTTGTTGCTGTGGTGCTTTCCCAGAACTCAATCGCAAGTACGTGGGTTCAGCGAGAATTAGATATAAGTTCCAACAGAGAAATTGCGGAGAAAAGGGTAATACTTTTACCACTAATGCTTCAGCAAGTGGAAATGCCGGGTTTTCTTTATGGTAAACGATATGGTGATTTCACTTCCGAGGACTTATACGAAAATTCACTAATTGAACTGTTAAAAGCGCTAGGTCCTGTCGATAAAAAAATTAACGAATCAACCCAAGAAATCGAAGCATTACGCGCAGAGCTCGAAGCAGCAAGGGATCATCTTGCCGGGATAGCTAGATTGCAGCAGCATCAAAGCAGCTCTTTTACATCTAACTGGACCGCAGAATTACGCGCTGCGGTGGAGGAAGATAATAAGAGGAATCCTCAATATAAAGTCATTAATGATTCATATGCATTTAATGCCATAAACGACTCATCACCTGTTACTTTAGGTTATTTGTTATGGGCAATTAGTAAAACAATGCGTCAAGGATCACATCCTCTAGATGCTTTGATGGCTATGGGAAATACCCATCATAAAGCTGAAGCGATGATCAACGCTTATATGGCTTACCTCGGCAGTCCTTCCGCTGACTAACATGGGGTGTCAGGGGTCGGAGGTTCAAATCCTCTCGTGCCGACCAAAATTCCCTAAAAAACCAACCCATTGCGGTTGGTTTTTTTATGCCTGCGATTTGTCGATGGTAAAACAATGGCAAAATGATGGTAAAACCCCTGACCAGTCTTACGCCCTAGATCACTGGTATGTCGTCAAATTCCTGACTCCGGGCATCGTTAACGATGTATGCCACCACCCCAAAAATCTGATCATCATCATCCGCCAGCGTCGCCTTTTCGAATGTATCCAGGTGCTCCAGGTGTGGGGATGGATAGAGGCGCATTCTGCGAACCTGATAATCCCCTGCCAACGCGCAGACCACAATCGAACCGTCGAGCGCTGGTAGTGAACTATCGATAACAAGTAGCGCGTCTTTCATGATCCCTGCCCGCCAGTGCATCTGACCAGCACGCATAAAGTATGTGGCGTGGGGTCGCTTAATAAACATGGCATCGAGCGAGAGCGTGGTTTCAGCGAAGTCGGCTGCCGGCGACGGGAATCCCATGTCAGCGCCCTCCGTTCCGGCCGGACAACATAAACGTGCGGTTCTCGCTGGCATCCGGGGTAATGTCACTGAAAACGGAAACCGACATTTCGATCCAGTGGTTTGCCGTTTTCAGTGAGCAGCACCAGTTTATGCGGCCCAACTCATGCACAAAGTCTGCCGTATTTACTGTCCTTTTTCCGCCTGGCGCTGTGTGCATTGCGGATCTGAACGCCGATTCAATATCATTACGACGCGGCATAAAACTCCCTCCAACTAATTATACTGTTTTTATATACAGTAGTTTTTAACCATCAGGAGATCAATGCGGGCGCACCTATCAATTATTGGGACTGAGCCTCTTCCTCTCGATCCATTTCAAGCGCCAGCGCCATCTCTTCCGCCCGTCGCGCCTGCTCAACATTCCATTCGCTGTTTACCGGCATTTCGACACGCAGGTCTACACAGCGGCCAGCAGGTATATCAACCGGGTCACCATCGTTTATT
>NZ_JAAATR010000072.1 GCF_009907385.1 Atlantibacter hermannii
GGCACTGTTGCAAATAGTCGGTGGTGATAAACTTATCATCCCCTTTTGCTGATGGAGCTGCACATGAACCCATTCAAAGGCCGGCATTTTCAGCGTGACATCATTCTGTGGGCCGTACGCTGGTACTGCAAATACGGCATCAGTTACCGTGAGCTGCAGGAGATGCTGGCTGAACGCGGAGTGAATGTCGATCACTCCACGATTTACCGCTGGGTTCAGCGTTATGCGCCTGAAATGGAAAAACGGCTGCGCTGGTACTGGCGTAACCCTTCCGATCTTTGCCCGTGGCACATGGATGAAACCTACGTGAAGGTCAATGGCCGCTGGGCGTATCTGTACCGGGCCGTCGACAGCCGGGGCCGCACTGTCGATTTTTATCTCTCCTCCCGTCGTAACAGCAAAGCTGCATACCGGTTTCTGGGTAAAATCCTCAACAACGTGAAGAAGTGGCAGATCCCGCGATTCATCAACACGGATAAAGCGCCCGCCTATGGTCGCGCGCTTGCTCTGCTCAAACGCGAAGGCCGGTGCCCGTCTGACGTTGAACACCGACAGATTAAGTACCGGAACAACGTGATTGAATGCGATCATGGCAAACTGAAACGGATAATCGGCGCCACGCTGGGATTTAAATCCATGAAGACGGCTTACGCCACCATCAAAGGTATTGAGGTGATGCGTGCACTACGCAAAGGCCAGGCCTCAGCATTTTATTATGGTGATCCCCTGGGCGAAATGCGCCTGGTAAGCAGAGTTTTTGAAATGTAAGGCCTTTGAATAAGACAAAAGGCTGCCTCATCGCTAACTTTGCAACAGTGCC
>NZ_JAAATR010000073.1 GCF_009907385.1 Atlantibacter hermannii
ACTTAACACCCATTATAATGGATTTATATCTCAAAAAACCGAGTGAAATCGTCAAACTCATTTGCGATCGTTTACGCCAGCAACGCATTGCCCTACAAATGACCCAATCTGAAGTGGCGGCCAGAGCGGGCGTGGGCGTCAATACGGTATCTAATATGGAGTCCGGTAAAAATATCGGCTTCCAGAGCCTGGTACGGGTAGCAATGGTGCTGGGACGTGTTCACGAACTGGAGCAACTGTTTCAACCCAGACTGGAAAGTCTTGACGATTTGCGCCGCTATGAAGAGAGTCTTAAACGTCAGCGAATAAAGAAAAGGAGCCAGGATGCCGGGTAACGTCGAGGTTTATTACCAGGGATGGGGCGAACGATGGCTTTGGGGTACGCTGGCGACCACAACCGCCCTTACCGGCCGCCCCTTGATTATGTTCGAGTACAGCCAGGCCGCGATGGAAAAAGGACTGGAACTCTCCCTGCTCTCTTTGCCGTTAAAGGGGCCTCGTCTGCGGCGCGAAAATCCGCCAGATCGTTGAGCGCATTTCTGATGTGGCAACCCGTTTTATGGCAATGGCTGAACACATCCTGCCGGGTCAAATTACCCACGATATGCTGCGCGTTATCCAGTCTCAGTTGAACAGCAATATCAACCGGCTGCGATAAGCTGCCGTTGCGCGAAAGTCAGGTATATACTTACTCGCCTGGCGGGTTCCATACAGCCTGAAGCCACGTAAATGACGATCAGAATAAAGGGAGTGTCTTATCATCAATACTCGTCGCTTTCCCCGTTTCGCGAGCATAAAAATCCTTGTCGCCGCGCTATTGCTTGCCAGCTGTTCCTCCGAACCGCCGAAGTCGCTGGTGACGCCGTTGCCGCCGGTGGCAAAAAATCCGCTGCCGGATAAGCCAGGGCAAAACACGCAGCCCATGCGCGGGGTGTGGCTGGCGACCGTTTCCCGCCTCGACTGGCCGCCGGTGAACTCGGTCAATCTCAGCCCGGAGGCGCGTATTCGCCAGCAAAAACAGGCGCTGACCGCCAAGCTGGATAACCTGAAAAGCATGGGCATCAACACGGTGTTCTTTCAGGTTAAACCCGACGCCACCGCGCTGTGGCCATCAAAAATCCTGCCATGGTCCGATATGCTGACTGGCGAGATAGGTAAAGATCCCGGTTACGATCCGCTTCAGTTCATTCTCGATGAAGCGCATCAGCGTGGCATGAAGGTGCATGCGTGGTTTAACCCGTATCGGGTGTCGACCAATATCCGCAGTTCAACGGTAAACGAACTCAACCGCACCCTGCCCTTAAATCCTGCCAGCATTTTTGTGCTGCATCGCGACTGGATACGTACCTCAGGCGACCGGTTTGTACTCGACCCTGGCATTCCGGAAGCCCGTGACTGGATCACCAGTATCGTGGCGGAAGTGGTTGCACGTTATCCTGTGGACGGCGTGCAGTTCGATGATTATTTCTATACCGAAACGCCCGACTCCCCCCTGAACGATAACCAGACCTGGCGACAGTATGGTCAGGGCTTTGTCTCAAAGGCGGACTGGCGGCGGCATAACACGGCGCTGCTTATCGAGCAGGTTTCCCGCACGATTAAGCAACTGAACCCGAACGTTGAGTTTGGCGTCAGCCCTGCGGGCGTATGGCGTAACCGCTCGCACGATCCCGCCGGTTCCGATACCCGAGGCGCAGCGGCCTATGATGAGTCATTCGCCGACACCCGCCTGTGGGTGCAAAAAGGCTGGCTGGATTACATCGCTCCGCAGATTTACTGGCCTTTCGCCCGCGACGCGGCCCGCTATGGGGTGCTGGCGAAATGGTGGTCGGACGTGGTTAAACCGACCAACACCCGCCTCTATATAGGCGTAGCGCTGTATAAAGTGGGCGAACCGTCAAAAAACGAGCCCGACTGGACGGTTCAGGGCGGCGTGCCGGAACTGAAAAAACAGCTCGATATGAATGAGTCTGACCCGCATATCCACGGCACTATTCTGTTCAGGGAAGCCTATCTGGAACAACCGCAAACGCGTCAGGCCGTTGATTATCTTAAGCATCGCTGGAGCAGCCGCTGATTTCTGTTACCGGAGTGAGCCGCAGAATAACGGCTCACTCTGCCCTTTCTTTTCTGCATAGCGAATAAGGTACTGAGCTGGCGTTCGGGTATGTATTAGCACTATATTGTATGTTGTAACTAAAGCGAGATCACTGCTGCCAGGCGGCGAATGCCTTCTCTTAACGCTTCAGGCGGATGGTTCGCATAGCCCAGTAGTATCCCTTCCCGGGACATTGGCCGCTGGCAGTAACGATCAAAAGTCTGGATCCCCATCCCCAGCTGTTGCGCCTTTTCCTGTACTGCCTGAGCCGTGAGTCCACCAGCCAACCAACACACTAAATGCACGCCAGAATCCGTGGGATGCGCCGTCATCTGCTGCGGAAAATACTGTTCAATTGCCGCCACCAGCGCGGATTTACGTTCGTAGCAGGCTTTACGGATCCGCCGCACATGGGCGGCATAATGCCCCTCTTCGATAAATCGCGCTAATACCGCCTGTTCAAGATAGCCATTACAGAGATCGGCATAATAGCGGGTGGTAATAAAACGCTCGCGTAGCGTCCGGGGAACCACTAAAAACCCCACCCGAAACGCCGGGTACATCATTTTTGAAAAGGTGCCGGCGTAAATGACGCGCTGATGCGCATCCAGCCCCTGCAGTGCCGGCAATGAGCGCGCTGCAAAGCGAAATTCGCTGTTGTAATCATCCTCGAATATCCATGCGTTATGCGAATGCGCCCACTCCAGCAGCGCCAGACGCCTCGGCAAGCTAAGCGTCCCGCTTAACGGAAACTGGTGCGACGGCGCGGTATAGACCAGCTTCGCCTGAGGGTAATGCTGAATGCCATCGTCGATATCCATACCCTCGCTGTCGACCCTGACCGGGCAGACCGTTGCGCCCACAGAGGTAAACACCCCGCGCGCGCCGTTATAACCCGGGTCGTCGAGCCAGACTTCATCCCCCGTTGTTAACAGAGAGCGAGCGGCGATATCCAGTGCCTGCTGGATCCCATTAACGATGATCACCTGATCCTCATGGCAATGAACGCCCCGTGCTGCCTGGATATAGCGCGTAATCGCCCGGCGCAGCGGCAGGTAACCATACGGGCTGGTGTGTAAACTCAGTTCCCGTCGTGATTGCCGCCATACCCGTCCAAGCAACCTTCCCCACAGGTCATGGGGGAAAAGATCGGTACAACCTACACCGACCGCAAAAAGCCGCTCCATTCCGCCGTCGCTGACGGGCGTCGGTTCCTCCTGAGTCACCGTATTTCGTGGCACTAACGGAAAAGGGTCGTTGGTGAGCCGATCCGGAATGCTCCGGGCAACAAACGTCCCCGCCCCTTTGCGGGTCTCAAGATAGCCTTCATCTGTCAGCCGATCGAATCCGGCAATTACCGAGTTGCGGGAAATCGCCATCATTTCCGCCATGGCGCGGCTTGAGGGGATTTTCGAGCCGCCAGCAAGCCGTCCGTCCAGAATGGCGTTACGCAGCGCATGATACACCTGATCCTTAATGACGCCTTTTTCCAGCAACAGCTCGTGAAACACCGGCGCGACCGTTTTTTTCATAGCGGAGCTCATACGTTAAAAGTGGATCCGTTAAAAATACAAAAAGTGTCACTTATTTGGAACCACAATCGCCATTAACATAGCCGTCATCACAGCAAACGAAATAAAAGGATAATTATGACTAACCCGCAAAATTCCCGCGTGACGATTGAGCCTGTTACTCAACAGGACTATGCCGACTGGCTACCGCTATGGAAAAGTTATCAGGTGTTTTATCGCGTCGATATTTCAGACGATATCACCCGTCTGACGTGGAGCCGCTTTCTCAATCCGATTGAGCCGATATTCGGCGCGGTGGCGAAATGCGACGGCAAAATCGTCGGTCTGGTCCACTATCTGTTCCATCGTTCCACCTGGGCGGATACGGACTACTGCTATCTGGAGGATTTATTTGTCAGCGAAGCGCTGCGCGGTCAGCAGATCGGCAAGCAGCTTATTGAATATGTGCAGCAGCAGGCCCGCAAGCGCCACTCTGCCCATCTCTACTGGCATACCCATGAAACTAACCTGCGCGGCCAGCGGTTGTATGACTGGGTCGCCAGAAAAAGCGGCATGATTGAATACCGTATGCCGGTGAGATAATTGTCATCATTAAATAACAAAAACCCGAGATCCTCTGGGTTTGCTGTACGGATAAATCCGATCTGTATCACATGCATGATGCTTTAAATGCCTTTATGATGCGTTGCGTCAAGTTTTTATTAAATCAGTCAGGGGGGACCAGTGACAAAAACGCTCATTGAATTTGACTTAACAGGCAAACCGGCATCCGTTAATGGGAGTAAAGCTCGCAAAGACAGCTGGAAAGCGCAAGTAAAATCAAAGGCAATCGCCCTTTATACAGGTGGAAAAATAGGTGAAAAACTTACAGTTAAAATATTTTATTTTCCTCATAATGAGCAATATTGCGATATCGATAATGGTCTGAAATATACTATTGACGGAATGGCTGATGTTTTGATGAAAAATGACAGAACCGTTACGCGCATTATTACCGAACGGTTCCCTAAGATCCCCGGCGCTTCGCTCATTGTCCCTCTGAATATTGCGCCGCAAATTGCACAGGTCATTAAGCAACGCGAAATATCGACTTCACCGGAATACCTCACGTTGGTTAAAGTAGAGGAGTATGAATATAATGGAGGCAATTTATGGTAAGGGATAACGGTGCAAACTATGAAAAATATCAACTTAACCTGATAGCAGCAGAATATGAAAGCAAAGGATTTGAAATTCATACTGATTATTTTTTTCCAGAACCAGGATTTAGATTTGATGCTATTGCCTTTAATCGCCTAACCGGTGATGGAATTATTATTGAATTGATTAATGCTGGCCCGGGGGGCAGTCGAAAAGAACATTTACTGCAACGTGCTGAAGTTATTCGTGATATTGTTTCGAAACGGCACCGCAACGCAATCCACGAATTCGCTGGCATTACGCGGTGGTCCGTTGATTTTCGTTATATTGATGCTCATGAAGCTTCAGAACGCAGACTCAGCAAGGAAATTCAGCCACAATTCGCGGAAAAGCAGATCAAAAGTCTGTTAGCCCGCCGACTCCCCGCTTCAATTAGAGATTATCGTAATTCACGGTTACTCAATACGCAATTCTTGTCTGACTGGTCGTTAATCGCCCAACTTATAAGGGCATTTATTAGCCATGTAGAACAAAACAATGCCATCACTGAACAGCGCACCGTAATGGAGCAATACAATATTATGCTTTCTCGATATCATATAATTCCTGCGGAGGATAGCCAGAAAACAGAAACAGAAATAGCCGATTTATTCATGCTCCATGATTATGTTCTGGAGATTATTAATGGCGGACAAGTCCCCCCGGCAGAAGTCAAAGCATTACGAATACACTTAATTTATTTAAGAAACGCAATTCGAAAACGGCTTAAATTCAAAGGCGATACTTTTTAGGTTTAGTAATACTACCCCGATTCGCAACATCTAAAAGTAAGCATTTATTTGTTGCGAAGCTTATCATTGATATTGGCTATCGTTTTGCTCCAGTAAAGAGTACATGGAACACAAATCATTAAGCGTATCGATATCCCTTACAATACCCCTGTCTTTCAGCGGCAATTCCATGACATCGTTCATCCGGCATGCCTTCTTTACAATACTTTTTGCACCATACTCACCGCATAGCTCGCTTAACTCAGTAAAATACGAGTATGAAAACCCCACCGGATGACCGTGCTGCGACTGATAATGCGGCACCACAACCGGCTTCTCGTTAAGCGCAAGCGCAACGCGCCGCAGCGACTCGGGCCGAATAAGCGGTAAATCGCCCGGCAGGATCAGCCACCCGGAAGCCTCCGCCGTTGCCGTTACGCCCAGCGCGATAGATTCCCCCATCCCGCCGGTGCCGCCTGGCGGTCTGACGAGATGCCACGGCAAACCCGCCGCGTTTGCCGCGTCCAGCACATGTTCAAGCACCGTTTTGCCATCAAGCAGCACATCCAGCTTATGCACTTCACCGCCGGAGTCACGGAACCGCTGCCCTTTCCCGGCGGCCAGGATAATCACCACCGGCGGCGTGACACCCCCCTCACGAGCCATGACGCGCCGCCGCCACGTCGGCCAGCACCGAAAGCGCCAGCGAATGGGCGTCGCGGGCTTTCGGGAAGATCCCGATGGGCGCTTTGATTCGCGCGATATCTTCCGGGCTCCAGCCTGCCTCCGCCAGCGCCGCGACCCGCTTTTCATGGGTGCGACGGCTGCCCAGCGCGCCGATATAAAACGGCTGAGCCGCCAGTGCAGCCTGCAATAGCGGCAGTTCCTGATGCAGATCGTGATAAAGCAGCAGCACCGCCGTATCGGCATCGATCATCAGGAGCGAGGTTTTAGGGTTAAAACTGTCGCGGGTCTGCACGTCGAACCCAGCGGCCTGCGCCATCCGGGCCGTTACCTGAGCCTCAAGCGAGTGCCCCACGACCATAACCCGCGCGCACGGGCGATAGTTCACCACAAAATCCTCGCCGTGCCAGCCGGTTGGCCGATCCGCGCCGCTGATCAGAGTTTGTGATGCGGGGCTATAACGCAGCCCCCTCGCCTGGCGCTGCTCCAGACTGTTAAGCACCGACAGTAGCGGCTGCACGGCGCGTAAAATATGTACGGTCAGCGTAATGCCTCCGCCGCACGGCAGCACAATATCGAAATACGGCGACCCTTCGCCATACACTACCGTGCGGTCCTCCCCGGCGAGCATCGCTTCCAGCGCCTCATACGCGACGGCAGCCTCCACGCAGCCGCCGGAGACAAAACCGCAATACAGCCCATCCTCACGTACCGCCATCTGCGCGCCCAGCGGACGCGCCGCACCGCCGCGGATCTCCACCAGCGTCACCAGCGCCGCCGCCATTCCCGCCGTCATGGCATCGGCTGCGAAGCGCAGGATCGTCCGGCTGTCATCGGTTAAAAACGCCTGCTCGGGACAGAGCAGGCCAGGTTCAGTCAAAGACGCGTGTTGCAGCACGGTTCACCATCCTCATACCCGCTCGGGCAGCCCTTTGAGCAGCTTATCCAGCGTGATGGGATAATCACGCACCCTGACGCCCGTGGCGTTATAGATGGCATTGGCGATAGCCGCGCTGACGCCGCAAATCCCCAGTTCCCCCACGCCTTTGGCTTTCATCGGCGAGGAGATCGGGTCGGTTTCATCAAGGAAGATCACTTCCTGACGCGGAACATCGGCATGAACCGGCACTTCATAAGCCGCCATGTCGTGGTTAACGAAATAGCCCAGCCGGGTATCGATGGCGAGCTCCTCCATCAGCGCCGCGCCAAGCCCCATGGTCATCGCGCCGATCACCTGGCTACGCGCGGTTTTCGGGTTCAGAATGCGGCCCGCCGCGCAGACCGCCAGCATCCGGCGCACGCGTACTTCGCCGGTCGCCACATCCACGCCCACTTCGATAAAGTGCCCGGCAAAGGTGGATTGCTGATATTTTTTATCGAGATCGCCGAACTCGATGCTGTCTTCGGCACTCAGCGCCCCGGCATCGGTAAGCGCGGCGCGGCGATCCCCGTCGCGGATCTGCCCGTCGGCAAACTCCGCCGTATCAGGATTGAAGCCCAGCTTGCCCGCGACCGCTTCGCGCAGCTTCACACAGGCCGCATAGACGCCTGCGGTCGAGCTGTTGGCGCCCCACTGCCCGCCAGAGCCGGCGGAAACCGGGAAGACGGAATCGCCGAGTTTAACCACGACCTTCTCCAGCGGCACGCCCATCATCTCCGCCGCCGTCTGGGCGATGATGGTATAGCTGCCGGTGCCGATATCGGTCATATCGGTTTCCACCGTTACTGTGCCCTGCGGATCCAGATGCACCCGCGCGCCGGATTTCATCACCAGATTGTTACGAAAGCCCGCCGCCATCCCCATGCCCACCAGCCAGCGCCCTTCACGCACCTGGCCAGGCTTCGGGTTACGCTGGCTCCAGCCGAAATGCTCCGCGCCCTGGCGCAGGCACTCCACCAGCTGGCGCTGCGAGAATTTGCGTTGCGGATCGGCGGGGTCCACCTGGGTATCGTTAAGTATGCGAAACGCTACCGGGTCGATTCCCAGCTTTTCCGCCATCTCGTCAATGGCGATTTCCAGCACCATCATGCCCGGCGCTTCGCCAGGGGCGCGCATGGCGTTGCCCTCCGGTAAATCAAGCTTCGCCAGCCGCAAACCGGTCAGACGGTTGGCCCCGGCATAAAGAAATTCAGTCTGGTTGGTGGCGGTCTCCGTCGGCCCGCCCGGCACGTTGCCGTTCCAGCTCTCATGAGCGATAGCGGTGATTTTCCCCTCTTTATCCGCGCCGATACGCACCCGCTGGATGGTCGCCGGTCGATGGGTGGTATTGTTGGGGATCAGCGGCCGGGTCAGCATCACTTTCACCGGACGCCTGATGGCCCGCGCGCCCAGGGCCGCCAGCAGCGCATCGCTGCGCAAAAACAGTTTGCCGCCGAAGCCGCCGCCGATATACGGCGAACGCACATGGACATTTTCTTCGGGGATGTTAAGGGTTTTCGCCAGATCGGTCTGGCACCAGTGGATCATCTGGTTAGAGGTCCAGAGCGTCAGTTTATCCCCTTCCCAGGCCGCCATCGACGCATGCGGCTCCATCGCCATATGGCTCTGATCCGGGGTGGTATAGGTAGCATCTAACTTAACGGCGGCGGATGCGAACGCACTGTCGAATTCACCGACTTTTTTATCCGGAGTGTCTTCCGGCGGTGTGGTGACGGCAGGCTTTTCTTCCGCCAGATCGTACGCGCCGCGCTCGCGCTGGTATTCCACCTGAACCAGCTCCGCCGCCGCCCGCGCCTGTTCAAAGGTTTCGGCCACCACCACGGCAATCGCCTGGTGATAATGCTCAATTTTTGGGCCGCCGAGCAGCGTGGCGGCATTCTTTTCGCCTTTACCGAGCTTCCCGGCATTCTCCGCGGTGATCACCGCCAGTACGCCCGGCGCCTTTTTCGCGGCCTGCACGTCCATTGAGGTAATACGCCCTCTGGCGATGGCGGAACCGATCACATAGCCGTAGGCCGCATTGGGAGCCTCATCATGCCATTCATAGGCATAAGGCGCGGTGCCGGTGGTTTTCAGCGGGCCGTCGATACGATCGTGCGGACGGCCCACCACCTTAAGCTGGTCGACAGGGTTATCCTGAGCCGGATTTTCAAATTTCATCAGCTTATGCCCTCGCTTCCGCCAGTACCGAGGCGAGCGTGCGCTTCGCCAGGATCAGCTTATATTCATTTTCAGGAGTGGGTTGCGCGCGGGCAAATAGCGTGTCGTAGACCGCCTGCGCGCCGTGCGTTAACTGCGCATCGGCCTCCTCCATTCGCCACGGCTTATGGGCCACGCCGCCCAGCGCCACGCGACCGGTGCCATCGGCCTGCACGATCGCCGCCACCGAGACCAGGGCAAACGCATAAGAAGCGCGATCGCGCACTTTGCGGTAGATATGGGTGCCGCCGAGCGGCGCAGGCAGCGTCACGGCGGTGATCAACTCCCCGGCAGTGAGCACGGTTTCCAGATGCGGCGTGTTGCCCGGCGCGCGATAAAACTCCGCCAGCGGAATGTTACGTTCGCTGCCGTCCGGCTTCACCGTCTCGACTACCGCATCCAGCAGCCGCATCGCCACCGCCATATCGCTGGGATGGGTGGCGATACAGGCTTCGCTGGCCCCCACCACCGCATGCTGGCGGCTAAAGCCTTCCAGCGCGGCGCATCCGCTGCCCGGCAGGCGTTTATTACAGGGCTGGTTGGTATCGTAAAAATAGGGGCAGCGGGTGCGTTGCAGCAGATTTCCCGCCGTGGTCGCCCGGTTGCGCAGTTGCCCTGACGCCCCGGCCAGCAGCGCGCGCGACAGTACCGCGTAATCGCGCCGCACCCGTTGGTCCGCCGCCAGATCGGTATTGCGCACCAGCGCGCCGATGCGCAAGCCCCCTTCCGGGGTCGGTTCGATCTTATCCAGCCCCAGGCTGTTAACGTCGATAAGATGGGTTGGGGTTTCGATTTCCAGCTTCATCAGGTCGAGCAGATTGGTGCCGCCCGCGATAAATTTGGCTCCGGTATGCCCCTGAGCGCTGGACGCCGCTTCGGCAGGGGTATTTACCCGCTGCCAGGTAAACGCCTTCATGATTTCTGCCCTCCGGCGACATCCTCAATGGCGGCGAGAATGTTGGAATAGGCCCCGCAGCGGCAGATATTGCCGCTCATCCGCTCACGGATTTCATCGGCGTCCATCGACGGCGGCGAAACTAAATCCAGCGTGACGTGGCTCGGGATCCCCGCCTTGATCTCCTCCAGCATCGCCACCGACGAGCAGATTTGCCCCGGCGTACAATAGCCGCACTGGTAACCGTCGTGTTTGACGAACGCCGCCTGCATCGGATGCAAATTATCCGGCGTACCCAGCCCTTCAATGGTGGTGATGTCCGCATCCTGATGCATCACCACCAGCGTCAGGCAGGAGTTAACGCGTCGACCGTCGACAATCACCGTACAGGCCCCGCACTGGCCGTGGTCGCAGCCCTTCTTGGTGCCGGTGAGATGCAGGTTTTCGCGCAGCGCGTCCAGCAAGGTGGTGCGGGTATCCACATCCAGCTCCCGGACCTCGCCATTAACGGTAAAGCGCACCGCAGTGATTTCCGGCGGCGGCGTGACCGGCGGCTCGCTGGCCAGCGCCACGCCCGAAGGCACCGCCGCTGTGGCGGCCGTCGCCGCACCTACTTTTAAAAGATCTCGCCGCGTCAGGTTAAAATGGTGGCGATCGTCGTCAGAATGGGCTTGATGCTCGTTATTGCCTTGGTTGCTCATACCAGGCCTCCGGTAATAAAAAATAAACGGGTAAGAATGGACGCTTACCGCAATTGTTTTGGAAGTTTTTGAACATTAAGCATAGTCAGCACTGGCGGCAGGATTATTCTTAAAACCTGACCGCCCTGATAAGCAACGCAAATGAATAAGGAGATAAACGTGGAGATTGATATAGCGAACTTTACCCCGCTGGCGAGTTTTACCGGCGGATTGCTGATCGGCGGCGCGGCGTGGGTATTGATTGTGTTTTGCGGCCGCATCGCCGGGATCAGCGGTATTCTTGGCAGCGTGTTAAACCTGAAAACCCCGGATAAAGGCTGGCGGCTGGCGTTTCTGGCGGGATTATTGCTCGCGCCGTGGCAGTACCGGCTGGTTGCCCCGCTCCCGCCCATTACCGTCGCTACGCCGTGGTGGCTGCTGATACTCGCCGGTCTGCTGGTGGGTATCGGCACCCGCTACGCCTCCGGCTGCACCAGCGGGCACGGCGTCTGCGGATTGTCGCGCCTGTCGCGCCGTTCGCTGGCGGCGACCGCCACCTTTATGGGCGTGGCGTTTATCACCGTCTGGTTAACCGGCCTGTGGCGTTAAGGAGAGCACCATGAACAGTATCGTTTCCCTGTTTGCCGGGCTGATTTTCGGTCTCGGCCTGATCGTCAGCGGCATGGCTGATCCCGCTAAAGTGCTGGGTTTTCTGGACATCACCCGTCTCTGGGACCCGTCGCTGGCGTTTGTGATGGGCGGCGCAATCGGCGTCGGCTTCTTTGCTTTTCGGAGCGCGAAAAAGCGCGCGCGGCCCGTCTGCGCAGCGGAAATACAGCTGCCGAATTCCCAACAAATTGATAAACGCCTGACAGGCGGCTCGGTGCTGTTTGGCATCGGCTGGGGGCTGGCGGGGATCTGCCCCGGCCCGGGCCTGGTCCTGCTCGGTGCGGGGATCGGCAAGGGCGTGGTGTTTGTGGCGGCGATGATTGCCGGAATGCTGATTTTCCAGCGGCTTGAAAACCGAGGCAAATAGCGGCGGCTTGACCTCACTTCCCGCAGAGCGCAGCATGAAAACGCACACAACCTATAACGGAGAACAATAATGCAGACAGGGTTACGTTTTCAGGCGGCAACGCTTCAGGAATTTGTCGAAGCGCTGCTTGGCTATGCGGGCAGTGAGCCGCAGGAAGCGCGGCTGGTGGCCGATCACCTGGTTTCCGCCAATCTGGCGGGCCACGATTCCCACGGCGTGGGCATGATCCCCAGCTATATCCGCTCGCTGGCGCAGGGTTATTTACAGCTTAATCAGCATGCCAGCGTGGTGAAGGACGCCGGTGCGGTGGTCACGCTGGAGGGCAACGCCGCCTTTGGTCAGGTGGCGGCGCATGAAGCCATCGAGTTGGGCATTGAAAAAGCGCGCCAGTTCGGGATGGCCGCCGTGGCGTTGCGTAATTCGCACCATATAGGCCGGATTGGCTACTGGGCGGAAAAATGCGCGGCGGCGGGATTTATTTCCATTCATTTTGTGAATGTGGTTGGCGACCCGATGGTCGCGCCGTTCGGCGGCAAAGACAGCCGTTTCGGCACCAATCCGCTGTGCGTGGTGTTCCCACGCAAGGATGCGCCGCCGCTGCTGCTGGATTACGCCACCAGCGCCATTGCCTTTGGCAAAACCCGCGTCGCCTGGCATAAAGGCGAGCCGGTGGCGGAGGGCTGTTTGATTGATGAACACGGGCTGCCGACCAACGATCCGGCGGTAATGCATGTCGCGCCGTTGGGGTCCCTGCTTACCTTTGCCCAACATAAGGGCTACGCGCTGGCGGCGATGTGCGAAATCCTCGGCGGCGCGCTGTCGGGCGGGAAAACCACCCACCAGGAGACGCTTCAGGCGAGCGTGGACGCCATCTTCAACTGCATGACCACGATTATTCTCAACCCGGAACTGTTCGACGCCCCGGACAGGCAGCAGCAAACCGATGCCTTTGTGGAGTGGGTAAAACAGTCGCCGCACGATCCGGCGCAGCCGGTGCAGGTGCCGGGGGAATGGGAAATGCATAACCGCGAAACGCGCCTCGCCCAGGGGATCCCGCTGGATGAAAGCAGCTGGAGCGCCATTTGCCAGGCGGCGCGCGAGGCGGGCATGCCGGACGCGGAGCTGGCGCGGTTTAAGGCGCAGCTGGCGTAAATTTTCAGGCCCTCGCGGGCCTGTTACTCCATGGCCCGCATCTTCCCCACCAGCTCGGCGATATTCACCGCCATCATCTTTTCCATCACCCTGGCGCGATGCACTTCCACCGTCCTGAGCGCCACGTTGAGCCGTCCGGCGATTTCACGGTTCATCAGGCCCTGCACGATAAACCGGGCGATTTCCCGCTCTTTCGGCGTCAGGCTCTCATAACGCTGGCGGATACAGCGGCGTTCACAGGCCATCGCGGAAACCGTCTCCGCCCGTTCGATCGCCGCGATAAGCGCCCCGGCGGAGACCGGCTTTTGCAGAAAATCCACTGCGCCGCGCTTCATCTGCTCTACCGCGACCGGCAAATCGCCGTGCCCGGTGAGAAAAATCACCGCCAGCGTGCTGTGTCGCTTAAGCAGTTCACCGTACAGCCCGTGGCCGTCGAGATGCGGCATCCGCAAATCAAGCAGCGCCACGCCCTGTTCATGCAGCGCGGCCTGCGCCAGAAACGTCTGGCTCTCGTTCCAGCTTTGAACGCGATAACCAAACCCCTCCAGCAAGAACTGACAGGCTTCGGTTACGGCGACGTCATCATCGACCAGATGAACAACAGACATCAGACTTCCTCAGATTCATTCATTGAAAATTGCAGCGCCACCCGCAGCCCGGTTTTCCCATCCGGCGCGGGATGATTCTCCAGCGTGATGTCGCCGTAAGCAGCGCGGATCAGCCGCTGGCAAATTGCCAGCCCCAGCCCCATACCGTCGGGTTTGGTGGTGTTGAACGGCCGAAAGGCGTGGACCCGTTGCTCGTCCGACATCCCGCCCGCGTTATCCTGCACCACCATCCCGCCCTCCTGTTCTGTTAGCCAGACGGCGCTGGCTCCCGCCTGGGCAGCATTGAGGATCAGGTTAGCGAGTAGCTGGTCCAGCACCATCGGCGGCAGCGTCAGGGTTAACGAGCCCGGTAGCGAGTTAACCAGCGTCAGCCCTGGATAATGCTGCCCGAGCCGTAGCAGATCCGCGACGCGCTGGGCCGTTTCCCTTACGGGAACCCGGACAGACTCGCGGTCATCGGCATCCTGGGCCGACGGCGGTTGCACCCAGTGACGAAGATTACGCAGCGTATCGCCGCCGCGCCGGGCCTGGGCGTCAATGTGCTCCAGCGCCGGGATCAGAAAATGGTGTTCATCGGTGTGACGCAGCCGCACCAGGCAGCCCTGGGAGTAATGCCGAATGGCCGACAGCGGCTGGTTGAGCTCGTGGGCAAACCCCGACGCCATCTCCCCCAGCACACTGAGCTGACGGGCATTTTCCAGCGCGTTCTCCTGCTGACGCAGCGTTTCGCCGGCTTTTGCCAGCTGTCGCCCGCGTCGGCGCACCAGCAGGGCGATCCAGATATGATTGACCGTCAACAGCAGCAGGGCCAGTATCGACACCCCAACCGCAAACTGATTCTGCATCAGCCAGCTACGCACGTCCTGCCACAGCCGCCGCTGTTCCGGGTGCTGATTCACCGCCCGCAGCAGGCTCTCGACATCGCTGGTGGACACCGGCGCGCCCCAGAGGAACGGCGGCTGCTGGTTATTGAGTAACGCACGCGCCACGTTATCCGTGAGCGCGTTATCCGCATCCGGCAACGCGGCAAACGACCAGTTCGGGTACAGCGGCGTACTGGTGACGCACGGCGCGGCAACCGGATTCACCATCAACGGACGAAACGCGGTTTTATCGATTAAGCCTTCGGCATCCATCTGCTCCAGCAAGCATACCGGGACAATCGCCGCCTGGATGGCTTTCTCGCGCAGCAGGTAGAGCAGCGCGTCGCCGGGAAAACCGGTGAAGCGCAGCCGGAAATCTTTCTCGGGCCGGATGCCGCGATCGGCCAGCGCTTTATAACCGGTGAGATAACCGCCGAACGCCAGCGGATCGATAGCCCCGACGGTTTTATTGGTCAGATCCTGAGGATCCTGTAATTGGCTATCACGATTCACCAGGATAACGCTGCCGATAATGTTATTGCCATCCCGGGTACGCAGCGACGCCAGCCAGCGCAAATGGTAGTGGCTATTAAGCTGGACAAACTGCGCCGGATTGGTGACCACAAACTGGATAGATTTCTGATTCACCGCCTTACGCATCTGGTTGAGATCGAGCGGCTGAATGCGAAAACGTTCGCCCGGCACCTGCTGGTTCAGGGAGTCCGCCAGCGGCTGCCAGTGCCGCAGGGTCGCGGCATCGCCGCGCATCGCCAGCACACCGACACTCCATTCCCCGGCCACGGCCAACGAGCCGAAACCCAGGCAAAAAAACAGTAATAACGCCCTTTTCACACCGTCTCCCATTGCGTCAGGTTGCGTTAGATCAACAACCCGCCGGGTATGTGGTTTACCACAATAGTCCCTGCCCCTCGCCCATTTTTACACTGTAAATCATACAGATTGTTTATTCATCACGCTGTTAACAACACTGTGACGCATGGATTGTAACGGCGTCCACGGAGATATGTATGGATATCAGTAAACGCATTTTTCTCAGACAACTGGGGGGGACGGCGGCGGCGGGCGCAGCCACCCTTCCGCTGGCGCAGGCCAAACTGTCGTTCAGCCCGACGCGCCGCGAAGGGTCCGCCGACCACCGCTATGCCATGTTGATCGATTTACGCCGCTGCATCGGCTGCCAGTCCTGCACCGTCAGCTGCGCGATTGAGAACCAGACGCCGCAGGGCGAATTCCGCACCACGTTGAACCAGTACCAGGTCCGGCAGGAAGACAGTGACGTTGTCACTAACGTCTTGCTGCCGCGCCTGTGCAACCACTGCGATAACCCGCCCTGCGTGCCGGTATGCCCGGTGCAGGCCACCTTCCAGCGCGAAGACGGCATTGTGGTGATTGATAACCAGCGCTGCGTCGGCTGCGCCTACTGCGTACAGGCCTGCCCCTATGACGCGCGCTTTATCAACCATGAAACCCAGACCGCCGATAAATGCACCTTCTGCGTTCACCGTCTGGAAGCGGGATTACTGCCCGCCTGCGTGGAGTCCTGCGTGGGCGGCGCGCGCATTATCGGCGATTTGCACAATCCGCAAAGCCGTTTGCGCCAGCTGCTGGATGCGCATAAAGACGCTATCCGGGTGCTGAAACCGGACGATAACACCTCGCCACAGGTGTTTTATCTGGGCCTCGACGAGGCGTTTGTTTCCCCGCTGATGGGCCGCAGCCAGCCCGCGCTGTGGCAGGAGGTGTAAATGTCGCCGCTTATGATTAATGAAGTGCTCGCCCATCCGCAGGATGTGACCTGGCTCCCCTGGGCAGTGCAGTATTTTTTCTTTATCGGCATTGCGGCCTGCTCGGCGCTGCTGGCCTGCGGACTGCATGGTCGTCATGCCGGGCTGGAACGGCTGACGCTGCTGATCGGCCTGACCTGCGCCATCGCCGCGCCGCTGGCGCTGACAGCTGATCTCCATCAAACCGCCAGGGTATGGCACTTTTACGCCTGGCCGACGCCGTGGTCGTGGATGCCCTGGGGGGCGCTGTTCCTGCCGCTGTTTACCGGCTTTATCGGCCTGTGGTTTATCGCCGCGACCGTACAGCACCTTTACGGCAAAACGTTCGCCTGGACCCGCTGGATGGCGTATGCCTGCGCGCTGACCGCGATTGGCCTGCTGCTGTACACCGGGCGCGAAGTGTCGGTGGTGCGCGCCCGCCCGATCTGGTTCAGCTGGTGGTTCCCGCTGGCGATGTTCCTCAGCGCGTTCCAGACCCTGCTGGCGCTGCTGACTGCCGCTACCCGCACGCCAGCGCTGCAACTGAAACTGGCGCGCGGTCTGCTGATCACTATGGGTTTGTTGGGCATCACGGTAGCGATGTGGATTTCCGGCGACACGCTGTCCGGCGCGGCGCTGCGCCACTGGCTGGCGTGGCCCCGGGCGCAGGCGCTGGCGACAGGCTGGGCGGCACTGTGGTTGTTAACTTTAATCGCGGCGCTGTTTGCCGTTATGCGTCCGCTACCGCTGGCGGGGGGCATCCTGCTGGCGCTGGCGTCGATGGCGCTCAGCTGGCTGATGCGCTGGACCTTACTCATCGAGGGGCAAACCCTCCCGAAATATAACGCGCTGTTTAATCCTTACACGCTGCCGATGGGCACCGACGGGCTGCTGGCGATTGTCGGCACCTTCGGGCTGTGGATGGCGCTGCTTATCATCGCGCGTGAAATTGTGAATGGCTTAATGCGGAGAAATCATCATGCCTGAATTAACCCGTCGTCAGTGGCTTAAAGTAGGACTGGTACTCGGAGGGGTTGGCGCGTTTGGGCTGAGCTACCGGGACGTGATCAAAAGAACCTTTGACGGGCTGGTCAACGGCACTTCCGGCAAAGTCACGCTGCACCGCATTTACGGCAACGCGCTGATCCCGGAAGGCCATGCCGCTCCGGGCTGGCAGGCCAATCCGCAACAGGCGGTGTCGATGACCCAGTGCTTCGGCTGCTGGACCCAGTGCGGTATCCGGGTGCGCGTCGATCGACAAACCGACAAGGTGATCCGCATCGCCGGGAATCCGTATCATCCGCTCTCCCAGGAGCAGCACGTCGACGCCAGAATCCCGGTAGCCCAGGCGCTGGCGCAGATGGGCGGCGAAAGCGGCCTCGACGCCCGCTCCACCGTGTGTTCCCGTGGCGCGACCACCCTGGAGGCGCTGTACAGCCCGCTACGCATCCTTGAGCCGATGAAGCGCGTCGGAAAACGCGGCGAAGGCAAATGGCAGCGCATCAGTTTTGAGCAGCTGATTGCCGAAGTGGTGGACGGCGGCGATCTGTTCGGCGAAGGCCATGTCGACGGGTTACGCGCCATTCGCGACCTGCAAACCCCCATCGACCCGGCGCATCCGGGTTTGGGGCCGAAGGCCAACCAGCTGCTGGTCACTAATACCAGCGATGACGGGCGCGACGCCTTTATGCGCCGTTTCGCCCAGAACAGTTTCGGCAGTAAAAACTTTGGCGCGCACGGGGCGTACTGCGGCTTGTCCTATCGCGCCGGGTCCGGCGCACTGATGAACGATCTCGATAAAAACCCGCACGTGAAGCCCGACTGGGAGCACGTGGAGTTTGCGCTGTTTATGGGCACCTCCCCGGCGCAATCCGGCAACCCGTTTAAGCGCCAGGCCAGCCAGCTGGCCACCGCGCGGCTGCGGGATAACTTCAGCTACGTGGTGGTGGCCCCTGCGCTGCCGCTTACCACGGTAATGGCCGACCCGCGCGGCCAGTGGCTGCCGGTCGTGCCGGGCGCGGATTCGGCGCTGGCGATGGGCATGATCCGCTGGATTATCGACAATCACCGCGCTAACGAAGGCTATCTTTCCCTGCCGTGCGCGGCGGCGATGCAGCAGGCGGGTGAAAAGAGCTGGACCAACGCTACTCATCTGGTGATCGCCAGCGACGATCATCCCCAGGCCGGGCAACACCTTACCGCCGCGCTGCTCAACGGCGGCGGCGACAGCGTGCTGGTGGTCGATCAAACGGGTGAACTGGTGCCTGCGGAAAGCTGCTCTGCCGCCACGCTGTTAGTGACCCGCGCCCTGACCCTGCAGGATGGCAGCGAGGTGACGGTGAAAAGCGCGTATCAACTGTTAAAAGAGAGCGCGGAGAAACGGTCGCCGGAAGAATACAGCCGCGAGTGCGGCGTGCCGGTGGCGCGTATCGAACAGCTGGCAGACGCCTTTACCCGCCACGGGCGCAAAGCGGCGGTGATTACCCACGGCGGGATGATGTCCGGCAACGGCTTCTATAACGCCTGGGCGGTGATGATGCTTAACGCGCTGATCGGCAACCTCAGTCTGGAAGGCGGCGTGTTTGTCGGCGGCGGTAAGTTCAACGGCGTCACCGACGGGCCGCGCTATAACCTTGCAAGTTTCCCCGGCATGGTCAAACCCAAAGGGCTGAACATTGGCCGCAGTAAAGCGGCTTATGAAAGCTCCGATGAATATCGCCAGAAAGTCGCCGCCGGGCAGTCGCCGTGGCCTGCCAAAGCGCCGTGGTATCCGTTTGTCGCCGGACAGCTTACCGAGCTGCTGCCCTCCGCGCTCAACGGCTACCCTTACCCGCTGAAGGCGTGGATTTCCAATATGACCAATCCGGTGTACGGCATCGCCGGGTTCCGGGCGGTGGCGGAGGAGCAGCTTAAAGATCCGGCGCGGCTGCCGCTGTTTATCGCCATCGACGCGTTTATTAACGAAACCACCGCCCTGGCGGATTATCTGGTGCCGGATACCCATAACTTTGAAAGCTGGGGATTCAGCGCCCCCTGGGCGGGCGTCGCCAGTAAAGCCACCACCGCGCGCTGGCCGATTGTTAACCCTGCTACCGCCCGCACCGCCCATGGCGAACCGATTTCCATGGAGGCGTTCTGCATCGCCGTGGCGCAACGCATCGGCCTGCCCGGCTTCGGGGATAACGCCATGCAGGACAGCGACGGCAACGCCCTGGCCATTCATCGCGCTGAGGATTATTACCTGCGGGTGGCGGCCAATATCGCGTATGCCGGTAAAGCCCCCACGCCCGCCGCCAGTGACGAGGATATCCGGCTGACCGGCGTCGACCGGTTGATGCCCGCCATCAGCCAGACGCTTAAACCCGATGAGGCCCGGCGGGTGGCGTTTATTTTTACGCGCGGTGGGCGGTTTGCGCCGCATCAGTCAGGGCGGGAAAACAGCGGCCTCGGCAACCGCTGGGATAAACCGCTGCAAATCTGGAACGCCGGGGTGGCGAAGCATCGCCACGCCATTACCGGCGAGCGCTACAGCGGCTGTCCGGCCTGGTATCCGGCGCGGTTGTCCGATGGCAAAGCGCTGGACGAGGTGTATCGGCCCGACGCCTGGCCGCTGAAGATGATCTCGTTTAAATCCAACGTGATGAGCAGTTCCACCATCGTGATCCCGCGCCTGCACCACGTGAAGCCGGTCAACCTGGTGGCGCTTAATCCGCAGGATGGTCAGCGCTTTGGCGTGAAGCACGGCGATGAGGTACGCATCACCACGCCGGGCGGCAGCACGACCGCGCGCATTAGCCTGCTGGAAGGCGTAATGCCCGGCGTGATTGCTATTGAGCACGGCTACGGGCACCGGGAAATGGGTGCCAGCCCGCACACGCTGGACGGCGAGCCGCTGGCGGTCGCGCCGCAGAATGGTTCCGGGATCAACCAGAACGATTTGGGCTTTGCCGACCCGACCCGCACGGTGCCGAACAGCTGGCTGGACTGGGTATCCGGTTCGGCGGTGCGCCAGGGATTACCGGCGAAGATAGAGCGTATCTAAAAATCCGCGCCGCTGTGCAATGCAGCGGCGCGATTAATGAATGCCATTCATCAAGGCTTGCGGATTTACCCCGCTAATCCTGTCTCCGGTACTGAAGTAAGCTGTCTGTTCCTGCCCTGAACAACCTGCCATAAAGGAACACATCCAATGCAAAAACGTCTACTCGGTAAAAACGGTCCTGAAGTCTCGGCGCTGGGCCTGGGCTGTATGGGCCTGAGTTACGGCTACGGTCCGGCGACCGATACCCGTCAGGCGGTAGAGCTGATCCGCGCCGCCGTCGCGCGCGGCGTGACCTTTTTCGACACCGCTGAAGTGTATGGTCCGTATCTGAATGAAGAAGTGGTCGGCGAAGCGCTTAAACCGCTGCGTGACAGGGTGGTTATTGCCACCAAATTCGGGTTCAGCTTCGGGGATGACAATAAACAGCAGAACCTTAACAGCTGCCCGGAACATATCCGTAAAGCGGTGGAAGGCTCGCTGCGCCGCCTGAAAACCGATGTCATCGATTTGCTGTACCAGCACCGCGTCGATCCGGAGGTGCCGATTGAGGACGTGGCGGGCACCGTCAAAGACCTGATCAACGAAGGCAAAGTGAAACACTTTGGCCTGTCCGAAGCGGGCGTCGGCACGATTCGCCGCGCCCATGCGGTGCAGCCGGTCGCCGCGTTGCAGAGTGAATATTCCCTGTGGTGGCGCGAGCCGGAACAGGAAATTATCCCCACGCTGGAGGAACTGGGGATCGGCTTTGTACCGTTCAGTCCGTTGGGCAAAGGCTTTTTAACCGGTGCGATAACCGCCGACACACCGTTTGGCGACGACGATTTCCGCAGTCAAGTGCCCCGCTTTGCGCAGGAGGCGCGAGAAGCTAACCAGCAACTGGTAACACGTATTAAAGCGGTGGCGGAGGATAAAGGCGTGACACCGTCACAAATCGCGCTGGCGTGGCTGCTGGCACAGAAGCCGTGGATTGTCCCGATCCCCGGCACCACCAAACTGCATCGGCTGGAGGAAAACCTGGGCGCGGCGCAAATTACGCTAAGCGAACAGGAGCTTACCGCCATCGCGCAGGCGCTGGAAACGGTGCGCATCGTTGGAGAGCGCTATCCCGCCGCTTTACAGGCGCGCGTCGGGCGTTAATCGCAAGCGGAGCCAGCGATGGTTTATACTGGCTCCATTACCTCCCTCCAGGACAATCCCTTGCTAAAAGAGAACTTTAACGATCTGATTGCCTTTCTGGTGGTGGCGCAGGAGCGCAGTTTTACCCGCGCCGCCGCGAAGCTCGGCCTGTCGCAGTCGGCCCTGAGCCACTCCATGCGCGGGCTGGAAGAGCGGATGGGCATCCGCCTGTTGACCCGCACCACCCGCAGCGTGTCGCCCACCGAGGCGGGCGAACGGCTGGCGGAACGGCTTGGCCCGCACTTCCGCGATATTGAAAGCGAACTTAATACCATGAAGGAGATGCGCGAGGTGCCCGCCGGCAACATCCGCATCACCGCCGGGGAACATGCCGTGGACTGGGTGCTGTGGCCGGTGCTGTCGCCGTTTCTCACCGCCTGGCCGGATATCCATGTCGAAGTGACGGTCGATAACGCCCTGTCGGATATCGTTTCCGAACGCTTTGACGCAGGCATCCGCCTCGGCGAGCAGGTGGCGAAGGATATGATTGCCGTGCCGGTCAGCCCGCCGATGCGCATGGCGGTGGTCGGCTCAGCGGATTATTTTGCCCGTTTTCCCGTCCCGCGGGTGCCCGCCGATCTCCAGCAGCATCGCTGCATCAATATGCGTCTGCCGACGCTGGGCGGCCTGTATGCGTGGGAGTTTTCCCGCGACGGCAAAGAACTGCGGGTGCGCGTGGAGGGCCAGTTGACCATCAACCCGATTCGCCACCGGATTGACGCGGCGCTGGCGGGAAACGGGCTGGTTTATCTGCCGGAGGATACGGTGCGCGACGCGCTGGCGGACGGTCGGCTGTTGCGGGTGCTTGAGGCGTGGTGCGAGCCGTTTCCGGGTTACTATCTTTACTATCCCAGCCGACGGCAGCACACCACGGCATTTTCATTGTTTGTCGAGGCCCTGCGCTATCGGGGGTAAAATTACTGCCCCTGATACTGCGCGTCGGTGACCTTTTCCATCCACTCCACCGGGCTGCCGTTAACCGATTCGGCGATGGCGATATGCGTCATGGCCGTATCTGGCGCTGCGCCGTGCCAGTGCTTGACGTTTTCCGGGATCCAGACGATATCCCCGACGTTGATTTCCCGCACCGGTTTGCCCCACTCCTGCACCCGCCCTTTCCCCTGGGTGACGATCAGCGTCTGGCCCAGCGGATGGGTATGCCAGGCGGTGCGCGCGCTGGGTTCGAACGTGACGGTCGCACCGCCAACGCGGGCGGGTTCGGTGGCCTGAAACAACGAATCGATCCGCACCTGGCCGGTAAACCAGCTGTCCGGCCCTATCGCCGACGCCTGAGAACCACTCGGGGTAATTTTCACTTTGTCATCCTCTGCGCTCAGCGCTGCCCCGGAGGTCAGCACCGGGATCATCACCGTCATTGCGCTCAATAATTTCATGGTTGGCTCGCTGTTGTGGAGGTCCGTCCGGGCGATGACTAAAAGCGTAATCGCCACCGACCTCCACATCCATGCATAAAACCAGGATGGTGTTATGAGCGCAGCGCATAAATCGCCGCTAGCTGGATTTGAGGCCTGCCGAGGTCATCAACACACGCAGCACCATACTGACCGCGCCAAGCGCCAGGATACTGGCGGACCATATCACCACCAGCCAGACAATCTGGCTCAGTTTGCTTTGCCGTTTTTCCATCAGTGATAGCCCTCCCCGTGGCGCACTTTGCCGCGAAACACGTAATAGCTCCAGAAGGTATACGCGAGGATCACCGGGATAATCAGCAGCGCGCCCACCAGCATAAAGCCCTGGCTGGCTGGCGGCGCGGCGGCCTCCCACAGGGAAATATCCGGCGGGATAATGTTCGGCCAGATACTGATCCCCAGCCCGCTGAAGCCCAGGAATACCAGCGCCAGCGTCAGGATAAACGCCGTGGCGTGGTGGCCAGGACGCGAAACGGTTTTCCACAGCGCCAGGCTGCAAATCAGCACCAGCACGGGCACCGGCAGGAAGAACCACAGGTTGGGCAGCGAGAACCAGCGCTGGGCGATATCGTCATGAGTGAGCGGCGTCCAGGCGCTGACTATCGCCATCACGATTAACAGCATAATTAACAGCGGCGGCGTCAGCTGGCGCATCCGGGTAAACAGCGGACCTTCGCTTTTCATGATAAGCCAGGTGGCGGCCAGCAGCGCGTAGGTCACCACCAGCCCCAGCCCGCAGAACAGGTTGAACGCGGTTAACCAGTCCAGCGCGCCGCCGGCGAAGGTGCGCCCTTCCACCGGAAAGCCGTTAATCACCGCACCGACGATAATCCCCTGGCAAAAGGTCGCCAGGATCGAGCCCGCCAGAAAGGCGACATCCCACCAGGGGCGGTGCGATTCGGTGGCTTTGAAGCGAAACTCAAACGCCACGCCGCGGAAAATCAGGCCGATCAGCATCAGGGTGATCGGAATGGTCAGGGCGTCGGCAATCACCGCGTAGGCCAGCGGGAAGGCGCCGAACAGCCCTGCGCCGCCCAGCACCAGCCAGGTTTCGTTGCCGTCCCACACCGGCGCGACGCTGTTGACCATTACGTCACGATCGTGCGGGTCGCGGATAAACGGAAACAGCACCCCAATCCCCAGATCGAAGCCGTCCATGACGATGTACATCAGCGTCGAGAAAACAATAATGACGAACCACACTACCGACAGGTCGATGTTCATTATCTTTTCTCCTCTTCCAGACGCTCGCCCACGGCGGAAATGGGCCGCGCGGGTCGGCCATCGGTTTTCGAAGACAGCTCGTCTTCGGGTTGCGGGCCCACTTTAATCAGCCGGATCAGGTACAGATACCCGACGCCAAATACCAGGGTATACACCACGATAAACACCAGCAGGCTGATCGACATTTGCAGATCGCTATGGGCCGAGACCGCATCCCGGGTGCGCATCAACCCGTACACCACCCAGGGCTGACGCCCCACCTCGGTGGTGACCCATCCGGCCAGAATAGCGATTAAGCCCGACGGCCCCATCCACAGCGCGAAATGGAGAAACGGTCGTGACTGGTACAGCCGCCCGCGATAGCGCAGCCACAGGCTCGCCAGCCCCAGGCCAATCATCAGCACGCCCATCCCCACCATCAGGCGGAACGACCAGAACACGATGGTGGAATTTGGCCGCTCGTCTTTGGGGAAATCTTTCAGCGCCGGAACCTGTTGGTCGAGACTGTGAGTCAGGATCAGGCTGCCGAGCGCCGGGATTTCCAGCCCGTAGCGGGTGCGCTCCTGCTCCATATCCGGCCAGCCCACCAGCAGCAGCGGCGTTGGCTCGCCGGGCGGGTTTTCCCAGTGCCCTTCGATGGCGGCAATTTTCGCGGGCTGGTGCTTAAGCGTATTCAGGCCATGCATATCGCCGATCACTGCCTGGATCGGTGCCACCAGCAGCGCCATCCACAGCGCCATAGAGAACATTTTGCGCACCGCCGGGGTATCGTTGCCTTTCAGCAAATGCCAGGCGGCGGACGCGCCGACGAACATCGCACTACTTAAAAAGGCTGCCACCGACATATGGAACAGCCGGTAAGGAAACGACGGGTTAAAGATCACCGCGAACCAGTCGGCGGGCACCACCTGGCCATTGATGATTTCATGACCCTGCGGCGTGTGCATCCAGCTGTTGGACGCAAGGATCCAGAAGGTGGACATCAGCGTACCCAGCGCCACCATGCAGGTTGAGAAAAAGTGCAGCCCAGGGCCGACCTTGTTCCAGCCGAACAGCATCACGCCGAGGAAACCGGCTTCGAGGAAAAACGCGGTCAGCACTTCATACGTCAGCAGCGGCCCGGTAATGCTCCCGGCGAACTGCGAAAATCCGCTCCAGTTGGTCCCGAACTGATAGGCCATTACCAGACCGGACACCACCCCCATGCCAAAGTTAACGGCAAAAATTTTCAGCCAGAACTTATACAGCGAGCGCCACAGCGGATTGTGGGTCTTCAGCCACATCCCTTCCAGCACCACCAGATAGCTGGCAAGCCCAATGGTGATCGCCGGAAAAATAATGTGAAAGGATACGGTGAAGGCAAACTGTATCCTGGCAAGAATAAACGCGTCTAAACCAAACATGGCTGCCTCATCATCGACAAACCGGTATTAAACGGACCGGTAGTAAATTATTTAACGCCTTGAGTATAGACGCAGAAAATGAAGGTAACGGATAAGCCTGAGGCGGGTGAGAAAATAGCGCCGGGCGATACAGGAATTATTTGCTGACTGGTGATGCCTTGCCCGGCGCGCCCTGCAAGCCAGCAGAGCACGGCGCAGCGCTGGCGGCAGTTTATTTATGGCGCAGAGAATGTTGAAGGAGAAAATACAAGGTCCTGCCGCTTCGTTAATAACCACCCTGTCGCGTGGCATTCACTTCAGCTTAATTCGCAGCGGCAGCGTGTTGCGGGGAAAATAACCGAAATAATATTTTCGGGTTATAAAATCCTCCCGGGCTGACCCTCATTAAGCACCTGATGTAATTGCCGGAGACTCAGTAATGTCAGTTCTCCGAGCGCGCGATAAAAGCCGTGCGGATGGGCGTTGTTTAACGCCTGTTGGTACAGCGGTAACCACGTCAGAAAATGCTGGCTGAGCAGTTCCAGCAATGCCCTGGGCTGGTTTGCCATCGCCAGCCACGACGCCTGAAACAGCATTAACCCGAGATGATCTGCCGGTTCCGGATAGTCGGTATGCAGGGTGATGCGGTGCTGGTTAAGGAAATCCATCAGCCGCAGCGTGGAGTCGCCCTGGAGCACATGCTCAGGATCGAGCCATACCGATCCCCACGGCGGCGCGGGCAGACTCGCCGGGCCGACGAACAGCCACTGCCACTGTTGCTGGAGCAACGTTCTGTCCCGCTGCGCCAGCTCCGGTTGCAGGGCAGCGATGTCTGCGCGCTGCGCGGGCCAGAGTTCCGGCCAGTCCGGCGTCTGGAAAAATTCGCCAATGGGCGTAAACGCGTCCGTCTGCGGCGCAGTGCGCATGGCGCTCGCCAGCAGGTTCAGCAACGTGGCCCAGTGGGTTAAATCCGCTTTCATGATGATTCCTTATCGCATGCCGAGGGTATGTTGCCGGCAAAATGGGCAGGTGGAGTGTCCGGCAGTCCAGGCGCTGAACAGCTGGCCGCAGGTGTCGCAACGCTGCTGAATGATCGGTAAACGCTGCCCGGCATCGCTATTAAACGCCTTTACGCTGTGAATGGCGTCCGGGAAACAGACCGCCGTACACTGGCCGCAGCCGGTGCAACGGGCGTTGTCCAGCACGATATGGTCGGCCCCGAGGCGAATCGCCTGTTCGGGGCAGATGCGGGCACAGGCGCCGCACAGGTAGCATTGATCGGCGTTAAATTTAATCGCATAAGGGTTAATGGAAGTGACAGCGTCACGCAACGCGCGGCGACCCGCTGGCACTGACCCGCTGTCAGCGTCGTTAGCCATTCTCAGCCACTGGCGACGCCCGGTATTCACCGTATTCTCCGCAGGCTGCGCCAGCCGCCATACCGGCTGTTCGAGCATTCTGAGGGTAAGATTAAGTTCAGCAACCGCCCGCAGCCACCCCTCATCGGGCGTATCCAGCTCAATGGCCCGGATGCCGTAATGAAAATGCCACATCAGCAGTTCGTCTACGCAGGCAGGCTGGGCGCTGAGCGGCGCGCACAGACGATCCTGATGCCAGTGGCGTTTCACCGGGTAGATATTTTCCAGCGCGTCGGTCGGGCAGGCAAACAGGCAGCGCCCGCACTGATTACACCGGGCCTCATCGATAACAACATTGCCTTCAGTCAGCGAGATGGCAGTAAGGGGGCAAGCGTCAAGACAGGCCTGACAGGGATTTTTCTTCACCTTACGGCGAACGCATAACAACCCTGCGCCGGGCGGCGCAGGGTTCAGATTTAACGACAGCAGCGACATATCAACTCAGGCTAAAAAAGACATAGCGCGCCATGATTTCCGCTATCACCAGCAGCACGCTGCCGGTGAGGGCGATGCCACGGGCGATGCGCGGCTGACGCAGGGAAAGCGCAAACAGCGCCGCCCCCACCGCCATCAGGCACCAGGCCGCGATACGCACGCTGGCTAAGCCCTCAAATGCCGCCATCGCCTGCAACGGGAACGTGACAACGTCACTCACACGCGACTGCGCCAGGAAGCTCATATACGCTGGCTGTTCGACCAGGCGTGCCGCCACGGCGACCACCACCGCAGTTACCGCCAGCTTCGCCAGATCGCGCATTTCACCGTTACGCCCCTGCGGCACCAGCATCAGCATCGCCAGCACGGCGCCGAGGATCAGCACCGAGCCGTAGAACATAAAGAAGGTGTTGATGTGCATCCAGGTGACAACCGACGCGCTGATGTAGATATGGCTCATGCAATACACATCCACCAGCCCGATAAGCCCGGCCAGCAATGCCAGCAGCGGCACGACACGTCGGGCGAACAGCGCCAGCAGCGTCGTGACGCCAAGCACGCCCAGATACAGCGCGGCAAAGACGATTTCACGGCTCAGCCAGGAGCTGGCGATATGGCGCAACGAGTTAAACGCGTTGAGCGGATAGCCCAGATGCGTCACCGATGCGATCAGCCCCACGCCGCCCATTACGCAGCTGACAACCAGCGCCACGCGCTGCGCCTGGCTGTTTGCCTCGCGGTTAAAGGCGTTAACGGCGGTGAACAGCGTCAGACCCACCGACGCCTGCACCAGCAGAGTAAAAATCAATAATGGCCATTCATGCATCATGAGTTACTTCCCTTTTCAGCGCCCTGATGCGGCTTCACCACCAGGTTCGGTTGCGTGATCGCCGAATCCGGCAGTCCCTGGACGTCGCACAGCGTGCCGTACTGCTTGCGCAGTTCATCAATCGGGCCGAACTTAATCGCGCCCAGCGGACAGGTCGCCACGCAAATCGGATCGTCGCCTTTTGCCTGCAAATCGACGCAGAAATCGCACTTCGACATCTGCCCCGCTTCTTTATCAAACTGCGGCGCGCCGTAAGGGCACGACCAGGCGCAGTAGCCGCAGCCAATGCACTTACTGGTATCGACCCGCACGATGCCGTCGCCCGGGCGTTTATGCATCGCCGTGGTCGGGCAGTTTTTGGTGCAAATCGGATCCGCGCAGTGGTTGCAGGAAATCGACAGCGTGTAGGCGTAGACGTTGTTTTCCAGCCCGCCGCTGCCGGTCGGGGTAAATCCGCCGCCGTTGACTTCGTACACCCGGCGGAAACGACGGCCCGGCTCCAGATTGTTTTTGTCCTTACAGGCGACCTGGCAGGCTTTGCACCCGGAGCAGCGCGATGAATCGATATAAAAACCCAGTTGCTTATCGCTTACCGGGGGAAACTCCATGTATTGGCTCATGCTTTCTCAACCTCAACCAGCATTGTTTGATGCGAATTCCCTTTTGCCAGGGGGGTGATGCGGGTGGAACTCAGCACGTTGGCGCAGCCGCCGCGATCCACGCCCGACGCGTCCGGCTGCCACCAGGCACCTGCCTGAAGCGCCACCACGCCGGGGATAATGCGCGGCGTCACCTCCGCGGGCACCATGCTGATGCCGCGATCGTTATGGATGCGCACGTTGTCGCCCTGCGCGATGCCACGGCGCGCAGCATCCTGCGGGTTAATCCACAGCTTCTGGGTCTGGGCTTCCTGCAACCACGGGTTGGCGTACTGCGTGGAGTTGGCGCGGTTTTTCCCTTTCCAGGTGATCAGTTGCAGCGGATATTTTGCGGTCAGCGCATCCTGCGGCCCTTCGTGGGCGGGCACGTAATGGGACAACGCCGGAATCTCCGGGTTGTTCATGTCATATAGCCGTTTCGAGAAGATTTCGATTTTCCCGGACGGCGTTTTGAACGGATTGTTCTGCGGGTCGCGGATGTTATCGGCGAACGCCACATACGGCTCGCTTTTGAACAGGTGACGACGCTGAACCTGCAACTGCGCAAAGCTCGGTATGTTTTCTGCGGGCATCGCGGCGCGGGTGGTTTCGACGATATGCTCGATCCACTGTTTTTCATCGCGTCCTTCGCTGAAGGCCGGCTCCACGCCCAGCTTCGCGGCGACCTCACGCAGCCATTCATAATCTGAACGGCGCTCGAATTCCGGCTCGACCAGTTTTTCTGACAGGATCACGTAGTTGCCGGTGCCCCAGGTTTCGCCGATGTTCCAGCGCTCCATAAAGCTGGTTTCCGGCAGCAGCAGATCGGCATATCTGGCGCTGGGCGTCAGGTACAGATCGCTGGCGACGATAAACTCGATTTTTGATTCATCTTCCAGCAGCTTCGCCGCCTTATTGATGTCCGGGTTCTGGTTCGCCAGATAGTTACCCGCCAGGGTAAACAGAATGCGGATATTGCTGTCGAGTTTGTCAGCCCCTTTCAGCCCCTGCTCCGGCGTGACTTTGCTGGCGTCTTCCGCCGCCTGCATCCAGTTCATCACCGAAATTTTCGCCGCGATCGGGTTTTCGATGCTTTCCGGCTCGCTCATAAATTTGCGGTTGCCGATACCGCCGTAACCTGCCGCCCAGCTGCCTTTTTTACCGACGTTGCCGGTGATCGTAGCCAGCAGCGTAGAGCCGCGCGCGGTGCGCTCGCCGCAGATATGGCGCTGCGGCCCCCACCCCTGGATCAGCGCCGCCGGTTTGGCGGTGGCATACTCCCGCGCCAGTTGGCGAATGGTATTGGCCGGGACTTTAGTGATCGGCTCCGCCCACTCCGGGGTTTTCGCCACGCCATCTTTCGCGCCGGTCAGGTAAGCCACCAGCGATTCATTGGCCGGGACGCCTTCCGGCATGCTGGCTTCGTCAAAACCGAGGGTGTAGCGGGCGATTAAGTCTTTATCGTGCAGATTCTCGGTGATGATGACGTACATCATCGCGTCCATCAGCGCGTTATCGGTGGTGGGCAGCAGCGGGATCCACTGATCCGCCAGCGACGCGACAGTATCGGAATAACGCGGATCGATCACGATAAAGCGCGTGCCGTTGCGTTTCATTTGCTGGAAGTAGTGATTGGCGTGCCCAAAGATGGTTTCGTTGGTGTTGTGGCCCCACAAAATCACCAGCGGGGTTTCCAGCAGGGTATCCAGCGAGCTGCCGGTGGCGGGCGTGCCGTAGGTGTACGGCGTGGCGGCGGCGGTGTTGCCCATGCTCACGGAGTGATAGTACTCAAGATAGCCGCCAGTCAGGTTCAGCAGGCGGCGCACCATTTTATCCCCGGAGAAGGTGCCGCCGCTGACGGCGGTCCCGACATGCACGTAGCGTGAGGCCGGGCCATATTTGGCGGTGATCCGCTTGAGATTGTCGGCGATGAGCGTAGTGGCTTCATCCCAGCTGATTTTTTCAAATTTCCCTTCGCCGCGCTTGCCGACGCGCTTCATCGGGTATTTCAGACGGTCCGGATGATAGACGAATTTACGGTAGCCGCGCCCGCGAATACAGGCGCGCATGATCGGCATCGCCTCGTCCAGTTCAGCGTCCGGCAGCGTGGTGATGCGCGTGACGATGCCCTGGTCGACGTGGGCGCGTATATCGCATTTGCCGCCGCAGTCGAAAGTGCTACAGGTGGGCACCACGCGCCCGGTGTCCTGCGCAGCAGCGGGTGATGCAGTGGGGGCTGGCGATTCGGTTGCGGCAGAAACAAACTGCGGCACCACCAGGGGTACGGCGGCCAGTGCGGCGCTGGCCTGGATAAAGCGACGACGGCTAACGGTCGTTATTCCGCTTTCGTCTTCCATGATTGGCATGACATCACTCTCTTCATAGGCATTGAGAAAGTGTGTATTTTTGGAGAGCTATCCGACAGGTAGTTTGATGAAACGCAGCAAATAGCGGATTAACGGAAATCAAGGGGTATTTTTCGGAATGGAATGAGAATACTTATTAACTTCATCAGAATTTTGTGCTGAATGTTAACAAGTCACCCCCTGACCCGTGTCCGTTTGTGTTCGTGTGCAACCAAAGGATCGCACCCGACGGCGCGCTTAGCGGGCAACGATTTTACAGTTCCAGTGCGCGTCCGCCGCATTCTGGTTAGCGGCGATCTCCAGCGACAGCGTGGCGTTTTTAACGTAGGTAATGCTGTACTCCAGCACCACATCATCAGGATTGCGGGCAATACGCTCGATTTTGAACAGCGGCTCACCCGGCTCACAGTCCAGCAGGCGCGCCAGGCGAGGGTCGCAGACCACCGGCGCAAAACTTTCCTTCGCGTGGGTCGGCGAATAGCCAAAGGCTTCACGCAGTTGGGAATAGAGCGTGCTTTCGTCATCAATATGGCTGAGATCGTTATAAAAGCGGCCGTTTAACCAGCTCAGGGAATGCCCAACGATGCGGTCGCCCTGCTGCATGCGCCGCTCCAGCCGCATCAGCTGGCTGCCGACTTCCAGCCCCATCTGCCGGGCGACATCATGGTCCGCCATGGTCGCCAGCAGGGAAACCACCTCAGCCCGGATCGGCTGAGGCGCGCCGAAGGCCACCAGCACATCCGGTAAATCGGTATAGTGCTTAAGCAGCGCGTCGCGGTTGATGAACGTGCCCTTCCCCTGCTCGCGATACACCATCCCGCCGCTAACCAGTGAATCGATCGCCTGTTTAATGGTGCCGCGCGCCACATTAAACTCATCGGCCAGGATCAACTCGCCGGGCAGCCTGTCGGTATAGGTACACGACAGAATACGCTGCAAAATGATGTTTTTGATTTTGAGGTAAAGCGGGAGTCCATCAGACTCGAACATACGGTTGCTCCACTCAGAGGTAGAAGATTCGGCTCCGGTAAGCGTCCATTATATCCCGATTTATCTGCTGATTGCCGTCTATGTTTGCGCTGGCAAGGATCGGCGGCTCCACGCCGTTCTCCTGCATCAGCTCGCACACGCGCAGCACCAGGCTGTTGGCGATCGTCGCTCCCATGATGGTCGACAGCGGCGCGGCTTTCTGCGCCAGGCCCGGCAGGCTGACCGCCGCATCGCCGTAGTCGCACTGGTTGTCCAGCGTGATGTCCGCCGCTTCGGCCAGCAGTTTGCCGCTGGAGTGGCGCGAGGTGACGCGCTTCGCCGTTTCCATGCTGGTAATGGCGATCACCGTCGCGCCGCAGGCTTTGGCTGCCAGCGCCACGTCGAGGGTGATGGCGTTGCGCCCGGAAACTGAATGGATAATCAGCGTGTCCCCCGCTTCCAGCGGGGAGCTTTCCACCATCACTTTCCCCAGCCCTTCGACATTTTCTACTGCGCTGGTGAGCGTCAGCGGGCGCACGTTGAGCATCAGCGCCGGGGAAAACAGCGGATTGACGATAGCCAGGCCGCCAGCGCGATAACTCATCTCCTCTGCCAGGATCCCGGCGTGGCTGGCGCCAAACACAAACAGGTTGCGGCCTTTCAGCACCGTGTCGAACATCGCCCGGGCGGCGCGGTCGAGCGTCTCCTGCTGCGCCGCCAGCTGCGCCAGCTTTTGCTGGATCTGCGCAAAATACGCGTTCACTGCGTGACTCATGGTTATCTCCCTCAGAACGTCAGCAGACGGGTTAAGGCGCTAATCAGCGGCGACAGCACGAACATATCGCTGTCCCCGGCCCACAGCGCGGTATCCGGCACGGTGTTATTAATGAAGTAGCTGACGCAGAAGTATTGCCCCCAGGCCACCACCGTCGAGGTGATAAAGCCTGCCAGCAGCGCGCCCTTATAGCCGCCCGTGACGTTGCCGAATACGCCGGCGGTGCCCGCATGGAAGAAAATCACGATCATGCTGGGGATAAACACGTAACCGGTGTAATGACCAATCAGCGTGAGCCACAGCAGCGAGCCGACAAACGCGCCCACAAAGCCCAGCACCACCGCGTTCGGCGCGAAGTTAAACAGGATCGGGCAGTCCAGCGCAGGACGCGCGCCGGGAACCAGCCGCGAGCCGATGCCGTTAAACGCCGGCACCATTTCGCCGATAAACATCCGCACGCCGAGCAGCACCACCGCAATCCCGCCGGTAAACATCAGCGACTGCTTCAGGGCATAGATGTAGAAGCTCAAATCGCCGGACTGCGCCAGGATCTCCGCCGCTTTCGGGGTGCCTTTGATTTGCAGAATAAAGGTGCCGATAAAAAACAGCAGCGTCATGGTCAGCGCGGTCACCACGTTGGAATCACGCAGGAAGCCGAGCTTTTTCGGCACCTGGATGTCTTCCGAGCTGATGCTGTTGCGGGAAAACAGTTTGCCGAATATCGCCCCCAGCAGCGCCACCGACGCCGAGGTATGGCCGAGCGCAATGTTGTCGTTGCCGGTGATTTTGCGCACCCACGGCTGTACCAGCGCCGGTTGCAGCGTCCAGTACAGGCCCATGATCACGGTGAGCATCAGCGTCAGTTGCCAGCCCGAGATCGCCGGGTTGCTGTTCACCATCACGCCCGCGAAGATCATGGTGGTCCAGAACATCATGTGCCCGGTCAGGTAGATGTATTTAAAGCGTGTCAGGCGCGCCAGCAGCAGGTTGAAGGCGAACCCGCCCGCGATGGCGATGGTGACGCTGCTGCCGTAGCGCTCGCTGAACTTCACCTGGCCGATAATATTGGTCAGGTTCATGGAGCTTAAGCCGAACACTTCGGTCCAGATGGGCTGGAAGATCAGCAGCGCAGAGACAATAATTCCCGCCCCGGCACCGATGATCAAAAAGCCTAAAATCCCCTTCAGGGTGCCGGAGACAATATCCGCCAGCGGTTTGTTTTGCAGCACCAGCCCGAGCAGCACGATCAGGCCAATCAGGATGGACGCTTCGCCGAAGATATTGACGGTGATCCAACGCAGTACGCCGATAAATTCGTTCATGGTCTTACCCCTGAGTAAGAATGCCTGCGTTGACCAGCGCCTGGGTGATTTCGTTGGTGTCGATGTAGTTGTTCACCACCACCACCGGGCAGGAAAGATGCTGCAAATTGCCCACCAGCTCGGCGTTCGTGATCACCAGATCGGCATTCGCCGACGCGGCGGCGGACACGTCCATATGCTCGACGTTGGCCTCCACGCCGTGCTTTTTCAGCACCGTTTCCACGTTCATGCGTAAAATTAAGCTCGACCCCATTCCCAAACCGCAGACAGTGAGTATTTTCATTGTTATTTCTCCAGACGGACGTAGTGGTTTATTCCGCATCGATCATCAGACGGTAAATCTGCTGCGCATCATGGGAATTCATTAAGGTTTGCAGGTTTTCCTCATCACCCAGCAGGGTGACAATTTTTTGAATCAACTGAATATGCTGATCGCTGTTGGTGGCGGACAGCCCCAGCACCAGCTGCACCGGGTCGTTTTCCGCGTGGCCAAACTCCACCGGTTCGCGTAGCCGCACCAGGCTGATTTGCGGGGCAATCGCCCCGTTCTCTGGCCGCGCGTGGGGCATCGCCAGGCCCGGCGCGATCACAAAATAGGGGCCGAACTGGTGATAGCTGTCGATCATCGCCTGGGTGTATTGCTCGCTACAGGCCCCGGCGGCGCACAGCGCGTCGCCGGATTTGCGAATCGCCTCGTCGGCAGACGTGGCCGGGTAATCCAGATGGATTGCGTTCGGGCTGATCATTGCGCCTCCCTGATAATGCGTTTAATGGACGCTAACGTGGTTTCCAGCGCCTGTTGAACAAAGGCTTCGCCTTTTTCCACGCTGGCGCAACGCGGATCGCCGAGCACCGAGTAATCGGAAAACGCGGTCCAGGGCTCGGGGCGGTAGCGGAAATCCTCCGGGAACGCGGGGTAATGCTCGCGCGCCCGGGACATATCCACCGCCTCCGGCGCGAGCGCCAGCATCAATGACGTTTCAATTTCATCGGCATGCATATAGCCAGGATAGGCCACCGCCGATTCGCGCAGCTTCGCCACACAGCCGTCCATCCCCGCCCAGCTGTAACTCAGCAGCGTGATGCCCTCCTCGCGAAGCTGGCGGGCCGCCGCTTTGATGGCGTCGAAATTGCCGTAATGGGCGTTGATCACCGCCGTGGTGGTAATGCCGTAGCCCGCCATATTGCGCGCCAGGCTGACCAGCAGATCCCCCAGTAGCGCGTTGCCGATATCAATCGCCCCGGCATGACCGCGCAGCGACCACACCTGGCTGTAGGCGATCACCGGCAGGGTGATGGCATCCTCGCCCAGCGCGCTGTCCAGCCGTTCGCAAAAGCGTTCGGCTAACAGGTTATCGGTATCCAGCGGCAGGTGATCGCCGTGCGGCTCCACTGCCCCCAGCGGCAGCAGCGCGATTCTGGCCCTGGGGAGGGCCGCTTTCGCCTGCTGCTCGTTAAGTTGATGCAGTTTCATAGGCTGCCTTAACCGAAGCTGAAGTAGCGTGCCGGGTTTTCGACGAAGAAATCATGCAGCAGCGCTTCGCCGTCAAAACCCGCTTCCCGCGCTTCTTCAAGAAACCGTGGGCGCCAGTCCGCCAGGATAAACTTCAACCCCAGCCCGCCTTTTCCATAATGGGCGCTCATGCTTTTGCGGGCGAAATCGCCGCCGATCAGGATCTGTTTTTGATATCCCTTTTTGCACAGCGCCAGAATGGCGTCGGTGCGGACGTGCTCGGGGAAATATTTGATCCGGCTGATACCGTCAAACGAGATGTATGCCCCGGTGTTGGCAAGTTGACGGTGTAGCCACGGATCGGGATTGCGATCCATATGCGCAAAGCAGATGCGGGACAAATCAAGGCCCAGTTGTTTAAAAATCGCGGCCTGCTCCAGGGCCATGGTGCCCATTTCCGTATGGCTGTGCATCGGCGCGTTGGTTGCCTGCTGGGCGCGCACCACCACTTCCATGGTTTTACGCTCCAGCGGCGAAATGGCGTTATAGCCGGTGCCGCACTTCACCATTCCCGCGCGGTACGAAGTGCCGTCGATGCCGTCGGTGACTTCCCGGCTGACGTGTTCAACCAGCGCATCGAGGGTGGTGTTGGCAATCCAGTCGGCGAAGGTCTGATCGGTGCCCGGGCGTGTCGAGCTCCACAGGAAGCCTTTGTTAAACCCGGCGGTGGCGATGATTTGCACCTGCTGACGGCTGGCTATCTCCGCCACGACGTCAACGTGGCGGCCATAGTCCGGCGCGGTGGCGTCATAAATCGACTGCCCGCCTGCGGCGCGGAAGTCTGCCAGTTCGCGCTCGGAAGCGGCTTTATCGTCGAGCAGCAGGTCCTCTTCATTGCGCTCCTGCCAGTACGGCGGAATGCAGTAAAGATGATCGTGACTGTAAGTCACCCCGAGCTGCTGCGGTGCGATGTCACCGGTGAGTGTGCGAATAAACCCCATACGATACGCCCTGTTATCAGTGAGTTGGTGTATTCAACTTAGAACTTGTCCACCTGACTGGTCAAGTGATCATGGTCGCAAAACGACCAGCAAAAAGCCTGGTGCTGCGAGGCAACGCACAGTTTCATAGGAAATGTTGATAAATCGTGAAAAATGCCTGGAAAGGGTGCGAGGGCGCGCGGGGGAAATCAGGCCACGGAAACCGTGCGGTATCGGAAGGTAAACGTTAACCGGGAACGCGCCAGGCGCATTCCCGGTTGGCGGCGTTAATCCAAATCAGCGCCGTTGCTGGATATGACTTTCGTATACCAGTAAAACGATTTTTTGCGGGTGCGCGCCAGGGTGCCTGCGCCGTTGTCGTCGCGATCGACATAGACAAAACCGTAGCGTTTGCTCATCTCCCCGGTGGACGCCGACACCAGATCGATGCAGCCCCAGGTGGTATAGCCGATAACGGGAATCCCGTCCTGAATGGCTTCCCCCATGGCTTTGATGTGCTCTCGCAGGTAGCTGATGCGGTAATCGTCCTCAATTTCGCCCTGCTCGTTGAACGCGTCGTTCGCGCCCAGACCGTTTTCCACCAGGAACAGCGGCTTCTGGTAACGGTCGTACATCATGTTCATGGTAATGCGCAGCCCCAGCGGATCGATACCCCAGCCCCATTCACTGGCCTGAATATGCGGGTTCTTCAGGGACTTCACCACGTTGGCGGCGCTGCTGTTGCCGTCGTTCATATCGGCAGAGGCGCAGCGCGAGGCGTAATAGCTGAACGACACAAAATCCACGGTGTTTTTGAGGATCTCATGATCACCCGGCTCGCTGACAATGCTGATGCCCTTCTCTCTGAACATCCGCGCCGCATAGGACGGGTACGCGCCGCGCGCCTGTACGTCGATAAAGAACAGGTTTTCGCGATCTTTCTCCAGCGCCGCCCACACGTCTTCCGGCTTGCAGGACCACGGATAGAAATTCCCCCCCGCCAGCATACAGCCGACCTGGTTTGCCGGGTTCACTTCATGGGCGATTTGGGTGGCCAGCGCGCTGGCCACCAGCTCGTGGTGCGCCGCCTGATACTTCACCTGCTCTTTGTTGTCGCTTTCGTCGAACACCAGCCCGGCTCCGGAAAACGGGCTGTGCAGCAGAATATTAATCTCATTAAAGGTCAGCCAGTACTTGACCAGCCCGTCAAACGCTTCAAAACAGGTGCGCGCGTAGCGGGTAAAGAATTCAATCATTTTGCGGTTGCGCCACGAGCCATATTCGCGCACCAGATGCATCGGCACGTCAAAATGGCACAGCGTCACCAGCGGCTCAATACCGTACTTTTTGCACTCGGCGAACAGGTCGCGGTAAAACGCAATGCCCTCGGCGTTGGGCGTCAGTTCGTCGCCCTGCGGATAAATCCGGCTCCAGGCAATGGAGGTGCGAAACACCGTAAAGCCCATTTCCGCCATCAGGGCGATATCTTCTTTATAGCGATGATAGAAATCGATCGCCTGGTGGCTGGGGTAAAACTCATCGTCGCGCAGGGAAAAGCGCGGTTCGAGGCCGAGTTTTACCGCCATCCGCTGACTGCCGTGGGGGATCATATCCACGGTGGTCAGCCCTTTACCGCCTTCAAGGTAAGCGCCTTCCGCCTGGTTGGCGGCCAGTGCGCCGCCCCATAAAAAACCGTCCGGAAACTGTGAAACTGCCATTAAGCACGACTCCCTGAATTAATTAACTTTTACTGCCGGTTCAATCTGTGGATTGGCAGACGCGGGTTGCTCAGCGTCCGCCGACTTTTCAACCGGGATATCTTCGAAGCCCAGCAGCAGCGTCACGAAGAACGAGATCACCACCGACAGGATCATCACGCCGACTACCCATGCAATGCTCATGGGATTCGTCGGGTCAAAGAACTGGACGCTGGTGAACAGCCCTGGCGACGCCATTGAGTGGCTGGCCAGCCCGCCGATACCCGCCACCGCGCCGCAGATAAAACCGGTGATCAGGCAGGCGATCAACGGACGCTTGAGACGCAGCGCCACGCCGTACAGCGCCGGTTCGGAGATCCCGGCGACGATAGCGGACGCCGCCGCAGCCAGCGCCGTCTGGCGCAGTTCCGGGTTTTTGGTACGCCAGGCCACCGCCAGCGACGAGCCGCCCAGCGACAGATTGGCACCGATTTCCGACGGCATGACCATGCCCTCTTTGCCGGTTTCGGCGATGGTCTGAATAATGGTGGGGGTAAACACGCGGTGCATCCCGGTCATCACCAGCAGCGGCCAGATAGCGCCCATAATCGCCACCGACAGCCAGCCCAGGTGGCTGTGAATGGTGTACACCAGTTTAGAAATCCCGCTGCCGATCCAGATGCCCACCGGGCCGATAAACATGATTGCGATCGGCGCGGCGATCAGCACAATCAGCATCGGTTTAAGGAAGTTTTTGGTGACCGCCGGGGTGATCCTGTCTACCCAGCGTTCGATGTACGACAGGATCCAGGTCATGCACAGCGCCGGGATCACGGTGTAGGTGTATTTCACCGCCGTGACCGTCAGGCCCATAAATTCAATATGCTGGCCCTGGGCGGCTTTCGCCATTAAGTCGATAAAGTTCGGGTGTACCAGCACGCCCGCGATAGCAATCGCCAGCGACATGTTGGTTTTGAATTTCAGTGCCGCCGAAGCCGCCACCATGATCGGCAGGAAGAAGAACGCGCCGTCGCCGATGGTGTTAAGAATAATCAGCGTTGACGAGCCCTTTTCGAACACGCCGGTCATGTCGAGGATCATCGCCAGCAGTTTCAGCATTGAGCCGCCGATAATCGCCGGGATTAACGGCGACATGGTCCCGATCAGCGCATCGAGAATGCCCGCGCCGATGCGCCGCAGGGTAAGTTTATTTTTCCGCGGCAGTGGTTTGTGCGCCACTGCGCCTTCCGGCAGCAGTTTCAGCACGTCGGCGTAGGCCTGAGACACGGTGTTGCCGATGATCACCTGGCACTGGGTATCGTTATTCACGACCCCCATCACGCCGCTGATGCTTTTCAGTTTCGCGATGTCCGCCGCGCTATTGTCTTTCAGCACGAAGCGCAGACGGGTCATGCAGTGCGTCACCGACGCGATGTTGTCCGCACCGCCAATGGCATCCACTATCGAGCGGGATACTGCTGCATAATTTTTTGACATGACTGATTCTCGCGTAATGCCCTGCCGTTTTTTATCGCCGTGCTTGTTGGCCGACAAAATCAGCGCGTTTATCCGGGTAAGGCCATTACTTTCATAGGGTTAGATAGTAACTTCATGAAAAGCCGTTTTCGGTGAAACAGCATAGGTAACCGGTTCCACATAAGGGTGGTTAAATCAGGTATTGTTTTCAACACAAAATTAAAAACGATGTTGAATCTGTGATTCAGATCGCCAAAAGCCCCTCACCGTTACCCTTCATCCGCGAAAACTGCCGCTGCCATCCGGTGAAAACTGTGTAGAATGACGGGCGTACTTACCGTCCGGGAACGATTCATGTCGACAATGCAGGAAGTGGCAAAAAAAGCGGGTGTATCAAAGGCGACGGTGTCGCGGGTACTCTCCGGCAAGGGCTATACCAGCGAAGAGACCAAAGAGCGGGTATACAAAGCGATTGAAGAAACCGGCTATCGCCCTAACCTGCTGGCGCGCAATCTGGCGACCAGTAAATCGCAATGCATCGGCCTGGTAGTGACCAACACCCTGTATACCGGCAGCTACTTTAGCGAACTGCTCTCCCAGGCGGCGAAAAGGCTCGAAGCCAACGGGCGGCAACTGATTCTGGTGGATGGTAAGCACAGCGCCGAAGAAGAAAAAGCCGCCATTGATTTCCTGCTCGACCTGCGTTGCGACGCCATCATCATCTACCCGCGTTTCCTCAACGTTGACGAGATGGACGCCATCGTTGAAAAGCACAAGCAGCCGATTATGGTGATGAACCGTAAGCTGCGTAAGCATCACAGCCACTGCATCTGCTGCGACCACCACGGCGCGAGTTTTATGGCGACGACGCATCTGATTGATCGCGGGCATCGTGATATCGCATTTATTACCGGCTCGATGGACTCCCCGACGGCAATTGACCGTCTGGCGGGTTATAAAGCGGCGCTGACCGCCAGCGGGCTGCCGGTGCGCGAGGCGCTCATCGCCTATGGCAAATGGTCCCCGGCCAGCGGCGCGGAAGCGGCGGAGACATTGCTGGGCGCAGGGTTACCTTTCAGCGGGCTGGTGGTCAGTAACGATGATATGGCGATTGGCGCAATGAAAACCCTTAACGCTGCCGGGCTGACGGTGCCGGGGGATGTCTCGATTATCGGCTTCGATAACATTGCCACCGCGCCGTTCTTGCAGCCTGCGCTGTCGAGCATCAAAGATCCGGTCAGCGAGATGATCAATGAAGTGATTGAGCGGCTGATGTCGATGCTGGACGGCGGTTATCTGTCGACCAAAAGTCTGTTTTCTTCGCAGCTACTGGCGCGCGATTCGGTGCAGGACGGGCCTTTCAAAATATAAGTGCGCAGGCGAACCTGCGCACGTGTTCGGTTAGTACAACCCCATCGGCTTATTATCAAAACTCACCAGGATGTTCTTCACCTGCTGGTAATTATTGAGCGCCATTTTGTGGGTTTCACGGCCAATACCGGAGTTTTTGTAGCCGCCAAACGCCGCATGCGCCGGGTACAGGTGGTAGCAGTTGGTCCAGACGCGGCCCGCCTTAATCGCCCGCCCCATACGCCATGCGCGGTTGATGTCACGGGTCCACACGCCTGCGCCGAGGCCATACTGGGTATCGTTCGCCAGCGCGATGGCTTCCGCTTCATCCTTAAAGGTGGTGATGCCGATCACCGGCCCGAAGATCTCTTCCTGGAAGCTGCGCATCTGGTTGTTGCCTTTGATCAGCGTCGGCTGGATGTAATATCCGGTCTCCAGCGCGTCGCCGTGCCCGACGCGCTCACCGCCGGTCAGGATTTCACCGCCTTCTTCACGGGCAATCGAGATCCAGGACAGGATCTTGTCGTACTGCTCTTCCGATGCCTGCGCGCCAATCATGGTGTCGGTATCAAACGGGTCGCCTTTGCGGATGGTTTCCATTTTGGCGAGCACTTTTTCGATAAACTGCGGGTAGATTGATTCCTGAATCAGCGCGCGTGACGGGCAGGTACAGACTTCACCCTGGTTAAAGAAGCCCAGCACCACCCCTTCTACCGCTTTATCGATGAAATCCTGGTCGCCGTTCATCACGTCTTCAAAGTAGATGTTTGGCGATTTGCCGCCCAGTTCGACGGTGCTCGGGATGATGTTTTCGGCGGCGCAGGAAAGAATATGGCGGCCAATCGGCGTCGAGCCGGTAAAGGCGATTTTCTCGATGCGTTTACTGCGCGCCAGCGCTTCGCCCGCTTCCTCACCAAAACCGTGCACCACGTTGACCACCCCTTCCGGCAGCAGATCGCCAATGGTTTCCATCAGTACGCAGATGCTCAGCGGCGTCTGTTCAGCCGGTTTCAGTACCACGCAGTTGCCTGCCGCCAGCGCCGGGGCCAGTTTCCAGGCCGCCATCAGGATCGGGAAGTTCCACGGAATAATCTGGCCGACCACGCCCAGCGGTTCGTAGATGTGATACGCCACGGTGGTGTTGTCGATTTCCGCCGCGGTGCCTTCCTGGGCGCGAATACAGCCTGCGAAATAGCGGAAATGATCCACCGCCAGCGGCAGGTCCGCGCCTAAGGTTTCGCGAATCGGTTTGCCGTTATCCCAGCTTTCGGTCAGGGCCAGTTTTTCCAGGTTCTCTTCAATACGGTCGGCGATCGCCAGCAGCACGTTCGAACGCGCCTGAACGCTGGTTTTACCCCACGCCTCTGCGGCGGCATGGGCGGCGTCAAGCGCCCGCTCAATGTCCTGCGCGTCGGAGCGCGGGAATTCCGCCACCACTTTGCCCGTTACCGGCGTGGTATCAGAAAAATAGTTGCCTGCAACCGGCTCAACAAATTTACCGCCAATATAGTTGCCGTAACGCTCACGGAAAGTGACTTTTGCGCCTGGCTGGTCAGGATGGGCATATTTCATTGTAATGTCCTCTGATTATGATGGTGTAGGGTAAGGCCCATGTTCATAAGCAGTTCTTATGCCAGTTTTTACGCCGCCGCGTTTAAAATATTTATTGCTTTAAATTCAATATATTAAAACCACCGATGTCGCACAGTGTTTCCCCCTGTCGCGGAATTGTGTCGCGCATCGCAACAGATGCGACACTTTGATGCTACATATATGCAACACTCACGACACGGAGAGGATAATGCCACGCAGAATCGGATCACATCATGTCAACGTCAGCGCCACTCGCCTGGTGCTCCCCGGTCTGGTTAGCGAGTCCTGGCAGCGTTCCGAGCGTCTGGGCCTGCGGCGGGACGACGAAGCGGCCCCGGTGCTTCCACTTGCCGATCTGAAAAATGCTCGTGAGCAAAACCCGTGGATATCTCGCCTGGTGCAACCGCAGCTCAGCACCCTGCTGCCATCCCTCAAAAACAGCCCGTCGATTATTGTGATGTCCGATGCGCAAGGTCTGGTGCTGGACACCCTCGGCAATCAGGATTTCCTGCACAAAGCCCAGCGCTTCGCCCTGTTGCCCGGCAGTTTATGGGGCGAACAGGCGCGCGGCACTAACGCCATTGGCACCGCGCTGGCCATCGGTGATTTCTGCGAAGTGGCGGGCGAACAGCATTTCCTCAATCACAACGCCGGCCTGTACTGCGCCGCCACGCCGGTTTACGGCCCTGACGGAAAAATCGCCGGCGTGCTGGATTTATCGACCCCGGCGACGCATCCCGGCCGTGACGCCGTTATGCTTATCCGCCGCGCCGTGGCGAATATCGAGCACGACTGGGCCTGCAATATGCTCAACAAAGACCGTTGGCTGCTGCGTTTGCATGCGGAGCACGATCCGGAAAACGAGATGATTATGGTGTTTGGCGATGAGGTGTTACTCGGCGCCAACCGGCGGGCGATGCAGGAGTTTAACCTGACCCCGGCCAGTATCGGCAGCGTGGCATGGCGTTCGTTATTTACCCACCGGCCCGACCGGCACGCCGCGCCAGTAGACGCATTAAACCAGCGCCGCTACCTGGCGCGCCAGCAAACCCATCACAACGCACGCGTCACCGTGCCGCCGATGCAGGCGCCGGTCCACCCGCAGGCGTTGCGGCTGCTGAATGCGGGCATTGCGCTGTGCATCACCGGAGAAACCGGCAGCGGCAAAGAGCATCTGTGCCGCGCCCTGCATCAGCAAAGCCACTGGCGCAGCGGGCCGTTCGTCGCCATTAACTGCGCCGCCGTGCCGGAAAACCTGATCGAGTCCGAGCTGTTTGGTTATGTGCCCGGCGCGTTTACCGGCGCGAACCCCAAGGGCTACGAAGGCAAACTGCGTGAAGCCAATAACGGCGTGCTGTTTCTCGATGAGATCGGGGATATGCCGCTGGCGATGCAAACCCGCCTGCTGCGGGTGCTACAGGAAAAATGCGTCACGCCGCTGGGCGGCAATGGCCGCCATAATGTTAATTTCGCGCTGGTATGCGCAACCCACCGCGATCTGCAACAGTGCGTGGAGCAAGGCAGCTTTCGTGAAGATTTGCTGTACCGAATCCAGGAGTTTCAGCTGCGGCTGCCGCCGCTGCGTGAGAAGCCCGATCTTGCCGCGTTTATCCTTACGCTCTGGGAGCAGTTGGGTGGCGTCAAGCGGCAAATCGCCTTATCGGATAACCTGCTCCACACCCTTTCCCGCCTGCCCTGGCCGGGCAACGTCCGCCAGCTGCTGAGTTTCCTGAAAGTGCTGCTGGCGCTGTATGATGACGGCGATGTCATTGAAGAAGATACCCTGCCGGAAGGCGTGGTATGCCCTGGATTACGGGCTGCGCCCGCGCTCACCGCCGTCCCGCCGCCGCCGGATGAACTGGCGGCGCTGCGTGAAGCCAACGGCAATATGGCCCAGGCCGCCCGCCAGTTGGGGATTTCGCGCAGCACGCTGTATCGCCGGTTAGAGCGGCGCAGCGTCAGTTAAGCGAACGGCAATGCTTCATCCGCCCATCCGGTGATGCCGCCAGGCATGACCTTCACATAGCGCCCCATTCCGGCGAGTTTTAACGCCGCCCGATCCGCCCCATTGCAGTGCGGCCCGGCGCAATACACCACAAACAGCGTGTCCTGCGGCCATTCATCCATCCTCGCGGGCGTCATGTCCCGGTGGGGTAAAAAGATCGCGCCCGGCACATGGCGGCGATGAAAGGTCGTTTCGTTTCCCACCACATGCAATAAAACAAAATCCTGCTGGCCGTCGCGAATGGCGGCGTAAACATCGGCGCAGTCGGTCTCGAAGGCTAAACGCTGTTGATAGTGGGCAACCACCTGTTGCGGCTGGGCGGGCGGAAATTCAGTAACATAGCTCATTGGTGTGACTCCTGTTTTGTGTTAACAATACTCTAACGTTCACCCCGCCAGATGGCTGCGCTCAGACGTGACAGAAATCGCCAGGATCATGACATGATGAAACCCTCCCTCTCCCGTCCGCTGGTGGTTGCGCTGGCTTATGACGGTTTATGTACCTTTGAATTCGGCGTCGCGGTAGAAGTTTTTGGCCTGCCGCGTCCGGAGCTTGGGGAAAACTGGTATCGCTTCGCCGTTGCGTCCGTCGATGACGGCGAACTGCGCGCCACGGGCGGCGTTCGGTTGGTGGCGGATGGCGATTTATCGTTAATCGCCGAGGCTGGTACGGTGATGGTGCCGGGCTGGCGCGGCGTGGATGAACCGGTTCCCGAGGCGTTGTGCGCACAGCTACGCGCCGCGCATGAGCGGGGTTGTCGAATGATGTCGATTTGCTCCGGCGTGTTTGTGCTGGCGGCTGCCGGGTTACTGGATGGCCGCCAGGCAACCACCCACTGGCGCTATCTTGACGCGCTCCAGCAGCGCTATCCGGCAATTGATGTGGTCCCCGATGTGCTGTACGTCGATGAAGGCAATGTCCTGACCTCCGCAGGCAGCGCGGCTGGCATCGATTTATGCCTGCACCTGGTGCGGCGTGATTTCGGCCAGGAAACGGCGAACAGCGTGGCGCGGCGTTTGGTGGTGCAACCCCACCGCGACGGCGCGCAGTCGCAAAGTGTCGTCCGTCCCGTGCCGGTCGCGCGGGAGAGCAAGCGGCTGGGATTACTGTTTGATTATCTGCACCAGCAACTGGCGGAAAGCCATACCGTGGCGTCGCTGGCCAGCCGTGCCGGCATGAGCCCACGCACCTTCCTGCGCCGTTTCCAGGACGCCACCGGCACCACGCCTGCGCGTTGGCTGCTTAATGAAAGGCTGGTGCGCGCCAGAACGATGCTGGAAAAAACCCGGCTGTCGCTGGACCACATCGCCGCGCAGGTCGGGTTCGGCAGCGCCAGCACGCTGCGCTATCACTTTCAGCAACACTTTTCCGTTTCGCCTGCAGCTTATCGTAAAAGTTTTACCTGATCGTCGCGTTATCTTCACACAGTTCTGCTTTTGTTTAGGTTGGGTGCGGTATTCTCTCTGCACTCGGTTGAGGTTCTTTTTTTAAACAAAGTGAGGTTTTATCAGCAAATAAATGGAGGTCCACCATGCTTGGCAATATGAATGTTTTTATGGCAGTACTGGGTATTATTCTTTTTTCCGGTTTTCTTGCCGCCTATTTCAGCCACAAATGGGATGACTAATGAACGGAGATAGTCCCTTCCAGAGAAAGGCCCCTCGTTGGTACGCACACCGGGGGGCCTTTTGATTTTTATGGTTTGGACAGGCAAAAAAAAACCGCCAGAGCCCTGACGGTTAAATGCTTGCATGGATAGTTCTTTGAAATTCGTAGTCTGCGCGCAGTTCTCAATGGCAGAGAGAACGCCGGAATACCCTTTGAACTTATCAGTCGATGGTTCAACGGCGAGTAAACGAAGCGCGTGAAAATCAGTGAAAACGCGTCCAGCACAGGATCAGCAACCAGGCGCTGAGACTCCAGCAGCCGACCGCCGCAACGAGCGCGAACGGCACCCGCATCATGCCGGTGAAATACCACAGCGAGGCAAGATAGATAAAATAAGGAATAATCGACCACATGCCGAAAATAATGGTGGTGCGTAATGCTTCGACACCGCGTTCGGTGGCTACAATATAGTGTGCAATCAGCGCGAAGGTGGGGAATAACGGAATAAGCCCGGCGATATAATAATTTTTCGTCCGCGACAGGATCGCAATCAATACCACAATCAGCGCGCCCAGCGCCGCCTTAATCAGTAGGCCCATTTTCCCTCCCCTAACGTCACCCGGCAGCATACGCAGCGAAGCGAAGCCAGAGCAACCTTTAACGGATGAAAATTTTTCAGGCCGGCAACGGCGTTTATCGTTGCCTTATCTATAGTTATCAGATAACTCCACACGGCAAGGACATGCGCTATGCGAATTTCAAAAAGTCATCTGCGGACCATTCTGAACAAGCTGGAAGACCTGTATCCGCTCCCCATGGTTGCGGAGGACTATGCCGATCTGGCGGCATCGCTGGGGGATGAAATGACCCTCGACGGGCATCTGCTGTATCTACAGGAGAAAGGGTTTATTCACATTACCATGAACTACAATATTGCCCAGCGCGCCTGGCGTATTAATTCGCCGGAAACCCGCATCAGCGCCGAGGGGCTGGATTATCTGGAGGATCAGCGCAGCATTTAGCTGTACGGGTTGAGCGGCGCCATGGTCAGGCTGTAGTAGTCGCGCAGCGCACGTTCAAGGCCCTGACGCGTCATGGTGATGTGGGTGCGCTGGCCGGGGCGCGTCAGGCGATACTCTTTATCTTTCGTGACAATGGTGACCCGATACCAATCGCCACGATAATAAATCCAGTTCATATGATGTATCTTACGTATAGACAGTGCGCTATGTATAGCAGTCATTGCTCGGTAAAACCGAGATATGGCGGGTAAAATAGCCACAACGCTTTTGTGCTATTCGCGCGCAACGCGCTATACGTACAGCGACACTTCACCGGCAGGACGTGTTTTAAAGCGGCGATGCACCCAGAGATACTGTTCCGGGGCACGCAGGATTTCATGCTCAATAATCTGGTTGGTAAACGCCGCCGCTTCAGCTTCGTTGGTGGGATAGTTTTCGATTTCCGGCGAAATATACAGACGATAGCCGCTGTTATCAGCCCTGCGTACCATGGTGACCGTCAACAACGCCGAACGCGATAAACGTGACAGCACAAAGGTGTCGTTGGTGGTGGCAACATTTTTCACGGCAAAAAACGGTGCGAAGCTACTGCCTTTGATGCCGTAGTCCTGGTCTGGCGCAAACCAGACTGACTCACCTTTCCTCAGCGCACTGACCATACCCTTCAGATTGCGACGATCGATCATCGCCTTGTTAGACCGCATTCGCCCTTTGGTCTGCACCCATTCCATCATCGCATTGTTATGTGGCCGGTAGGTTGCCATCATCGGCTGACAGATGCCCATGATTCGCCCGCCCAGTTCCAGCGACATAAAGTGTACCCCGACAACCATCACGCCACGCTGCTGTGCGGCGGCGCGCTGCAGATTTTCCATGCCTTCTACATCAAAATATTTACGCACCCGACGATCGGACCAAAACCACGCCATGCCGGTTTCCAGCAGGGCCATACCTAACGATTTAAAATTTTCCGTCACCAGACGTTCTGTATCTGCGGGCGTGTTGTTGGGAAAACAGAGCTGAATATTTTTACGGGCAATGGCTTCGCGGCGCTTTAAAAAGGGTCGCGATAATCTGCCTGCATTGAAACCAATGGCCCGGATGAGGGGAAACGGGAGTTGAACCAGCAGCCATAAACAGCCGAGTCCAAACCACGTCAGCCAGTATTTCGGTTGCAAAAATTGGTTTTTAAAACCTGAAAGCTTAAACATAGAGAACCTTAAGCGAGCCTTCGGAAAGGCCGCCATTCAAAAGTAATTTTTACGCTGCTTGCTTAGGCACTGTTGTGACAAATAATTCATTTTTTAATGTCAATTTCAGACAAAACAGCGGGGAAATATGTTACAGAAGATATCTTTATTAAAATCAATTAATTATAAAATCAACATGGCTAAGCCATTCATTTCAGACGAATGATTGAATCTCTTTTCAGGAAATTTACGCTGAGAACGAGAGTATATTCTTTTGCCCTTTTTATATCCATTTCATCAAGTTTAAAAATATTCTTAATTGTGAGGAATTTTCTGGCGTTTATTTTTTAGGCTTTTTAATCCTGAAAGCTTAATAAAACTTAAGCTGATCATTTCTGGCGTAGATAGCCTCTCACTGCCCGATCAAAATGGTTGATCGCGTCATCACTCGTATGTTTCGAGTGAAGAGCGCTTAACAAAAATCAAAACCTGCCTGACTACAACACTTTAATACGCATATTTACCTCGCTTTACTCGAAAAGAACGTATACTCATTAATTCGCATTTTGTTAACAACCTGCTGACAAAATGTTTTTAGGGAATTTTCTCCCCTTCAACATGCCACATGGAGCCTGACATGGGCCGATTTTCGATAGACATACTCGCTTCTCAGTGCGGAGTGACCACACAAAATTTACGCTCGTGGCAGCGTTATGGTCTTATCAGGGCTTTTAAAGATGAAAAGGGTCACCGCTATTACGATTTTTCCCATATCAGCCAGGTCAATCTCATTGTGCAGTGGATTGGCAAAGGCGTGCCGCTGCGCAACATTCAGGCACTGATGATGGGCGAAGAGATCCGCAAGAATTCCGGCTGGTTCGCTTACCAGGAACAACTGTATGCCCTGTGCGAAGCGGGTAATCTCAGCAAGCTGCGCGGTTTTATCTGGAAGATCGCCCGCGAAGTGCCACCTCACGTCTTCATTGATGAGTTTATCCGGCCGTTCCGGCTGTGGATTACCGCAGGCCGTCAACCGGGACTGGAAATCAGCCGCGTGAGACTGGATACGGCCCTGATCGAATACGCCACCTTTGCAGTGAGCAGTATGCGTAAACGTGCGGGTGGGTCGATGCTGATTTTAGGCACCAATTTTAACGATACGGTAGAGTTATGGCTGGAAGCCATCCGCTATGCCGGAGAGGGCTTCCAGGTGGAAGTGTTAGCGGGTGTGGTTTCCCAGCCGGATCTCAGCCGCGAGCCCTACGACCATATTCTGGTCTGGGCGGAACGCCCTCTTAACGCCGCGCAGAAAGCGCGCCATACCGCCTGGCTTGAACAGGGCGTGCCGGTGGCCATAACCGGGCCAGGAGTGCGTCCGAAGATGAAGAAAGCCAGTCTGGATGTGGATCTCAGGCTTAAGGCTCCTCCTGCCGCCAACCAGAATCCGCCGGATAGTCTCGATATCCAGACCGCCTGAAGTGCAAAAGCTACCGATAAAGGTAGCTTTATCACTGTGTTTATTCGCTGGAATTCAACGTCGACAGCCCGCGGTTTTTCAGCATGGGTTCTGTTTCGGGATTGTGCCCGCGCCAGTCCCGGTATAGCGCTTCTAAATCACAGCTGTTACCCCGTGATAAAATGGCGTCACGGAAACGCTGGCCGTTTTCGGCGGTTAATCCACCCTGTTCGATAAACCACTGATAACCATCATCCGCCAGCATTTGGGTCCACAGGTAGGCGTAATACCCTGCCGCATAGCCGCCGCCAAAGATATGCGCGAAATAGCTGCTGCGATAGCGCGGCGGAACGGCTTCCATCAACACCTTTTCCCGCGCCAGCGTCTGGCGCTCAAAGTCCGTCACGCTCTCCAGCGGCTCATCAACCTGGCGGGTGTGCCAGTTCATATCCAGCAACGCCGCCGCCAGCAACTCGGTCATGTCATAACCCTTATTAAACTGCGCGGCGCGGAACAGGCTTTGTTTAAGCGCATCGGGCATCGGTTCGCCATGCTGGTAATGGCGCGCATAGTTGGCGAACACCTCCGGATGACTGGCCCAGTGTTCGTTAATTTGCGACGGGAATTCCACGAAATCGCGCGGCGTATTGGTGCCGGAAAGCGTGGCGAAGCGCTGCTGCGCAAACAAACCATGCAGGGTATGGCCGAACTCATGAAATAACGTGATGACATCGTCCCAGGCGATCAGCGCGGGCTGCCCGTGCGCCGGTTTTTGGTAATTACAGACGTTGTAGATCACCGGCAGATTGCCGAGCAGCGTGGATTGCTCGACAAAATTACCCATCCACGCGCCGCCGCCTTTGCTTTCGCGCGCGAAGAAATCCCCGTAGAACAGCGCCAGCCCGGCACCGTTATTGTCGAAAATTTCCCATACCCGCACGTCCGGGTGATAAACCGGAATGTCGGCGCGCGGCACCAACTTAATGCCGAACAATTTGCTGGCGGCCCAGAAGACGCCGTCGTTCAGCACGCGATCCAGTTCGAAATATTCCCGCAGCTGGTTTTCATCCAGCGCGTATTTCTCATGGCGCACCTGTTCAGCGTAAAATGCCCAGTCCCAGGCCTGGGCCTGAAAACCACCCTGCTGGTGGTCGATACAGGCCTGGATATCCGCCAGCTCCTGCCGCGCTCGCGCCGTTGCAGCCGGAACAATATTGCGCATAAAGCTCAGCGCGGCGTCCGGGGTTTTCGCCATCTGGCTGCTCACGCTCCAGGACGCGTAATTATCAAAGCCCAACAACGCGGCTTTTTGGGCCCGCAGCGTCACCAGTTTTGTGACAATGTCACGTGTGTCGTTAGCGTCGTTCTTTTCTGTACGGTTCCAGCTGGCGTCGAACAGCGCCTTGCGGGTATCACGGTCTTCCAGCGACTGCAGCGCCGGTTGTTGGGTCGTGTTGAGCAACGTCAGCCACCAACGCCCTTCCCGTCCTTTATCTGCCGCAGCCTGAGCCGCCGCCTGAATGTCCGCCTCCGTCAGTCCTTTTAACTGGCTGACATCGCTAATCTCCAGCCCGCCCGATTTCGCCGCCGCCAGGAGGTGCTGGTTAAACTGGCTGGTTAACCGGGCCAGCGACTGGTTGATCGCCTTAAGCGCCTCTTTTTGCTCTGCCTCCAGGGTCGCACCCGCCAGCATAAAATTTTGCCACATCACCTCGATCAGGCGCAGCGCTTCGGCATCCGGGGCCATTTCATGACGCTGCTGATAAACGGCGTCGAGGCGGCTGAACAGCACCGGATTCAGATAAATTTCATCTGCCAGCGCCGCCAGTTCGGCGGAAAACGCTTCATCCAGCTGTTGCAAATAGTCATTGGTATGCGCCGAGGTCATGGCGAAAAAGACATTAACCACGCGGCTGAGCATCTGACCACTGAGCTCCAGCGCCAGACAGGTGTTATCGAAACTGGGGGATTCAACAAATGACGCGATTTCCGCGATCTCCTCGCGTTTTAGCCGCAGCGCTTCGTCAAAAGCTGGACGGTAGTGTTCATCGCGAATTTCATCGAACGGCGGTGCCTGATAAGGCTTGAGGCTGACACTGAAAAAAGGGTTTGATTGCTGCATAACGCACTCCCGCAGGAACTTCAGGCAAAAACCAAGCTTATGCAACCCCTTGCCGGGCCGCAATAATTTCTGCGCGCCGCCGCCCTTACCACAACCCTGATTCGCATGCTAAGGTAATAAACACTTCGAAAAGCGTTGAGGAACAGCGAGATGATTATTCTGGTTACTGGAGCTACCGCCGGATTCGGCGAATGCATTACCCGTCGTTTTATTCAAAATGGTCACAAGGTGATTGCCACCGGGCGTCGCCAGGAACGCTTACAGGAACTGAAAGACGAACTGGGCGACAATCTGTACACCGCCCAGCTGGACGTACGCAACCGCGCCGCTATTGAAGAGATGATCACTCATCTGCCGCAGGAATGGCGCGCGATTGACGTGCTGGTGAACAATGCCGGGCTGGCGCTGGGCATGGAGCCGGCGCACAAAGCCAGCGTTGAAGACTGGGAAAACATGATCGACACCAACAACAAAGGGCTGGTGTATATGACCCGCGCCGTGCTGCCGGGTATGGTGGAACGCAATCGCGGCCATATTATTAATATCGGCTCGACCGCAGGCAACTGGCCTTATGCGGGTGGCAACGTTTACGGCGCGACGAAAGCCTTTGTGCGTCAGTTCAGCCTGAATCTGCGCACTGATCTGCACGGCACCGCGATCCGCGTGACCGATATCGAGCCAGGCCTGGTGGGCGGCACCGAGTTTTCTAATGTACGCTTTAAAGGCGACGATGAGAAAGCCGACAAAACCTACCAGAATGCCAACCCGCTCACGCCGGACGATGTGACCGAAGCGGTGTGGTGGGTCGCCACCCTGCCTGCGCACGTCAACATTAATACGCTGGAAATGATGCCGGTCAGCCAGACCTATGCCGGATTAAGCGTTCATCGCGGGTCCTGATGCTTAGCTGCTGCCCGGTCTCGCGCCGGGTAGCGGATTCGTGGTAGATTGAGTGAGTTACCCGCAAACGAAGCACATACCGATGGCCGTTGAAACCCTGTTAAATCCCACCCAACCTGTTAATCAGCAAATTTACCGTATTTTGCGCAGCGATATTGTTCATTGCTTAATCCCGCCAGGAACCCCGCTGTCGGAAAAAGAAGTTTCGGTACGGTTTGACGTCTCCCGCCAGCCGGTACGCGAAGCCTTTATCAAGCTGGCGGAAAACGGTTTGATCCAGATCCGCCCACAGCGCGGCAGCTATGTGAATAAGATTTCACTGGCGCAGGTGCGCAACGGCTGTTTTGTGCGCCAGGCGATTGAATGTGCGGTAGTGCGCCGCGCGGCCGGGATGATCACCACCGAACAGCTTTATCAGCTTGAACAAAACCTTAATCAGCAGCGCACCGCCATCGAGCGTAAGCAGATTAACGACTTTTTCGAACTCGACGATGCCTTTCATCAGAAACTGGCTGATATCGCCGAATGCCAGCTGGCATGGGATACCATTGAGAATATCAAAGCCACCATTGACCGGGTGCGCTACATGAGCCTCGATCACGTGTCGCCGCCGGAGATGCTGCTGGAACAACACATGAATATTTTCAACGCGCTGGAGAGGCATGATGCGGATGGCGTTGACCTCGCCATGACCCGCCATTTGCAGGAGATCGGCGAGTCGGTTCAGCTCATCAAACAGGAAAATCGCGACTGGTTCAGCGACGACGTCTGAGCGTGACATTCATCACACAAATCCGTTTTTTTTGATCGACATTAAGGTTTTCGCTCCGGTGATTTTTAAAATATTCACCGTCTGAATTTTCATTCTGTTCAGGAGAAAACCACCATGATGACGTATGATCGTAACCGTAACCCTATCACCGAAGGCAGCCGGGTCATGATTAATGGCACCGGCCATACTGGCATTATCCGCGCTATACAGAGTGACGGAATGACCGCTGCCGACGTGCGCCGCCAGCAGACGGTAGAAGTGGAAGGTTATGAAGGTAAAGTTGCGCCGGTTGAATTAATTCGGCTGGGCATGCACTAAGTGGTCGGAATGCCGCCCAGGGCGGCATTCCATATTATCGCTACAACGCTTTTGCGTACTCCGCAACCGCCGCTTTCGCGCCTTTCTCCAGCAGCATCCCATACGCCGCCGTCACGCCGCTAACAAACGCCGGGTTTTGCGGCAAATCGTTACCAAATATCGCCGATAGCTCCAGCAGTGCCTTAACCCGCGCCTCGCCCTGCTCGCTTTGCGCCACTTTTGCCGCGATATCGGCTTTCAGCGGATCGCTAATGTCAATGGTTTCGCCCTGCTCGTCCACGCCATGCACGTAGCGCACCCAGCCTGCCACGCCCAGCGCCAGCAGCGACCAGCTGGAGCCGTTCGCCAGATGCCAGCGGATTGAATCCAGCATCCGCTGCGGCAGTTTCTGGCTGCCGTCCATGGCGATTTGCCAGGTACGGTGCGCCAGCGCGGTGTTCTCATAGCGGGCAATCAGGCTGTCGGCATAGCGGGCTAAATCCACGCCCTTCACCTTAAGCGTCGGGGCCTGTTCGTTCAGCATCAGCGCCCGTGCGGCGGCGCGGAAGTTGGCGTCCTCCATACAGACGTTGATCAGCGGATAACCCGCCAGATAACCCAGATAGGCCAGAAACGAATGGCTACCGTTGAGCATCCGTAACTTCATCTCTTCAAACGGCAGCACGTCATGCACCAGCTCTGCGCCCGCTTTTTCCCATTCCGGGCGACCGGCAACAAAGTTATCTTCAATCACCCACTGCCGGAACGGCTCGCAGGCCACGGCCACCGGATCGTTAACGCCGGTCTGCTCAGCGATGCGTTGCAGGGTTTCTGGGGTGACCGCCGGAACAATACGATCCACCATGGTGGACGGGAACGTCACTTCACTTTCAATCCAGTTTGCCAGCGCGGGATCAATCGCGCGGGCATAGGCCAGCACCACATTACGCGTCACGTGGCCGTTTTCCGGCATATTGTCGCAGGACATGACGCTGAAACCGCGCAGGCCTGCCGCTTTACGGCGCGCCAGGGCGGCCACGATGACGCCCACGGCGGAAACCGGCTGTTGCGGCTGTTTTAAATCCGCAGCGATCAACGGATGCTCAGGCATCAGTTGCCCGGTAGCCGGAGAATGGCAGTAGCCTTTCTCGGTGATGGTCAGCGACACAATCGCGATTTGTGGCTGACACATGACGTCAAGCACCGCGTCCAGGCCATCAACCTGAGCATGCAGCGCCTGGTTAACCACGCCCACGACACGGGTCGTCCAGCCGTCGGCGGACATTTCCGCCACGGTGTATAAGCGGCCCTGCTGATTAAGATCGGCAATTTGCTGTTCACCACCGATCAGATTGACTTCGCAATAACCCCAGTCGCTGCGGTGATCGGTCGCCAGAATATCGGCGTACACCGCCTGGTGGGCGCGGTGAAAAGCGCCGAAGCCGAGGTGGACGCAGCGGGTCACCAGCGTGCTGCGATCGTATTGCGGTGAAGGTAACGTTCTGTTTTCCATGTTTAACTCGCTATAAACTCACTAAAAAGCCCCCCTTTTCAGGGAGGCTGGCTGTTAACTGTCTCGTGAAACGCGCAGTTCGGCGGGTTTCAGATGTGATGCCGATTCGTCGCTGCACCACAATTCTTCATAACGATAACCGGTGAGATCCTCGACCACGTGACGGGTCTCTGGCTGAACGTCGCTTTTCGCGCCGTGGGCTTTCAGACGCTCCACTTCATCAACAAAAATCTTGTGGGTGCGCTTGTTCAGGCGGAAGGTCAACGCTTGCCACAGGGCAATCAGCAGCAGGCCCGCCGTGCCGATGAACAGCAGTGAAGCGATGGTGTTTACCGCGCTTTCCGGCTGGACCTGGCTGCCTTTCACAAAGCCGCCGCTCTGCAACAGCAAACCCACGATAAAAGTCGCAATCGCTACCGTGGTTTTACGGGAGAAGGTCATCACCGCGGCAAACAGCCCTTCACGACGCTGACGGGTGATCATCTCGTCAATGTCAGGAATAAACGGGAACACGTTCCATGGGGTAAATTCCAGTACGCAACGCCCTACCTGATACACCGCTGCCAATACCACTAACAGCAGCACTTTATTGTCGGTCGGGAATTGATACACCAGGAACAAGCCAAACAGGCACAGCATCATTACCGTATAGGCGAACACATACAGGCGCGACGGGCCATATTTAATGATCGCCACACCCGCCAGCAGGGTGACCGGCAGCCCGACGATACTCATCGACAGCAGTGTCCCGGCCAGGGAGGACGAAACCTGCAGGCAGTACACGCAGAAGAAGACAAACACGGTGTTATAGACATCTTTGGCGGTGAAGGAGAACAGATAGATCGCCAGATGTTTTCTGAACGCACGGACTTTCAGGGTTGAGCCATAATCCCGGAATAAGTTGCCCAACTGAGCCAGTTTTTCCTTAGCGGTTTTCGCTTCGCTGGGGCGTTCCAGTTCCGCCAGCATTTCCGGCGTTAATTCACGCTCCCAGGTGACTTTCCAGGAAATAAACACACATACCATAAACAGTACGGCAAACACCACGCCGTTGATCAAATAGGCATTCGCATTATGCTCGCCGAAGAAACCAATCAGCAGTCCCGGAATAAAGGTTGCCAGGAAAGTGCCGGTGGCCGAAAAGAACATACGGCAGGTGGATAATTTTGTGCGTGAGTTAAAGTCTTTGGTCATTTCTGACGGCAGGGTTTCCCACGGAATAAGCACCATCGCCGCGATAATTTCAAATGCCAGATAGACCGCCAGATAAAAACCATACGTCATGCCGTTGAGCCAGAGTAAAGAATAAACCAGCATCAACGGCGCGCCAATTAATAAGAAGAAGCGACGACGGCCGAATTTTTTGCCTAAATAGTTTTTATAAAAATGGTCGGTAAAGCTGCCCATAAACAGACTGACAATCGCATCGACAATACGGGCGATGGCTACAATAGAGGCGGCTTCTACCGGCGACAGCCCGACAAACGTGGTATAGAAGAACAGAAGCCAGGCACCAATGACGGTAAAGGCGCCGCCACCCATTATATCGGTTACGCCATACCCAATACTGACGGGTATGGTAATTTGCTTTTTGGACTGAGACATGGACTATCCTCAATAGGGTCAGAGAGATTAGAATCGGAAATAATTTTTAGCGTTATCGTGACAAATATTTATTATTAGATTTGATAATATTTTGGGATTATCAGGCACTTCTCCACGCTCAACCCATCCACCGACCAGATTACATAAAATCCGCCGGAAATAGTCATGGCGCGTATAGGAAATAAAACTGCGGGAATCCGTGAGCATACCAACGAAATTCATCAGCAGCCCCTGATCGGCCAGGCAGTTTAGCTGGCTTTCCATGCCCCGCCGCGTGTCGTTAAACCACCAGCCGGAACCAAACTGGACAGGTGATTTCACGCCGTCACTGGCGGACTGGAAGTTGGCGATTGTCGTGGCGACAATATCGTTATAAATCGGATTCAGGTTATAAAGGATGGTTTTTGGCAGCGCATGATTACGCGCCATGCTATCCAACAAACCGTTTAATCCCTGCGCCAGATGGCACTGATCGGCAATAGAGTCAAAACCGGTATTGATGCCGATCTTCTGCTTCATCAGGGTATTATTGCTGCGGATTGCGCCAAAGTGGATCTGCATGGCCCACTGGCGCTGTTTATAATGCCCGGCCAGCATCACAAAGATTGCGCTCATCAGTGCCGCATTCTCGTGCAGGCTTAAAGCTTCGCCGCTGCATTTTTTAGTGAATAATTTATCCACTTCGCTTTCCGTCGCAGCCTGGTAATGGATTTCGACCGGACCATGATCGGAAATACGGCAACCCACCTCATGGAAATAATCAATGCGATTTTCCATTGCCCGTGACAGATCGGCAAAACATTGAATATTAATCCCGGTTAACGCCGCCAGTTTCCCGATAAATAACAGGAACTGCTGGGGGTTTTCCTCAAAAATCTCATCCGGGCGGAATGTTGGCAGCACCCGGGTTTTAAAATCCGTCTCGTCGCGCAACAGGCGATGGTATTCCAGCGAGTCCAGCGGCGAGTCGGTGGTGCAAATGACTTCAACGTTGGAGCGTGAAATAAGCCCCCGGGGTTTAAAATCATCCTGCGATAAACATTGATTGCAGGCGTCCATGATTTCGCGCCAGTTGCTGGAATCGAGATTTTCTTCGATACCGAAATAATAATTCAGCTCCAGATGCGTCCAGTGATAAAGCGGATTACCGAAGCAGGCTTCAACTGTTTCTGCCCATGCCTGAAATTTCTCTTCTGACGAGGCGCTGCCGGTAATTTTCTCTTCACAGACGCCATTGGCGCGCATGGCACGCCATTTATAGTGGTCGCCCGCCAGCCATAATTGAGTAATGTCCTGAAAAGATCTATTTTCATAAATCTCTTTTGCATCAAGGTGGCAATGGTAATCGATAACCGGCAAATCCTTTGCCAGTTCACGATACAATTTGCGCCCTGATTCATTATTAATCATAAAACTATCATTTATAAATTTCATGACTGCTCTCCATTCCTGAGCATGGATTCAATTAATCGTCAGGGTTTACCAGTTCCACAACGTGCCGTCTTCAAGACGGGCGACCGGCAGACAGGCAGGTTCGTAGGGGTATTTCGCCGCCAGTTTTTCATCAAATTCGATGCCCAGCCCCGGCTTGTCACCCGGGTGCATATAGCCGTTATCAAAGGTCCAGTTATGCGGAAATACCTCAAGCATCTGTTCGGAATAGCCCATATATTCCTGCACGCCGAAATTTGGCACCCACAGGTCGAAATGCAGCGCCGCCGCCATGCAAACCGGCGAGAGATCCGACGGGCCGTGGGAACCGGTACGAACCTGATACAGCGAAGCAAAATCGGCGATACGGCGCATGCCGGTAATGCCGCCTGCGTGGGTAATGGTGGTGCGGATATAATCGATCAGTTGCTCTTCAATCAGTTGTTTGCAGTCCCAGATGCTGTTGAACACTTCGCCTACCGCGATGGGCGTAACAGTGTGCTGGCGGATCAGGCGGAAGCATTCCTGGTTTTCGGCTGGAGTGGGGTCTTCCATCCAGAACAGGCGATGCTGCTCCACGCTCTTACCAAAGCGCGCGGCTTCGACAGGCGTCAGGCGATGGTGCATGTCGTGCAGTAAGTGTTCGTTAAAGCCGAACTTGCTGCGTACCGCTTCAAACAGTTTCGGGGTGAAGTCGAGATATTTCTCGGTAGACCACAGTTGCTCTTCCGGCCATTCGCCTTTGGTCGCCGGCTCGTAGGCCAGCCCTTTCCCCTTCGCCATCCCGTAGGTGGTTTTCATACCCGGCACGCCGCACTGTACGCGGATGGCCTTAAAGCCCATCTCTTTATGGCGGGCGTAGTCATCCAGCACTTCGTCGATGCTGTGGCCAGTGGTGTGGCAGTAAACCATCACCCCTTCGCGGGATGCGCCGCCCAGCAACTGATACAGCGGCATATTGGCGGCTTTGGCTTTGATGTCCCACAGCGCCATGTCGACGGCGGAAATGGCCGACATGGTGACCGGGCCGCGACGCCAGTACGCGCCCTTATAGAAAAATTGCCAGATATCTTCGATGCGGTGCGCATCGCGCCCCACCAGCTGGGGGCACAGATGATCTTTCAGATATGACGCCACCGACAGCTCGCGGCCATTAAGCGTGGCATCCCCTAACCCGGTTAATCCACTGTCGGTAGTAATTTTTAGGGTGACAAAGTTGCGCCCTGGACAGGTCACAAAAACTTCAGCACTGACGATCTTCATGGTTTTTCCTTACAACGTGAACGGCATGTATTAAGTTGCGTTCAATTTACGCAACTGAGCTACTACCATACAAGTATGAAGATCACAAAAGTATGAGTGCAGTCACAAACAGTTTGGTGACCTGCTCATTTTTGCAGCTAAATTTGGGTTATGCGCGGCCCCAGCCCGCGACGATGATCAGCATGCCGCACAGGGCGATCCCCGCCCCGAGCCAGTCATAAACGCTGAGTTTGACGCCGTCCACGACCCGCAGCCACAGCAGCGCGGTCATCACATAGACGCCGCCGTAAGCCGCATAAACGCGGCCGCTGGCGGCAGGATGCAGGGTCAACAACCAGACAAATACCGCCAGCGACAGCCCGGCGGGCAACAACAGCCACAAACTCGCGCCGCGTCGCAGCCATAACCAGGGAAGAAAGCAGCCAATAATTTCAGCCAGCGCGGTCGCGAAAAACAGCAGGGTTGTTTTAATCATGTTGAAGGAAAATCCTGATAATGGCGTTTGTGTGTGCTGCTCTGTAACGCGGCAATGGTATAATAAAAGCGTCGGGATACCGATATGTACTGTTTAACCAGAAAGGAAACCAGGATGAAAAACCTCCTTAGCAAATCTGCAGTGCTGATGTTGCTGGCTGGTGTGTTTACCATCGCTTCGCCGCTCCATGCGCAGACCGACCGACTGGTCATCGAATCCGGTGACAGCGCGCAATCCCGCCAGAACGCGGCGATGGATAAAGAGCAATGGAATGACACGCGCTCGCTGCGCCAGAAAGTGAATAAACGCGCAGAAAAAGAGTGGGATAAAGCGGACGTTGCTTTCGACGCCCAGGATAAATGCCAGCAAAGCGCCAATATGAACGCTTACTGGGAACCGAATACCCTTCGCTGCCTGGATCGTCGCACGGGCCGCCAGATTACGCCGTAATACTCAGGGCTCCCACGGGGGCCCTTGTTTCACCTGCTAATAAAGGATTTACCATGCCCAGCGAGTATTCCGTCAAACTTCGTCCGCTTGAGCGGGAAGATTTGCGCTTCGTTCACCAGCTTGATAACAACGCCAGCGTCATGCGTTACTAGTTTGAAGAACCTTACGAAGCTTTTGTGGAACTGTCCGATCTGTATGACAAACATATTCACGACCAGAGCGAGCGGCGCTTTGTGGTGGAGTGCGATGGCGATAAGGCCGGATTAGTGGAACTGGTTGAGATTAATCACGTTCACCGCCGCGCGGAATTTCAAATCATCATCTCTCCCGAGCATCAGGGCAAAGGCCTGGCATCTCGCGCGGCTAAGCTGGCAATGGATTACGGCTTTACGGTACTGAATCTCTATAAGCTCTATTTAATCGTCGATAAAGAGAACGTTAAAGCGATCCACATCTACCGCAAACTGGGCTTTACGGTAGAGGGCGAACTGGTGCATGAATTTTTCATCAACGGCGAATACCGCAACACCATTCGGATGTGCATTTTCCAGCATCAATACCTGGCGGAACACAAAACCCCGGGCAGCATTTTAAAGCCGACCGCGCAGTAACCCCTGCCCGCGGCGCGGCCGCGGGATCAATAATATTCAATGGTGTTTTTGATGGTGAAATGCTGTAGCGACGGCGGCGTGACGCTCTCATCGGTAATATCCAGCGTGCAGCTTACCGGATTAAAATAGCGATCGTATTGACAGGCCTGCGTAGCGTGCGCGATGGCTTTATCATTGAGCGTGCTCACCGATTGATAATCGAGTTTCTTGCGCTTATCGGGGGGAGCTTTGGCTTCCACCGCCAGCGTCGAGGCCTTCGCCTGGGTCTTTTTGCCCAGCGGATAACCTTCCTCATCGTAGCGGTAGTTTATGGTGGTCTCTTTGCTGCGTGCCGCCACCACGAACCCGTTGTCATCGGTATCATACAGCAACCCGATCGCCGGTAATTCAGCCAGCTGGCATTTACCCTGGAGCTTTACCCGTTTTTCACCGGAGTCGGCTTCAAGATAATAGTTTGCATCCAGCACCAGCGCTGCGCCGGTATTGGCGTCCAGATCGTGAAACTCAAGGGAGTCGAAACACCCTTCTTCCGATAGCGTCGCGCTTATGCGCCGGGTCACCTCACCCTTGTCATTGAGCAGCGTCTGGCTGAAGTCCTTCACCGGCCCGCGCAGCGGATCAAAATCGAATTCATTAGAAAAGCTTGCCATTTCAGGCGTATAGGCAATCGGCCCTTGCGAATTGTCACAGCCGCTCAGGGCTGCTGTTAACGCTATTATCAGGATCTGTGGCTTCATGCGTGGGCTTCCTCCCGTCTGAAAACAACGCTTATGATATAAGCAAATACAGAGATTTACACTATGGCTGCTATGCTTAACCCTGAGCCCAACCAAAAAGGAGGCTGATATGAAGCGTTTATCCTGGACTGGCGCCTGTTTGTTAATTTTAGCCGCACCGGCGTTCGCCGCGCCGGAGTCGTGTGAACGGGTGAAAGCCGATATTCAGCAGCGAATCATCAATAACGGCGTACCGGAAACCAGCTTTAGCTTGACGATTGTGCCTGGCGATCAGGTTGATCAGGTGGATGCGCAGGTGGTGGGACATTGCGCCAACGACACGCACAAAATCCTCTATACCCGCACCAGCAGCGGTAACGCGCCGGGCAACCCGCCAGCGGCGCAGGACGGCTCGCAGAACGAGCCGCAGTAACGCCCTTCCTCCGGCCTGACGCCGGAGGAAAACGGTTAACTTAAGTCGATATTTTTACTGCCAAACAGCCACGTCAGAATAAACCCGGACAGATAGGCCACCAGCAAGCCTGCCGCATAGACCGCCATCCCGGCGTAAATGCCGCTGCCCGAGGTCATCAACGGCAGCGCCACCAGCCCCGACGGACCGAACACGGTATTCAGCCCCACCGGCAAGCCCATCCAGGCCACCAGGCCAATAAAAAACCCGCCGCAGGCCCCGCCGAGACAGGCGGTGATAAACGGTTTCACCCGTGGCAGCGTCACGCCATAAATCAGCGGCTCGCCGATACCCAATAACCCCGGGATAATTGCCCCTTTAATCTGGGTACGCAGTAACGCCTCTTTATTTGCACGTACGTATAACGCCAGCGCCGCCCCTACCTGGCCGCCCCCGGCCATCGCCAGAATGGTAAACAGCGAGTTAAAGCCCTGCGCTTCCATCAGTGCGAAATAGACCGGCACAAACCCCTGATGGACGCCGAACATAACCGCCAGGAGAAACAGCCCCGCCAGCACCGCCGAACCGAACGGGTTGCCGTTGAGGTGCAGGAACAGCCAGGACATACCGCTGAACAGATAACCGCCCACCGGCATTATCACGATAAAGGTCACCGCGCCCATGATCAGCAGCGTCACGGCGGAGGTTAAGATCATATCCAGATTGGCAGGCATCATGCTGCGTACCCGCTTCTCGACCCACGCCCCGAGAATGGCGGCAATCAGCACGCCGATAATGTTGCCGCGCGGATCGATGGTGTGACCAAAGAACGAAGAGATACCGGAATAGAAGCCCACGGTAGCATCGGGGTTGTAGCCGAGCACAAACAGCGCGGCGATAATCGCCCCGTTAACGCCCGATCCGCCAAACGCTTTTTGTGCGTTGTAGCCAATCAGGATGCTCAGAAAAGTAAACATCCCTTTGCTGAACACCTTCATATAGCTGATGGTCTCAACCAGCGCGCCGTTGGGTGACGGCTTACCCAGCACGAAAACCTGCTCGGCGAGCGTCGCGAACCCCAGCAGCAGCCCCACGGCGATAAACCCCGGGATCAGCGGCGTAAAAATGGTGGCGAATTTCGCGAGGAACTTCTGCACGCTGCTGGTCTGCCTGCCTTTCAACTGCTGCTTTTTCTGCGCCGCGATGGCTTCGAGGCTCTGGTTCTCGCTGGAAGCCGCGACGGGCGCGCTTTCCAGAGAGTGATTCATCATTTCCGCCGCCGCCTGGGCTTTACCCGGACCCAGCACAATCTGGAACTGCTCGTCGCTTTCAATCACACCCAGCACGCCGGGGATCTGACGGATCGCCGCGACGTCGGCACGGGTATCGTCACGCAAAGTCAGCCGCAGCCGCGTCATGCAGTTACCGCACTGCGCCACGTTGGCGCTTCCGCCCACCGCGTCAGTTATCCGCGCTATCATCTCGCTGGTTATTTTTGCCATTTTGTTTCCTTCAGGCGTTGTGTAACGCCAGGCGAATAAATCCGTTATTTTGTTCCAGCACCGCACCAGCCTGCGCGGCGTCAAGGCCCGACAGCACCATCACAATGGCGGTTTTACAATGGCGGTTGCATTGCTGGAGCGCCGCCTGCGCCGTTTCGCGGTCGCAATCGGTGGCATCCATCACGATAGAAATCTGCCGTTCGATCAGCTTGGCGTTAGTGGCTTCCACATCCACCATCAGATTGCTGTAAACCTTGCCGCTGCGGATCATCGCGCCGGTGGTGATCATGTTGAGCACCAGTTTCTGGGCGGTGCCCGCTTTCAGACGGGTCGAACCGGTGACCACTTCGGGGCCAACAGCAGGCGTAATCGCGATATCCGCCAGCGCCGCCATCTCACTTTGCGGATTGCAGCTCACCACCGCAACGCTGGCATTCTGCGATTTCGCCCAGGCCATCGCCCCTAAAACGTAAGGCGTTCTGCCGCTGGCCGCGAGGCCCACCAGCACATCTTTCGCGCTGAAGTTCAGCGCTTTCAGATCCGCTGCGCCCTGTTCGCGGTTATCTTCAACATTTTCCACCGCGCTTAAAATGGCTTTATGGCCGCCCGCAATAATGCCCACCACCTGCTCAGGGGGAGTACCGAACGTTGGCGGGCATTCGCTGGCATCCAGAATGCCGAGGCGGCCTGAGGTGCCCGCACCGATATAGATCAACCGGCCGCCTTCAGCAAACGCCTGCGCCACGCGATCCACCAGTTGGGCGATTTGCGGCAGATAAGGCGTGATCGCCTCTGGTACGCGCCGGTCTTCGTTATTCATTACGGTCAGCATCTCCAGAGTGGATAACGTATCAATGTTATTGCTCAGGGGGTTCCGGCGTTCAGTCAGTAGCTGGCTTAAATCGATACTCATATTGGCCTCATTTTTTGCAACGTGGTCACAGTGTAAGGAATATTTTATTCCATCCCTGGGGATTATGTCACATATCGTGAATTAAATATTATTACCCCACGCGGTGCGCCAGGGTTTTATGACGCAAGGAAAAGCATTATCCGCATGAATTTGTTCATAAAACGCCCGGGCGTTTATTTCCCGCTCGTATTTTCTGTTTTTGCGGTCCCTGCAATACCGGATGAACCCCACACAAACATCGCCTGTCCCGCGCTACATTCTCGGGTTACAGATTTAAAATGTGACAACGTCACGAAGCGATTTTCAGTTTAAGACAATTCTTTACGTTCGGCCCTATAACCCGGCGATATAAGGCCAAACTAATGGTTCTGTGCATAAACCATTATTCTGTTAAGGGTTCGCAAACTGGAATCCTTCCCGACGCATTGCTATAGCTCTTAACACGCTGCCAACACCAGGCATAACAATTCGATAAAGCGTGCTCAGGGAGACACACCGCAATGTATAAAAACCTCGCACTTCGCGCAGTGATGGCGCTCGTGGCACTTATCGTCGTGGCAGGCTTAATCGCCTGGGGCGTCGGTATGGAAACCATCAGGGCGCGTCAGGTCGATTTACTCTATCTCGGGAAACAGCATTTGATCCTCGTGTTCAGCTCAATGGCGCTGGCGCTGGCCGTGGGCATTCCCAGCGGCATTTTGCTTAGCCGCCCCGCCGCCCGTCGGTTTGCTGAATATGTGATGCAAATCTTTAACGTCGGTAATACCTTGCCGCCGCTGGCAGTACTGGCACTGGCGATGGTCATCATCGGTATCGGTGATCGCCCCGCGATTATCGCGTTATTCCTCGCCTCACTGCTGCCCATCGTGCGCAACACTTACGCCGGGCTGTGCTCAGTCCCCGCCTCGTTAATTGAAGCCGCTAAAGGCATCGGGATGACGCGCTGGCAACAGTTGCGCCAGGTTGAACTGCCTAACGCCTGGCCGGTGATGCTGTCCGGTATCCGTATCGCCACGGCGATTAACGTCGGGACCGCGCCGCTGGCGTTCCTGATTGGCGCCAGCAGCTACGGCGAGCTGATTTTCCCCGGCATTTATCTGAACGATTTCCCGACGCTGATTCTGGGTGCGGCCGCCACGGCGCTGTTCGCCATGATTCTGGATCTGGCACTGGCGGGTTTGGGCCGCCTGATGAGCCCGCACACCGCCTGATAATTATAACAAGGAGCGAACCATGAAATTTTTGTCCCGCCTGCTGGCCGCTTTCACGGCAACGGCCCTGTTCGCCAGCGTGGCGCAGGCCGCGCCGATTGTGCTGGCGACCAAGGGCTTTACTGAACAGCATATCCTTTCCGCCATGACCACGATGTATCTGCAAAAGAAAGGCTTTCAGATCCAGCCGAAAACCAACATTGCGGCGGTGATTTCCCGCAATGCGATGGTCAATAACCAGATCGATATCACCTGGGAATACACCGGCACCTCGCTGATTATCTTTAACAAAATCGACAAACGTATGACCCCGCAGGAGTCCTACGATACGGTCAAACGCCTCGACGCCAAACTTGGGCTGGTGTGGCTGAAACCGGCGGACATGAACAACACCTACGCATTCGCCATGCAGCGCGAACGGGCTGAAAAAGAAGGCATTACCACCCTGTCGCAGATGGTGGAGCGGATGGACGACTTACGTGAGCATGACCCCAAAAATAACTGGCTGCTGGGCCTTGATCTGGAGTTCGCCGGACGCAGCGACGGCATGAAGCCGCTGCAACAGGCTTACAATATGCATCTGGACCGCCCGCAGATCCGCCAGATGGACCCGGGCCTTGTGTATAACGCCATTCGCGACGGGTTTGTCGATGCCGGGCTGATTTACACCACCGACGGGCGCGTCAAAGGCTTTGATCTGAAAGTGCTGGAAGATGACAAAGGTTTCTTTCCCAGCTACGCGGTAACGCCGGTGGTGCGTAAACCGATCCTGGATGCCAATCCGGGCCTGGAGGACGCGCTGAACACCCTTTCCGGCCTGCTGAATAACGATGTCATCTCCACGCTCAACGCAAAGGTGGATATCGACCATGAATCGCCCCAGAAAGTGGCGCGCGAATTTCTGCAACAGCACAAGCTGCTTTAAGGAGGCGTCCCGATGGAAACGATTCATTACATGATGGATAACGCCGGGTATATCGGCGAGTTGACTCTCCAGCACCTGTGGCTGGTGGGTCTGGCGGTTGGGATGGCGATTGTTATTGGCGTGCCGCTGGGCGTGCTGATCGTGCGTCATAAATGGCTGGCGACGCCGGTGCTCGGCATCGCCACCGTGATGCTGACCATTCCGTCCATCGCGCTGTTCGGCCTGATGATCCCGCTGTTTTCGCTGATCGGTCAGGGTATTGGCGCGGTGCCCGCCGTCACGGCGGTATTCCTTTACTCGCTGCTGCCGATTGTGCGTAACACCCACACCGCACTGGAGAGCCTGCCGCCGGGGCTGCGCGAAGCAGGTCGCGGCATCGGCATGACCTTCTGGCAGCGCCTGCGCTGGGTGGAAATCCCGATTGCCCTGCCGGTGATTTTCGGCGGCATTCGCACCGCCGTGGTGATGAACATCGGCGTAATGGCGATCGCAGCAGTGATCGGCGCGGGCGGCCTGGGATTGCTCTTGCTTAACGGCATCGGCGGCAGCGACATCCGTATGCTGATCGCGGGTGCGGTAATGATTTGCCTGTTGGCGATTGTACTTGACTGGATGCTGCACCGTTTGCAGGTGCTGCTGACTCCGAAGGGGATACGATAATGATAAAACTGGAAAACCTCACCAAACAGTTCACGCAGAAAAACGGCCAGACCTTTAAAGCCGTGGATAACGTTAATCTCAACGTACCGGAAGGCGAAATGTGCGTGCTGCTCGGCCCTTCCGGCTGCGGCAAAACCACCACGCTGAAAATGATTAACCGGCTTATCGCCCCCAGCAGCGGCACTATTCTGATCAACGGTAAAGACACTCAAGAGATGGATACCGTGACGCTGCGCCGCAACATTGGCTATGTGATCCAGCAAATCGGCCTGTTCCCGAATATGACCATTGAAGAGAACATCACCGTTGTGCCGCGTATGCTGGGCTGGGATAAAGCCCGCTACCAGGCGCGCGCGGCGGAGCTGATGGACATGGTGGCGCTGGATCCGAAAAAATTCCTTCATCGCTACCCCAAAGAGATGTCCGGCGGGCAGCAGCAGCGTATCGGCGTGATCCGCGCGCTGGCGGCGGATCCGCCGGTACTGCTGATGGATGAGCCTTTCGGTGCGGTCGACCCGATTAACCGCGAAGTGATCCAGAACCAGTTTCTGGAAATGCAGCGCCAGCTTAAAAAGACCGTGATGCTGGTGAGCCATGATATTGATGAAGCGCTGAAGCTCGGCGACCGTATTGCGGTATTCCGTCAGGGGCGCATCGTGCAGTGCGCCAGCCCGGATGAACTGCTGGCGAAACCGGCCAATGAGTTTGTCGGCTCGTTTGTGGGCCAGGACCGTACCCTGAAGCGCCTGCTGCTGGTACAGGCCGGTGACGTGACCGACCAGCAGCCGACCATCACGGTGCAGGCGTCGACGCCGTTATCTGAAGCCTTCGCGATCATGGATGACAACGATCAGCGCTCGGTCACCGTCGTGGACAGCGAGTCCAAACCGATTGGCTTCGTGAAGCGCCGGGAAGCGCGCGGCGCGACGGGCGTTTGCGGCGATCTCCTGCATCCGTTCCGTATTACCGGCAAGGCGGAGGACAACCTGCGCGTGGTGCTGTCACGCTTGTATGAACACAACACGGTATGGATGCCGATTGTCGATGAAGACGGGCGCTACAGCGGGGAGATTTCGCAAGATTATATCGCCGACTATTTGAGTTCAGGGCGAACCCGTCGGGCGTTGAATATCCACGGGGAATAAACAAAAAAGGGATACGAAAGTATCCCTTTTGATTATCAGGCGCTCAGTTTGACGGGGTCAGCGGGCAGTTGAATGTACTGGGCCAGCTCGCGCTGTTCGGCGCGCGGCAAATACGGCAACTCGCCCATTAACGGCGCCGGGATTTTTTTGCGGAGCACGTCAATGATTTCCGCGTAGTGCGCCAGGCCCGGATTAATACGGTTAGCCACCCACCCCACCAGGGGCAAGCCGTCGCTGGCAATCGCCTGAGCGGTCAGCAGGGCGTGGTTGATGCACCCTTCCTGAATCCCCACCACCATCACCACCGGCAACTGTTCCTGGACCACCCACTCCGACAGCGGACGCAAATCGTTCATCAGGCTGCGCCAGCCGCCTGTGCCTTCAACCACTACGTGGTCGGCCTGCGCGCTGAGCTGGCTCAGGGTATCGGTCAACAGGGAATAATTGATGGGGAAACTGTGCGCCACGCTGCTTTCATCTTCGCTGAGCGCAATCGGGTTAATCGTTGAATAAGGCAGGGCCAGAGTGGACACGCTTTGCAACACCAGGGCGTCTTTATTGCGTAACCCCTCCGGCGTCTCTTTACTGCTTTTGGCGACAGGTTTGAAACCCACTACGCTTTTCCCTTCCGCCGCCAGGGCCTGAAGCAGCGCACGGGAAACGACCGTTTTACCAACAGCTGTATCTGTACCCGTTACAAAGAAACGCTTAAACATCACAAACTCCAGGTTATGCTCTTAAAATATATTGATTCGGAATAATTCAATAGTGAAAGTCTAAGAGAAGACGTCTGGAGTCAGCTTGAGATAGCGCAATTTTTAGTGGATTACGAAAATTTGTTAACCCTGCAACAGACGAATCAGCAGCGATCCCGTATACATCGCGTCTTTGACCAGCGCCGCCCCCGCCATCGTACCCTGATTGGTAAACTGCGTGCTCTCCACCACCGTATTACGGCTGTAGGCTGGCAGCGCCTGCTGGCGTATACAACCGGCAATAGCCGGAAACAAAATAGCCGACGCCCGGTTGAGCGGCGAGCCAATCAGGATTTTCTGCGGATTAAACAGGTTAACCATGATCGCCAGAATTCGGCCCACGTTTGTCCCTACCCCGACGATGATATCCCGCGCCAGCAAATCACCGTTTAGCGCCGCCTCGCACAGCGTCTCCACATTCAGAGGCTGGCCGTGCAGCATCGAACCCATGGACTGGTTCATGCGCTGCTGCGCCAGCTCCAGCACGCTATCGATGCTGGCGATGGTTTCCAGGCACCCGTGGTTGCCGCAATAGCAACGTTTACCGTAAGGATCGACCTGGGTATGGCCGATCTCCACCAGGCTGCTGCTGCCGGCATGCAACAGGCGGCCGTCGGTAACGACGCCCGCCCCGACGTTATGGTCGATCACCACCTGAATCACGTCACGCGCGCCGCGCGATGCGCCAAACAGCGACTCTGCCATGGTCCAGGCGCTGATGTCGTGCTGAATAAATACCGGCACCCCGGTGCGGCTTTCCAGCGCCGGGCCGAGGGGCATTTCCTGAACGTCGTAAAACGGCATGCGATGCACCACGCCGTTTTCGGTATCGATAATCCCCGGTAGCGTGATGGCGATAGCCGTCAGCCGTTCGAGCTTTTGCTGATGGCGAATAAAGAACTGATCGATATGGGCGATGATGCGCTCCAGTAGCGGCGGGCTCTCCTGCTGCGGCAGCGCCAGTTGCTCTTCCACCACCAGTTTGCTGCTGAGATCGCGTAGCGCAAGGTTGATTTCCCCACGATTAATACGCACCGACAGATAGTGCCAGGCTTCGGTTTCCACCATCAACCCTACCGCGGGACGACCACGGCTGCCCGGCTCCTGGATTTCGGTTTCCTGCACCAGATGCGCTTCAATCATTTCGCGGACGATTTTAGTGATACTGGCAGGCGCCAGCTGCGCCAGACGCGAAAGATCAATACGTGACACCGGGCCAAGTTGGTCTATCAGACGATACACCACACCGGCATTCGTCTGTTTAATCTGATCAATATGGCCCGGTTGACTATCAGCAACCACTGCAATCTCCCTTTATTTTCGGGCTTCGAAATAAACTTACGCTATGGTGAAGCACATCAACACGAGCCGTCAAATTTTTAGTCATGGTTGTGATTTACAGCACGTTTTAACGTGGCGTTGCGCTGTTTTTGCTCACGTCGAGCGCCTCGTCCAGTAGCTGCATAAACCGCAGCGCGGCAGCGCTTTTCTCGTGATGTTTCGACCAAACCAGCCACATTTCTGAAACAGCGTCGGCTTCCGTTATCGGCACCCAGCGCATTTCATTCAGTTGAATGCGCTGGAACGACGCCGGAAGGATCGATACGCCCAGCCCGGCGGCCACCAGGCCGATAATGGTCATCGCCTCGCCCACTTCCTGGGCAATCAGCGGCTGCACATCATAACGGTGCAGCAAGCCGAGAATATCGTCATACAACCCGGTGCCGACATGGGGATCGAAAAACACAAACGGCTGATCCGCCAGCTCGCGCAGCGAAATCGCGGGCCTGGCCGCCAGCGGATTTTCACGGTGCACCATCGCCATCAGCGGTTCACGCAAAATCAGCTGCCAGTCGAGGGTGTCGGGTAGCGGGGTATTGCGCATTAATCCCAGCTCCAGTTCCCCCTCATTCAGCGGCGCGATTTGCGCCCGGGTGTTGATTTCCAGGGTTTGTAAATGCACGTCCGGATACCCCTTGCGAAACTGCGACAGGCTATCGGAGATCGGTTTGATAAACGGCGCGGAAGAGGTGAAGCCAATCCGCAATTCGCCGGTTTCCCCCTGATGCAGGCGTGCCGCACGCACCGCTGCCGCCTCGACCTGGCTTAAAATCTGGCGGCTGTCGGCCAGAAACTGCGCCCCCGCCGCCGTCAGGCTGACGCTGCGATTGGTACGCGCCAGCAGCCTGGCCCCGACCTGCGCTTCCAGAATTTGAATTTGCTGGCTGAGCGGCGGCTGGGAAATATTCAGCCGCGCCGCCGCCCGCCCAAAGTGGAGCTCTTCCGCCACCGCCACGAAATAACGCAAATGCCGAAGTTCGATATTCATATTTAATACATATCATTTGAGATTATTAATATATTAGACAGAATATTTGGCGCTTTCTACTCTGTGAATAGTCTGTTCCGTTATCCACAAGGATCCGTTTTGAGCCGTACATCCACCGTCTCGCCTGATTCGGCTGTTCAGCCAGACGTCATTAATGCCCCTCAGCCCACTTCCTTTATTACCCGCGGTACGCCGCAGTTTATGCGCGTGACGCTGGCGCTGTTCTCAGCGGGTCTGGCGACCTTTGCCCTGCTGTATTGCGTACAGCCGATCCTGCCGGTGCTGTCTCATGAATTTGGGGTATCCCCGGCCAGCAGCAGTATTTCGCTCTCAATCGCCACCGGATTAATGGCGCTGGGGCTGCTGTTTACCGGGCCGCTGTCTGACGCCATCGGGCGAAAAAACGTGATGGTTACCGCCCTGTTGCTGGCCTCCTGCTGTACGCTGCTTTCCACCCAGATGACCAGCTGGCACGGGATTTTAATCATGCGCGCGCTGATTGGCCTGTCGCTGAGCGGCGTGGCGGCGGTGGGCATGACCTATTTAAGCGAAGAGATCCATCCAAGCTTTGTGGCGTTTTCCATGGGCCTGTACATCAGCGGTAACTCTATCGGCGGGATGAGCGGACGCCTGCTGAGCGGCGTGATCACCGATTTCTTTGACTGGCGCGTGGCGGTCGGCGCGATCGGCTGTTTTGCGCTGGCGGCGGCGCTGATGTTCTGGAAGATCCTGCCCGCGTCGCGCCATTTCCGCCCCGCCTCGCTGCGGCCCAGGAGTCTGTTTATCAACTTCCGCCTGCACTGCCGGGATGATGGTCTGCCGCTGCTGTTCGCGGTGGGTTTCCTGCTGATGGGGGCGTTCGTGACGCTGTTTAATTATATCGGCTACCGCCTGATGCTGTCGCCGTGGCATCTCAGCCAGGCGGTAGTGGGCCTGCTGTCGGTGGCTTACCTCACCGGTACCTGGAGTTCGCCGAAGGCCGGCGCGCTGTCGGTACGCTACGGGCGCGGCCCGGTCATGGTCAGCTTTACCGGCATTATGCTGCTCGGGTTGCTGTTAACCCTGCTGCCGTCGCTGTGGGCGATCTTTACCGGGATGCTGCTGTTCTCGGCAGGATTCTTTGGTGCCCATTCGGTAGCCAGCAGTTGGATCGGTCACCGTGCGAAACGCGCCAAAGGCCAGGCCTCATCGCTGTATCTGTTTAGCTATTACGTGGGCTCCAGCGTGGCCGGTACGCTCGGCGGGATATTCTGGCACCGCTACGGCTGGAACGGCGTCGGCGGGTTTATCGCCCTGCTGCTGTTGCTGGCGATCCTGACCGGTTGGCGGTTGCACCACCGCGCACATTGATTTCCGGGCCTCGTGTTTCCGCCCCGGTAGTGGTACTTTTCACACTACGCTCCACCTGCACACGAGGCTTTATGGAAAACACTCATTATCAAAAACTTACCAAAACTTTTGCTCGCCTGTCCCGCTTCTCTCACCTCTCAGCCATTGCCGGTTGGGATATGTTCGCCATGATGCCGCCCAACGGCAGTAAAGCGCGTTCCGAAGCGCTGGCGGAAATGAGCGTGCTGTGCCACCAAATCCTCACCAGCCAGGAGGTGGCGCGGGCGTTGGCCGACGCGGAGCAGGAAGATTTAAACGATCTCGAACGCGCCAACCTGCGCGAAATGACCCGCCAGTATCAGCAGGCGGCACTGCTGCCGGAATCGCTGGTCGAGGCGAAATCCCTCGCGGGCAGCCGCTGCGAACACGCCTGGCGCACCCAGCGCCCGAATAACGACTGGCAAGGCTTTGCGGAAAACCTCAAACAGGTGGTGAAATACAGCCGCGAAGAGGCGGCGCTGCGGGCCGCTCATCGGGGCGGATCGCGCTATGACGCCCTGCTGGATATCTACGAGCCGGATATGACCAGCGCGCGCCTCGACACCCTGTTCGGCGATTTGAAAAGCTGGCTGCCGGACTTACTGACCCGCGCCACAGAGAAACAGGCGCAGAAAACCCTGATTGCGCCGCAGGGCCCATTCCCCACCGCGCAGCAGCGCGAGTTAGGGCTGGATGCCATGAAGCTGCTGGGTTTTGATTTTGACGGCGGCCGGCTGGACGTCAGCGCCCATCCGTTCTGCGGCGGCGTGCCGGAGGACGTGCGCATCACCACGCGCTATAACGAAAACGAACTGTTCAGCGCCCTGTTCGGCGTGATCCATGAAACCGGCCACGCCCGCTACGAGCAGAATCTGCCGCGCGAGTGGCTGGGCCAGCCAGTGGCGCTGGCGCGTTCTACTGCACTGCATGAATCGCAAAGCCTGTTTTTCGAAATGCAATTAGGGCGCAGCGAAGCGTTTCTTACCCGCCTGTTGCCGCACATCACCGCGCGTTTTGGCGATCAGCCTGCGTTTGAGCGTGATAACTACATTGCATGGAACCAGCGCGTTAAGCCGGGCTACATTCGCGTAGATGCTGATGAAGTGAGTTATCCGGCGCACGTGGTGCTGCGTTATGAGATTGAGCGCGCGCTGATTGAAGGCGAAATAGACGTCGATGATATCCCGGCGCTGTGGGATGAGAAGATGCAGGCCTGGCTGGGGCTGACGACTAAAGGCGATTACCGCAACGGCTGTATGCAGGATATTCACTGGACTGACGGCGGCTTCGGCTACTTCCCGTCCTACACGTTAGGCGCCATGTACGCCGCCCAGTTGTTCCACGCCGCCCGCCGGGCGCTGCCGTCTCTCGATCGGGACATCGCCAACGGCGACTTTACCGCCCTGTTTGACTGGCTGCGCCAGAACATCTGGCAGCACGGCAGCCGCTTTACCACCGCGCAGTTGGTGATCAACGCCACTGGCGAAGACCTCAATCCGCACTACTTCAGGAAGCATCTGGAAACGCGCTATGTGTAAAACGCCGCGCCGGGTTAACGCCCGGCGCTGTACATTGCGTTACACGTCGTAACCACTGCCTCACGGAACCCCTGCATTATCAGCACTATAGTGCCCCCATCGCTTATCGTAAAAGGCAGGTTCAGATGCGCCGTTATCTGTTCGAGATCCTTTTTGTCTCTCTCATTCTGTGCGCCATGGTATCGGCCTCGTTCTACTGGTAAAGCCCCGTAGCATGCTGATTTTATTCCCTCTTTATAACCAGCCCGTCTATAATCAACATCAATGGGTTTACTTTAATAATCATAATTGCCCCACCCGAGAGTGATATGCGCAAAACCGTTGTGTTAATTCTGGGAACCGTTTTTCTGAGCGTTTGTCCTGCCCATGCGGACGTCGGCGAGCCGCCGGAAGCCACTGCTAACGAGGTTAAGACGCTGTTTTTCGGTCATGATGACCGGCAGCGCATCACCGATCCGACGCAATCACCGTGGGACGCTATCGGCCAACTGGAGACCGAAAGCGGCAACCTGTGCACCGCGACGCTGATCTCCTCACATCTGGCGCTCACCGCCGGGCACTGCCTGCTGGCCCCGCCGCGCGGCAAGCTCGATAAGCCGGTGGCGCTGCGTTTTGTGTCTATCAAAGGTAAATGGCGTTACGAAATTCACGGCATTGAAGGCCGCGTGGAATCAAATCTGGGCAGGCGGCTTAAGGCCGATGGCGATGGCTGGATCGTGCCGCCCTCCGCCGCTCCGGATGATTTTGGTCTGATTGTGCTGCGTAACCCGCCTTCGGCGATTACCCCGCTGCCGCTGTTTGCCGGCGACCGGGCAGATCTCACCGCCGCGCTAAAAACCGCCGATCGTAAAGTTACCCAGGCGGGTTATCCGGAAGATCATCTGGATAATCTCTATAGCCATCAGGACTGTATTGTTACCGGCTGGGCGCAGAAATCGGTGCTGTCGCATCAGTGTGATACCCTGCCCGGCGATAGCGGTTCGCCGTTGATGCTCAATACTGAAAACGGCTGGCAGTTGATTGGCGTACAAAGTTCGGCACCCGCAGCCAAAGACCGCTGGCGCGCGGATAACCGCGCCATTTCGGTCACCGGTTTCCGGGAGAAGCTGGAGCAGCTGGCCCAGTAGCGATCGCGACGGCGGGGTTCTGCACGTCAGGCGAGTTTAATCAGGATCATACCCACCAGCAGCAGGGCTAAACCGGCCCAGCCTTTGCGGTTCAGGCGCTGGCCGAACAGGATCCAGCCCGCCGCGACGGTGGCCGCGATGCCGAATCCGCCCCACAAGGCGTAAGCCACGGAAAGCTCGATGCCTTTCACCGCCTGCCCGAGGGCGCTAAACGCGGCCAGCACCGCCAGCAGTGAAAACACGCCATACAGCGGACGGCGAAAACCGTCAGAGAATTTCAAAAAGATGTTAGCGGCGATTTCCAGCACAATCGCCATCAGCAGCCATGCGCCGTGGATCCATTCAAACTGCGACATGAGAACCCCCGGCCTGCGGCTTTTTCACTTTACGGGTGCCCGATTTAATCAGCACGATCCCCGCCACCAGCGTGGCTAAACCCGCCACTTTGACCATCGACAGGCTTTCATCAAATAACCAGACGCTGAACACCGTAATAATTAAAATACCGATGCCTTCCCACAGGGCATAGGCCACCCCAAGGGCGATACGCTTAACGGAGAACGAAAGAAAAATATAAGACAGGCTGATCATCACCAGCATAAAAATAAATGCGGCGGAACTTCCGCTCTGGCTGGCCCATTTTAATGACAGCGTTCCGGTAATTTCGGCAATAATCGCCAGACCTAATAAAGCCCAGTAAAACATGATTTTTCCCCTGCATGAGAAAATAATTCGCCACAGCCTGCCGCGCCACAATTTCATGGCGGCAAACCGAAAAAATAAAGCTAAGCGCGTGGCTACGCGGTGCGCAGACGCCAGAATTCACATGCAGGGACTAAAGCGCGTTGCGCCAGTGCTGTTCACCAAATTGGTGATAAGAAAGGGGGAATACTTGTGGGGATAACAATAACGTCCTGAACAGATTGTCCATAATTTTCCAACTTATCCGCGGTATTGCTTCTCTTCGTTGCGGATGAAAATTGTCCTCGGTAGTTAAACACGCTGGAATTAAACCATAGCCGTTGGGTTTACTCAATCCCTTTTCAATTCTTTACTGAGACTTTGCTTATCACGCTATTTTTTCGCCACGGGTAAATTTTATTTTCTTTTTTCATCGCGCCCTGCTATTGATACCGCCGGACATTTTTCCGCGATCGACAAATAATAAGGAATAAAAATGACAACCGCCCTGCAAAGGCTTCAACAACGTTACCCCCAGGCAGCGATCTGGGGATTTGGCGATTCGCCGCAGATGGCCGACGAACTCGCCGCGCTGGTGATACAGGGACGTAAGCGCGCCAGCTGCGGTGCGCTGGTCTCGTATCTCAAAGAGCCGCTACTGCCCGGCAGCTACAACATCATCCTGAACGGACGCGACGAGCCGGTCTGCGTGATCCGCACCACCGTGCTGCGGGTGGTGCGCTATTGCGACGTGACCGCCGAACTGGCGAGCCGTGAAGGCGAAGGCGATCTCAGCCTCGCGTACTGGCAAGCGTCACACCAGGCCTTCTTCGAGCGTGAAGGCACCTGGGCGCCGGAGATGGAGCTGGTGTTCGAAGAGTTCGAACTGGTGGAAGTGGTTTAACGCAGCGCGTCCAGCCCGTAACGCGCAATCAGCGTTTGCAGCGGGGCGAACAGCGGCGACGGCAGCGCATCCGGGGAAAACCACTGCCAGCCGTCGCACTTTTCCGGCTCGCGGCATTCAGGCTCGCCCTGCGCGTCACGGCTCACCATAAACAGCGTGATGTAGTGTTTACCCACATCGTGAAACACGTCGCTGACAAACCGCCCCGCCTCGAGTTGATTCAGCGTTAGCCCGGTCTCTTCGGCGGTTTCCCGGCATGCGCAGGCTTCCGGCGTTTCGCCATACTCCAGATGCCCGCCGGGCGCGGACCAGGTCGCCGCGCCGTGGCTGCCCTTGCGCCGCCCTAACAGCAGCTTCCCGTCACGAAAAATCAATACCCCAACGCCAATTTGCGGTGACATAAATACTCCTTTGTTGCTGCCCCCGGACCGCCCGCACAGTAAAAGGTTTTCGGCAACGCTTCAAGTACCGGGGCCAACCTTAAGTCTCTTAAGCTTTTCCTAATTTTAATTTGGCATCCTGCATACATTGAAATGACTGGATGCCCCGCTATGCCCTTCCCACGCCTGAAAAGACCGACGCTGAGCCGGATTGCGTTTATCAGCCTGTTTTCGGCCTATATCGCCCTGTTTTTAAATTTTGCTTTTTACCATCAGATATTGCGCGTGTTTCCGTTGACCACGCCACGCAATATTCTGGTGTTTATCACCATGCCGCTGGTAATTTTTTGTGTGGTCAGCAGCGTCGCGACCCTGGCCTCGCTGGTGAAGCTGGACCGGCTGGTGATTGCGCTGTTTATCCTGGTCAGCGCCTCGACGCAATACTTTATCCTGACCTACGGCATCGTCATGGATCGTTCGATGATCGCCAATATGCTCGACACCACCGCCTCCGAAACCTTTGCCCTGCTTACGCCGCAGCTCACGCTGACGCTGGTGTTTTCCGGCGTGCTGATGGCGATGCTGGCATTCTGGGTGCGGGTAAAAGAGGCCGCGTCCTGGCGTCGTTTTGCGCATCGCGCCCTGAGCCTGATTGGCTGCGCCGCCGTCGTCGTCGTCGTGGCGCTGCTGTTTTATAAAGATTACGCCTCGCTGTTTCGCAATAACAAAGAGCTGGTGAAGGCGATCAATCCGTCCAATACCGTGGCCGCCAGCTGGTCGTGGTACGTGCATAACCGGGAAGACAACCTGCCGCTGGTGAAAATCGGCGAGGATGCAACGCAAAACCCGCTGATGCGCCAGGGCAAGAAAAACCTGACTATTTTAATCGTCGGGGAAACCTCCCGGGCGGATAATTTCTCGTTAGGCGGCTATGCGCGGCAAACCAATCCGCAACTGGCGCAGCGCAACGTGGTCTATTTTCCGCATACCACCTCCTGCGGCACCGCCACCGCCGTCTCCGTGCCCTGTATGTTTTCTAATATGCCGCGCGCCCGCTACGACGAAGCGCTGGCTCACCATCAGGAAGGCATGTTGGATATTATCCAGCGCGCCGGTATTCAGGTGTTGTGGAATGAAAACGACGGCGGCTGCAAAGGCGCATGCGATCGCGTACCCCATCAGGATATGACCCGGCTCAACCTGCCCGGTCAATGCATTGAAGGCGAATGCTACGACGAGGTGCTGTTCCATGGGCTGGATGAGTACATCGACAAGCTGACCGGCGACGGCGTGATTGTTCTGCATACCATCGGCAGCCATGGGCCGACCTACTTTAATCGCTATCCGCCGCAGTTCCGTAAATTTACGCCCACCTGCGACACCAATCAGATCCAGACCTGTACGGCAGAACAGTTAACCAATACTTACGACAACACGCTGTTATACGTCGATTATGTGGTGTCGAAAGCGATCGATATACTGAAAGCGCACCAGGACAGATTCACCACCAGCCTGGTTTATCTCTCGGATCACGGCGAGTCGCTGGGCGAAGACGGCATTTATTTACATGGGCTGCCTTATCGCATCGCACCGGCAACCCAGAAACATGTGCCGCTGCTGGTATGGTTATCCGACGACTATCAAAAACGCTATGCTGTGGATCGGGATTGCCTGAATAAACGCGCCGCACAGGACGCATCACAGGATAATTTATTTTCAACCATGCTGGGGCTGACGGGCACCCAAACCAAAGAGTATATTGCGTCCGACGATCTGGTGGCGGCGTGCAGGGGGACAACGCGATGAAAATATTAGTCGTAGAAGATGATGCGCTGCTGCTACAGGGGCTGGTGATGGCGCTTCAGGGCGAAGGTTACGTGTGCGACGGCGTCTCCACTGCCCGGGCGGCGGAGGCCAGTCTGCTGGCCGGGCAATACAGTTTGCTGATCCTCGATTTGGGCCTGCCCGACGAGGACGGTCTGCATGTGCTGCTGCGCCTGCGTCGCCAGAAAATGATGCTGCCGGTGTTAATTTTGACGGCGCGCGATTCGGTGAACGAGCGCATCGCCGGGCTGGACGCCGGCGCCGATGATTATCTGATTAAACCCTTCGCGCTGGAGGAGCTGCTGGCGCGCATTCGCGCCCTGATCCGCCGCCACGCTAACCAGGCGGACAATACCCTGGCGGTGGGCAATCTGACGCTGGATATGACCCACCGGATCGCCAGGCTCGACGGCATGCAGGTGGAGCTCACCCCGAAGGAGTACGCCATTCTGTGCCGTTTGATGCTGAAGGCGGGCCACCCGGTACACCGGGAAATCCTCTATAACGACATCTATAACTGGGACAACGAACCCTCCACCAACACCCTTGAAGTCCATATCCACAATCTGCGCGACAAAATCGGCAAAGCGGCGATCCGCACCGTGCGCGGCTTCGGCTATGCGCTCATCAAGCCCGGCGAGGAAAGCGAACCACTATGAGGGCATTGATTACCCGGCTGGGCAGCCACCGCACGTTACGCTTTCGCCTTCTGCTGGCGATCGGGCTGATTCTGGTGGTGTGCCAGGCCATCAGCGTGGTGTGGCTGTGGCACGAAAGTAAAGAGCAGATCTCCTTTCTGGTGGACGAGGCGCTGCATAACCGCAACAACCAGTGGCACATCGAAAAAGAGATTGTCGAGGCGGTGGCCAGCCTGGCGCTGCCCAGCCTGGTTATGATTTCGCTGGCGCTGCTGCTCTGTTTTCAGGCGGTGAAATGGATCACCCGCCCGCTGCTGGAGCTTCAGCGCCATCTCGACAGCCGCAGCGAAGATAACCTTGAACCCATCGGCTACGTCAGTTCGGTACGGGAAATTGATGCGGTTACTCACGCCATTAATCATCTGGTATCGCGGCTGACCGTCACCCTGGAGCGCGAGCGGCTGTTTACCGCCGATGTCGCCCATGAACTTCGCACCCCGCTCGCCGGGCTGCGGCTGCATCTGGAACTGATTGAAAAGGCGTATCACGTGGATGTAAAACCGCTATTACAGCGTCTCGACCAAATGACGCAAAGCGTATCCCAGCTGCTGCAACTGGCGCGGGTCGGGCAATCCTTCGCCTCCGGCGATTATCAGCAGGTGCCGTTACTGGCGGAGGTGATTGAACCGATGCGGGGAGAATTCGAGACCATGCTGCACACCCGCCATCAGCAACTACAGGTTGTCGCCCCTCAGGACGTCACCGTGCGCGGCGACGCGACGCTGCTGCGCGCCATGCTGCGTAACCTGGTGGAAAACGCCCATCGCTACAGCCCGGAACATACCACCGTGTTTATTCGCGTGGAAACCACCCCGCATCCGTTGCTGGTGGTGGAAGATGAAGGGCCGGGCATTGACGAAACCAAAAGCGGCGAGCTCAGCAAAGCCTTTGTGCGTATGGACCGCCGCTACGGGGGAATTGGCCTGGGGTTAAGCATTGTCACCCGCATCGTACAGTTGCACCAGGCGCAGTTTATTCTCGACAACCGCAACCCGGGGCCGGGTTGCCGGGCGCGGGTGCGGTTTCTGTAAGGCGGCACGACTTCACCCGCGCTACGCGCTGTTATTGATACGCTGACGATTTGACGGCGCCTGGCAGAACATTAGTGCCATATCTGTGCCAGAATGATTGAAATTAAACGCATAATGGAGCCTGACTGAGAATGGCGATGGTATTTATCCCTGCGCTTGTGGCCTTGCTGGAAGCAAAAGAGAAAGCAACTGGGCGGGAATTGACCCGCGATGAAGTTGAGTCGATACGCGATAATGCGACCGCGATTGCGTTGCCGGAAGAATTTGCAGTAGATATGACCAACAGCCGTGGTTATCCCGATATCGATCCGGAGGATGTCTGGAATGCATGGTTAGCCTACAAGAAAAATAAAAGCCTGTGAAAACGATTGAAGAACTGCGGGCGGAGCTTCTCAAAACTGGAGAGCAGTTAGGTGGAGGAATAAGGCCCAATCATTACTTCATTATTCCTGATAGCCCGGATGGCCTGGCTACCCCCTGGCTGGAAATTCATGACCAGGAATACCATTTTATTGTCAGTGAAAGAGGCGTCGAAATAGCGCGTAAAGTCACGTCCAGTGATGATGAGATTCTGTATTGGTTTGTTGAATGTAGCGTGGCGGGCCTGGCTTCACGCTATGCGGCATTAAACAGTTCACCTGAAAGGGAATTCAGGGATATTTATTTCCGCAAGCAATACCGATTAATGCTCTCCATCAACCCTGAGTGGGCCACGAGAAAGCGTAAAGAATTCACCGCAATCCTGCGTTCTCAAATTAGCGAAGCGAAGTAAATTTCAAATACATCCTCCGCGTTGGCGTTCTGCCCTGGGTTTATCTTCTGCGATCGTCGGGATTTATCCGGCCTGCTGTTTCCTCCAGGCAATTTGCGCATGGATAAAGTCTACAGCACCAGCGGCCTCACTGTCGGAAGTAAAAACCCTCTCAGGAATAACAATGCAGTTGTCATTTCGCATATGAATAAAGATAAAGCCGCCTTTTCGGTAACTGGTTTTAATATATTCCCAGTACACGCGCCCGGTCGCTGAATGGGTGATGTTTTCGACATAATACCGGGTAAGCTTCACTCTCTGAGCAAGCTCATCATCAGTTTGTTCCGCGGCTGCATTTTTTTTCATGGCCTTACATAACAGCCTGTCATAAAGGTTAAACAACGCCAGTGAAAGCGCGAACAGCGCGAGCAAAATGATATTTATCACCCGGGTCCGGGCCATCATGCTGTCATCATGGGGGGCGTCAATAATCTGCATAATCATTTGCAGAAGAGTAAACATCGCCGCAAAAATGAAAATATACCCTGCGGCTCGCTTGATGAAACCCATAGATCCGTAGGGTTTAATGCTCTCTTTCTCATAGGCTTTTATCAGCTTACCTGCTTCGGTGCGCTCAAGCACTGACATTGAAAAATCAACGATAATTCGGCTTTTTGTTATCATCGGGTCTATCCCTGTTTGTTTTTGAGTCAATGCCTCCTGACAATATCAAATTTCGATATCGCAGGGAGGGATTGACTATGAGGTGCAGGATCCTGCTCAGCTCCCCGTGCATTACACGATAAAGAGTAAACCGTCGTTCATGGAAGGAAAAACGTCACCCGCGCAACCCGCGCTGGCTGAAGGACGTGGACATTATCATTGGCAGCCGGTCACGACACTCTCAGTTACCACATCAAATCATCAGGCACTTTAAAATCGGCGTACGGATCGTCCTCGTCCTGCTCTTCCTGGCTTAGCGCGCTATTAAGGACGATGCTGTCCGCGTCGCGCTGGGCGATTTTATCGGCCACGCTGGCAGGGATAATGGCGTATTCGTATTCATCTTTGTTATTACCTGCCAGACGCGCAATGGCAAGACGGCCATTGATTAACTGCGCCTGCGTCGCCTTATCCACCACCACTTTTTTAATCAAATTACTGTCGGTGAAATTAAACTCAATATTGCCTTTCGCAACGGTGATGCGGTTCATCTCAATCAACTGCTTCACCTGCGCTTTATATTCTTTCGATAGCGTAGCCTGTTTTTGTTGTTCGCTGAGCTGTTTGTCTCGCTCAAGCTGCGCTTTCTTATTCTCTTCAACGGCCTCGCGAGCTTCGCGCGCCTGAACCCGTGATTTTTTTGCCGTGCGCTGGACTTTAGCCATTTTTTTGCTGGTCACTAAACCCGCTTTCAGCATCTGCTCTTGTAAGGTAAGTTTTGTCATCTTTGTCTCTTCGCTCGCCCGTTATTCAATCCAGATTATTTGAGTTTAAGCATTTTCACTGTGGCATCGATATCGATCTCATCTTCAGAAAAGATGTGCGTCGCCCCCTGGAAGGTGGTGATGGCCAGTTTTTTCAGCGAGCGCGTTTCACCTGGTTTTGCGGTGGATTTAGGTCGGATGCTATTCATTAACGCGCCGACGGACAGCACCGCATTCTCTTTATCAATGCGGGCCTCGGCAGGCACCTCTTCGCTGTAAACCAGATAAGATTTGATCGACGTGAGCTTCAGGCGCTCGCCCGCGATAAAGATGTATTTGCTTTCCGGCACCACTTTCACCGCATAGGCTGACAGGCCCTTATTATTGGTGGTGGGTTCGAACGTCACCGCGGCGTCTTTTTTAATCAGTTCCGGGTTGGCGACTTTAATCACATGAAAATAGCGGTTGTCGCCGTTCTCATCTTTGATAAATCCAAAACCTTTATCTTTAAACCACGTTGTGATCTTTCCGTTCATCGCCATTACCGCCTGATTAATCTGTTAGCTACTTAATTTTTGCAGCGCGAAGTGTAAAGCACAATGTCGGCACAGTCTACGCGGCGACAGTCGGGATTTCATTTAAATCAGGACCAAGCAATCAGATGTCATCAACGCCTCGAAAATGAATTGTTTATCCTTGGCCATTCACTTCATCTTCGTTACTTGTATGAATCTCTCCCCAGCCACGCCAGGAGTGAACCAGAGCATTCTTTTCTGGCCTGCTTCCCTGATAACCCAGATAACAAGACATCGCATGAGTCATATGAAGAGCAATATAGAGGTTGCTCCAGAATCGTTCTGATATTGGCTGAGGAAGATCAATTACGTGGACATAAAACAGCTCACTAAAGCGATCGGTAAAGATATCTGCGAATTTTTTAATATCTGGGGTTGAAAGTACAATGTAAAAACAATTTTGCCGTATGCTCGCGTAACGATGGTCGCCATGAGTATAGTCTTTTATATCAAAGAACATGGGTGAATGAACCCCAGACTCACATAACAAAGACCGCCATGTCTCCTGCAACATGCCATGATCACCGTTTGTCAGTATGATGAGATTCTTTTCAGAAAACGAAGGGATATTCGCAAGGAAAGTGGAAACCGTGGCTGCCTGCAACCTCACAGCCTCGCTAATACTTTGATATTTCACATCTATATCAAGAAATTGTCTCACATAACACTCAACACTCTGACTTAGGGTAATCACCGAGCGTATGTTGATAAATCGCTTATCTCGCTCAGGGAATGGAATGAACGCTCCATGAATATTGACGTTGGATGTTTCCAGGACCTTTACAAGTTTTGATGTATGATCACATGACACCACTCCGACATCTACACATCTCGAAGACACTAACTTTCCAGCATTGACGGCATCTTCATGTTTTCCCGCGATACTAATAATTACCGGTGTTTTTTTATTTAGTCCGGGATGATTAATGAGCGATAAATAAGAGCTATAGCTGGAATTAATGTCATTATGCTGACAAAGTTCATCAGCATAGGAAGCGGCAATCTTTGATAAACCCGCCCCTAACCACAGCATTCGTGGTTCGGATGAGACTGTATATCTGTCGTCCACATAGGTCGGATTTATATTGCGTAAGCGATCAAAATCATTTTCAAGGTCGAGAGGTGCAAATACATCAGGATCAGGTAAAGACTGTACGAGAGGTCTAAGCGCTTCCCAGTTCTCAACGGTAATGAAAAGATTAGGATCAACAGCGCGGCCTTTGTATTCCCGAATAGCACTTAACAACTGCATAGAAGCCAGACGGTAATAGGCTAAACACTGACGAACAGGAATAGTTAGCCTCGCATTGACCATGCCAAAGGATTTCCTCAGTGACTCACGTTGCAGGGGTGAAAGTCCGTCCGAAGGCGTGATAATGATATCCACAAAGGTATTCCACTCATTATCTGTTACTGAAGATACCCAATCTTTACTGTCGCTCGGTGTCACTTCCCTAATTCTGGTTAATGGGAAATCACCGAAGCGGTGATTATCATGATCCCATCCTCTTACATGCCAGCGCAATGTGGTTGCAACTACCGAATGAGGCGAAATCATATGAGTGATCACTTCATTTTGTTTAAGTGATGTCATTTTGATAATTGCCGGGATATTACGTTTATGACATTGGTTCAATGTGCGGAAGATGTGAGGTTCGACAAATTGTGGCACCCCCTCGACATTTTCAAAGGAAATACGCTGATTCAGCTCATTAGTATTGTTTTGCAACCATGTAATGGGATTTGAATCAAATACCGGGCTAAATGAGTCCGTGGCGCAAAACGCTTTATGACTGTAATCCAGCACAAAATTATCAGGCGCCAGTTCCTGATAGCGATTGATATCTGATGAGGCTTGCTGAGTTGATATACCGAACTTATAGACCAGTTCGGTCCTGTTGAACTCCCCCATCCACAACAGCTGTTCATCAATCCACTTCAGTCTGGTCAGGATCATCGCTCCATTACGGAGTGATGCAATATTTTGTAATTCATCTGTTGACATATCTGTTAACTCGTCACTAGCATGTCTACTGAATAGACACTAACATAGTCTTCTGATGGAGTGAAGTATGAATGCGCATACCACAAGTGCTCTGAAGGTCACACATGCAGACCTTGTCAACGATGAACAAGGTACTGGCAATGAAACGACACTGCCGTGGTATGGTTATTTATACAACGAAGGGGATGTTTCAGAACGCAATATCAAAGACCGTCTGGCACTGGCGTTGCAATTCAGAACCCTGCCCCCTGAAGTTTTTACCCGCTTGCGGCATCTACAGCCGCAAAGTGGTTGCTTCAATAAGTGTAGCTTTTGTAGTCAATCGGCCTCCAGCCGCATAGTCGAATTTGACTGGGGTGCTCTCGAGAATATTGTTGCAGCCATCAGGATCGCTACGATTGAACAAAACACGACAAACGGCACACTGCCAGCATCGGTCCTTCAGCACCCGCAGCAGCTTGAACGCTACTTCGCTATGGGTAAGAGCTTGATTGCCAATGAACGGTCAGACCGGCCTGGCGTGGTGTACTCTTATCTGGACAATGATCCGGCTCTGTATCCAAAAATCGATCAACTCGCGAAGTTGCTTTATGAAAACCTTGGCGTAAAGACCCGCATTGCTACTGTTGGGTTTAGCCGCCATAACAGCACTATTGCAACAGCTTTTAAACGTATTAGTCATGATTACCAGCGCTATATAGCAGGTGTCAGGCTGTCGGTCTCTCCTTACACCTATGGCTGGAGTAAGGCGGCTGAACGTGCTCAACTGGCAAATCGTGCTGAATTTGAAAAAGACCTCGCGCATTTTCTCAATCTGTTCCGTGAAGGAATGCTGTCCTCAGAAGAGGGTCGCAAAGGTGTTTGTGCCGAAATTCGGTTTGCCCCAATGGTTCACGCAACCCATGTGATTACCGATCAAATCAATGGCCATTTTGTATTGAAAGCAGGAAATTACGCTTACGTTGCTCAACAGGAAGGCGACCTGACTGACGCTTTTCCTGCCGTTCTGGGATCGGGTTCTCATAATTTCAACGTCGCCGCTACAGGCATTCCTGTTTGGCAGATAAACGCGCCTGATCTGCAGTCATGGGATAAAACCGTCCGAGAGGTTCTGAGTACCGGGGGAGTCGGAACGACCCAACATCACTTGCATAAATTCGAGAATGAAGATGGATACTATTTTGGTATTGATGTTGAGCGCACTTCTGAAGGTTATCATTTCGCTAAATATTTCTATCCGAAAATCGGCACTCGGCCAGGCAGTGGTCTCATTGATGGTGAGCGATACCTTCTTAACGCATTATTGCTGGCGACAGCATCAGGAGAAGACCAGACTTGGGGGCATGTTGCCCTATTATGTGAAAAGCTGAGCGCTACTGCCCGCGCTTTGGAGATTGATTACCCTGAATCAGCCGAATACCTCCGCGAACACGTTGTGCCATTGCTCTTGTCCTATATTCGTGCACTGAAAATTGCCAATTTTCCTGCTAACAGCTTGTTCAATAAAGCAGTTACTATTGAAACAGGCCAGATATGTAATCTTGGGCAGGCATACCATGAATATAAGGCTATTGCTTCACGCCCTGACTTACCTCTTACGCTTAACCACGAACGCGCTTTCGGGAAAAATGGGGAGCTTGCAAGTGAAGGCACTGTTTTTCGCCTGGCACCAAGCAATGTGATACGTAAGGCATCCAGTTTTTCCCGCCAGAACCAGCTCATGCAAGGGTTCACAATTGAACAGTTGGATCTGGAGTCAACAAGCAGTGCGGATGGTCAGTCAGTTAATCGCCACTTTTTCCCGATGGAATGTAATCATTCTTATCGCCTTCAGGATCTGACAGAGCCAGCTATCATTGGCCAAATTGCCACAAGGAATTTAAATGTTTGACATGTATCTGACCAGAGCAGGATTGCTCAGAGTACAGCAAGAGTTAAAAGCGTTGCAGGACGAAATTCGCGAATGTAATCGCAAGATAGGCCATACGGTGTCACTGGATAATGATTTGCGCGAAAATCCGGAATTCTTGGCTTTGCGGACTAAAGCGGAATATGAACTCCCGGCACGAATTACAGCACTCAGTAACATCCTTAATAATCATACGCTCGTTGAAACGACAGAGCACATCCTGAGTAATGAGTGCGAATTCATTGGGGTAGGTAATGCAGTAACCCTCAAGGATGACGACGGAAATGCACGTCTGATTCATATCTTAGGCTTTGGGGAAAGTAATCCTGCGCATTCCATCGTTAGCTTCGATACCCCTCTGGCAAGAGCGCTCTTAGACCGTGAAATTGGCGATGAAATAAGCCTCCCGTACCAGGGAAAAAGCGTGAACTTTAAAGTGGTTAATATCACTCGCACCCCTTATCTGAAGTGAGAAGCCATGAGCGGAAAGCTGATTGTTATCACGGGACTTGATGGTTCAGGAACAACGAGCGTGGCAAAGTTTCTGGCTGAAAAGGATCCTAATGGCCTTTTTATGCACACGCCTAATGGTATTTTTTCGCAAATACGGAAAGGCTTTGATGGAGATTTCCGTATTGAGCATCCGGAGGCGCACTACCTTTTCTACCTGGCTGCAGTCGTAGCTGCATCGGATGAAATAAAAGAGCATCTTAAATTTCATAACGTTTACTGTGTACGCTATCTGGTAGATACAGTAGTGTCGCATCGCGTTGCGGGGGTAAATGTCCAACTCAATTATGATCTTGGTTTTAGCACCATAGCCATCCCTGATATCACTTTCTTTATTCGTTTAAATGAAGCGCTAAGACAGAACAGGATTGAGATTCGGGGTAAGTCAACGCTGGACAAAGTCCTGGATTGTGACAGCGTCCGGACAGAATTTCTTCATGAGTTCAGGCAGGTTTGTCCGGAAATGATTTATATCGATAATGACCATACTGTCGAATCATGTGTTGATACGATGCTAACCCACCTGAATGCATTGGGAATCGCTTTGTGACCTGAACTCAGTGTCGTACTCACCGAGCGGTGATTGTCTATCTGTTGCCAAAGTCATGGACAGAACAACCAGATGCTTGCGGTTAAACTTGCTCCTGAACACGAGGTGGCGCAGCTAAAGCTCATTACGTCCGCTTCTGGGAAACCTCTCTTATCTTACGTCTACCCCACTACCCGTAAATCCGATAACCGCGTCGTGTACGCCGGCGACAGCATTTCGCGCTTCATCGCCCAGCTTTTCTGGATCCCCTGCCCGGCGAACCACAGTTTGCCTTTACCCTGCTTATGCACCTCATCAATCACCGACATCAGCGCCGCGCTGTTCGCCCACGGGGTATACTCATCAAACAAGTTTAACTGCGCCACCCCGAGACTATAAAAATCACTCAGCATCACGCCCGCTTTCAGATAGCGGCAGTTGCTGCGCCAGATACTGTCCAGCGCCGTCACCGCCATTTTGATGATGTCGCGAGTGTCGTGAGTCGGGGTTTGCAGCACGCTGAGCGCCTGGTTGGCGTAATACTCTTCATCAATGGCGTGCGGGCTGGTGCGGATAAATACCGAAACCTGGCGGCAAAACTGGTGCTCCTGGCGCAGCTTTTGCGCCGCGCGCTCCGCGTATGAACAGACCGCCTGGCGCATGTCTTCATACTCCGTCACCCGGTAGCCAAACGAACGGCTGCAAATAATCTGCTGTTTCGCCGGAACAAACTCCTCTATGGCGAGACAGGATTCGCCGCGCAGCTCCCGTACGGTACGCTCCAGCACCACGCTGAAATGTTTGCGGATAAGCCAGGCGGGGCATTCGGCTAAATCCCGGGCGGTGTTGATATCCATGGCGCGCAGTTGCTTGCTTAACCGTCGCCCCACGCCCCAGACCTCTTCAACGGGAATATGCGCCAGCGCGTTGTGCTGGCGTGCGGGACTGGAAATATCCAGCACGCCGCCGGTGCTTTTCCAGCGCTTGGCGGCATAGTTCGCCAGTTTCGCCAGCGTCTTGGTGCGCCCTATTCCTACGCCTACCTGAAGATGCGCCTCCTGGCGGATGCGCTGCTGGATCTGTTGGCCAAACGACTCCAGCGACTGATAACTGGCGATGCCCCGCACATCCAGAAAAGCTTCATCGATGGAATATATTTCCGTGGCGGGCGCCATCTCTTCCAGAATACTCATTACCCGATGGCTCATGTCGGCATACAGGGCATAGTTAGAGCTGAATACCGCCACGTTATGGCGCTCAAACAGCGCTTTCTGTTTAAAGTACGGCGCGGCCATCGAAACCCCTATCGCCTTTGCCTGAGCGTTGCGTGCAATGACGCAGCCATCGTTGTTACTCAGCACCACCACCGGTCGCGCCCATAAATCAGGGCGAAAAACGGCCTCGCAGGAGGCGTAAAAACTATTGACGTCAACCAGCGCAAACATGGTGACTGGCTCTTAAATCGGCTCGCGTCGCAGCGAGAAGGCGATGCTGTGCGCGGTCGCTGTGTGTGTAATCAATCAATTGCATGATGAATATATAAAGTAACTGTATATAAATACAGTATCGTTGATTCTGCATGAGGCTCAAGACATCAGAAATAAAAATATTTATCTTGAGGATATTTCTGATGATTTTTTGTACTAAAGAGCGCAAAGTAACCTCAGGCGTTACGTATTACGGTTTCTCAGGCGGAGTCTTTATTGATGCAAGTCAGTCCAATCATCATCCTTCAGGTGGGTACGCCGCCGGAGGAGATGCTCGCAGTACATGATGATGTCCCGGTGTGGTTTTGCCATGCCTTGCAGGTGCCCGTCGGTGCCGTTGAAGTGGTGCGCGTGTTTGAGGGCGAGCCGCTGCCGCAACCCGATCCGCGCCGGATGGCGATTATTACCGGCTCGTGGGCGATGGTGACGGAGCGCCTGCCGTGGAGCGAAGCCATGGCGGAGTGGATCCGCGAAGCGATGCGCATCCATATGCCGCTGTTCGGCGTCTGCTACGGTCACCAGCTTATGGCCTATGCCCTCGGCGGGCGCGTGGATTACCATCCTCAGGGGCGTGAAGCGGGCAACCAGCAAATCACCCTGACGCCGGAAGCCCAAACAGACCCGCTGCTCAACACCTTTCCGCAGACTTTTACCGCGCACTTGACCCATATGCAGACCGTGGTGGAATTGCCGCCGGGCGCTTCTGCGCTGGCTTATTCCAGCCATGACCCGCATCAGATCGTGCGCTACGGACCGAATGCGGTATCCACCCAGTTCCATCCGGAATTCACGCCGGGTATTTCGTCGGCGCTGATGCAGTTCCGCGCTGACGTGCTGCGCAGCGAGGGCCGCGATCTGGATGCCATGCTCAGTGAAGTCCGCGACGCCCCGGAGGCCCGCAACGTGCTGCGCTTTTTCATCCAGCAGACCTGCGGCCACCCCAGCCAGGATATTTTCGACGAGCTGAGCGTGCTGCATTATTAACACTCTCCCGGCAATAAAAAACGCGCGGTACCCACCGCGCGTTTTTTATTCAACTTCGCTTTTTCTTTAATACCCAGCTCACCACGCCGAAGATCTGCAACTGCGAATCATCGGTAAAGGTGATCGGCCGATAAGCCGGATTGGTCGGCACCAGTTGCGGCACCGGGCGCAGGCGCAGCAGCTTCACGGTAAAATCGCCATCCACGGCGGCGACAACCACATCGCCATGCTGCGGCGTTAACGCGCTGTCCACCACCAGTAAATCCCCATCGGAGATGCCCTCTCCCGTCATTGAATCCCCCGAGGCCTTAAGAAAATAGGTCGCGTTGGGGTGCTGAATGCATAACGCTGCAATATCGATACGGGTTTCTACGTAATCCTGCGCCGGAGAGGGAAAGCCGCACGGCACGTACTCCAGAAAGAGCGGTAAATATTCGGGGCGAGTCGCTTCGCTTAAGGGAATTAATCTGTTCATTTTTAGTTAGACCCAACATTACTGTGTTTATATACAGTATTATTGTTTTTGCGCAGCCGACAACGCCATTTTGGCCGCTTCGCCGCAGTCCTTTGAAAAATGGAGAGATTTTATTTTTTAATCAGCAGAAAACGTGACAGCGTGACAGAGGAACAAAAAACGACCGCCTGCACAGGCAGGCGGTCGTGGCGAAGGGATCAGAAGGTGTGGCGGTAAGAAATCCCGACCTGTTGGCCGATGTTATGGCTGCCGGTAGAGGAGTATATCGCTTCACGCAATAACATCCTCCACCACCACGCGCACGGCGCGTAATCAGGCGGGTAGCCGCTGCTCCAGCACCGCGTCAATCACATCCAGCGCGCCACTGTGGTTCAGCGATCCGGTGGCGTATTTGGCGATCTTTTTCACTTCCGGCGCGGCGTTGTCCATGGCGAAGGAATACCCTGCCAGTTGCAGCATCTCGATATCGTTGCCGCTGTCGCCCACCGCCACGCATTCGCCGGGATTGATATCCCAGCGCGCCATCAGGCGCTGCAAGCCGCTGGCCTTGTGCGACCCGGGAATAATCAAATCCACGAAGCCAAAGCCACTGGTCACTGGCTTGACGATACCATCCAGCGAATGGTGCAGGCTGTCCACCAGCGCCGGGATCGCGTCATCATGCAAATTCAGTGAGAATTTAAAGATCACATCGTCAATGGCGTACAGATCGTCCACCGGCTTCAGGCGGTGATAGTGTTTTGACATCAAATCGATAAACGCCTGCGGCGCGCCGGTGCGGTAATACGCGCTTTCCAGCCCGCAGACCACAAAGTTAATGCCGTCGAATTTGCCGAGTTCATCCACCACGTTGTGGAACTGGGCAGTGGTCAGCTCACCGTGATGAACGCGCTGCCCCTGGTCATACACCAGCGCGCCGTTTTCGGCAACGAACGCGATGTCGTGACAAATCTCAGGGAAGAATGAAATAAGCTGGTAGTACTGGTTGCCGCTGGCGACCACAAACTTGATGCCCTTCTCCTTCAGCGCGTGGTACTGCCGTTGAAACCTCTCCCGATCGTATTCCTTTTTCTCGTTGAGAAAGGTGCCATCCATATCCACCGCGATGAGCTTAATCTTCATACAACCTCATTAAATCAGTACAACTCAGGGGCGATATGCTAACACCCTTTAATCAAAGAACCATATGGAATGGGATTATTCATCCTTACCACAAATGAATTCACGACTGTTCCAGGCGCGCCATCACGGCCCGCAGCGCCTCACGGCTTACCCCATGCACCGGGTGCGATAACGAAAGCCCGCACTCTTCCACCAGGCAATCATACAGCGCATCGGCATGGGGTAATTCTTCCGTAGCGGCAGGATGGCCGGGCACGCGCCGGGTGACGCGTCGGTTAAGCAGCGTGATTTTGCCGCCGTCGGGGCGCATCAGCGCCAGCAGCAAATGATGCCGAAAATGCGAGTCCGGCCAGCGGGAGACAAAATGGTTCGCCATCAGATAATCCGCCGGATACTGGTGCGCCAGGTCGAAGCGGTACAGCGCCTGCCAGCCCTCGTCGTTGCGCGTCTCCAGAGCGTAATCATCTTCATTCCGGATAAGCCGGTAGCTGCCGTGCGGCGTGGTTTGCACGGCGTTCGGGATAAACGCTATCGGGGTCGACAGCGTCTGGCCGCCGAATCCCACATCCGCCAGCCAACGGGTATCGTCAAGAGTAATCAGCGACAGCCGATGGGTGCGTGGCGGCATCTCCGGCGGATTCGCCAGCACCACCCGCGCCCCCAGATCCTGCACCGCGAAACCCAGCTCGCGCAGCGCGCGGGTAAAAACGCCGTTCTGCTCGTAGCAGTAGCCGCCGCGTCGGGTGCCAAGCAACTTGTCAGAGAGATGCGCGTCATCCAGCAAAATGGGCCGCTCCAGCAGCACGTCGAGATTTTCGAAGGGAATATGACAGGTGTGCAGTAAGTGCAGCTGTTTTAACGTCGCGTAATCCGCGCGCGCCACACCGCTGAAACCGATGCGCGCAAAGTAATCATCAATAAAGGCCATAACCGGGTTCCTGTAAAAACACCCTACAGTTATAGCCGTTAATAACGAATGCCTGTTCCGGTTTGTGCGCTTTACACTCAACCGCCGCGTTTATACCGCCGGTGACGCGCGCCCGGCCCGGGCCGGTTTAAGGCCGAGGCGTTTTGCCAGCCGGTGCAGATTCGCCACGTCAATGTCCAGCGCCCGGGCGCAGGCGGCCCAGTTATGGTTATTTTCCGCCAGGGTACGGCGGATAAGCTGGCTCTGGAAAGCGTCAGTAGCGCTGCGCAGCGCCAGGTTTTCCGCCGGGAGATCCACAGGCGCTGGCGAAGCGTTTTCCAGGCCCGGCGTTAAGGCAAAATGGCTGGCTTCGAGGATCAGTTCATCGCTGTTTTGCGTCGCGCCCGCCAGTAAAATCGCCCGGTGAATGGCGTGTTCCAGCTCCCGCACGTTGCCCGGCCAGTGGTAAGCGCGGATATGCGCCAGCGCGCTGGCGCTCAGCACCACGCTGCCCAGCCCCAGCCGCGCCCTGGACTGCTCGCAGAAGAAGCCCGCCAGCACCACTTTGTCGTCGCCGCGCTCGCGCAAAGCCGGAACCGCCAGCGGGAACACGCTTAAACGGTGATACAGGTCGGCACGAAAGCGCCCTTCCATCACCTCTTCTTTCAGGTCACGGTTAGTGGCCGCTAACACGCGCACATCGACCCGTAAACTGCGATCGTCGCCGACGCGCTGAATATCGCCATATTGCAACACACGCAGCAATTTGGCCTGCAACGGCAGGGAAAGCTCGCCGATCTCGTCTAAAAACAGCGTGCCGTGATCCGCCATTTCGAACTTCCCGCTGCGGTTGCTGATCGCCCCGGTAAATGCCCCTTTCACGTGGCCGAACAGCTCGCTTTCCGCCACGCTTTCCGGCAGGGCCGCGCAGTTGAGATACACCAGCGGGTTGGCGGCGCGTGCCGATCCTTCATGAATAGCGCGCGCCACCAGCTCTTTGCCGGTGCCGGTTTCGCCGCTGATCAGTACGTTGAGATCCGACGGCGCGACAATATCAATCGCCTTTTTCAGCGCCACCATCGGCGCGCACAGGCCGATCATCTCTGTCCCCGAGGCGTTGCCGGTATGGGCGGCGGTGGCGGCGGGCAGCGGGTTATTTTTTTCCAGCTGTTCGATCAGCAACGCATTATCCAGCGCTCCGGCGGCAAGCACCGCAATCAGCCGCAGCTCTTCGTCGCTGAAGTTATCAAACTGGGTAGGATCCATGCCGTCGAGAGTAAGCGCGCCGATCAGGTTTTGCCCGGCGAACAGCGGCAGGCCGATGCAGGCGTGGACTTTCAGGCTCTCATGGCCGGGGATCAGGCCGTCATAGGGGTCCGGCAGGGTGCTGTCCGCCGGGAAGCGCACAATGTCTCCGGCGCGGGCGATGGCCTCCAGACGCGGATGCTCGTTGAGGGCGAAACGCCTGCCGGGCACGTCCGGGGACAAGCCATCAATCGCCAGCGGGCGGAAGTGCTGGGCTTCATAGCGCAGCAGCGCTGACGCATCGCACTGCAACACATCTCTTAACGTGCTGATTAAGCGCTGGAAGCGATCCTGATGGCTGATGCCCTGTTGAAGCTGAATGGCGATGGTCGCGAGAAGATTGATGGACAGGCTCATGGCGGGCGCCTCATAAATAGTCAATATGACTGCATTTTGTCATATTGACTGCAATTATGAAAGGCGCGAACAATTGCCCGCCACGGCGGGCACTCTCTGTTACATGCTGTAGCCGGGTTTCTTCGCCAGGGTATCCAGATTCGGCGCGATTTCCGTATCCCACACCTGCGCTTTCCAGTTATCCGGCTGGACCTGTTCCAGCGCCACGCTCACCGAGGTCGGTTTACTGTCGAGATGTTTGATCACCACGTTAGCGATATCTTCGGCAAACGCCTGGCGCTGCTCTTCGGTTAAATCACGCGGGAAAAATTTAATATCTACATGCGGCATGGGAACACTCCTGAGAAAAGGGAACATGCATCCTGCCCGGTTTTATCCGCTATGACAAAAGCTTATTTGCCCGCAGCACGTTCTGTAACTCGGGCCGCTCGCAAACCCGGTCAGCCAGGGCGTTAAGCTTCGGCGTCTCGGCGGCAAACCAGTCCGGGCGTGGCCGCCAGATGCGGATCGCCGGCCAGTAGGCGTCAATCAGCGTCAGCCGCTCGCCAAACGCGTAAGGCGTGTGATGCAGTTGGGTTTCCAGCCAGCGCCACAGCGTTTCGCGATAGCGGTTGGTACTGTCGGTCAGCGACGCCGGATTTTCCGTCACCCAGCGTTGCGGATAATCGCCGTAGGTAAACGTGGGATAGACGTTCGCCACCAGCCAGACCAGTAGCCGCCAGAACTGCTGGCGTTCTTTGCTCCCCGGTTCCGGCGCAAAATGCGGATGCCGGTCCAGCAGCCACAGGGCGATGGCGGCGCTCTCGGTCATGATTTCGCCGTCGTCCAGTTCCAGCGTCGGCACCTGACACAGCGGATTTAACCGCGCCAGCCTGTCCCGCTGCGGACCGGGCTGGTCGAAGCCCTCAATATCAATAAACTGGTAGGGTTCTCCTGCCATCGTCAGCATGATTTCACTGATTGCCGAGCCCCAGCCCGGCGCGCCGTAAAGGTTCATCGTCACCTCCTGAGTTCTCTTCCAGTGTAATGGCTATTAAGACATTTACCCGGATGATTGCGCTGCCCTGAAACGAGTCAGTGGTGAAATCCATCAGGTTTTATTCACTTTTTCGCATTTTTTAATCTTCGTCACGCTTAGCCCACTGCGCGGATTTGCCGCCATCAGGAATTCGGGTAGGATGCTGCGCCGGAAAGTCGCCTCACCACAAAAAGAACAGAGGCGTCGCCCCCTTTTTTCAGGACAGGAACACAGGAAAATATGACCATCAACAAAGATCATGCGGCCGAACACCGGGCCGCCAAACGACGCTGGCTCAATTCCCACGAAGAGGGCTATCACAAAGCGATGGGCAACCGTCAGATTCAGATGATCGCCATCGGCGGCGCTATCGGCACCGGGCTGTTTTTAGGCGCAGGCGCGCGCTTGCAGATGGCCGGGCCGTCGCTGGCGCTGGTATATCTGGTGTGCGGGATTTTCTCGTTTTTCATTTTGCGCGCGCTGGGCGAACTGGTCCTGCACCGTCCTTCCAGCGGCAGTTTTGTTTCCTACGCCCGCGAATTTCTCGGCGAGAAAGCCGCGTTCGTGGCGGGCTGGATGTATTTCATCAACTGGGCGATGACCGGTATCGTCGATATCACCGCGGTTGCGCTGTATATGCACTACTGGGGCGCGTTCGGCGACGTTCCGCAGTGGGTGTTTGCGCTGGCGGCGTTAGCGATTGTCGGCACCATGAACATGATCGGCGTAAAGTGGTTCGCTGAAATGGAGTTCTGGTTCGCGCTGGTAAAGGTGCTGGCGATTGTGGCGTTTCTGGTCGTGGGCACGATTTTTCTCGGCACCGGTAAACCGCTGGACGGTAACGCCACCGGCTTTCATTTGATCACCGATAACGGCGGTTTCTTCCCGCACGGCCTGCTGCCCGCGCTGGTGCTGGTGCAGGGCGTGGTGTTCGCTTTTGCTTCCATTGAACTGGTGGGCACCGCGGCAGGTGAAGCTAAAGATCCTGAAAAAACCGTGCCGAAGGCGATTAACAGCGTGATCTGGCGCATCGGCCTGTTCTACGTCGGCTCGGTGGTGCTGCTGGTGCTGCTGCTGCCGTGGATGGCTTACCAGCCGGGCCAGAGCCCGTTCGTCACCTTCTTCTCTAAGCTGGGCGTGCCCTATATCGGCAGCGTGATGAATATCGTGGTGCTGACGGCGGCGCTCTCCAGCCTCAATTCGGGGCTCTATTCCACGGGCCGTATTCTGCGCTCGATGTCGATGGGCGGTTCCGCGCCGCGCTTTATGTCGAAGATGAGCAAACAGCAGGTCCCCTTCGCCGGGATCCTCGCCACCCTGTGCATCTATGTGTTCGGCGTGGTGTTGAACTATCTGGTGCCGAGCCAGGTGTTTGAGATCGTGCTGAATATGGCGTCACTGGGCATTATCGCGTCCTGGGCGTTTATTGTGGTGTGCCAGATGCGCCTGCGTAAAGCCATCCGCGAAGGCAAAGCCGAGAAAGTCAGCTTCAGAATGCCAGGCGCGCCGGTAACCTCATGGCTCACCCTGCTGTTCCTGCTCAGCGTACTGGTGCTGATGGCGTTTGATTACCCGAACGGCACCTGGACCATCGGCTCGATTCCGGTGCTCTGCCTGCTGCTCATCGCCGGCTGGTACGCGGTGCGCAAGCGTGTGAATGAAATTCACAGCACGGCGCCCGTTGAACCTCACGCCGAAACCGGGACCGAGCAGCCGCTGGTCGAACATCTCTCCCGTTAATCTGCATCACGCCGGGGTTACCCCCGGCTTTTTTGTTTCCCGTTGAAATCCTCGCAAAAAGCGCTAATTTTCATTGCCTGACCTGAGGTTTCTGGGCAACGATAGCAACATTATTTTAATAACGTATTCAGGAGGAATCGATGGGGCCATTTAGGGTAGTGATGTCTGCTTTAGCGCTGTGCGCCGCAAGCGCCGGGGTTCTGGCAGCGGATGGCGTCGCGTTTAGCCATAAGAACTGGGAAGTGGTCTGCGATAACATCCTGACCTGCCGCGCGGCAGGCTATGGCCCGGAAGAAGGCAGCGGCGGCTCGGTGCTGCTCACCCGTGAAGCAGGCCCCGGCACGGCGGTACAGGGGCGCGTCATGCTGGCGGACATCGAAGAAAACGATTCCCCGGAAACCGTGGAATTAACGCTGTTTATCGATAACCAGTCAATGGGAACGGTTGCCCCCGGCCCGGACGGCGACTGGGAGCTTACCCAACAGCAAACCGATGCCCTGATCGGCGCGGTAAAAGGCAGCGGCGTAGTGGAGTTTCGCGGCGGCAAAGCGCCGTTTACTCTCTCCGGCGAGGGTGCAAACGCGGTGTTGCTGAAAATGGACGATGTGCAAAAACGCGTGAATACCCCAGCGGCGCTGATCAAAAAAGGCAACAAGCCGGAAAACAGCGTGCCTGCCGCCCCGGCGATCCCGGTGATTGTGGCAGCGGCTACGCTGGACGCACCGGAAAAGCCGCTGGATGCCCCGCAAATCGCGGTCATTCGCCCCCTGCTGCAGGCCAGCGTCAGCGCGGATGAGTGCGAACGGCTCTATCCCTACGAACGGCTCTATCCCGATGAGGAAAAATCGCCTGAAGCCATTTCACTCACGCCGCTGGATGACAAACACGTATTGCTCTCTACCCTGTGCTGGCGCGCCGCCTATAACGAAGGCTACGGTTACTGGGTGATGGACGCGGCACTGAAAGGCAAACCGAAAAGGGTGACCAATTCCGGCACCAATTATGTGAAAGGTATTATCGATATGGCCCAAAAAGGCCGGGGCCTCGGTGACTGTTGGAGCAATGAAAGCTGGGTCTGGGACGGTAAAACCTTCCGGCTCAGCAGCAGTTACACCACCGGCATGTGCCGCTATTTACGCGCTGGCGGCACCTGGGTTCTGCCCACGTTCGTGACTGACGTTAAAAAAGCCGATAACGCGCTATAACATCCCCATGCGGGCGCGGAGCCACCGCCGCGCCCGCCGCTCTGCGAATCCTCCCAGAAAACCCCTGTCACCTGACCCACCGCACAGGCTGTCTATACTTGGTGCTTATGCCTGATTTATGGGAGGAGAAATGGCGTATCTGGCACAACTTAATTTCGTTACCGTTTTGATGTCGACGGCGTTCTGGATCAACCTGGCTATCGTCGTGGCCGTCACGCTGATTGTTTACTGGATCATTAACCGGTTACTGGCATTCGCCTACAAAACCATTCAGAACTGGCGTAACGGCCATCCCGGCAGCAGCGATTTGCGGTTTATTGTTTTCGACATGCTGCAAAAAACCAGCAAAATCCTGATTCTGGTGACCGCCTTTCTGTTCAGCCTGCGTTTCGCCGCCCTGCCGGACCGGCTGTTCTCGACCATCTCCCAGGCCTGGTTCCTGGTGATTGCTATCCAGATGGCCATCTGGCTGGACCAGGGCGTCCAGTCCTGGATGCGCCATTTGCTGCGCGACCCTGACGCCAACCGTAACCCGGTGACGCTGGTGATCCTCGGGATGATCCTGCGGGTGCTGGTGTGGTCAATGATGTTCCTGTCGATACTGGCGAATGCGGGCGTTGATATCACCGCGCTGGTCGCCAGCCTGGGGGTAGGCGGTATCGCCATCGCCCTGGCGGTACAAACCGTCCTGAGCGATGTGTTTGCCTCGCTGTCAATCGGGTTTGATAAGCCGTTCGAAATCGGCGACTTCGTGGTGTTTAACGACGTGGCGGGCAATATTGAGCATATTGGCCTGAAAACCACCCGCATCCGCAGCCTGAGCGGCGAACAGATCGTCTGCGCCAACGCGAATTTGCTACAGCAGACCATCCACAACTACAAACGGATGCAGACCCGCCGCATCGTATTTACCTTTGGCGTCGCCAGCACCACCCCGCCGGAGAAACTGCGCATTATCGGCGACATGGTGAAAGAGATTGTTAACGATGTCGGCAATACCCGCTTCGACCGCGCTCACTTTCTGTCCTTCGATCAGGATCGGCTGACGTTTGAAGTGGTCCATATCGTGGCGACCGCCGACTATAACAAGTACATGGATATCCAGCAGGAGATTAACATTCGTATCATTGAACAGTTGAATGAAAATGATATCGAGCTGGCGCTGCCAAGCCTGGTGATGCGCGCGCCGGTACAGGTCAAACGCGCCGCGCCGGCGCAGAACGCGGCCTAAGCCCAACCTCACGCCGCCCGGGGCAGCGGCGGCGTTTCTCCCTGTCCGCTGTTGGCGTAGCTTGTCGTTTCGTCTTATCAATGCTAAGCGTTATATAAAAAAATTTTAAGGATCGTTATGACGACTCAACGTTTAGGGCAAGCGGTAGTCATTGGCGCGGTAATGATTTTTGGCCTGACCTATGGCCTGAGCGCGCCGCTTATTTCTTTACGTCTGCATACCGAAGGCTATGACGAGTGGTTTATCGGCCTTAACGCCGCGATGCATGCGGTGGGCGTATTTGCCGTGGCGCCGTTTCTTCCGGCGCTGTGTCAGCGCTACACCCCTGGCGCGTTAATCACCCGTTCGCTGTTCGCTATTTTAGTGCTGCTGTGCCTGTTTCCGTTTGTGCCGCTGCTCGGCTGGTTTGCGCTGCGCTTTTTACTGGGCGTCTTCAGCGAAATCATTCTGGTGGTGACAGAAACCTGGCTGAATCACACCACCGTCGAGCAGGCGCGGGCCAAAACCCTCGCCTGGTATACCGCCAGCCTGTCGCTGGGCTACGCCATCGGGCCGCTGTTGCTGCTGATTGCGCCTGGCGATATCCCGTTTTACCTCGGCGGCGGCCTGGCGCTGCTCAGCGCGGTGATCCTCTGGACCAGCGCCCCGCCCAGCCCGCCGCTGGCGGAAGATAAGGTCAGCGGGATTTTGCGCTACGTCTGGATGGCACCGCTGGCGATGGCGGCCACCGCGCTGAATGCCGCGCTGGAAGCCGCCGGGCTGAATCTGCTGGTGGTGTACGCCATGCAAATGGGCTGGAGCGAACAGGCGGCCACTGAATTGCTGGCGGTACTGATGGTCGGCGCGATTGTGCTGCAACTGCCGGTGGGCTGGCTGGCGGATAAATACGATCGCCATAAGCTGCTGCTGGGTTGCGCCGCGCTGTCTACCGTTGGCGCGCTGCTGTGGCCGCTGGCGTTAAACGTGCCGATCCTCGCCTGGCTGCTGATGTTTTTCTGGGGCGGCGTGTTTGTCGCCATCTATACGCTGATTATCACCCAGGTGGGGTCGCGCTTCACCGGCGCGCATCTGGCGGGCGTTTACGCGGCGATGTCGATTATGTGGGGCGTGGGCGCGTTGATTGGCCCGAGCCTCGGGGGGATCGCCATGAGTGCCTTCACCCACGGTCTGCCGTACCTGGCGGCGCTGATGTGCGGGCTGTTTTTTCTCTGGGCGCTGTGGGTGCACAAGCGGGAAAACGGTGGGGCCTGACCCCACCGCTCGGCTTACAGGGCGATGCGAATCACATCGTCCGGGCTGGTGGCTTCCTGCTTGCGGCTGGAAGGCTGCTTAACGCTGACGTACAGCGTTTTACCGTCCGGTGACAGCGCCAGGCTGTTCGGATGAACCGGGGCGTCGATGGTTTTCACCACTTTGTAGCTTTTCGCGTCAATCACGCTCACCGTGCCCGCCTGACGGTGGGTCACATAGGCTTCGTTGCGCGCCGGGTTAAACAGTACTGCCAGCGACGCAGGCGCATCGATTTTCGCCAGCACTTTCCCGTCGCGGGTATCGACCGCCAGCACCTGCGGCTGTCTGGAATCGGTGATAAACGCGCGGTGGTTCGCCGGATCCAGGCTGATGTTCAGGAAGAAGTGCTCTTTCCCGTCATCCAGCACTTTCTTACGCAGCACCTGCTTGTTGTTAGTGGTGTCGAAAGCGATCAGCTCGCCGTCGGCGTTGGTGGTGTAAACGCGTTTCGCGTCGCTATCCAGCGCCAGGCCAGTGCTGAATTTTCCGGTGCCGGTCAGCGTGGTGCGCAGTTTCATGGTCGCGCCGTCAATCACCCAAATCACGCTGTCTTCACTCAGCCCGGTCACATAAACGGTATTGGTCGCTTCATCCACCACCAGCTGGCGGGTGTGCATCGGCTTGACCGTTTCGCTGCGCTGGCGGTTATCCAGCACGATGCGGCCTTTCACTTCACCGGTTTTGGCGTCAATCGCCGTCACCGCGCTGTTCACGGTATTGCCAAACCACAGGGTATCGGTTTTGGTGTTGATGGCGGCGCCAAACGGCTTGAGATCGTTGTGAATGCGCTGTTTCACTTCCAGAGTCGCCGGGTCGAGTTTATAGACCACGCCGCCTTTATCCAGCGAACGACTCTGGGATGTCGCCACATACAGCGCCTGCTCTGCCGGACTGTAGGCCATTTCATACGCCCCCTTGTCGACGGGCTTACGCAGCAACTCGTCTGCGGCGTGGCTGGTGAAGGTAGCGAACGATGAGCTAAACAGCAGCGCGCCGAGCAGCGCGCGGCGTGCAGACAGATGACGAAATTCCATAACAACTCCCTTTTTACGTAGAAATGGCGGCGTCACATTGCATCCAGAAAAGCGGCCATGATTTTTTCACGGCTCTGATTTTGGTGAGAATAATAATCATTATTTTTAAAAAAAGGGAACAATTTTGCGTAACCGCCTGGCATTTGCCCACTACACTTCAATTGTTAACGATAAGTGCTGTTAATGTTTTCAACTTATTTCCAGATAACCTAAAATTTTGGCGCAATTACATAAAATTGGTTAAGGCATGATTATTTCTCGCGCGTTATTTCCCTTGCCGGTAGTGTTGCTACCGGCAATTTTTTCCCCGCTGACGGCGCTTGCCGCAGAAAATGAACAAACGATGGTGGTCACCGCCGCCCCCGGCCCGGTCTCTGAACTGGATACGCCAGCGGCGGTCAGCGTGGTGACGGGCGACGATCTGCGCCACGCCGCGCCGCAGATCAACCTGTCGGAAAACCTCGGCAGCGTGCCGGGTTTACAGATCCAAAACCGCCAGAACTACGCGCAGGATTTACAGCTGTCGATTCGCGGCTTTGGCTCGCGCTCCACCTACGGCGTGCGCGGCATCCGCCTGTACGTGGACGGCATCCCGGCCACTATGCCGGACGGTCAGGGGCAAACCTCAAATATTGATTTAAACAGCGTGGCGAGCGTGGAAGTGCTGCGCGGGCCGTTTTCCGCCCTGTACGGCAACGCCTCCGGCGGCGTGATTGACGTAAAAACCGAAACCGGCGAAGCGCCGCCGACGCTGGAAGCCAGCAGCTACTACGGCAGTTTCGGCACCTGGCGCTACGGCCTGAAAGCCAGCGGCGCGGTGGGCGACGGCACCCAACCGGGCGATGTGAACTACACCGTCTCCTCGACCCGCTTCACCACTCACGGCTACCGCGATCACAGCGGCGCGCGTAAAAACCTCGCCAACGCCAAACTGGGGGTGCGGATTGATGACGCCAGCACCCTGACCCTGCTGCTGAACAGCGTGGATATTCACGCCAACGATCCCGGCGGGCTGTCATACGGCGAATGGCGGGATAACCCGCGCCAGTCGCCGCGCGGCGATCAGTACAATACCCGCAAATCCATTAAGCAGACCCAGGCGGGCCTCAACTACCAGCGGGCGATGAGCGCCAGCGACGATCTTAGCGTCACGGCCTACGCGGGCGAGCGGGAAACCACGCAGTACCAGTCTATCCCCATGGGGCCGCAGTTAAACCCAACCCACCCTGGCGGCGTGATCCAGCTTAACCGTCACTATCAGGGCATCGACAGCCGCTGGACCCACCGCGACGCGCTGTGGACGCTGCCGGTCAACGTTACCCTGGGACTGAATTACGAAACCATGAGCGAGAAGCGCAAAGGCTACGAAAACTTCGTGCTGGAGAATGGCGCGCCGGTCTATGGCGAAAAAGGCGCGACCCGACGCGACGAGCGCAACCTGATGTGGAACCTCGATCCCTATTTGCAGTCGAGCTGGCAGTTGACCGACCAACTGACGCTGGACGCCGGGGTGCGCTACAGCTCCATCTGGTTTGATGCCAACGACCATTACATCACCGCCGCCAACGGCGATGACAGCGGCGACGCCAGCTACCACAAATGGCTGCCGGCGGGCGCGCTGAAGTATCGCGTCACCGATGCCTGGAACGTTTATCTTTCAGCGGGTCGCGGCTTCGAAACGCCGACCATCAACGAGCTCTCCTACCGCTCCGGCGGGCAGAGCGGGCTGAATCTGGCGCTGAAACCCTCCACCAGCGACACCCTGGAGCTGGGCAGCAAAACCCGCATCGGCAACGGCCTGTTCAGCGCCGCGCTGTTCCAGACGGATACCGATAACGAGATCGTGGTGGATGCCAGCAGCGGTGGACGCACCACTTATAAAAACGCCGGGAAAACCCGTCGCCAGGGGCTGGAGCTGGCTCTCGATCAGCAGTTCGCTTACGACTGGAAGTTGAAAATGGCCTGGACCTGGCTGGACGCCACCTACCGCAGCAACGCCTGCGGCGCAACGGACTGCAATGGCAACCGGATGCCGGGCATCGCGCGCAATATGGGTTACGCGTCGTTCGGCTATCAGCCGGAACAGGGCTGGTACGCGGGCGCGGACGTGCGCTATATGGGCGATATCATGGCGGATGACGAGAACCGCGCCAAAGCGCCCTCCTACACCGTCGCTGGCCTGAATACCGGCTATAAATTCCTGTATCAACGCTGGGCGCTGGATCTGTTTGGCCGGGTGGATAACCTGTTTGATAAAAGCTACGTCGGCTCGGTGATCGTCAACGAGAGCAACGGGCGCTACTACGAGCCCGCGCCGGGCAGGAATTATGGTGTCGGGATGTCGGTAAGCTATCGGTTCGAGTAACCCAAAAAAATGGCCCTTAGCCTGGAAGCCTGTTGACAAGCTCACCGGCAAGGGCCATCAAAAAAAGCGCGCCGTTCATTCCAGTCGCGCAAGCGTATCGCGCGGCGAAACGCGTTACGGCTTGCGATACCAGGCAGGATCGATATTGCCGAAATCAATGCCATACCGGTGTCCGGTTGGGATAAAGCATTCCATCACGCGTCCGCTCTCGGGGGCGTGATGCGCAACAATGGCGGGGACAAAGGCGGCTTTCAGCGCGCGCCCGAGGCGACTGAAAAAAGTGTGCATATGACCTCACAGGAAAACGGCGTTGACTGAACTCAGTAAAACGCCGTCTGCGCGGGAGGGGAACTAAAAAGGTTTGCTTTGGTTAGTTGAAAATTCGCTAACCTATCGATTGATAGTAAAAACGGCCCACTAAATCGTTCGCATCTTCAATCACCTGATGAACGGCGCGCACGCAGCGTTCAGCATTCCGTGATTCAAGAGAATCGATGAGTTCATGGTAGTCATACTGGCATTGTTCGATTTCGGGCAGTTGTGGGTACAGGAAATTGAAGCACGGCCCTACCTGTACCCAAAGTTGCTCAATCAGGTTATTGAGCGTTGGCATTTGCGCCAGCTTATAGAGTTCAAAGCGGAAAATCCGGTTGGCCACCAGAGTTTGTTCCACTTCGCCACTCTGTTTCGCCTCGGCAAAATCTTCCCAGAGTTTGCGTAACCTAATGACATCCTCTGCGGTCATTTTTTCCAGCGCTTTTTCGACAGCAAGTCCTTCAAGATTCTGACGAATCAGATTAATTTCCCTGAAGCGTTCCTCGCTTATTTCCGGCACTAAAAAGGCATGGGCTGGCGTTGCCACCAGCGCGCCGGATGAAACCAGCCTTAACAAGGCTTCACGCACCGGGGTAATACTGGTCCCCAGCTGCTCAGCAAGGTCTTTCGTGACAAGACGCGAACCAGGCTTCAAACTACCAATGATCAACGCATTCTTTAATCTCACCTCCACTTGCGTGGTTAAACTCATCCGTTGCGCCCTGTCCAGATCAAGCATGGTATTTCCTGCCTCACTCTATGATGTCATATTCCTGTTGCTGTCCTTCAGGCACCGTTGGCTCAGGCTTGTATAATTAATAGCCTTATAGTTCTCGGGTGCACTTAAAGAAAATAGCGATATTTAGATAAGATGCCAGCAAAATCGTTAAGAAATGCTAATTGAATTCTGGTTAAGAAGCACGACTAAATACACGCACAATGCATCACTTTCATTAATAAAGTGACAATCGTTGGGTGGACCGAGCTCCAGGCAATCGCCCTGATGCATTTCGTGGCGCACATCGCCCTCTAAAAACACCAGTTCGCCCTGCTGCAGCCAGATGAGCTGACGGGTAAAGGCGTACGCCGAGGCGGGCATAGGTATATCGCTGCCGGGAGGCAGTTCGACCTGAACCAAATCGAGGGGAAAATCATTTTGCGGTGAGATATGGCGGCGCAGATAGTGGCTCTGCGGATCGCGCCACAGCGGCTGATCCGCATAACGCAGCAGCCGCCCGGCGGGGGCTTCGGCACGGGCGATCAGCGTCGACATGCTGATGCCGAACGCGCCGGAAAGCCGTGCCAGCATGGTCGCCGTCGGGCTGCTCTCGCCGCGTTCGATTTTATGGATCATGGCGCGGGACACCCCGGCACGCTGGGCCAAATCGCTTAACGACCAGCCGCGTGATTCGCGCTCAAGGCGGATTCTGCGACTGATCCGTTGATTTAATGTGTCGATTATATTATTCATAGCGTATCAATATAGTGAACACCCCTCTGAGGTTCAACCATGAAGATTCGCCGTGCCCGCGCAGAAGACTGTGAAGCCATTGCCGGTATCTACAACTACGCCGTTTTACATACCGCGGCGATCTGGAACGACCGCACGGTGGATACCGAAAACCGCCTCGCCTGGTTTTATCAGCGCGGCAACGCGGGCTATCCGGTGCTGGTGGCTGAAGAGAACGGCATGATTACCGGCTACGCCTCGTTTGGCGACTGGCGGGCGTTTGAAGGCTTTCGCCACACGGTAGAGCATTCGGTGTATGTCCATCCGGATCATCACGGAAAAGGCATTGGCAACGCCCTGATGCTGGCGCTGATTGACGAGGCGCGCGCCTGTCATAAGCACGTAATGGTGGCGGGAATCGAATCAGAAAACGCGGCGTCCATCGCGCTGCACCATAAGCTGGGCTTTACTATTAGCGCAAAAATGCCCCAGGTCGGCACCAAGTTCGGGCGCTGGCTGGATTTGACCTTTATGCAGCTCCAGCTCGACGACCGCAGCGAGCCGGACCTGCCGGCATGAACAGCTCCCTGACCCTGCTGTTTTTAACCGCCGCAGGGATCGGCCTGGTGGTCCAGAACACCATTATGGTGCGCATTACCCAGTCCGCCTCGACGATCCTGATCGCCATGCTGCTGAACTCGCTGGTGGGAATTGTGCTGTTTACCGGCATTCTGCTGGCGCGCAACGGCCTCGCCGGGGTGCAGGAACTGTTCGCCACCGTGCGCTGGTGGACGTTAATCCCCGGCCTGCTGGGTTCGTTTTTCGTGTTCGCCAGTATTACCGGCTATCAGAATGTGGGTGCGGCCACCACGATTGCCGTGCTGGTCGCCAGCCAGTTAATCGGCGGGCTGGTGATGGATATCGCCCGCAGCCACGGCGTGCCGCTGCGGGCGATGATTGGGCCGGCCATCGGCGCGGTGCTGCTGGTGATCGGCGCCTGGCTGGTGGCAAGAAGGCAGTTTTAGAGAATCGTACCGCCGCGCGTCAACTGCGCCTGGCGCGCTTTTTCCGCCTGCTGGCGCTCCTGCGCCTGATGATGCCCGTGATGGGCGATGGCGGTGCGTAACCGCTGCTGCTGTTGATAGCGCTCTTCGCGGCTCAGCTCGCTATCGTCGCTCAGCGCAATCAGCAATTCATTCATTGGCGCGATCACGCTTTGCGCAATCGCCGCATCGACGCGGCTTATCACTTCATCCAGATGAGACATCGCTCCTCCTTATGGGGTTTTGTTCAATCTTAGCGCGACCGTACAGGACAAACCAGGCCATTTACCTCAGGCGTTTCAATGCCCCGATAATTCATCAGATTTCGCTTTTCTTCCGCCGTTTGCTTGCCGCCGGGCGCGGTAAAGTAGACAGGTAAAAGAAGATGGGCAGGAACAACACGTGGCAAAAACTCTCTTACGCAGCGGAAATCTGGATGACTTCCAGGCTGTCGGCGACAACGGGCAATCCGTTTTTGACTCTGCGCTGCAAATTCGTGAAACCCTGCGCCTGCGCAAGCAGCCGCTGGTGGACTATCTCGCCATTCCGCAGCGTAACGACGACGGCGATCGCGTGGACTGGTATGCGCCGCAGGAAGGCAAAGCGACGTCCTGGCTGGCCGCCAGCGACGCCCAGCGTAAACAGGCGCGCCGCCTGCTGGAAAGCGCCCTCGCCAGCGCCAGCGCGTTAAGCCAGCGCTGCCGTCAGAGCGACAAAACCGCGCTGGCCCACTTTGGCGCGCTGCTGGAAAAAGCGCTTCAGTTCCCGGCGGCCAACCACGTCTGGCTGGTCGACGGCAAACCGGCGATCACCTTCTGGGGCTTCGTCAGTATTAATGAAGGGCTGCGTGACGATATCCTGGCCTGCCTGAATGACGTGGAACCCGCGCCGCCGGTGATTGAAACCCTGCCTGCCGAAGAGCCTGACGCGCCAGCTGTTAAACCACAGTTGAGCGAACCCGACGCGCCGCTACTGATGCCCGCGCCCGAGCCCGCTGCTATCCCGGTGGCAGCCCCCGTCAATGAACCGGCTCCGCAGATTCAACCTGCCCCCGCCGCGCCCGCGCCTGCGCCAGGCCGACGTAAATCCGTCTGGCTGCTGCCGGTTGCCGCCGCAGTGATTGCCGCCATTGCTGGCCCGGCGCTGTGGGCCAGCCTGCAAAATCCGAGCGCGCCTGCCGTTGCCGCCGCGCCGAAAGCCGCCGAAGACAAAATCGCCGCGGTACGCGCGCTGGAAAACCCAACGCCGGTCGTGGCGGAAGTCAAACCCGCGCCGATGGTTGAGGCTCCGCCGTTGCCGCTGGCCCAGGCGAGTCTTTCGCAGCCAGAACCAGTGGTGACGCCGCCGCCTGCCCCTGCGCAGCCCGAAGACACCCGCAACGCCATGGTGATGGACGCCGATCAGGTCAAAATGGGTTCGACCCGCTTCCTTAACGGCAGCTGGCGGGTACAGGTGGAGTCCCGCGATCCCATCACCGGCAAGCCGCCGTCGCTGCGTTACGACATCAAAAACAACAAAGGCAGCGTGCGCGTGACCCACGGCGACAATATCGTCTGCCGCGCCGAGGTGTTCTCCGGCCTGCACAGCAGCGGCGAGCTGATGATCAAAACCCGTGGCAACGCGCGCTGTACCGACGGTTCGCGCTTCCCGCTGCCGGAAATCACCTGTAAATCGGGAGAGGACAACGTCGCGCAGTGTACGGCGCGTTATGACCAGAACACCCTGCTTCCCCTGACGTTTAAGAAAGCGAGCGCCTGATCCTATGCTGGCAAACCTGTGCGATTACCAACAAAACGTAGCCCTGATTGAAAACAGCGGCGTGCAGTTCCTCGATTTCGGCCTGACGCCGCAAGAGCCGCTGCACGGCGGCCGCTTTGTGCGTAAAACCGCTAACGGCCCGCTGCTGCGCCTCGATTATCTGGCCGCCAGCGATAAATACGCGCTCCCTGCCCGCGACGGCGGCGTGGCGGAAGTGGTCAAACCGGAAAGCGCCCATCTGCTGAGCTATTCGCTGAGCGTGCTGGACGGCGTCTGGCTGCCGGTGCCGGTGCTGCGTTTCAATCCGCCGCGCACCTTCACTACCGGGCCGGATAACTGGGCGCGGGTGCAAATTCGCCGTCTGGATGAGTCTGACAGCGCCGGAAACACCCACCGCGTGACCTTCGCGTTCGACACCCATCTCAGCGACGATGACACCGCTTCGCTGCTGGCCCCTTCGCAGTATGACGTGCGCAACGGCAGCCGTTTCGCCCTTGCCTGGCGCGATGACGAAGTGGGCGATTTTCTCGATCACACCTGGGTTGACGGCTGGCTGCGGGAGAGTTTTACCCACTACCTCGCCACCCATGAAAGCCGCACCCAGGGCGACAGCGCCAAAGCGCTAAAAAACTTTGAATACCAGGCGCACTGGCTGAACCTGCTGACCATGCTGGGCGAACAGCTCCAGGTGCCGGAGATCAAAATCGTCACCGAAACCCTGAGCACGGCCGCCATTCATGTCGATTTGATCCTTGATGTCGGCAACACCCATACCTGCGGCGTCATTATCGAAGATCACGGCGAAGCCAACGACGGGCTGCGCCAGACCATGGAACTTCAGGTGCGTTCGCTGAGCGAACCGCAGTTTCTTAACTCCCCGCTGTTTACCAGCCGCCTTGAATTCTCTCAGGCACGCTTCGGCAAACAGCATTTCTCGGTAGAAAGCGGCCGCGACGACGCCTTTGTCTGGCCGTCCATCGTGCGCGTGGGCGATGAGGCCCGTAAGCTCGCTACTGAACGACTGGGCAGCGAAGGCCACAGCGGCATCTCCAGCCCGCGTCGCTACTTATGGGACGAAACCCCCTCGAGCCAGGCGTGGCGCTTCAGCCTGTTGACGCCGAAAACCCAGCGCGAACCGCTGGCTACCGCCTGGCCGCTGATGAACCTGATGAATGACGACGGCGAGCCGCTGTGGAAGCTGCCCGCCGACGAGCGCCTGCCGGTGTTCTCGCCGCAGTACAGCCGCAGCTCGCTGATGACCCAAATGCTGTGCGAACTGCTGGCGCAGGCGCTGGTGCAGATCAACAGCGTCGCCAGCCGCCAGCGCATGGGGTTCAGCAATTCTCCACGCCATCTGCGCAACCTGATCCTCACCCTGCCGTCCGCCATGCCGGGCCAGGAGCGGGAAATTTTCCGCCGCCGGATGCAGGAAGCCATTGCCCTGGTGTGGAAAGCGCTGGGCTGGCATCCACAGGATGAAGACTTTGCCAGCGAGCAGGGCAAACGCCAGAGCCGCATTCCGGTGCCGAATATCCATATGGAGTGGGACGAAGCCAGCTGCGGTCAGCTGGTGTGGCTGTATAACGAAGCCATGGTGCATTTTCGCGGCCAGACCGAGGCCTGCTTTAAAAGTTTTGCCCGCAGCGACCGCCTGCCGGAACCGGGGGAAGCGCCGGGCCGCACCCTGCGCGTCGCCTCGATTGACATCGGCGGCGGCACGACCGATATGGCGATTACCCGCTACAGCCTCGATGACGGGGTCGGCAGTAACGTCAAAATCTCCCCAACGCTGCTGTTCCGCGAAGGATTCAAAGTCGCGGGCGACGATCTGCTGCTGGATATTATTCAGCGCTGCGTACTGCCTGCGCTACAGGCCGACCTGCAAAAAGCGGGCGTGGCGGACGCCGCCGCGCTGCTGGGATCGCTGTTCGGCGATTCCGGACGCATGGACACCCAGGCCATTCTGCGCCAGCAAACCACCCTGCAACTGCTGATGCCGCTGGGCCATGCGATTTTGCAGGCCTGGGAGCAAAGCGATCCCGCCGACGAGCTGGCCGGGTTGTACGCCAGCGTCGGCGATCTGCTGAGCAAGCGCCCGAGCGTTAACGTCCTGAACTATCTGAATCAGGCGATTGCCCTGGCGCTGCCCGCCGACGCCAGCGGTTACGACCTGTTCGCCGCGCCGCTGCAAATCCGCTTCAGCGAACTCCAGGAGCAGATTTTTGCCGGGAAATTCTCGCTGTGCGCCCCGCTGCACGCGCTGTGCGAAGTGATTTCCCATTACCGCTGCGACGTGCTGCTGGTCACCGGACGTCCGGGCTGTTTGCCGGGCGTCCAGGCGCTGATCCGCCATCTGCAACCGGTGCCGGTCAGCCGCATGGTGTGGCTGGAAAATTATGAAGTACACGAATGGTATCCGTTCAGCAAACGGGGCCGCGTCGGCAATCCGAAATCCACCGCCGCCGTGGGCGCGATGCTGTGCGCCCTCGCCCTGGATCTGCGCCTGCCGCGCTTTAACTTTAAGGCGGCAGACATCGGCGCGTATTCCACGGTGCGTTATCTCGGCGTACTGGACAATGAGGCCAATACGCTGCGCGATGAGAATATCTGGTATCGGGAAATCGACCTTGATAATCCCGGCGAAAAACTCAATGCCAGACTGCATTTCCCGCTGCGCGGCAACGTCACGCTCGGTTTTCGCCAGCTGGATAACGCCCGCTGGCCCGCCACGCCGCTGTATACTCTGGCGGTCAACTCCACCTCGCTGGCGAAAGCCATCGCCGGGAATGGCGTGCTCAACGTCCGTCTGGCGCTACACGGCGACAAATCGCGCCCGCCGGAAGGTTTTACCCTGGCGGAAGCCTGGCTTTCCGACGGCAGCAAAGTGCCGGTGGATCAACTGACGTTCAAACTGAATACCCTGGCGGACCGTCGCAGCAGCGGCAGCCACTACTGGATTGATAGCGGGAGTGTGTACCTCAAATGTCTGTAACTTCCTCACTTCCGGCGCTGGAAGACTGGCTGGCGCAGGCGCGCCAGCGTTCGGCGCTGCTGGATGCCCAGGCCAGCGCGCTGCAACTGGTCCTCGCCCGGTTGAGCGCCAGCGACCAGGCCCTGCAAAAACAGGCCGCGTCAAAACGCACTCTCGCGCTGTGCGGCGCAGGCCAGGCCAGCAAAGCCTTTTTACTGAGCGCGTTTTGCGGCGGCGAACAGGGCCGGTTGCCGGTGACGCCGGGCAAGCATCTTGATTACCTGACGCATATCAACCCAGGCCATAACGCCAGCGCCATGGCGCTGCGTTTTAGCGCGGACGCATCGCTGAGCGACGCGTTTCCGCTGACCTTACGTCTGCTGAGCGAAGCGGAGCTGGTGACGCTGTTTATTGAACACTACCACCACCAGCCGAATCCGCGCGGCGTGGACGACGGGCTGCTGCGTAAGCGCCTGGATGAGCTGCAGCCGCTGCGCCAGCCGCTGGCCGACAGCGCCATCACCACCGCCCGCCTGGCCGTGGTGATTGAAACGTTTACCCGCCGCGCCGGTATTCGCGCCCGCAGCGTACAGATGGAAACCTGGCACCGCTTTGCGTCGCTGATCCCGCACCTCGGTCTCAGCGAACGCAGCCAGCTGTACGCGCTGCTGTGGGGCGATCAGCGCGAGTTCACCGCGCAATGGCTGGGGCTGGCGGAAACTCTGCAACTGTTGGGTTACCACCGCACCGTCGCCGCGCCGCTCAGTCTGTTGGTCGACAACTTCTCTCTGCCTGAAGAAGGCTTCTTGCTGTGCGAGCATCAGGACAGCACCAGCGCCCGTGACGTGCTGGTCTGCGCCATCAACGGCGACGCGCTACAACCGGCGCTCAGCGTGGCGGTGAGCCAGCTGGCGCTGCTGTGCGCAGAGCTGACGCTGCCGCTGGAAAGCCCGTGCGCGTTGGGGGATGTGGATCTGCTCGACCTGCCGGCCCCGGCATTTTCTGCCGGCGCGCCGCTGTGGCAGACCAAACGCGCATTTTTGCTGGACTGCTACCGCCAGCAGGCGGCTATCGATCTGCTGGTGATGTGCGGCGCGACGCCGGACCGCGCCTCGACGCCCGCCATCGCCCGCACCCTGCTGCGCTGGGCGCAGGAAACGCATCCGGTACAGGACGATACGCTGCCAGGCCTGGTGTGGGCGATCACCCCGGGCGACGCGCGATTCAGCGGCGAACAACATCTGGATGACGGCGTACAGCGGTTGCTGGGTAAACCGGGGCAGCGCTGGGGTACGCTTCAGGCGCTGGATAATCGCAGCCTGCCGCGCCTGCTTGAATGGATGCAGGAAGCGCTGAGCGAACAACGGCGCGCGCAGCGTCTGGCGGCGCAGCAACAGCGCCTGCGCCAGGCGCTGAGAGAGGCATTTGCCCCTTATCATGACGACAACACCGCCGCCCTCGATGCCGAGCAGGCGATCCGCGCGCTGCAACGCCAGGCGGCGCGACACGGCGATATCCTGGCGGCGCTGCTGCCGCCGGTCGCCACGCTACAGGCGCTGTGCGACACCCCGGATAGCGCGCCGGTGACTCATGCGCAGGGATTGTTCGATCGGCATATCGATCTGTTCGCTGAACCGCAGTCGGGTGATTCATCGGCAATCGCCACTCAGGGTACGCTTGCCACCCGGACGCATCAGCTGTGGATTAACCATGTCCGCCTGTGGAGCCAACAGCCGGAGCAGGCGCGCCTGCTGGATCTGGAGCCAGCGGCGCTGGCCTGGCTGGCGGAAACCCTGATTGTCACCAGCTATCGGCTGCGGCTGGACGCGCAGCTGGACGCCATCGCCCGTGAAGAAGGCGTGTGCGGCGCGCTGCTGTATGCCGGGCTGGGCAACTTTATCACCTGGCTCGGCGTCAACAATCTGCCGCCGGACGCGCGCCCGGCCAGCCGGGTAAACGCCGGCAAACCGGTCTTCGCGCCGCAACCTGGCTGTAATTCGCGGTTGACCAGGCTCAGCGAACAACCCGCCCATGCCGCAACCGGCTATGTCTATGACTGGCTGGTGATGTTGTACCATCAGGCGCGCGGGAATCAGGGTTATCAGCACCCGGAAGCGGTGAAAACCCAGGACCGGAAGGCGTTAGAAAAACTGCTTTCACAACTCGCATAATCAAAAAGCCAGGCGCTTCCACGTCTGGCTTTTTGATTTACGTCAGGCGGCTACCACGCCAGCCATTCTCCTCCACGGGCGCTGCTGGCCTTCACCGTTTCGATAAATTTCATCCCGCTTATCCCGGCATCAATGCCCGGCAACAGCGGCGCGTCGCTCTCGCCACGGATCCACTGTGCGGCCTCGCGATAAATTTGCGCAAAACCCTCCAGATACCCTTCCGGATGCCCGGCGGGCGTGCGGCACAGCGCGCGGGTGTCATCACGGTTTTCAGGCCCGTTTCGCGTGACAGTGTAACTACTGGCGCCCTGCGGGTAGATGACCAGCTGTTCGGGATGTTGCTGATGAAAGCTCAGGCTGGCAAGGCTGCCGATAATCCGCAGCCGCAAATCGTTGAGATAACCGCCCGCCACCTGGCTTGCCAGAAGCCGACCCTGCGCGCCGTTGGCGTAACGCATATCGGCCACCACCTCGTCGTCGAGCCGTCGGCCCTCCACGCGGGTCATCAGCTCGCCACGCAGAGAAACCGGCTCCATTCCGCTGACAAAGGCCGCCAGTTGCCACGCGTGGGTGCCAATATCGCCAATCGCGCCCGCTCCTGCGAGCGTCGGATCGCCACGCCAGCGCGCCTGTTTATTGTCGGTCTCTTCCAGTCGTTCGCTGAGCCATCCCTGCAGGTACTCCACGTCGATGCGCCGGATATCGCCCAGTTCACCCGCCGCGACCCGTGCCCGGGCTTCACGCACCATCGGCAAGGCGCTGTAATTGTGGGTGAGGATAAACCGGCAACCGCTGTCGCGGACTGTTTTCGCCAGCGCCCGGCCCTCGTCCAGGCTGATGCCGAGCGGCTTATCGCAGATGACGTGGATGCCGCGCTCAAGAAACGCCTGCGCCACCGGCACATGCAGATGATTTGGGGTCACAATCGACACCACATCTATGCCGTCCTCCCGCGCCGCTTCGCGCGCCGCCATCTCCTGCCAGCTGGCGTAACTGCGATCCGGAGCGATAAACAGCGCTGCGCCGGAGCGCGCCGCCACGTCTGCCCGGGATGAAAACGCCCCGGCGACCAGTTCAAACTGGTCGTCCAGCCGCGCCGCGATGCGGTGGACCGCGCCGATAAACGCCCCTTCGCCGCCGCCCACCATGCCTAACCGTAAACGACGCGTCATGAGCCCTCCGCTAAACCGAGCATCTGGCGGATGGCCGTGCGGTCGCTGTTGCGCAGCGCAAAGTCATCAAAGGCGTGGTCGGCCACGTGGATAATATGATCGGAGATAAATTTCGCCCCTTCCCGCGCGCCGGTCTCGCCGTTTTTCAGGCAGCACTCCCATTCCAGCGTCGCCCAGCCGGGGTAATCGTACTGCGCCAGCTTGCTGAAGATGCCTTTGAAATCCACCTGTCCGTCGCCCAGCGAACGGAAACGGCCGGGGCGGTCGACCCACGCCTGGTAACCGCCGTAAACGCCGCTCTGCGCGCTGGGGGTAAATTCGGCGTCTTTAACGTGAAACGCACGGATGCGCTCATGCCAGAAGTCGATAAAGCCGAGGTAATCCATTTGCTGGAGCACCATGTGGCTCGGGTCAAACAGGATGTTGCAGCGCGGATGGTTGCCGGTCAGCTCGAGAAAGCGCCCAAAGGTTGCGCCGTCATGGAGATCTTCGCCGGGATGGAGTTCATAACACAGGTCCACGCCCGCCTCGTCAAAGCTGTCGAGGATCGGCGTCCAGCGCTGGGCCAGGGAGGTAAAGGCTTCGTCGATCAGCGCGACGTTGCGCGGCGGCCACGGGTAAAAATAGGGCCAGGCCAGCGCGCCAGAAAAGGTGGCGTGGGCTTTTAAACCGAGCTGCTGCGAGGCTTTGGCGGCGTTTTTTAGCTGTTGCACCGCCCACTGCTGGCGTCCGGCGCGATCGTTGCGCAGCGCGTCAGGCGCAAATCCGGCGAAGGCCAGTTCGTAAGCCGGATGCACGGCCACCAGTTGGCCCTGTAAATGGGTCGACAGTTCACTGATCACCAGACCGACATCCGCCAGCTTGCCGCGCACGTCATCGCAGTAAGTCTTGCTGACGGCGGCCTGGTCGAGATCGAAAATATGGGGGAGATGGGTGGGGATCTGCACCGCCTTGTAGCCCAGCCCCGCCGCCCAGGCGGCTAAGGTGTCCAGTTTATTAAACGGCGGCGCGTCGCCGATAAACTGGGAGAGAAACAGGGATGGTCCTTTCAGGGTTTTCACAAATACACCTCCTTAATAAATACCGTTCGCTGTTCGCGTACCGCGCGGTCCGCCGCCAGCACCACCGCCAGACTGTCTATCGCCTGTTGCAGGTGGGTGTCCAGCGGCGCATCGCTGGCAATCGCATGGGCAAAAAATTGTTGTTCCCTGCGGCACAGCTCGTAATGATCGGGCTCGTCATCGGTATCGATCCACTCATCGGCAGTGATGAACTGCCCCCGGGCGTCCAGCCCGGCATGATGCAAGCGCAGGGATTCGGTGCGGGTATGGGCCTCGACGTTCGCCGACTGCCCTTCGCCGCCCGCCTCGCGCGCCACGATGGACGCCGAGCCGTTGGGGCCAATGACGTCTTTCACAAAGAACGCGGTCTGGCTCATCATCGGCCCCCAGCCCGCCTCGTACCAGCCTACCGAACCGTCGCTGAAACGCACCTGCAGCTGGCCGTAGTTGTACTGCTGTTCGGGGATTTCCTCAGAAAGCCGCACGCCGATGGCGCTCACCGATTCCGGCGTGCTTTGGGTCATCTGGCACATCACGTCCAGATAATGCACCCCGCAATCGACAATTGGCGACAGCGACTGCATCAGCGCTTTATGCGTCTGCCACGCCTCGCCCGCGCTCTGCTGGTTGAGGTTCATGCGCATCACCAGCGGCTTGCCGAGGGTATGGCTGAGTTCGATAAAACGCTGCCACACCGGATGCTGGCGCAGAATGTAGCCCACCACCACTTTTTTACCGGCGCGGGCGGCGGCATCCGCCACCCTTTGAGCACCGCTCACCGTGGTGGCGAGCGGTTTTTCGATAAACAAATGGCAACCGGCGTTCAGCGCGTCAATAGCCAGTTGCTCATGGCTGTCAGGCCAGGTCGCGATACACACCGCGTCGGGCCGGGCGTCGCTCAGCGCATCCGCGAGCGTGTCATACAGCGCCGGGTCGCCGGTGAGTTTTTCCCGCAGGCGGGCTTTGGAGTCGCCGCGCGCCACCAGTCCGCACAGGATGAATTCCGGCATGGCGTCCAGGGCCAGCGCGTGCGCGCTGCCCATGTTGCCGCACCCGACCACCACAATGCGCAGCGGTTTAGCCATGCTGTTTCTCCTCGCGGTAGTTGAAGGTGAAGAAGAAGATGGCGGAAATAATCACCGCCGCGATTGCCGGCAGCCACCAGAAGTCCTGCCACTGGGCCAGCGCTTCTGCACCCTCGGCGGTAACGGAACGGTTAAACACCGCGCCGCTGATTTGCGAACCGATCAGCATCCCCAGACCGTAGGTGAACAGCACCAGCAAGCTTTGAGCCTGGCCTTTAACTTTGTTGCCCGCCACTTTATCGGTGTAGATAAAGCCGATCACGAAAAAGAAGTCGTAACAGACGCCGTGCAGAATGATGCCGATGTAGATCATCCAGCGGGTTTCTTCATTGATGCTCAGGGCAAACATGGCGTAGCGCAGGAACCATGCCAGCATCCCGATCAGCAGCATCATTTTGATGCCCAGCGCCCGGAAGAAGAACGGGATCAGCAGCATAAACAGCAACTCGGACATCTGGCCAAACGCCATCACCCCGCTGACGTTTTCAAAGCCGAGGGCGGAGATAAACGGCGCGGCGTAAGCGTAATAGGCGGCCAGCGGAATGGAGATCAGCGTGGCGCAGATAATAAACACCAGGAAATGGCGCTGTTTCAGCAGCGCGAACGCGTCGGCGCACATCAGGTCGCGCATCGACAGCGGCTTGCCGCGATCCGGCGCGGGGGTGTGCGGCAGCGTAAAGCTATAAATACCCAGGATCACCGAGGCGACCGCCGCCAGCGTGAAGATGCCGGTGCTGTCGGAAAGCCCGGTAGCGCCAACGATCAGCCCCGCGACAATCCAGCCGATGGTGCCGAACGCGCGGACAATCGGGAAGCCCTTCTCGCTGTTGCTCAGGCTGTGAAACGCAACGTTGTTGCTGAGCGCGATGGTCGGCATATAGCACAGCATATAGGCGAAGATGATCCACAGCAGCCCGCTCTGCCCGCTTTCAAACAGCGTCGGCAGCCACCACAGCAGCGCCGCGCCCACCAGATGCAGGATCCCCAGCACCTTTTGCGAGGCGAAGAAGCGGTCCACCAGCATCCCCAGCAGGAACGGCGACAGAATCGAGGCGATCGGCCCGGTAGAGAACGCATCGCCAATCAACGCGCCCAGGCCGTACTTTGACATCACAATCCCCAGGGTAACGTACCACGCCCCCCAGACGAAAAACTCCAGAAACATCATAAGTGACAAGCGCGGTATGACCCACTTGTGGGTGGCGACCTGTGCGCCGACGGCGGATTGAGAAGACATAGCATCCTCCAGAGATGTAGTTGAGGTAAGTGGAACGTCCTTGTAATCGATTACATGTTATACTGAGGTAAAATGTAATCGATTTCAGAAAGCTTCTCCAATCTCGGGAACGGCTTTTTGGTATGATTGACGCAATTCTGCAAGGCGCTTCACAGTTCAAGGATAAGCATGTCGATCGATAAAGTGGCGCGAGTCGCCGGCGTTTCTACTGCCACCGTTTCCCGGGTGCTGAATGGCAATCCCGGCGTGAAGCCCCTTACCCGCGAAAAGGTCCTGGCCGCCATCGCCACCTGCGACTATCAACCCAATTTGCTGGCGCGCCAGCTGCGCACCTCGCGCAGCAATATGCTGCTGGTGCTGGTGTCGAGCATTCTCAACCCCTTCTGCGCGGGCGTGGTACGCGGCATTGAAGAAGAAGCCGAGAAACACGGCTATCACATTCTGTTGTGCAATTCGGAGTCGCGGCTCAATCGTGAATCGGCTTACCTGCGTTTGCTGAGCGGCAAAGTGGTGGACGGGGTGATCACGATGGATGCCATCAGCTGTTTGCCCGGCCTGACTACACTCATTGGCGACTCGCCATGGGTGCAGTGCGGCGAAGGCGATCCGGGATATAACGCCTCATCGGTGACCATTGATAATGGTCTGGCCGCCAAAGCGGCGGTGGATTATCTGGTGGCGCAAGGTTATCAGCGCATCGCCATGATCAACGGCGACGTGCGCTATCTGTACGCTTCCCAGCGCGAAGCGGGCTATCGCGAAGCCTGCGAAGGCCGCTGGCAGCAGGTGGTGTATACCGAAAGTCTGGAGTATCAGGCCGGGTTTCAGGCGATGGAGCAACTGCTGGCTCAGGCGGATAAACCCGACGCGGTGTTCGCTATTTCCGATTCGCTGGCGGGCGGCGCGCTGGCCTGCGCCCATCAACGCGGGCTGAAGGTGCCGGAACAATTGGCGATTGTCGGGTTTGACGGCATTCCGTTTGGCGAGATCACTACCCCGCCGCTGACGACAATCGCCCAGCCGATTCATCAGCTGGGCGTGCGTAGCGTGCAGTTACTGCTGGAGCGGATCGATAACCCGGCGATGACGCCGGTGTACGAAATGCTTCCCTGGTCGTTGGTGCAACGTGGTTCAGCGTAAGCAGCCCGCTTAAAGCAGGCCTTTATCGATTATTGTTTTTGAAAGCGGTGCGCCACAATGTGCGCCGTTTTGCCTTTTTTCTCCAGCGTACCGCTGATGCCCACCAGCTCATCCGGGCTGGCCTGGCGATCTTTCGCCACCTCCGGCGGGATCACCACTTCGACTTCCCCGGTACGATCGCGTAATACGTAGCGGTGATTGTCCGACTGTTCGATCAGGTTGCCACGCAGCGATACGGAAGCCCCGTCATGCATCGCCATCGCCTGTTTCACCGTCATTGAGCGGGCATCCTCCATACCGCGATAGCCGTCGGTTTGGTCATGCGCGGGCGGCGGCGCTTTGTCCTGCTTCAGCACATCGCCCTGCTGGGCCTGTGCGCCGAAACCCACTAAGGTCAGGAAAAGAATACCGTGAATCGCTTTCATCATGCTCTCCCGTCATTTTTATATGATACCTAAGCCTGGCATACTCCCGTTAAGTTGACGGCGCGAAAATACTATATTGATGAAATTCAGGATTATTCTCTGCGTTATTACCGCTGCGCTTTGCTGCTATTCAGGCGTAATGGAATACCTGCCGAACTCTCCTACACTTATTAAGCGTTGCGTTAAATCCCATCGGGATCACGTATTCTGTTAAAAATGAACAGGTTGAATTATGGCAAAACCCGCCTCGGTGCAAAATAAAATACCGGTTAAAGAGAGCCCTCAATGGCTGGCCTTTGAATATATCATGCAAAAGTATGGCGGCGTGGCGCTGGTTAGCATTGTTTGCCTGGGGCTGCTGGGGTTATTTTCTGACGGGGTGTTAAGTTCTAAACGCATCAGCGATCCGTCTCACGCGTTAAGCGTGGAATATGAAAAAATGGGTCGTATTGACAGCGACATGAATATTAAAATCGAAACGGCGACGACGGGAGAAAATGTCACGCTGGTGCTCGGCGGCGACCTGATGGAAGCCAACGAAATCACATCGCTTTACCCGGCAGCAGAACGGATGACCAGCCATAACGGCGAGCTGGTATTACACTACCGCGCCAGCCCGACGCCCGGCCCGTTTGCCGTCTGGCTGGGCGTAACGCCTCGTCAGGTTGGCGAGCATCACTATACTCTGCGGTCCGGCGACAAAACGCTGACCTTTAATCAGTTTATCCTTCCCTAACGAGGCGCCAGGTATGGAAACGGTACTGAGAGCGGTCAGCGTTTATATTGTGCTGGTGATCGTGTTTAAAATCGCCGGTCGCCGCACCCTGCTGCAAATGACCAATTTCGATCTGATTTTAATTTTGATTATCAGCGAAGCCACCCAACAGGCGTTATTAGGCAACGATTTTTCTGTCGTTGGCGCGTCGCTAACCATTATTACCCTGATCTGCGCCGATATTATTTTTGGCATTCTGAAAAAATACGTTCCCGGCGTCGATAATATGATTGACGGCGTCCCGGTTATTTTAGTGGCGGACGGCATTCCTAATCAGAAAAAACTGAAAATGACTGACATCAGCGTTGATGATGTGATGGTGGCGGCGCGTTGTAATCAGAGCATTATCGATATCAAAGATATCAAGTTTGCTATTCTTGAAAAGAATGGCCAGATATCCATTATCCCCTATCAATAAAACAGAGCGCTTACTATGGATCAGGAAAAATTAATTCAACAAGCAGAAGAACTGGGAAAACTGTTTATTGCCAAAAAGCTGCGCCTGACCACGGCGGAATCCTGCACTGGCGGGCAGCTGGCCGTGGCGCTGTGCGCGGCGGAAAATACCCCGGATTTTTACAGCTGCGGTTTTATCACGTTTAACGATGAGGCGAAAAGCAAACTGGTGAACGTCCGGCCGGAAACGCTCGCCCGCTACACCGCCGTGAGCCAGCAGACAGTGGAAGAGATGGTGGCCGGTGCCATTGCGCGATCGGGAGAAGATATCGGCGTCGCGATCAGCGGCTACGCCGGGCCGGACGGCGGCTCCGACGGCACGCCCGCCGGAACGGTATGGTTCGCATGGGGACAGGCGGAGAATATTAAAACGGCGGTAAAACGCTTTGACGGCGACAGCGTTTCAGTGCTTCAGCAGGCGGTGGTGTATGCGATTTCAATGTTGAAAGAGTATGTTACGCAACACGAAAATTAAGCGCTGACACCGGGATGCGTTCCCGGTGTTCACCCTCAGGCCACCTTCTGCGCCTGTTCGACCGGACTGACCAGCGTCCGGCTGCGCGAACCGTCTACCGCCACCGCGCTTTCTCCTTCCACCGTCACGCGACGCACCAGCCGCGGCTGATTGCCATAGTCATTTACCGCGTAATGCTGGGTGGTACGGTTATCCCAGATCGCCACATCGTCCTGCTGCCACTGCCAGCGCACGGTGTTTTCCAGCCGGGTAATGCGATTTTGCAGCAGCTCGAAAATCTTCGCCGATTCTTTACTGCTGAAGCCCACCAGCCGCTTAAAGAAATGCCCCAGCAGCAGCGCCCGTTCGCCTGAGACCGGATGAACATGCACCAGCGGATGCTCCGCTTCCCAGACCGAGGAGACGAACACTTTCTGGTGATGCTCCAGCCGGTGGGCCTCGGTCACCGTGCGCTCCGCGCCGTAATCATAGTCGTTGCTGTGTACCGCGCGCAGCGACTCGGCGAAGCGTTTGAGCGCTTCCGGCAACTGTTCATAGGCCGCTGCGGTATTGGCCCACACCGTATCGCCGCCATATGCCGGTATGGTCACCCCGCGCAGGATCGAGATTTTAGGGAATGCCTCAACAAAGGTGACATCGGTATGCCATGAGTCGGCGCGCCCGCCGCCTTTTGAGGCATCGAGTTCAAACAGTTTGCTGTTGCCCGGCGCAGGTACGGTGGGATGAGGCACAATCTTGCCGAATCGCGCGCCAAACGCCTGATGGGTTTCATCCGTCAGATGCTGCTGCTGGCGAAAGAACAGGACTTTATATTTGATTAACGCCGCTTCAATTTGGGCGAACAACGCATCGTCCAGATCGGGAGATAAACGCACGCCTCTGACTTCAGCGCCAATATTTCCCGCGACCGGGTGAATGTCTACTAATGAAAACGCGTGATCGAAAGCGTTGACCGACGTACTCATGGGATGTTCCTCAATAGTGTGCGGAAACATCACCTTAAAGAGCAGGACTGGCGGAACAAACCACTTTATCCGCATTTCCATTGCCAGATTGCGCAAATGCCTTTTCCCCACCCCGTTGTACCCAGGCCACAAATTCACGCATCAAATTCGGCGAATGTCCCAGAATTTCTTATCCTTAAAGACTCAGGGTGCAGGAGCGCATTATGTTTTCAGGACTCAATCAAGACGAAACCAAAAAGCTCGCGGCGCTGGATCTGCTGCGCCGGGATGATACGCCACGCGATCGGATCTTAGGTGAATTCGCGCGTCTGGCGAGCACGATCATGGGTGTTTCCGGCTGTTTTGTCACGATTTTCGATCCTAAATTCCAGTACATCAAATACGCCCATAACATCGCGCTGCCCGAGAAAATACCGGCGGAGCAGTCGATGTGCCAGCACTCGGTGTACGCCTGCGAATCGATTATTTGCCCCGACGCCCGCCAGGATGCGCGCTTTCATCATCATCCGCTGGTACAGAGCGGCGCAGCGGTGTTCTACGCCGCCTCGCCGCTTAAAACCCGCGATGAGTTTGTGCTGGGTACGCTCTGCGTCACCGAACAGTACCCGGTAAAACCTTCACAGGAAAAGATCGACCAGTTCCTGCATATCGCCTCGCTGGCCAGCGCGTATCTGGAAGCCTGGTATTCCGTCGGGCAGATTGATGCGTTAACCGGCTTGCCTAACCGGCAGAACCTACTCAATGAACTGGAAAGGATCGTGCGGTCGAAAACCACCGAGTTGCATACGCTGCTGCTTTTCGACTGCATCGAAATCCCTAAGCTGTATGAGCTTTCGCGCTACTTAGGGGTTGCCGCCGTGGAAACCATGCTGCGCAACTTCGGCGCGCTGCTGCGGCTGCGCCTCGATCTGAGCAGGACCATCCCGCTTTATTCCTTCGCGACCGGGCGCTTCGCGGTGCTGGTCAAAGCCAGTCAGGCCAGCGCGATTGTGGAAAAAGCCGAGCGCATGCCGCCGACGCTGGCGAGCATTACCGGAGATATCGAGTTACAGCTGCAAACCCATACCGGCTACGCGCTGTTCTGCCCTTCCCAGACCAGCGGACAGGAGGTGTTCCGCCACGTTATCAGCGCGCTGCATGAGGCCATTCGTCAGGGCGTGCCGGTAAAAGCCTTCGACCCGGTGCTGGACCGCAAACGCAACGACGACTTTAAGCTGCTGTACGACATCGGCGAAGCGATTAAAGCGCCCGGGCAGCTCTCTCTGGTGTATCAGCCGAAAATCTCGTTGCACACCGGAGAGACCATCGGCGCGGAAGCGTTATTGCGCTGGGACCACCCGACGCGCGGCAATATTCCCCCTTCCACCATCGTCGCGCTGGTGGAAAGAACCACGCTGATGAGAGATATCACCCAGTGGGTCATTCGGGAAGCCATCCGCCAGACATTAATCTGGCGCAAAAGCGGTATTTATCTGCCGATCTCGATTAACGTCACGGTAAGCGATTTCTCCGTTCCCGGTTTCGCCAGCGATCTGGAGCGACAGGTGCTGAAGGCCGGGCTGACCTGCAAGGATTTCCGCATTGAATGCCTGGAAACCGATAAAGTACTGGAAAGCGAGGTGGCCCTGATGGAGCTGGATTTACTCAAGGCAAAAGGGTTTTTAATTTTGCTCGACGATTTTGGCGCGGGGTACAGCAATATTAATTATCTGCGGCGGATCCCCATCGATATTATCAAGCTGGACCGTTCGCTCATCAGCCAGATCACCACTGATGAAGCCAGTCTGGTGATTGTACGCAACGTGATTGTGATGCTGAAAGAGCTGGATTATCAGGTGCTGGCCGAAGGGGTGGAGGATATCGCGACGGCGCGGATATTGAAGGCGTTTGGGTGCGATGAGGTGCAAGGGTATTATTTTTCCAGGCCGCTGTTGCCGGAGAGGATCCCGGAGTGGATGGGGATGAGAGGGTTACTGGAGGGACTATAAGCCTGAGAGGATCGAAATGTTCTTCTCAACGATTTATAGCTCCAGAGGCTTTAGGGAGCCGCGCAGAGGTATTTTAACTGACGCAGAGGTGGTTTTTGCGGTAGCGGAATAAAATAACCACACATTATTGAAAATATAAAAAGCCTCGCATCCACGAGGCTTTTTATCAGCCAAAATTCTAATTATGTATCTGTCCGGAAATTTGCATCACCCGGTTTTGTGCCGTGAGGGTATCCAGCGTCACCATCGGCGATTTGCAAAAAATACATTTTGCGCCGAATGGGTTTTGGGCAGAAACATCAAAATGCGAGGTTCGGTATTGAGAACCATGGCAGCAAGGGCAGCGAAAATGAATATGTAATGTCATAAAATATCCTCTCAGCGTCATCGCGCTGGCAGTAGCCTGACACTGCACTCCATCTGTCTTCGTCCAGTGGCTTTTGTTGTTTAGCAGGACGGCAGGAGCAGCAGCGTTGGGTTAATTTTTATCTTTAGCGTGCAGGGGGTTGAGCGCATGATCACAAGGGTGAAACTGGCGCGTTCCTTCCTTAACGCATTGCTTGTTCGGTACGTGATTTTTTATTTGTTGTAACCGTCAATTTCTGTCTGACGGAAATGTTCAACGCACTAACGTTATGAGGTAAAAAAAGAAAAAACTCAAAAGGAAATATCTGAAAGATACGAGTGATGAGAATGACTTTGAAACCGCGAAAAATAATTAAATCTGTTGACCGACCGTTCATTAACGCATGTTCCACCGATTTAAGCAAGCGCTCATCCTTAATTAACTTTTCACTATAATTTGTCGCAGAAGTAAAAAGCGTGTAAGGTTGCCTGCCATTTCTACAGGAAAGAATCGATGACTGAACGGAAAAACGTTAAAAAAGCCCGCAATTACCTTGTTACCTGCCAATGCCCTAAGTGCGAAAAAAACTCTGAACACAGCTTCACACGCGTACAAAAAGGCTCCACTCTTATCTGCCCGCACTGCAATCAACTTTTCCAGCCCGCTAAAAACGTCGCCGCATAGCGCCTGCGCAATGAATAAACCCGCAGGGATAAACGGTGTTATCCCTGCGGGTTTGAGCTATTTAGTGCTTAATCATTACATGCCGGACAAGCGTGTAATCTTCTAAGCCATACACCGACATGTCCTTACCGTAGCCGGAAAGTTTTTGCCCGCCGTGCGGCATTTCGCTGACCAGCATAAAGTGGGTGTTTACCCAGGTGCAGCCGTACTGTAAACGGGCGCTTAAGCGATGGGCGCGGCCTACGTCCTGAGTCCACACCGATGATGCCAGCCCGTACCGGGAATCGTTGGCCCACGCCAGCGCTTGCGCTTCATCGCTAAACTCGGTCACGCTGATGACCGGGCCGAATACTTCGTGCTGCACAATGGCGTCGTCCTGCTTTGCCCCGGCCAGTACGGTAGGCTTGAAGAAATAGCCGGGACCCTCGACTTTCTCGCCGCCGGTCACCACCTTGATATGGTCCAGCGCTTTGGCGTCGTTCACCGCCTGGGTGACGCGCTCCAGGTGGGCCTGTGAGCTGAGCGGCCCGAGCTCGGTGGATTCATCATCCGGCGCGCCGTACTTGAGGCTGCCCACCGCGTCGCCGAGCTTTTCCACCAGCCTGGCGTAAATGCCCGACTGGGCGTAGATGCGACAGGCAGCGGTACAGTCCTGCCCCGCGTTGTAAAACCCGAAGGTGCGAATACCCTCAACGACGGCATCAAGATCCGCGTCGTCAAACACCAGTACCGGCGCTTTACCGCCCAGTTCCATATGGGTGCGCTTCAGGGTGCTGGCGGTGCGGCCCACAATGTGCGCGCCGGTCGCGATGGAGCCGGTCAATGACACCATGCGCACTTTGTCATGCCCGGTTAACGGATCGCCGACGTTTTTCCCGGTGCCGAACAGCACATTTAGCACCCCTGCCGGGAAGATATCTTTCGCCAGTTCCGCCAGCTTAAAGGCGGTGAGCGGCGTGATTTCCGACGGTTTGAGCACCACGCAGTTGCCCGCCGCCAGCGCCGGCCCGAGTTTCCAGGCCGCCATCATCAGCGGATAGTTCCACGGCGCGATAGACGCCACCACGCCTACCGGATCGCGGCGGATCATCGAGGTGTGCCCCGGCAAATATTCGCCCGCCGCCAGGCCGTTCAGACAGCGCGCCGCGCCAGCGAAGAAGCGGAACACGTCCACCACCGCCGGGATCTCGTCATTCAGCACGCAGTGATATGGCTTGCCGCAGTTAAGGGATTCGAGTTTCGCGAAGGTTTCAGCATTTTGCTCAATCACATCCGCCAGTTTCAGCAGCGCGTCGGCACGCTCTTTCGGGGAAGTTTGCCCCCACTGGTCGAACGCGGCGTCGGCGGCTTCGACGGCGTCATTCACCTGCTGCGCCGTGGCTTCGGGGATGTCCAGCAGCACTTCGCCCGTCGCCGGGTTGTAAACCGGCAGACGCTCGCCGTTGCCGTCTACCAGTTGTCCATTGATCAATAATTGACTCTGCATAGCCTGCCTCATCGATATCGAATTTTATTTACCGCTACCGGCGACCATTTCGCCATCGCGCGTGAGCCACCAGGCCCCGAGGATCGGGATGGTGGTGACCAGCATCACGCAAAGCGCCACCACATTGGTGACGGGCACATCGCGCGGTCTTCCGAGCTGGTTGAGCAACCACAGCGGCAGCGTACGTTCATGCCCCGCCGTGAACGTGGTGACGATGATTTCGTCAAACGACAGCGCAAACGCCAGCATCCCGCCCGCCAGCAGCGCCGAACCGAGATTCGGCATGATCACGTAGCGGAAGGTCTGCCAGCCGTCGGCGCCCAAATCCATAGATGCTTCAATCAGGCTGTACGAGGTGCGCCGGAACCGGGCGATCACGTTGTTGAACACCACCACCACGCAAAACGTGGCGTGGCCCACCACGATAGTCAGAAAACCAGGTTCCAGATCGACCGTTTTAAAGGCGGTCAACAGCGCGATACCGGTGATGATCCCCGGCAGCGCAATCGGCAGCAGTAACAGCAGCGAGATGGCGTTCTTGCCAAAGAAATCACGTCGCCAGAGCGCTGCTGCAGCAAGCGTGCCAAGTACTAATGCCAGCGCCGTGGCGAGGGAGGCAATCTTCACCGATAACATCACCGCGTCCAGAATATCGCCGCGCTGCGCCGCCACGCTAAACCACTTCAGGGTGAAACCCTGCGGTGGAAAGCTAAAGGCCGCATCCTCGGTATTAAAAGCATAGGCGCCAATAACGAAAAGCGGCCAGTGAAGGAACACAATCGCGCCCCAGGCGGCGATTTTGAGCCAAATTGGTGCGCGTTCAGAGTGCATCGAAGGCCCCCAGTCGTTTCACGATCGCCAGATAAAGGGCAATTAACACGATCGGCACCAGCGTAAACGCTGCCGCCATAGGCATATTGCCGATCGCCCCCTGCTGGGAATAAACCATGTTGCCGATGAAATACCCCGGCGGGCCAACCAGCTGCGGCACGATAAAGTCGCCCAGCGTCAGGGAGAACGTAAAGATAGAGCCCGCCGCCACGCCCGGTATGGCGAGAGGGAGGATCACGAAACGAAACGTTTGGGTCGGCGTGGCCCCTAAATCTGCCGAGGCCTGAAGCAGCGACGGCGGCAGACGTTCCAGCGCCGCCTGAATCGGCAGGATCATAAACGGCAGCCAGATATAGACGAACACCAGGAAGCGCCCGAAACCGGAGGTCGACAGCGTGTTGCCCCCCACCAGCGGCAGCGAGAGAAACGCCGCCAGCGCGCCGTCTAATCCCATGTGTTGCAGGAACCACTGCGCCACGCCGTCCTTCGCCAGCAACAGCGTCCAGGCATAAGCCTTGACGATATAGCTGGCCCACATCGGCAGCATCACGGCGATATAAAAGAAGGCTTTCATTTTGCCGTGTACGTAGCGCGCCATGTAATACGCAATGGGGAACGCCACCACCGCGCTGGCGAGGGTCACGACAATCGCCATCGTCACGGTGCGCACAATGATGTCGTAGTTCGCCGGCTGGAACAGGGCTTGCAGGTTAGCCAGGGTCAAATCCGACGTCACCGACATGGTGAAGTCATCAAAAGTGTAGAAGCCTTGCCACAGCAGGGTCAGCAGCGATCCTAAATAGACCACGCCGAACCACATCAGCGGCGGCAACAGCAATAGCAGCAGCCACAGCGTCGGGCGCGCCCAGAAGAAGGCGGTCACGCGACGCATCAGGCCGGGCTGTTGAGCGGGTTGCGGGAGCGTCATATCCATGTCATCCCTCCGCGTGCAATGGGATCATCGCGTCACGGGACCAGGAGGCCAGCACCGGCTGACCGATACGAAACGCGCCGTCGGGCTGGGCATCATAAAGGTTGGCCTGGCTGACCAGCAGCCGCCCGCCGTCGTCGAGCCGCAGTTCAAGACGCGTCGCCGCGCCCTGGTACTGGATCTCCTGCACCGTGCCCTGCACCTGAATGTCGCCCGGCTGATTCAGCGTGATATGTTCCGGGCGCAGGGAATAGGCCCCGCTGCCGCCCCACAGCCGCTGCACCTGCTCGGCGGTCAACACGTTGGAGGTGCCGACAAACCCGGCGACAAACGGGGTGCGCGGGCGCCTGTACAGTTCGCGCGGCGAATCCACCTGTTCGATACGGCCATTGTTAAACACCGCCACCCGGTCAGACATCGACAGCGCTTCGCCCTGATCGTGGGTGACGAAAATAAAGGTAATGCCCAGCTCGCGCTGAAGTTTTTTCAGTTCGCTCTGCATCTGCTCGCGCAGCTTGAGATCCAGCGCGCCGAGCGGTTCATCCAGCAGCAGAACGCGCGGCTGATTGACCAGCGCGCGGGCGATGGCGACGCGCTGACGCTGGCCGCCGGAAAGCTGGGACGGCTTACGGGCGTGCGTAAACCCGAGCGCCACCTGGTCCAGCGCCTGGGCCGCTTTCGCCAGCCGCGTCTTTTTATCGACGCCTTTGACCATCAGCCCATAGGCCACATTCTCCAGCACCGACATATGCGGGAACAGCGCGTAGTCCTGAAATACGGTATTCACATCGCGCTGCCAGGGCGGCAGGTCGCGCGCTTCCTGGCCGAAGATGCGGATCGAGCCTGACGACAGCTGTTCAAAACCGGCGATAAGCCGCAGACAGGTGGTTTTGCCGGAGCCGGACGGCCCCAGCATGGAGAAAAACTCACCATCGTTGATCCTGATGGTGACGTCATCCACCGCCCGCACATCACCGTACAGGCGGCTGACATTGATAAATTCTACTGCGTACGACATGGTCACCCCGCTTTAAAATAACCACATGGATCGGTCGATTATCGTCCGCCCATAATGGCGATATAGTCCTGCGTCCAGCGGCTGTAGGGAACGAACTTCCCGCCGTTGGCAACCGGGGTTTTCCAGAACATAATCTTATCGAAGTAATTGAAGCCGTTGGTTTCGCAGCCTTTATCACCCAACAACTGACTGGCTTTACAGCCTTCCACCACCGCCGGCAGTGAGCCGAACCAGGCTGCCACATCGCCCTGTACTTTCGGGGTCAGCGACCAGTTCATCCACTGATAGGCGCAGACCGGGTGTTTTGCCTGGGCGTGCAGCATGGTGGTATCGGCCCAGCCAGTGACGCCCTCTTTCGGGAACACGGTGGCGATGGGCTGGCCTTCGGCTTTCAGGGCGTTGGCCTGATACGGCCAGGCGCTGGACGCAACCACCCCTTCGTTTTTGAAATCGCTCATCTGGACGGTGGTGTCATGCCAGTAGCGATGCACCAGCTGATGCTGATCGCGCAGCACTTTTAGCACCGCCTGGTACTGCTCTTCGGTGAGCTGATACGGGTCGTTGATTTTTAAATCCGGCTGCGCGGTTTTCAGGTACAGCGCGGCATCGGCGATATAAATCGGCCCGTCATAGGCCTGCACGCGGCCCTGGTTAGACTTACCGTCGGCCAAATCCTGTTTCACAAACAGCACGGCCCAGCTATCCGGCGGGGAGGTAAAGGTTTTGGTGTTGTACATCAGCAGGTTCGGGCCCCACTGATACGGCGTGCCGTAAACTTTGCCGTCGACGTTAAACCATTCGCCCTTCACCAGCCGGGGATCGACGTTTTTCCAGTTGGCAATTTTGCTGGTATCGATGGGCTGAACGCGTTTGCCCATGATCAGGCGCAGCGACGCATCGCCGGAGGCGGTCACCAGGTCGTAGCCGCCTTTCGCCATCAGGCTGACCATCTCATCCGAGGTGGCGGCAGTCTTGACGTTCACTTCGCAGCCGGTCTCTTTCTCGAACTGGGTCACCCAATCGTATTGTTTATCGGTTTGCCCGCGTTCGATGTACCCCGGCCAGGCGATAATATCCAGCCGCCCTTCCCCTTTAACCTCGCTGTCGGCAGCCTGAGCGGTAAGCACGGTCAGGCACAGCGCACTCAATGTGCTCAGCGCAAATTTCTTACTCATAAACGGTACTCCTGTCTGAAGTCGTATCAGGCAGCCTTGCCGTAAAATTATGTCCCAATAAAAAAATAGCCTTCGCCTTAAAACCATTCCTGTTAATCGCCAGGAATTTATTAAGGATGTGACAAACCGCGCACAATTTCATGAAATGCCACGAAGGCATTTTTATAGTGTAGACAGGGAGTTAGCTTTTTTTGCAGATATCGACATTTCCTATGACGGTTATTTTTATAATTACTAAAAACAGTCGTCATTAAAAATCAGCGATATTGTTAATCGCTGAAAATAAGTTATTCAGTGAAAGAGAAAATAATCATTCAATACGCATATTTAATTATTTACCAGGGTGAGATGATAATTCACCGATCAGTATCCCCAACGTTTTTACCGCCTGCTCTTCCCTGTCGCCCCACGCCCAGGAGGCGTTAAAGCGGAAATAGCTGTCGTAAATACGCTCGGTGGTGAACATTTTTCCCGGCGCAATACTGATTTTATGAGCCAGCGCGCGTTCGCTAAGCTGCCCGGCATCCAGACCTTCGGGTAATTCTATCCATAAGAAATAGCCGCTTTCGCTGCGGTGGATTTTCACTTCCGGCGGTAAATGGCGGCACAGCGACTGCCAGGCCTGCTGCTTGCGCTGCGCCAGTTCCCGGCGCAGACGGCGGAGATAATTGTCATATCGCCGGGAGGCCAGATAGTCCACCAGCGCCAGCTGCATGGGTGAACTGGTGGAAAGCGTGCTCATTAACTGTAGATGCTGAATACGTCGGGCGTGCCGGCCTGCGGCCACCCAGCCGATGCGAAAGCCCGCCACCAGGCATTTGGAGAACGACGAACAGTGCAGCACCTGGCTCTGGGTATCCCATGCCAGCGCGGGCAGCGGCTTCTCTCGCCCGTAGTACAGCTCGCTATAGACATCGTCTTCGATCAGCGCCACGTTATGGCGCGTCAGCAGCGCCACCAGCTGCGCTTTCTTATCCGGGCTCAGGGTGAATCCCAGCGGATTCTGGCTGTTGGTCATCAGCCAGCAGGCTTTCACCGGGTATTCATTCAGCGCCTGTTCGAGGGCGGCCAGATCGATACCGCTTTCCGGCGTGGTTGCCACCGACAGCGCTTTTAAACGCAGCCGCTCCAGCGCCTGAAGCGCGCCGTAAAAACAGGGGTTTTCAACGATCACCCAGTCGCCCGGCTCAGTAACGGCCTGGAGGCTGAGGTTGAGCGCCTCCAGCGCCCCGGCGGTGATGACGATTTCATCCGGCGAGACGTTAATCCCCTGCTGGGCATAGCGTCGGGCGATGGCGTGGCGCAACGCTTCATTGCCCGGCGGCAGGTTGTCGATCACGCTCATGGCCGTGGCGGTTTTACTGACGTTCGCCAGCGAGCGGTTGAGCTGGGCCAGCGGGAACAAACGCGGATCGGGAAACGCCGAGCCAAACGGCACCACGCTGGCATCGCAGCTGGCCTGTAAGACGTCGAAAATATAAGTATTTATGTCTACCGCTTCATTGCGCATCACCTGCGCGGCAGGCGCGCGGGACGGCGTGGTCGGGCGCGGCGCGACGTAATAGCCAGACTGCGGACGCGCCACAATTACCCCCTGGCTCTCCAGGGTCTGATAGGCGTGGCTGACGGTCATAAAACTGATGTCGCCGCTGGCGCACTGTTCACGCAGGGAGGGAAGCCGGTCGCCCGGTTGCCAGACACCTAATTCAATTTGATCGATAATCTGCTGCGCCAGCCGCTGGTATTTCTTCATGGTCCCTCCCGTTTGTGGCAGGAGTATAACAATATCGCAACCCTCTGCGTGCGGCAGTAAAAGCGATTAACAACGTATTCGGCTGCCAATAACAGAAAAGATGTTTTTTACTGAGAACATTCCTGAACATTATGCCGGTCAATGGATTGCGTTGATCTCTCCTGTTCCAGAAATACACTACGCTTAGGTCAGTAAAACACGCCAACGGAACGCGATTCATGAAAAAATATATTGCCAGCTCACTGCTCTGTTGTTTGCTCTCCGCGCCGGCTTTCGCTGCGGATAACTTCACCACGGTGCCGGTACAGTTCGCCAAAGGCACCTCCAGCGCGCAGATGAAAGGCACCTTCGCCGGGTACGACAGCATTAACTACACCGTCACGGCAAAACAGGGCCAGCAAATGACGATAAAAATCGCTGGCAGCAATAATGCCAACTTCAACGTGTTTGCCCCAGGCGCCACGCCGGGCGCAGCGGAAGCGTTAGGCTCCGGCTATGTCGGCGGCGACTGGTCGGCGAAACTGCCCGCCAGCGGTAACTATACTGTTCAGGTCTTCCAGACCCGCGCCACCGCCCGTAAAGGCAGCAAAGTGCCGCATACACTCACCGTGAGCATTAAGTAAGGTGACTGCGGCCGGGGTAACCCGCCGCTTTAACCAGAAAGATGTTCGGGGTTAATGATAATCGCCGTAAACCTTCAGCCCTGCCCCGGTCCCCTGATAGCCTGTAATCCAGTACTCATTGTTTTCGTCAGGCCTTAACGTAAACTTATCAAATGCGCTTACCGCCGTTAGCGTATTATTTGCATTAAGGAAATACGCTATTCCATCCTCATCGCCGCTCATATAGGGAATAAATGTGGATGAAATGGCGTTGTCCTTATTAAGGCTAAACAGAATATCAATGCCACCACGTTCCGATTGAAAATCAATGATTATCGTTTTGCTGTTCACCGGGAATGCCGTTACCCCAACCACTGCTTCTAACGATACGCAACGAAATGAGGTTTTCTCAGCCTTTTTGTCAGCGGTCTGATATTCAATAACACACGCGTCAGGATCGGAACCACCATTCTCATCAGCATGTGTTGATTGTTGGATAAGTGTCCATTTGCCGTCAGGCGTCGTAATATGCATCGCGTTTTGATGAATATCGGTTACATCAATCCAGGCTAATTTTTTGGGTGGCAATTCCGCAGAAAAACAACTCGCTGACAAGCTTAAACACATTACTGATATCACTTTTTTCATGGCTACTCCTGCAGAAATCAATGCGCAAAATTAAGGGGATAAATATATCATTTCACCCCGTAAGCCTGTTCCGAGTTCACGTTCACCCCCTTCCCGAAAACCATAACAAAACTTAAAAAAAAACCCTTTGAGGTGAACTGTTATACCTAAATACCCTGCCACTGTTTCTAATAATCCGCCTGACCTGGGCCTATCCTCCCGCCAGAGCTATTGTCAGGAGCCAGGCATGTTTGAGTTGGATGCGTTTCACTTAGCGCGAATACAGTTCGCCTTTACCGTTTCTTTTCACATCATTTTTCCGGCCATCACCATCGGGCTCGCCAGCTATCTGGCGGTGCTGGAAGGCATGTGGCTGAAAACCAAAAATCCGGTATGGCGTTCGCTGTACCACTTCTGGTCAAAAATCTTCGCCGTTAACTTCGGGATGGGCGTGGTGTCGGGGCTGGTGATGGCCTATCAGTTCGGCACCAACTGGAGCGGTTTTTCCCAGTTCGCGGGCAGCATTACCGGTCCGCTGCTCACTTATGAAGTGCTGACCGCGTTCTTCCTCGAAGCCGGTTTTCTGGGCGTGATGCTGTTCGGCTGGAACAAAGTCGGGCCGGGGCTGCACTTTTTCTCAACCTGCATGGTGGCGTTGGGCACGCTGATGTCCACGTTCTGGATCCTGGCGTCTAACAGCTGGATGCAGACGCCCCAGGGGCATGAAATCATTAACGGCCAGGTGGTGCCGGTGGACTGGTTCGCGGTGATCTTCAACCCGTCGTTCCCCTACCGTCTGTTCCACATGACCATCGCCGCGTTTTTAAGCAGCGCCCTGTTTGTCGGCGCATCGGCGGCCTGGCATCTGCTGCGCGGCAACAACACCCCCGCCATCCGCACCATGTTTTCAATGGCGCTGTGGATGACGCTGATCGTCGCGCCGGTTCAGGCGCTGGTGGGCGATATGCATGGGCTGAATACGCTTGAGCATCAGCCCGCGAAAATTGCCGCCATTGAGGGCCACTGGGAAAACCTGCCCGGCGAGCCGACGCCCCTGCTGCTGTTCGGCTGGCCGGATATGGAGCAGGAACGCACCCGTTATGGGCTGGCGATCCCGGCGCTCGGCAGCCTGATTTTGACCCACAGTCTGGATAAGCAGGTGCCGGCATTGAAAGAATTCCCCAAAGCCGACCGTCCTGATTCGACGATAGTGTTCTGGTCGTTTCGCATTATGGCCGGGCTGGGCATGCTGATGCTGCTGCTCGGGGCGCTGGCGGTGTGGTTGCGCTACAAACAACGACTGTACACTTCGCGTCCGTTCCTGCGTTTTGCGCTGTGGATGGGGCCCTCGGGATTAATTGCCATTCTGGCGGGCTGGGTGACGACCGAAGTGGGCCGCCAGCCCTGGGTGGTGTATGGCCTGCAACGCACGGCGGATGCGGTTTCCGCCCACGGCACGCTGCATATGAGCATCAGCCTGCTGGCGTTTTTCGTGGTGTATATGTCGGTGTTTGGCGTCGGGTACAGCTATATGGTGCGGCTGATTAAGAAAGGCCCGCAGCCCGAGGACGCGCTGCCGCCGGTCAACGGCACGCCCGCCCGGCCGCTCTCCGCCGTCCCTCAAACCACCTCCGGGGAGGCCGTATGATGTTTGATTTCGCCATTATCTGGTTTGTGATTATTGTCTTCGCCACCCTGATGTACATCGTCATGGACGGGTTCGATCTCGGGATTGGCATTCTGTTTCCGTTTATCCGTGATAACGACGACCGCGATGTGATGGTCAACAGCGTCGCCCCGGTGTGGGACGGCAACGAGACCTGGCTGGTGCTGGGCGGCGCCGGGCTGTTCGGCGCGTTTCCGCTGGCTTACGCGGTGATCGTCGATGCCCTGACCATTCCGCTGTCATTGATGCTGATTGGGCTGATTTTTCGCGGCGTGGCGTTCGAATTCCGCTTCAAAGCCACGCCGGGCCACCGCCCGTTCTGGGATAAAGCCTTTATGGCCGGTTCGATTCTGGCGACGTTCTGCCAGGGCGTGGTGGTCGGCGCGGTGGTCAGCGGGTTTGAGGTGACCGGGCGCGCCTTTAGCGGCTCGCCGCTGGGCTGGCTGACGGCGTTCAACCTGTTCTGCGGCCTGGGATTAGTGGTGGCCTACGCCCTGCTCGGCGCGACCTGGCTGGTGATGAAAAGCGAGAACCCGCTCGAGCAGCGGATGCGTGCCCTGACCCGCCCGCTGCTGCTGGCGCTGTTGGCGGTTATTGCCGGGATCAGTCTCTGGACGCCGCTGGCCCATGCGGATATCGCCACGCGCTGGTTTAGCCTGCCCAATCTGTTCTGGCTGCTGCCGGTGCCGCTGCTGGTTGTCTTCTTCAGCCTGTGGCTGTGGCGCAGCGTGATGGACAGCCGCCGCCATACGCTGCCGTTTGTCCTGACGCTGGGGCTGATTTTCCTCGGCTTCAGCGGGCTTGGGATCAGCATCTGGCCGCAGATCATTCCGCCGCATATCAGCATCTGGCAGGCCGCCGCGCCCGCCTCCAGCCTCAGCTTTATGCTGATTGGCGCACTGCTGATTATTCCGGTTATTTTGATTTACACCTTCTGGAGCTACTACGTATTTCGCGGCAAGGTGCAGCATGGCGAGGGGTATCACTGATGAAAACCGCACTCTGGTCGAAACGCCTGTTCTGGCTGGCGGTAATTTGGGGCGGCAGCGTGCTGACGCTGGCGGCGGTAGGGCTGTTTTTCCGGGTGATAATGGCGGCAGCCGGTTTTAAATCCCATTAGGATCGCGCAGTTAATCACGGCCAACCTCAACGCAAGGGCAACCAACACGCTTCTTCGTGAGACTTTGCAAAACTGACGCAGGGTTTGCAGGCTTTTAATATTCGCAATAATAACCCTACGTTATTATTGCGAAATTAGCGCCACCTGTGAAACGGAGCAACCTCATGATAAAGAAGCTGATAAGCGCCCTGCTGTTATGCGCGGCGCTTTTTTCCGGCCAGAGCGCGGCACAGCGCAACGGACATGTTTTCTATAACGTGCAAAACGCAGATGCCACGCTGCGCCATTCCGCAGACAGCGATGAAATAAGAAGCGCCGCCGAAGAGGCGGCGCTGGATGTGCGGGAACACCATTACTGGTCCAAATCCCGCAAGCCGGGGACGCACCAGGGTTAACGGCTCAGACTGAAAACAGCCCGCGCAGGTGATGCGGCTCGCTGCGCTGATACTGCGGGGCAACGGCGATTTTACTGCCGAGCTTCGCCGCCGCATGCCACGGCCAGCGTGGGTTAAACAGGATCCCGCGCGCCAGGGCGATAAACTCCGCCTGGCCGGTGGCGATAATCGCTTCCGCCTGCTCCGGCTCGGTGATCAGCCCCACGGCGATAACCGGCGTCTTCACCTGCTGCTGGATCTGCTGGGCAAACGGCACCTGATAGCTGGGACTGATGGCGATCTGCTGCGCGGGTGACAGCCCGCCGGAAGAAACGTGAATATAGGCGCTGCCGCGGGCTTCCAGCGCTTTCGCCAGCTGAATCGAGTTGTCGATATCCCAGCCGCCTTCCGCCCAGTCGGTGGCGGAGATACGCACGCCCACCGGCAGCGACACGGCGGCCTGAACGTCATCAAATATTTCCAACACCAGCCGGATGCGGTTCTCCAGGCTGCCGCCGTAATTGTCCGTGCGCTGGTTTGACAGCGGCGACAGAAACTGGTGCAGCAGGTAGCCGTGAGCGGCATGCAGTTCAATCAGGTCAAAGCCCGCTTTTTGCGAACGGCGCGCCCCGTCAACGAACGCCTGCCTGATCCGGGCGATATCTTCTGCGCTCATGGCCTTCGGCGCGCGGTACTCACCAAACGCCAGCGCCGACGGCCCGAGGGTGTCCCAGCCGCCTTCACTATCCGACAGGGTTTTACCGCCCTTCCACGGTGCGTCCACCGAGGCCTTGCGGCCCGCGTGGCCTAACTGAATCCCGAGTTTAACCGGCGACCAGCGGCGAATTTTTTCGACTTCCTGCTGCAAGGCACCACCCAGCTCATCGCACCAGATGCCCAAATCCCACGGCGAAATGCGCCCTTCCGGCGTCACCGACGTGGCTTCGATGATCAGCAGCCCGGCCCCTGACTGCGCCAGGGTGCCCAGATGCATGCTGTGCCAGCTGGTCGGCGCGCCGTTGTCGGCGGAATACTGGCACATTGGCGCGATAATAATACGGTTGCTCAGGGCAAGCTCGCCAAGATGACCCGCAGAAAACAGATGACTCATCACAAACCTCCAGGGATGGTAATTCCAGTAAATTTAATGCTGCCGTCCAGTATAGAAAGGAACTGTCTGACTCTGTTGGCGATTTTTGCGGGTAAAACCTGCCGCGTTTAATATCCGGTTACCGGGTGTTTCCGGAAAACGCATAATATTTACGAATATAGAGATGTTTGTAGAAAAAGTTGCTTGATTTTCCACCAGGCAACCGCGTTACAATTATGCCTTCGCGCTCATGGCCAGACAAACCTGGGCGAGTCAGGGTGAATTATCAGATTATTTCCCCGTGCAGTGAAAATGCAGCGAAATAAATGAATTTACTACCCATTTGCATCCATGATGCGTCAGTTGTATCGGCCTTTGCGCCCTGAGTTCTTGCCGCTTACCGGCCCGACAAATCCATTTGCTAAACTTAAGAGTAACGCTTTTATAAAAGCTACTCTGGAGGTTGTTATTAGTATGCTTAATCAGACATCTCGACTCACATATACGGAATCAGAAGCTTACGACGAAAACGTTCGGTATGAGTTCGATCCCTGTGAGCTCAAGCTGGATGAGATGGTCGAAGCGGAACCGCTGCCCGAAACAATTGAAGGCATGCCCGCTCCGGATGCGCTGACCCCGGCGGATCGTTATCTGGAGCTGTATGAGAACGTGCAGTCTTCGCGTATTTTCCCGGACAGCAAAACGTTTGCCGACTGCGCGCCCAAAATGACGCCGCTGGCGATTTTACTTAACTACCGTCGTGCAAAACGCTATCCGGGATTTAACCTGGACAAATTCGTGCACGACCATTTTCACCTGCCGAAAGACTACAGCAAAGAGTATATTTCCGACCCGGATCGCAGCCTGAAAGACCATATCGACAGCCTGTGGCCGGTACTGACCCGCGAGCCGCAGGAGCATATCGAGTTCTCCTCGCTGCTGCCGTTGCCCCAGTCCTATATCGTTCCGGGGGGGCGATTTCGTGAGACCTATTACTGGGACTCCTATTACACCATGCTGGGGCTGGCTGAAAGCGGCCGCAACGATCTGCTGCGCTGCATGGCGGATAATTTTGCCTGGATGATCGAAAACTACGGACATATCCCGAACGGCAACCGCACGTATTATCTCAGCCGCTCGCAGCCGCCGGTGTTTGCACTGATGGTCGAACTGTTTGAAGAGGATGGCGTGCGCGGCGCGCGGCGCTATCTCGATCATCTGCTGATGGAATACGCCTTCTGGATGGACGGCGCGGATAACCTGGATTTCAACCAGGCCTATCGCCGCGCGGTGAAAATGCCGGACGGGGCGCTGCTCAACCGCTACTGGGACGACCGCGACACGCCGCGCGATGAATCCTGGTATGAGGACGTGGAAACCGCCAAACTGTCGGGTCGACCGGCCAGCGAAGTGTACCGCGACTTGCGTGCAGGCGCGGAGTCGGGCTGGGATTACTCAACCCGCTGGCTGCGCGATACCGACCGTCTGGCGAGCATTCGCACCACCCAGTTTATTCCGGTGGATTTAAACGCATTTCTCTACAAGCTGGAAACCGCGATTTCCAATATCGCCGGCCTGAAGCAGGACGCCCTGATGGCGGCCCGCCTCCGGGAAAAAGCGCTGGCGCGCCGCAGCGCCATGAACCGCTACCTGTGGGATGAGGCCACCGGCACGTTCCGGGATTACGACTGGCGGCGCGAATGCCTGGCGTCGTTCTCCGCCGCCTGCGTGGTGCCGCTGTATGTCGGCCTGGCGACTCACGAGCAGGCGCAAAAAATCGCGGTCAATGTGCGCGAACGCCTGTTGACGCCGGGCGGTATTCTGGCGACCGATGTGGAAAGCGACCAGCAGTGGGACAAACCCAACGGCTGGGCGCCGCTTCAGTGGATGGCGATTCAGGGCCTCAAAAACTACAGCGAAGATTCACTGGCGGACATTATTGCCCATAACTGGATGCGCACCGTTAAGCGCGTGTATATGGAGCAAAACAAGCTGGTGGAAAAATACCACATCGCGGATTACGCACCGCAGCCGGGTGGCGGGGGTGAGTATCCGTTGCAGGACGGCTTTGGCTGGACCAACGGGGTCACCCGCCGGTTAATCAGTTTGTACGGAGAACCGTAATACAACAGCGCCGCCCTTGAGGCGGCGCTGTTGTTTCAGGCTTTGCGGCCCGGCACGGTTTTTAACAGCTCTTCCGGGCTGATGGACGCCACTACGCCGCTGCCCGGCAGCGGCATCTTCAGAATGTGGTTTTTGATTTTGCCGATAACGTGCATTTCGCACGGTCGGCAGTCAAATTTCAGCGTCAGCACTTCATCGCCGTGGATCAGCTGCATCGGCGTCGCTTTCCAGCTCTTAATCGATCCCTTCGCCTGTTTCGGGCACAGATTAAAGGCAAACCGCAGACAGTGTTTGGTGATCATCACCGGCACATCGCCTTTTTCCTGGTGCGCTTCAAACGCCGCGTCAATCAGCTGTACGCCGTAGCGGTGGTAAAACTCGCGCGCTTTATGGTTATAGACGTTGGCCAGGAAGCTTAAATGGCTGTCCGGGTAGACCGGCGCAGGCTCGCTGACCGCTTTGCGGGTCGCACGCTGATACGCCGCCAGACGGGCATCATCCAGCGCCTCGCTGGTTTCGCGGCGCAGCTGGTTTAGCAGACTGTTCGGCACAAACAGCGCGCCGGGCAAATTGATGGTTACCGCCCGGGCGAAATACATCGTCTGACCGAGTTTTGTGACACCGTCACGCAGGCTGTTGTAGGCTTTTTCCGGGTTAGTGGCTTCGCTGAACTCGCCGTCCAGAGTGCGCGTCACGCTGACGCCCTCTTCGGAGGTCATGGTCAGGATAAGCTGCTCCTGCCAGCCGCCCAGTTCGATATCCACCGCCACCCGGCGCTCGCTGGAGGTTTTCAGCAGCGCCTGTTGCCAGTTGTGATCCAGGTTGCGGTTCAGCGGATGGTGCGGACGCAGGGTTTTCAGCACCTCCGGCATCTCGTTCGGCCAGACGCGGAAGCGGCGTTCGGCGAGTTTTTCCACGGTGTTGGCGCGGAAACCGACCACGTCACGCTTCACCAGCACGTTCAGCCCGTCGCCGTTTGACAGCGGCTCGCTGACGTCGACATCAAGGTAATCTTTCGCCACTTTCATCACTTCGCCTACCGGCAGGCCGATAAATTTCGGTGAATCAAAGGCGCCGATGTCAATCTTTCGCTCGTTGACAAAATAATCGGTACTGCCGCGATGGAAGGTTTTATCCGGGGACGGCACAAAAAAGTGCTGGGTCACGCCTGCCGAGGCGCGGGCCAGATCGCCGCGCTGCTCCATCACTTCATCCAGCAACTGGCGGTAATACGCCGTGATGTTTTTCACGTAGCTCATGTCTTTGTAGCGCCCTTCGATTTTGAAGGAGCGCACGCCTGCATCGACCAGCGCCGCCAGGTTGGCGCTCTGATCGTTGTCTTTCATCGACAGCAGGTGCTTTTCATACGCCACCACGCGGCCCTGATCGTCTTTCAGGGTGTACGGCAAACGGCAGGCCTGGGAGCAGTCGCCGCGGTTGGCGCTGCGGCCCGTCTGGGCATGGGAGATGTTACACTGCCCGGAATAAGCCACGCACAGCGCGCCGTGAATAAAGAACTCAATGGTGGCGTCGACGCTGTCGTGAATCGCCTTGATCTGGTTGAGGTTCAGCTCGCGCGCCAGCACGATTTGCGAGAACCCGACGTCGGAGAGAAATTTCGCCTTTTCCACGCTGCGGATATCGCACTGAGTGCTGGCGTGCAGCTCAATCGGCGGAATATCCAGTTCCAGCACGCCCATGTCCTGAACAATCAGCGCATCGACGCCCGCCTGCCACAGTTGGTGGATCAGCGCTTGCGCCGGTTCGAGTTCATCATCATGAAGAATGGTGTTGAGCGTCACGAAGATCTTCGCGCCGTAGCGATGGGCAAACGGCACCAGCTCAGCGATATCGCGCAGGCTGTTGCTGGCGTTGTGGCGCGCGCCAAAGCCGGGACCGCCGATATACACCGCGTCGGCGCCATGAAGGATCGCTTCGCGGGCGATGGCGGTGTCGCGTGCCGGGCTCAGAAGTTCAAGATGATGGGAGTGCAGGCGCATGTTTTGTCGTTATCCAGTCTGTGAAATGGCGGCTATTGTAGTCACAAGGCGGGCAGATCAGAAGTACTACCTGTCTTTTGCCATTCTGCGGCAATGCTTCGCATTTTTTGTGGGTTTGGCGAGAGGGAATGTTGAAGTAAGTTAAACACGTATTCCTTCTTGTATCAGATACCCATATCGTCGTGTGGTTATATTGTTCGTTATGACTACCGCAAGCTCGCTTGCGGTATTTTTTTGTTATATCCGCGCGTAGTGGATTAACGAATGGAAGCGTACCGGTTCAACGGTCTGGTTGCGGTAGGCATGCGTCCGATCGGCGTGGAAGCGTTGCCCCTCTCCCGCCGCCAGCGTTTGCCACTCTCCTTCCAGCCGCAACTGCAACTCGCCGCTAATCACCACGACGTGTTCTATCGCGCCAAGTTCATGGGCCGAGGACTCGCTCATTGCGCCGGGGGCCAGGGTGACCACCAGCAGATCAAAACCCAGATGTTCATCAAACGGGAACAGCGGTTCGGCGGTCATGCCCTGATGGGCGTCGTAAATCGGCCGTTCGCTGGACCCGGATGTGCCGATAAACGCCGAAAACGGCACGTTAAACCCGGTGGCGATTTTCCACAGCGTCGCCACCGTCGGGCTGGACTCCTGGCGCTCGATCTGCCCCAGCATCGCTTTTGATACCCCGGTCTGGTCAGCAGCCTGGGTTAAGCTCCAGCCGCGCGCCTGGCGCAGCGCTTTCAGCGTATCGCTTAAATGGGCGGCAATATCCATGACGTATACCCGTGTAGAAAAAACCCCAGTTTAGCTGCTTGTGCGTTATAACGCACAGTGATATTTTCCATGGACGCTATAACGCACAACGGACACAAACCATGCGTCAATTCACTTTCCCCACGTTAATGGCCGGGCTGGTCGCGGTGCTGGTGGGTTACGCCAGCTCGGCGGCAATCATCTGGCAGGCCGCCGCTGCGGCAGGTGCCAGTGCGCAACAGATCGCCGGATGGATGACCGCGCTGGGTATCGCCATGGGCGTCAGTACCCTGGGGCTGTCGCTGTGGTATCGCGCGCCGGTGCTGACCGCCTGGTCGACGCCGGGTGCGGCGCTGCTCGCCACCAGCCTGCATGGCGTGACGATGAATGAGGCGATCGGCGTGTTTATCTTTGCCTCCGCGCTGATTGTACTGTGCGGCGTAACGGGCCTGTTTGCCCGGCTGATGAAGCTGATCCCCCATAGCCTGGCCGCCGCGATGCTGGCCGGCATTCTGCTGCGTTTTGGCCTAGACGCCTTCGCCGCCCTGCCCGCTAATGGCCTGCTGTGCGGCGTGATGGTGATCGCCTGGCTTATCGCCAGAGCCGTTGTGCCGCGCTACGCCATTGTCGCAACGCTGGTGGCCGGGCTGGCGATTTGCCTGGTCACCGGGCAGTTTACCCCCAGCCAGGCGAATATCGCCCCGGCGCTGCCCGGATTTACCCTGCCGCACTTCACGCTACAAAGTTTACTCGGCGTCGGGGTGCCATTTTTCCTGGTGACCATGGCGTCGCAGAACGCGCCCGGCGTGGCGACGTTAAAAGCGTCGGGCTATCAGGTGCCGGTGTCGCCGCTGATGACGGTTACCGGCTTGATTGCGCTGGTGATGGCGCCGTTTGGCGTGTTCTCGGTGTGTATCGCCGCGATCACGGCGGCGATTTGCCAGAGCCCCGATGCGCATCCCGACAGGCATAAACGCTGGCTTGCTTCGGCGGCGGCAGGCGGATTTTATCTGCTGGCCGGGATTTTCGGCGGCGCAATCACCGCGCTGATGACGGCGCTACCGCTGGCGTGGATCCAGATGCTGGCGGGCCTGGCGCTGCTGGGCACCATTGGCGGCAGTCTGCAACAGGCGCTCACTGATGAATCCGGGCGCGACGCTGCGATAGTGACATTTTTAATTACCGCGTCGGGTATGACGCTCGGCGGAACAGGCTCAGCGTTCTGGGGGCTAATTGGCGGTGGAATAGGCTACGCGGTGCCGGGAATGGTACGAGACTGGCGAAAAAAGCGTGTTTAAGACATTGCATGACGCAAAAACGGGGGAGCGAACTCCCCCGATATGATTATTGTTTTTTAGTGACATCAAACATTCTGGCATCGGTCGCCATATCGTCGATCACTTGTTTTAAGTTCTCTAATGTCATTGGGGTATTTTCATTGTTCAGGTCTTTGCCTTCACCTTTGCGCACCACTTTAAATACCGGCTTTTGGGTTGCAGCATCAATCAACTCGCCTTCGAAATAAAGGTTGGTGTCCATGGTGCGATGCCCGGTGGCCATCTGCGTTCCGGCCACTAACAGCGCAACTGGCACCACTTCATAGAACTGCAATCCTTCTTTGCTGCTGTCAACACCGGTGATCGCGCCACGGAAAATCAGGCTGCGCGGGCCGGGGGTGGCAACCAGCGGTTTACGTTCTGCGGCCGCTGTTTTCATCTGCTGATTAGTGTAATTAAGCAGTTGCGTCAGGACCTTCTCACCAATCTGCGTGGTGGGTTTAGGTACCGGGTAATACACAATCGGGTTATAGACAATGCTGTCGTAATTGTTCGGATTAAAGTCAGGTGCAACCCAACGCATCACGGTTTTGCCGGTGGAAGAAGTTGTTTCCTGTAAGCCGGAGTAGTCTTTCAAAAATCCGGAGTATTTTTCCGGTGAGGTTACTTTTGACGCACAGCCTGCAAGCGCGAGCGCTGCGCAAAGCACCGAAGCCTTAACTAATAAAGAGGTTCTCATTTTTTGCACCTGTAATTGCACATAAGCAAAGAAGTTATAGCAAAGCCAGCGAAGTGAAATGAGGCATAAATAGCTATATGAGAAAAATTTTTTTTATCTGTGCAAATTTGAAGCAGCTTTATTTTTTACGCAAATGAAACAGGTTAAGATATGTTAAAAATTAATTAGCGGAGTAAGCAACCGGCGGGAAAATAAATAGCTGGCACGTGGGGAACGCGCCAGCAGCTAATTAACGTTTACGCGCCAACAAGGTGGCAAAACGTAATTTAATGCGGTTGCCTGCTTCATCAGTACGGTGCAGTTCGCCAGGCTCTTCATTGTATTTTACGATTTCCCAACCGGCGTAATAGCCGCTCAGCTCGCCCTCGCGAAAGGCAAACGGGAAGCCGACGTTGCACGGGAAGTCGTCGGTATCCATCGCCGCGACAATCAGATTGTAACCGCCGCTTTTGGTGCAGCGCTGCATGTTGTCAATCAGGCCTGCAATGGTGGTCGGTTCAAGGAACATCATTACCACGGTGGAGAGAATAAAATCATATTCACCGTCGAAGGTCAGACTATTCAGATCGCGCACGTCGCTTTGTAAGTTGTTCAGCCCTTCCGCTTCTGCGACGCGTTGCAGATTGGCGATGCTCATCGGATTTTTGTCCCAGGCGGTGACGTCAAATCCGTTGGCCGCCAGATACAGGCTGTTGCGGCCATTGCCGCAGCCCAGATCCAGCACCCTCCCCGGGGTCAGATAAGGCATGGCGGCGATGACTTCAGAATGGGTGCGGGTTAAGCCATATTTGTCGGTAAAATAGTTTTCATCACGAACGGTCATAGTGATTTCCTGGAAGTATGAGAAACAGAAGTACGAATCAATAATTTGCCCTGGCACAACAACATCAGCGTGCGGGTAAGCAGCAGGCCGATAAGCACGTTACTGCATACGAACAGCGGTAACGCCAAAAAATCAAAAATGCCGCCCGGTACGGCGTGCCCGAGATGCAGCGCGGTGGTGGCGAGCGCCGACAGGCCGAACGAGAAGCTCCAGAAAGTGGGATTAAACGGCTGGGCCATATACCAGGGCGCAAGGCGGATCATAAACAGCGCCTGCAACAGGCCATAGCCAAACAGCATTTTGGCGAACATATCCGCCTCGCCGCCGTTGATGCTTAACAACGCGCTACAGGCCACCAGCGCCGGGGCCATCTGAATGCCCAGCGAGGTGCGTACCGCCGGCGGCATCTCACCCGCGCTGCGCATGCGGTGCAAAATTGCCGGCTCCAGACTCAGCCATGACAGTACCCCGGCACCTAAAAAAAGTATCCCGAGATCGTGAAAACCCAGCGCGCCGCAAGCCATGGTGCTGATGAAGTTATTGGCGACCGTGGGCAAATAAAGCCCCGGCGTGGTGGCCTCATGGGGATGATTGCCGCGCCATAGCCCGGCGTTTTGCCATGCGGCGTACAACAGCTGGCTCACCGCGCCGATGCTGAACAGCGCGACAGCCAGCGGGCGCACCCACGGAGCCAGCCCGATCGATACCAGCATGGTGGTGGCGGGGAACAGGCTGACGTAACTGCTCATCAACGGATGCAGGATTTCTGCTTTTACCGTCTGCGGATGCGTCATGAGACGCCAGATAAACGCCGCTGCCAGCAAAAACCATATCAGCGTCGCCAGCGCAATCAGCCCCTCGCCAATCCACGGCGACACTGGCCAGATCGTCGCTGCGTAACGCCAGGAGAAACCGATCCCGATGGTCCCAAGTACCATGCCGAAATACCCGGCGGGCAAATTGAGGATGGGGAATGATTCGCTGGCCGATTGCCAGGCAATGGTTTTACTCATTTTGTTTAAAGGTTAAAAATATATTTGATATGCATTTTATGGCAGTCGGGGATGAATTACCATAACCCGCACGGTGCAGAAAAGTTTGCTACGGTTAGACCATGCGCATTACGGAGCCAGTAGCATGGAAAAATACCGCTTAACGGACGCCGCCAGAACGGTGGATTATCAGGAAAATGGCGTCACTCACAAATTTACTCTGCGCCAGATTGAGGCGCTGCGTGACTTCAGCGATATCAAAGCCGGAACGCTGGGCGGCTGGATCGAGGAGGAGCACAACCTCAGCCACGACGGCGACTGCTGGATTTACGATCACAACAGCGCGGTGTTCGCCGGAGCGGTCATTCGCGGTGACGCGCGCGTTACCCAGCGCTGCACCATTAGCCATGGCGCATCGCTTACCGATCGCTGCTGGGCAGATCGCGCGGACATCAGCCACGGCGCGACGATATCTGACCGCGCCATGATCCAGGCCTCGCAGGTGCGCGGCGAGTGCCGGATTTTTGGCGATGCGCGGGTGATGCATCAAAGCCAGGTGATCGCTGCCGTGGGGTTAACCGAAGATCGCGACCTGCGGCTGCAAATTTACGATAACGCCACGGTTAACGCGTCGCGCATCGTCCATCAGGCGCAAATTTATGGCCGGGCGCTGGTGAAGCATGCGTTTATCGAGCATCGCGCCGCGGTGTATGAGGACGCGATCTTAGAAGGCAATGACGAGAACAACGTCTGGGTCTGCGACTGCGCGCAAGTCTACGGCCAGGCGCGCATCGTCGCCGGCAGTGAAATCGACCAGTGCCCGACCCTCCGCTACAGCTCACAGGTGTTCGGTAACGCGGTAATTACAGGCGATTGTGTGCTGAAGCATCACGTTCACGTGTTTGACGACGCGGTGATTACCGGCGGCCCGGTGCAGCTCGACGATCGGGTAACGATTTGCGGCAAGGCGCGGGTCACCGGCAACGTCGTGATCGAAAATCAGGTGACGGTGACGGATAACGCGGCGATTGAAGCTTTTAACGGCGATCCGCTGCATATCCGCGGCGCGAAAATACTTAATGGTGATGAGTACATTACCCGCACGCCGGTGATTGGGGCCATTTAAGGCCCCTTTTGTTCACGGCTTATCAATAATCCGCGCGTAGATATTCTGATCGTGATACGCGCCGTTCAGGTACTCCGCCTGTTTCAGGCAGCCTTCGAGGGTGAAGCCGTTACGCAGCGCCACCTGGTTGCTGGCATGATTGGTGACGATGCATTTAATCACGAAGCGGCGCACGCTGCCTTCCCGGGCGTAATGCTGCATCATCGCCTGTAACGCCTGAGAAATAATGCCCTGCCCCTGTAAATCTTCATCCAGCCAGTAACCGATATACGCGGCTTTGTTGGTCGGCTCAATCTGATTAAAGGAGAGCACGCCGCATACCGCGTCATGATGCAGAATCATAAACATTTTGGCGTAGCCGCGATGGTGCAACTGATAATTGCCCTGCACGGTGCGGCGGATATCGTTGCTGCTGGTCACCGACTTTGGCCAGTCCATCGCCTGCTGGAGATACTCTTTATTACGTTCAACCAGTTCATACAGCGGCTCAATAAACGGATCGTTCACCGAGTGCAGTTTCAGGGTGTCGTTAACGATAATAATGTCGTCATGCCAGTCAGCGGGATTTTGCACGCGGCGTCTCCGGTTAAGTTTTTTTATTAGCATAACGTAAAAAGGGGAGCCATCGCTCCCCTCAATATTCGTCAGCCCCTTAGCGCATCTGGCGATCGTCAACGTAATTACGTTTATCCGGCGCGGGCGGGAAGTACTGATACAGCCAGGTTTCGCTGATGGTTTCGCCCTGGCAGCGCAGGAACATGCGCATTTCCACCGGCTCCGTCGAATCGGAGGTCGGGTGCCAGTCAAACAGAATGCGGTAGCCGTCGAAGGGTTCGACATACAGAATTTCAATCTGCTTCGCTTCGCCGCTGGACAGCGTAATCACCGGTTCGATGCCCTTCGGCGCGGCCTCTTTGAGATTGCCGCCAATAAAATCAATGGCGAAGCGGCGCGACCAGGTGGTCGGGAAATGCTCGCCCGGCGCCCAGCCTTCCGGGAAACTGCCCATCCCGGTGCGGGTGGCGAGGATATTCGCCAGCGGCGAGCGGACCGGCGGTTCGCCGCTCCAGTACAGCTTGTATTTGAAATTAAGCTGGTCGCCCGCTTTCACCGGTTTTTCCGGCTGCCAGAAGCAGACGATGTTATCCAGCGTTTCCCCGGTGGTGGGGATCTCCATCAGGCCCACGGTGCCTTTGCCCCATTTACTGGTCGGCTCGACCCACAGGCTCGGGCGTTTGTTGTACCAGCCCATGATGTCCTGATAGCTCTCGAAGTTGCGGTCGGTCTGCACCAGCCCGAAGCCTTTCGGGTTGTTGTCGGTAAAGGCGTTAAACTGCAAGCGCTGCGGGTTATTCAGCGGACGGCATACCCACTCGCCGTTGCCGCGCCACATCGCCAGGCGGTCGGAGTCGTGGATTTGCGGATGGATAGTGTCGCACATCCGGCGTTCGTTGGTGCCGCAGGCGAACATACTGGTCATCGGCGCGATCCCGACCTGTTTGATGTCCTTACGGGCGTACAAGCGGTTTTCAACTTCCATCACCACCCGCTTCTCTTCGCAGTGGATAATGAATTTGTAGGCACCGGTGACGCTGGGGCTGTCGAGCAGCGCATACACCACAAAGGTGGTGTCGTCGGCTTTCGGGGTTTCAAACCAGAAGGCGGTGAAATCCGGGAACTCTTCCGGCGTGTCGGTAAAGGTATCTACCGCCAGACCGCGCGCGGAGAGGCCGTACTGGTAGGTGCTGTCTACTGCGCGGAAATAGCTTGCGCCCAAAAACGACACGATATCGCGGCGCGCCAGTTCCGGGGCCTTAAAAGCGCGGAAGCCCGCAAAGCCGAGATCCGACTGGCCTACCAGCTGTCGGGTATCGACACCCGCATCGTGATATTTGAACAGCTCGGGGCGGAAGTGGATTTCACGCGCCTGATGCGAGGACGGATCGAGAGAGAACATCCGCACGCGGCGACGAAATCCCATACCGACATGGAAAAACTGCACATCCAGTTCGCGGCCAGGGATGTTATTCCACAGGGAATGTTCCGCATCGTACTGAATGCTGTTATAGGCCTGCGGGGTCAGGGTCGCCAGGGTGTCCGGCAGCGGACGCGGCGCACCGCCCCAGGGCTTTTTGGCTAAATCGCCCGCCATGGATTGCAGAACGTCAAAATCAAATGCGCGCGACAGACCGTCGGCGATATCAGACTCTTGCGCCCATGCTGTGTTGGAAAACAGGGTCATCAGACCCGGAGTACCGCAAGCGGCGGCAAGTGCCATTGAGGCTTTAATAAAACGTCTGCGATTCATGCCTGAGAACGCGTCCTTTTGGAGTCAAAGTGTGCTGCGACGCACGGCGTCAACAGCGGCAATTTATTGTATTTGTTACGACCGCTCACTCTAGTCAAAATTCATTTTGAAGCCAATAGCTTTCCACGCGCGTCATCACGCTTGCCGAAAGGAAAAACGCGTTATCGTGCGCCATGTAAAGAAAGGTCAATTTTCAGATAAAATAAGCTGTTGTTATTTGTTCATTTCGCAGCATCAACGGTTGGCGGTTTGCACGTTTTGACAAATCGGTTTCTGTTTCGCTCGCGGGGATAAACAGAATCATCTGATGAGTGATTTTGCACGTCCGCACATAACGGAAATATATCCTGCGGCGGGCTTGCCAGGCGGCAAAAGACGGGGTAGTTTCAGCGTCGCGCCTGGGGTGGGATTACCCTCTCCCTGGCGTATATGCCTTTATTCCTCTCATTGAGAGGGCCCGGTAACACAATAAAAAATACCGGGCGGACACCAAATTATAGTAATGATGATAGCTTGTGGTGGCCCGGCGTTGCCGGGTTCTCTTCACACGTCCAGCGGCATAAAAAAACCCCGTTTCGCGAGAAATCGGGGTTTTTACTTTTCAGGGGGAACGGTTATTTGACGCTAACGTCGATCCCCGGGAAGTATTGCGCCGCCAGTTTGGTGATAGTGCCGTCGGCGCGCACTTTATCAATCGCCGCATCCAGCTGTTTTTTGGTTTCCGCATCGCCTTTGCGCAGGCCGAATCCGATGCCGCTGCCGAGGATCTTATCGTCAACCACCGGCTTGCCGATGAAGCCAAAGCCTTTACCCTGCGGTTTGCTCAGGAAACCGCCCTGACCGGCGGCCGACATCACCAGCGTGGCGTCGATACGTCCATTCACCAGGTCGCCCCACGCCAGGTTCTGATCTTTATAGGACACCACTTCCACGCCCTGCTTTTCCCAGTGCTCTTTGGCATAGGTCTCCTGGATGGAGCCCTGCAGTACGCCGATGGTTTTGCCCTTCAGCGCGTCTGCGGTAGCGTCCAGCGCGCTGCCTTCTTTCCCCACCAGCTGAGACGGTATACGGTAGATGGGCTGGGTAAAATCGATGCTCTGACGGCGCTGTTCGGTAATGTTCATTGCCGAGTTGATGGCGTCGAATTTCTTCGCCACCAGGCCCGGGATCAGGGTATCAAACGAGGTTTCCACCCAGCTGCATTTCAGGCTGGCGGCCTGGCAAATGGCTTTCCCCAGTTCAATATCAAACCCTTCCAGTTCGCCCTGTGAGTTACGGCTTTCAAACGGCGGATACTCCGCTTCGAGGCCATAGCGCAGCTCGGTCGCCGCCAGAGAAGAGAACGATGAAACCATCCCCAGTGCCAGACACAGCATTTTCATTTTATTCATTGTGATCCCCTTCTTAGCGTGGCTTAACCTGGCAGAGCGCCTGCGCCCCTGCCCGTAACGTCGCTTCATCTTTGGCAAAAGAGAGGCGAATCAATTTATTATCGGTTCCGTCGGTATAGAACGCCGACAGCGGAATCGTTGCTACACCATAATCCACGATCAGCCGTTTCACCATCTCGCTGTCGCTTTCATCGCTGAAATGTTCGTAGCTCGCCAGCAGGAAGAACGATCCGGCGCTCGGCAGCAGTTTAAACGGCGACGCCGCCAGCAGCGTTTGCATCAAATCGCGTTTGCGCTGGTAGAACTCGCCCAGCGACAGGTAGCGTGCCGGGTCGCTCATGTAATCGGCGAAAGCGTACTGCATCGGCGTATCGGCGGAAAACATCAGGAACTGATGCACTTTAATCACTTCATCCATCAGCGCCGCCGGCGCCAGGCAATAGCCCACGCGCCAGCCGGTAACATGAAAAGTTTTGCCGAACGACGAGATAATCACGCTGCGCTCCGCAAGCTGTGGATGGGTCGCCATACCGTGGTGCTTCAGCCCGTCGAACACGATATGCTCATACACTTCATCCGACAAAATCACGATATCGGTATTACGGGTGATCGCGGCGAGCTTATCCAGATCGTCGCGGCTGAACACCTGGCCGCTCGGGTTATGCGGCGTATTAACGATAATCATCCGGGTGCGCGGCGTAATCGCGGCCTGCACTTCATCCCAGTCCACGGCGAAATCCGGCACCGTAAGCTTGATGGCAACCGGCGTCGCGCCCTGCAACCGGACAATCGGCGCATAGCTGTCGAATGACGGTTCGAAATAGATGACTTCATCTCCCGGATGCACCAGCCCGCTGATGGCGCAGTAAATCCCTTCGCTGGCGCTGGCGGTGATCAGCACTTCGCTGTCGGCGTCGTAGTTCGCGCCATACAGCGCCGCCACTTTTTCGGCGATCAGCGTCTTTAGCGTAACCAGTCCGGTCATCGGCGCGTACTGGTTGCGGTTGGCTTCCATCGCCCGGGTGACCCCGGCAATCAACTGCGGATCGCACGGAAAATTAGGCGCACCCTGAGAAAGATTAATCGCCTGGTGTTGGGCGGAAAGCTGGCCAATCACAGTAAAAATAGTGGTGCCGACATCGGGCAGTTTAGAGCGTAATTGTACCGGCGTGTGATGGGACATAATGGTTCCTTTCTCGTTTTGAGTGCATAACTATTCAAACCGCAGCGCGATAGCTCTACAACCGATTTGTTGTCATAATAGCCATGCAAAAAATGCATAGCTCAGGACTTCAGGGAGTCGTTATGACCCGCCGTACACTGCCGTTAAATGCGCTTGAGGCGTTTCTGGTCACCGCCCGCCACCTTAATCTCACCCACGCGGCGCGCTCGTTGTATCTGACTCAGGGCGCGGTGAGCCGTAAAATCGCCGCGCTGGAAAGCTGGTTCGGCTTTGCGCTGTTTGAGCGCCATGCGCGCGGGTTGCGGCTGACGCCGCAGGGCAGCGCCCTGCTGCCGGAACTGCAAAGCGCGTGGGATCAGCTTATGACCACCGCCGAACAGGCGCGCCAGCAGCACAACGTCATCCGCCTGAAAGCGCCGACCTGCGCCATCCGCTGGCTGGTGCCGAAGCTGATGCAGCTGGAAAAAACGCTTAGCGATGTGCAGGTGACGCTTACCACCACCACCGATCATGACGTCAATTTCAAAACCGAACCCTACGACGCGGCGATTATTTTCGGCGCGCATAAAACCCAGGGGTTTTTGCTGTTTGATGAGGCATTAACCCCGGTGCTCAGCCCTGCGCTCACGTCCCCCCCTCCCGCTGCGCTGGACGCGCTGGCGCCGTTGACGTTTTTGCATCCCACCCGGGATAAAACCGACTGGTCGCTGTGGCTGACCCGGCAGGCGTCGCCGCGCCCGGTTATGCGCAAAAATCAACACTTCGATACCATGGATTTAGCCATCAGCGCGGCGATCCAGGGCTTTGGCGTGGCGATTGCCGATGAGCGGCTGGTGGCGGAGGATTTACGCGCCGGTCGGCTGATCCGCCCGTTCCCGCAGAGCGTGAAAACCGGGGCCAGCTACCGTCTGGTACTGCGCGATGCGCCGCAGGAGAGCGAACCGATGGCGGCGTTTGTCGCGCAGTTACTTACTCCAGATTGACATGATGGCGCATCACCCGCCGGAACAGCGCCAGCCGGGCGCGCATAAAACGATTTTCCACCTTAAAACGCGGCTGCCGATCCACGCCGAGGCGCATCAGCCGATCCCGGCCAGGCAAACAGGCAGGCCAGCGCAGCGGCCCTTCTAATACCGTATGTTGCGCGCTGGCGTGTTTCGCAAAGCTCACCCAGTAGTCCGCCACCCGGGCGCTGAACGTTAAATCCCGCGCGTTAACGTAATGGCGCGCCGGTTCGCTGAGCGTTAAGGTGTCAAACACGTAAGGGACTTCGTTGCCGTGCCAGGTGCCGTTGGGATAGGTTTCACGCTCCGCTTCAGCCACATAATCAAACCAGTAGCGCCAGCAGGGCTGCCTGATCCGCTGCTGGGCCTGCATCGCCACATAACCCATGGTGGTGAACGCCATATCGCGGCATACCTGACGGCCTAATTCCTCGTCGTCGCGCACCCCGGGATAGAGCAGTTTGATTAACCCCAGCCCCAGCCGCTTTTCCCGCCGCAGTTTCTGGATTTGCGCCTCCAGCGACACGCCGAAATAAGCCAGCACGCTGGCCTCATCGCTATTGCTGCCAATCATCAGCGGCAGCGGATGCTGCCGGGCGTGAAACAGCACGTCCAGCATCGGCTGCGGCAGCACCCGATCGCCGCAGATGGGCGCGGGGCCGATATTTAACGGCGCTTCCAGCGGCCAGAAGGCGTCGGCGGGCAACTGACGAAGTTGCTCTGCGCTGGCATGTTCCAGCCCCAGATGCTGCGCGATGCGCTGGCCCTTCTCCAGCGCAAGCTCGCGCTCCACATCCGGTAACGTGTAAGCGCTTTGCACTATCGCTTTGTGGAATAACCCGGCAGCCAGCGGTGACGCCATCAGCGACAGGACGCTGCGCCCACCGGCGGATTCGCCAAACAGCGTGACGTTGTCACGATCGCCGCCGAACGCCGCGATGTTTTGCTGCACCCAGCGCAGCGCGGCAATCTGATCCAGCAAGGCGAAATTGTGCGTCGGCCCGTCAGGATCTTCGCCTTCCAGCGCCGGATGCGCGAAAAAGCCCAGATGACCCAACCGGTAATTGAGGGTGACCAGCACCACGCCGCGTTTTGCCAGCGCCTGCCCGTCATAGGGCGGCAACCCGCCTGCGCCAAGGGTATAGCCGCCGCCGTGGATCCACACCATCACCGGCAGCGGCTCAGGCGGGTCGACGGGAGCCCAGATATTGAGATACAGACAATCTTCAGAGAATTGCCCCGGATCGCCGCCGCCGATGGCCTTACAGTAGTCGAGGTTTTGCCAGCTGGCGTGGGAGAACGTATCGGCATGGCGCACGCCCTGCCACGCCGCAGGCGGCTGCGGGGCGCGCCAGCGTAAGTCCCCCGTGGGCGGCGCGGCATAGGGAATACCGCGCCAGACGTAAATATCGTCAATTTGCTGGCCGAGCAGTTGCCCCTGAGCCGTCGCGACCTGCGGATGTTGAAGTGATTTCATCGGGTTTCCTGTAAAAGACGTCTTTTACAGTAGCCCGCAACGGCGTTTGCTGCGATCGGAGGCTTCCTGATACAACGCGAATTCATCCTGCACCGGGCAGCCCAGCGCCTCTTCGAACGCTTCCCGGCTGGCGTTGCCGTGGCTGCGCCCCCGCGCGTCATCGCCCAGGTTGGACTGGAAAATCCCCGCCGCGCTGACCGGCAGAAAGTCCTCATAAATAATCGGCTGGGCGGTGATCCAGCCACGCTCAATCAGCGCCTGCGGATCGTCGCCAGGATTGATTTGCTTGCGGTGGGTTTCCCCAACCGGCGTCAGGCGATAGCGGAAATAGGCCAGCCCCTGATGGCGCAGCAGCATATCGCTGTCGGGGAACGCCTGGAACACCTCCTGCAAATGGAGCTGATGGGTCAGGTTATCGCTGCCGCTGCCCGCCTCGCCCAGCAGTTTGTCATACAGCGCCCGGCCCTTCGGCGTGAGCGCAATGCCGCGCTGTTCGATTTCGCCAAAGCGCGCGGTATGGGTGCCGTGATGTTCGCCGTTAAACATAATCGGCTCTTCCAGCGCTTTAAAGCTGGTCTGACGCAGCAGGATCGGGATCTCCCGGCGCGGCGGGCCTTCGATAATCATCTTCGGTTCGATGCCGTATTCCGGCATCAGCGACTGGACCCGGTCGATATCCAGGGTGCGCGGCGTCAGGTGATTGATGTGGCAGCCGCGAAACGACACCACATCAGCTATCAGCCGGTGGGCCTTGTTCAGCGCCTGATAGGTTTCGCTGTCGACGGTGGCATGGCTGTGCCAGCGGAAGGTTTCCAGCGCTTCCCGGACAAACGCTTTCGCCTGACTGTCATCCAGCCCGCCCTGCGCATCACAGATATCCAGCAGTTCACGGCAGCGCGGCGTGAAAATATCCCGGGCGGCGAGGATGCGGGCGGCTTTCTGGCGCAGCTTTTCATCCTCGATCAGTTCGAGGCGCAGCAGCGAGGTAAAGACGCGAAACGGGTTGCGTTGCAGCGCGGTATCGTCGACGGGGCGAAACGCCGTGGAGTGCACCGGTACGCCCGCCTGAGAGAGATCGTAATAGCCCACCGGGTACATGCCCAGCACCGCGAACACCCGGCGCAGCGTGAATAATTCCTCCGCCGTGCCGACCCGGATCGCCCCGTGGCGCTCCACATTCAGGCGCGCCAGTTCGTCGGCGTTGACCAGTTGTTCATGCAGTGACGGATTATTTTCCAGCACCGCCAGGTTCACATCCGCCACCAGCTCCAGCAGCGTGCCGTACTGGGGCACCTCTTTCTGGTACATCGCTGACATAGCCTGCGAAAATTGTTCCCGAATCTCATCTGCCGTGATGCTGTTCGCCATGATGTCATTTCTCCAGTGAATATTGCTGAGATTGTAGGAAACGACGGAATACGTTGGCGGGAAGAATGTGGAATCTGTGATCTCAGGCGAGGGTGATGCTTTTCTAAGCCGAACGTCGAATTTGATCTGCAAACAACGCCTGGGCAAATCCCCCATTTTTAGAATATATCCGCGTTGTTTTGTTAACTTAAATGCCGTAATGTTAATTATTATTTGCTATCAAGTTATCAAAATCACACAACTTTTCTTGTCACGGATCACGTTTCGTTTTTAACATCGATTATGGAAAAAAACGGTTTGTTTAGTCAGCGCATTCGTTTGCGCCATTTACATACATTTGTTGCCGTCGCTCAACAGGGAACGCTGGGGCGTGCGGCAGAAACCCTTAACTTAAGCCAGCCAGCCTTGTCGAAAACGCTCAATGAACTCGAGCAGCTCACGGGCGAGCGCCTGTTCGATCGCGGCCGCCTGGGCGCGCAGCTGACGCTGGTGGGCGAACAGTTTCTCACCCATGCCATTAAAGTGCTGGATGCGCTAAACCACGCCGGGCAGGCCCTGTCGCGCAAAGAAGAACAATCCAAAGACGTGGTGCGCATCGGCGCGCTGCCTACCGCCGCGCTGGGCATTCTGCCTGCGGTGATCGGCCCGTTTCACAAACAGCAAACCAACCTGACCCTTCAGGTTGCCACCATGAATAACCCGATGTTGCTGTCGGGCCTGAAATCCGGCGAGCTGGATTTAGGCATCGGGCGCATGTCCGACCCGGAAATGATGACCGGGCTTAATTATGAGCTGCTGTTTCTGGAGTCGATGAAGCTGGTGGTCCGCCCCAATCATCCGCTGTTAGCCGATACAATTACGCTAAGCCGGGTACTGGAGTGGCCGGTGGTGATCTCCCCGAAAGGCACCGCGCCGCGCCAGCACGCCGACGCGCTGCTGGCGAGCCAGAACTGCAAGCTGCCCAACTCCTGCATTGAGACGCTTTCCGCCTCGCTGTCGCGCCAGCTGACCGTGGATTATGACTATGTGTGGTTTGTGCCGTCCGGCGCGGTGAAAGAGGATCTGCGCCAGAACACCCTGACCGCCCTGCCCATCGCCAACCCCGGCGTGGGTGAACCCATCGGCATTCTGACGCGCGTCGATAAACCGCTCCCGGCGGGCGCGCAGTTACTGTTAGCCTCGATCAGAAAATCCATGCCGCTGTAAGTACCGGTGGGAATAATTAAGCGCATAAAGTGATAACCGCCGTTTCTCCGGGCGTCCATAATGAGGGCACGATTCAGACCCGGAGAAACCTATGCCAACCCTGTATGACCCCGTAAAAATCGGCGCGCTTGAGCTGAAAAACCGCATCGTGATGGCCCCGCTGACTCGCATGCGCGCGGTAGACGATCGCGCGCCCGGCCCGCTGACCAAAGCGTATTACGTCCAGCGCGCCAGCGCCGGGCTGATCTTCACCGAAGCTACCTCGGTCACGCCGCAGGGCGTGGGTTACCCGAATACGCCGGGTATCTGGTCGGAAAAACAGGTACAGGCGTGGAAAGAGATCGTCGAGGCGGTGCATGCCGCGGGCGGTAAAATCGTCAGCCAGCTCTGGCACGTGGGCCGCGTCTCCGACCCAATTTTTCTCGACGGCGAACTGCCGGTCGCTCCCAGCGCCATCGCGCCGGAAGGCCATGTCACCACCGTGCGCCCCCCGCGCCCGTATGAAACGCCGCGCGCGCTGGAAACCGACGAAATCCCGGCCATCGTGGCGGATTTTGTGCGTGCGGCGGAAAACGCCAAACGCGCCGGGTTCGATGGCGTGGAGATCCATGCCGCCAACGGCTACCTGTTCGATCAGTTCCTGCATGACGGCTCCAACAAGCGTACCGATCGCTACGGCGGCAGCATTGAAAATCGCGCCCGCTTTTTACTGGAAGCGGTGGACGCGGTGCTCAACGTCTGGCCCGCCGACCGGCTGGGCGTGCATCTGAATTTGATGTCCAATTCCTATTCCATGGAAGACAGCAATCCGCTGGCGCTGTTCAGCTACGTGGCGGAACAGCTTAGCCTGCGCAACGTGGCGTATATCTTCGCCCGCGAGTCGCAGGATTTCCCGGGTCGCGTGGGACCGCAGGTGAAGCAGAAATTCAACGGCGCGTGGATTGCCAATGAAGGGCTGACCCGGCAATCGGCGGAAGCCCTGATTGAACGTGGCGACGCGGATGCCGCCGCGTTCGGCAAACTGTATATCGCTAACCCCGACCTGGTGGCGCGTTTTCGCCAGCAAGGGCCGTTTAACGAGCTGAATAACGCCACCATTTATGCGCCTGGCGCAACGGGATATACCGATTATCCTCCGTTAGGTTAATTATCTATAAAGAGAGCGGCATTTTTGCCGCTCTCTTTTTGTCGTCAGGGGATAAGCAAGATTTTCGCGGATGACACCCGCTGAAACTCCAGGTCATCAAATGCCAGTTGCCCGTCCAGCAGCTCCCGCTGTTCTATCCAGCCCAGCGTGCCAAATGCGCCCTGTTCCAGCATCGACAGCGTTAAGTGGAAATCTTCCATGGTGTAGGTGTAGGTTCCCAGCAACGTGATTTCCCCGAGGGTGATTTTGCGCATATCAATATCGCTGTCCCAGTCCTGCAAACCGATGTGCATCACCACGCCGCCCGGCTTCACGGTGTTGATCGCCAGCTTGCGGGTAATGGCGGAACCCACCGCGTCAATCACCACCTGACGGCTGGATCCATCAATCGACTGCTCGATGGGGTTAACGCACTCACACCCGGTATACTGCTGCGCCGTGTTGGCGCGCAGCGGGTTGGTTTCCGCCAGGGTGATTTGCCGGCATCCCCACGCCCGCAGCGCCAGCACCGTCAGCAGACCGATGGCCCCGCCGCCGATCACCAGCACCCTGGCATCGGCCAGCGGCATCTGCATCGCCTGCTGGGTCAGGCGCAGGGCGTGCACCACGGTGGCGGCGGGCTCGGTGATTGCCGCGTCCTGCAAGGATAAGCCATCGGGCAACGCCACCACTGAGGCCGCCGGGATGGCCACGTATTCGGCGAAGGCGCCCGGCCAGTCCATGCCGATCATATGACGGTCGCTGCACAGGTTGTCGCGCCCTTCCCGGCAGTAATCGCATTGCCCGCAGGTGATCAGCGGATTGGCGGTGACCCGCTGGCCCGGTGTAAAGCGCGGCGACTGGCTTTCGACGATTTCGCCGGACAGCTCATGCCCCAGCACCAGCCCCGGCTGGCGACGCGGATCTTTGCCGTGAAAGGCGTGCATATCCGAGCCGCAAATCCCGGCGGCGGCAATGCGGATCACCACCTGGTCACCGCCTTCCGGCAGCTGCGGATAAGGCCGCTCCTGAATCTCAACGCCCATCGGGCGGGTATAGACAAGTGCTTTCATGCATCCTCACTTCATCATGACGGATTGGGCGATCGCCACACGGCCCGCGCCGTGGGTACGTCGCCACAGATAGACCGCGCAGGCGGCGCTGATCAGGCCGATAACCAGTACATAGGCGCAGATTAACCACGGCTCGCCGCCCAGCGATTCAGAGAACAGGGTCGCCAGCACCGGCGTTAACCCCCCGGCGAAGACGCCGGAAATCTGGTAGGCAAATGAAATGCCGGTATAACGCACCGAAGCGTCGAAACATTCCGAATAGACCGACGACATGGTGCCAAACACCGCCGCATGGAAAATCCCGAACGGCACGATGATCGCCGCCCACACCAGCCAGATGTGATCCGCGTTGTAATGCATAATCGCAAAAGCCGGGAAGGCCGACAGCCCGGACAGCGCCGCCCCCATGGCGTAGACCCGCGCCCGACCCCAGCGGTCCGCCATATAGCCCCAGAACGGAATAAAGAAGCTCATCACAAAGGCGCTGCCGAGTATCGCCACAATCGCCTGATCGCGCGGAATGTCCAGGGTCTGCGTCAGGTATGTCAGCGAAAACACCCCGAAGATATTAAAGAACACGCCGTCGATCAGGCGCATCCCCATGCAGGTAAACACCAGCCGGGTATGGGTGCGGAACAACTCCACCAGCGGGATGCGCTTCGGCGCATCTTTTTGCTTTTCCTGGGCTTTCAGGAAGTCCTCGGTTTCCGCCACGTTTTTACGGATATAGGTGCCGATAATCACAAACACCCCGCTGAGCAGGAACGGCACGCGCCAGCCCCAGGACATAAAGTCCTCATCGGAAAGCGTAAACGACGCCAGGCCAATCGCGCCGGAGGCCAGCAGCAGCCCGAGAGACATGCCGACCTGGGGAATACTGGCGAAGAACGCCCGGTTCTTTTCGGGAGCCGATTCGTAGGTCATCAGCACTGCGCCGCCCCATTCGCCGCCGAGGCCGATGCCCTGAATCATACGGCAGGTAATCAGCAAGCACGGCGCCCACAGGCCAATCTGCTGATAGCTGGGTATCAGCCCTATCACCACCGTCGCGCCGCCCATGATCACCAGCGTCAGGATCAGCATATTTTTGCGCCCAAGGGTGTCGCCGAAGTGGCCGAAAATAATCGCCCCGAGGGGCCGGGTCAGAAACCCGATAGCAAATACGCCGTAGGAAAGCAGTGTGGTAATAAACGGATCGCCCTCCGGGAAATAGAGTTTATTAAACACCATCCCGGCGACAGTGCCGTAGAGAAAAAAGTCATACCATTCAATGGTCGAGCCAAACAGGCTGGACAGCGTAACGCGTCGCAGGTTACCGGCAGCGGGTTTATGCATGATGTGTTCCTCTGCGCTAAAAAGAAGAGATCAAATGGCGCTGTATCCGCCGTCGACCATCAGGGTTTGCCCGGTGATATAGGCGCTGGCGTGGCTGGCGAGAAACAGCGTCACGCCATACAAATCTTCCATCTCGCCGTTACGCCCCAGACAGGTGTGCTGCGCGTGACGTTCACGTAGCGCCTCGTCGGCAAATACCGGCCCGGTTAATGCGGTGGGGAAAAAACCCGGTCCAATGGCGTTGCACGTGACACCGTCACGCCCCCAGCGTTGCGCGATGGCCCGCGTCAGCTGCACCACGCCGCCCTTGCCTGCGCCGTAGGGCGCGCTGTTGGCAAACGCCCGCGTCGACTGGAGCGAGGCGATATTAATAATCCGTCCCCAGCGCCGCCGGGCCATGCCCGGGGCCAGCGCCTGGGTCAGGAAAAACGGCGCTTTGAGATGCAGCGCCAGCTGTTGATCCCACGCCGACTCGCTGACCTCTTCAAACGGCTGGCGCAAATTGACGCCCGCCGCGTTGACCAGGATATCCACCGCGCTGCAGGCCGCCGCCAGTTTGTCGATATCCGCTTTTTGGGTGATGTCCGCGCACAGGTAGCTGGCGCGCCCGCCCGCCGCTGACAGGCGCTGGACGGTTTCGGCCAGTTGGCCTTCGCGCCGGGCGGCGATGATCACCATGGCCCCGGACTGCGTCAGCGCGTCGGCCATCGCTGCGCCGATCCCGCTGCCGCCGCCGGTGACCAGCGCGGTTTTGCCGGTCAAATCAAACAGAGCTGAAGGTTGCATAGGAATTCCTCAACGGGTGACCGGGACGCCGGTCAGGAAAGACTCGCCGGCGAAATATTTCTCCAGCCGAACTTCTGCGGTACGGGCGTGCGCTTCCATGCCTTCCAGCCGCGAGATGCGCGCCGTGGTCTCGGCGATTTGCGGCACCGCTTCCCGGGGCATCTGCTGCCAGGTGAGGGTTTTCAGGAATTTGTGCACCGACAGGCCGCCGGAATAGCGCGCCGCGCCTTTGGTCGGCAGGACGTGGTTAGGGCCGCTGCACTTGTCGCCGAACGCCACGGTGGTTTCTTCGCCGAGGAACAACGAGCCGTAGCAGCTCAGGTTATCGCGCCACCAGTTCAGATCGCTGGCGTGGACTTCAAGGTGCTCGGAGGCGTAGCGGTCGGAAATCTCCACCACTTCTTCGCGGGTGTCGCAGACAATGACTTCGCCGTAATCGCGCCAGGCGCAGCTGGCGGCATCGCGTGCTACCGGCGGCAGCTGGTCGATAAGCTGCGGGACGCGTTCCAGCACCTCTTGCGCCAGGGCGTGGGAGGTGGTGAACAGCCAGGCGGGGGATTCATGCCCGTGCTCAGCCTGGCCGACCAGATCGCTGGCAACGATATGGGCGTCGGCGGTGTCGTCGGCGATCACCGCCACTTCGGACGGCCCGGCAAACACGTCAATCCCCACCTGGCCAAACAACGTGCGCTTGGCTTCCGCGACGAATTTGTTGCCCGGCCCGACCACCACATCAGCAGGCTTGCCGGTAAACAGCCCCCACGCCATAGAGGCAATGGCCTGTACGCCGCCCAGCGTCATAATGGTGTGCGCACCTGCCCGGTGAAACGCGTACAGCACGCAAGGATGAATCGACTGCCCTGAATAGGGGCCGGAACAGGCAATAATGTTTTTCACGCCTGCCGCTTTCGCGGTCGCCACGCCCATATAGGCGGAGGCGATATGGGCGTAGCGGCCTGCGGGCGCGTAGCAGCCGACGGTGGTCACCGGCAGCACTTTTTGACCCGCCACCAGCCCGGAAGGCAATGTGACGTCAAAATCTTTCACGGATTCGCGCTGGGCGCAGGCAAAGGTATAAACCTGCTCGATGGCGTAATCGATATCGCGACGCACGTCGCCGGGCACTTCGCGAATTTGGGTAGCGATCTGTTCCGGGGTCAACATGATGTCGCCCGACCAGTTGTCGAGTTTACTGGCGTAGCGACGCACCGCCTCTTCACCCTGCTCTTTAATGGTGGCGAGCATCTCATCCACCACGCGACGCGCTTCAAACGTGTTGGACTCCGGTGTTTTACTCGCTTTCTTTAACCAGTTACTGGACATATGTCTCTCCACGGATTGTTTAAGGGGTCGGACCGAACGGCTAAGCGTTATTCCTTTGTCATATACATGACTAACGTTATCTATAGTGACCCACGCCGCGAACTGCAAAAAGCAATCGAACAAAAAGTGATCGCGATCGCTTCTGTTCCCCAGAACTCCTGTCGCGATCACATTTTTTTCACATCTTAAAGCCCTTATTAAATAAAGTATTATTAATCATCGATTTAAACGATTAACGCTTTTCCCCTTTCAGCAGCCTGTCAGCGCCCCCCTGCTATTCGTGAGCCGGATCCCAAAAAAGCGCCATCAGCGAAAATTAAATTTGCCCCTTTCCAGTCATTTAATATATGTCATATACATGAGTTGATTTAATGTGCACTAAACGGAGGCGAACATGAGTATCGATTTTGTCGTACACGATGACGGTGATTCAGTCGGTGTGGTGGTGATAGAGGGCGTCGAAGCCGGACAGAAGCTGACCGGCTGGATTATGGATCAGAACAAGACCATTGAATTCGAAGTCAAAAATGACATCCCTATCGGCCATAAGCTGGCGATCCGCGATCTCGCCGTCAATGACTCGGTCATTAAATATGGCGAAGACATTGGCCGGGTCGTTTCGGCAATCAAGCAAGGCGAACATCTGCATGTACACAATGTGAAAACCAAAAGGTGGTAATGATGGAAATCAAAGGACGTCAGTTTGCAGGTTATCGCCGTGAAAATGGCCGGGTCGGTATCCGCAACCATGTGATTGTGCTGCCGGTGGATGATATCTCCAACGCGGCGGCGGAAGCGGTGGCGAACAACATTAAGGGCACCATTGCCCTGCCGCACCCTTACGGGCGTTTGCAGTTTGGCGAAGATCTGGAGCTGCACTTTCGTACCCTGATCGGCACCGGCTGCAACCCTAACGTGGCGGCGGTGATCGTCATCGGCATCGAGCCGGGCTGGACCCAGCGCGTGGTGGATGGCATTAAAGCCACCGGCAAACCGGTCGCCGGTTTCTGGATTGAGCAGAACGGCGATCACAACACCATCTGCAATGCCTCGCGTAAAGCGCGCGAGTTTTCACAATATGCCTCTGAGCTACAGCGCGAAATGTGCGACATCAGCGAGCTGTGGGTGTCCACCAAGTGCGGCGAATCGGATACCACCTCCGGCTGCGGCGCCAACCCTGCCGTGGGCAACCTGTTCGACCGGCTGTATGAGAATGGCAACACCCTGCTGTTCGGTGAAACCTCGGAGTTGACGGGCGGCGAGCATCTGGTGGCGGCGCGCTGCGCCAGTGACGATGTGCGCCAGAAGTTCCAGTTTATGTTCGACCGCTACAGCGCGATGATCGACCGCTGGAAAACCAGCGATCTGTCCGAGTCGCAGCCCACCAAAGGGAATATCGAAGGCGGGCTGACCACCATCGAAGAGAAAGCGCTCGGCAACATCCAGAAAATCGGCAAGAAATGCCGGGTGGACGGCGTGCTGGATAAAGCCGAAATGCCCACCGGGCCGGGGCTGTGGTTTATGGACTCCTCCTCCGCCGCCGCCGAAATGGTGACGTTGTGCGCCGCCGGGGGCTATGTGGCGCACTTCTTCCCCACCGGCCAGGGCAACGTGATCGGCAACCCCATCCTGCCGGTGATCAAGGTGTGCGCCAACCCGCGCACCGTGCGCACCATGTCGGAACACATTGACGTGGATGTCTCGGCGATTTTACGCCGCGAAATGAATCTCGACGGCGCAGGGGATGCGCTGCTGGAGAGCCTGTTGCGCACCGCCAATGGCCGCCTGACCGCCGCCGAGGCGCTGGGGCACCGGGAGTTTGTTCTTACCCGTATTTTCGAAAGCGCCTGACCCTTTGCCCGCCGTCCTGGCGGGTCTCTCTTTACGCTTGCCTGCGGCGCCGTTCGGGCGCCGATTCTCACGCGAGGATATCCAGATGCGATTGCTCAAGCACCTCTACGTCCAGGTTTTAATCGGCCTGGTCGCCGGGGTCGCTGTGGGGTACGCCTTTCCTGATTTTGCTGTTCAGATGAAACCCCTTGGCGACACCTTTATCCGTCTTATCAAAATGATCGTGACCTTAGTGATTTTTTGTACCGTGGCGATTGGCATTGCCCGGATGGAAAGCCTGAAACAGGTGGGCAAAGTCGGCGGCAAAACGCTGATTTACTTCGAAGTGGTCACTACCCTGGCGCTGGTGATCGGCATGGTGGTCGCTGATGTGATGAAGCCCGGCGCGGGCATGAACGTTGACGCCAGCAAGCTGGACGGCAGCGCCGTGAACCATTACGTCAATGCCAGCGAGCACAGCAAAGGCTTTATGGAGCAGATCATTCCCGATTCGGTGATCGGCGCATTCGCTCAGGGCAACCTGCTCCAGGTACTGCTGTTCTCGGTGCTGTTCGGCGTGGCGCTGTCGCTGGCGTCCCAGCGCAGCGCGTTTATCACCAAAACCATCGAGCAGTGCGGCGAGGTGCTGATGCGCATCGTCGAGCTGATTATGCGCCTTGCGCCCCTCGGCGCGTTCGGGGCGATCGCCTTTACCGTAGGGAAATATGGCCTGACCTCGTTGCAGCATCTCGGGATGCTGATCGTCTGCCTGTATATCACCAGTTTTTTGTTTATCGGCGGCGTGCTGGGGCTGATCTGCAAACTGGTGGGGGTGAGTTTGTGGCGCCTGATCCTCTATTTCCGCGAAGAACTGCTGATCGTGCTGGGCACCTCGACCACCGAATCGGTGCTGCCCCGGCTGATGGTCAAAATGGAAAAGTTAGGCTGCGACCGCGCCATCGTTGGGCTGGTGCTGCCGACCGGCTACTCCTTCAATCTGGACGGCGCGGCGATTTATTTGACCATGACGGCGCTGTTTATCGCCCAGGCCACCAATACCGATCTTACCCTGTGGCAGCAAATCAGCCTGCTGCTGATTTTACTGCTGACCTCCAAAGGCGGCGCGGGGGTGGCGGGCGCGGCGCTGATCGCGCTCACCGCGACGCTGGCGACCCACAATATTATCCCGCTGGCGGGGATTACTCTGGTGCTGGGCATCGACCGCATTCTGAACGAGATGCGCGCCGTCACCAATATGATCGGCAACGTGGTGGCGACGCTGGTGATCGCCCGCTGGGAGCAAAAGCTCGATCTGGCGACGGCCCGGGAACAGCTGCGCATCGGCCCCGGCAAGATTACCCTGCCGCAGGATGCACTGGTCCCTGAGCCGGAAGAAAGGAGTATGCCGTGAACGATCTCGTTTCTGTCAGCGTGGCGCAGCTGGATGCCCTTGCCCGCCAGGCGTTAGTGAAAACCGGCGTCACGGCGCAGGCCGCCGATGCGACCTGCCAGGCGCTGATGGCGGCGGAACGTGCGGGCATTGCCTCGCACGGTTTCGCGCGGCTGCCGTTCTATCTCGATCAGTTGATCAGCGGCAAACTCAACCCGGCTGCGCGCCCCGCCATCACCCAGCGCGGCGCGGTGCTGAACGTCGACGCTGACGCCGGGCTGGCGTTCCCCGCCGTGCAGGCCGGGCTGGCGCGCGGCCTGGCGCTGACGGACGAGTGTGGCGTGGTGGCGGTGGCGATTGGCCGTTCGCACCATTTCGGCATGGCGGGATACTATGTCGAGCAGGCGGCGCGGCGCGGTATGCTGTGCCTGGCCTTCAGCAACGGCCCGGCGGCGATGGCCCCCTGGGGCGGGCAGACGCCGCTGTTCGGCACTAATCCCATCGCCTTCGCTTCGCCGCGCAGGGACGACGAACCCCTGGTGATCGATCTGTCGCTCTCTGAGGTGGCGCGCGGGAAAATCATGATAGCCAGCCAGCAGCAGCAGGCGATCCCCTGTGGCTGGGCGCTCGATCGCCACGGCGAGCCGACTACCGACCCTGATGCCGCGCTGGCGGGCAGTATGGCCCCCACCGGCGGCGCGAAGGGCGCCGCGCTGGCGCTGATGGTGGAGCTGTTAACGGCGGGCTTAACCGGCAGCAACTACGGCTTCCAGGCCAGTTCGTTTTTCACCGCTGAAGGCGAACCGCCGCTGATTGCGCAGCTGGTACTGTTGTTTAACCCGGCGTTTTTCCCGCCGGGGTATCTGCAACGCAGCGAGCCGTTGTTCAGCGCGATGCTGGCGCAGCCTGGGGTGCGCTTGCCGGGCGAACGGCGGCGGGAAGTCGCCAGGCAAAACAGCGATGCGTTGCTGATGCCCGGCGCGCTCATGGAACAGTTGCGGATCAGAGCTGGTTAAAGTACGCGTGGTGCCGGGTGAGTACCGTGGAGACGCGGTACTCCACCGGTTTATCCTGAAAATCCCGCGCGATGCGGTAAACGCGCAGCAGCGCCTCACCTTCCTCCGCCTCCAGATGCAGCACCTCTTCCGGCCCCGCATTGACGGCTTTAATCTGTTCGTGCGCATTCGCCACGGTGCAGGCGAATTTCTGCTGATAAAGCTGGTAAAGGGTATTGGGCAGAATTTCCGGGTCGCGATCGAGGCCGGTAAACAGCGCGGCATCCACGTAAACGTGCTCAAGGATCGCCGGCGCGCCATCCAGGTCCCGTACCCGCCAGATGTGGATCACTTTGCTGCCCGGCGCGATATCCAGCGCGGCGGCCTCCTCCTGGGACGCCGTGCGCAGATGGCGTGCCAGCACCCGCGACAGCGGCAGCGAACGCTCGCCGTTCTCCCTCAGGATATTAAAGAAGCGGAACAGCGCGCTGTCGGAGTCGTGGGCCGCCACCACGGTGCCTTTGCCCTGGTAGCGGATCACCACGTTATTGCTGACCAGTTCGTTGAGCGCCTTGCGTAAGGTGCCGATGCTGACGTTATACGCCTCGGCAAGGCTGGCCTCGCTGGGGATATAGGTGCCCGCTGGCCACTCGCCGGAGGCGATCCTTTCCAGCAACAGCTGGCTGATTTGCAGATAAAGCGGCTGAAAAACGGCTGACTTCATTTCAGCAGAGGGTGAAATGTCCTGATTCATGCGTACCTTCCTCCCGGAACGAGTCCTTCAACATCGAATTAGAATTACTATGACATATAGAGGAGTGACTGGCATCTTTTGCGGTGAAATTTCGTGAGGATGTGGCGTTTTTTGCGCCGGTTTTTTGCACGCCTTTACTCTGGTTGAGTTGATGATGGAAATAAGGTTTCTTTTAGGCGCTCACCTCTGCAGCCGCAGCAATAACGTTACTATTTGATATACATCAATTTTTACAAAAATTCAGTTTTCAGAAAACCACTCTGCTGAGCCCTTATGCTGCCGTTCTGCGCGCTTCGCACAGGCATACCGGTTATTTCGATTAATTATAACGATATAATTAATTTTTCTTTTTCCCGGCTTTGCTCCATGCTCAGTCCTATACATGAGAAGGGAGTACGACATGGCCGAGATTTCCAGCACGCACGATCGGTACGACGTTAAACGCTTTATCCCCGGCCTGGCGCTGACGGCGATCATTGCCTTCGCCACCGCCTGGATCGGCACGGTTCCCGCCGTCTCGGCGCTGGGGCTCGGGGCGTTAACCCTGGCCATTATCGTCGGCATCGTGCTGGGGAATACCCTTTATCCGGCGGCGCATCCGTTGTGTGATGAAGGCGTGCAGTTTGCCAAACAGAAGCTGCTGCGCCTCGGCATTATCCTCTACGGCTTCCGCCTGACTTTTCAGCAGGTGATGGACGTTGGGTTAAGCGGCGTGGCGATTGATATCGTGATGCTCACCAGCACCTTTCTGCTGGCGACCTTTATCGGCGCGCGGCTCATGAAACTCGACCTGAAAACCGCCTGGCTTATCGGCGCGGGCAGCAGCATTTGCGGCGCGGCGGCGGTACTGGCGACCGCGCCGGTGGTAAAAGCCGAATCCTCCAAAGTCGCCGTGGCCGTCGCTACCGTGGTGATCTTCGGCACCCTTGGTATCTTTCTTTACCCGGTCATCTGGCATGAAGTCGCCAGCCACTATCCGGCTATCTCGACGACTCAGTTTGGCATCTATACCGGTTCAACCATGCATGAGGTCGCCCAGGTGGTGGCGGCGGGCCACGCGGTCAGTCCGGAAACCGAAAGCGCGGCGGTGATTGCCAAAATGCTGCGGGTGATGATGCTGGCCCCGTTTCTGTTGCTGTTGAGCATTGCGGTCAGCCGTCATGTAGGGCACGACGGCGCGCATAAGCAACCCATCGTGTTCCCGTGGTTCGCCCTGATGTTCATCCTGGTCGCGCTGTTTAACTCCTTCCATCTGCTGCCCGGGCAATGGGTGGCGGCGATCAACGTGGTGGATAACGTACTGCTGGCGATGGCGATGGCGGCGCTGGGCCTGACCACCCGCATCAGCCAGTTGATGAAAGCGGGACTGAAACCGTTCCTGCTGGGCCTGGTCCTGTTTGGATGGCTGATTATTGGCGGCGGTGCGATAAATCTCGCCATCCACAGCTGGGCAGGCTGACGATGGAATTAAGGTACAAAAAAACCCGCGTAACGCGGGTTTTTTATTTTACCGAACCTAGAAGGTTTCCCAGTTATCACCGTGGGCCGCCGCCGGGCGATTAAAGGTTTGCGCTGGCGGAGCGCTGTCCGCTTTGGCGCTTTCCCGTACCCGTTCAGCATGAGATGAGAGGCGGAAGATGCCTACCGCATCGGTAAGCCGCGCCGCCTGCTCTTCCAGCGCCAGCGCCGCCGCAGAAGCTTCCTCCACCAGCGAGGCGTTTTGCTGGGTCACGTTATCCATCTCTGAGACCGCCTGGGCGACCTGCTGGATACCACGGCTTTGCTCGTCCGAGGCGGCGGCAATTTCCTGCATCAGGTCGGTCACGCGCTGCACCGCCTCAACGATGCCCTGCATGGTTTGCCCGGCCGCCACCACTTCGCTGGAGCCTTTATCCACCAGACTGACCGAATTCTGAATCAGCCCTTCAATCTCTTTCGCCGCCTGGGCGCTGCGGCTGGCCAGCGTGCGCACTTCGCTCGCCACCACCGCGAATCCGCGCCCCTGCTCGCCGGCGCGGGCCGCTTCTACGGCGGCGTTGAGCGCCAGAATGTTGGTCTGGAACGCGATGCTGTTAATCACGGCGGTGATTTCCGATATTTTCTTCGAACTGGTGGAGATATTGCCCATGGTGGTCACCACGCCGGAGACCATGCGCCCGCCCGCGCTGGCTTTGTCGGATGCGTCGTTGGCCAGTTTGCTGGCGTGGTGGGCGTTTTCGGCGTTCTGTTTCACCGTGGCGGTCAGTTGCTCCATGCTGGCGGCGGTTTGCTCCAGCGCCGACGCCTGCTCTTCGGTACGGGATGAGAGATCGGTATTGCCCGCCGAGATCTCGCTGGTGCCCTGATAAATCGCCTCTGCGCCGGTGCGCACCGTACCCACGGTTTGCGCCAGCGAATGCTGCATTTTTTGCAGGTTGTGGCTGAGTACGCCGATTTCGCTGCGGCCCGAGACTTCCGGGGCTACGGTTAAATCGCCGCTGGCGATGTGCTCAATGCGGTTGGCCGCGCGGCGCAGCGGTAAAATCACGATGCCGCGCAGCGCCACAAAGGTGATGATAGTCATTAATACCGCGATGCTCAGCGCCGCGATCATCGCCATCACACCCCAGGTGGTACGCGTTTCTGCCGTCACGCCCAGCGCTTTGGCGCGCTCCATGCGGATAGCGATGGCCTTCAACAACACCTCGTTATAGGCGCTGTCCAGCCCGCGCGCCTGTTCATTTTCATGTTTGATGATGGCTTCGAACATGCCGTTTTTGGCGAATTTCACCATCGGCTGCATACCCTGCATATAGGCGTCGAAGCGGGTTTTCAGCTCGCCGTCCAGCGCTTCGTCCTCCGGGGTTTTCACCCGGCGCGCCATATAGCTGTCGAATCCGTCCTGGGCCTGCTTAAGGCGTTTTTCCGCGTCGGCGACGTTGCGTTTCAGATCGTCCATTTCCGCCACGCGGCTGGCGGCTCCGGCGTTGATCAGGTTGATACGCGCGGTGCGCAGATGGTTGGAACTGTTGGAGAGCCCCATCCGCACCTGGATCTCCTCGGTGACGTCATGAAGGGCGGTGTTGCTCTGAACCATGAAATAACTTGCTAATCCGACGCTCGCCGCGAAGAGCACCAGAATACCACCGAGAATAAAACTAAAGAGCGGGACTAAACGGATGTGATGCCAGAAACTCACAGCTGCAGGTTTTTGAATTATCGTGTTGTGTGTCGTCATAACAGTCTTCCTGGGTCAGGTATATGCTCGTCAGATAGTCATCGGCATAAACCCGGGTTTCGATTACCCCGGAAAACGTCAGATCGGTCACAAATCAGGATAAAGATAAATTATGGCCAGCGACAGGACGCCGCTGGCCGGAAGCGTTACTGATCGCCGAAGTGAATCACGGTACGGATCGACTTGCCTTCGTGCATCAAATCAAAGGCTTCGTTGATCTTCTCCAGCGGCAGACGGTGGGTGATAAACGGGTCGAGGCGGATTTTGCCGACCATCGCGTCTTCCACCATTCCCGGCAGTTGGCTGCGCCCTTTTACGCCGCCAAACGCCGAACCGCGCCATACGCGGCCGGTGACCAACTGGAACGGACGGGTACGGATTTCCTGGCCCGCGCCCGCCACGCCGATAATTACGCTTTCGCCCCAGCCTTTGTGGCAGCATTCCAGCGCGGCGCGCATCACATTGACGTTGCCGATACACTCGAAGCTGAAATCCACGCCGCCGTCGGTGAGTTCGACGATCACGTCCTGGACCGGTTTGTCGTAATCGTTCGGATTAACGAAATCGGTCGCGCCCATTTCGCCCGCCAGCCTGAATTTCTCCGGGTTGGTATCCACGGCGATGATGCGGCCCGCTTTGGCCTGCACTGCGCCCTGGATCACCGCCAGGCCGATACCGCCCAGCCCGAATACCGCGACGCTGTCGCCCTCTTTCACTTTGGCGGTGTTGTGGACCGCGCCGATGCCGGTGGTCACACCGCAACCCAGCAGACACACTTTATCCAGCGGGGCTTGCGGGTTGACTTTCGCCAGCGAGATTTCCGCGCAAACCGTATATTCGCTGAAGGTGCTGGTGCCCATATAGTGATAAATCGGCTCACCGTTGTAAGAGAAACGGGTGGTGCCGTCCGGCATCAGGCCTTTACCCTGAGTGGCGCGCACCGCCTGGCAGAGGTTGGTTTTGCCGGATTTACAGAACTTACATTCGCCGCATTCAGCGGTATAAAGCGGAATAACGTGATCGCCCGGCTTCAGGCTGGTGACGCCCTCGCCGACTTCCACGACAATTCCGCCGCCTTCATGGCCCAGCACCGCCGGGAAAACGCCTTCCGGATCGTCGCCCGACAGGGTAAACGCATCGGTATGGCACACCCCGGTGTGGGTAATTTTGACCAGCACTTCGCCTTTCTGCGGCGGTGCGACATCAATTTCCACAATCTCCAGCGGCTTGCCAGGGCCGAATGCGACGGCTGCACGTGATTTCATATCGTCTCTTCCGTTGTTGTGAGTCGTGACTCTTATTTTAGATAAGCGCGCAATAAATGACCGATTTCATTCATCCGTTGCGCGCGTTGTTCGCGAGAGGTTTCGCCGTTGACCAGTTCGTCGTTGAGATGGATTTCTACCATCTCGCCCATTAAACCATTGGCCGCCCCGCGCACGGCGGCGATTTGTTGAAGGATTGCGATGCAGGGTTCACCTGCCTCCAGCGCGCGCTCCAGCGCCTCAACCTGGCCCCGGATCCGCCGGACCCGCGTCAACACGCGTTTTTTATCTTCAGGGGAATGCGGCATGCTAGCCTCCTGTATACTATAGGGGGGTATAGTAACAGGATTTGCAAATGGTTGTAAAATTTATGTTTTTGTTTTGATTCAGGAGGTTAGATGAGATGAACTAAGGACATAAAGAGACATAAGCGGCCATTTTAATGCCCCCAAACCTGCCCCCGATCGCGATTTTGCCCCCAAATTTGCCCCTATGAAGAAGCATAAAAATCCGTTGTTGAGACACGGTTTAAACTAAGCATGAACAGTGACAGGAATAAATTTTCTTTAAAAAATTATATATATCAATAAATTAAACCTATTTAGTTAATTTAATATCCTTTGAGAGTTTACTTTATTTGTGAATGAAGTATATTTGTCGCATCTGGCACTAGCCACATTAGAAGCACTGAGGATAAAACTATGGCTCTTACTGAATTCGGAAAGGCCGTAAGAAAAGCTCGAATTGATACAGGCTATACGTTGCTGACAATGGCAAAAGCACTAGGTACGACTCCGGCTTTTCTGAGCGGGCTAGAAACTGGTGCAAAAAAAATCCCAGCAAAATGGGTATCAGCAATCAACGAACTTTTTGCAGAGCAAGGTTATTACATCGAAGATCTTGATGTTTTGGCAACTATCGCAAATGAATCAGTTCCAATCGAAGGCTTACCTAAACAACAGCAAATGCTGGTTGCTGGCTTTGCGAAATCTGAATTTACACACGAAGAATTAAAAAAATTTGCAGAGTTACTGGCAGAAATAAATAAAAAATAACTGTTTAGGAAACGATTATGCATCAAATGCGTGGCATTCGTGTACGACCATTACATGAATTAGATATTAAATTAAAGGCTGTTAATGCATGTTTTGCACTTGGGTTTACTAGCAAATACAAATACAGGCGCAGACCTCGAAGATTCGACATTGCCCTAGAAAAATTATCTGAATGGAATATTGTTCTTGATCCCATGGATGATCAAGAGTGGTTTGAAGAAACTCTGGGATTGACCATCGGACATTGCGAGCCGGAAAAGCTTACCATAAGGGTCCCTAATCATATTTATGAAATGGCATGCGTAGGTGAGCGTTCAGCACTGTTCGTAATTTTTCATGAGCTAGGACATTTGCTATTACAGCATAAGGCTTCCCTTCATTTTGCGAATGCTCAACCCGTTAAAAATGAGGACTCTGAGTGGCAAGCTGATTTATTTGCAGAAACTATGCTTGATAAATTAGGCTATCAAACAGCTCAACTTTGTTTTGAGTTTTATTGACAAAGCCCTGCGTCAACAGGGCTTTAGAGGGACGAGATATGCGTCAACATATCTCGATGTGTATGGAGGAAATCCACCGCTACACGAAAATATAACGGCATCTAGTATAGCGGTTCTCCTAACAAGCTACAACCTGTTTGGATTTACAGGCTGTAAATTTACATAGGAGATCTCACATGAAGAAAGGCTATTGCCCAAAATGTGGGAATGCATGTGAAATAACCTTCACACCATATGTAATGAAGGATGGCAAAATTATTCGCCCTAAAAAGGCAAAAGTTTTTGTAATTCCTCATTGCAACTGCACTGAAAAAAAAGCTGCATAAACTCAATAGGCTGCTTAGTGCAGCCTATATTTATCTTACTCTAAGCAAATCTGAAAAACGCGTTGTATACCTCGGCGACAGCATGTCCCGTTTCATCTGCCACTGTTGCTGGATACCCTGCCCTGCGAAAAATAAAGTCCCTTTACCACCTTTGGCGTTGAGCTGATCCAGCACTTCCATCAATTTCTCGCTGTTATGCCGTGGCGCCACGTCATCAAAGAGGTTCAACTGCGCCACACCCTGGCTGAAAAAATCACCCAGCATTACCCCTGCTTTCTGGTATCGGTGGTCGTCGCGCCAGATATTATCCAGGCAGCGCACCGCGGCGTTGATTATGTCGCGTGTGTCCTGAGTGGGGGTGAGCAACTTCACGGATACGCTGTTGCCGTAGTACGGTTCGTTGATAGCAAACGGAGAGGTTTTCACGAACGCGGAAATGTAACGACAGTATTGGTGCTCGCCTCGCAGTTTCTCCGCCGCGCGCGCAGCATGGCTGCATACCGCCTGATGCATCTGTTCGTATTCAGTTACGCGTTCACCGAACGAACGCGAGCAGACGATTTCCTGTTTGGCCGGCGCGAACTCCTCGAGTTCCAGACAAGGTTCACCGCGCAGCTCCCGCACGGTTCGCTCAAGCACCACGTTGAAATGCTTCCTGATAACCCACGTTGAGGTGTCAGCCAGCTGGCAGGCGTTAGTGATGCCCATTGCGGCCAGTTTTTTGCTGATGCGCCGCCCAACACCCCATACGTCCTCAACGGGCACGAGCGACATCAACCGGCGCTGGCGATCAACATTCGACAAATCCACGACGCCGCCGGTCTGCCGTTGCCATTTTTTCGCGGCGTGGTTCGCCAGCTTCGCCAGGGTCTTGGTCTGGGCGATGCCGACGCCCACTGTGAGGTGGGTATTCTGCAAAACCGTGGCGCGAATTTCCCGGCCAAAATCCTCCAGGTTCCGGCAATTTCGCACGCCAGTCAGATCGCAAAAAGCCTCGTCGATTGAGTATATTTCCACGCGAGGACTCATGATTTCCAGTGTGGTCATCACCCGATTCGACATGTCCGCGTACAGCTCGTAGTTACTGGAGAACGTGGCCACGTTGTGGCGCCGGAACAAATCCCTTTGTTTAAAGAACGGCTCGCCCATACTTATGCCGATCTGTTTCGCTTCGGCGCTTCTGGCTATAACGCACCCGTCGTTATTCGAAAGAACGACGACGGGCCTCCCCTTTAAATCGGGTCTGAACACCGTTTCGCAGGATGCATAAAACGAGTTCACATCGACCAGGGCAAACATCAGTTTGTCGATTTAACGATGTACGTCACGACCCCGAAAACATCCAGGGTGTCCTCGCTGCCCACGAAAATAGGCGAATAGGCGCTGTTCATGGGGTTAAGCTGCACTGTTGGCCGAAGCTGCAAACGTTTGACGGTAAACTCACCGCCAACCGCCGCGATCACGATGTCGCCATGCTCCGCCGTTCTGGAACTGTCCACAACCAGCAGGTCTCCGTCGCTAATGCCAGCCTCGACCATTGAGTCACCGGCCGCCCGTACAAAATACGTTGCGCTCGGATGCTGGATCATCAGCTCATTCAAATCGATGCGTTGTTCGACATAGTCGGCGGCGGGAGATGGAAACCCGCACTGGACGAGGTCTCCGAAGAGGGGCAGCGCGACAATGCCGCGCAGTTCTGCTGGTGTGTAAAATTCCATAATAAATCGACTCCTGATAATTATACTGTTTTTATATACAGTAGTTTCAATCATTAAGCCGATCAATATCGGGTTTAACTATCAATTTTGTTGTCAGGCGTAACTCACTGATTTTGCGTACCGTCAGTTTGCTCCAGCTTTTCTGTCTCAAATTGCTGTTGCTCATATTCCGCGCGCATCTCCTCAGAGCGCCGCGCCTGCTCAACATTCCAGAGGCTGTTTGCAGGCATCTCGACACGTAGATCGACACAGCGTCCGGCGGGTATATCAACCGGGTCACCATCGTTTATT
>NZ_JAAATR010000074.1 GCF_009907385.1 Atlantibacter hermannii
CAGGGGCGAGCCTGTCCTTTGCGCAGGGCTCGCATGACTTCGAATCCCTTGATCGTGGCATAGGCCGTGGGGATCGATTTGAAACCGCGCACCGGCTTGATCAGTATCTTGAGCTTTCCGTGATCGGCCTCGATCACGTTATTGAGATACTTCACCTGCCGGTGGGCCGTCTCCCGGTCCAGCTTTCCTTCGCGCTTCAATTCGGTGATCGCTGCACCATAGCTCGGCGCTTTGTCGGTATTGAGCGTGGCAGGCTTTTCCCAGTGCTTCAGGCCTCGCAGGGCCTTGCCCAGGAACCGCTTCGCTGCCTTGGCGCTGCGGGTCGGCGACAGGTAGAAATCGATCGTGTCGCCCCGCTTGTCGACTGCCCGGTACAGGTAGGTCCACTTGCCCCGCACCTTGACGTAGGTTTCATCCAGGCGCCAGCTCGGATCAAAGCCACGCCGCCAGAACCAGCGCAGCCGCTTCTCCATCTCCGGGGCGTAGCACTGGACCCAGCGATAGATCGTCGTATGGTCGACCGAAATGCCGCGTTCCGCCAGCATTTCCTCAAGGTCGCGATAGCTGATCGGATAGCGACAATACCAGCGCACCGCCCACAGGATCACATCACCCTGGAAATGGCGCCACTTGAAATCCGTCATCGTTCCGTCCGTCCAATCTCCGCCAAGCATGCTCAAGCTTCACGATTTTTGCAACAGAGCCCACACGAGTATTGAGCATAGTCGAGATTGG
>NZ_JAAATR010000075.1 GCF_009907385.1 Atlantibacter hermannii
GGTATATCAACCGGGTCACCATCGTTTATTCCGTCGATTTCGTTACGAGCGAACCGCGGCGCCGTAGGGTGTGTACGGTGATAGGTCTTCAGCAGAATGCTGCCGTCAGCCTCAATCTGATAATCAATCCAAAGCAAAGGCAGTTTGTTTTTATCAACCGGAATTTCTATCCCGCCATCAATACCACCCCATCCAGCATCGGAATTGAAGCCCAGCACCCCCGATATTCGGTAAACTCCCGTATCGAGGCGCTCAACCGTGACGCCTGCAGATTCCGCATTCAGTTCTGCGCTGCCGTCGCCTGCGACTTTAACGACTGGTGACGCCTTTTTAAGGTACCCGTTCCCATCCACTACTACATTGCCCTGGTGATAGAACTCATAGGCGACATTCCCCATACTCCAGCCGCCGATCTTGAATTTGCTGTCGGTATCGAGGCCAACAAAACATCCGAAAACTCCGCCCCGTTCAAATTCCATCACCGACGACGCGGCGCTGTTCGCG
>NZ_JAAATR010000076.1 GCF_009907385.1 Atlantibacter hermannii
TCCATCACCGACGACGCGGCGCTGTTCGCGGCATTACCGATGTTAAATGCCGCAGCTGATGCTGACGTGCGGTTTCCCGCGTACGCGATGCCCGGGGTGTTACTTGACGACAGGCGGAACAACATCGATCCGGCGATATTTGCATTGCCCAGAACGGGTATATTGCCGCCTGCCACGCCCGTGTCGCGCGTTGCCACACTGCCGAGCTGAAGCCCTGTGCGCGCAGCTGCTGGCGTTGTGCCGCCCGTTCCGCCCTGCTCAACCGGTACCGCGCCGCCCACGCCGCGCTGCGCAAGTTTGCCGAGAGCCGGAATGCTGACAGCAACGCCATTAATTGTGACATTGACGGCCTGGTTGGCAGTTGTACCAGCAAAAGTCTCCCACGCATCGCTGCTCGCGTCGTAGTCCCGGACAAGCTGCGCAATACTTTGCGCCAGGCCGTCAACAGAAAGCGCGTCAGTCGTCAGGATGGCGTATTTCGTGCCAGCCGCAAGCCATGGGTTTGCGGCAGCGGTGAGCGTCAGGGATGTGGCGCTGTTCACGGTCGCAATCTCAAAAATCTGGGGCGGGGATGTCAGGACAAGAAGGGTCTGCCCGGCGCGGACCGCACTGGCCGCTGCCGTGAAATTCGTACCGGTGCCTGTTACACCTGCACCTGCAATCGCAATAGTACCTGCGTTGTAAATCATAATTGCTCCAGTAAAAAAACCCGCCGGATGGCGGGTCTGGGTAAGTGTTGGTTAATACATGGCGGGTATGCATGGCACGGGGATGTTTGTCAGGCGCTGGCCAACCAGCGCGTATCTGTCAGTCCAGCGCCAGCGCACGCGACCGCGCCCACACCGGACGGCGTTTCCTGACCTGACGATGCCCGCCAGTTTCATATAGTCCCACCCGCCGTTGGTGTTACTGTCGTAGCCGTAGACGCCCAGCATGATCATGCTGTCGCCGATGTCCGT
>NZ_JAAATR010000077.1 GCF_009907385.1 Atlantibacter hermannii
TCCATCACCGACGACGCGGCGCTGTTCGCGTTATTACCGATGTTAAATGCCGCCGCTGATGCTGATGTGCGGCTTCCCGCGTAAGCGATCCCTGGCGTGTTACTTGACGACAGGCGAAGCAACATCGAGCCGGCGATATTGGCATTACCCAGAACGGGGACATTGCCACCTGCCACGCCCGTGTCGCGCGTTGCCACACTACCGAGCCCCAGCCCGGTTCGCGCAGCTGCTGGCGTTGTGCCGCCCGTTCCGCCCTGCTCAACCGGTACCGCGCCACCCACGCCGCGCTGCGCAAGTTTGCCGAGAGCCGGAATAGCGACGGAAATGCCGTTAATGGTCACTGTCACGGTCTGATTTGCTGATGTGCCAGCAAAAGTCTCCCACGCATCGCTGCTCGCGTCGTAGTCCCGGACAAGCTGCGCGATACTTTGCGCAAGACCATCTACAGACAGCGCGTCAGTGGTAAGGATTGCGTACTTCGTGCCAGCCGCGAGCCAGGGATTTGCTGCTGCGGTGAGTGTCAGGGATGTGGCACTGTTTACGGTCGCAATCTCAAAAATCTGCGGCGGGGATGTCAGGACAAGAAGTGTCTGGCCAGCGCGAACCTGACTTGCCGCGGACGTGAAATTCGTACCGGTGCCTGTTACACCTGCACCTGCAATCGCAATAGTACCTGCGCTATAGATCATATTTACTCCGGACATAAAAAACCCGCCGGATGGCGGGTCTGGGTAAGTGTTTTTTGTTAATACATTGAGGGGATGCATGGCACGGGGATGTTTGCCAGACGCTGGCCAACCAGCGCGTATTTGTCAGTCCAGCGCCAGCGCACGCGACCGCGCCCACACCGGACGGCGTTTCCTGACCTGACGATGCCCGCCAGTTTCATATAGTCCCACCCGCCGTTGGTGTTGCTGTCGTAGCCGTAGACGCCCAGCATAATCATGGTGTCGCCGATGTCCGTCCATGACCATGACGGCGTCCATGTCTTCCGGTTATAGATGAACGGGCGGTTTGTTGTTGAAAACACGCATGCACCGTTTTTGAAGAAATTAAGACCCGGTCCGGGGGTAGGTGCAATACCCGACGCAAATATCGCGATTGTTATCGTCACTGTCGCCGGGACGTCCTCGCCGTTCCTGTCCTCGAATGCTGTAACGACTGTGCCGTCGCACTCAACCGTGGCGCTCGGGTGCGACCATTTCCCAAACACGACATAATTGGATTTTGGTGCAATCGTGTCAGGCAGAGTCCAGGTCCCGGTGAACGTTACCGAACCGCGCCAGACGCAGAACCCGGCCATGCTGTTAACGGCAATGCTCATGAAATCGGTTGAGTCCTGAATCAGCAGGCCTCCGCCCGCGCTGGCTGATGCGGGCAGTATTTGCCAGACCGATGCATCAAACCCCCTGACAAGTTTATCACCAAGCGAAGTCCAGTAGGTCTGGGTGACCGTCGCACCGTTCTGCGTAAACCCGGTCAGGACACCCACCGCCGGAATAATCGACGGACTGACAGGCGGGGCGTACCCGGCACAGACGCGGGGTAGCAGTATCACTTCACTCCCGGGGACATAATTCGCCATATCCAGCGAAACAGAAGTTGAAGCTGCCGTCCACTGCCCGCTAAACGTCGGGCACCGCAGGCCGGATGTAATTTCCATCCGGGGGCCGCCATCATTCAGATCAATCAGTAATCCTGCCGGCATCACCACATCCCCAGTCTGATCAGGCCGCCACCCGGCAGATTAACGGTTACCCCGCTGCCATCGATGACGACGGTATTGTTCGCGCCGTTAAAACTGAAATTGCCCGAAGTGGCGTAAAGATTGCCCCGCACCGTCACTCCGTTAAATGTGGCGAACCCCGATTTATTGATATGCCAGCCCACATTGCCGGTACTGCGGAACGCGAAAGCCTGGAATGTTTCCGCATAGCCCTTGCCGCGCTGGAGTCCCGCGCGGATGCGGAGCCGGTAGCGTGGCCAGAAATTCCTTTCACGTATGATGAGTTGGTAGGTATGCACGGAAAGGAATTTGCAAACGGATATATGCGAGGGTGGGAAAGAAAATGTCGTTCAGTGAAAATGAAAGGCCCACTCTACACCCGACCGCAGCCAGCGCCAACGGTCATTGATTATCGCAACATCGTCGAGAGAGTAGCTATCGCATTGCACGGTTCGGTTACTGATTTGGCATTGCTGCCGGTTACAGCGCAATCCGTAATGAATAAAGTCGCAGCACCAGAAGTACAGTCTGAACAGCGCAACTATCCGGTGATTTCTGATAGCTCAGAAGACTCGAAGCGCCTGGACTGGCTTGATGCGCAGAACAAAAGGCTTAACGAGTATTACGGTACTACATACGGGTGGAAATTTGACGCGAATTTCCAGCGCAATGCCATGATGCTTAATGACGGCAATTACCCGGTTATGAATGTCCGGCAGGCCATTGACGAGGCTATGCGCACTGCCACACACCTACAGGAGGCGCAGGAAGTAAAGAAGTAGATCGCTGCGGTATCTGTTTTGACTGGGCCCGCAATGGTTGCGGGACCTGTATTTTTAAAGAGGACCGGGTGCAGCCGGTGAAGTGGAGGAATTATGCTGAACCTCGATTGTGTTCCGATCTCGACTTATTGCAAAGAAACCGGCGAGACCCTTGAAGCCATTAATAAACGGGTGCAACGCGGCGTCTGGTTTGAAGGTGTTCAGGTGCTGAAGGTGGAAGGCGTTAAGGAAAGATGGATTGATCTTAGTGAGGTTGCTAAATGGGCAAGGCAGAGTCGCCAAAACTACCGCGCGGCGTAACTATCAGAAAGCATAGTCAGGGCGAAACCATCAATATCACTTTCACATACAGAGGGGTTAAATGCAGGGAGCCCCTTTCTAATCTTGAAGTGAACAGTAAGAATATTAAATACGCCGAGCGAACCCTCGGCGAAATCCATAATAAAATAGAGCGAGGAACATTCGTTTACGCTGAATATTTCCCGCGCTCTGCTCGCTTAAAATTATTTGGGAATGCGGCTGCAGGAAAAACAGTAAAAATGTATCTGGATGAATATATCGATATATGCGAAACGCGAAAACTTTCCCCGTCCACTATTGGCGGTTATAAAAAATGCCGTAGCGCGCTGTCCGCGCTGCATTCACTTCCGGCAAGCGAGCTCACGCCGGCGGCAATGAAAGCATGGATCCAGAGCCGCACCACCACATTGAAGACGATCCGCAATCAGCTGTCTTTTTTGCGATCAGCGCTTGATGAGGCTGTCACAGATGGAGTTTTGCAAATCAACCCCGTATCCCTCGTAACAGCATCCCGGTATCAAAGCGACAAATCGACTGCTGACAGCGACTATATTGTCGATCCGCTTTCACCAGCAGAAGTAGATGCACTCCTCTCCTCTGCCGGTAATAAGCAGTGGGAAAATTTATTTATGTTCGCAATCCAGACGGGGTTGCGCAGCTCAGAATTATGCGCGCTGCGCTGGCGCGATATCGATTTTATCGGGAAGACTGCGCATGTTCAGAACGCGAGTGTGGTAGGGGTTATTAAGGGGACGAAAACAAAGGCAGGGACACGCAAGGTAGAACTTAACGATGTGGCGATGACTGTGCTGGCAAATCAGAAAACCTTCACCTTTATGAAAGATGCGACGATATTCGAGGATCCGAAAACGAATATGCCGTGGGCCAGCGCGGATGCTATCCGTAAAAAAGCATGGGTGCCAACATTACGCAAAGCAGGGATCAGATACCGCAACCCATACCAGACTCGGCATACATTCGCGACACGCCACATCAGCCAGGGGGCAAACCTTTTCTGGCTTGCTGGGCAGATGGGGCACAAGGGGCCAGAGATGCTCTTCAGGCATTACGGATCCTATCTGAAAGAGTACGACGGAAACACCGAGCGGAGACTACTCAAGGTCAGCGGCGGGACACGAAAGGAGCCGTAAAGGAGCCGCAGAAATTTTTACAGTAAATTAATTACACTCAATCAATGGGTTACAAAATTTCGGACACGGGTTCAACTCCCGCCAGCCCACCAAAATTCTTGGTTGATGGTCACCAGAGCCACTCAACAAAGTCCTGAAAGCCCGAAAGGTTAAAACCTGGCGGGCTTTTTTGTGCCTTGAATTTGTCCCGCGAAGTCTGGTACCAACTGATTAAATCCGAATCTTTTAGGCACTTCGTAAAGCGTTATTGTTTTTGAGGTGCCTAAAACTATGGAACTCCGGCAATGGCAAGACAAACCTCTTTCCGTTAAGGAAATCGAATCCGCCAAACCCAAAGAAGCGGACTACTTTCTCTATGATGGTGATGGTGTAAGTATCCCGCATAATCGTGCCATTCACATTTAGAGATCCTCCGACATAATCAATCTGCCAACGAAGGAGATCGCTATGCGTAAATCCCGTTTTACTGAGCATCAGATCATTGCTGTAATTAAATCGGTTGAAGCCGGACGAACCGTTAAAGATGTCTGCCGGGAGGCCGGTATTTCTGAAGACACCGGTTACAACTGGAAGTCCAGATACGGCGGCATGGAGACTTCTGATATTGAAAAGATAAAGGATCTTGAGGACGAGAACCGGCGTCTCAAACAGATGTTTGCCGGCCTGAGTTTTGAGAACCGGGCGCTGAAGCTTTAAAACCAGCCTTTAAGCGTGAGCTGGTCACTCATCTGATAGCGACATTTGGACTCAGTATCCGCCAGGCCTGCCAGAGCCTGAATGTAGCGGCACACTGCATTTGACCACCAGAACAGAGATAATTTCCTCACCTCAAAACAAAACAGGTGTCCCGAAGAAAAGAAAAAATGTCAGCGCAGCGTTTAAACGCAAAGCCGCGTCTGGCCTCTGTCCGGCAGCGGTTAAAACGTCGTTATCCTGCGCGCAAAAAATGAATATCTTTTTCTCTGCTCAGCCAGCAACTCAGGGCTTCGCGAAAATAAGCGGCGGCACATTAGCATCCTTCACCCCAATGCCTTCCCCCTGAATACCAGTTCCGCCTTCGCTGTTCCTCCCTGTTCAACAACCTTTCCTTCCAGCGCAGCCACCATCAACTGGCAGGCTTTTGCAGCGAGTTTTTTTTCATCCTGACGCATAGACCAGAGATTATTCGCCAGAAATCCCAGCATGATGTTGTCATCGAAGGTGCCGATATTGATATCGTTTGGAATATACCCGCAACGTTCACGCAGTACGCTGAGCGCGCCCTGGAGGATCGGCAGGGATGACGCGATAAAATTTTGCGGCCAACGGCCATGAAGATCGATGTACTGCGCCATAAGATCTGCACCGTCGCTAATACGGTTGTGCTCCGCGCAGGTAATATCGGACGGAGAAACCGTCATCCCCAGCTCAGCCATAGCCCGCTTAAAGCCGCTAAGACGATCGATAATCGTTGGTGACGTCATGTCAGCAGTAAAAAAATGCAGCGGTTGCCCCAGGTATTCCACCATCGCTTTGGTTAGCTGGTAGCCACTGTCGCTGTTATCCGTGGTAACACACGCAGCATCCTGAATGCCAAAATCCCGGTCGAGAAACACCAGCGGTTTTTTACGGTGTTTAAGATGATGCGCCTGGCAGGCTGCGTCCGTTGACACGACAAAAATACCATCGACGTTTCGCTCTTCGAGCGACTTTACCAGCCGGTTTTCATATCGCGGTTCGCCGTTGGTGCAGCTGATCATCAGCTGATAGCCCAACTCCCGGCACGCCGCTTCCAGCTGTTCCGCCAGCGCGGAGAAAAAGGGGTTAGAGAGTCGCGGAATAACCAGCCCGAAGACATCAGTTTTATTGAGCTTCAGGCTGCGGGCGGTGAGGTTGATGGTATAACTGTGTTCCTGCACATACTCATTAATTTTGTCCTGCGTTTTCAGGCTGATGCGATACTTTTTGGCATTACCGTTCAGGACGGCGCGTACCGTTGTGATGGAAACGCCTAAATCCCTCGCGATTTCCTCAACTGTTTTTGCCATAAGTGTGCATTCCTTACTTGATGAAAAACGGGCCACCGTCGGCAGCCCGTGAATAAGTGCTATCAACCCGGTTGCTTACGCCACATGGCCTTCAGACGGGGGCCGAAAATCGGCATCAGCAGGGTGATCAACGCAATGGCCAGGAAAACAGCGCAGACCGGGCGCGTCAGAAATACGCTCGGGTCGCCTTCAGACATCACCAGCGCACGCCGGAAGTTCGATTCCGCCATTGGCCCCAGAATAATGCCAATCACAATAGGCGACATTGAGAAATCAAGCTTAATCAGGATATAAGCCGCTAATCCGGAAGCCATCATCACAAAGACGTCCGTCATATCGTGGTTTACCGAATAGGCCCCCACGGAACAGAGTACAAAGATAATGGGCACCAGTACCCGACGCGGCACGTTCATCACTTTGGCAAACAGGCGCATCCCCATAAAGCCCATGATGCCCATAAAGATATTCGCCGCGAACAGGCCGATAAAGATGGCATTCACTTCAACCGGATGCTCAGTAAATAACTGCGGCCCCAGCGCCAGCCCTTGCACCATAAATGCGCCCATGATGATCGCGGTTGCGCCATCCCCAGGGATACCCAGCGTCATCAGCGGCACCATTGCGCCGCCCGCCACCGAGTTCGCGCCAGCTTCCGGAGCGGAAACCCCTTCCGGCGAACCGTGGCCAAACTCTTCAGGATGTTTTGACCAGCGCTTGGCTTCGTTGTAGGCAATGAAAGAGGCGATATCGCCGCCGGTCCCCGGCACCGCACCGATGCCAGTGCCAATCACCGAGGAGCGAATATAAACCGGCATCACCCGCTTCAAATCTTTCCAGGTGGGCAGGATGCGCTGAATTTTGCTCTGCATGCTATGCACCACGCCAGCGACGCGTTCCCGGTGATCTTCCTCAAGGCTAATCAGCCCCTGAGAAAAGGCAAATAACCCCACCAGCACCGGAATAAACGATATGCCGCCCATCAAATAGACGGAATCAAAGGTAAAACGCATCCCGGCGGTCATCGGGTCCAGCCCGATAGTGGCGATAAATAACCCCAGCGCGCCGCCCATCAATCCTTTAATAATGGATTGCGAAGAAACGCTGGTAATAATGCTGATCCCAAACACCGCCAGCGCGAAATATTCAGCGGAGGAAAAACCGGTGGCGACTTTCGCCAGCAGCGGCGCAATGAGCACCAGCGCGATAGTACTGAAAACGCCGCCGAACATTGAGGCGCCAGTGGATAATCCCAGCGCGCGTCCGGCTTCTCCGCGTTTCGCCATCGGATAGCCATCCAGCACCGTGGCGGCAGAGGCGGGCGTGCCCGGCGTGCTGATCAGGATGGCGGTAATCGATCCGCCATAGACCGCGCCGCAGTACACCCCAAGCAGCATCAGAATACCGGTCATCCCCTGGAAGGAGTAAGTCAGGGGCAACAACAGCGCAATGCCCATATTGACGGTAAGCCCCGGCAGCGCGCCGATAATAATCCCCGCCAGAACCCCCATCAGGATCATTGCGGTGGTTTCGAAACTGAAGACCAGCAACAGGGCATCTAAAACTTCGTTCATTATGATTCCCTTATTAATTCACTCGGAAAACACCGATTCCGGCAGCGGAGAATTAAAGATCATGGTGAAGGAGATATAAATACAGACGACGATCAGCACCGAACACACGCCCAGGAACCAGGGGCGTTTTTCGCCCATAATACGCATCACAATCGGGATCAGGATCAGCGATGAGGCGATAAACCCGCCATAGCACAGCGCGATCGCATACACGCCCATTAACCCGGCGACCCAGTAGGCTTTACGAACCGGCGCCGAGGAAAGATCTACGGATATATCCACTGCGGCCCGCTGTTTATAGACGTTAATCAACTGCAAAATCCCAAGGCCAATGAACAGCCATGCCAGACAATATGGCCAGAAGCGCTCCCCTAACATGCCGCTTTCATCGAATAAATGCATATCGCGTGAGAGCACAATGATGCCCAGCCCGACTATCACGGAGACGGCACCAACAACAATATTCTGCTTTCGCATAAACCCACCCCGATAATTTCCCGGCCAGTGCCACGCCCGACCGGGAATAAGCGTTATTTTTTCATGACGTCGGCAATCAGGGCGCCATACATTTCGTCATCGTCCTTCATCATTTCGTAAGCGTCGTCACCGGTGATCACCACCGGCATAATGCCCTGCTTCTTCAGCGCTTCCTGATAAGCGGGCGTTTTCACCACCTCAGTAAAGGTGTCCACCAGCTGTTTTTTCACGTCATCGCTGACTTTCGCGGTGGTGGCCAGTACCGCCCAGGCGCGCATTTTCACGTTCACGTCCAGATTCAGCGCTTCTTTAAAGGTCGGCGCGTCCGGGAACAGCGGGAAGCGTTGCTCATCCATCACACCAAGCACTTTTAACAGCCCGGCGTCAGCCTGCGATTTCACCGAGCCCGGCGTAGTCAGTACGGCATCGATGTGCTCACCCACCAGCGCAGCAATGGAAGGTCCGGTGCCTTCGTTGTAAGGAATATGGTTAAACTTCGCGCCGGTGATTTTCTCAATATTAACCGCAGCCAGGTGATAGATCGCGCCGTTGCCGGAGTTACCCACTTTCAGCTTGCCCGGGGCTTTTTTCGCGGCATCGATAAATTCCTGTAGCGTGTTGTACGGTGATTTAGCGTTCACTACCACGGCAACCGGATCGGCGATGGTGGTAACAATCGGGGTAAAGTCTTTATAGGTCACCGGGGATTTCCCCTGGTGCGGGAACATTGCCAGCTCGACGGTGGTCATGACCAGCTTATAGCCGTCCGGGCGCGCTTTCGCGACTTCCAGCAGCCCGGTGATGCCGTTGCCCGCCGGTTTGTTGACCGGGACCAGCATGGTGCCTTTCGGCATTTTATCCCGGGCGAACTCAATCACGGTGCGCGCGGAGGTATCTGTGCCGCCGCCCGGATTTTTCGGGATCACGACTTCAATATTTTTTTTGGGATAGGTTAGCGTCTGCTCTGCCTGAACGGCGGCAAACGGCATCATCATCAGTAAGGCACACAGTAAATTCTTCTTCATCAGGTACTCCGCACTTTTAATTATTGTCGGTAAGGGTTTGGTAAATGATGTTCTTGCGATTCCATGTCCAGGTCAGGTGAATCACGCCTCCTTGTTGTACGATGGCCGGGTAGGAAAACTCGCCCTTCCCCTCTTCCAGCACCCAGGGTGGCGACCAGGTCGCGCCGTTATCCACCGAGCGCAGCAGCGCAACAGGATAACGACGGCCCCAGTTTCCCGCGACAGGATTGCAGGCAAGCACAATATCGCCGTTATCCAGCCGCACCACATCGATGCCGCTATTGTTATTCGGTAGCGCCGTGGCATAGGCCGGACACCAGCTTCTGCCATAATCTGTAGAGTCAGCGCGATAGATATACCCCCGGGTACTGCGCATAAGCGCATGAATATAACCGGGTTTTGATTCCCATAATGTTGGCTGTATAACACCATCCCACTGCATAACCTGCGTGAGATCGCATTCCCATAAAGCATCCTGTTTTAAACCCTGCCACAGGGCGCTTTCATCCGCCGCCTCGCCATGCTGATGCTCAATCGGGATCGCCACCTGATACCAGCTTTCCCCCTGGTCCGCCGAGATATCCACAAACGCGTCCCAGAAGCGGGCATTTTCTGTCGAGGCCGGGGCGATCCATTCGCCGTTACTCATCACCAGCAGCTTATTTTTGACCGGGCCGCGCGGCTGCGCATCGCCGGCGACCAGTTCACGAGGGGCGCTCCACGTTCGGCCTTCGTCATCAGAAACCGCGACGCGGGTGGTCCAGCTGTGTACATCTTTGCCCACTTTGTAGAACAGCCACAGCCGCTGATGCTGGTAATGCAATACCGGGTTCCAGTGCGCCACGCCCGGTTGCGACATCACTTTCACCGCAGGCTGCCAGACGCCGTTTTCGCTGCGGGAAAGCCAAATCGCCGTATCGCCGCTGCCCTCTTTGCTTCCGGCGAAGAACGCCGCCACCAGGGTAGGCTTCTCCGGCAGCGCCACCAGCGTCGAGGCGTGGCACTGTGCGAAATCCTGCTGGTCGTCTGCCAGCAGCGGCTGGCGTTTCTTCAGGGTAAATGCCATGGCTACCCCTCAATATGCAGCTGTTTCTGGAGATCGCGCCCCAGCCGCACCATGCTGTCGATGGCTTCCGGGTAGAAGGTGTCATCATAGTGTTGGCTATCGCGCACCCGGCAGGTCAGCGTGGAGAAATTGCCGATTTGCTGCTGGAACGCTTTGGCGCATACCGGATAATCCAGGTTTTCAACCAGCGCCGCAGTGGAAAGATAATCGGCCAGCCGCTGCGCTTTTTCCGGCTCCTGCCGCCAGTTCTCATACAGCCATACGTACAGCTCGGGATGGAAATTCGCCATCACGCCGCTGTAGGCCTGGCACCCGGCCTGCAACGAGGGAAGCAGCGTCTGGCTGTTGGCGTTCGCCAGGTGCAGCCTGCTGCCCCGGGTGAGCGCCAGCCGACGTTCAATGATCGGCAGGCTGCAACAGGTATCTTTAATAAAGGTGAAGCGGTTGCTTTGGGCGCACCAGGCGACAATCTCGTCAGACAGCAGGCGCTTGTACGGGAACGGGCATTCATAAATCCCCAGATCCACATTCTCGGGCACGTCGGCGATAAGGCGCTGTAGCGTTTCCAGCGCCAGCTCGTCGCTTTCTCCGGCCAGCGCCAGGCGATTGCTGATCAGAATGACGCCGTCGACCCCGGTTTCCGCCATTTGGGTGAGCTGCTCGCTCTGATGATGAAACGCGTTGGCGGTATGCCCTGAGGCCACCACCGGCACGCGGCCATCCACCCGCTCGATGATAAAGCGCACCAGCCGGCGGGACTCTTCATCGCTCAGAAAAAACATCTCGCTGGACTGGCAGTCAGCAAACAGACCGTGGACGCCCGCCGCCAGATACCAGTCAATCAGCCGCTCCAGCGATGTCCAGTCGATCTCTTTTTGCCGGGTAAAAGGCGTTAACATCACCGGCCAGACGCCAGCGTACTTCGTCGTATTCATGGCAGTTTCCTTTTACAGCAGATCAATGGCGGTACCCGCCACGGCAACCCGGATACCCTGGGTGAGCGCCTGGGCGACAAACGCCTGGAACACCGTTTGCAGCACCGGCTCATCCACATAGGCAATCGTCAGATGGTTGCTCTGATGGCCCGCCATTAATTCATCGCGGCCAACCCCATCAAGCACCGCGTTGAGCAGCGGCCATTCGTAGCAGGTGGCGCGGTGGCGACGTTCGAACTCCTCTTCCGGCAGCTCCACGCCCCGTCCGGTGCCGATGTGCATAATCACCTCGGTCCCTTCATAGTGGGCGCGCGCCCAGATAAAACGCCCGGCTTTGCCTTGACCGCAAATCGTCGAACCGCCATACGGGAAGTACATCGCAGGCTGGCGATAGCCCGTGGCGCCTTTGATGCCGCCTTTTAAATGCTCGAACGGGACGGCGCCGGAGATTTCCAGATCCCAGTAGAAGGTGCCGTTGTATTCGCTACCCCAGCGGATATCGTGCAGCGTGGTTTCTGCGGGCAGCGAGAGCGAACTCAGCAAACGCCACAGCATGGTCTGCGGGATGGCGGTGCCCATATCCACTTCATTAATGCAGGGGATCGGCTGGCCGTCGCAGATGATATTGCCGTGTTCATCCGGCAGCGGGAAACGCGCGGTGGAGCCAATCGCGCCTTCCGCGAAATCTGACGCCGCACAGCTGTCCTTCAGCCCTTGCTGATACTGAACGCCCACGGCGGACAGTCCAAAGCGCTGCACAAATCTCGCCATCGCGATCATCATGGCGCACTGCTCTTTCACCTGTTCACGGGTGAGCTCTTTGCTGCCGTCCTCGCCGAAGCGGAAATCCATCCCCTGGTCGATATACCATTGCAGGCACGCTTCACGCAGTGAATCCGGCACTTTTGCCATCTCCACCAGCAGCGCCGACTGGGAAAGCGACTCAATCGGCATACCGATATTCACCATCGCCTGTTGCGGGAAGACGCCGTTAATCATTCCCATGCAGAAGGTGTCGAACAAACCGATAATTTCTTTATGGCGCAGAACATATTCACCCACGTTACGCCCCAGCTGACCCGCCTCGGTAGCCATGACGGGATGCGTCGCGGGAACGGGATGCAGATAGCTCAGAGAATGTTGTAACGAACCGTAGCGCAGCCAGGTTTTCAGGCCGTCGACAAACAGCTCATCGTCGAAATTCTCAGACCATAAGCGGGAATAGGCTTTCCCCAGGCTGGTTAACGACCCGGCCAGGCAGAGCATGCCCACCAGCCCCGGCCAGGTGCCGTCGAAATTCGCCAGCAGCAGGACGGGTCCTTTGTGATGCACCAGCGACGGCGCGATGTGATGGGAATACTGCCAGGCGGTGAGCAGTACAATCAGCGGCGCGTTTTCATCAATTTGAGCAAACAGATCGCTTCCCTGGCGCTGGCTGCTGATAAATCCGTGGCCGCGCTGGTGGTCGACCGCGTGGGCGCGTTTCATCTGATAGCCAAGTTTGCCGAGCATATCCTGCAATTTGGCCTCGTATTTTTCCTGCATCGGCCAGCAGGCCAGGTTTGCAGACTCGCGCAAGTCCGCATTGGTGATCATCAGAATTTCATTTTTCCCTGCGCTGATTTTTTCCGGTGCGGCAGGTAACGTTTGTGTCATCACGTCAGCATTCCTTTTTAGTCAGATACGAGAAGTCGCCATCAGCGCCTGATAGCGCTGCTGATCCTGATACATCTGCAAATAAACCTGGTATTTTGCGTCGTGGAACGCCCTTTTCTCCGGGTTCGGCGTAATGGTGCGGTCGCGCTTAACCATGCTGCGCGCGGCGGCGCTGAGATGGGTAAACGCCCCGCAGGCCACTGCGCCAGTCAGCGCCGCGCCCAGGGTTACCGCGTCTTCTTCCGCGACCAGATGGATGGCGCGCCCGGTGGCGTCGGCATATTCACGCAGCCACAGCGGGTTTTTACTGGCGCCACCGCACAGGGTGATGGTGTCGATCTTTTGTCCGTGATCTTCCATGGTATCGATGATATGGCGCGTGCCATAAGCGATAGCCTGTAGGGTGGCGAGGTAAAGCCGGGTGAGCTGTTGCGGGCCGCTTTCCAGCGTCAGACCCGCCACCATGCCTTTCGCCTGCGCATCGGCGCGGGGCGAGCGGTTGCCATGGTGATCGCCAAGCACGTGCAAACTTTGGGTCGGATTTGCTTCTTGCGCTTCAAGGGCTTCCACGCGTTGATTCAGCAATGCATAAGGGCTACAGCCCAACGCAACGGCTTCGTCATTCAGTCCGCGCCAGTGTTCGCTCTGCTGAAGCGTCCATTCCACCAGCGCGCCAGCCGCGCTTTGTCCGCCTTCGTTCAGCCACGCGTTGGGGTACATCGCGCCAAAATAGGGGCCCCACACGCCGGGGATAAACACCGGCTGCGGGCTGATGATCATGTGACAGTTAGAGGTGCCGCTGATAAGCGCAAGATTTTGCAGCGGATTTTCAGCCACCAGCGCCAGCCCGCCTGCGTGGGCGTCGATCATGCCGCTGGAAACCACAACCCGCTGCGTCAGACCAAGCTGTTGTACGGCTTCAGGCTGAAGTGTTCCGAGCGCCTCGCCGATGTTGGCGATACGGCCGGGAATTTTCGCTGTGACGTCACCCAGTTCTACCGCATCCAGCAGGGTCTGGCTAAAGCGTGATTCATGTGCGAGGTAGTTCCATTTGCAGGTCAGCGTGCAAATACTTGCCGCGTCAATGCCGCTGGCGCGCCAGGCAAGATAATCCGCGAGATCGAAGAAGCGCCATACGCTGTGATAGCGTTCCGGGTAATGAGTTTTCAGCCACAAGATTTTCGGCAATTCCATTTCGATGCTGACGCTGCCGCCTACATATTCAAGCGCCGGATCCTGGGTGGCGTTGATTCGCTGAGTTTGTTCGCCGGCCCGGTGATCCATCCACATGATGATATCGCGCTCGGCCTCGCCGCCCTGCGCCACGGATACCGGTTCGCCGTGCTGCCCTACCGCCACCAGCGAACAGGTCGCGTCAAAACCGATGGAAGCGATACGCGCGGGGTCTACTTGCGCGAGAGACACGGCTTCGCGCACGACGGCACAAACCTGCTGCCAGATATCTGTTGAGGACTGTTCCACATAGTTAACGGCAGGGTGAAACTGCTGAACAGGACGAACAGCAAAGGCCAGGCGCTCGCCATGCGGCGTATAAACCCCCGCCCGAACGCTGGCCGATCCGACATCCACACCGATAAATAACTGGTCCATCACATGCCCTCTCAAAGTTGCTGCTTCGAGAAAGCATGATGTTTAAGACACTGGTTAAAAACAATGCACGAATGTGTAATTTGTGATCTGCACTTGATATTTCATGGTAAGCCAGAAAATCTAAAAGCACTTAAATTTATGTTTTTAAACATAAAATAACGAGGTCATTCGCCAGGAAAAATCTTATCTTTTTTGCAGGCCGCACCGCAGCGAAGCGCTAACCCAGGCTGAAAGCGCTTATGCAACCCGTCGCTCAGAATAACGGCGCAAAGAGAATCGCATTTTTCCCGCTCAATCCCGCCGGGCGCAATTATCTTTTTACACGCCCCTGCGTTGAGGACGTGAAAGCGTAAAATCCAGGAATCCGTGAAATTGCCTTTTAACCGCAGCGGGCATAATTTCAAAGTGCACCCGCACTTAGAAGGAAAACATCATGTCCAGTCAGCGTCGTTTACGTCTCGCTTTAGCGGCGGTTATCTCACTCTCAATGCTCGCCACGCCGGTGATGGCGAATCCGGGCAACGGGAATGGAGGCGGTAATGGCAATAGCGGCAATCATGGCAACAACGGTGGTAACCACGGCAATAGCGGTAATAAAGGCAACAGCGATAACCGTGGCAACAGCCAAAAAATGAACGGCAATTCATCCGACAAAGGCGCGCCGGACAAGCGTAAAAATTATGGCAAACCGGATCACGTTGAGGCGGATATCAGCTTTAACACGGCTCGCCAGCTGGCGGTGAATTATGGCCTGACCGGCTATGACTCGCTGCCTCCCGGCATCGCAAAGAATTTAGCCCGCGGTAAACCGCTTCCTCCGGGGATCGCCAAAAAAGCGGTTCCGGTCTCAATGCGCGACAGCCTGCCTTACTATCCCGGTTACGAATGGCGGATTGTCGGCGACGATCTGGTACTGATCGCGCTGAGCACCGCCGTGGTGACGGCCATTATTAACGGCGTATTTGATTAACCTCCCCTAAGCCCCGCACTGCGCGGGGCTTTTTTTGCAATCAGTCGTAGGTCAGGGTAAAGGTCGCCGTCCCGTTGGCCGTTCCGCCCGTAATAGTATTCTCCGTCTGGTAATAGCGCGCTTTCAGGGGAATGATGTAGCGTCCCGTGACGCTGGCGGTGCCGGTGGAAATCGGCGCGGCAAGCCGCAACGGCGCGTTGTTATACAATACCTGGATCCCCACGCCTCTGGCGCTGCCTTCGCCCGTACTGCTGAGATTCAGTACGCCGCGCGTCGCGTCCTTCACGTTGCCATCAATCTGCATCGCGACGTGGGTACCGGCGAAACAGGTCAGCGGCAGTTCAACATCCTGCGTGTGGCTGTCTCCCGGTGAGGTTCCCTGCCCCCGGAACGCGTTGCCGGGGACATTGCCCATCGCTACGGAAATAAGCGGTTTATCCACCGTGCAGCCCAGGGTCGTAATAGTGAAGGCGCTGGACGTGACCGTCACCGCAGGCTCTTGCCACAGCAGGCTGTTATTGAGCAATACCAGCGCCCCGGCCTGTTTCGCGGCGACCATTCCTGATCCTGTCACCGCTGCGGTTTTATAGTAAGTAATAAAGACCTGCCCTTTAATCGGTTGCGTGGAAAACATGCCTTGCTGATGGGCGCACAGCGATACCGTATCGATCCGGCCACGGATAGTTCCGCTGCCCGATACCCAGCCCGGCACGTTGCATTCCGACAAGGCGGTGCCGCCAATGGCATAACCGACGCCTTCGATATTGGTTTTATAGACGCGCCGCCCGTCGATCATCATCACGTATTCGCCGTAAGACTCCACGCCCAGATTCTGGTTCGAGATGACGCCGCTCGGCGTGTTATAGCAGTTAAACGCATTAATCATCCCTGTCGTGACCTGGGTGCCAATCACCGAGCCCACTGGCAAGTTTCTGGAGAGAGTGATAGACGGCGCGGGCGCGGGAACCGTCGCTGAGGTTGTCAGCGTATCGCAGTCCCACGCGCTGGCCGTGAACGAAAAAAAGTACAGCGGCCACACCAGGGCGCTCCATAACAATAAACGCATAAGTTTCTCCAAATCAGCGGCACTGGGCCGTTACCGTGGCCTGACCATCGGATGGATTGTTAATCTGGTACGCTGCCTGGCAGCTTCCATTTTCCCAGCGCACGCTGAGGGTTCCTTTTTCCGGCACGCCGGAGAGCCAGACCCGCTGGCGGTCATCCACGATGCTTTCCGTGGTGACGCTGCCGTTCTTCACGCTGACCGTCGCGCCAAACGGGATCGGCGCGCCCTGTAAATGGAACATGGCCTTATAGCCCGTCACCGTGGGATATTCCGCCAGCGCCAGCGCGCCTTTGGTCGGCACCACCGTGGTGGTGTCGTTTAAAATGTCGGTCCGGCTATTCAGGGACGCGCTGTCCAGCGTCAGGCTATTCCGGCGGTACGGCGTGACGTTGGGGATCACCGCAAAACCTTTCCCGTCGGTGTAAATCCCGGTGTTGTTGGAGACTTTCACTTTGCTGGCGTCATCCGCTTTCACCAGCGCCATGGTTTCGCCCAGCGGCTGGGACAGCGACACGCCATAAGGGTGAACCACCACCCCGCCCATCGCGCCGACAGTCGTCTGGTGCTGATGGCGCGAAGAGTTGTAACCCAGCTGGTACTCGCCGAATGACGCCTTGTAATTCGCCGACACGCTGCCGGAAATTTTACCGCCGCGGCTGTCGTAGCCCTGCTGCACATTCCAGCTCAGGTTATTGTCTGCCAGCGCCACGCCGGAAAGACCGGCGCTGGATGCCACATCCCCTTTCTTATTGCTGCTGGCCGACATGTTCAGCCAGCTGTTCGGCAGAAAGCGCGACAGCGGCACCTGAACGGTAAACGACACCACGCGATCGCCATTGCCGTACCACGGCTGACGGGAATAGCTGTAGTTCAGCCCGTAATTGATCGCGTCGATGCTGGTGTTGTAGCCAACATTCACCGTCTGCTCTTTATCGCCGCCCCAGTACGCCTGCTGATAAAGCGAAAGGTTAATATTCCCCCCGTCGCCGACCTGCTGGTTAATATCGATCTGCGCCTTGCTGCGCTTATTCTGGCGGTGCTGCCAGTTCTGCTCGCCATTGGCTTCCTGGAAATCGTAAAAGCCTTCTGTCGAATAGCGATAGTCCATTAACGTAAAGTGGGTGCCGCTCCAGGCAATGTCTTTGGAATATTGCGCCCGCAGGGATACGCCGTCGTCTTTGCTGCCGTCCGGCAACGGGCTGTGCGCCCAGGTGGCGTCAAAGGAGAGCGATCCCCAGCCGCCGAAGCTTTTCCCCATGCCCAGCGCACCGGAAAAATAATCTTCCGAGACGATCGCGCCGCCATACAGCGTGGAGGCCCAGGGCAAGCCGTAGCTGCCGGTCAGCTGTAAGAAGTTGGGCTGTTTTTCGCTGTCCGATGATGCGCGATATTTCCCCGCCGTGAGCGCATAGCTGAGTTGCCCTTCGCGCCGCATAATCGGCACCGCGGAAAACGCCTGAGTAAACTGGCGCACCGTGCCATCCGCTTCGCGTATCGAGACCTGCAAATCGCCGCTGCTGGAGGTCGGATACAGATCGTCAATGGCAAACGGCCCCGGCGGCACATACGACTGCCAGATAATATTGCCGTTCTGGCGGATCGTGATCTGCGCGTTGCTCCGGGCGATGCCGCGAATGACCGGAGCAAACCCGCGCTGGCTTTCCGGCAGCATGCCGTCATCGGAATAGAGCTGCACGCCGCGAAAGCCAAAGCTGTCAAACACTTCCGAGGCGGTGTAGCTTTCGCCAACGGCAAACTGGCTGCGTAAGGCTTTGATATCCCGCTGCAATGACGTGCTGATGCTGTTCCAGTGGCTGCCCCGGTCGCCGTCATTCCAGGTGGAGTAATTACGCAACCGCCACGGGCCGAGGTTAATTCCGCTGCGCAGGTTAGCGTACTGGCTGCGGGTGCTGCCGTTTTCATTACTGCCCGTCGCGCCTGAATAGCTGTAGTTCAGGAACAGCGCGTTAAGGCCGTCATCCCATTCAGATGCCGGGACCGCGCCCTGCGGGTTACGCTGCATATACTGCTGAGGAATGGACATCTCCAGCCGCTGCGCTTCAAAGTCGAGTCGGGCATAGCTGCCCGGCAACAGCGTCGATAACCCGTCGATTGGCTCATCATCCCGCATCGCCATGAATGCCGGCAGCGCATTCGCCGCCACGCCCCAGCGCAGCAGATCCGCTTTGCTGAGGACCGGGCTCAGCGCCTCATCCACCCGTTCAAAACGGACCTCCCGTTCGTCAACCTGCTGGTTATTCAGGATCACCGTCACCTGCCAGCTGCCTGGCGACTGCCCGCCCGCCTGGCTGAAGCGTGAAATATCAATATCGCGCGCGATATTGCCGCGCATTTCAATCAAATCCGGCGAGAAATAATCTTCCGCTTTGGCTGCGGGAATATTAAGCGCGCAGAAAACAACCGCGCTTAATACGCGTAATGGACAACCGTTTTGACGAACAGAAATTAAATGCGACACGTTATTTACTCAACCTATAGCTGTACTTTTACTGGCGCGGTAATCCCCCCAAAATCATTGATTGCCTGCCAGTCAATCTGCTGTCCCGGAGAAACATTATTTGGCAATGTCATTTCCTGCTGCGGTAAAACCATCGGCGCTCTGGATATCGCCTTGCCATTTATTTTTACCGCATGTAATGAAACGCTGAACGGCGTGGGATTTTTCACCACCAGCTTGCCCGCCCGCTGGCTGAACTGAAGCTGTTGGTACGCCGTTGCCGGGTCGCCTTTCATGCCGGCGGGCCGGTAAATCAGTTTCATTTTGCTCTTTACCGCGATGGTTAATTCATTTTTCCCATTGGGTGCTGACGCAGGAATCGATTTAATATTTAACCAGTACACCGACTCTTTATCCGTGGCGGGCGGCTTTCCGCTTAATACCACCCGCACCGAATTTTGTTTATGCGGATCGAGCCGGAATAACGGCGGGGTGGTAATAAACGTATCGTCGTTATCATCCGAACTTTCGTTTTTATTAACCCACGCCTGAATCAAATAAGGTCTGTCATCCGGGTTATTTACGCTGATAGCAGCCTGGTTTTTGTTACCATCGTAAATAAGGCGGGTCCCGCCAATTTCCACGCCGCTCAATGCGCTGGTGGAAAATAACGCCGCCATCAGCAGCGCTGCTTTTGAAACGTTCATCACGATTGCCTTCCTGAAAGGCAGGGCGGCTTACCGCCCTGCTTAATAATTACTGATACGTAATGGTAAATGCCGTAGAGGAGTTGGCAGAGCCCGCGCCAACCGACGTTGAAGTCGACATATATTTCGCGATATAGCTCAGCGTATTGCTGCTCTCTGAATCCAGCGTCACGCTCGCAGAAGAGGTGCCGACCGGGATCAGCGTCGCGCTGTCTTTTTCATACAGCGCGATACCGACGTGAGTGGCGGTTTGGCCGCTGCTCAGCGCCAGGATCGCGCTGTTTTCCGCATGGGTGGTGCCGTCAAAACGCACGCTGGCGCTGGTGACAGACTCCGGGCAGCTCTGAAGCACAATATCAAAGGTTTTAGCTCCTGCCGTGACGCCCGCAGAGGTGCCAAACGCCGTATTGGAAATCGTCCCCATCGGAACGGTCCGGGTCGCGGAATTCACATCAACCGTGCAGGCCTGATCGGTGATCGTACCGGTAAAATTAATGGTGCCGTCGGCGGCCTGTGCAGTAGACGCAACAAAGCATGCGACCAGCGCAGAAATAAGAGCGATCTTTTTCATGGTAAAATCCAGTTAATTGTTAATTACAGTAAAATAATACATAGCGTTCAGGGAATAATTAATAAAACAGGTGTCCTTATTGCGTGCCTTCTCCTTTAATTCAAATACGTTTATCCGTGCGTTCATTACGCCTGTTGGGAACAGGCGTTTTCCAGACGCGCGATATTTCGATACAGCGAAATACGATTGCCGACGCGTAATTTCATAACCATATTTCGTCGATGCGCGTAAAACGTTTTTATTTTTAATCCCATCAGCGAGGCAATTTCTTCTGCGCTATAGCCTTTATGCATATAGTCGAGGATTTGATATTCCCGCTGCGAAAGCGCAAATTTAATCTGGTAGTGATACCTCATGTCGTTAGCGACTAAAAAAGAGAGGATCTCATTCACCTTGCGTTTTCTGTCAATAAATAAAACATTGCCTACGGATTGCAATGCATAATAATCAATATCATTTGAGATAAACGCGACCAGCTGCTTCCCGCTGGCATCCAGTTTTTTCACTTTTGCGGCAAGTACCGTATCCATATCAACAAGAATAAAATTGTCGTCAATAAGCTCTGGCGAAAGTAACGTGCAAATACCCACCTTGAAAAAGTGGTCATTTGAAATGATCGAGTGTGACAGCCGCATAGAAATCCCTGTTAGTTTTATCCCCTTTCGAAAACTCAATGATCAACATCTGCATTCTCTGTTTAAAATTTACCTTATATTCCCCAGGGAGATCACTCGCAAAAAATTAGTGATTCCCCGATTGAGATCAAAACGATCGTTTAATTCAGGCAAAGCGGCAAATTCAGACAGATAATCTGAACATAACGAAAATAAATAAAATAATCAGAATAAAAATCTGGAATAACGATTTTCAGGGTGTATTTTATTATCGATTTTTCTTTCTCATTTCTCCGCTTCGATAGCTTAAACTTGTTAATCTGTTAAAAATGGAATTTTCTTAGGAAATATTCCAGGACGGGTTTAGGAATATATTTCCCGCGACCTGTGAGCAATTATACAGACAGCCTGGTTTAACCCTATCGGCGGATACTTATTGTTGTGCAGGCCACGCCCTACACACGTAAGCCGTTTCTTAAGAGGCGGCAGTCAACAGGCTAATCATCGTCGCTGGCGATTCGCTGCGCGGCGTTATCCAGCTCATCCAACAGCCCCTCCATGCGTCGCAGCCTGGCTAACATCCCCTGGCTATTTTTGTTATCCACCAGGTCCTGTTCGAGCTGAGCGGCCAGATCGTGTAACCGGACAGCGCCCAGCAGCTGCGCGGTGCCGTTAAGCCGATGAAGATGATGCCGCACCACGACCCAGTCGCCCCGCTCCGCCGCCGCCTGCGCCGAGGACAGATCGCGGCGATTTTCCCGTTGGGCGTCCTCAAGGGCATTTTGCATCAGGGCCTTGTTGTTCATGGTCAGTCGCGACAGTTTTTCCACGTCGAGAACCGGTTTTTCGGGCAACGCCAGCGCCGAAAGCATGGCGTGCAGCTGCGACAGACTCAGCGGTTTGAACAGGCAGGCGTTCATTCCCGCCGCCAGGCAACGCTGCTGCTCTTCCTCCTGCGCCGAGGCCGTCAGCCCCCAAATCACCAGTTTTTGCCCGGCGGCGCGCAGGGCTCTGGTGAGGGCGATACCATCCATTTCAGGCATATTGATGTCGGTGATCAGCAGGTCGTACTGGCGCTGCCGGAGCGCCGCCAGCGCCTGCGTGCCGTCGCTGGCTTCATCGGCCCGCTGCCCAAGCGCGTGCAACTGTTCCTTTAACAGCAGGCGGTTGGTGGGATGATCGTCGGCAATCAGTATTGCCAGCCGCTGCGCCAGGGCATCGGGCTGTGCGGGCGCGTGTGTGGCCCTTTGCACCCGGCCACGCTGACTGGCCGCCGCCAGGTTGAGGGTAAAGGTCGTGCCCCGACCCGGCTCGCTTTGCAATTCCAGGGTGCCGCCCATCTGCGACAGCAACTCCTTGCTGATTGCCAGCCCCAGGCCCGATCCGCTCTGCGCGCGGCCCGTATCGGTCTGGCTGAACGGCGTAAACAGCCGGCTCTGCTGGTCGACCGGAATGCCCGGCCCGGTATCGCTCACCTCAATCATCAGCTCAACCTGTTTTTCATCCACCCGCTGCGTCTGGGCCGTCACGGTAACGCTGCCCTGATGAGTGAATTTCACGGCGTTTCCAATCAGATTGGTCAAGACCTGGCGCAGCGGCTGTGGATCCAGCCACAGCCAATGATCCATCAGCGTGCTATTAACCCGTAATGACAGCGATTTCTGCGCCGCCAACCCGCTGAACAGTTGCGTCACCTCCGCCAGCAGCGCGTTGATGTCGACCCATCGCGGCGTGAGTTCGACCTTGCCGGATTCGATTTTTTCCAGATCCAGCACGTTACCGATCAGCATCATCAACGACCGGGAAGCCTGCCATGCGCGATCCACGGCGGTTTTATCGTGCCCGGCGCGGATATCCCTGGAATGATGCAGCAGCTCCAGAAAACCCATGATGGCGCTCACCGGGGTGCGGATCTCGTGGCTCATGCGCGCCAGAAAAAGGCGCTTCTCTTTATTGGCCCGCAGGGCGTTGTCTTTTTCCTGCTCCAGCTGGTGCTGCGCCCGTTTTCTTTTGCGGATTTCCGACAGCAAATACAGCCCCCAGAGCAGGCTGCTCAGCACCAGTAGCCCCGCCAGTAGCGCCACCAGGTAAAATGGCCGGTTGTATAGTTCCCAGGTGTCGATGGTCACATCGGGTAAGCGCACCCATTTACCGACGATTTGCAGGATCTCTTTTTGCGGGATGTTATCCAGCGCCTTATCGAGGATTTGCCGCAGTTCGGGTTCCGAACGCGGCATGGCAAAACCAATCGCCGACGGCGGTTCATCGGGCAGCGGCGTAAAGACCAGTTGGTCGGGATAATAGTGCTCGCTGAAGTAGCGCATGGTTAACTGGTTGGAGAGCGCCGCGTCTACCTCGCCGTTCGCGACCAGATTCAGCGCCACGCTGGCGTTATCCACCTGCCGCCAGGTGATGCCGGGGTATTTGCTGCTCAGCGCCGGGATCAGATTATGCAGCGAGGCGATGGCGACGGTCATGCCGGGCCGCAGCGCGATGGTCTGCGGCGGGTCGCTTTTCATCACAATAACGTTGGGCGTGGTAATAAAAGGATGGGTGTAGGACACATTATCAATGCGGTTCACATCCCAGGTTGCAGTCTGCATTAAATGCCAGCCGCCCTTGCCCATGGCTCCCAGCATTTCATCGTTGGATTTGACGACAATGGTTTCAAATTTCAGGCCGGTTTGCAGGCTGATTAAGTTCAGGATGTCGCCAATAATCCCCCGGGTTTCCAGATTGCTGTCCAGCAGGGTATAGGGGGCGAAATACGGATTAACAATAATCCGCAGCGTGTTGTGCTGGTTCAGCCACAGCCGTTCCCGATGGGTTAATTCCAGCGTATCCAGCGCGAAGGTCAGGTTGCCTTTTTCAATCCACGACTGGGTGATTTGATTATGAAGGTGTTCATCCATCGCCCCGAGAAAGCGGTTAACGATTTGCCGTAGCGGTTCCTGTGACGGCGCGATCAGGAAATGGCTTCTTTTCTGCTCGTCGCCCCAGTATTTTACCGCGGTCAGCGCCAGGGCGAACTCCTGGGAAATAATCGCGCTGCCCGGCAAATTGTCGCCGATAAAATAGTTGTTCTTCCCTTCCGCCACGGAGGAGAGCGCCGCATGATAGCTGGCATAGCGGTGAATTTGCGCATTGGGGAATGACTGAGCGATCCACGCGTCAGGCGGATAGTCGTCTACCGTCGCGACGGTGACAAATTTCTGGCTGCGCAGCGGCTCCATCACGTTAGCCAGGGTGGTTACCAGCGCGGGCCAGGAGGAGATCACCGGCGCGGAAAGCGCAATACCGGCAGGTGGTTCAGGTTGATACTGCAAGCCGGTGAGTAACAGATCGACCTGGTTCTGCTTCAGGGCGTCCATCGCCTGCGCGTCATTCTGATAGCGCCATACTTCAAGATTGATATTCAGCGAGCGCTGCATCAGCGCCAGATAATCGGCGTTCATCCCCCGATAGCGGCCCGACACCGTGTTGAGCACCAGCGGCGGAATATCCGGTGGGAAGATCGCCACCCGTAAGGTTTTTTTCTGACGCAGCCAGCGGTTTTGCTCATCGGTGAGATACAGCTGTACCGGCTGCAAGGGGTTAAAGCCAGACAGATCGAGTTTTTCAGCCGCAGGCATTTGCGCTTGCGCCGGGGTCACCAGCGCTGCCAGCGCAATAAACAGCATCACCAGCAGGCTTTTCATCGGTCAGATCAGCTTATTCTGGCTGGCAAAGGCCAGCAGCTCGATAAGCGTTTTGCATCCCAGTTTTTCCATCAGCCGGGTTTTATAGGTGCTGACGGTTTTACCGCTGATATGCATCTGCTCGCCGATTCTGTTGTTATCGAACCCCTCCAGCATATAGCGCATCACTTTCATCTCCTGAGTGGAAAGTAACTCGAGCTTTTCGCGATCGCCTGGCGGTAGGCCGGTAAAATCATCCAGCACGAAGGGGAAATAGCTGTAGCCATTTTGCGCCGCCTGGATCGCCGCGATGAGGGTGGTCATTTCTTCTTTTTTGCTGATGAAGGCGTGGGCGCCCGCTTCGGCGCTGCGTCGGCTGTAGTAACGATCGTTTTTCGCCGACACCACAATCACGATGCCGGGGTAATGCTGTTTGCGCAGTTTCTCGATCAGGTCGATACCGTTAACGCCGGGGATATCGACATCAATGACGATAATATCCGGGCGTTCGTGGCGCAGCGCCTTAAGGGCTGCCGTCCCGTCTTCGAATTCATGGGTCACGGTAATGGCGTGCGCTTCCAGCATGCCGCGGATCGCCATCCGCGCCAGAGGATGATCGTCGATGATAATGGCAGTGGTCACGGGCGACGTCCTCCTTCAGGCAGGAAACGCGGGGCGCGGGCAGACGTTTACTGAGCATAGCCCAAACCGCAGCGCAGACGACAGCACATTCACGCGATCAATAGCAAAAAGAGAGGGTTACGGCACAGAAGAAAAACGGCCTCCTGGGGAGGCCGTTGCGGTTAACTGCCGATAATCCCGCCGTCGGCTTTGACAATCACCACGGTGGACGAGCGCGGACGGCTGTTTTTATCGCCGTCAGGCCAGGTAGACACGGCGGTCGGGTTCGCCGGATCGCTGATGTCATCGCCCGGTTCGCCGGGATGCTGGATATTGATAAACAGCGTGCGGTTATCCGGCGTAAAGGCGATGCCGGTGATCTCGCAGCCGCGCGGCCCGGTGAGGAAGCGGCGATACTCATTGGTGCCCGGCACGGTGGCGAGCATCTGGTTGTTGCCCATGCCCTCGTAGGCTTTTTTGTTGATGGTGCTGGACGAGACGTCGGTCTGGATCCACAGCACGCCGCGATGGTCGAACGACAGGCCGTCCGGGCTGCCGAATTCCGCGCCCTTCATCGAGCCTTTAGCTTTCTCGTCGGCGCTGTCCGGCTTGCCGCCCATCACCAGGATATCCCATTTGAACGCGGTGGACGCGGGGTCGCTGTTCTCTTCAGTCCAGTGCATGATATGGCCGTAGACGTTATTGGCGCGCGGGTTGGCGGCATCGACCGGCGTTTTGCCCTCTTTGCCGCGATCGCTGTTGTTGGTCAGGGTACAGTAGACGCTGCCGGCGGCGTGCGGATCCACCGCAATCCATTCCGGGCGGTCCATTTTGGTGGCCCCCACCACGTCAGCGGCGAGACGCGTTTTGATCAGCAGTTCGCCCTGGCTGGCGAACCCGTTGCTGGCATCCAGCCCCGATTGCCCGTAGACCAGCGGCAGCCAGCTTCCGCTGCCGTCTTCATTAAATTTCGCCACGTACAGCGTGCCCTCAGAGAGCAGATCCAGGGCGGCATCGCGCTGGCTGGCGTCGTATTTATTGGCGGAAACGAATTTGTAGATGTATTCGAATTTCTGGTCGTCGCCCATATAGGCGACCACGCGATTATCCGCCGCCAGGGTGATGGCCGCGCCTTCATGTTTGAAACGGCCCAGCGCGGTGTGCTTGCGCGGCGTGGACTGCGGGTTGTACGGGTCGATTTCTACCACCCAGCCGAAGCGGTTGGGTTCGTTCGGCGTGGCGTCGACGCTGAAGCGCGCGTCGGCTTCGCTCCAGCGGTAGGATTCGTCGCTGTCGCTGATGCCGTAGCGTTTTTCCAGCGGGTTCGGGGCCGCTTTCTTCACGAAAATATCCGACCAGTTCTCTTCGCAGGTCAGATAAGTGCCCCAGGGCGTATGACCATTCGCGCAGTTCTGCATGGTGCCGAGCACCGTTTCGCCCTGCGGATCGGCGTCGGTTTTCATCAGCGTATGATTTTTTGCCGGTCCGGTGAGTTTCATCGGCGTATTGACGGTGATGCGGCGCGCAAATTCAGACGGGCGTACCACGGTCCAGCTGTCGCCCTGTTTTTTCACCTCAATGACCGAAATCCCCATGGCATTCTGCCCTTTGCGGACCTTGTCGAGGTTCCAGTTGGCCACGCCATCTTTAAACAGCAGGCCGTTATCGATGTATTCGTGGTTCATCGCCAGTAGCCCGTGGTGCGGATCGTCGCCGCCCAGCGGCAGGCTGAACCAGGCCATCCCGTCGTGGTGCATGCCCGCCTGCGCGGCCTGCTCATCGGTGGTATTGCTGCCGTCGGTTTTGAACTCCGGCAGGTTGTCCTTTAAGCCCACCGCATCGCCCCAGCGATAGAACGGGCGCGCCACGTACCCCTCCGGCACGCGCACCGTATCGTCGGTAGAAACCGCGATACTGGTGAAACCCAGCGAGGAAGGACGGGCCATCGCGGTTTCCACCGCCCAGGCCGCTGGCGATTTCATGAGTGCCGGGAAAGAGACCGCCGCACCGGCCACCACGCCCATCTGTAAGAAACGACGGCGGCTTAAAAAGGCGTTGGCAACATCGGAAAACACGGGGTTGGCGCTGCGGTTACTGATTTCGTCGCTGTGTTCCTGTTTAAACAGCGGCTTGAGGGGTCTGCTCATCATGGCTTCCTGTCGGTATTGTTATCAGAAGTGAGCAGTGTAAGAAGGTTTTATTACAAATTTATAACAATGAGAAAAGGGGCTTATCGCCCCTTACTGTTTTAGAAGTCGTAACTCATCGATACTTTCAGGGTTCGCGGCTCGCCCTGGAAGATGTAGGTGCCGCCGTCATCCACGCTCGACCAGTAGTTCTCGTTGGTGACGTTATCCACGCCCACCCGCAAGGTCATTTCGTTGCGATCCTGATTCAGCTGCATTTTGTAGCGAACGCCCAAATCCAGCGTGGTGTAAGCGTCGAGTTTTTTGGTGTTCGCCGCGTTGGCGTATTGCGATCCGGTACGGTTAACGCGCGCCGTGGCGGTCAACCCCTGTACCGGCTGGATGTCGTATTCCGCGCCCAGCACCATCACATACGACGGGATGCCGATCGGGTCATTGCCTTTATTGACGCCGTTTTGCGTTTTGGTCAACTCGGCGTCAATCCAGGTCGCGCTGCCGTTAACGCGCAGGCCCAGCATCGGTTCGCCGAACACGTTCAGCTCAATGCCGCGGTTACGCTGTTCGCCGTCCATTTTCCAGGTTGGCAAGGCATCGGGATCGCTGGAGGCGACGTTAAAGCCCGACGGCTTTTTGATTTCATACAGCGCCAGCGAGCCGCCGATGCGGCCATAGTCCATTTTCACGCCCACTTCGTTTTGCTTCGAATGAACGATGTCCGTGCTTTCGCCATAGTTGGTGGTGCCTTTCGGCGCGGCCTGGCCAGGCTGTAGCGCTTCGGTGTGGTTGGCGTAGAACGAGACCTCATCCCAGGCTTTGTACACCAGGCCGTAAGTCGGCATCCAGCGGCTCTGGTCATAGCGCGAGTTGGCGGTCTCCGCGCCGGTGGCGTTGCTGTAGTTACGCACCACCACTTTCTGATGGCGCGCCCCCAGGGTCAGCAACAGTTTGTCGTCCAGCACGCCCAGGGTATCGCTCAGCAGCCAGCCCTGAGTGCGGGTGCGGCCGGTGGTGAGCGGATCGCTGTAATTACCGCCTTTCAGATCGGCATCCGGCATCGGCACATCTTGCGGATGATAAATATTCACCGGTACCGCCGGGTTTTTCGACAGCATCGTCCAGGCGATATTGTCGCGGCGCAGCAGCGCGGAGTAGCCGACGTTCACTTTATGGGAGACGAAGCCGGTATCGAAATTGCCGCGAATGCCGCCCATGCCGCTGTAGGAATCGCGGATGGCGTTGGTATCCAGACGGCCGATCGTGGCGTTGCCGTTGACGTTATTCACTTTCGGCGAACTGTAGATCCCGGTTTCATGGCTGTGCTGCATGCCGAATCCGAGATAAGTGGTCCAGTTGTCGGTCAGATCGTATTCGGCGCGCGCCAGGCCGAACTCGTTTTCGATATTGCTGTAGCCCCACTTCTGGGCGTAGTTACTGGTATTGCGCGGCGGATCGGGTATGAAGTCTACGGCGCTGACGTTCACGCCCACGGTGCCGCCATGGAAGGTCTTTTTCTGGTAGCCCATGTCCAGCGAGCCGCGCAGGCGGTCGCCTTTGTAATCCAGCCCAATCGAGGCCAGGGTGGTGCGGCGCTTATCGTCTTCAATCGGGCTTTCGCCTTCGCGATGCAGCAGGTTAACCCGCGCGCCGAACTGGTTGTTATCGCCGAAGCGGCGGCCTGCATCCATCGAACCGCCCACCTGAGAGGCGGAGGTGTAATCCACGCCGACGCGGGTAACCGGCGTGTCGGTGGCGTGTTTCGGCTCCAGGTTGATCATCCCGCCCACGCCGGAAGAGGCGGCGCCGTTGACCAGCGCGTTGGCGCCTTTAAAGATTTCCACACGCTCCAGCATGGCGGCATCCACCACCTGGCGCGGTACGACGCCCGCCAGGCCGCCGAAAGTCATGTCATCGCCATCCAGCTTGAAGCCGCGAATGCGGTAGGTTTCAGCATAGTTGCCGTAACCCTGCACGTTCTGCACGCCCGCGTCATTGCTGACGACATCGGCAATGGTTTTCGCCTGCTGATCGTCAATCAGCTTCGACGTGTAGCCGATAACGTTAAAGGGCACGTCCATGGCGCTTTGTTCACCCAGCATTCCCAGTCGCCCGCCGTTGGCCATCTGGCCGTCAAGGAAAGCCGGAACCAGCTCATCACCGCCGGGCGTAAAGTCGCTCCCGGAAGCCTGGACCACAATGGTGTCTTCCTGACTTGTTTTAGCGGTTTCCGCGGTAGCCGCCTGCGCGCCCTGCACAGTCGCGCCAATCGCCAGCGCCAGTAGTGTTTTCGTTTTTGCGTTCATACCTGGTGACTCAAAAAATGCAAAAGAGAATGCCCTTTAACAGAGCGGTTTATTGATTGAGCGAAATTCGCACAATGCTGTCCGGGCCTTTAGTGGAGTGATCCTTGTTAAAGCCCTGTTTGACGGTGACGTACAGCGTTTGCCCGTCGGCGGAGAGCAGCAGGCTGTTCGGGTGCGGCGGCAGATCGAACTGCTTTTTCACCGTGTAACGGGTCGCGTCAAGCACCAGCACTTTTCCGCTTTCACGCTGTGAAAGGTAGATTTCGTGGCGCTTCGGGTTGAACTTCACGCCCAGGGTATCGCCGGTATCCAACTGTTTGATCACCTTGCCGGAATGGATATCCAGCACCAGTGTGGTTTTGGCTTTCGAATTGTCCGTAACGAACAGGCGGCCCGTTTCAGGATCTTCCGCCAGGTTCAGCAGCAGCGCCTTGTCCACGCCGAGCGGCGCCCAGCGCTGTTCGATGCGCTGCGTTTTCGGGTTAATCACCAGGATTTCGCCGCCGCCGTTAGCCGCGTAAAGGCGCTGAGTCTGGGCGGAATAATGCAAGCCGGTGACCCATTTCCCCGCGTTGTCGATGCGTTTTTTCAGCTTCATGGTGCTGGCGTCAACCACCCAGATCACCGCCGGATCGGCAACGCCGCCCACGTACAGCAGGTCGTCATGCAGCAGGATTTCACGCGCGCCGTAAGGGAAGCCCTCTTTATTACGCTCTTTAAACAGGGTACGGGTTTTCACTTTGCCGGTTGCGGTATCCAGCGCGCTGATGCCGCCGTCCAGCGAGTTGGTCACATACAGGGTGCTGCCGTCAGGGGAAATCGCCGCGCCGAAGTTTTTCAAATCGGTATGGGCTTCGCCGATGGTTTTCAGCGTTTTGGGATCGAGCTTGTAAACCACGCCGCCCTGCACGTCTTTGAAACTTAACGCACTGGCGACATACAGCGCATCGCCTGCCGGGTTGATGACCATTTCATACAGGCCGTTCGCCAGTTCCCGCTGTTCAACGGTTTGATTTTTCTCCACGGCCTGAGTGGCAGGCGCGGCGACGGCTTTTGTGGGCTGCGCTTTATGCGCGGCGCAGCTGGCCAGGGACGCGGCAACGGCAAGCGCCAGCAGCGTGTGTTTGATTTTCAATGCAAGCTCCTTGCTAACCATCCTGACGCGGGCGGTTAACCGCAGGCGAAAAGCGCCAGAACAGGAAGAGATTAAGTTAACCGGTTATTACTCAACCGCTTTCGGGCCACGGTTGAGTAATACCGGTCATGTTTTAAGGATTTATTTGCCTTGTCGGCGCGAGGGGTGAGGCGCACCCGCCCCGCCATGAAAAAGCAAATGAGAATTGTACGCATTTACTTTCTCATGGCAAGCGTTGTGGCCCATTGAGGGGAAGTGAGAGGCATGGGGTAATACAGAATTATCGGGGGATAAACGCAAATAACCCGGTCATCCACGGATTATGGCTATGATTACAGAGAAAAGCGTTACCGGGAACGCATCCCGGCAGCAGTATCCGCCAGGCTGTTTTTTAACGGGGTTTTACATAGCGCATATGCAAAAGCGGGAAAGGTCGACCCTGGCCGTCCAGCGCGGAACGCCCAATCACCTCAAATCCACAATGTTGATAGAACGCCAGCGCCTGCGGATTGTGTTCATTCACGTCCAACTGGTTCGCGCCCTGCTCCATCGCCCACGTCAGTAACGCGCGGCCAATACCCTTCCCCGGCTGCTGGCATCAATAAACAGCATTTCAATCGCCTCGCCAGCCAGGCCAACAAAGCCCTGGATTTGGCCCTGCGGATCGCGCCAGACGCGTAATGTCACCATCGGGAAATAGTCAGGGATTTGGGCGCGTAGCGCAGCGATATCCTGGTCGGAGAGAAAATCATGGGTCGCGCGCACGGCGCTTTCCCAGACCGGGATCAGCGCGGGGAATTCCTGCGGCGTAATGGTGGTAATCATAATCATCCTTAATAAGACAAGGATGAAGCATATCAGAGAAGGAATAACAGAGTTAAAAAAACCCGCTCAATGGCGGGTTTTTATCGCTTTATTTAACTGCTCGGGTTAAACCGTCTTCGCTATCGTAAATTCAAGCGAGAGAGTCAACACTTACAGAACAACAACGTTCGCAGCAGCCGGGCCTTTAGCGCCGTTCTCGATAGAGAATTCTACTTTCTGGTTGTCTTCCAGAACTTTAAAGCCGTTAGTCTGGATTGCGGAGAAGTGTACGAACACGTCTTTGCCGCCGTTGTCAGGAGTGATGAAGCCGAAGCCTTTATCAGCGTTGAACCATTTTACTAAACCAGTCATTTTATTAGACATTGATACTTCCTCGAAAAAATAAAGTGCCGCTCGATGCGGATATCGTGGCTCGCGTTGCAGAATTAACTTATTTAGAAGCTTAGGAGGAGACTCACGAGAAGGGGTATCAAAGATAACGCTCTAACTGAGGACTGCTTTACTAAAACTGCTTTCATAAGGTCTGTCTGACAAACCGAGGGCAATCATACAGGGGTAGAATAGTTTAGCAAGAACTATTTTCATCTGGCCGGTTCAGCAATGATTTCATGATGTTTCAGCGTCTCGCTTGAAATCGCGGAGCCTGAAACCAGGCTCCGCGGTGGATCAATACTGGTTGAACAGGGTCTGGATTTGTTGCGGATCGCTGGTCTGCGTCAAAGCCAGTTGCAGTAATACGCGCGCTTTTTGCGGGTTCAGCGTCCCGGAGGCGACAAAGCCATATTTGGCGTCATCCACTTCGGCATCCTGCGTGGTAGAGCCCGTCGGTACGCGCGATGACCGCACCACGGCGACGCCATTATGCGCAGCAGTAGCAAGGCTATCAAATACGGTTTTATACAGGTTGCCGTTACCGACTCCTGCGCTGACGATGCCTTTATAACCGCCCTCCACCAGCGCTTTCACCGGTAGATCCGATGCGTTGGCGTAGTTGTAGACGATCCCGACTTTCGGCAGCTCCGTCAGGTTATTGACGTTAAAGGGCGTCTGGGTGGTGTGTTTACGGGCTGGGGCACGCTGGTAATCGACTTTGCCATTATGGATATAACCCAGCGGGCCAAAGTTAACGCCTTTAAAGGTGGCGACATCGGTGGTGTTGGTTTTGGTGACGTCGCGGCCATCCAGCACCGTATCGTTCATCGCCACCAGCACCCCGCGATTGGCGGATTGCGGATCGGCGGCGGTAATCACCGCGTTATACAGATTGAACGGACCGTCTGCGCTCATGGCGGTAGAAGGACGCATGGCACCGACCATCACCACCGGCTTATTGCATTTGACCGTTAAATCCAGGAAGTACGCGGTCTCCTCCATGGTGTCGGTGCCGTGAGTGATCACAAATCCATCGGTGCTGTCGCAGCTGCTGTTGATCTTCTTCGCCAGCGTCAGCCAGACCTCATCGTTCATATCCTGAGAGCCGATGCTGACCACCTGCTCGCCTTTAATTTGCGCGATGGACTTCAATTCCGGTACGGCATCCACCAGGTTTTCAACTGTAACTTTACCCGCCTTGTACGCGGACTGCGTGGCTGATGCCCCACCGCCTGCGATGGTCCCGCCGGTTGCCAGAATGGTGATATGAGGTAAAGCCAGCGCGGCGCTGCTGCATCCCATCACAAAAGCCGCCAGAATCGTCTTTCTAAATAACGCCATGTGCACACTCTCCATCGGTTTTAGTTTGCGCGAATTATCCCTGTCAGCCAGATAAAAAATGTGACATATCGCCTCTTGCCGAGCATTTACGCTAAGGATTTTCTAAATATTAGAGATAGATACCAAAAATATATCAGGGAGGCGTTGTAACGGGCACGGAGAGTAGAGCGGGAGAAACAGTACGGCTCAGCGTAATGCTGAGCCGTGGATTTTTTACGGGCGCGATTGAACCCAAAATGCGTGAATCAGTCCTGGAATATAACCCAGCAGGGTAAGGATAATATTCAGTATGAAAGCCATACCAAACCCTTTACCCAATAACACGCCCAACGGCGGTAAAAGAATAGTAATAACGATTCTCCAGAAACCCATATTCGACTTCCTTATTATGCAGGTGGTTATAAAACAACATGTTCTCAAGTTTAGCCTGCCATTAAGAAACCGCCACTGTAATGACATTACTTTACCGATACCCACCAAACGCTACAGTTCAGCCAAAAAATACGCTTCCGGAAAAGTTTTAAGATTAGTACTATTTAAAAACGTAAGCTCACACTTATTTTTCTCGGTGATCTGTATCTGAAAAAAGAGACTCAGACAACGGCCTTTGCCCCGCCTGTAGCCCGGCATGATAACTGATCTCAGTGAGTAACCGGACAATCCGTGAAGCAAGACGGATTAATTCCGCTTCAGTTAATTTATCAAACCTGATCGCATGCGGGTCGCTAAACACAGATTTAATATTTTTGAGATCCCGGGATAATGTATCCGGGAAGTCATTTTCATTAAGATCGACTAACACGTTAAAATAAGCGTGAAGTAACTTTTTATTAAGTGGCGCGTCCTGCATTAACTCTATAATTAAATGTGCAAGCCGCGAACTTACAGCTCGTAAATTCATTTTTACCCTTTCCTGAAATAGCATGAAGACAGAATAAGCGAATCCATTTCGGCTTTCTATATCTCATCGATGAGAATAATTAACTTATGATCCTAATAAGATTTAAAATATTGATTTGATAAATAATTACACCGCATCTATAAACGCCAAAAAATCAGCAAAAACGCAGACCCACAAAAAACGCAACACATTGATTTATAAAATATTTATCAAGTCGCCAATGGTTTATAGCGGCAATGCGCACAAAACGCGCATTTCAGAGAATTTTATCGATTGAAAGCCAACAAATAAAAATTAATCACTAGTTGTTAGTTCTTATACAGCAATATACTCTATTGAAACACATAATACCAAATCATATAACTGGCAAGAAGATGTTAACCATCACTTCGCCATTATTATGTTAACTGATTGTTTTAAAAAGGAGTGCTGACATGTTCTCGCCTCACTCGCGCCTGCGTCACGCGGCGGCGGATACTTTCGCCATGGTGGTGTATTGTTTTGCTGTTGGGATGGTTATTGAGATTTTCATCTCCGGCATGACCTTTGAACAGTCGCTCTCTTCCCGTCTGGTGTCTATCCCGGTCAACATACTTATTGCCTGGCCTTATGGAATTTACCGGGATCTCTTTATCCGTCAGGCAAGACGCGCCAGCGCCGGAAGTTGGGCGAAGAATCTGGCGGACGTGCTGGCCTATGTGACATTTCAGTCACCGGTTTACGCGTTAATCCTGCTGTTCGTGGGGGCAGACTGGCATCAGATGGTGGCGGCGGTGAGTTCCAACGCATTGATATCGATGCTGATGGGCGCGGCCTACGGCTACTTCCTGGATTATTGCCGTCGCCTGTTCCGGGTTGCTGAGGCTCAGCCGCGCGTTCAGTTGTAACGGCGGCGTTGAAAGCGTGCGTTACTGCGGCTCGCCGAATAAACCGGAGAGATAGCGCTCCAGCGCCATGCGGGAACTAAATCCATGCGGAATGCCATAATGCTGTTCGGCTTCCCCACCCAGGTAGAGCGGGAACTGCTGATAGTGATCGCAGGTTTTGATCTCTGAGGCTGGCTCGGCAAGGGTCTGGCTGCGTTCTTTCAGCGTGGGGTGGATCACCAATGCGGTACGGCCCATCCGCGCTTCCCGATTCACATAAACATAAGCTTCACCACGGCGATAGCCATAGGTTTTCGGCGTCACCTCTTGCATGGTAAAGCCCACTTTCTCAAGAACGCGCGCTACCTCATCGGGTCGTAAATACATTTTTTTTCCTCGTCATCTTTTCACTGCATTGCCAACCTTACAGTAAGGAGCATTAGCAACGCTTTCGGAAAAGTCCATAAACCGCCTCTAAAGGCGTGACCCACCTCAACGGCAAATAATTCTGGTCTACACTGTTAAACACAGCTAACCCATTGGGAGAATTACAATGTTTAATAAAATAAACCGTAAGCAAGTCGATGATGGCGTTCAGGAAATTAATGACGATGTAAGCCGTCTGGCTGATTCGCTGGAAGATGTGCTGAAATCCTGGGGAAGTGATGCAAAAGATGAAGCCGAAGCGGCACGCCGTAAAGCAAAATCGCTGTTGCGCGAAACCCGCGCGCGGATGAGTGGCCGCAATAATGTAAGCCAGGCCGCGTGCGATGCGATGGGCTGCGCAGATACATACGTTCGCCGCAATCCGTGGTGCAGCGTTGGCGTCGCGGCAGCGGCGGGTATCTTTATCGGCGCGCTGCTCAACTGCGGCCGTAAATAATCGACGTTGCTCCCCCACGCCCTGGCAGTCGCCGGGGCTTTTTTTTGCCCTCCCGATAACCGACCGCTGAAATTTTCGCCGATCCGCCCGTGCGGGGATGCATCGGCCCTCCCCGCGCCTGGCTAGTCATCTCCGGCATAAGCTCGCAAAAATAACTATATATTGTGCGGTTGAAACTAAAACGATCTACATCTAGTATTCATTACATCAATCACCCCCTGTGACCCTGCCCGTGAAATACCCCGCAGCGTCATTTTAGATGGAAATACGAATCATGCGCATTACTATTTACACTCGTAACGATTGTGTTCAGTGCCATGCCACCAAACGGGCAATTGAAAGCCGGGGCCTTGAGTTTGAACTGGTGAATCTGGATACCCACCCGGAAGCCATTGAGGAACTGCGTGCCCGGGGCTTTCGCCAGCTGCCGGTGGTGATCGCCGACACGCTGAGCTGGTCCGGGTTTCGTCCGGACATGATTAACCGGCTGCGTCCGGCGCAGCAGGCGGTCAACGCATGAGCCAACTGGTCTACTTTTCCAGCCGCTCCGAAAACACCCACCGCTTTATTGAGCGCCTGGGATTGCCGGCGCTGCGCATCGCCATTGATGGTAAAGCGCGATTAAAAGTGGACCAGCCCTACATCCTGGTGGTGCCGAGCTACGGCGGCGGCGAAACCAAAGGCGCGGTGCCGCGCCAGGTTATCCAGTTTCTCAACGATGAACAGAACCGCGCGCTGCTGCGCGGCGTGATCGCGGCGGGCAATCGCAACTTCGGCGAGGCGTTCTGCCGGGCCGGTGACGTCATTGCTCAAAAATGCCAGGTGCCCCGGCTCTACCGCTTCGAACTCATGGGCACGATGCGCGACATCGAAAATGTGCGTAAGGGAGTGAACGAATTTTGGCAACGATAGAAAACTCGCCGGCGAACGCCGGCACGCCGGATTACCATGCGCTGAACGCGATGCTGAATCTGTACGATGCACAGGGCCGTATTCAGTTTGATAAAGACAGACAGGCGGTGGCATCGTTTATGGCGCATCACGTGCTGCCCAATAGCGTGGAATTTGCCAGCCAGCAGGCGCGGCTGCGCTGGCTGGTGGAGGAGAATTACTATGACCCCGCAGTGTTAACGCGCTACAGCGAAGATTTTGTTATCCAGCTTTTCACCCATGCCCACAACGCCGGTTTCCGGTTCCAGACCTTCCTCGGCGCATGGAAGTTTTATACCAGCTATACCCTGAAAACCTTCGACGGTAAGCGCTACCTTGAGCACTTCCCGGATCGCGCCTGCATGGTGGCGTTAACCCTGGCCCAGGGCGATGAAAGCCAGGCAACGGCCATGCTGGAGGAGATACTCAGCGGACGCTTCCAGCCCGCGACGCCCACCTTTCTTAACTGCGGCAAACAGCAGCGCGGCGAGCTGGTTTCCTGCTTCCTGTTGCGCATCGAAGACAATATGGAGTCCATTGGCCGGGCGGTGAATTCGGCGCTGCAATTGTCGAAGCGCGGCGGCGGGGTGGCCTTTTTACTGTCGAATTTGCGTGAGGCCGGTGCGCCGATTAAGCGCATCGAGAACCAGTCATCCGGCGTGATCCCGGTGATGAAAATGCTTGAAGACGCCTTTTCCTACGCCAATCAACTGGGGGCGCGTCAGGGCGCGGGCGCGGTCTATCTGCACGCCCATCATCCGGATATTCTGCGTTTTCTGGATACCAAACGGGAAAACGCCGACGAAAAAATTCGTATCAAAACGCTCTCGCTGGGCGTGGTGATCCCCGATATCACTTTCCAGCTCGCCAAACAGAACGCGCAGATGGCGCTGTTTTCGCCCTATGACGTGGAGCGCCTGTACGGCAAAGCCTTTGGGGATATCAGCATCAGCGCTATGTACCACACGCTGGTAGCCGATGACCGGGTGCGTAAAAGCTGGATCAACGCGCGCGATTTCTTCCAGACACTGGCGGAAATCCAGTTCGAGTCGGGTTACCCGTATTTGATGTTTGAAGACACGGTCAACCGCGCCAACCCAATCGCCGGGCACATCAATATGAGCAATCTGTGCTCGGAGATTTTGCAGGTCAATAGTCCATCGCAATATGACGAAAATCTCGATTACGCCACGGTGGGCAAAGATATCTCCTGCAATCTCGGCTCGCTGAACATCGCCCACGCGATGGATGCGCCGGATTTTGGCCGTACCGTTGAAATGGCGGTGCGGGCGCTGACGGCGGTTTCCGATATGAGCCAGATCCGCAGCGTACCGTCTGTTGAGGCGGGCAACCATGCTTCTCACGCCATCGGCCTGGGGCAGATGAACCTGCACGGTTATCTGGCGCGGGAAGGCATCGCCTACGGTTCGCCGGAAGGGCTGGATTTCACCAATATCTACTTCTACACCGTTACCTGGCATGCGCTGCATACCTCGATGCTGCTGGCGAAAGAGCGCAACACGCGCTTTAGCGGATTTGAACAGTCGCGCTACGCCAGCGGAGAATACTTCACGCCCTATGTGACCCAGCACTGGCAGCCCAAAACCGCCACCGTCGCCCGGCTGTTTGCGCAGGCAGGCGTTACCATCCCCACCCGGGAGATGTGGCAACAGCTGCGTGACGACGTGATGCGTTACGGCATCTACAACCAGAATTTACAGGCCATCCCGCCAACCGGGTCGATCTCGTATATCAATCACGCCACGTCGAGCATTCACCCCATCGTGTCGCGCATTGAAATCCGCAAAGAGGGCAAAACGGGCCGGGTTTATTACCCCGCGCCGTTTATGACCAACGACAACGTGGCGCTGTACCAGGATGCCTACGACATCGGGCCCGAGAAAATTATCGACACCTATGCCGAAGCCACGCGCCATGTCGATCAGGGGCTGTCGCTGACGCTGTTTTTCCCGGATACCGCCACCACCCGCGATATCAACAAGGCGCAAATCTACGCCTGGAAAAAAGGCATCAAAACGCTGTATTACATCCGCCTGCGCCAGCTGGCGCTTGAAGGCACCGACATTGAGGGATGCGTCTCCTGCGCATTATAACGCCATGACATTAAACCGAATCAGCGCCATTAACTGGAACAAAATCCAGGACGATAAGGATCTCGAAGTCTGGAACCGGCTGACCAGTAATTTCTGGCTGCCGGAGAAAGTGCCGCTCTCCAACGACATTCCGGCGTGGCAGTCGCTTACCCCGCAGGAGCAACAGCTAACGATCCGCGTATTTACCGGCCTGACGCTGCTGGATACGGTGCAAAACAGCGTCGGCGCGCCCGCGCTGATGCCCGACGCCCTGACGCCCCATGAGGAGGCGGTGCTGTCGAACATCTGCTTTATGGAAGCGGTACACGCCCGCTCGTACAGCTCGATTTTCTCAACGCTGTGCCAGACCAAAGATGTTGATGCCGCTTACGTCTGGAGTGAGAACCACGCGCCGTTGCAGCGTAAAGCCCGGTTGATCCTCGGGCACTATCGCAGCGATTGTCCGCTGAAGAAAAAAATCGCCAGCGTATTTCTGGAGTCGTTTCTGTTCTACTCCGGTTTCTACCTGCCGATGTACTGGTCGAGCCGGGGCAAACTGACCAACACCGCCGATTTGATCCGCCTGATTATCCGTGACGAAGCGGTACACGGTTATTACATTGGTTACAAATATCAGCAGGGATTAGCGGCGCAGGACGCCGCGAAACGCGAATCGTTAAAGCACTTTGCGCTGGATTTGATGATGGATCTGTATGAAAACGAAACGGTTTACACCCGCGAACTGTACGGCGAGGTGGGCTGGGTGGACGACGTCAACGCCTTCCTGTGCTACAACGCCAACAAGGCGTTAATGAACCTCGGCTACGAGGCGCTGTTCCCGCCGGAAATGGCCGAGGTCAACCCGGCGATCCTTGCCGCGCTGTCGCCCAACGCCGATGAAAATCACGACTTTTTCTCCGGCTCCGGCTCGTCCTATGTGATGGGCAAAGCGGTGGAAACCGAAGACGACGACTGGGATTTTTGACATTTTTATGACGGCCTGAAACGCACGCAAATTATTTTTCATTTCGCGTGCGTTTCCTGCTCTGATTACCCTCGCACGATAGCCGACAATCGGGAATACCCCCTGGCGCATTATTGATAAATAAGTCTGCCGAAAGTGTCGCTTTGACTGGCAAATTCGTTAGCGAAATCAAAAAATATTCATTTTTTTCGATTCCCGCTCAGCCCTTATATCATGGGAAATTCACGCCATTCGCTTGCTGTTATTCGCCTCCCATGCGGGATCGCAAGGGTTGCCTCAGATTGAGAGTGTGTTAGGGTAATGTCCGTTCATTATTTCCTGCAGGAATGAAACCGTTATCGATAAATAACAGGACCACGACCATTGCATGGCAATTAAATTAGAAATTAAGAATCTGTATAAAATATTTGGAGAAAATCCACAGCGCGCCTTTAAATATATTGATAAAGGCCTTTCGAAAGAAGAAATACTGGAAAAGACCGGGCTTTCACTTGGCGTTATCAACGCCAGTCTGGCCATTGAAGAAGGCGAGATATTCGTCATCATGGGGTTATCCGGCTCAGGAAAATCAACCATGGTTCGCCTTCTCAATCGCCTGATTGAACCCACCCGGGGGCAGGTGCTGATTGACGGCGAGGACATCGCCAAAATATCAGACGCGAAGCTCTCTGAGGTGCGCAAAAAGAAAATTGCGATGGTTTTCCAGTCATTTGCGCTGATGCCTCATATGACGGTATTAAATAATACCGCCTTTGGCATGGAATTAGCGGGCGTTGGTTTACAGGAGCGCCAGGAAAAAGCGCTGGAAGCCTTACGTCAGGTGGGGCTGGAGAATTATGCTCATGCTTATCCGGATGAATTATCCGGCGGGATGCGTCAGCGCGTCGGATTAGCCCGTGCGCTGGCGATTAACCCGGATATTTTGTTAATGGACGAAGCCTTCTCGGCGCTCGATCCCTTAATTCGCAGTGAAATGCAGGATGAGCTGATTAAACTTCAGTCGCGCCATCAGCGCACCATTGTGTTTATTTCCCACGATCTCGATGAAGCCATGCGAATTGGCGACCGAATAGCGATTATGCAAAACGGCGAGGTGGTGCAAATCGGCACGCCGGACGAAATTCTCAATAATCCGGCCAATGATTATGTGCGCACCTTCTTCCGCGGCGTGGATATTAGCCAGGTGTTTAGCGCCAAAGATATCGCCCGCCGGACGCCGGTGGGGTTGATTCGTAAAACGCCGGGCTTCGGCCCGCGCTCGGCGCTAAAACTGCTCCAGGATGAAGATCGCGAGTTCGGCTATGTGCTGGAGCGCGGCCAGAAATTCGTGGGCATTGTCTCTATCGATTCCCTGAAAACCGCGCTGGCTGCGGGCGCAGGCCTCGACAACGCGCTGCTGGAAAGCCCTGTCGCCGTCGACGCCCAGACGCCGCTCAGTGAACTGCTGTCCGTAGTCGGCCAGGCCCCCTGTGCGGTGCCGGTGGTCGGCGAAGAGGGGCAGTACGTGGGCATCATCTCGAAAGGGGTGCTGTTGCAGGCATTAGATCGTGAGGGGGCAACCCATGAGTAACGAAACCACAAATCCGTGGGATACCGGCAGCCAGGCTGCCGACAGCGCGTCCAGCGCCGCTGATGCATGGGGAACGCCTGCCGCCGCGCCGCAGGATGCCCCCGCTGCCGACTGGCTGACCAGCGCGCCGGCGCCCGCGCCGGAACATTTCAACATTCTCGATCCGTTCCACAAAACGCTGATCCCGCTCGACAGTTGGGTGACGCAGGGGATCGACTGGGTCGTGATGCATTTCCGCCCGGTGTTCCAGGGCATTCGCGTGCCGGTGGATTATATTCTTGGCGCATTCCAGCAACTGCTGCTGGGGATGCCTGCGCCGGTGGCGATTATTCTGTTTGCGCTGATCGCCTGGCAGATCTCCAGCCTCGGCATGGGCGTCGCCACGCTGATCTCACTGATCGCCATCGGCGCGATTGGTGCCTGGTCACAGGCGATGATCACCCTGGCGCTGGTGCTGACCGCCCTGCTGTTCTGTATCGTCATCGGCCTCCCGATGGGGATCTGGCTGGCACGCAGCCCGGGCGCCGCGAAAGTGATCCGCCCGCTGCTGGATGCGATGCAGACCACGCCCGCGTTCGTCTATCTGGTGCCGATTGTGATGCTGTTTGGTATCGGCAACGTGCCGGGCGTGGTGGTGACGATTATCTTTGCCCTGCCGCCGGTGGTGCGTCTGACCATCCTGGGCATCAACCAGGTGCCTGCCGATTTGATCGAGGCGTCGCGCTCGTTTGGGGCCAGCCCGCGTCAGATGCTGTTTAAAGTGCAGCTGCCGCTGGCGATGCCGACCATCATGGCGGGCGTGAACCAGACGCTGATGCTGGCGCTCTCCATGGTGGTGATCGCCTCGATGATCGCCGTGGGCGGCCTCGGCCAGATGGTACTGCGCGGCATTGGCCGCCTGGATATGGGTCTCGCCACCGTGGGCGGCGTGGGGATCGTGATCCTCGCCATCATCCTTGACCGTCTGACTCAGGCGATGGGCCGCGACGCCCGTTCGCGTGGCAACCGCCGCTGGTATGCCACCGGACCGATTGGCCTGCTGATCCGTCCTTTCTCGAAATAACCGCCAGTACCTCCGGGGCGGCACGCGTTCGCCGCCCCGCTCCCCTTCTTTACTCAAAAAAAGGAACAACGATGCGACACAGCCTGATTTTAGCCACAGCCATTGCCACCCTTGTTTCCGCGCCCTCTTTTGCCGCCGATCTGCCGGGTAAAGGCATTACCGTTCAACCGGTACAGAGCACCATTTCTGAAGAGTCGTTCCAGACGCTGCTGGTGAGCCGCGCGCTGGAAAAGCTCGGCTACACCGTGAATAAAACCAGTGAAGTGGATTACAACGTCGGCTATACCTCCATTGCGTCCGGTGATGCGACATTTACCGCCGTGAACTGGCAGCCGCTGCATGACGACATGTACAAAGCCGCGGGCGGCGACAACAAATTTTACCGCGAAGGGGTATTCGTTACCGGCGCAGCGCAGGGTTATCTGATCGACAAAAAAACCGCCGAACAGTACAAGATCACCCGCATCGATCAGCTTAAAGATCCAAAAATCGCCAGCCTGTTTGACGGCAACGGTGACGGCAAAGCCGACATGATGGGCTGCTCGCCGGGCTGGGGCTGTGAAGCGGTGATTAATCACCAGAACAAAGCGTTCGAACTGGAAAATACCGTGACCGTTAATCACGGCAACTATGCCGCGATGATGGCCGATACCATTGCCCGTTATAAAGAAGGCAAACCGGTGCTTTATTACACCTGGACGCCGTACTGGGTGAGCGACGTGCTGAAGCCGGGTAAAGACGTGGTATGGCTACAGGTGCCGTTCTCTTCCCTGCCGGGCGAGCAAAAAGATATCGATACCAAACTGCCGAACGGCGCGAACTATGGTTTCCCGGTGAACACCATGCACATCGTGGCGAACAAAGCCTGGGCCGAGAAAAACCCGGCGGCGGCCAAACTGTTCTCCCTGATGAAACTGCCGATTGCCGACATCAACGCCCAGAACGCCATGATGCACGACGGCAAAGCCTCTGAAGCCGACATCCAGGGCCACGTCGACGGCTGGATCAAAGCCCACCAGCAGCAGTTCGACGGCTGGATCAACGAAGCGTTAAAAGCGCAGAAGTAACTTAAATCCCACTCCGTGGCCAAAGCCGGTGGTTTTTGGTCCGGCATCAACATCGCCGAGGCGGAATTGACAAGCCAGGTCAGCCAGCATGGATGCTGGCTGAGGTCGTGAGCTACAGGATGTAGCATCACGACCGACCTGAAGCGAGGAGATGGAGCCGAGGACAAATTTGCCGGGAGCAAATTTGAACGCCGCTTGCGGCGGCCCCGAAGGGGCGAGGCCCATGGATGGGCCGAGTAATGCGCGCAGCGGCGATTTTGTTAGCCGGGAGCCTGGGGTGTCGGGGACGCGGCGGCGAGCGTCCCTGACTCGTTCGCGTACTCCGATGTCGCATGGATGTACATCGTATAAGCGAACGAAACATCCCACCGCTCTCAAAAAATCTTAAAGCCCCCCTTCTCCCCACCGCACATTCCGACACTCAACAATTTAATAACATCCCTCCATCATGCGTTATCATGCCCGCCTGGCAAGAATGTATGAACCTGAAACCTGATAATGACAAAAACTTCTCAAGGGCTTAGCCCGGCGCTGATCGCGCTGATGTCCCTCGCTACCGGCCTCGCGGTAGCCAGCAACTATTATGCGCAACCGCTGTTAGACACCATCGCCACCGCGTTTGATCTGTCGGTCAACCAGGCGGGATTTATCGTGACCGCCGCCCAGCTCGGCTATGCCGCAGGCTTGCTGTTCCTGGTTCCGCTTGGCGATATGTTTGAACGGCGCGCCCTGATTGTTTCGATGACGCTGCTGGCGGCAGGCGGAATGCTGATCACCGCCAGCAGCCACAGCCTGTGGATGATGATTCTGGGCACCGCCCTTACCGGGCTGTTTTCGGTGGTGGCGCAAATTCTGGTGCCGCTGGCGGCGACGCTCGCCAGCCCGGATAAGCGCGGCAAGGTGGTCGGCACCATCATGAGTGGCCTGCTGCTGGGGATCCTGCTGGCACGTACCGTGGCCGGGCTGCTGGCGAGTCTCGGCGGCTGGCGCACCGTTTACTGGGTGGCATCGGTACTGATGGCGCTGATGGCGATAGCCCTGTGGCGCGGACTGCCGGTGGCGAAATCTCAGACGCACCTGAATTATCCGCAGTTACTGCGTTCGGTATTCACGCTGTTTATTCACGATAAACTGCTGCGCACGCGCGCCGCGCTCGGCTGCCTGACCTTCGCCAATTTCAGCATCCTCTGGACCTCAATGGCGTTTCTGCTGGCTGCCCCACCGTTTAATTTCTCCGAAGGCACCATCGGCCTGTTTGGCCTGGCGGGCGCTGCAGGCGCCCTGGGCGCACGCCCGGCGGGGGGCCTGGCGGATAAAGGTAAATCGCATCTCACCACCACGGTCGGGCTGGCGCTGCTTTTGCTGTCGTGGATCGCTATCGCCCTTGGCCAGGCGTCGGTGCTGGCGCTGATTATCGGTATTCTGGTGCTCGACCTGACGGTACAGGGCGTGCATATCACCAACCAGAGCGTGATTTATCGCATTCACCCGGATGCGCGTAATCGTCTGACGGCGGGCTATATGACCAGCTATTTTATCGGCGGTGCGGCGGGATCGTTGATTTCCGCTTCCGCCTATCAACATGCGGGCTGGAATGGGGTGTGTATTGCCGGCGCGACGGTGGCGCTAGTGAATTTACTGGTGTGGTGGAGAGGGTATCACCGCCATAACGGTCAGGAATAAAATCGGGCGGCCAGGCTTATCCAATTGTGCTTAAGGGTGTTATGACGGTTAAGTCTCTGTTAAGGTTATCGGGAACAATTCACCTCGTGATTTTACCGTCGATAACTAATTAATTATAAATATGGACAGTCCTGCCGCCGTCACCGAGAGTCACCCCGGCAATGAGGCCTCATTGTGGGAAGGCGTGAAAGATAGCCTGCCGATCGTTATCAGCTACCTGCCGGTGGCATTCGCGTTTGGAATGAATGCCACCCGTCTTGGATTTACCCCTCTCGAAAGCGTTTTTTTCTCCTGCATAATCTACGCTGGCGCCAGCCAGTTCGTGATTACCGCGATGCTCGCCGCCGGGAGTTCACTGTGGATCGCCGCGCTCACCGTGATGGCGATGGACGTGCGCCATGTACTGTACGGCCCTTCCCTGCGCAGCCGCCTTCTCCGCCCGCTTGAAAAACCGAAAACCGCGCTGTGGGCGTTTGGGTTGACCGATGAAGTGTTCGCTGCCGCCACCGCGAAACTGGTGCGCGATAACCGCCGCTGGACCGAAAACTGGATGATCGGCATCGCCTTCTGCTCCTGGCTCTCCTGGGTCACGGGGACACTCGTGGGCGCTTACTCCGGTAATGGCCCGCTGGAGGGCTACCCCGCCATTGAAGCGGCAATGAGCTTTATGCTGCCCGCGCTGTTTATGAGTTTCCTGCTGGTCTCTTTCCAGCGCGCCCAGTCGCTGAGCGTCGCGGCCTCGCTGACCGGCGCGGTGCTGGGGTTGACGCTGTTTTCCATCCCGGTGGCGATTCTGGCGGGCATTGTGTGCGGTTGCCTGGTGGCGGTGATTGAGCATCTCCGGAGGGGCGGCGATGCGCACTGACGTCCTGCTGCTCGGACTGCTGGTTGGCCTGGTGAACTATTTGTTCCGCTATCTGCCGCTGCGGGTACGCGCGGGAAGCGTGCGTCCGGCCAGGCGCGGCGCTACCGGCGTGCTGCTTGATACCATCGGCATCGCCTCGATTTGCGCACTGCTGGTGGTATCCAGCGTGCCGGAAATTGTCCATGACGCCCGCCGCCTGCTGCCAACGCTGATCGGCTTTGCGGTGCTGGGCATCAGTTTTTACAATACTCGCAGCATCATTATTCCGACGCTGTTGAGTGCGCTGGGCTATGGAATAGCCTGGAAAGTGTTGACGGTAATATAGCGTTCTTCTATTCGTAGAAATAAATAATACATTTACATTATTTGTTACCGTCGTTACTATATCGACTGCAATTAATGAGGTCATACCTGATGGATAGTTCGTTTACGCCCATTGAGCAAATGCTTAAGTTCCGCGCCAGTCGCTACAAGGATTTTCCGTACCAGGAAATTCTGCTGACACGCCTGTGTATGCACATGCAGGGCAAGCTGCTGGAAAACCGCAATAAGATGCTGAAAGCGCAGGGCATTAACGAGACCCTGTTTATGGCGTTGATTACCCTTGAGTCTCAGGAAAATCACAGTATTCAGCCAAGCGAATTGAGCTGCGCGCTGGGTTCTTCGCGCACCAATGCCACGCGCATTGCCGATGAACTGGAAAAGCGCGGCTGGATTGAACGCCGTGAAAGCGATAACGATCGCCGTTGCCTGCACTTACAGTTAACCGAGAAAGGCCAGGAGTTCCTGCGCCAGGTGTTGCCGCCGCAGCATAACTGCCTGCAACATTTGTGGTCGTCTCTGGACGTTGCAGAGAAAGAGCAGCTGGAAAACATCACCCGCAAGCTGCTGACCCGCCTGGACCAAATGGATGCCGACGACACCATCCTTGAGGCAACGCGTTAATACGCTAAGCCGCTCGTTTCGCAAACGCCCAATCGATACATCTAAGCTACAGTTACAGGCCAGCAGTTCACTGCTGGCCTTTTCTGACAACAGGTCGGCTCAGCCGACGAGAAAATAAGAAGATCGTGGAGAAAAACATGAGCGCAAATGCGGAGAATACGACCCCGCAGCAAACGGTAAATAAGAAAGGCAAACGTAAAAGCCTGCTTATCTTATTGACGTTGCTCTTTATTATTCTGGCAGTGGCATATGGCATTTATTGGTTTTTAGTACTGCGTCATTACGAAGAAACCGACGATGCGTATGTGGCAGGGAATCAGGTACAGATCATGGCGCAGGTCTCTGGCAGCGTCACTAAAGTCTGGGCAGACAACACCGACTTCGTAAAACAGGGCGATGTGCTGGTGACGCTCGACCCGGTGGATGCGCAGCAGGCGTTTGAAAAAGCGCAGACCGAGCTGGCCTCCAGCGTGCGTCAAACCCATCAGCTGATGATCAACAGTAAGCAGTACCAGGCCAATATCGACGTGCAGAAAACCGCACTGGCCCAGGCGCAAAGCGACCTCAACCGTCGTATCCCGCTGGGTACCGCCAATTTGATTGGTCGCGAAGAGCTGCAGCACGCCCGTGACGCCGTCGCCAGCGCCCAGGCGCAGCTGGATGTGGCGATTCAACAGTACAACGCTAACCAGGCGATGGTGCTGGGAACCAAACTGGAAGAGCAGCCGGCGGTAAAACAGGCGGCGACCGAGGTGCGTAACGCCTGGCTGGCGCTGGAACGGACCAAAATCGTCAGCCCGATTACCGGCTATGTTTCGCGCCGCGCGGTGCAGCCGGGTGCGCAGATCAGCCCAACCACGCCGTTGATGGCGGTAGTGCCCGCCTCCAATCTCTGGGTGGACGCTAACTTCAAAGAAACCCAGCTGGCGCATATGCGTATCGGCCAGCCGGCTACCGTGGTGAGCGATATCTACGGCGACGACGTGAAATATACCGGTAAAGTGGTCGGCCTGGACATGGGCACCGGCAGCGCATTCTCGCTGCTGCCCGCGCAAAACGCCACCGGCAACTGGATCAAAGTGGTTCAGCGTTTACCGGTGCGCATTGAGATCGACGCCAAACAGCTGGAACAGCATCCGCTGCGTATCGGCCTTTCCACGCTGGTGGAAGTCGACACCAGCAACCGCGACGGCCAGGTGCTGGCAAGCCAGACCCGTTCAGAACCCGTCTATCAAAGTAACGCCCGTGAGATTAGCCTTGAGCCCGTTAACACGCTTATCAACGATATCGTACGGGCCAACGCGAATTGAGTGGCGGAGGGGTTATGCAACAACGTAAACCGCTGGAGGGCGCGCAGCTGGTCATTATGACCATTGCGCTCTCGCTGGCGACTTTTATGCAGGTGCTGGACTCCACTATCGCGAACGTGGCGATCCCCACCATCGCCGGCAACCTTGGCTCGTCGCTGAGCCAGGGGACCTGGGTGATTACCTCGTTCGGCGTGGCGAATGCGATCTCGATTCCCATCACCGGCTGGCTGGCCCGACGCGTCGGGGAAGTGAAGCTGTTTTTGTGGTCGACCATTCTGTTTGTGCTCGCCTCCTGGGCGTGCGGCGTGTCGTCCAGCCTGAATATGCTGATTTTCTTCCGCGTGATCCAGGGGATTGTTGCCGGTCCGCTGATCCCGCTCTCCCAGAGCTTATTGCTGAACAACTATCCGCCCGCCAAACGCAGTATTGCGCTGGCGCTGTGGTCGATGACGGTGATCGTCGCGCCGATCTGCGGCCCGATCCTCGGCGGTTGGATCAGCGATAACTACCACTGGGGCTGGATCTTCTTTATCAACGTGCCGATTGGCGCGCTGGTGGTGCTGCTGACCCTGCAAACGCTGCGCAACCGTGAAACCCGCACTGAACAGCGGCGCATCGATGCCGTGGGTTTAGGGCTACTGGTGATCGGTATCGGCAGTTTGCAGGTGATGCTCGACCGGGGGAAAGAGCTCGACTGGTTCAGCTCCAATGAGATCGTTATTCTGACCATTGTCGCGGTGGTGTCGCTAAGTTTCCTGATTGTCTGGGAGCTGACGGACGATAACCCGATAGTCGATCTCTCATTGTTTAAATCGCGCAACTTTACCATCGGCTGTTTATGTATCAGCCTGGCGTACATGCTTTACTTCGGAGCCATCGTTCTGCTGCCGCAGCTGCTTCAGGAGGTATACGGCTACACCGCAACCTGGGCGGGTCTGGCATCTGCGCCGGTGGGGGTCATACCGGTATTGCTGTCGCCGATCATTGGGCGGTTCGCCCACCGGCTGGATATGCGCCGCCTGGTAACGTTCAGCTTCATTATGTATGCGGTCTGTTTCTACTGGCGTGCCTACACCTTCGAACCGGGCATGGATTTCGGCGCGTCGGCCTGGCCGCAGTTTATTCAGGGCTTCGCGGTGGCGTGTTTCTTTATGCCGCTGACCACCATTACCCTCTCCGGCCTGCCGCCGGAGCGCCTGGCGGCCGCATCGAGTCTGTCGAACTTTATGCGTACCCTGGCGGGCTCTATCGGGACGTCCATCACCACTACGCTATGGACCAACCGCGAGTCGCTGCATCATGCCCAGCTTACCGAGTCGGTTAACCCGTACAACCCGAACGCCCAGGAGATGTATAACCAGCTCCAGGGCCTGGGAATGAGCCGGGAGCAGGCGTCGGGCTATCTGGCGCAGCAGATCACCAACCAGGGGCTGATCATCTCGGCAAACGAGATTTTCTGGGTCTCTGCGGGGGTATTCCTGGTGCTGCTGGGGCTGGTGTGGTTCGCCAAACCGCCGTTCGGGGCGGGCGGCGGAGGCGGTGGCGCGCATTAGCGCCCTGCCGATAAGCAAAAAAAGCGCCAGCATTGAAGCTGGCGCTTTTTTATTGAACCGGGAACTAGATATGCAGTTCTTTCAGCGTTTCTTTCGGCAGGGCCAGCTCGTCATTGCTGTTCACGCCAACGCCGCGCTCAACGATGTGACGGGCGATTTCCTGCGCTTCTTCCAGAGAGTGCATGTGGTAAGTGCCGCACTGGTAAACGTTCAGTTCCGGGATCTGGTTCTGCTCTTTCACCTTCAGTACGTCTTCCATCGCCGCTTTCCACGCGTCTGCCACGCGCTGTTCCTGCGGCTCACCAATCAGGCTCATGTAAAAACCGGTGCGGCAACCCATCGGTGAAATGTCGATGATTTCCACGCCGTTGCCGTTCAGGTGATCGCGCATAAAGCCCGCGAACAGGTGCTCCAGGGTATGGATGCCTTTCTCCGGCATCACTTCCTGGTTAGGGACGCAAAAGCGCAGGTCGAATACAGTGATGGTGTCGCCGTGCGGAGTGTGCATGGTTTTGGCTACACGCACCGCCGGCGCCTGCATACGGGTATGGTCAACGGTAAAGCTATCCAGTAATGGCATCGGGTCACCTCCAGGCAGTGATATTTTTTAAATTAAAATGAACTATTGGTTTCCAGGCGAGTCTGAATAAGTGAAAGACGCGCATTTGTTATCATCATCCCTGTCTTCAGAGATGAAATTTTTGGCCACACACGGTGTGGCCTTTTTCTTTTCTTAGCCTTGTTTCGCCAGAAAATCTTCAAACGATTCCGTATCTGCCGCTTCAATAGCGCGCTGACGCTCCCAGGATTCCGCCTGCTCTTTGGCAAAATCGGCTTCGCTCAGCACTTCCAGCGGCTCTTCACGCAGCTGCGCGCGATACTGTTCCGCCAGCGCCCGACCGGTGCCGCCAATCCCTTTTTCAATCATCGAACTCAGGATACGCGCCGAGTAGGTTAATTCAGGATTGTCAAAACAGGCGACCAGCTGTTGGCAAACGTCCTGATACTGACGGTTGCCCGCAATGCCGTCGAGCGTATGGGCCACGGTCATCAAATCACGGAACAGATCTTTACCCACTTTCTCAAGCGGATGCTGCGCCGTTTCGCAGCCCATGCCCAGGGTTAAGCCCGGTTTACGGCCTTCGAGGATCACGCGGTTCCAGTTTTTACGGGTGCAAAGCAGTTCATCGCTGCTCATCTCAGGCGCATCCGCCAGCACGCACCAGATCATAAACAGATCCAGGAAACGCACCTGCTGCTCGTCCACGCCCGTCGCTGAGAACGGGTTAATGTCCAGCGAGCGTACTTCAATATACTCAATGCCGCCGCGCATCAGGGCATCCGACGGCGATTCGCCTTTGCGGGTGACGCGTTTCGGGCGGATCGGCGCGTACAGCTCGTTTTCAATCTGCAGAATATTGGTATTAATTTGCAGATGCTTATCGCCATCTTTGAGGCCGATTTTCGCGTACTCTTCCGACGGGGTTTTAATCGCGCGCTTCAATCCTGCCACATAGGTGTCGAGATCGTTAAACGTAATCCCGAGATTGCTTTGCGATTTATTGGTATAACCCAGATCGCTCAGGCGCAGCGAGGTGGCATACGGCAGGTAGTACATGCCGCAGTCGGTTTTCTCAAACGGCAGCGTGGTCGGTTTGCCCTGCAGGAAAGAGGCGCAAATCGCCGGGGATGCGCCGAACAAATACGGGATCACCCAACCGAAGCGATAATAGTTGCGGATCAGGCGGAAATAGCCGGCGGAAATGTCGGCTTTACCGCTGTCGCTGTCTTTTACGCCACATTTCGCCTGCCAGAATGCCAGCGGCAGCGAAAAGTTATAATGCACGCCGGAGATGGTCTGCATCAGCGCGCCATAGCGATTTCTCAGCCCTTCGCGGTACAGCGTTTTCAGGCGGCCAATATTGGAGCTGCCGTACTGCGCCAGTTCGATATTCTGGCCGTCTTCGATATAGCACGGCATGCTGAGCGGCCACATACGCTCATCCCCCAACTTGCGCGCCACGTGACGATGAATATCGCGCAGCACCGCCAGCATATGGTCGATGTCGTCATCAACCGGAGTAATAAACTCCAGCAGCGCTTCCGCAAAATCGGTGGTGATCCACTGATGGGTCAGCGTTGAACCCAGCGTCTCCGGATGCCCGGTTTGGGCCAGATGCCCCTCTGGCGTCACGCGTAGTGTTTCGCGCTCCAGCCCACGACGAATGCCCTGTAGCACATCAGGATGTTTTTCCAGCCAGGCCAGCGCCTGAGATACGTCCGGGATCAAATTGACCTCCCGCCTGTCGAATGCATTTTTATTAAGCATAATTGTAATGGTTGACGATTAAAGGTCACTCAAACAATCCAATTAGTGCCACCACGCCATCCCCTGGAGCGTTGCCAGTGCCACAATGATGTAGCGCAGCGCTTTACCCAGGCATAAAAAAAGTACCACCGGACCCCACGATAAACGCAGCCATCCGGCAAGCAGGCACAACAAATCGCCTGTAACAGGCATCCAGCTAAGTAATAGCGCAGCTGGACCAAAACGTTGTAGCCAGTGAACCGCTTTTTCCTGCCAGCGCGACGTTTCGCGTAACGGAAAAAACCGCCCAAGAATAACGTTAGTCAGCCCTCCAAGGCTATTACCTATTGTTGCTATTAAAACGAGTACCCACGGCTCACCTTTACCGGCCAGTAACAACGCGATCAACACCGCTTCGGAACTGCCGGGTAATAAAGTAGCACTCAAAAAACTGCTGGAGAACAGCGAGAACAGTGACAGTGCGTCACTCACAGTAAGCGAACGTCCACAGCATCCATCCCTGCCAGCCGCGCAGCCTGAATGCCAAAATCGGCATCTTCAAACACCACGCATTTTTCAGGCACCACGCCCATTAGCGCTGCGCAACGCAGAAACGTGTCCGGAGCGGGTTTGTGATGCTGTACGTGATCGGCGGCGACAACCGCCTGGAAATAGTGGCGCAGGCCTAAATGCGCTAATAACGCCTCGGCAATGGCGCTTTCGCTGCCGGTGCCAACCGCCATAGGACGACGGCCATGCCACTCTTTAACGACGTCGATTAACGGCAGCGGGCGCACGGTATCCAGCAGCATGGCTTTCACCGCCAACGTTTTTTCGCGTGCCAGTTCGTGCGGATCGAGCGTTGCGCCGTTCATGGCGATAACCGCCTCGGCAATGCGCCAGGTGGGGGAACCGTTGAGCGCAACCATCGCTTCGAGGTCAAACTGCATCCCGTAACGGCCTAATACCTCGCTCCACGCCTTACGGTGTGTGGGTTCGGTATCCAGGATGGTGCCATCCATATCGAAAATGAGTCCGTCGTAACGATGATACATTTAGCCCCCAAAGATGATTACAGGAGCGTTACTTTAGCGTAAACAAGGGGAAATGTCGCTGACTGAACTGGAGGTAAGGTTTGGGCGATGAAGGATTGAGCAAAAAAGTGTTTGTCATGCTGAGTCAGCCTGACAACGTCCTGCGTCACGCTGAAAGAAGATGGTGCATCCGGGAGGATTCGAACC
>NZ_JAAATR010000078.1 GCF_009907385.1 Atlantibacter hermannii
ATTCTGCCATGGCAGAATATGACCGCTGTCATCGAGCCGTTTTATCCCAAGGCGGGCAATGGCCGACGGCCCTATCCGCTGGAGACCATGCTGCGTATTCACTGCATGCAGCATTGGTACAACCTGAGCGACGGTGCCATGGAAGATGCCCTGTACGAAATCGCCTCCATGCGCCTGTTTGCCCGATTATCCCTGGATAGCGCCCTGCCGGATCGCACCACCATCATGAATTTCCGCCACCTGCTCGAGCAGCATCAACTGGCCCGTCAATTGTTCAAGACCATCAATCGCTGGCTGGCCGAAGCAGGCGTCATGATGACCCAAGGCACTTTGGTGGATGCCACCATCATTGAGGCACCCAGCTCTAGCAAGAACAAAGAGCAGCAACGCGATCCGGAGATGCATCAGACCAAGAAAGGCAATCAGTGGCACTTTGGCATGAAGGCCCACATTGGTGTCGATGCCAAGAGTGGCCTGACCCACAGCCTAGTCACCACCGCGGCCAACGAGCATGACCTCAATCAGCTGGGTAATCTGCTTCATGGAGAGGAGCAATTTGTCTCAGCCGATGCCGGCTACCAAGGAGCGCCACAGCGCGAGGAGCTGGCCGAGGTGGATGTGGACTGGCTGATCGCCGAGCGTCCCGGCAGGGTAAAAACCTTGAAGCAGCATCCGCGCAAGAACAAAACGGCCATCAACATCGAATACATGAAAGCCAGCATCCGTGCCAAGGTGGAGCACCCGTTTCGCATCATCAAGCGGCAGTTCGGCTTCGTGAAAGCCAGATACAAGGGGCTGCTGAAAAACGATAACCAACTGGCGATGTTATTCACCCTGGCCAACCTGTTTCGGGTGGACCAAATGATACGTCAGTGGGAGAGATCTCAGTAAAAACCGGAAATAACGCCAGAAATGGTGGAAAAAATAGCCTAAATAGGCTGATTCGATGTGTTTGCGGGAAAAAAATCGGCCCAGATCCGCGAAATTTTAATCAGCGAGTCAGCTTGGGAAGAAATGACCTGCTTATTCGCACCTTCCCTAGA
>NZ_JAAATR010000079.1 GCF_009907385.1 Atlantibacter hermannii
TGTGGCGGTTCTCACTTTATGGCACGCAAGTTGGAAGAGTTGGGGCATTCCCCAAAGCTGATATCACCACAATTTGTCCGCCCGTTCGTTAAAAGCAATAAAAACGACTTTGTCGACGCCGAAGCTATTTGTGAAGCTGCATCGCGTCCGTCTATGCGTTTTGTGCAGCCCAGAACGGAATCTCAGCAGGCAATGCGGGCTCTGCATCGTGTCCGTGAATCCCTGGTT
>NZ_JAAATR010000008.1 GCF_009907385.1 Atlantibacter hermannii
TTTCCTTACATCAAGATATGAGGATTTTATCGACGCAATGTGGAAAGCCAACAAAGCACACTATGATATTGATAAATATAGAAATTAATAAAATCTACTTAGATACTGGTAATCAACTATCTGACGAAGGAGCTTAGAATGGCTATTTATGTTGGTCCTCACAGCAAAGTAGGTCGTAATGGTGGTTCATTCCAGGAATGTGATATCAACACAACGAATCATACGGTAACCCGAAAATATGGCCGCTACTGCACAATCC
>NZ_JAAATR010000080.1 GCF_009907385.1 Atlantibacter hermannii
CCTCATCGCTAACTTTGCAACAGTGCCCAAAAAATTAACTACCTGAGGAAAATTGATCCTTTTGTGTTTGAAGAACTGTTGCTGGAAGGATTTGAAGCGCATGGCTTCAGAACCATCAGAAACAAACGCTATACCGGCGATGGAGGCATTGACGGCCAGGTAATAATAGGAAAATATCGCTATCTTATTCAGGCTAAACGCTATCGCGGCCATATTGCTTTACAGCACGTACAGGAGTTCGAGAAGTTGCTTAAACGTCATAACTGTCGCGGTCTGTTTTGCCATACCGGGAAAACCGGCGCAGGTTCAAAATCTGTCAGTATTGCCAGTGAACGGATGGAGATTATCAGCGGCCAGCGCCTGATAGATTTGCTCACGCCCGGCAGCTCCTTCACTATCGCAACCGCCCCGCAGACGATGATGAAGCGTACCGCAGCAACACTAGAAACGAGCACCATTGTTAAAGATGCCGGTAAAGAAAATCGATACCATGAGAGTTAATTAAATGAAGTCAGTAACTATAGAAGCAAAAACATTTGCTGAAATGTTAGGAATAACAGAAGGTGAGTTAATCTTTGCCATTAAGAAAACTGGCACATTCAAAAACAAGACCATCCCACAACCTCATGAGCCACATAAATCAAATAATAGATTTTTATATTCAGACGTAATGAGGTTTATAGAATCACTAAAAGACAAAGAGAACCGGTAATGACTCCAACTTACTGATAGTGTTTTATGTTCAGATAATGCCCGATGACCTTGTCATGCAGCTCCACCGATTTTGAGAACGACAGTGACTTCCGTCCCAGCCTTGCCAGATGTTGTCTCAGATTCAGGTTATGTCGCTCAATGCGCTGAGTGTAACGCTTGCTGATAACGTGCAGCTTTCCCTTCAGGCGGGGTTCATACAGCGGCCAGCCATCCGTCATCCATACCACGACCTCAAAGGCCGACAGCAGGCCCAGAAGACGCTCCAGCGTGGCCAACGTGCGTTACCTAACAATAAACCTGTTTAAATATCCAGATAAAAACATTCAATCTGGGTCAAATGAGTGATACAGTTTCACCCATAAGACCCAATGGAGGCAATATGTCTGAATTTGAATTACTGGCGCAGGATCTGCTTGAGAAAGCAGAAGCGGAAGAACAACTGCGACAGGAAAATGATAAAAAGCTGCTCGGGCAGGTGCTGGAAATCTATGACCAGAAGTACGTGGCTGAACTGCTTAGAAAAGTTGGTAAAAATGAGTGGAGTCGCGAGACTCTTAATCGCTGGATTAATGGTAAGTGCTCACCTAAGACGCTGACGTTAGCCGAAGAGGAACTTCTACGAAAAATGCTTCCGGAAGCGCCTGCACATCACCCTGACTATGCCTTCCGGTTTATTGACCTGTTTGCTGGGATTGGAGGTATACGGAAGGGCTTCGAAACCATCGGTGGCCAGTGCGTTTTTACCAGTGAATGGAATAAAGAGGCTGTGCGCACATATAAAGCTAACTGGTTTAACGATGCTCAGGAACACACTTTCAATCTCGATATTCGTGAAGTCACGCTCAGTGATAAACCTGAAGTACCTGAAAACGATGCCTATGCTTACATTAATGAGCATGTGCCGGATCATGATGTACTTCTAGCAGGTTTCCCCTGTCAACCGTTTAGCCTTGCGGGCGTAAGCAAGAAAAACTCGCTCGGGCGCGCGCATGGTTTCGAATGTGAGGCTCAGGGAACGCTTTTCTTCGATGTGGCGCGTATTATCCGCGCAAAAAAACCTGCCATCTTTGTTCTTGAAAACGTTAAAAACCTGAAGAGCCATGACAAGGGTAAAACCTTTAAAGTCATCATGGATACCCTCGACGAACTGGGCTATGAAGTTGCGGATGCAGCTGAGATGGGCAAAAACGATCCTAAAGTTATCGACGGAAAGCACTTTTTACCTCAGCACCGAGAACGTATCGTTTTGGTCGGTTTCCGCCGTGATCTGAACATTCACCAGGGCTTTACCCTGCGCGATATTAGTCGTTTTTATCCGGAACAGCGTCCGTCATTTGGCGAACTGCTGGAACCCGTGGTTGACAGCAAATATATACTGACGCCGAAACTCTGGGAGTATCTCTATAACTACGCCAAAAAGCACGCAGCTAAGGGTAACGGATTCGGTTTTGGCCTCGTTAATCCTGAAAATAAAGAAAGCATTGCCCGTACGCTTTCTGCTCGCTATCACAAAGACGGGTCTGAAATTCTGATAGACCGTGGCTGGGATATGGCCACAGGTGAAACAGACTTCGCGAACGAAGAAAATCAGGCGCATCGGCCCCGCAGGCTGACTCCGCGAGAGTGCGCGCGCCTTATGGGTTTTGAAAAAGTAGATGGCAGGCCTTTTCGCATTCCTGTGTCAGACACTCAGTCGTACAGGCAGTTCGGTAACTCCGTAGTGGTGCCCGTGTTTGAAGCCGTAGCCAAACTGCTTGAACCTTATATCCTGAAAGCGGTTAATGCCGATTCGTGCAAGGTTGAACGAATCTGATCGCTCCTCCCGGTATTTATGCCGGGAGATAATCTATGGAATATCTGCGTAAAGCCCTGTCAGCTCAGCAATAAACGCACCTAGCGTCATTAGCTCAGCTCTCACCGCCTCCGGGTATTTTTTGTGCAGAGATGATGGCACGACCAATCTGACACCCGACTCCCGCATCTCCCGATATTGAGCCAGAGAAACTCCCTCCTGGAGTGTAAACAGATGCACCTGATGAATTTTATCGGCCTCATTCAGTATCTGACGCCAGCGATCCTTACAGGTAGTCTTGACTGCCAGCATGCGCAGATTTTCTACGGGAAACTCAGTATCGTGGTAAGCCCCTGCGGAAGGGAAAAGGAAATCGGGTTTTTTATTACCTTCTGTGATGGCCTGCGTCGCAAAGTGTCGCAGGCCGTGCTCAATGAATAGATGCTCCAGGTGCAGTTCCAGCGACTTCCCGGCTCTGGATTTACGGCGATTGCTGACAGAATTGGCCAGCGCAATAAATTCATCCACAGAGCCAAATCCTTTCCGGATGATATCCAGAACATGCAGTTCCTCAACCAATAGAAATATGTCGTACTCCACGCGCCGGCGGTCAAGAAGTTGCTCATCCGGATCAAGGGAATTTTTCACATAATGGCTGGCTGCATACTGAATAATTTCACTTCCCGACGGAAAGCGCAGGTGCCAGTCTTCAGGTAGAATATATTTATGATTTACTGGCGCTTGCTGTAGAGATAGTCCGCCTAGAATCTGTCCTGCGGGGCCGGATATAAGCGCTCCGGGTATAACTTCACCAATAGCGGTCTCAATGACGTCCTCTTCATCAGTGCTGGCGCATACCCAAATATTTACTTCCTTACAGTCCCCCCCTTGCTCATCAAGCTTGAAAGCCAGGAGCGTCAGAGCCCCTGTATTTTCAGGATCCTGAAGTGGGCTGCCTCTACCCCAGCGGGTAATCCTTTTTTCATTCCGGGTTTTACCAAAATGACGGCTGTTATAATAAATTGCCCTGGCTTCGCTGTCAGGGCAATCATGCGATGACACATGTGCGGTGAGAAAAACCGAAGGGTTCAGTTCACGGGTATGGTTGATAGACGGAAAGAGTTTTTCAACGATACCTGAAGGGATATAAAGCCCTACCTGGTGACCACCTGTTGCGCCGGTATCGTTGGCGGAAAGGCGTTTGATGTAGACGAAGTAATTCTCACATGCGATCTCAAGTAGCCAGTTGTGGAAAACCGACATAAGCATCCCCTGTTACCCTGAAACTCTACTCACCATTTTTTCATGATTATATACAAACAGTGTCATTTTCAGAAGACGACTGCACCAGTT
>NZ_JAAATR010000081.1 GCF_009907385.1 Atlantibacter hermannii
ATCTGGTTTTGCGAATACTGATATTGATGATACTAACGGCCCACCGGCCTGTTGAGGAACCTGTAAAACGGAAAGGCTCATTGAAGCCGTATATTTTCTGGAGGTTCATCAGGCGCGGAACTCATCGAGGCGCGGGAATAAAATCCCATTCAGACGCCGGATAGATTCAAGCAAGCCAACTTGTCGTCAAAATCGGTGTTGCAAAAACGGGAGTGACCATAGAT
>NZ_JAAATR010000082.1 GCF_009907385.1 Atlantibacter hermannii
TTCGGCAATGTCAGCCATGCCCATCGGGGCGCCCGGGTGACCGGATTTGGCTTTCTGTACTGCGTCGATACTGAGAAAACGAATGGCATTCGCCAGGGTCTTTCTGGAAGGCATAGTCAACTCCATTGCTAAAACTTGAGGAAAAATTCGCCCCCGCCCAGAGGGGTGATGGCGAGGTCGCAGTAATGAACGAGGGTGGCGTGCGTATCCACATCGTGCGCCACCGACTGCGGCGTCCGGACGTCAACCACGGCGCAGCCCGCTTCCCGGGCAGACAGCAGGCCCGCGTAAGCGTCTTCAAAGGCGATGCAGCAGGACGCCGGTAAACTGAGCTTTTGCGCGCCCAGTAAGAACGGTTCGGGGTGGGGTTTGCCGTGCCGAATACTTTCACAGGTGACCAGCGCGGCGGGAAACGGTAAACCGGCATGGCGGATGCGGGCGGAGGCCACTTTCAGCGAGCCCGAGGTGACAATCCCCCAGGGCACGCCAAGGGCATTGAGCTGGTGAAGAAACGCCACCGCGCCAGACACGGGCGTCATGCCCACGGCATGACGGACCTCATAGGCCTCCAGAAGCAAAAATTCGGTGTTTATCACCGCGTCGCTGGCGTCGGGCATAAAGTGGCGCAGCGTACTGACCGCCGGTTTGCCGTGCAAAAAATCGCAAACCGCCTGCTCGTCCAGCCCCTTGTTATTTGCCCAGGCGCGCCAGGCGCGTTCGACAAAATCCAGCGAGTTAACCAGGGTGCCGTCTAAATCAAATAGCAATCCGCGAAACTGCATAATGCTCACCATCCGGGTACAAAAATAGCGTTATTTATTTTGTACCTCAGGGCTCGCTGGCGAATAAATATCAATAAACGCGTATTAATAGTAATTTCGACATCTTCTGGTATAGCAAATTAATTTCATGACTGCGATCACAAAACACGGCGTCGGAAATTTATTTCCTGTAAAGGTCACTTTTTTTCTATTCAAACAACGGCGATAACGATAAAGGATATAACCATGAAATGCAGCACAGCCTGTTTACTCAAAAAATTTAATTCGTATTCGATTACCGTTTTTGGGAGTGGTTATGTCAGAAATAATAACGTATCAGTGCGATCTCAGGGATGGTATTCACGCCAGACCGGCAGGACATATCGAACGTCTGTGTAATTCTTTTCAGGCTAACGTGCGCTGGAAAAATAAGCGTACCGGCCTGGAGGGCAGCGCCAAAAGCGCCCTATCAATTGTAGCGACCGATACGTTATTTAATGATATTTGCGACATTACGCTTGAGGGCGAAGATGCCCGCCAGGCTGCGTCTCAGCTCGCGGCGTTATTAAAAAAGCTGCCCGGCTATGAAACTGCGCCGCAGGAAGAGATCCCTGCGCCAAATGGCTATCTGCCGCGCTCGCTGCGGGAAACCCGGCTGAGTTTTATTCAGGGCTCACGCATCAGCGGCGGCGTAGCTATCGCCAGGCCGGTCATGATCCAGAGCCTGACATTTGACGAGTTATTCGCGCGCAATCCGGGTCACATCGCCCCCGCCGCGCAGGAAAAGATTCACCTTATCGACGGGCTGGAGGCGTTAAAAGAAGAAAAGCGCGCTGCGCTGGAAATAAAACAGGGCGTTGAGCATGATATTATTCAGGCGCATATATCCATTCTTACCGACGCGGAATTTCAGCGGGCGACTTGTGGGTATATTGACAATGGCGAAAATAGCTGGTCGGCTATTATTCGGGCGGCGATAGATTTATGCGATATTCTGAATCGATCGTCCAGTAAATATATTAAAGAGCGCACCCTCGACGTGCTGGATATTACCACCCAGCTGTTAACCGCGATTTATGGCGCGGAGGCTTTGCCGCAAAACAGCCTTGAACTGACCCAACCGTCAATCATTCTGGCCGACAGCCTGACGCCGAGTAAATTCCTCGCCATTAATAAGCAGTGGCTGGCAGGCATGGTGCTCTCCTCTACCGGGAAAACGTCGCATACCGCGATCCTTGCCCGTTCACTGGGCATCCCTACCCTGACGGATATCGATTTTACCCGCCTCGCGCTGGCGCCGCAGCGGGACATTATTATCGACGGCAATCCAGGCATTTTAATCACCGCGCCGGATGAGCAGGTGCTGCGCTATTACCGTCATGAAATGGCGGTGCAGGAAAAGATGCAGCAGCAAATGCTGACCACGGTGCACCAACCGGCCGCCACCTGCGACGGGCAGCGCGTGGAAATTGCCGCCAATATCGCCAGCCTGGCGGAAGCCGAAGCGGCGTTCCGCAATGGCGCGGAGGGCGTTGGGTTGTTCCGTACCGAAATGTCGTTTATGGACCGGGAAACGCCGCCGGATTATCCCGAGCTGGCGGAGCTGTATACCCGGGTGATGGCCTGTGCCGGGGGCAAGCCGGTGATCTTCCGCACTTTTGATATCGGCGGCGACAAGCCGGTGGACTACCTGCGTATCGGCGAAGAAGAGAACCCGTTCCTGGGATTTCGCGCGGTGCGTACCTATCCGCACTATCGCGAGCTGTTTGCCATGCAGCTAAAAGCGATTCTTACCGCCTCCGCCATGGGCAACGCCAGAATCATGATCCCGATGATTTCTCACGTGGATGAGGTGATCTGGTGTCGCGAGATGCTGGAGAGCGTTAAGCAGATGATGCGCGCCGAGGGCCTCCCCTTCGATGACGCTATCGCGCTGGGCGTGATGCTGGAAGTCCCGTCGGTGATCTTCGCTATCCCGGAAATCGCTGAACACGCCGACTTTTTCAGCGTTGGCAGCAACGATCTGACCCAGTACTTCTTTGCCGCCGACCGGGGGAATTCCCAGGTGGCGGCGGTTTACAACAATTACGCACCGTCATTTTTACGCGCCATGCGTTACGCCGCAGACGAAGTGCACCGCGCCGGAAAATGGATCGGCATCTGCGGCGAACTGGGTGCCAGCAAAGATTTTCTGCCGCTGTTTACCGGTATGGGCTTTGACGAACTCAGCATGAGCGGCACCGCCATTCCCGCCGTCAAACACGCGCTGCGTGAACTGGATTACGCCCGCTGCCAGCAGCTGGCGCAGCAGATTATCGCGCTGAAATCTTCAGCGGACGTGAAAGCCGCGCTGCAAACGCCGGACGTGAAGCCCGCCAGCAAAAAGCCGATTCTGGCACCGGAGTTTATCCTCTGCGGCCTCGACGCCAGCGATAAAAACGAAGTGATTAAGATGATGACCGATAACCTCTGGCTGCATCATCGCACCGATAATCGCGATCGGCTGTGTGACGATATCTGGGCGCGGGAAGATTCATTTTCTACCGCCGTGGGCTATGGCTTCGCTATTCCGCATACCAAATCCGACCATATTGATCATTCCACCATCAGTATGGCGACGCTCGCTCAACCTATTACCTGGGGCGACCAGCAGGTGGAAACCGTGTTTATGCTGACGGTCAGTAAATCTGCCGATCCGAATGAGCACATGAAATATTTTTCCACCCTGGCCCGGAAACTGATGAAAGAGGATTTTCGCCATGAAATAAAACATGCCGCAAACGTCACGGTACTCTACAACCTGATGATCCAAACATTAAATATTTAAAGTCATCTCAACATTCAGGAGTTAATTATGAAAATTGTCGGCGTCGCAGCCTGCATTACCGGTGTTGCTCATACCTATATGGCGCAAGAAGCGATTGAGCAGGAATGCAAAAAACGTGGCTATGAAGTTAAAGTCGAAACCCAGGGCGGAATGGGGATTGAAAACGAATTAAGCGAAGACGAGATTGCCGGGGCGGATGTGGTTATTCTGGCGGTGGCGATTGGCATCGAAGGCGTGGAACGTTTTGAAGAAATGGAAGACGCGGGTCGGGTAATTTCATTAAATCCGGCGGAAGTGATCCGCGATCCGGCGGCCATTATTAATAAAGCGGAACAGCTTGCACGGTAATATTTAAAATACTCGTGCCGCACAACGTTAATTAGCTTTCTGTGAACCCGTTATTTTCGCACTCAGGCGCGAGGCCTACGCACGGTCTCGCCTGCTGCGTCAATAAACGGGAAGCGAGGAATAGAATATGTCGAATAATATGAAAGCCATTAAAGACGAATTAATTAAGGCATTCAGCACCGGCGTCTCTTATATGATGCCGGTGGTGGTGGTGGGCGGGATTTGTTTATCGCTGTCGCTGGTGGGCGGTGAAGCCGTGCCGGGTAAAGGGATTGTGGTTACCAATCCGTTTTTACTGAACCTCGGCGCTATCGGCAGCGCGGGCCTGGGGATGATGATCCCGGTGCTCGCCGCGTATATCGCTTACTCCATTGCCGGGAAGCCGGGCCTGACGCCGGGTTTGATCACCGGTTTTATGGCCAGCACCCCGCTGGGCGATGACCGAGTAGTGACTGGCTTTCTTGGCGCCATGCTGCTCGGCATCCTGAGCGGCTATGTCGCTAAGTGGATTAAAACCTGGAAAGTCGGCAAGTCGCTGATGCCGGTGATGCCAATCCTGATCATCCCTATCGTGTCGACCTGCCTGGTGGGGATGCTGTATCTGTATGTGCTGATCGGCCCGATTGGGGTGGCGATGAAATGGCTGGTGGCGATGCTCTCCAATATGCAGGGCGGCAGCGGGTTGGTGTTGGGGCTGATCCTCGGCGCGATGGCGGCCTTTGATATGGGCGGGCCGGTGAATAAAACCGCTACCGCATTCACCCTGGCGCTGATGGCCGAAGGGATTTATGGCCCGAACGGCGCGTACCGTATCGCCTGCGCTATCCCGCCGCTGGGCATTGCGCTTTCGACCTATATTTCGCACCGCAAATGGGCGGAGGACGAAAAACGCATGGGCTCCTCCGCCGCCTTTATGGGCTTTATCGGTATTACCGAAGGCGCGATCCCGTTCGCCGTTAAAAATCTTAAAACCGTTTTGCCCTCAATCATTATCGGCAGCGCCGTCGGTGCCGGTCTGGCGATGCTGCACGGCGTGGAATGTATGGTCCCGCACGGCGGATTAATTGTACTGGCGGGCGTGAATAAAGCCCCAATGTGGTACGTCATCGATATGGCTATTGGCGTTATTGTCACGGCGATTTGTCTGCACGTATTACGTCCGAATATTAACGATGCGGTGAAAAAAGAAGCCGTTAAAAAACCTGTCACTTCAGATATCAAAAACGTCTAAGGAGTTATCATGAAAAATACAATGAAGCAGTACGTGGATTATATTGTGAACGGGGGTAAATCCACGATGCTAGGTATTGGCCCGATGTCGCCGGCCCTTATTCAGGCGTGTTTTGAATTAGGCAAAGAAAAAGATCTTCCGCTGATGTTTATTGCCAGCCGCAACCAGGTGGACGCTGATGAATTTGGCGCGGGCTATGTGAATAACTGGGATCAGTTCCGCTTCGCCGCCGATCTGAAAGCGATGGCGGAAAAAGTCGGTTTCGACGGCGATTATTTCCTGTGTCGCGACCACGGCGGCCCGTGGCAGCGCGATAAAGAGCGTAAAGACCACATCCCGGAAGCCGAAGCCATGGCGCTGGCGCGCCGCTCTTATCAGGTGGATATGGATGCCGGTTTCGATCTGCTGCACATCGACCCGACCAAAGACCCGTATGTGGTCGGGAAAGTGATCGACATCGAACTGGTGCTGAGCCGCACCGTCGAGCTGATCCGTTTCTGCGAAGAGTACCGTAAAGCCAATAACCTGAAAGAATTCTTCTATGAAGTGGGCACCGAAGAGACCAACGGCGGCCTGACCGATATCAGCGCCTATGAAGGCTTTATCGTGGAGCTGAACAAGCGCCTGTCTGCCGAAGGCCTGCCGCAGCCGCTGTTTATCGTCGGCCAGACCGGCACGCTGACCCGCCTGACCAAAAACGTCGGCAACTTTAACGACAAACAGTCCGCAGAGCTTTCCGCCATCAGCACCCGCCACGGCGTGGGCCTGAAGGAGCATAACGGCGACTATCTGCCTGACGAGATCCTGCTGAAGCATCCGGGTCTTGGCATTACCGCCATGAATGTCGCGCCGGCTTACGGCACCATCGAAACTCGTGCCTATCTCAAACTGGCGGAAGTTGAAAAAGACCTGGCGGCGAAAGGCTTTATTAAATCGGCATCGAATTTCAAAACCGTTTTGACCCGTGAATGCGTACTCAGCCACAAATGGGAAAAATGGATGACCGACGAGCATAAAAATAAAACCGAAGAGCAGATCTTTAGTGAACCGGAATTACTGAAAGAGATCCTCGAACTCAGCGGCCACTATAACTATGAAAAACCGGACGTGGTAAAAGAGATGCAAACCCTCTTTGCCAATCTGAAATCCTTCGGCGTGGAGCCGGAGCGTTATGTGGTGAATAAAATTAAAGACATGATCCAGAATGAAGCCGAGTGCTTTAATATGCCTGGCCTGACCTCGCGGGTCGCTCAGGCAAAATAAGCGTAATGTGACAATAAGGAGAGGGCCCCTCCTTATTAATGAAGATAAATAACAGGTATCAGTATGAATCAGCTTGAGCAATTAAAGCAGCACACGGTGATTGTCGCTGACAGCGGGGATATTGACAGTATTACCACTTATCAACCCGAAGACGCCACGACCAATCCGTCGCTAATCTATAAAGCGGCGCAGCTTCCCCAATATCAGAAGCTGGTGGAAGACGCGGTGGCGACGGTGAAATCACGCGCCAGTAGCGGCGAGGCCAGGCCCTCCGCTATCGCGGATTATCTGGCGGTCAGCATCGGGGCGCTGATAGTCAAAAGCGTCCCCGGGCGCATCTCGACCGAAGTGGATGCCCGGCTCTCTTACGACACCGAAGCCAGCATCAATAAAGCGCGGCAACTGATAGCGCTGTATGAAGAGAAAGGCATCGGCAAAGACCGCGTGTTAATTAAACTGGCCGCTACCTGGCAGGGCATCCGCGCCGCCAGCGTGCTGGAAAAAGAGGGTATTCACTGTAACCTGACGCTGCTGTTCTCTTTCGCCCAGGCCAGAGCCTGTGCCGATGCAGGCGTATTTTTAATTTCGCCGTTTGTGGGCCGCATCTACGACTGGTACAAAAAAAACCAGCCGGACACGGTTTTTACTCCCGATAACGATCCCGGCGTGGAGTCGGTACGCAAGATCTATCAGTTTTACAAACAGCACGATTACCAGACGGTGGTTATGGGTGCCAGCTTCCGTACGCCAGAGCAGGTGCTGGCGCTCAACGGCTGCGATCGTCTGACCGTCTCACCACAACTGCTGGCGAAGCTGAAAGAAAGCGACGCGCCCGTGCCTTCCCCACTGGCTTATCACGGCGACGTGCAGCCAAAACCGGCTGCGATAAGCGAAGCGGAATTTTTCTGGCAACATCATCAGGATGCCATGGCGGTCGAAAAACTGGCAGAAGGGATCCGGTTATTTGCCGCCGACCAGAATAGCCTCGAAGCGTTACTGAAAACCTATTTATAATCACCGTTGCCCCGGAAAGACGGGGCAACTTTCTGTTACTTGCCGACAATCTCTCCTCAGAAATATATCGTATTTTTCTCATAACATAATTATCTCATCTCCCTGATAATTATGGCCGTCACTGTACATTGTGTAACAAAAATAAACCTTCACCTTTAGATATCGCGACTACGCTTATATCTGGCGTCAGTCCTGATGATAAAATAACCCGAAAGGATAATTCACATTGAAGGTTTAATGCCAATAAGCAGACAGATAATGAGTACATATTTTGGGCACGTGTTGTAGCGGGAAAAGACTATGCGAGTAAAAATGACGGCCAGCAGAATGGCTAAATTTCATCTGACGCTGGCGCTGGTATGGGCGGCGCTGACAATACCCACATTAATATGGTGGAAAGACAGTATTCTGTGGGTTTCTTTAATGAGTATTTATGCCATCGTAATAGGACATTTAGCCGCCTACAGCGCCGCACATGCTGAAAAAGCCGCCAGCAAAGCGCTGAATGAAAGCGGCGAGGCGAATAAGCGCATCGATCAGCAAAATAGCGAAATGGCGGGTTAACAAAATGCCGGTTAATAACTGACCGGCCACAATGACATTAGCGCAGATAATAGCGGGATAACACCTGTTTCAGCCCGGTTATTATTGTTTGCTTCCACGCTACGGTAGATTTTCGGTACTGCAAAAACAGATTTCCCTGCGCCTGAAACCCCTCCAGCGGCAGGGTAGAAATTTGCGCTTTATCCACCAGCGTGGCGAACCAGGGCGTCGGGATCACCGCAAGGAGCGGCGCGCTGCGCAGCGCCGGGGCAAGCTGGCTGTAATCCTGACAGATAAAAGCCAGATGCCGCGCCACGCCTTCGCGCGCCTGCTGCCGGTCCAGTTCGTTGATCGCCTGCGGCCAGGGGTGGCAGTAAAAATGGTTGAAGTCCTGAAGCGCTGAAAAATCGATGCTCTCCCGCCCTTTCATTCGCTTCAGTAACGGTGGACCGTACGCCACAATCAGCCGCGTGCTGCCGACCCGTTCATAATGCAGGGCGCTGAGCTGCTGTTGATGATCCCCTACGGCAATCACCAAATCGACTTTCCCTTCGACCAGCTCATCGCGCCAGGCACGGCGTTCAAACGGTACGCACTCAATTACCGCATCGGCACTCTGGCCGCGACGCGCCAGTTCCGGCGTCAGCAGCACATTAAGCGCGGGTGGCAACGCCACACGAAACCGGCGCTGGTCGTGAGCTTCTTCGCTAAATAATTCTTCATTCAGCGAGACGAACAGCGGAACCAGTTTTTCTTTCAGACTCAGAGCGAACAAGGTGGGAACCTGCTGGTTACCTTCGCGACGAAACAGCGGATCGTCCAGCGATTCCCGCAGCCGGTTGAGCGCGTGGCTAACGGCAGAAGCGCTCAGGCCCAGTTGCTTTGCCGTCAGGCTGGTAGAGCCGGTGGTTAACATCACGTACAGCACTTTGAGGAGATTTAAATCCAGTTGCAGGATATTCACTGATAAGAGACTCAATTGCACCTTATTAAATTTATGCTCATTATACTTCGGCTCCTTATTAAAAGGAGAAGTTATGAAACGTTCCGCATTAATGATGGCCTGCCTGATGTCGTTTAGTTCTTTTACCAGCCACGCCGCGCTGGATCCCAACCAACCGCTGGCGGATGCGCCCCCCTACTCGCTGTTCGTTGACTGGGCAAAACCGGTGAAACCGTTCCGGATTGCAGAGAGCGTCTGGTATGTAGGCACTGAAAACTTGTCCTCGGTGCTGATCGCCACGCCCAAGGGGCACGTGCTGATCGACGGCGCGCTGGATGCCAGCGCCGCGCAGATCCGGCAAAACATCCGCGCCCTGGGCTTTCATATTGCGGACATCCGCCTGATCCTCAATAGCCACGCCAGGCTCGACCAGGCCGGAGGCATTGCCAGGCTCAAAGCGTGGAGCGGCGCGAAGCTGGTCGCCAGCCGACCCAATGCCGAACAGATGGCGCGTGGTGGCAAAGATGATTTTGCGCTGGGGGATGCCCTGCCGTTTCCTCCCGTAAAGACCGATATCCTTGTTGAGGACGGCGATGTCCTGCGTCTGGGCGACGTAACCATCAAGGCGTTACTGACGCCGGGCCATCTGCCAGGCAGCACCTCATGGTTAGTTACCCTTGCGGATGGGAAGACAATGATTTATGCCGATAGCCTTGCCACGCCAGGCTATGACCTGGTCGATAATAAAAATTATCCGACCCTTACTGAAGATATTGAGCGCAGTTTCCGCATACTGGCTGCGCAGCATGTTGATATCTTTGTTGCCAATAAAGGGGAGCGTTTTGATCTGGCCGGGAAAATGGCCCGCCTGGCGGCGGGCGATAAAGAGGCGTTTATCGATCGCGAGGGGTTACAACGTTATGTCGCGCAGTCTCAACAGCGTTTTGCGGCGCAGTTGAAAGAGCAGACAGCCCGCTAATCCCCTGATGACGATGCCGGTCGCCTGATGAGCCCGGCATCAGTTCAGGCGCTATCTCTTTTTCGGCCACAGATCCTTGCGTTTGTAAGGTTCAATATCCCCTTCTTTACGCGTTTTCAGCAATTTCAGGATCCAGGTATATTGCTCAGGATGGGGGCGAACAAAAATCTCCACTTCCTCATTCATGCGCCGGGCAATGGTGCGATCGTCGGCGTCGTTAAGATCGTCCATCGGCGGGCGGATATACACGTCGAGACAGTGGGTTTTGGCGTTATAGACCGGGAACAGCGGCACCACGCGCGCACGGCACACTTTCATCATGCGTCCTATGGCAGGCAATGTCGCTTTATAGGTCGCAAAGAAATCGACAAACTCGCTGTGCTCCGCGCCGTGGTCCTGGTCCGGCAGATAATACCCCCAATAACCTTTGCGAATCGCGGTGATAAACGGCTTTATACCATCGTTACGGGCGTGGATACTGCCGCCGAAGCGTCTTCTGGCGCGGTTCCAGCAGTAATCAATCAGTTTGTTTTGCTGGTTATGAAACATTGCCGACATTTTTTGCCCCTGAGAGGAGAGCAACATCGCGGGAATATCCACGCCCCAGCCATGAGGCACCAGGAAAATAACGTTTTCGTTGTTCTGACGGAACGTTTCGAGTATTTCCGCGCCCTGCCAGTTAACCCGCGGCATAACCTTTTTAGGGTCGCGAATCGCCAGCTCAGCCATCATGACTATCGCCTGCGGCGCGGTTTCAAACATCTTATCGATGATGGCTTCGCGTTTTTCTTCAGAATATTCAGGGAAACAATAAAGCAGATTGATACGCGCGCGACGACGGGCGCTTTTACCAAACCGACCGCCTATCCGGCCCAGCGTTGCCAGTAACGGATCGCGAAGCGCGGGGGGCGTTAGCGCCATCGCAGAGATAGCGGCAATCCCCAACCAGGCTCCCCAGTAGCGCGGATGAAAAAATTCGTTTTTAAATGTGGGAATAAATTCGTGGTGAGTTCTTTTTTCCATGCCCTTTTCCGTCTGGCGCCCAACAGAATGGGCAAAATAATCCGTTATTTTAGCGTCTGATGGCGCGTGAGACAAAAGAAAAGCCGACGCCCGGAGGGAGGTCGGCTTTGTCCTGAACGGCAGGATTAATCAAAACGCAGCTGCGGGACCACTTCTTTGACCTGCGCCAGGTAATCCGAACGGTCTTTACCGGTCAGGCCCTCAGAGCGCGGCAGTTTAGCCGTCAGCGGATTCACCGCCTGCTGGTTGATCCACATTTCGAAATGCAGGTGCGGACCGGTAGAGCGGCCGGTGTTGCCCGACAGCGCGATGCGATCGCCGCGTTTCACCTTCTGGCCCGGTTTCACCAGCAGCTTTTTCAGGTGCATATAGCGCGTGGTGTAAGTGCGACCGTGACGCACGGCGACGTAGTACCCTGCCGCGCCGCTGCGTTTGGCGACAACCACTTCGCCATCCCCTACCGCCAGCACCGGCGTACCCTGCGGCATCGCGAAGTCCACGCCTCTGTGCGGGGCGACGCGGCCCGTCACCGGATTGAGGCGGCGCGGGTTAAAGTTGGAAGAGACGCGGAACTGTTTTACCGTCGGGAAACGCATAAAGCCTTTCGCCAGCCCGGAACCGTTACGGTCGTAGAATTTCCCGTCTTCCGCGCGCACCGCGTAGTAATCTTTGCCGCTGGAGCGTAAACGCACGCCCAGCAACTGGCTCTGCTCGCGTTTACCGTCGAGCATTTCGCGCGACATCAGCACCGAGAACTCATCGCCTTTTTTCAGCTTGCGGAAGTCCATCTGCCACTGCATGGCTTTGATCACCGCGCTGATTTCGCTGCTGGTTAATCCGGCGTCTTTGGCGCTGGCGACAAAGCTGCCGCCCACGGTGCCTTTCAGCACATTGTTCACCCAGTCGCCTTCGGCGATTTCACTGCTCATTTTGAACCCGCCGTCGACGCGATCGTAGGTGCGGGTTTCACGGCGCGACATCTCCCAGGTCAGGCGTTGCAGTTCGCCTTCCGGGGTTAAGGTCCAGGAGATTTGCTGACCGATTTTTAAATTACGCAGGTCTTTATCGACGTTCGCCAGAGTGCTGATATCCCCCATATCAATGCCGTACTGGTTCAGTACGCTGCTCAGGGTATCGCCGGTAGAAACCACATATTCGTGAACCCCGGTTTCGCCTGCGGTTTTATCATCAAGCTCGTCCTGCGGGATGGACTCATCTTCTTCCGGCGGGGCCTGATCGATAGGCTCACTCGCTTCGGGCAGCAGGGAACGCACTTCGCTCTTCTCAAGCTCAATGGTTTTGACAATCGGGGCAGCTTCGGGGTGATAGATGTACGGTCGCCAGACGGCGACCGCAAGTGTAAGAAAAGTTAGTGACCCCAACATCACGCGATGGGGGCGTGGCAGGTTGTTAAATGCCAGGGCGACAGAGCGGGCTATCTGTTGCACGTATTCACTTCCTCGTTAATCTCCTTTCAGGCAGCTCGCATACTGGTTTGCCAACTGGGTCAGGAAGTCGCTATAGCTGTCCTTGCCCAATTTCACCTCAGTTCCCAGCGGATCGAGTGTTCCCATACGAACAGACGTCCCCCTGGCAACGGCTTCGATTACCGCTGGCCTGAATTGTGGCTCAGCAAAAACGCAGGTTGCTTTTTGCTCAACCAACTGTGTTCTGATTTCATGTAAACGCTGCGCACCAGGCTGGATTTCAGGGTTAACGGTAAAGTGACCCAGGGGCGTAAGACCGTAATGTTTTTCATAGTAGCCGTAGGCGTCATGAAAAACGAAATACCCCTTCCCTTTCAACGGTGCCAGCTCATCGCGAACCTGCTTATCGGTTTGGGCTAATTGTGCCTCAAAGTGCTGCAGATTGGCGTCTAGTTTGGCCTTACTTTGCGGCATAAGTTCCACTAATTTTCCATGGATTGCAACCGCTGAAGCCCGCGCGATCTCAGGCGAAAGCCAAATATGCATGTTATATTCACCGTGATGGTGATCGTGGTCACCGTTTTCAGCGCCATGATCGTGCCCGTGTTCGTCGTCATGGTCATGATCTTCACCTTTCATGAGCAGCGGTTTCACGTCGGGCAATTCGCCCATGGTGACCTTTTTTTGCTCCGGGAACTGGCTGACCTGCTTCTGCATAAAGGCTTCCATGTCCGGGCCAACCCAGACAACTAAGTCCGCGTTTTGTAAGCGTTTTACATCAGACGGGCGCAGCGCATAATCATGCTCGGAGGCACCATCGGGAAGTAATACTTCTGTATCAGTCACGCCATCGGCAATGGCTGAAGCGATAAATCCAAGAGGTTTAAGCGAAGCGACGACCGCCGCCTGCGCGTTTGCCACAACTCCACCCCATACGGCTGCTGAAAGTGCAGCGCAAAGAAACGTCTTTTTATGTAACATTATTTAACTATCCGTCGTTAATCGGCTCGGGAATGTGATATTATAACATTCGATAACTTCTGCAACGCTTAATTTCTCATGACGAATTTAGTTTCACTGGAAAATGTCTCCGTCTCGTTTGGGCAGCGCCGCGTGCTGTCTGACGTGTCGCTCGGCCTGAAGCCGGGCCGGATCCTGACGCTGCTCGGCCCGAATGGCGCAGGGAAATCCACGCTGGTGCGCGTGGTATTAGGGCTGGTAGCACCCGACGAAGGGGTGATCAAGCGCGACCGCAACCTGCGCATCGGTTATGTGCCGCAAAAGCTGCACCTCGATGCCACCCTGCCGCTGACGGTGAGCCGCTTTATGCGCCTGCGCCCCGGCGCGCGCAAGCAGGATATTCTACCCGCGCTCAAGCGCGTGCAGGCCGGGCATCTGATCGATGCGCCGATGCAAAAATTATCTGGCGGTGAAAACCAGCGCGTTTTACTGGCGCGGGCGCTGCTCAATCAGCCGCAGTTGCTGGTGCTGGATGAGCCAACCCAGGGCGTGGACGTCAATGGCCAGGTGGCGCTGTACGATCTGATCGACAAACTGCGCTGCGAGCTGGATTGCGCGGTGCTGATGGTGTCCCACGATTTGCATCTGGTGATGGCGAAAACCGACGACGTGCTGTGCCTGAATCACCATATCTGCTGCTCCGGCACGCCGGAAGTGGTGTCGATGCACCCGGAATTTATTTCAATGTTCGGCCCGCGCGGCGCGGAACAACTGGGCATCTATCGCCACCATCATAATCATCGCCACGACCTTCAGGGTCGGATTGTCCTGCGTCGGGGAAACGGTCACTCATGATTGAATTATTATTGCCCGGCTGGTTTGCCGGGATGCTGCTCGCCTGCGCCGCAGGCCCGCTGGGTTCATTTGTGGTCTGGCGGCGCATGTCCTACTTCGGCGATACCCTCGCCCACGCCTCGCTGCTGGGCGTCGCCTTTGGTCTGCTGCTGAACGTCAATCCGTTTTATGCGGTGATCGCCGTGACGCTGCTGCTGGCGGTGGGGTTAGTGATTCTGGAAAAACGTCCGCACCTGGCGATTGATACCCTGCTGGGGATCATGGCCCACAGCGCGCTGTCGCTGGGCCTGGTGGTGGTGAGCCTGATGTCCAATATCCGGGTGGATTTAATGGCCTATCTGTTTGGCGATCTGCTGTCGGTCACCCCGGCGGACATTATTTCCATCGCCATTGGGGTGGCGATTGTGATCGCGGTGCTGGCGTGGCAGTGGCGCAGCCTGCTGGCAATGACCATCAGCCCGGACCTGGCCTTTGTCGACGGCGTTAAGCTCCAGCGTGTGAAAATGCTGCTGATGCTGGTCACGGCGTTAACGATTGGCGTTGCGATGAAGTTTGTCGGGGCGCTGATTATCACGTCGCTGCTGATTATTCCGGCGGCTACCGCGCGGCGTTTTGCCCGCACTCCGGAGCAGATGGCGGGTATTGCGGTGATTATCGGCATGATCGCCGTGACTGGCGGGCTGACGTTCTCGGCGTTTTACGACACGCCCGCAGGCCCATCGGTGGTGCTGGCGGCGGCGCTGATGTTTATTCTCACCATGATGAAGAAAAGCGCGGCATAACAAAAAAGGGCGGAAATGTCCGCCCTTGTTACCTCACGGCATCGCCGGAGGGGTGATCCCGAAATGCTGCCAGGCGCGCGTCGTCGCCATACGGCCACGCGGCGTGCGCTGTAAAAAGCCCTGCTGGATCAGGAAGGGCTCCAGCACATCCTCAATGGTTTCCCGCTCTTCGCCAATCGCTGCCGCCAGGTTATCCAGCCCTACCGGCCCGCCGAAGAACTTATCGATAATCGCCAGCAGCAGCTTGCGGTCCATATAGTCGAAGCCTTCGGCGTCAACGTTAAGCATATCCAGCGCCTGGGACGCCACGTCCTGGGAAATCATCCCGTTATGGCGCACCTCAGCGAAATCCCGCACCCGGCGCAGCAGCCGGTTGGCGATACGCGGCGTGCCGCGCGCGCGCTTAGCCACTTCCAGCGCGCCCTCGTTGCTCATATCCAGGCCCATATGCTGGGCGCTGCGATTAACGATGTGCTGCAAATCCGCCACCTGATAAAACTCCAGCCGCTGCACGATGCCGAAACGGTCGCGCAGCGGCGACGTCAGCGATCCGGCGCGGGTCGTTGCGCCAATCAGGGTAAAGGGCGGCAGGTCGATTTTGATGGAACGGGCCGCCGGGCCTTCGCCAATCATGATATCCAGTTGGTAATCTTCCATCGCCGGATACAGCACCTCTTCGACCATCGGCGACAGGCGGTGAATTTCGTCAATAAACAGCACGTCGTGCGGTTCAAGGTTGGTGAGCATGGCGGCGAGATCGCCGGCTTTTTCCAGCACCGGGCCGGAGGTGGTGCGCAGATTAACGCCCAGCTCATTGGCCACGATGCCAGCCAGCGTGGTTTTACCCAGCCCCGGCGGGCCGAAAATCAGTAAGTGATCCAGCGCATCGCCGCGCAGCCTGGCCGCCTGGATAAAGATCTCCATCTGCGAACGCACCTGCGGCTGGCCGATATACTCTTCCAGCAGCTTCGGACGAATGGCCCGGTCTATGATCTCTTCCTGGGTTATGTTCGCAGCGGAAACCAGGCGGTCTGCTTCTATCATCCGTTACCTCACAATGCCGCGCGTAATGCTTCGCGGATAAGGGTTTCGCTGTCCGCATCAGGACGCGCCAGTTTGCTTACCATACGGCTCGCTTCCTGCGGTTTATAACCCAATGCCACCAGCGCGGCAACGGCTTCCGCTTCGGCGTCGTCTTTGGCCGGGCTGGCAGGCGACGTAAGCACCAGATCGGCAGCCGGGGTAAACAGATCGCCATGCAGGCCTTTGAAGCGGTCTTTCATTTCCACGACCAGGCGCTCGGCGGTTTTTTTGCCGATACCCGGCAGCTTCACCAGCGCCGCGGGCTCTTCGCGCTCGACGGCGTTGACGAACTGCTGGGCAGACATACCGGAAAGGATCGCCAGCGCCAGTTTCGGGCCAACGCCGTTCACTTTGATTAATTCGCGGAACAAAGTGCGCTCCTGCTTATTATTGAAGCCAAACAGCAGTTGCGCATCTTCACGCACCACGAAATGGGTAAACACCACCGCTTCCTGCCCCGTCTCCGGGAGCTCATAAAAGCAGGTCATCGGCATATGCACTTCATAACCGACACCGCCCGCTTCCAGTAATACCAGCGGGGGTTGCTTTTCCAGAACGATGCCTCTGAGTCTGCCTATCACAATACGCTCCTGCGGTTAGCGGCTAAAAATGTTTCCTGAGGTTCACGCAGGGATGCGTGAGGAAGATAAGGCTATCATATAAAAAAGGCTGGATAGATATCCAGCCTGATTTATCTTAACCGCCCTCTTGCCAGATTAAGCCGCGACTCGCTCATCTGTGTCGCGTTCTGGCTGATGTGGCAATGGGTGATGGCGATGGCGAGCGCATCTGCCGCATCTGCCTGCGGGTTGGCGGGCAGTTTTAGCAGGGTGCGCACCATATGCTGCACCTGGCTTTTCTCGGCGCTGCCGATGCCGACCACCGTCTGCTTAACCTGACGGGCGGCGTATTCGAAGACCGGCAGATCATGATTGACCGCCGCGACAATCGCAACGCCGCGCGCCTGGCCGAGCTTCAGCGCCGAGTCGGCGTTTTTCGCCATAAAGACCTGCTCGATGGCGAAATAGTCCGGCTGGAACTGGGTAATGATTTCGCTCACCCCCGCGTAGATAAGCTTCAGGCGCGAGGGCAAATCGTCCACTTTGGTGCGGATGCAGCCGCTGCCGAGATAGCTGAGCTGCCTGCCGACCTGGCGGATCACGCCATAGCCGGTAACGCGTGACCCCGGATCAATCCCGAGAATAATTGCCATCACGCGCCTCCGGTTTGGCTACAGCAATAATCACAACGTTGCAGCGACTTCGTCGGAGATCTCACCGTTGTGGTAAACCTCCTGCACATCGTCGCAGTCTTCCAGCATGTCGATCAAACGCAGCAGTTTCGGCGCGGTTTCCGCGTCCATATCGGCTTTGGTAGACGGGATCATGGAGACTTCGGCGTTGTCGGCTTTCAGGCCAGCGGCTTCCAGCGCATCACGCACCGCGCCCATCTCTTCCCACGCGGTATAGACGTCAATCGCGCCGTCATCGAAGGTCACCACGTCTTCCGCACCGGCTTCCAGAGCCGCTTCCATGATGGCGTCTTCATCGCCCGCTTCGAAAGAGATCACCCCTTTCTTGCTGAACAGATAGGCTACGGAACCGTCAGTGCCCAGGTTACCGCCGCATTTGCTGAAGGCATGGCGCACTTCCGCCACGGTGCGGTTGCGGTTGTCGGACAGGCATTCCACCATCACCGCCGTGCCGCCAGGACCGTAACCTTCATAAATGATGGTTTCCATGTTCGCGTCGTCATCGCCGCCCACGCCGCGCGCAATCGCACGGTTCAGGGTGTCGCGGGTCATGTTGTTCGACAACGCTTTATCAATTGCCGCACGCAGACGCGGGTTGGAGCCGGCATCGCCGCCGCCTAAACGCGCAGCGGTAACCAGCTCGCGAATAATTTTGGTGAAAATCTTACCGCGTTTGGCATCCTGTGCCGCTTTGCGGTGTTTGGTGTTGGCCCATTTACTGTGACCTGCCATAAATTTTTCCTCAAAGAGCGCGCCTTCTCAGGCTACGTTAATAACAAATTCTTCAATCGCTTGCCGGTTGCTCCACGATTTGGTGAGCGCTGCGGCTTGCGCAGCATCCACCCAGCGGTAGGTTAAGTGTTCGGTGAACACAATTTCCCGCTCGCTCGGCAGCCCCAGGCAAAACCAGGATTCGGTATTTCGCTCGATTCCCGGCGCGTAGCGATGACGTAAATGACTAAAAATTTCAAACTCCACCGTGCGTTGACAGTCCATCAAGGTCAGTTGCTCAGCAGCAACGTCAATCGAGACCTCTTCCTTTACTTCACGCGCGGCGGCCTGCGGCGCGGTTTCCCCTTCTTCTACGCTGCCGGTAACCGACTGCCAGAATTCCGGGTCATCGCGCCGCTGCAACATCAGCACCCGCTTCGTATCTCTCGCAAAAATCACCACCAGGACAGAAACGGGACGCTTATAGGCCATATCAGTTTTTCTCTTCCTTCTTCACCACCGCGATGCCCAGCTCTTCCAGCGCCGCCTGGTTGGCGAAGCTCGGCGCTTCGGTCATCAGACAGGCCGCCGCCGTGGTTTTCGGGAAGGCGATCACGTCGCGAATGTTGTCGGTGCCGGTGAGCAGCATGGTCAAACGGTCCAGACCGAACGCCAGGCCCGCATGCGGCGGAGTACCGAATTTCAGGGCGTCGAGCAGGAAGCCGAATTTCTCGCGCTGTTCCTGTTCGTTGATGCCCAGGATGCCGAATACGGTCTGCTGCATCTCGCCGCTGTAGATACGCACCGAGCCGCCGCCCACTTCGTAACCGTTGATCACCATATCGTAGGCGTTCGCCACGGCATTTTCCGGCGCGGCTTTCAGCTCGGCGGCGGTCATGTCTTTCGGTGAGGTGAACGGGTGATGCATCGCGGTCAGGCCGCCTTCGCCGTCGTCTTCAAACATCGGGAAGTCGATGACCCACAGCGGTGCCCAGGCGTTTTCGTCGGTGATTTTCAGATCTTTGCCCAGCTTGAGGCGCAGCGCGCCCAGCGCGTCGGCGACGACTTTTTTGTTGTCCGCGCCGAAGAAAATCATGTCGCCATCCTGCGCGCCGGTGCGCTCAAGGATCGCGTTGATGATGTCGGCGTTAAGGAATTTGGCGATCGGGCTATTGATGCCTTCAATACCGGCGCTGCGCTGGTTAACTTTAATGTACGCCAGGCCTTTCGCGCCATAAATGGTCACGAACTTGCCGTATTCGTCGATCTGTTTACGGGTCAGCTCAGCGCCGCCCGGTACGCGCAGGGCAGCCACGCGGCCTTTGGCATCGTTGGCCGGGCCTGCGAAGACGCTGAATTCCACGTCTTTCACCAGATCGGCGACGTCCACCAGCTCCATCGGGTTACGCAGGTCCGGTTTATCGGAACCGTAACGACGCTCGGCTTCGGCAAAGGTCATTACCGGGAATGCGCCCAGGTCCACGCCCTTCACATCCAGCCACAGATCGTGAACCAGCTGTTCCATCACTTCACGCACCTGCGGCGCGGTCATGAACGAGGTTTCCACATCGATCTGGGTAAATTCCGGCTGGCGATCGGCGCGCAGGTCTTCGTCACGGAAGCACTTCACAATCTGATAGTAACGGTCAAAACCGGACATCATCAGCAGCTGCTTGAACAGCTGAGGCGACTGCGGCAGCGCGTAGAATTTGCCTTTATGAACGCGAGACGGCACCAGATAGTCGCGCGCGCCTTCCGGCGTGGCTTTGGTGAGCATCGGGGTTTCGATATCCAGGAAACCGTGGTCGTCCATAAAGCGGCGCACGAAGCTGGTGATTTTCGCGCGCGTTTTCAGGCGCTGAGCCATTTCCGGACGACGCAGATCCAGGTAGCGGTACTTAAGACGCGCTTCTTCGGTGTTGACCTGGTTAGAGTCCAGCGGCAACGGCTCGGCGCGGTTGATGATGTTCAGTTCGGTGGCGAACACTTCCACTTCGCCGGTCGCCATGTCGCGGTTAATATTGCGTTCGTCGCGCGCGCGCACCAGGCCTTTGATTTGAATGCAGAACTCATTACGCAACTCGGAAGCCAGCTTGAACGCCGCATCGCGGTCGGGATCAAAGAACACCTGAACAATGCCTTCACGGTCACGCATGTCGATAAAAATAAGGCTACCGAGATCGCGACGACGATTAACCCAACCACACAGCGTCACTTCTTGTCCCACATGGGACTTATTGAGCTGCCCGCAATATTCTGTACGCATGAGATATCCCTTAATTTTGCCGCAGGCCGTTTGTCACCTGCCCCGCAGGCACCACTGTCGCAGCTTTACACTGGATGAAAAAAGGCGGCTATTATACTGGAATTTCCGCACTACGATAAGCCCGAACCCGTCTGGTCGCGCGATTGCTATGCGCCGAACGGTCGATTCTCACAAAAATTAACAAAATTTGCGGCCCGATCCGCCCTCAGGTGCAGGTAAGGTAACGAAAATTTCCCATAATGAAGAGATGACTATGCTGACGTTAAACACCGCCTCTACCGCCTTAGTGATTATCGATTTGCAGGAAGGCATTCTGCCGTTCGCCGGTGGCCCCCACACTGCCGACGAGGTGGTCGCCCGCAGCGCGCGGCTGGCAGAACACTTTCGCGCCAACGGCGCGCCGGTGGTGATGGTGCGCGTGGGCTGGTCGCCCGATTTCGCCGAAGCGCTGAAGCAGCCGGTGGATGCCCCCGCCCCTGCCCAGGCGCTGCCGCAGGAATGGTGGCACTACCCGGTGGCCTTAGGAAAACGCGACAGCGATATTGAAGTCATCAAACGCCAGTGGGGCGCATTCTACGGCACCGACCTGGAGTTGCAGCTGCGTCGCCGCGGTATCGACACCATCGTGCTGTGCGGGATCTCCACCAATATCGGCGTGGAATCCACCGCGCGCAACGCCTGGGAGCTTGGCTTCTCGCTTATCCTGGCGGAAGACGCCTGCAGCGCGGCCAGCGCCGGGCAACACCAGAACAGTTTCAGCCATATATTCCCCCGCATCGCCCGCGTGCGTTCGGTGGAGGAGATCATCGCCGCCCTATGATCTATATCGGCCTGCCGCAGTGGTCGCACCCCAAATGGGGGCGGCTCGGTATCAGTACGCTGGAGGATTACGCCCGCCACTTTAATTGCGTGGAGGGCAATACCACCCTGTACGCCCTGCCGAAAGCGGAGATTGTTGAACGCTGGCGCGCCCAGACCACCGACGATTTCCGCTTCTGTTTTAAATTTCCGGCGACCATTTCCCACCAGGCCGCGCTGCGCCAGTGCGAGGATCTCACGCAGGAATTTTTCACCCGCTTATCCCCGCTCGCCGGGCGCATCGGCCAGTACTGGTTACAGCTCCCGGCGACGTTTGGCCCGCAGGATCTCCCGGCGCTGTGGGCGTTTCTCGGCGGGCTGCCTGGCGAATTCACTTACGGCGTGGAAGTGCGCCACCCGGCGTTTTTCGCCAAAGGCGACGCGGAACAGGCGCTGAATCGCGGCCTCCGCCAGCGCGGCGTCAACCGGGTGATGCTAGACAGCCGTCCGGTGCATTCGGCGATCCCCACCACGCAGGAAATCATCGACGCCCAGCGCAAAAAACCTAAGGTGCCGGTGCATGCGCTGGTAACGGCAGAAAATCCGATGGTGCGGTTTATCGGCAGTGACGATATGGCGCGTAATGCCGAGTTTTTCGAGGCCTGGCTGGGTAAACTCGCTGACTGGCAACAGACCACCACGCCGTACCTGTTTTTACACACCCCCGATATTGCCCAGGCGCCGGAGCTGGTGCATACCTTGTGGCCGACAATGCAGGCCGCGTTAACCGGCATCGGACGCGAGCCTGCTATCCCCCATCAAAACTCACTCCTTTAGGCGGTGGAGAGTTCCCGTGACTCCAGGCTATGATACGTAAAGCCATTTTTGGTTCTAAAGGGAGTTTGTATGGTCAGCGCGCTGTATGCCGTGTTGGGAGCGTTGTTACTGCTTAAGTTTTCTCTGGACGTGGTGCGCATGCGCATGCAATACCGCGTTTCTTACGGCGATGGCGGCTTTAGCGAACTGCAAAGCGTGATCCGTATTCACGGTAACGCGGTTGAAAATATCCCCGTGGCGCTGCTCCTGCTGCTGTTTATGGAAATGAACGGCGCGGAGACCTGGATGGTGCACGTTTGCGGCATTTTGATGATTATCGGACGCCTGCTGCACTACTACGGCTATCACCACCGGCTGATCCGCTGGCGGCGCTCCGGAGCCAGCGCTACCTGGGTTTCGATGTTGCTGATGGTGCTGGCTAACGTCTGGTATATGCCGTGGGAGTTGGTTTTCTCGATTCATTAGCGCAAAATACGCGCCTTTCGTTATTCCCGGAATTTTTGTATGTCTGACCGCGACACCCTTTTCTCTGCGCCGGTAGCTAAACTCGGCGACTGGACCTTTGATGAACGCGTGGCTGAAGTCTTCCCCGACATGATCCAGCGTTCCGTCCCTGGCTATTCGAATATTATCTCGATGATCGGTATGCTGGCAGGCCGCTTCGTGAAGCCGAATACGCAGGTTTACGATTTGGGCTGTTCGCTGGGCGCGGCGACGCTGTCGGTGCGCCGCAATATTTCCCATGAAGGCTGCCAGATTATTGCCGTCGACAACTCCGCCGCCATGGTGGAGCGCTGCCGCCGCCATATCGATGCCTTTAAAGCCCAGACGCCGGTGCAGGTGGTCGAAGACGATATCCAGAATATCGCCATCGAAAACGCCTCCATGGTGGTGCTTAACTTCACCCTCCAGTTCCTCAATCCGGCCGATCGCCAGACGCTGCTGAACAAAATCTATCAGGGGCTGATCCCCGGCGGCGCGCTGGTGCTGTCGGAAAAATTCAGTTTTGAAGACAGCGAAGTGGGCGATCTGCTGTTCAACATGCACCACGATTTTAAACGCGCCAACGGCTACAGCGAGCTGGAAATCAGCCAGAAGCGCAGCATGCTGGAAAACGTGATGCTCACTGATTCGGTGGAAACCCACAAAACACGCCTGCATCAGGCCGGTTTTGAGCACTGCGAACTGTGGTTCCAGTGCTTTAACTTTGGCTCGCTGGTGGCCCTGAAAGCGGGTGGCAACCATGATTGATTTCGGTAAATTTTACCAGCGCATCGCCTGCAGCCCGCTGGCGCCGTGGCTGGAAACGCTGCCGGCGCAGATCGCCCAGTGGCAGCGCGAGTCGCTGCACGGCCAGTTCAAACTCTGGCACAGCAGCGTTGAACACCTGCCGACCCTGACCCCGCATTATCTCGATTTGCTGCACAGCGTCACCGCGCAGTCGGAACAGCCGCTGAGCGACGGACATCGCCAGCGCATTGAAACCCTGCTGCGCAATCTCATGCCGTGGCGCAAAGGGCCGTTTTCGCTGTATGGCGTGGATATCGATACCGAATGGCGCTCAGACTGGAAATGGGAGCGCGTGCTGCCGCACCTGTCGCCGCTGGAAGGCCGCACCATCCTCGACGTGGGCTGCGGCAGCGGCTATCATCTGTGGCGGATGATCGGCGCGGGCGCGCATCTGGCGGTGGGCATCGATCCGATGCAACTGTTCCTGTGCCAGTTCGAAGCGGTGCGCAAGCTGCTGGGCGACGACCAGCGCGCGCATCTGCTGCCGCTGGGCATCGAGCAGCTACCGGCCCTAAAAGCATTTGATACTGTGTTCTCGATGGGCGTGCTGTATCACCGCCGCTCGCCGCTGGATCACCTGTGGCAGTTAAAAGATCAACTGGTCTCTGAAGGCGAACTGGTGCTGGAAACCCTGGTGGTGGAAGGTGATGAAAACACCGTGCTGGTGCCGGGCGATCGCTACGCGCAGATGCGCAACGTCTATTTTATTCCGTCCGCGCTGGCGCTGAAAAACTGGCTGGAAAAATGCGGGTTCGTCGATGTGCGCATTGTCGATCACTGTGTGACCTCGCTGGAAGAGCAGCGCCGCACCGGCTGGATGACCACCGATTCGCTGGAGGCGTTCCTGTCGCCGGACGACCACAGCAAAACCATTGAAGGCTACCCTGCCCCGCTGCGCGCGGTGCTGGTGGCCCGCAAGCCCTGATGCAGTGGCCGCCGGTGACCCGGCGGCCTGACGATTACATCCCTGCGCCCACGCGTTTCAGGCGTGACGCCACTTTCTCCGCTGCCTTTTTGCCCGCCAGGAAGGCGTGATCCGAATTGTAATACTCCCACTCGCTGTAACGCCCCGCCAGGATGACGTCATAGTTCAGCAGCCACTGGCGCACCGTTTCGACGTTCGCCGCCCGCGCGTGGTCATAGATCACGTAGGCGTAGGGGATATCCACCAGATTGGCGGTGAGGATCTCGTCATCGGCGTTAATCATGCCCACCCTGATGCACTCTTCGATGCAGCGGTCGATCAGCGCCTGTCCGTCTACCGGCAGCGGCACGTCCTGGGAATAGGTGATTTCGCAGGTCAGGCCGCACCCGCCCGGCGGATTACAGTAAGGGCTGGCGTTACCCTGCACGAAGATGCGGTGGAAAATGGTCTCTTCCGGGTAATAAACCCAGTGCTTCTCGGTAAGATCGCGACGTCCGATACCCAGATTGACGCAGCGCACCGAGGTGTGTCGCAATCCCCTGGCGGCGCTGAGCACCTCTGCGGGCACGTCGCCGTCGAGCATATTGACCAGTACCGGCAGCGGCATGGTGCTGATCAGTTGTTCATAGCGATAGCGCCGCCCATCCGCCAGCACCGCGATATGTTCGCGCGGCAGCAGTTTGATGATTTTGGCGTTGGTTTCCAGCTTGCCTTTCAGCAGCGGCAGAAAACCGGACATCAGCGCCTGGAAGCCGCCGCGCAAGGGGTAGCCAAAACGGGCGTTAGGACCGACGGGCTTCGTGCTGGGAGCCAGCGCGCCGTCGATGATCTGCCCGATATCCGGCAGCGGCACCCGCCCGCCAAGCCAGGACGTCTCCATTTCCGACAACGGGACTTTCCACAATTTTTGGTTGTAGGGAACGGCGAAATACCTGGCAATGCCGGCTCCCCAGGTCTGGTAGATAAACTGCTCAAAGTTGGCGGCGCGTTTATCCCGCGCGGTGAGCGTGCAATCATCCTGCGGCACGGCCCCGTCGCCGCAGCAATCTTCCATTTTCAGCGCGGACGCATTCGCCGGTTGCAGGCGGTTTGCGGCGTTGTATTGCGCCTCCACCGCGCCAAGAATGCACTCTTTGATCACCGGCGCGGGCAATCCGTACAATGCGCCCTGGAACGGGTAGCGGGTATAGGTGTTCTGGCTGTAAACCCAGGCTTCACGATCCTGCCAGTGCAGATTGTCTTTCAACAGCAGTTCATACATTTCCAGCACGTACGGATCGGCGGAAAACATAATGTGGCCCGCGTAATCGAAGGTGAACCCGTTGTCCTCTACCGAGCGGCACCAGCCGCCTACCGTGGCGTTTTTTTCCAGCAGTACCGCTTCACTACCGATATGCAGCGCGGCGCTCAGACCGGTGGGCCCCGCGCCGAGGATCAGGCAGCGGGCGAAATGCGCATCCTGTTTGGTGGTGGCAGGGATACGAGTGACCCCCGGCGCGGCGGGCGACGGGCGGGCTTCGACAGCCGCGTCGTCGCGGGTTTCGCTTTCCCGTAATGCCTCGGCCATCAGTTTATGCATGGCATCGACCGTCGAATCCCAGGAGGTGGCGTTGATGATCGATTTCATCCGCTGCGCCTGGTCCTGGCGTCCGCTGTCGCTGAGGGCCAGCGCCTGCTGGCAACCGTGGATAAACGCCTCAGAGTCATCCGCCACGCAGACGATATCGCCATACGGCACTTTCACGTCGGTAATAGCGGTACTGACAATGGGCAACGCCGCTGCCATATACTCCAGTACTTTGGTCGGGCTGATATAGCGGGTCGAGGCGTTGAGGGCGAACGGCATCAGGCAGACGTCCCACCCGGCTAAAAACTGCGGCAGCGCCTGGTAGGGCTGCTGGCCGAAGTAATGAATATTGGCGCGCTGCGGCAGGCTGGCGGGGTCGATTTTCACCACCGGCCCGACCATCACGATTTGCCACGCTGGGTTAGCATCCGCCAGCGCGGCAATCAACCCGCAATCAATACGCTCGTCGATAACCCCGTAATAGCCGAGCCGGGGATGCGGCACCTCATCCTGCAACGGATGGGCGTTTTGCCGATCCAGCGCCTGCTCGAAATGCACCGCGTCAACGCTGCTGGGGAAGCACCAGACATTGTCATGGCGGTTCTGCTTCGCCGCGTACAGGCTCGGCCCGCCGGTGAACACCAGGTCGGCGCGGGTCAACAGCGCCGATTCACGCTGCAACAGCTGGCGCGGCGCGTTTTTAAAGGCCGAGAGCTCATCCATGCAGTCGTAGATCATCAGCGACGGATGAAAAGGCTCCGCCAGCGGCAGCGCCATCGGGGTATAAAACCAGATAATCGGTTCGGGAAATTCACTGCTGAGGTCGGTCATTAACGGCTGTAACTGCGCGATTTGCTCATCGTGGAAACCCGGCGCATGGACGGGACTGTGGGGACGAATAACGGTGACGTTCGGCGCGGGCGTGGCGCGGTGTAATCCCGCCGCGCCCTCTTCATATACCGGTTCTTCAATAAACACCACAGGGTAATGTTGCGCGAGGCGCGTTAATAAATGCTGTGGTCGCTGCCAGACAAAATCCCAACGTAAATGACTAAAAACAATAAGCGTCTTGGTATTCACTGTTTGCCCCTTACCAGCCTGTCGCAAGCGATGCTGGCCCTGAAAATGTGCAAGAGAACGTTGCGCGCGGCGTAGTGCGTGCGCGTAGGGGAAATCTATTTTTCGCAATAGCGGATCGGCGCCCTCATGCAGCGGTTCCCACAAACCACTGCGATGCCAGACCTGCGCATCTTCCCAGTCGGGTCGATCGAGGATCGGATACACGCAGATGCCGAGCATGTCCGCTCCCGCCAGCTGCGCGTGCGCCACTTCCGTTGCAATGTGATTTATCCAGGCTCCGCGCCCGCTGCCGACATGGCTGGTTTCCGCCAACAGCAGCGGCCGTCGGTATCGCTGATGCAGTTCTGCAAGCATTTCAAATAGCGGCTTGCGCCGCGCATCGCCTAAATGCCAGGGCAGAGGTTGACGGTTATCAACCTGCCACTGGTTGTTGTGGTAATAATTCGCGCCAATGATGTCGAGGTAGCGCGGCGCGCCGCCTAGTTCCGGCGCTTCGTTGCCGCACAGCATGTCCCACGCCTGATACTGGGCGTGGGTTTCTGCGACGGCGAGCCGTTGCGACGCCTCGTCCTGTGGGTTCGCCAGCAGATGGATAATCGGATCGCAGTGTAAAATTCGCGCCCGGCTGTCGGCTTGCCAGATGGCATCGCAGGCGGCGATGGCGGCGCGCACCAGCTGGCGTTTACAGGCGCGGCCGGTCTCCTCCCCCGGCGGCTCCGACGAGGGGATAAATCCCACCGACAACGCCCAACTGGTAAACGAGATCTCATTAACGGGCGAATATACCGGCGCATCGCGATACCAGGGTTTCAGAAAGCGCGCCAGCGCGCCGCAAAACTGGGCAAAGCGCGGCACGAAATCCGCCTCCAGAATCGATAACTCTGTTGGCCAGCCGTAATGGCAAACGGTCCAGCTTACCTGGATGTGATGCTCACGGGCGGCGATCATGCGCTTCGCCACCGATGAGAAATCATACTGGCCCTGACGATCCGCCAGCCGCCAGCCGACGCTTTCCCGCACCGTGGCAACATCAAACCGCTTAAGCCTGCCGTAATCCTCCGCCGCGCGCTCCAGATGACCGGTGGCCTCATTCATTGAAAGCGGCACGCCCAGCCGGTTGATATGATCGGCACCCTCATAACCCGCCTGCCAGAAACTGCTGAACAGCACCATCTTCCTCTCTTAACAGCCCATAGCTGCCTGAGTAAGGGATCGTGGGAGGGTTATCTCAGGGTATCGGGGCAACATGGGCTATAAAAAAGGCATAGCCATCCTGTACCTTGAGATAAGGCTCAATGAAAGTTAATCTACGAAGAAAAAAACTCGTCAGAGCGCAAACAATTATTAGACGCTATTTTCGCCCGGTGTTTAATTCTGGCTCATGCTTTAACATAACGCCAATCCAGACAATAAAATAAACGGTTAATGGTATAAATTTTTGTTTTACGCGTCAGGTTTAAGCGAAACAAAAAATGCAATCAAGGCAACACTTCCTACAAATATTTCATCACGGAAATGTTTGTTATAAAATAACTCACGCCGGATAACGTTAATTTACAGGATATTAGATGAACACTTCTCCCCAACGCTTAACACACCAGGTTCCGGCGTTAATAATTAGATTTTATTTGAATTATTTACTTACCTTTTAGCAATTCCTTTAGGTAGCGCAAAAGCGGATTTACGCCATACGACGCGGTAAATTTTATGGGAAATTTATTACCGATATAAAATATATTCCGCTTAAGCGAAGCGCAATAAACATCGTCAGCGCTATTGCTTCATAAATAATGCTTAGAGCGCGCTTAACGTTATTATGTTATTAACACGTTCATTTCACACTCTATTTAACGACCGCCTGATGTGGCTTTTTTGTACCGCTTCGTTTATCGGCATAAAAAAAGCCCCAGCAAAATGCCGGGGCCTGGTACGAGCAAACATCATATTGGGCGACATGATGCGCGGTAAAAAAACGGTTCACATTACGGGGCGGTTGCCAGTGCCGCTTTCATGGCAGCGACGGCTTCACCATCCACGCAGTAGCGGGAGTATTCATCTGCCTCTGGGTCGGCAGACATCGATACGCCCGGATTGCGATAGCGCATGGCGGACGGGACTTGCTTGCCCGCCGAGCTGTGAAGCTCTTTCACACCCTGCGCGATAAATTTGTCCAGATTGCCAGGCCGTACGCCAGCACCAGCCATAATGATTGGAGCATCGGAGTGCGCGATTAGTTCCGCAATTTTTGAAATACCTTTTTCGGCACTGGCCTGCTGACCCGATGTGAGCACCCGCGCCACGCCTAACTCACGTAAATTATCCATCGCATTGAACGGGTTAGCACACATATCAAATGCGCGGTGAAAGGTCACCGCCATGCCCCGGGCAGCATCCATAATTTGGCGCATGCCCGGCATATCCACCTCGCCATCCTCAGTGAGAAGGCCCGTCACCAGTCCGGGGTAGCCCAGATCGCGGATTAGCGCGATATCCTCAAGCATGATGGCGAATTCGCTGGCGCTGTAACAAAAGTCTCCACCGCGCGGACGCACGATGGGATGCACGGGTATAGAAATCTGGGCGCGAACCGCCTTTAAGGTGCCCGCAGAGGGCGTTAACCCCCCTTCCGCCGGCGCGCTGCATAATTCGATACGATCCGCTCCGGCGGATTGGGCCGTTATCGCGCACGCCAGCGAGTAACAGCAAATTTCCAGTAAAGCCATTGAATCCCCTAAGAACTGTGAAAACTGTTGTGTCATCCTTGCCAAATGTTCGTCTGAAGGCACCGATAAAGCAGGGCAACGTATCATGGCATTCAATTTCAACCAACAATCGGACCGCCGTCACAGCGATAGCGTCAAACGGAACTAATACGTTGAAAGCGTGTTGCCTGTGTGGGTCGCGGACAGGGAATTTCCCACCGCGCCCGGCGTGACAGAGGCGCTTTCGTAGCGGGGTGCAGGGGGTTTTCGGCTATGGAGTGGCACCTGATGAACGCTACCGCGTGGTGGGTGCCCGTCTGAAGGCGCGCTATCCATTCACGTCGTCTGTCGCGACGCCGCGCTGGATGAGGCGGTAGCGCGGCTTTGGCGCGCCATCGCCGCACGTGAAGTTATTCCTGCTCGCTGGCGACGATGGCTTCAATCGACCAGGGATGGAATTTTATGGTCACTGCGCCATCGGTCACGGCGAGCGTCGGGTTAGGCAGCCGCTCGCGCTCGCCTTTCGGCGTGCTGGTTTTTACTGCAATGCCCTTCTGGCAGAGCCCTTCATCGCTCAGCAGCGCGACGGCGCGGGCGTTAAGCGTTTCCGGCTCGCCCGGCAGCACGATTTCGATATGCTCCCAGCCTTCATGCGGGTAGCGTTTCTCTCCCGGCCAGGGCAGTTCGATCACGCTGAACGCCCAGTGCGCCACCTTAACCGGCTGGTCGAGCTTAAACAGGCAAATGGGCCGACCGTTGATGATATTTTCCGACAGCAGCGCGCCGCACTGCTCAAAGCCCTTGCGCCAGCGTTCGGCGGTGGCGTTCTGGTGGCAGCGCAGTGAGATATGGTCGGCATCCAGCGGCGCAATGTCGAGGCCCAGGCGCGCGGCCAGCCCGGTTAAGGCGTCGGTAAAACGCGGCAAATCCGCCACGATATCCTGTAATTCTTCAATTGATTGCCAGTCTTGCATCTCGGTTTCCGGTTTTCGCTAAATCGTCGTTAATCTACCCTGAAGCGGCTGTTCCACCAAGTTTTAACCGGCTTTTCAACCGCACCGCGCCATTGCTGACGCTGCAATCCAAATGCAGTATACTTCCGCCTTATTTTTCCATAGACATAACGCGGTTCCGCTGCGAACTGCGTGTTTAACGTAAGGTATTCCGGTGAATATTCAGGCTCTTCTTTCCGATAAAGTCAGTCAGGCATTGATTGCCGCAGGCGCACCTGCCGATTGTGAACCTCAGGTTCGCCAGTCGGCCAAAGCACAGTTCGGCGACTATCAGGCTAATGGCGTGATGTCCGTTGCTAAAAAACTGGGCATGCCGCCGCGACAGTTAGCAGAGCTTGTGCTGACCCACCTCGATCTCGCCGGGATTGCTAATAAAGTTGAAATCGCGGGACCGGGTTTTATCAATATCTTCCTCGATCCGGCGTATCTGTCGAGCCTGGTGGACAGCGCGGTACTGAGCGAGCGTATCGGCGTGCCGAAAGCGGCGGCGCAAACGATCGTGGTGGACTATTCCGCGCCGAACGTAGCGAAAGAGATGCACGTCGGCCATCTGCGTTCCACCATCATCGGCGACGCGGCGGTGCGCACGCTGGAATTCCTCGGCCATAACGTGATCCGCGCGAATCACGTGGGCGACTGGGGCACCCAGTTCGGGATGCTGATTGCCTATCTGGAGAAGCAGCAGAACGAAAACGCCGGTGAAATGGCGCTGGCCGATCTGGAAGGTTTCTATCGCGAAGCCAAAAAGCACTACGACGAAGACGAAGCCTTTGCTGAGCGCGCCCGTAACTACGTGGTGAAGCTGCAGGGCGGCGACGAATACTGCCGTGAGATGTGGCGCAAGCTGGTCGATATCACCATGACCCAGAACCAGATCACTTATGAGCGCCTGAATGTCACCTTAACCCGCGACGATGTGATGGGTGAAAGCCTGTACAACCCGATGCTGGCCGGTATCGTTGCCGATCTGAAAGCCAAAGGGCTGGCGGTGGAGAGCGAAGGCGCGACGGTGGTGTTCCTCGACGAATACAAGAATAAAGAAGGCGAGCCGATGGGGGTGATCATCCAGAAAAAGGATGGCGGCTTCCTGTACACCACCACCGATATCGCCTGCGCCAAATACCGCTATGAAACGCTGCATGCCGATCGCGTGCTGTATTACATCGATTCCCGTCAGCATCAGCACCTGATGCAGGCGTGGACCATCGTGCGCAAAGCGGGTTACGTGCCGGATTCGGTGCCGCTGGAGCACCATATGTTCGGCATGATGCTGGGCAAAGACGGCAAGCCGTTCAAAACCCGCGCTGGCGGTACCGTGAAGCTGTCCGACCTGCTGGATGAAGCGCTGGAGCGCGCACGTCGCCTGGTGGCGGAAAAGAACCCCGACATGCCTGCCGACGAGCTGGAAACCCTGGCGAACGCCGTGGGGATTGGCGCGGTAAAATACGCCGATCTGTCGAAAAACCGCACCACCGATTACATTTTCGACTGGGACAATATGCTGGCGTTTGAAGGCAATACCGCGCCTTACATGCAGTATGCCTATACCCGCGTGCTGTCAATTTTCCGTAAAGCGGGCATTGAAGAGAGCATGCTGACCGCGCCGGTGAATATTACCGAAGAGCGTGAAGCGGCGCTGGCGGCGCGCCTGTTACAGTTCGAAGAGACGCTGACCACCGTAGCCCGCGAGGGGACGCCGCACGTGATGTGCGCCTATCTGTACGATGTGGCGGGACTGTTCTCTGGCTTCTACGAGCACTGCCCTGTCCTCACCGCAGAAACCGAAGGCGTGCGTCAGAGCCGCCTGAAGCTGGCTCTGCTGACCGCGAAAACGTTGAAGATTGGTCTTGAAACGCTCGGTATCCAGACCGTCGAAAGGATGTAATTCTGCCTCACTGAAAGCGCGTCGAGTACGCGCTTTTTTTATGGGTCTTAGCGGCTGGCGGACATGTTTTATTCGCAATGCGTGAATATGTTCAACCCTTAACCGAACGCGCGCGAAAGGATAAATTCCGCTTGACCGTTTTAGCCTGACTCCCTATAGTAGCGCCCCGTTGCCCCACGCAGTGGGGCAGCAAAAACAATATGGTGAGGTGTCCGAGTGGCTGAAGGAGCACGCCTGGAAAGTGTGTATACGGCAACGTATCGGGGGTTCGAATCCCCCCCTCACCGCCATATTTTGAAAAAAGCTCATACGAAAGTATGAGCTTTTTTCTTTTCAACTCTGTGCCCGGGGGGGGGGATGAGAATCCCCGACCGGGGTTCGACCACTGGCGCAGCCAGTGGGACAGACTGGGCGCGTAGCGAACAGGCTGCCCCCAGGGCGAGCGAAGCGAGTCAATCCCCCCCTCACCGCCATATTTCTGAAAAAGGCCCGTACACAGTACGGGCCTTTTTCTTATCCGCTCCATGCCTGGGGGGATGAGAACCCCCGGCCGGGGTTCGACCACTGGCCCGCCTAACGCCGAGTCCCGGCCGTTTCCACCGGGACGTCCATATGTTCCATCGCAATCGGAATGCTCTTGTACGCCGGGATACCGCTTTGGGTATCGTGGCTGTCCAGCGGCACCAGTACGTTAGCTTCCGGATAATAAGCTCCGACCGAGCCGGGTGCCATATCAATCACCACGATGGTGAGATTATGCATCCGCCGCGACGTCGGGTTGCCGTCAGGATCGAGGGCCACAATATTGACCTGGTCACCCACCCGCAACTGGCGTTTTTCCGCCTCATCCGGATTGATAAACAGCACGTCGCGCCGTCCCGTTACGCCGCGGTAGCGATCGTTCAGTCCATACAGCGTGGTGTTGTACTGATCGTGGCTGCGCAGCGTAGTAAGTACCAGGTCGTGACATTTCAGCGAGCGCGGATCCTCATTAATCCCCTGCATCACGTTGAACTGCGCTTTACCGGATGGCGTGTTCCAGACGCGCTCAGACGCCGCGTTATACAGCCGAAAGCCGCCCGGCTTTTTCACCCGTTCGTTGTAGTCGGCAAAGGCCGGGAACACCGCCTCGATCTTTTCGCGGATAAAACTGTAATCCTCGACCAGCCGGTCCCAGTTGACAACCGTGTTGGGCAGTGTCGCTTTGGCAATCCCCGCCACCAGCGCGGGCTCTGACTTCAGGTGCGGCGAAGCGGGCTGTAACGATCCGCGTGACGCATGCACCATCGACATCGAATCCTCTACCGTGATGCTTTGCGCGCCAGAGGCCTGCTCGTCAATTTCTGTACGGCCAATCACCGGCAGCAGATAGTTGTGCTTGCCCAGCAGCAGATGCGAACGGTTGAGTTTGGTGGCCATATGCACCACCAGATCGAGCTTGCGCATTGCCGGGAAGGTCACCTGCGGGTCGGATATCGCTTCCGCCAGGTTGCCTCCCAGGCAGAGCAGCGCTTTGGCTTTGCCGTCGCGCATCGCCTGAATCGCCGCAACCGCGCCGTGCCCGTGCTTCTGCGGCGGCTTGAAGCCAAACACCCGCTCGATGCTGTCGAGCAATGTCTGCGAGGGAATTTCCGTGATCCCCACGGTGCGATCGCCCTGAACGTTGGAATGGCCGCGCAGTGGACAGATACCCGCGCCTTTTTTGCCAATGTTGCCGCGTAGCAGCAGCAGGTTGGCGATTTGCTGGACGTTCTGGGTTCCGTACTGATGCTGGGTGATCCCCATGCCGTAACAAACGATGGTGCGTTGCGCGCTGGCGTAGAGGCGAGCCACATGCTGAATTTCCTTGCGCTCCATACCGGAAACTTCCAGGATATGCGCCCACTCGGTGGCGTCCAGATCGGCTTTCAGCGCCTCGAATCCCTCGGTGTGCTCGCGGATAAAGGTTTCATCCAGTACCCCCGGCTGGCCGTTATTCACTCGCTCTTCATGCATCGACAGCAATATTTTCATGACGCCTTTCAGCATCGCCGCGTCGCCGCCCACCCGCACTTTGTAGTAGGTCGAGGCCAGTTCAGTCGAGCTGAGCGAAAGCATTTCGACAGGGCTTTGCGGCGAGGTGAAACGCTCAAGACCGCGCTCGCGCAGCGGGTTAATGGCGACAATCGTCGCGCCTCGTTTTGCTACTTCACGGAGGGTGCCAAGCATGCGGGGATGGTTAGTGCCCGGGTTGTGGCCGATGCACAGCACTAAATCACAGTGATTGAAATCGTCCAGCTCAACGGTGCCTTTACCCACGCCGATCGATTCCGGCAGGCCGACGCTGGTCGGTTCATGGCACATATTCGAGCAGTCCGGGAAGTTATTGGTGCCGTATTCGCGGGCGAAAAGTTGCCAGAGGAAAGCCGCTTCATTGGAGGCACGTCCTGAGGTGTAAAACTCCACGCTGTCAGGATCGTCGTAGCGGCGTAAATGCTCGCCGATTTCCCTGAAGGCGGTTTGCCACTCGATGGGCTGGTAAGTATCGGTTGCCGGATCGTATTTCATCGGGTGCGTCAGACGACCCTCACCTTCCAGTTCAAAGGCGTTACGTTCCCAGAGTTCGCTCACCGTATGCGCGGCAAAAAATTCCGGCGTGGTGCGTTTGCTGGTCGCCTCCCAGGAGACGGCTTTGGCGCCGTTTTCGCAAAATTCGAATGATGAGGCATGCTGCGGATCGGGCCAGGCGCACCCCGGGCAGTCAAACCCCTGCGGCTGGTTAACTTTGAACAGGGCAATCACGTCCTGCTTCATCGACATTTGGCCGCGAATGGCATCAGCAACCGCCTTCAACGCGCCCCATCCGCCTGCCGATCCCCCGTAAGGCGCGATGCCGATAGTACGATTTTGCTCTTTCATGGTGCTCCACATGCTCTGGCAGATAATCTGGCCTTTAAGCCTGGTACAAAAAAACGGGATATGCGAAGCGCGGACCGCTTTCCGGCGCCGATGTAGCCGCTGCCAGACTGACCTCGACCTCGACGCCGCAGCGGGGGAACATGAGGCGTCTATAAGTATGTTGTAACTAATTACCGTTCGATCATCTCGTCTCACGCAAACAAAAAAGCCCGCAAACAGGTGCAGGCTTTTGTTCACTTCACGGGTGATTAATGCGCTTCGTTCTGCGGCGTGAATTTCAGTTCAATCAGCGCGATCGCTTTTTGCACCGCCCGCACCGTCACCGGATCAGCGGCGGCACTGGCCCCAACGTTGATGGATTTCAGCTGGCTGGCCATTTTTTCACGCACTTCAACAGGCGCGATGACGTCAATGACGTCGAGGATCTGTTTGATGACCAGCTGACAGGCGACGATATCCGAGACCAGCTCGTCTTCTGGGGTTAAGGGTTGCGACATCTTGTTCTCCTTGGTTTAGCAGCGCAGCGTAACGGCAAATGCATTAAAACGCGAGCCTGCGCATCACAGGGAATGATATCGTTAACTGATAAGTTGGATGAATACCCATAGCAGGGACGAAAAAAAACCTGCCGCAGCAGGTTTTTTAAGCAGAACTTAGAACATCGCGCCCGGCGGGACGTCTTTGAAGGTGCTGCAGTAATTTTTGAACATGCTTTTCAGGATAGCGCGCAGTTTCATGGTGTGCTCCGTTGTTATTCGTTTGTTATGTGCAGGTGATCTCGCAATGGCCTAATAATATGATCACCATCACAAAAATCAATCATTTTGAGATTTTGATCACATAAAATCACCGATAAACAAACCGTTGTTCGCCAATAATCCATAAAAATCATTACATTATGGCAACAAAATAAATATTAAATATTATAAATTTTTTTTAATCAGGTAAGGAAAAAATGGCTGAAGTCTCCTCGTCGCAACGCGGCCTTTCCCCCACGGCGCTGCTGGTTGCGGGCGCATTCTTTATGGAATTTCTCGACGGAACGGTGATCGCCACCGCTCTGCCGGAAATGGCCCGCACGTTTGGCGTAGAAGCCGTGGATCTTAATATCGGTATCAGCGCCTATTTACTGACCCTCGCGGTGTTTATCCCTGCCAGCGGCTGGATAGCTGACCGGTTCGGCGCGCGTTCGGTATTCACTCTGGCGCTGGCGATATTCACGCTGTCATCGGTATTTTGCGGGATGGCGCAAAGCCTGGAAGCCTTTGTCGCCATGCGGGTGATTCAGGGGATCGGCGGCGCGCTAATGGTGCCGGTGGGCAGGCTGGCGGTATTGCGTACCACGCCCAAAAACCAGTTGATTAAAGCCATTGCTACCCTGACATGGCCTGCGCTGGTTGCGCCGATTATCGGGCCGCCGCTCGGCGGGTTTATTACCCGCTATGCCGACTGGCGCTGGATTTTCTATATCAATCTGCCGCTCGGGCTGATCGCCATGGCGCTGGCGTGGCGGCTGATTCCCGCGCTCATGGATAAGGAGCGTCGCCCCTTCGACGGCGTGGGTTTTATCAGTACCGGCGTGGCGATGATAAGCCTGGTGTATGGGATGGAAATACTGGGCGCGCAGCAGCCGGACGTGTGGTTAGCCGCTGGATTAATGGCGCTCGGCATCGCGGCGCTGGGCTTTTCCCTGCGGCATTTCCGCCGTAGCGCCTGGCCGATGATCCGCATGGATGCGCTGAAGATAAAAACCTTCGCCGTGACGATGTATGGGGGTTCGCTGTTCCGCGCCTCCATCAGCGCGGTGCCTTTTATGCTGCCGCTGATGTTCCAGGTCGGTTTCGGTATGGATCCCTTTCATTCCGGGCTGCTGGTGCTGGCGGTGTTTGTCGGCAATCTCACCATTAAACCCGCCACCACGCCGCTGATCCGCTGGCTGGGGTTTAAAAAGCTGCTGCTGATTAACGGCCTGCTGAATGTGCTGTCGTTAATCGCCTGTGCGCTGCTTACGCCGCACACGCCGGTGTGGCTGATCCTGCTGATCCTGTATCTCGGCGGCGTGTTCCGTTCGATTCAGTTCACCGGCGTCAGCACCCTCGCCTTCGCAGACGTGCCGCCTGAAGAGATGAGTTACGCCAATACGCTGTTCAGTACCGCATCGCAGCTGGCAGTAGGATTAGGGATCACCCTTGGAGCGATCAGTATTCGGCTGGGAGATAAGCTGGCGCAATGGCTGGATATGGCTGCCACGCAGGGAATGGGTTTTCGGCTGGCGTTTTTGTTTATCGCCCTGATTTGTCTGGCCGGTATGGTGGATACGCTGCGGTTATCGGCAAAGGCCGGTAACCAGGTTTCGTCGAAGGGGTAAATAAACGGCGTCGCCTGAACGACGCCGTAGAGCTATTAGCCCAGGATCTCGCGCACGAAGGCGACGATTTCTTTATCCTGACCGTTTTCGAACAGGCACTGCTGGAAGCGCTCGCCGGAAACCGCGGTTTTCACCAGTTCCGGGTCGATGGCGCGCAGCGTATCGAGATAATTTTCTTTCACCACGGCAGCTTTCACCTGGTTCAGGATGCCTGCGTTACGAACCTGCGGCTCTTTACGCTCCGGCGGATAGCCTTCCCCTTTGCGGCCAGTAAAGGCTTTTTCAAAAATGAAGCGCACGTTGAGTTCCGCGCCCCAGCCAAAACCTTTGGCAAACGGCAGCGCCAGCGCATTACCGTTATTGATCTGGGAGAACAAATACGCGTCCGCCGGATCGATGCAGTAGCCGCAAACCACGCCCGGATGAATGTTCAACGACATCAGCGCGCCCTGGCCGGTGCCGCAACCGGTCACCACAAAATCCACCGCTTTGGCATTCAGCAGGATGCTGGCCATGATGCCCAGATGGATATAGGTCAGATGGTGATCGTTTTCGCCGTTCATCCCTACGTTAAAGACCGAATACCCTTTCTCATCGGCCACTGCCTTCAGTTCGTTGAGAATGATGGGGTTTTTCGCCGCCTGGCTGTTTTCCATCATCAGTGCAATTTTCATCGGTTTTCTCCAGCATATGTCTTAAGTTGCTTATGATAGCGGCACAATGCCATCTGGCAAACACACTTTCAGAATAAATGAAAAAATGTTTTATAAATTAATACTGCGTTCACATTTTCATCGGCGCGCGTCAGACGATAAGCACAGATAAGCGTGGCAATGGGCGCTATTTAACCCATTGAATGACAGTCGCTGTGCGATGATGGTGGTATGTTACTCTGATGGAAATCGCCATGTTTCGACCGCTAGCGGCACTATTTTTTCTGAGCCTTACTGGCTGCACTATCACTAAAAACCCAGAGGTGACCGGCGGCAATCAAATGATGGGGCTGGTACAGCTGGGTTTTAACGTCCCCGCGCTGCAACGGGCCAGAATCGATGATTATCTGGCCCTCTCTACCGCTACAAAACAGTGTCAGAACTGGGGCTACGATCGCGCGGTACGCTACGGCGACCCGATTTATACCTGTAGCGTGATTAGCGGCACCCAGTGTCTGAACGAAAGCGTGACCCTGAATTACCAGTGCCAGGGCGTCGCGCTACCCGCCAGCCAGCCCGTTTATTAACAAAAAGCAGCACCTGGCGTGCTGCCTTTTAGTTAGCATGACGGCTATTATTTCCCGCTCACTTCACTGAATACGTCAGTATTATTTATCGATATTGCCGCGCCGTTTTTATTTAATGATTTTAATTACCATTTGCATTTTTACTTATTAATTTCTTTTACGTTACTTTTTGCAAATGAATTAATAACAAATTATAGTAGCCCACAATATCGCCCTGCCCTTTGATTCGGAGCACGTATGCTTAAACCTGAAATGTTTGAAAAATTAAATGAGCAAATGAATCTGGAATTATTTTCATCCCTGCTCTATCAACAAATGAGCGCCTGGTGCAGCTATCACAGTTTTGAAGGCGCAGCGGCATTTTTACGTCGTCACGCGCAGGAAGAGATGGGCCATATGCAGCGTCTGTTTGATTATCTGACCGATACCGGCAGCCTGCCGCAAATCAAGCAGATAGCCAGCCCGTTCGCCGAATACGCGTCTCTTGACGAGTTATTTAATGCCACTTATGAGCACGAGCAGTTAATTACCCGGCAGATTAATGAGCTGGCCCACACCGCGATGACCAGCCAGGATTATCCGACTTTTAATTTCCTGCAATGGTATGTCGCCGAACAGCATGAAGAAGAAAAACTGTTTAAATCGGTGATTGATAAATTACGTCTGGTGGGTAAAAGCAACGAAGGGCTTTATTTCGTTGATAAAGAGCTGGCAACTCTGGATGCCCAGGCTTAAATAATGAAGCGGGCCATTGCGCCCGCTTTTTTAATGATGACAGATTTTACTTTTATGGGTGACGAAACCTTCATCTACCGGGATAAACTTTCCGCGCGCCGCCAGAAATTCCACTAATTCTCCCGCCGTCATCCCTTCTGCGGAACAGGTATAAAAGCGCGCTGCCTGACCAAATTTTTCTTCAATCGCCGCGACCAGGCGTTCCGTTGTCCAGCACTGGCCGTCCGCCAGCATCATCGTTAACACTTCATGACCGTGAATGGATGTCATCATTTTCTCTCCGGTAAAAAACGCAGGATACGTCTTCTTCCGGGGACCGATCTTGTGTGGCCGCAAGAAATCGCATTTATCATACACCTTTCATTATGTAAACATTCCGTTACGATACGCGTAACTCAAATTTGACGAAACGCTATTTTTCACATACCCTGCGCCGCATAATTCAATATGGAATTCATTTCTTTCAGAGGGAAGCGTGAAGAATCGCACTCTTGGCAGTACTTTTATCGTCGCCGGCACCACGATTGGCGCCGGAATGCTGGCGATGCCGCTGGCTGCGGCTGGCGTGGGTTTTGGTGTAACGTTTATCTTACTGGTCGGCTTATGGGCGCTGATGTGTTACACCGCGCTGCTGCTGGTCGAGGTATATCAACATGTGCCCGCCGATACGGGCCTCGGCTCGCTGGCGCGCCGCTATCTGGGCAAATACGGTCAATGGCTGACCGGCTTCAGTATGCTGTTTTTGATGTATGCCCTGACTGCCGCCTATATCAGCGGCGCGGGAGAGCTGCTGGCGTCCAGCCTGTCGCAGTGGCTGTCAACCTCTGTCACGCCCTCCGGCGGCGTGCTGATGTTTACCCTGGTGGCGGGCGGTATTGTCTGTATCGGCACCCATATGGTGGATATGTTTAACCGCCTGCTGTTCAGCGCCAAAATTGTTCTGCTGATCGTGATGCTGGCGCTGATGATGCCGCATATCCACCAGGCCAACCTGTTGACGATGCCGCTCGAAAAAGGCCTGGCGCTTTCAGCGATCCCGGTGATTTTCACCTCATTTGGTTTTCACGGCAGCGTGCCGAGCGTGGTCAGCTATCTGAATGGCGATTTGCGCAAGCTGCGCCTGGTGTTTATCACCGGGAGCGCGATCCCGCTGGTGGCCTACATCTTCTGGCAGCTGGCGACGCTGGGCGCCATTGATTCCGCCACCTTCAGCGGGCTGATCGCCAACCACAGCGGATTAAACGGCCTGTTGCAGGCGGTACGTGAAGTGGTCGCCAGCCCGCACGTCGAGCTGGCGGTACACCTGTTTGCCGACCTGGCGCTGGCGACGTCGTTTCTCGGCGTGTCGTTAGGCCTTTTCGATTATCTGAGCGATCTGTTCCAGCGCAGCCGCAAAGCTTCCGGGCGTATTCAGAGCGGATTGATTACCTTCGCGCCGCCGCTGGTGTTTGCGCTCTTTTATCCGCAGGGGTTTGTCATGGCGCTGGGCTATGCCGGGGTGGCGCTGGCGATCCTGGCGCTGATTATCCCCTCGTTGCTGGTGTGGAAAAGCCGTCAACAGCACAGCGGTGCCGCGTATCGGGTGATGGGCGGGACGCCGCTGCTGGCGCTGATATTCGCCTGCGGCATCGGGATTATTGTGATTCAGGCGTTGATTGCCACCGGCTTGTTGCCGGAAGCAGGATAAAAAAAGGGCGGAAACTTCGGTTTCCGCCCTTTTCAGTTACGCGATTACGCGCCCATCGGCGGGGTAAACGCGGTCAGCTCCAGCGCCGGGCCGGTGTATTTCTCCGCCATCACCAGCGCGGTGTTGCCCGCGCAGCCGTTCGCCAGACGCGAGGTCGGGATGTCTTTGGTGAGCACGTTGGCCCCGCCGTTTTTACAAATCCCGGTGCCTGCGTAATCCAGATCCGGCCATGCGCCTTCATGGATACACACCACGCCCTGCTTGATGCCGTCGGTGACTTTCGCGCCGGTCAGCACCTGGCCGCGAGCGTTCCAGACGCGTACCAGATCGCCATCGGCAATGCCGCGTTTTTTGGCGTCTTCCGGATGGATATAGATCGGCTCGCGGTTGGCTACCGCATACTCTTTACGCAGCGAAGCGTAGTTGAGCTGGCTGTGCAAGCGGTGCGCCGGGTGCGCGGTCAGCAGTTGCAGTTCGCCTTCTTTAGCGTTACCTGCCCACTCGTCCGGCTCCAGCCAGGTCGGGTGCGCCGGGCAATCCTTATAGTTAAAGCCTTCGATGGTTTTCGAGTAGATCTCGATTTTGCCGCTCGGGGTGCCCAGCGGGTTCATTACCGGATCTTTACGGAAATCGGCATAGCGTACAAAGGCTTCTTCTTTCGGATTCTTACGCATTTCGATCAGCTTGTTGGCTTCCCAGAATGCGGTGAACTGCGGCATGTTGACGCGCTGCTGACGTGCGCCTTTCTGCGCCACGTCGTAGAACTCGCGCAGCCAGTCCATTTCGCTCTTGCCTTCGGTGTAGGCTGCTTTGCCGCCAGGCTTCAGCAGTTCCGCCATGTCCGCGAACACGTCGAAATCGTTACGCGCTTCAAACTGCGGTGCGATAACCTGCTTCATCGGAACCAGATGCTGGTTGCTGTAGTCGCCGGTCATGGTCAGGTCGTTGCGCTCGAACGAGGTAGTGATCGGCAGAACGATATCGGCATGCTTGGCCGCCGCCGTCCAGTAGCACTCGGAGATGACCACCATTTCCGGCTTCTGCCAGGCTTTCACCAGGCGGTTAGTGTCCTGGTGATGAGTAAAGTTGCCGCCGCCGGCCCACCAGATCATCCGCAGATCCGGGAAGGTTTGTTCTTTACCGTTATGCTGGTATTTGCCGCCGGGGTTTTCCAGCGCTTCAACGATACGCGCTACCGGGAAGGCTTCCACGGCATCGGACGTCGCCCAGTCGTTGCCTGCTGAAGATCCGCCCGCAATCTTGGCAGAAATAGCCGACAGCACGCCGCCGCTGCGGGTCGGGTTGCCGCCGTTGGAGTAATGGTAAGAGAAGCCGAAACCGCCGCCTTCGGTCCCGATCTGGCCGAGCATCGCCGCCAGAGTCACCAGCATCCAGTGGCGCTGTTCGCCGTACTGCTGGCGCTGAATACCCCAGCCGCCCATCAGCATGGTTCTGTTTTTGGCAAAAATTTCCGCCAGGATTTCCATTTGCTTCGCCGGAACGCCGCAAATTTTCTCGGCCCAGGCCGGCGTTTTCGGCGTGTTATCGCTCTTGCCGGTCAGATAGGCTTCAAATTCGCCGTAGCCGGTGGTGTATTTTTCCAGGAAGGCTTTGTCGTGCAGGCCTTTTTCCACCAGTACGTTAGCAATACCGAGCATCATCGCCACGTCGGTGCCCATGTTCGGCGCAATCCACTGGGCTTTGTCGCCGAAGAACTCGATGGTTTCGGAACGGATCGGGTCGATGGCGATTACCGTTTTACCGGACGCTTTCAGTTTGTTGAAGTACTCCAGGCCCTGCTCGTCGGTACTGCTCCAGGCGATTTTCAGGGTGTTGAGCGGGTTAAGGCCCCACAGCACTACCACCTGGCTGTGCTCCAGCACCACCGGCCAGACGGTCTGCTGTTCATACACTTCTACGGAGCCCACCACGTGCGGCATGATCACCTGCGCCGCGCCGGTTGAGTAGTCGCCGGTATGGCCGGTATAACCGCCCGCCATGCTCATATAGCGTTGCAGCAAAGTCTGGGCTTTATGCAGCACGCCGCTGGAGCGCCAGCCGTAGGAGCCTGCGAAAATTGAAGACGGGCCATGCTCGGTGCGAATACGCGCATGCTGCTCGTGGATCAGTTTCAGGGCGTCTTCCCAGGAAACGCGCACAAACTCATCTCTGCCGCGTTTGCCATCGGGTTTGCCCGGCGCGTTCAGGAAGCCTTTTCGCACCATGGGATACTTAACGCGGCACGGCGTATGGGCCTGGTCCGGCGCGGTGGTTTGCAGCGAGTTAGGAATGGTTTTCGCAAGCGCGCCGCGTGAAGAAACAATTTTGCCGTCTTTGACTTCGATGTACATCGCGCCCCAGCGCCCGGCGGTCAGGATCGCATTGCCCGGCGCTTCCGCTGCCCAGGCCTGCATCGGGATGGCGGAAGTGATCATCATCGCACCGGCGGAACCGCCAGCATATTTAATAAAATTGCGTCGTGTAAGATTCATAGGTTCTCCTTTATTAATCCTTTTCTGTTATTCCCTGGTGGCGATATCTTTAGCGTGGTACTGGAACCAGCGGGTCAGGATGTCTAAATCCTCGGCGCTGATGTCGGTTCTCGCGCCCATCCCTTTTGCTACGGAAGGCCAGGCGTTGAGGGTGTAATGCTCGGATGAAATCGGGGCGTGGCAGCCGGAGCAGTACGCCTGATCGAGGGTTTTGGCGTAATTCCAAATCTCGTCAGGTTTGTCCAGCGCCGGCTCAGCGAGCGGCGCGCGCAGCGACACGCTACGCCAGGCGTTGCCATACGGATCTTTTTCCCAGTCGCCGGAAACCTTAACGGCTTTCTGGCCTTCTTCTGTCAGCGTTGCCAGCACCAGGCGTTGGCCAGCCGACAGGTAAATCACCTGCTCTGCGCCCTGCATCTGGCTGCCGGTAATTTCCACTTCACGCGCATCGCCGGATTTACCGACCACGGCCAGTTTGGTGGCTGGATAAACGGTGCCCAGGTTGCCCAGCGACGCAGGCGCGACCGGATACACTGTTTTGGCATCAGCAGGGGTCTGGCGCGCATGTTCCATCAGCGCATCGTGCGCTTTGCTGTCGATGGTGATTTCAGGCGGGAAGTGCGCAACGCCTTTATGGCAATCAATACAGGTCTGTTTTTCCTTGATGCCCAGCGCATGCATTTTCTGCGCGTCAGCGCTCTGCTTTTGCAGATCCATGGCGTCAAACTGGTGGCACGAGCGGCAGGTCGCCGAGTCGTTGGCTTTCAGCTGATCCCAGACGGTTTGCGCCATCGCCAGCCGGTGCTCTTCGAATTTTTCCGGGGTATCGATTTTTCCGGTCACGAACTCGTGATAGATATCTTTGCTCGCGCGGATTTTGGTGATCAGATAGTCCATACCGGACTGGGGAATATGGCAATCGTGGCATTCGGCGCGAATGCCTTTCTGGTTCATAAAGTGCGCAGAGCCCTGGTACTCTTCATAAGGCGCTTGCATGGTGTGGCAGGAGAGGCAAAACGAGGTTTCCGACGTTTTGTGCATCACCCACATTGATGAAACCGCCAATGCCCCGCCCAGTACAACGCCGACAAACAGCAGCCCAATAATCCATTTCCATTTCTTACTCATTACCTTGCCTTCAATTAATCCATCAATGGTGTGTATCGTTCTAAGGCAGGTATTTTGCGGGATACGGGATATATAAGATTTGATGTAACACAAAAGTGGTATTAACCAGAAAGGGTTAAACGTGCTTTTGATCGAGTTTTTGCAAAGTTGCGGTTAAGAAGTAAGCTAACTGCTTGTTGTGCCTGAAATTATCATTGCGTCGCTATATATATAAATATACAACGAACAATAACATTATGTTGCGTGATTAATTAAAAAAATAAACCGGCTTTTCGGGCCGGTTTATTTCGCGCTTAGTGCAAGCAGCAGTTTTTATATTTTTTGCCGCTGCCGCAGGGACAAGGATCGTTACGTCCCACTTTAGCTTCCGCAATATAAGGCGTCGGCGCGTCAGGTTCCGGATGCTGATTTTCCGACCAGTATTCATACAAGCTCAGCGCCGCCAGGCGAATATCATCAATGCTGCGCTGGTACTCTTCCGGGGTCATTTTTTCCAACAGGCCGAGATTATCTTCCCGTCCGTGAAGGGCGATAGAATCCAGCGACAGACGATGGGAGTCCGGCAGCGCCGACCAGTCCGACAGCTCTGCGCCGCGCAGATAGCCATAGCACCAGTCTTCGACCGCAATCCAGGTTTCGCCTTCCACGTCCTGTTCGCCAAACAGCGGTTCGAACTGGTCTGGATAAGCGCTCAGCCGATCTTCCACGTCTTCCAGATGCTGGAACACCAGGGTCATAAAGCGCTCCATTTCGCGCTCGTTCTGCCATTTCGGCACGTTGTCGGCCCCGCCCCACAGCGCCACCAGCCATTCGCTGGGTTCAGGCATCGACGGCCCGGACAGCAGCGCGGTCAGCATGCCGTCCAGCTCGGAAACATCCACCACCGAGCGTTCGCTGGCATACTTCGCTAAGACATCATCAAGCCATTCCAGCTCTTTTTCATTCAGTGGTCCCTGATTCATACGGTCGCCTCCTCTGGCGTGCGTTACCCACAGTTTCACGCAATTATAACGCGATTTTGGGGTGAATCGGGAACGCATTACCCCCGGCGCTGCGCCAGCCGCGCGATATCCGCCGGGGTGGTGCGGCAGCATCCGCCAATCAGCCGCGCGCCAGCCTGTAGCCAGTCGTCCAGATAATGATCCAGCGAATGGCAACGGCGCGCGCCCTGGGTCCAGCGTTTAGCGACGGCGTCGTACTGCTCGCCGGAATTGGGATACGCCACCAGAGGCAGCGTGGTGAGGGCGTGAAGGTTTTGCAGCGCCGCCGTGGTCTGTTCCAGCGCAATGCAGTTAACGCCCAACGCGAGCACCCGATCGTGCCCGTCCAGCAGCGTCGCCACGTTGCCAAGCGGGGTGCCGTCGCTCAAATGCCGGCTGTCGCGCAGGGTGAAAGAAAACCAGGCGGTGACGTCCGGGAATTCGCTTAACAGCGTCAGCAGCGCGCGCGTCTCGGCAAACGACGGCAGCGTTTCACAGGCCAACAGATCAACGCCCGCCTCAACCAGCGCGGCGATGCGCGGCCGGTGAAAATCGCAAAATTCATCCGGCGTGAGGAAATAATCGCCGCGATATTCCGACCCGTCTGCCAGATACGCCCCGTAAGGCCCAACGGACCCGGCAACCAGCAGCGCGCGGCTGTTGGGCTGTTCCGCCCTCGCCTGCTGCGCCAGCGCCACGCTCTGTTTAATCAGGGCGAGAGACTGCGCTTCATTAATGCCTTTGGCGGCAAACCCGGCTGGCGTGGCCTGATAGCTGGCGGTGATGGCGCACTGCGCTCCGGCCCGGAAGTAATCGAGATGTAGCTGGTAAATCAACTCAGGGTTTTCCATTAATACCTTTGCTGACCAGAGAGTATCCGCCAGGTCGCAACCGCGCACCTCCAGCTCGGTGGCCAGCGCGCCATCCAGCACAATGAACGGCGACTGCGCCAGTAACGGCAGCAGCGGATTATTCAGCGGCATTCCAGTTCTCCTGCATCGCATGGCAATCAGCGCGGCTTGTCGCGCGTCGTCGCCAGAATAAACGGTCCGCTTACTACCAGCCTGAGCCGGGCGCGTGAGCGGTTCACCACGAGTATAGGTTGAGGATTCACGATAACAGTCAGAAAAGGTCGCCAGGCCATCATAATTTCCTCCGCTTTTTGATGAACATAGCGTGGCGGCAGCGCTTTCACCGTCAGCAGAAAGTCGCAATCGCGATTCACCGAACTGGTGCATACGGTGGCGCATTTTCGCGCAGACGGGATTGTCGCCCCCCTCGAAAGAGGCATTTTTAGCGGGTTTGCTGCTCTGGTACGCGCTTTGCAACGCCCTGTCAGGTTTTTCCATTCTGGCGAGGTAAAGTATGGCAAGCGTAACCGAACAACCAACAACACTAAAACGCACCCTGGGCAGCTTCCGTTTATGGGGGATTGCCGTCGGGCTGGTGATCTCCGGGGAGTATTTCGGCTGGAGCTACGGCTGGTCACAGGCCGGCACCCTGGGATTTCTGGTCGTGGCGCTGGCTATCGCCGCGATGTATTGCGCCTTTATTTTCAGTTTTACCGAACTGACCACCGCTATTCCCCACGCGGGCGGGCCGTTTGCCTATGCGTATCGCGCCTTCGGGCCGACCGGCGGGTTTATCGCCGGGTTCGCCACCTTGATCGAGTTTGTCTTTGCGCCGCCCGCCATCGCCATGGCGATTGGCGCCTATCTGAACGTGCAATTCCCGGCGCTGGATCCGAAATGGGTGGCTGTCGGGGCGTATCTGATCTTTATGACGCTGAATATCCTCGGCGTCGGCATTGCCGCCACCTTTGAGCTAATTGTCACGCTGCTGGCGATCTTCGAGCTGCTGGTGTTTATGGGCGTGGTTGCGCCGGGCTTCTCCTGGGATAACTTTACCGCCAACGGCTGGGCGGGCGCGGAGAGCTTCAGCAACCTGGCGCTGCCGGGAATGTTTGCCGCGATCCCGTTCGCAATTTGGTTTTTCCTGGCCATTGAAGGAGCCTCGATGGCGGCGGAAGAAGCCCGCGACCCGCAACGCACCATTCCCCGCGCGCTGGGAGGCGGCATTGTCACCTTAACGGTGCTGGCGGTGGGCGTGATGGTGTTCGCGGGCGGCGTGGGCGACTGGCGCACGCTGTCGACTATCAACGATCCGCTGCCGCAGGCGATGAAGATGGTGGTCGGCAGCAGCAGCGGCTGGCTGCATATGCTGGTCTGGCTGGGGCTGTTCGGACTGGTGGCGTCGTTCCACGGCATTATCATGGGCTATTCCCGGCAAATATTTTCCCTGGCGCGCGCCGGGTTCCTCCCCGCCTCGCTGGCGAAGGTCAATCGCCGCACCCGCACCCCGCATCTGGCGATCCTCGCGGGCGGCGTGGTGGGCATCGCAGCTATCTTCTCTGATTCGCTGATCACCATCAGCGGGATGCCGTTAACGGCGTGCATCGTCACCATGTCGGTATTTGGCGCTATTGTTATGTATATCGTTTCTATGCTGGCGCTGTTTAAGCTGCGCCGCAGCGAGCCGAATCTGATCCGCCCGTTTAACGCGCCGCTGTTCCCGGTCGCGCCTGCGTTTGCCCTGGGAATGGCGGTGCTGTGTCTGGCGGCGATGATTTATTACAACACGGTGCTGGCGCTGATTTTCGCCGCCATGATGCTGGGCGGCTACGTGTGGTTCCGCATCTCAGCCCCGGCGCGCCAGCGCGCGGCGCTCGACCCGCAATTGCGGGCGCTGTCGTAAGGAGAAACGCATGTATCGCACCACTCTGGCGCACCGGGTTTACCGGTTCGCCAGCCTGAAAGACGTGATGGCGAAGGCGACACCCGCCCGTTCCGGCGACAGCCTGGCGGGCGTGGCGGCGGAGAGCGCCGAAGCGCGCATGGCGGCGAAGATGGCGCTTGCCGATGTTCCGTTGCGCGACCTGCTGACCCATCCCCTGATTCCTTATGAATCCGATGAAGTGACGCGCTTAATTGTCGATACCCACGACGCCGATGCCTTTGCGCCCATCAGCCATTTAACGGTAGGCGATTTTCGCGACTGGCTGCTGAGCGATGAGGCAGACAGCGCCACGCTGAGCCGTATCGCGCGCGGCGTGACGCCAGAGATGGCGGCGGCGGTGAGCAAGCTGATGCGTAATCAGGATTTGATACTGGTGGCCAGCAAATGCCGGGTGGTCACGCGCTTTCGCAACACCATTGGCCTGCCAGGCCACTTAAGCGTGCGGCTCCAGCCCAACCATCCCACGGACGATCTCAAAGGCATCGCCGCCAGCTTGCTCGACGGCCTGCTGTACGGGGCGGGCGATGCGGTAGTGGGCATTAATCCGGCCAGCGACAGCCTGCCGGTGCTGGATCGGCTCAATCATATGCTGGATGACATTATCCAGCGCTTCGCCATTCCCACGCAGTCATGCGTGTTAACGCACGTGACGAATACCCTCCAGCTTATCGAGCGCGGCTCGCCGGTGGACCTGGTATTCCAGTCGGTGGCCGGCACAGAGGCGGCGAACCGTGGATTTGGGATTTCCCTCTCTTTGCTGGCGGAAGCGCGCGACGCGGCGCTGTCGCTGAAGCGCGGCACGCTCGGCGACAACGTGATGTATTTCGAGACCGGCCAGGGGAGCTGCCTGTCGGCCAACGCCCACCACGGCGTCGACCAGCAAACCTGCGAAGCGCGCGCCTACGCGGTGGCGCGCCATTTCGATCCGCTGCTGGTGAATACCGTGGTGGGATTTATCGGCCCGGAATACCTGTACGACGGCAAGCAGATTATCCGCGCCGGGCTGGAGGACCATTTCTGCGGCAAGTTGATGGGGCTGCCGCTGGGCTGCGACGTCTGTTATACCAATCACGCCGAGGCGGATCAGGATGATATGGATACCCTGCTGACGCTGCTGTGCAACGCCGGGCTGACTTTTCTGATCGGCGTACCGGGTGCGGATGACATCATGCTGAATTACCAGAGCACGTCTTTCCACGACGCGCTGTACGCGCGGCGATTGCTGGGGCTAAAACACGCGCCGGAATTCGCCCACTGGCTGAGCCAGATGCAGATTATCGATAGCCAGGGGCAGCTGCGCTTAACCGGCGCCAGCCATCCCCTGCTCACTGCCATGCCGTAAGGAGAAGCCATGCACGCGCCCGATGCCTGGAAAGCGCTCAATCAGTTTACCGACGCCCGGATTGCGCTGGGACGCAGCGGCGCAAGCCTGCCCACCGCCGAAGTGCTGAAATTTGGCCTGGCCCACGCTCAGGCGCGGGACGCCATTCATCAGCCGTTTGACAGTGATACCCTCGCCGCCCAGCTCGCCGCGCTGGATCTGGAAACATTGACGGTTCACAGCCAGGCGTCCGATCGTGCTGTGTATCTTAACCGGCCCGATCTGGGGCGGCGTCTGGATGAGCCGAGCCGCGAGATGCTGACGGCCCGGCGCGCATCGCCGCACGATGTGCTGCTGGTGATTGGCGACGGGCTCTCTTCCCATGCCGTTCACCGTCAGGCGGTGCCGTTGGTGAAGGCGCTGCTGCCCTTTCTGGCGACGCTGGGGTTATCCACCGGCCCGGTGGTGCTGGCCCACCAGTCGCGGGTCGCGCTGGGCGACGATATCGGCGAATGCCTGAACAGCAAGGCGGTAGCGATCCTGATCGGCGAACGGCCAGGGCTGTCGTCGCCGGATAGCCTCGGCGTCTATCTGACGTGGAAACCTGAGCGCGCGCGCATTGAATCAGAGCGCAATTGCATTTCCAACATCCGCCCGGAGGGGCTGGGCTATGATGCGGCGGCGTTTAAACTGGCCTGGCTGCTGGAGCAGGCATTTTTGCGGCGGTTGACGGGAGTGGGCCTGAAGGACGAAAGCGATAACCCGGCGCTGTGGGACAGGGTCAGGCCGGGGTTAGCAAAATAAACTGGACGGATTTATGCGCAACGTATCAGGCAGCGCCAAATTTCAGGCAATAAAAAACCACCCGAAGGTGGTTTACACGACACTGCTTATCATTGATTTTATTCTTTATTTCCCGTGGTGCCCGGGGCGGGACTTGAACCCGCACAGCGCGAACGCCGAGGGATTTTAAATCCCTTGTGTCTACCGATTTCACCACCCGGGCTCGGGAAAATTGGAGGCGCGTTCCGGAGTCGAACCGGACTAGACGGATTTGCAATCCGCTACATAACCGCTTTGCTAACGCGCCGAATACTGCTGCCTTTTCAGGCGGACACCTGCAAACTTGCCGGTATCAAAATCTGGAGCGGGAAACGAGACTCGAACTCGCGACCCCGACCTTGGCAAGGTCGTGCTCTACCAACTGAGCTATTCCCGCATTCATCAGGTAATAATCTAATTACTTGATTTTGCTATCTTCTGGCAAACCGTGCTGCCGTTCGATGCGTTGCATTCTACTGACCTGACGCAATGAGTCAACGAAATTTTCTTTGATACTGATTCGTTTGCTGAATTTTGCGTCTATTCGATCACGGTTCAAGCAAATCGCCGCGCGCCGCGTGCAAATACTGGAACATCGACCAGAACGTCAGCACCGCAGCGACGAAGAAAAGCCCGATTCCGGCGTATTCAACCCAGATATTCGGACGCCACAGCAGGCCAATTAGCGCGACCATCTGCGCGGTGGTTTTAACTTTGCCGATCCAGGACACCGCCACGCGTGCGCGTTTGCCAATCTCCGCCATCCACTCACGCAGCGCAGAGATAATGATTTCACGGGCAATCATGGTGGCCGCAGGCAGCGTGATCCACCAGCTGTGATAATGTTCGACCACCAGCACCATCGCGATGCCAACCAGCACTTTATCCGCCACCGGATCGAGGAACGCGCCAAATCGGGTGCTTTGGTTCCAGCGACGCGCCAGGTAGCCGTCGAACCAGTCGGTCACCGCCGCCACCCAAAAAATAAACGCGCAGGCGAACGGGGCCCAGTTAAACGGCAGGTAGAACGCCAACACGAAAAACGGGATCAGGACGACACGAAACAGAGTAAGTAAAGTCGGAATATTCATTCGCATGGCGCAGGGTAACTGTCTGTAGTCAGTGGAAATTAAGGCTATGTTGCTACATAGCCCCTAATGTTTCAACGAGTAGTAGATCTTTTCTGCCAGAGCCTGTGAGATACCAGGAACTTTGGCGATCTCTTCGATGCTGGCATTTAACAACGGCTGTAAACCGCCCATGTATTTCAGCAACATCTGGCGGCGCTTCGGGCCAATCCCTTCGATGGTTTCGAGGGTACTGGTATTTTTAACTTTGGCGCGTTTTTTACGGTGACCGCTGATGGCATGATCGTGCGACTCATCGCGGATATGTTGGATCACATGCAGCGCCGGTGAATCCGGCGGCAGCGAAAACCCCTCCCCTTCCGGCTCAAAAAACAGCGTTTCCAGCCCGGCTTTACGATCCGCGCCTTTCGCCACGCCGAGCAGCAGCGGGTGATGTTTATCCCACGGCACATCAAGCTCGGCGAATACCGCTTTCGCCTGGGCCAACTGCCCTTTGCCGCCGTCGATTAAAATCACATCGGGAATTTTGCTCTCTTCGATAGCTTTGCCATAGCGACGGCGCAGCACCTGGTTCATCGCCGCATAGTCATCGCCGGGCGTGATGCCGGTGATGTTGTAGCGCCGATATTCAGCGCGCAGCGGGCCATTTGGGTCGAATACCACGCAGGAAGCCACCGTCTGTTCGCCCATGGTGTGGCTGATGTCAAAACACTCCATGCGCTTAATCTCCGGCAGCTTCAGGGTCGCCGCCAGCGCCGTTAAGCGCTGAGAGATGGTGGATTGCTGCGACAGGCGCGTCACCAGCGCGGTAGCGGCATTGGTGCGCGCCAGCTTCAGGTAGCGCGCCCGGTCGCCGCGCGGGCGGGTTTGCACATTGACGCGGCGGCCCGCCACTTCTGAAAGCGAATCGGCCAGCACGCTTTCGTCAGAGAGTTTAAAGTCGAGCAAGATTTCTGATGGCAGTGTACGCATCTGGCTGCCTTGCAGATAAAACTGCCCGACAAAGGTTTCCACCACTTCCGCCAGTTCAGTGCCGCCGGGGACTTTAGGATAATAGCTGCGGCTGCCCAGCACTTTACCCTGGCGGATAAACAGCACATGCACGCAGGCCATTCCGGCATCGAACGCCACGCCGATCACGTCCAGATCGTCGCCGGTATTGGAGACGAACTGTTTTTCAGTGACGCGGCGTACCGCCTGGATTTGATCGCGAATGCGCGCCGCCTCTTCAAATTCGAGATCCTGGCTGGCCTTTTCCATCCGCGTAACCAGTTGCGTGAGCACCTGGTCGTCTTTACCGGCCAGAAACAGACGCACATATTCCACCTGTTGCGCGTACTCTTCCTCGCTGACCAGCCCCTCAACGCAGGGCCCAAGGCAGCGACCAATTTGATATTGCAGACAGGGCCGGGAGCGATTGCGATAGACGCTGTTTTCGCACTGGCGGATCGGGAAAATCTTTTGCAGCAGGGCGAGCGTTTCGCGCACCGCATAGCCGTTAGGAAACGGACCGAAATATTCCCCTTTGGCATGTTTGGCACCGCGATGCACCGCCAGGCGCGGATGGGTGTCGCCGCTCAGGAAGATAAACGGATAGGACTTATCGTCGCGCAGCAGCACGTTATAGCGTGGCTGATAGAGCTTGATGTAGTTATGCTCCAGCAGCAGCGCTTCGGTCTCGGTATGGGTGACGGTGACATCGATATTTTCAATCTGCGCCACCAGCGCTTCCGTCTTGCGGCTGGAAAGCTGGACACGGAAATAGCTTGAAAGACGCTTTTTGAGATCTTTCGCTTTACCGACATAAATGACCGTACCGCCGGCATCATACATTCGGTAGACGCCGGGCTTGTTGGTGACGGTTTTTAAAAAAGATTTAGAATCGAACACTTCTCTCACTGGCTGGCTAATGTTTGGGCATTGCACAGGCCATGGCGGATCGCAAGATGGGTCAATTCAACATCGCCGTGGATGTTCAGTTTGCTGAACATCCGGTAACGGTAGCTGTTCACCGTTTTCGGGCTGAGATTGAGCTGCTCGGAAATCTCGTTCACCTTCTGGCCTTTGGTAATCATGAGCATAATCTGCAATTCCCGTTCAGACAAACTGGAGAACGGTGATTCCGCTTTTGCAGGCTCAATCTGGCTCAGCGCCATCTGTTGGGCGATATCCGATGCGATATAGCGTTGCCCCGCGTGAACGGAGCGTATTGCGCTCACCACTTCGGACGGCGCAGCGCCTTTGCTGAGATAGCCAGCGGCACCGGCCTGCATCACCTTAGCGGGAAGCGGGTTTTCGGTGTGTATAGTTAACATAATGACTTTGATATCAGAACCTGAGCGCGCGATTTTACGCGTGGCTTCAAGGCCCCCGATGCCGGGCATGTTCATGTCCATCAGGACAACATCCACCGGGTTAGAACGGCACCATTTCACGGCGTCCTCGCCGCAACAGGCTTCACCTGCGACTTTAATGCCCTTGATATCATCAAGAATGCGTCGTATCCCTGCGCGCACCAGTTCATGGTCATCAACAAGAAGAACGTTGATCAAAGGAAACATCTCCAGAATAGGGATAACGCTGCTGACAGATAATTTTCCATATATTAACGGGTTTTAAGTCAACTTTAAAACGCAAAAAAAGTACTTTGCGGTTCATGCTCGCATTTCTGGAAATATTTCTCTTAAATTTCCGCGTAAATCGCCCGCGCCAATCAATAAAAACCATTATTAATCAATTAATTATATTTATATCGTTTTAACAAAATCTAAAACACATTGAAGAAAACGTGAAAGCCTTTTCCATAAAGACAGTATTTAACGATTTAAAAACTTTGTTGAAACAAATAATTCAGTCCTGACAAGCGAGTCAGTAAGTGCTGTTCAACCGGAATGTTTATTTAAATAAACCTTGCCTCAACAAGATTAAAAAACAACCACTCCCGACTTCCATTGGGTGTGATATACTCCGCGCCTTTGAGATTAACAACACGCCTGTTTGCGCGTTAACATTCCATTGAGGTAAAGAAATGAGCACCCCTGATTTTTCCACCACTGACAATCTTCAGGAACTGGCACTGGAAGTCTCCTGCATGAAGAACCTGCTGACGCTTATGCTCCAGGCGATGGGCCAGGCAGATGCGGGCCGTGTCATCATTAAGATGGAAAAGCAGATCGCTCAGATGGAAGATACCGCCCAGGCGGAGCTGTTCAGCAATACCGTTAAGCAAATCAAACAGGCCTACCGCCAGTAAACAAAAACGCGGCGGTGATCGTTATCACCGCCGCGTCCGTTTGCTGCCGCATCTGCCTCTCTCCGGTTAAATGAGTCCCATCGCCACCGCGTAGCACGCCACCTGAGTTTTATTCGGCGCATTGAATTTCTTCTGCATATTCTTCTGATGGAAGTTCACCGTATTTTCCGAAATCGACAGGATCATGGCAATTTCCGCTGAGGTTTTCCCTTCCGCCGTCCATTGCAGGATTTCACGCTCGCGTTTGCTGAATTTCATCTCCAGCCCGATCATCGCCGGGGAGTTCATGCGCAGCAGCGCCATCATGCTGAGATCGGCCAGATAATGCAGCCGCAACGCCAGTTCATCTTCCGACAGCCAGGCATCCTGAACGCGCAGGTTCGATGCCGAGAGGAATCCCAGCGCGCGTCCCGGCGCCATCGCCGTCTGGGTAACGCCGTTACGCAAACCAAAGTCCCGCGCGGCATCCCAGAAATCCGGCGCACCGCTAAACAGTTCATCGGTCCAGGGCAGATAACCGCGATGCAAATTATTGGGGTTTAACACCGGATCGACAGCAAAATAGTTTTCCGCATAGTAATGCTGCGCCCACTCGTCGCGGTAGGTGGTAAAAAGCGTAAGTTTAGGGCGAGTAAACGGCACGGGATGCCTTATGCACAGCGAATAATAATCGAACGCCATGGCTTGCGTTTCGCTCGCCAGAATATGTTCTACGTCTGCACTGTCTCGGGTTTCCTGAAAACGATTGAAAACCTTTTTCCGCCATTTGAAAAAGTCACTTTCCGTCATTCTGCGTTACGTGTTCCCGGTATGATTGATTAATTATTTTGATGGGATAAATTACCATAAATGGGACTTTATCTTATCTATGAATGCAGGGCTTAACATTCACGAGAAAGATGAATTCACTCTCTAAGGCGCAATTTTTCATGGTTTCCACTGATGCCAAACTTTACGGGCTCGCGCATCGACGCAAGCCCGGCGTTAACGGCACATAATGCCCTTTGGCTTACTGCATGAGGAATTTCTCAAGGAACTGCCGGGTACGTGGCTGTTGCGGATGGGCAAACAGCGCTTTTGCCGGGCCCTGCTCGACAATTCGCCCCTGGTCCATAAAAATTGCCCGGTCTGCCACATCGCGCGCAAAGCTCATTTCATGCGTTACGATCACCATGGTGCGCTTCTCTTCGGCGAGCTGACGGATGGTGCTCAGCACCTCGCCAACCAGTTCCGGATCGAGCGCCGAGGTGGGCTCATCAAACAAAATCACATCCGGACGCATCGCCAGAGCGCGGGCGATGGCCACTCGCTGCTGCTGGCCGCCGGATAAGCGGCGTGGATAGCTGGTCTCTTTGCCGGTTAACCCAACTTTAGCCAGCAGCTCCCGGGCGCGGGTCACGGCTTCCTCTTTCGGCTCTCCTTTCACGATCACCGGGCCTTCAATGATGTTCTCCAGCACGGTGCGATGGGGAAACAGATTGAAGTTCTGGAACACGAACCCCACGTGCTGGCGCAGCTGGCGCACCCGCTCCTTTTGCTGCCCCATGGATTTGGCGGCATCAATAGTGATATCGCCCACCTGAATGGTGCCGGCATCGGGTTGCTCGAGCAGATTAATGCTGCGCAGCAAAGTGGTTTTTCCGGAGCCGCTCGGCCCGATAATCGCCACCACTTCGCCGGGTTTGACCTCAAGATCGATACCGTGCAGCACCGTCTGCCCATGGAATTTCTTCACCAGTTGTTTGACTGAAATCGCGCTCATTTGGGATCACGCTCCTGACGGTTAAGCTGGTTTTCGAAATAGTTCTGCAGGGTGGAGAGCACCGTCGCCATGACCCAGTAAATCAGCGATGCCGCCAGGTACATGGTAAACACCTCCAGCGTGCGGGAGGTGATCAGCTGCGCCTGACGGAACAATTCCGGCACCTGAATAGTGGCGGCCAGCGACGTATCTTTCACCAGGCTGATAAAACTGTTGCTCAGCGGCGGCAGCGCCACGCGCGCGGCCTGAGGCAAAATGGCGCGGCGCAGCGCCTGCCAGCGCGTCATTCCGATACTGGCGGCGGCCTCCCACTGGCCTTTATCAATCGATGAGATCGCGGCGCGCAGGGTTTCTGAGGCATAGGCCGCGGTATTCAGCGACAGGCCAATCATCGCCGCCGGGATCGGATCCAGTTCAATGCCGAACTGCGGCAGACCGTAATAGATCATAAACAGCTGGGCGATCAGCGGCGTGCCGCGAAAAATCGAGATATAAAAACGCGCCAGCCAGGAAACCGGCCAAATCGGCGACAGACGCATCAGGGCCAGAATAAACCCGAGCACCAGCCCAAAGAACATCCCGCCGATGCTGAGCTGGAGAGTAAACACCGCCCCTTTCAGCAAAAACGGCAGAGAATCAATAATCAGTTGAATACTTTCTTGCATTGTTATTTTTCACCCGGCAATCAAACGTGGGGATGATAGGCGAACAGCGCAGGCGCGCCGCCGGTGTGGACAAACAGAATCGGCCCGCGATCGTTAAAGCGCTTCTGTTCGATGCCGTCGATAAGCCCCGCCATGGCTTTGCCGGTATACACCGGGTCGAGCAGAATCCCTTCCAGCCTGGCCAGCAGTTTTACGGCTTCCATGCCTTCCTCGTTCGGCGCGCCGTAGCCTGGGCCGAAGTAGTCGTCCCACAGGGTAATGTCGGCCGCGGCGGTTAATTCCAGCTGCTGCGCCACGGCCTGCTGCAGCGCCACCACTTTCGGCTTCTGCATGGCGATGGTGCGCGACACGGTAACGCCGATCAGCTCCACGTCAGGCATCAGTTGCTCAAGGCCCACCGCCAGACCGGCATGCGTGCCGGCGCTGCCGGATGCCACGACCACTGAGCTCAGGCTGATCGATTCGCACTGGTGGGCGATTTCCAGCGCGCTTTCCACATAGCCCATCGCGCCCAGGGCGTTGGAACCGCCTACCGGGATGATGTAAGGACGAAAGCCCTGCGCTTCCACGCGGGTGGCTAAGGCTTCAAGCTGCGCGTCCGGGTTATCCAGGGCATCGCACATCTCGATCTGGACATTGAACAGGTCGAGCAGCAGGCGGTTGCCGTTGGTGAGATAGTTTTCCGCGCGGGTGCCCAGCGGGTTTTCCAGCAGCGCCACGCAGTGCAGCCCCAGCTTCGCCGCCACCGCTGCGGTCTGGCGCACGTGGTTGGACTGGATCGCGCCCGCCGTGATTAAGGTGTCCGCCCCTTCGCGTAGCGCATCCGCCGCCAGGAACTCCAGCTTACGCAGCTTGTTGCCGCCCATCGCCATCGGCGTCACATCGTCACGCTTGATATAGATTTCCCGGCCCAGATAATCGGAAAAGCGCGGTAAAAACTCCAGCGGCGTGGGTGCGCCAATAAATTCCAGACGCGGAAAGCGGGTTAAGTTATGCAATGACATGAGATCTCCGGATGCCGTTTTCTGTTCGCAATGGTCATAATTATGCATCACATGCGCCAGCGCTGGCGGCATGCAATAAAAAAAGGTGCTGATTTCAGCACCTTTTTGCATTTGCGACGACTTATTTCGTCACGTCGGCACCGAACCATTTCTCGGAGAGTTTGGCCAGGGTCCCGTCTTTCTGCATTTCAGCAATCGCCTGATCCACCGCTTTCAGCAGATCCTCGTTGCCTTTACGCAGCGCGACGCCCGCTTCCTGACGGGAGAACGGCTCGCCCGCGACCGCCAGGGTATCTTTGGTTTTCTTGACCAGATCCAGCGCGGCCAGACGGTCAACCAGAATGGCGTCGATACGGCCTACGCGCAGATCCTGGTATTTGGTCGGGTCATCATCGTAAGTGCGGATATCCACGCCCTGCACGTTCTGGCGCAGCCACTCTTCATAGTTGGTGCCCAGGCCGACGCCCACTTTTTTGCCTTTCAGGTCAGCTTCAGATTTGATTGCGCCTTCGTTGCCTTTTTTCACCAGCGCCTGAATACCGGAAACGGTGTACGGCGTGGAGAAGTCGTATTTTTTCTTACGCTCGTCGGAAATCGTCACCTGGTTGATCACCACGTCGATACGCTTAGAATCCAGCGAGGCCAGCATCCCGTCCCATTTGGTCGGTTTCAGGGATGCCTTCACGCCGAGGTGCTTCGCCAGCTCTTCGGCGAATTCCACTTCGAAGCCGGTGAGCTTACCGTCGTCGCCCTGGAAGCTGAACGGCGGATAGGTGCCTTCCAGGCCAACCAGCAGCGTGCCGCGCTCTTTCACTTTGTTAAGCAGATCTTCCGCAGCGAAAGTTTTTGCGCTTACGCCTGCCATCAATGCCACTGCCATCACGCCCATCAGCGCCTGGCGGCCAAACTGTGCAAGTTTCATAGATACCCCAGATATCGAAATTTTCAGCCAGTTTAAAGAGTTACACCTGTTAAGCAAACAACAGAATGGAACGAGTTATGCCAAATTAATATATAGCAGAAGTCGTCTCATACAGGTTTTTTGCGGGCTCACTCTGATGATTGTGGTGTAAATAACGGGAGTATTTACGCAGCGCAATACGGTAATTATTGGTGCTGGTCGGCGGCAGCCAGCGCTCAAGCTGATCTTCAATCTCGCCCTGCTGCGCCTGGTCGGCGGGAATTTGCTGGGCTTCCAGATGCTCGCCCAGACGGCGCAGGCGCACCACGTATTCGCGGATGGTGCCGGGGCTCATGTCGGTGCGTTCAAACAGGTATTGTTTAAAGCCGATGATATCAAAATGCTCGCTCTGCACTTTGCAGTGAAGATCGCCGCAGAAGCGGCACAGCGCCGACCATTCGTGGCGCTGGCTGGCCCAGGTCGCTTCATCGATTAAGGTATCGAGCTGGGCGATGGCGGTTTTATTAACGATAGTCCCACGATGGACCAGGGTGATGCGGTCCAGAAGTTTGCCGCAATGGGCGCAATGGGTTTCTGCGTGTTTAAAGTCTTTCAGGTAGCGGCTAATAGGCCGTTTTTTTTGTTGTGGCTCAGTCATAGTGACTCCCGGTGTGACATGCATGAGTGGCATTTCCATTTCCAGGATGATGAGCAGCTCAACAACCTATAACTTACCCAGACGAGACCGTAGCCGTTTGATTGCCTGGCTGTGCAGCTGGCTCACCCGCGACTCCCCGACTTCCAGTACCGCGCCAATCTCTTTGAGATTAAGCTCTTCCTGGTAGTAGAGCGTCAGCACCAGTTGTTCGCGTTCCGGCAACGCCTCAATCGCTTCCATGACGCGATGGCGAAGGCTGCTTTCCAACAACTGCTGCAACGGGTTCTCGCTTTGATGCTCTTCGGTCACCAGTTCAATACTGTCGCCATGCTCTTCCCGCCACTCGTCGTAGGAAAAAAGCTGGCTATTGTTGGTGTCGAGTAGCATCTGACGATACTCGTCAAGTGCGATGCCCAGACGCTGCGCCACTTCGGTTTCCGAGGCGTTGCGTCCGAGCTCTTGTTCCAGTTGACCAATGGCCTGTGCGACTTCGCGGGCGTTACGCCGGACACTGCGCGGCACCCAGTCGCGGCTGCGCAGTTCATCCAGCATGGCTCCCCGAATACGCTGCACTGCGTAAGTGGTAAATGCCGTACCTTGCAGGGCGTCGTAGCGTTCCACCGCGTTCAATAACCCGATGCCGCCTGCCTGAAGCAGATCGTCGAGTTCGACACTCGCCGGCAAGCGCACCTGCAGGCGCAATGCTTCGTGACGCACCAGCGGGACATAACGCTGCCACAGCGAGTGTTTATCCATTACACCATCAGCGGTATAGAGTGAATTCACGATAAACAGCCCTGCGTTAAATAAGTTATCGGCATGATTATCCGTTTCTGGAGGGCTTTTAATCGGATGAATAGTGGGTGAAATGGGGGGTTATTTAGGGGTTATAGGGAGATCGGAGCAGTAAAAAACCCCGCCGAGGCGGGGTTTGTAAGGGATTTTGCCAATTAACGCAGCAGAGACAGAACGTTCTGGGTAACCTGGTTAGCCTGTGCCAGTACAGAAGTACCTGCCTGCTGCAGGATCTGCGCACGGGACATGTTGGATACTTCGGTCGCGTAGTCAGCATCTTCGATACGGCTACGAGCAGAAGTCAGGTTGTTAACGGTGTTGCCCAGGTTGGTGATGGTAGAATCGAAACGGTTCTGTACCGCACCCAGGTCGGAACGCAGTGCGTCAACTTTAGCCAGAGCGTCATCCAGCGCTTTCAGCGGATCGGAAGTGGACTCTGATTTGGTGGTTTCAGCAGTGGTCAGTTTACCTGATTCAGTCTGATAGATTTTAGAACCAGTTGCATTAGTCACGTTACCATTGGCCTGAGCGTAGTAAGTTACTACTTCAGTCGCAGTATCAGTCAGTTCGCCATCGTTGTTAACGTAAGCGGCTACTGCACCACCAGCTACGGTATTGTCAGCATCATACGTCACAGCACCAGTAGAACCGTCAACAGCATACTCAGTAGTACCACGAGTTTGTGTGAAGCTCTGATCTTTCAACGCAGCATTCATTTGGTCAGCAGTAACTTTAGCGCCAGTTACAGTGACAGTGTCCGTGTCTTTAACAGAACCTGCAGCAAGGGCAGCTACAGCAGCATCACCGGCTATCTCACCGGCTGCTTTCGCACCAGCAACGGCAGCAGCATCACTCAATGCATCGTTAGTTGGATCAGCCATGAAAGCTTTGTAAGCTGTGTCGTAATCTGTGGAGTACGCATTCTGGCTCACAGTATTGGCATTACCACCAGCGGAAGTGATGGTTGCGCCTTTCGCTTCAATGGTAGTAGCAACCGCAGTGCTAACCTGATTGCCGTAAGCGTCTTTGCCAGTTGTATCCGTGTTGGCAACCAAGTTATCCCAGGTTGCAGCTTTGGTCGTACCGTTGCTGGCGTTAGTCTGAGTCAGGTTGCCCTTCTCATCCAGATACAGCGCCTTACCGTCAGTAGTGGTAATGTTGCCGTCTTTGCTTACGTTAACGTCTTGTGACTTGTTACCAATTGTCACTTTTGCAGTGAAAGAATCACCTGCATTCGGAGCCAGGAAGTTCAGAGTATCGCTGGCACTCGCACCTGTTGCACCAAAGCTATATGATTTTGAAGCAGCGTCGTATGTATAGTTACCACTGGTAGCAGCAAGACCCAACTTAGCGCCAGCAGTAGCAGAGTTGATAACATCGCCACCCTGAGCAGAAGCCAATACATTCGCTGCGGTTGCTTTGTTGTATGTTTCGTTTTTGGTGTAAGTGGTGCTACCGTCACCATTAACTGCACCCTTAGCGAAGCCAGCCAGTGTCAGACTGTCAGCAGTCGCCGCTTTGTTATCCACTTCGCCTTTACCGTTCACGTTGAAGCCAGTCAGGCCCAGAGTGCTGGAGGTAATTTCTTTCAGGTCGATAGTGATGGTTTCGCCATCGTTCGCGCCAACCTGAATTTTCATGGAGCTATCAGAAGCCAGCACTTTCACGCCGTTGAACTGAGTCTGGCCGGATACACGGTCGATTTCGCCCAGACGCTGAGTGATTTCATTCTGGATGGAGTCCAGGTCAGACTGGGAGTTGGTGCCGTTAGTTGCCTGAACAGACAGCTCACGTACACGCTGCAGGTTGTTGTTGATTTCAGACAGCGCGCCTTCAGTGGTCTGGGCGATGGAGATACCGTCGTTGGCGTTACGGGAAGCCTGGGTCAGGCCTTTGATGTTGGAGGTGAAGCGGTTAGCAATCGCCTGGCCAGCGGCGTCGTCTTTGGCGCTGTTGATGCGCAGACCGGAAGACAAACGCTCAATAGCGGAGCTCAGGGAAGACTGAGATTTGTTCAAGTTGTTCTGGGTCAACAGCGACAGGCTGTTCGTGTTAATGACTTGTGCCATGATCTATTCCTTATCAATTTACATCTTGATGTTGTTGGGCTGTTGCCCACGGTCTTGTCACCGTAACCCATGTATCGGCACCCCTTTTTCGAACTTTAGAAAATTTTTAACTGCCGCCTTATTTTTTAATTTTTCCCAGGACGTGTTCCATTCCCTTTTTCCTTACTCTGCGAATTAAACGGCATTACACCCATTATTCTGTCCATTAGCCCGCTAAAAAATCATTAAACTTTGCCGCCAGATTGCCGATATCGCGTTTTAACTACTGTTTGCAATCAAAAGGAAATGGCATGGCTTCAATTACATCTTTAGGGATTGGCGCTAACTTACCGCTGGATACGCTGTTAGCAAATCTGACAACCGCTGAAAAAGCGCGCCTGACCCCTATTACGCAACAGCAAAGCGCGAATACCGCACGCCTTACTGCTTATGGCACGTTGAAAAGCGCGCTGGAAAAATTTCAGACGACGAATACCACACTGAATAATGCGGATTTATTTAAAAGCACCACGTCTAAAAGCAGTAGCACCGATTTAACGGTCAGCACCACGGCAGGTGCGGCACCGGGCAAATATACGGTGAATGTGACGCAACTGGCACAAGCACAATCACTGACCACCAGCACTAAAATATCCTCCAGTAAAGAAGCGTTGGGCGACGCAGATGTAACCGAACGGACGATCGTCATTAATCAGAAAAGCCGCGAAAAGCCGCTGGAAATTAAACTCAGTAGCGAGCAAACCACGTTGGAAGGCATTCGCGATGCGATAAACGACGCAGACGGCGGGGTCTCAGCGAGCATCGTTAAGGTAGATGATGAAAATTATCAGCTGGTACTGACGTCAACGACGACCGGTATTGATAATAAGATGACTATCTCGGTAAAAGACGATCCTAAGCTCAGCGGCGTAATTAGCTATGACGGCACCAGCGGCGGCATGGAACAGTTAGTCGAAGCCAAAAACGCGCAGTTGACCGTCAATAATATTGATATTGAGCGCGCGACCAACACCATCACCGATGCGCCACAGGGCGTGACGTTAAACCTGACAAAAGAAGTCAGCAACGTGACGGTAACGGTAGAGAAAAGCAACGATCAGTCCAAAGCCGCGATTAAGGGGTGGGTTGATGCCTATAACTCCCTGATTGACACCTTTAACTCCCTGACAAAATACACCGCTGTCGATGCTGGTGCGGATGCGCAAAGCGCATCGAATGGCGCATTGTTAGGCGATACGGTAGTTCGCAGCATTCAGACCGGTCTGCGCGGAATGTTTACTCAGGGCGATGCGAACTCCTCGTATAAAACGTTAAACGAAATCGGCATCACCTCTGACGGCGCGACCGGCAAATTAAAAATCGACGATACCAAGCTGACCAAAGCGCTGAATGAAAACTCATCTGCCACGCGTCTGCTGCTGGTGGGTGACGGTAAAGAAACCGGCATCACCACCAAAATGGCGTCAACGATTAAAGATTATCTGGCCGATGACGGCATTATCGACAGCGCCCAGGACAGTATTAATGCCACGCTGAAAAAGTTGACCAAACAGTACCTGGCCACCAGCGACAGCATCGACGCCACCGTGGCGCGCTATAAGGCGCAGTTCACCCAGCTCGATACCATGATGAGCAAGCTGAACAGCACCAGCACGTATTTAAGCCAACAATTTACGGCGATGAGCAATTCCAGCTCCTGATGAGAGGTCATTATGTATAACGCCAGTGGTACTAACGCTTACGCTCGCGTGGGCGTAGAGAGTGCCGTAATGAGTGCCAGCCCCCATCAGCTTATTGTGCTGTTGTTCGATGGCGCGATGAGTGCGCTGGTGCGCGCTCGCCTGTTTATGCAACAGGGTGAAACGGTGGCGAAAGGCGAAGCGCTGAGTAAAGCCATCAATATTATCGATAACGGCCTGAAAGCGGGGCTGGATCGCGAACAGGGGGGCGAACTCGCCACCAACCTGTCGTCGCTGTATGACTATATGGTGCGTCGTCTGTTACAGGCTAATTTGCGTAACGACAGCCAGGCAATTGAAGAAGTTGAAGGGTTGCTCAGCAATATTGCTGATGCATGGAAGCAAGTCTCCCCACAACCGGCTCACGCCCAGGAGTAACATTAATGTCCCCCAACGTGGAGTTGATTAGCCGCTGGCAGCATGTTGCGCTGATGAGCCAGACCTTACTGGATCTGGCCCAGCGGGGTGAATGGGAATTACTGCTGGAAAAGGAAGTGGCCTACCTGCACTCGGTTGAGGCGGTGATGGAAACACCGGCCCCCAGGATCAGCAAACAAGTGCAGGATATGCTGGAAACGTACCTGAAACAGACGCTGGAAAACGAGCAGCAGCTGAAAGCGCTGCTTCAGCAGCGGCTGGATGAACTGAGCGAGCTGATTGGCCAGTCCTCACGCCAGCAATCGCTCAACAATGCCTATGGCAGATTATCCGGCATGCTGCTGGTGCCCAACACGCCCGCCAATTAACGCAACGATAATTTCCCCCCGCTCTGGTGAGTTGATGAAGATCTTCCATACTCCAGAAGTCAGCTAAATGACTTCTGGAGCAAGGAAGATGAAAAATCCCACCATCCTGCAATGTTTTCACTGGTATTCCCCCGGCGGCGGCACGTTATGGCCGGAGGTGTCTGAACGCGCAGCAACCTTTAATGACATCGGCATCAATATGGTCTGGCTCCCGCCTGCGTATAAAGGCAGCGAAGGCGAGCACTCCATCGGCTACGACTCTTACGACCTGTTCGACCTGGGTGAATTCGATCAAAAAGGATCGGTCGCCACCAAATATGGCGATAAACAGCAGCTGCTGGACGCCATCTCCGCGCTGCAAAAAAATAACATCGCTGTGCTACTGGACGTGGTGGTCAACCACAAAATGGGCGCAGATGAAAAAGAACGGGTGCGGGTCAATCGGGTAAACCAGCAGGATCGTACTCAAATTGATGAAGAAGTCATCGAATGCGAGGCCTGGACTCGCTACACCTTCCCCGCCCGCAACGGGCAATACTCAAAGTTTATCTGGGATTACAAATGCTTTAGCGGCGTCGACCGCATCGAAAACCCCACCGAAGACGGCGTGTTTAAAATCATCAACGACTACACCGGCGACGGCTGGAACGATCAGGTGGATGACGAGAACGGCAACTTTGATTATCTGATGGGCTCCAACATCGACTATCGCAATCGCGCCGTCACCGAAGAGATCAAATACTGGGCCCGCTGGGTGATGGATCAAACCCACTGCGACGGGTTCCGGCTGGACGCGGTAAAACATATCCCGGCGTGGTTTTATAAAGAGTGGATCGAGCACGTGCAGGAAGTCGCGCCGAAGCCGCTGTTTATCGTGGCGGAATACTGGGCGCACGATGTGGAGAAGCTGCAACAGTACATTGAGCAGGTGGAAGGTAAAACCATGCTGTTCGACGCCCCGCTGCACATGAAATTCCACGAGGCATCCCAACAGGGCCGCGACTACGACATGAGCCAGATTTTCACCGGCACGCTGGTGGAAGCCGATCCGTTCCACGCGGTGACCCTGGTGGCCAACCACGATACCCAACCGTTACAGGCGCTGGAAGCGCCGGTGGAGCCGTGGTTTAAACCGCTGGCCTACGCATTGATTTTACTGCGTGAAAACGGCGTACCGTCGGTGTTTTATCCGGATCTCTACGGCGCAAGCTATGACGATACCGGCGGCGACGGCGAGATGTACCATATCGATATGCCCATCGTCGACAAGCTCGACATGCTGATCCACGCTCGCCAGCGGTTTGCCCACGGCGTCCAGACATTGTGGTTCGATCATCCCAACTGCATCGCCTTCAGCCGCAGCGGCACCGAAGAGGATCCCGGCTGCGTGGTGGTGATGTCCAACGGCGATGAGGGGGAAAAAACGCTGGAGTTAGGGGAAAACTACGCCAACAAAACCTGGTGTGATTTTCTGGGTAATCAGGCGCAGCGCGTCACCACCGATGAACACGGCACCGGAGTGTTTACCTGCCCGGGCGGCAGCGTCAGCGTGTGGGTGATTGAAGAAGCGATATAAACATACACAGCGGGCAGACAGGCTCTGCCCGCTGGAAAACAGGATTACGGCAGCGGGCTTAACAGCGGATGCGTCGCCAAAAAGTCGGCGCACTCTTTGGTCGGGCGATCCACGCGCTGCAAATCCATGCCCGCGTACTCCATCCGGTCGCCGATGCGCTCGACAGAATAAATCTCCACTTTCTGGGTCACGTTATACAACGCTTCCCCGCGCTGCATCAGCTTGCCGGGTAAGGCGATGACGCGCTGCCACTGGCGGCAGTCGAGGGTATCGCCCTCTTTCGTCACGATAAAACTGGCGATGGCGTCCGGGCTGACCAGTTCGCTCTGCGGCCCTTGCGACTGCCAGTAACCGGCAAGCCCGGCGGGCGCTGGCGCTTTCACCACGTCCTGATAGTTATCCACCTGCGCGCAACCGCTCAGGGCCAGCAGCGCCGCTGCCAGTGCGTATTTTTTCATCGTTATTCCTGCAAGAGATCAAAAAAAAGAGTGTGGCATTAAAGCGTTATCGCCGCCAGCCTTCTTGTTACGCGCGAAACCGTCTCAGACAGCGTTTTTTTTGATATTTCCCCCGGTAACATTCAGAAAAACACCCTATCATGCCCGCTCTTTCCTGCGCGTTCGCGCGCTTTTTAGATCCGTCTGAGTTCAGAGGCTAAAAACCATGTCATGGCAACAATTCAAACAGCAATACCTCGTTAAGTTCTGGGCGCCGCTGCCGGCGGTGATCGCCGCCGGTATCCTCTCCACCTACTACTTTGGCCTGACCGGCACCTTCTGGGCCGTCACCGGCGAATTCACCCGCTGGGGCGGGCAGCTGCTGCAACTGATGGGCGTGCATGCCGAAGAGTGGGGCTATTTTAAGCTTATCCACCTCGAAGGCTCCCCGCTTACCCGCATCGACGGCATGATGATTATCGGCATGTTCGGCGGCTGTTTTGCCGCAGCGCTGTGGGCCAATAACGTCAAACTTCGCAAGCCGCAGCACCGCATCCGCATCCTTCAGGCTGTTGCCGGCGGCATTATTGCCGGCTTCGGCGCGCGTCTGGCGATGGGCTGTAACCTCGCCGCGTTCTTTACCGGCATTCCGCAGTTCTCGCTGCACGCCTGGTTCTTTGCCATCGCCACCGCCATCGGCTCGTGGTTTGGCGCGCGCTTTACCCTGATGCCGATGTTCCGCATCCCGGTGAAGCTGCAAAAAGTCTCCAGCGCCTCGCAGCTCACCCAGAATCACGATCAGGCGCGCCGCCGCTTCCGTATCGGGATGCTGATTTTCGTCGGCATGATCGGATGGGCGCTGCTCACCGCCATGAATCAGCCGAAGCTGGGTCTGGCGATGCTGTTCGGGGTGGGGTTTGGCCTGCTGATTGAACGCGCGCAAATCTGCTTTACCTCGGCGTTCCGCGATATGTGGATCACCGGGCGAACCCATATGGCGAAGGCCATTATCCTCGGGATGGCGGTGAGCGCCATCGGCATCTTCAGCTACGTGCAACTGGGCGCAGAGCCGAAAATCATGTGGGCGGGCCCGAATGCGGTGCTGGGCGGTTTGCTGTTCGGCTTCGGGATTGTGCTGGCGGGCGGCTGTGAAACCGGCTGGATGTATCGCGCGGTTGAAGGCCAGATGCACTACTGGTGGGTCGGTCTGGGCAACGTGATTGGCTCGACGATCCTGGCGTACTTCTGGGACGATCTCTCCCCTGCCCTGGCCACCAGCTGGGACAAAATCAACCTGCTGAACACCTTCGGCCCGCTGGGCGGCCTGTTGGTGACTTACCTGATGCTGTTTGCCGCATTGATGCTGATTATCGGCTGGGAAAAACACTTTTTCCGCCGCAGCCGCACCGTTACCACTGAAACCGCGAAGGAGGGCGTATGAGCGCAATAGTCCCGGATTACCGTCTTGATATGGTGGGCGAGCCCTGCCCTTACCCGGCAGTGGCGACTCTGGAAGCCATGCCGAAACTTAAGAAAGGCGAGATTTTAGAAGTGATCAGCGACTGCCCGCAGTCGATTAACAATATCCCGCTTGATGCCCGCAATCACGGCTACACGGTGCTGGAAATCCAGCAGGATGGGCCGACCATCCGCTATTTGATCCGTAAATAGTTATCCTGCCCCGGGAGACGCGGCAATCGTCCGTCTCCCCTCAATTTAATCCCACTGAAAAATAATAGTTGTAGACCGGGATAGTCCGAAAACGGGCTATTTCTTGATATGATGTGACGTGCCGTCGGGTGCGTACGGCTAGAATTCACGGTTCACTTAATTCTGGAGCGTACGTTTGCAATGTCTGATTTTATTCTGTCACGGATTTCAGAAACCCTGGCCTCGGAAAATTCCCTGGAGGGCCTGGTCAGGAAACTGCTTGAGACCCTGGAAATCGTGACCGAGATGGATTCGACTTACCTCACCAAAGTCGAAGCGGAGCAAGGCAAGCAGCACATCCTGTTTTCACGCAACAGCAAAGAGATGAACATCCCCGAAGGGCTCACCGTCCCGTGGGGCGACACCTTATGCAAACGCGCCATGGACGAAGGCTGTCAGTACACCAACGATGTCGCCGCGCAGTGGGGTGATTCCGAAGCGGCAAAAGCGCTGGGCATCACCACCTACGTCAGCACGCCGGTACAGCTTGACGACGGCACGCTCTACGGTACGCTGTGCGCCGCCAGCTCTGATAAAAAAGAGCTCTCCGTGCGCGCCGAACATGTGCTGCGCCTGTTCGCCGGCCTGATCGCCCAGTACGTGCAGAAAGATTCCCTGCTGGAGCAGTTGCGCGAAGCCAACGCCGCGTTAATCGCCCATTCCTATACCGATGCGCTGACCGGCCTGCCCAATCGCCGCGCCCTTTTCAACAATCTCGACGCGCTGTTTTCCATCGCCCGCCATATGGAGCGCACGGTGATCGTGGCGTTTATCGATCTGGACGATTTTAAAGAGATTAACGATCTGTACGGTCATGAAACTGGCGACCTGTTTCTGCTCCAGGTGAGTGACCGCCTGTCGGCGGGCGTCACCCGGGACGATATCATCGGACGGCTCGGCGGCGACGAGTTCCTGGTGGCGGAGCTGGGCGGTAAAACAGATGAAGCGCAGGAAAAAATCGCCTCCGCGCTGAAGGCGCGCCTCAATGGACTGCTGGAAGGCAAATACTTCCTGAGGGATGTAGAGCTGAACTATGCGGGCGCCAGCATCGGCATTTACGTGGCGCAACCGGCTCAGGAAGATCCCGACAGCGCCCTGCGTAAAGCCGATGCCAGTATGTATCTGGATAAGAACGCGCGCAAACAGCATTAATACCGTCTTTATGCCGCCGTGGATTTCACGGCGGCACGGCTTATCAGAACCAGGCTTCCCACATTGCGCCGATGTTAAACGAATCTAACTGCTGATCGTCGGTGCCGTTGACGCGCGCGGTGCGCGCGTTGTCCACTTCCCCGCCGGTGACGTAGAAACGCAGCATTGGACGGAATTCCGGCCCCATGGCGATAGACACGTTCTGCGACAGCGTGACTTTCCAGCCGTTGTTGTCGCCGCCTTTGTCGTAATCAACCCGCTGATAGCCCGCTTCCAGCCAGGTGGAGTGGACATCGTTCCAGAAGTACATCGGACGGACAATCGCGCCATAGTTGCGGCGGTTGTCGTTGCCGTTTTTGCTGTTGTCGTAGTCGTGGAACGCCAGCAGGTATTCAATTTGCGCCTGTTGGGTGAATCGGTGAAGGCCCTCAAAGCTGGCGTACACCGTGGTCAGATCTTCAGTTTTGTTGTACACGCTGTTGTCGGAGTTGTCGGAATAGCGCGCAATGATTTTGTTCACGCCGCTGTCATTGGTATGGCTTAACACCACGCCGCCCTGCCAGGCGTTCATGCGCTGATCGTCGTCAACGGCTTTAGAGTCGAAGCCGTAGTTGCCGTACAGTTCGAGATCCAGCGGCCCAATCTTCATGCCGTGGACTTTCGATGTCACCGCATAGTTCCCCTTATCGCCGGTGCCGGAGCCGCCGGTACAGGTAATGCGCGACGGGTTGGCTTCGTCATCCATGACTTCCGGGCTACAGGACTCTACGGCAGCGACGGTGGCGAGATCGAACTGGACGCCGCCAATATCCAGGTTTTTGATCCCCGCGCCCTGCCCGTCGTGGTTCATCCAGAAGTAATCGTTAATGCCCTGTTGCGGACGCTGATGGAAGTCGCGACCGGCCCACAGGTAAGCGTTGGGATTCGAGGCGAACAGATTGGTGACCCCGGCATAGGCCTTTTTCAGGTTCACTTCATCGCCCCAGTGGTCGATCATCACGTTAACGTCCCAGATCGCGCCATTATCGCTTTTGAACGCTTTAGAGAGCTGGAATTCGCCGCCGTTGCCTTCATTGCCCAAACGACCAATCGCCGAGGCGCCGTTATAGGAACCGTCCACCGCAATATATTTCTGGTCGCCGGTCTGGAAATGCGCGCCGTAACGGGCGTAACCGCTAAATTTCACGCCGAACGGGATCGCCATATCCGGAGATTGCGCCGCCGTTTGCGGTTCGGTAATCACGTCGGCTTTTTTATTTACCGCTTCGTCAATTTTCGCCTGCCGTTCGGCCAGGGCTTTGTCCACCGCTTTAGCCACGATAGCGTCAATTTGCTCCTGGGTGAATTCCTGAGCCAGAGCAGAAATTGGGCAAAGCGCGGCGATAACCGCCATCGTTAATGGAAGTTTTTTAATGTTATTCATAATATTCTCGATGTAATTTTTAGTAATAACAGTCCCTGTTCTGGCAGAGATAGTGAACGCTGGCGCCAAAACAAGTTATTTATTATTTAAGGGTACAGAACGGTTAAAACATTCTCGTCACTCACACTCCGGGTAATATTTAAAACAACACTTAACGCTGATACAGATGCAATATTTCTTCGCACAGTTCACGGGCTAATAGCGAATTCATTAAGTGGTCCTGGGCGTGGACCATAATTAATGTCATCGGCTGTTTGGCTTCACCGGCGTCCTGTTCAATCAGTTTGGTTTGCATCCGGTGCGCCTGGCGCGAATAGCCGTCGGCTTCGCGCAGCAGGCTTTTCGCTTCGTCGAAGTTGCCCTGCCGGGCGGCGTGCAGCGCCTCAAAACACAGGCTGCGCGACTGACCGGCATTGACAATGATTTCCATCACCGCCTCTTCTAACACCACCATGATTATTACTCCTTATCAAAACCATTATTCGCGGAAACGGCGGCAAACCATTCCCCGCTGCGTTTAATTGTGCGCTGCTGGGTTGCAAGATCGAGCTGAATAAAACCGTAACGGTTTTTATAGGCATTGCACCACGACCAGTTATCAATAAAAGTCCACATATGATAACCCAGGCAGCGGCAGCCCTCGGTTATTCCTTTGTGTAACCACTGCAAATGGCCCGCGACAAAATCAATGCGATAGTGATCGTTAATTTGCCCGTCGTGAATAAAACGCTGTTCATTTTCCACGCCCATGCCGTTTTCAGAAATAAAGCAGCGCGGGTTGCCATAATTCACGCGCAGATTAGTCAGAATATCGTAAATACCCGGCTCATAAATTTCCCAACCGCGATACGGGTTCATTTTTCTGCCGGGCATTTCGTAATAATCAAACAACCACTCGGGCATAAACGGCGCGTCTTTATTGACTGCGCTGTCGCGGCATTTTACCCGGCGCGGCTGATAATAGTTCACGCCCAGCAAATCAATCACGCCTTCGCGGATCAGCGCGTTATCTTCCGGCTGGCAAACCGGCAGTTGATCGTACTCATTCAATACTGCCACCAGTTCGGCGGGGTATTCGCCGCGCAGCACCGGGTCGAGAAAGCTGCGGTTAAAGAACAGATCCGCGTACTCTGCGGCCTTCACGTCTGCTGGATTCTGCGAACGCGGGTAAGACGGGGTTAAATTCAGCACGATGCCGATTTCCCCGGCATAGCCGCCCGCACGGTACGCTTTCACCGCCGAAGCATGGGCCAGCACGGTATGCAACGCCACGGTGGCCGCGCGTTTGAAATCCACCACGTTGGGATAGTGGAAATCGTACAGATAGCCGCCTTCCACCGGCACAATCGGCTCGTTGAAAGTAAACCAGTGCAGTACCCGATCGCCAAACAAGTCAAAGCAGATTTGCGCGTAGCGGGTATAGGCGTCAATCACCTCGCGGTTTTCCCAGCCACCTTTTTCCTGCATCACCATCGGCATATCAAAGTGAAACAGCGTGATAAACGGGGTGATGCCCTGTTCAATCAGCGCATCAATGACCTGGTTATAGAACTCAACCGCCTGCGGATTGACCTCCCCGGTTCCGTCCGGGATCAGGCGCGACCAGCTTATCGAGGTGCGGTAGCTGTTGTGATTCAGCGTCTTCAGCAGCGCGATATCTTCCCGCCAGTTGCGGTAAAACGTTGAGGTGTCATCCGGACCCACGCCGTTGTGAAAGCGCCACGGCTGGGTGGCGAACCAGTGATCCCACGTGGTTTGCCCTTTGCCTTCTCGCAGGCTTTCCCCTTCGGTTTGCAGCGCGGAACTCGCGCTGCCCCACCAGAAATGCTCAGGAAAGGTGTATTTCATCGTTATCACTCCCGATATCAGTTGCTGTTGGCCGGTTCAGCCAGCGGCGCAGCGTTTTGCGCTTTCTGCTCTTCGTTTTTCATCAGCGAACGCTCATAGGCGCGCAGGAAAGGCAGATAAATCAGCGCCGACATCACCATACAAATCAGGCACATCACCACCGGGCTAAACGCCCAGTTCGCCGCCCATGAGGCGCCGATAGGCGCAGGCGTGGTCCACGGCGTCAGAGAAACCACTTGCGGCAGCCAGTCCAGACGGGTGGCGGTATAGGCCAGCACGGCGTTCACTAACGGTACGCAGACGAACGGGATAAACAACATCGGGTTCATGATGATCGGCGCGCCGAACAGGATCGGTTCGTTGATATTAAAGAAGCTTGGCACCACGCCCATTTTGCCGATAGTGCGCAGGTGCGCTACGCGGCTACGCAACAGCAGGAAGGCCAGCGGTAACGTCGAGCCCACGCCGCCGATCAGCAGATAGTGGTCCCAGAAACCCTGCAGGTATACATGGGGCAGTGCCGTGCCTGCCGCCAGCGCCGCCTGGTTAGCCGACAGGTTAGCCATCCAGAACGGGTTCATAATGCCGGTGACGATAAGCGAACCGTGAATACCTGCGAACCAGAAGATTTGGCACAGCAGCACCGACAGCAGAATGGCCGGTAAGGAATCGGACGCCGAGACCAGCGGCTCCAGCAGATGCATAATCGCCTGCGGAATGATCATGCCGGTTTGCGCTTCCACGAACAGGTTCAGCGGATGCAGGGTGCCCATTACCACAACCACCGGGATCAGGATCTCGAACGAACGCGCCACGCCGGTCGGCACTTCTTTCGGCAGGCGGATGGTAATGTTGTTCTGCTTCAGCCAGGCGTAAACGCGCGTGGAGTAAATCGCGGTGATCAGCGCAGTGAAGATCCCCTGTCCTGACAGATACTGGGTAGAGATTTTGCCGTCCGCATAGGGTGCCGCCACCAGCAGGAACGCCATAAACGCCAGCAGGCCGGACATCACCGGGTCGAGGTTAAACTGCCGCCCGAGGCTGGCGCCGATCCCCACCGAAATAAAGAACGTCATCACGCCCATGCTGAGGTTAAACGGCAGCATCAGCTGCTCGCGGTAGGTCTCGGAGAAATCCAGCCAGCCGCGGGCGAAACTGTTGGTGGTATCCGCCGAGAACGGCGGGAAGATAAATACCAGCATAAAGGAGCCGATGATCATAAACGGCAGCGCCGCGGTAAAACCGTCGCGGATAGCAATCACGTACTTTTGCTGCCCCAGACGCCCGGCCAGCGGGGTAATGGATTGTTCAATGACCGCAATCATTGACTGATAGAGTGAACTCATGGGAACCCCTTTATTTGTGCGCCGCTTCGATCAGCGACAGTGCGTAGTCGAGAACTTTATCACCGCGCTGCATCCCGTAATCCATCATATCAATAGGCTGGACCGGAATGCTGTGAGGTGCCGCTTTGGCTGACAGGGTGCCTAACATGTATTTCACCTGCGGCCCAATCAGAACCACCTGATAGTTTGGAAACTGCGTATCAAATTCGGAAACGCCAAAGGCGTTAATCTCTACCGCCAGGCCCCTTTCCTGCGCCACTTCTTCCATTTTCCGCACCAGCAAACTGGTAGACATCCCTGCGGAACAACACAACATAATCCTGACCATCCTGTGTACCTCAATATGTTAATAGTTATTTCATGGCTGATTGGACATCACACGGAAACCGGTTTCCATTTCAAAAAACCAGAAGTGTGATTGCTATCAAAATAATCAGAATAACAAGCACTTTCTTTAGCTCGCCGTCACAGTTTTGCTGTGAAAAAGGGATCTCTGGCGTCCAAATGGAAAATCGGTTTCCATCAAAAACGGAAACGGCTATACTGCGGATGGTGATTATTTGCGCTACAGGTTTTATCAGGATTTACAGGCTGCATTTGTGCCTGTCAGGGGAAAAAGATGTCAACAATCAACGATGTATCACGTTTAGCTGGGGTGTCGAAGGCCACAGTGTCACGGGTGTTGAGTGGTTCGCGCGGGGTCAAGGAAGCCAGCCGCCTGGCGGTGCTAAAAGCCGTGGACGAACTGAATTATCGGCCAAATGTCATTGCGCAGTCGCTGTTAAGCCAGTCGACCGGCTGTATCGGCGTAATTTGCGCCCATGAAAATATCAACCAGACCACCAGCTATCTGTACGTGCTGGAAAAACATTTAAGCCAGCATCAAAAGCATCTGCTGCTGCGATTTGCCAACACGAAAAGCGCCGTCCTGCACGCGCTGGAAGAGCTGAACTGCGGTCTGTGTGATGATATTTTAATTATCGGCGCGCGCTTCCCGCTGGATATCGACCAGGAGAATGTGATTCTGGTGGACTGTATGGAAGCGGAAAACGTCAACAGCATTCAGTTCGACCACGCCTTCGCGGCGGAAACGGCCTGTAATTACCTGATAAGCCAGGGGCGGCGGCAAATCGCCATGATCCAGCCTCAGGGCAGCGGCTTTGCCGATCAGGTGCTGCTGGGCTATAAACATGCGCTGGAGAAAAACTTCCTGCCCTTTAACCGTAATCTGGTGTTTCTGGAAGCCGCCTCCTCTTCCGTGGCGTTGCAGGAATTGCTGAACAACGCCGCCACGCTCAATTTCAATGCGCTGATGGTCGCGGATGAGCATGAAGCGCAGCACATCATCCCCCAGTTGCAGGCGTTTAATAAATCCGTACCGGACGACATTATGGTGTTCAGCCTTGGCGGGTCGTTACAGCTGCCTGGCGTGCCGGTCATTCCTGCTATTGAATACCCCATCGAAGCGATGGCGGTACGCATCGTGAACTGGTTAACGGAAAAAACCCATGACATGCTGGGCACGCAGTTGATGCGCGGCGATCTGTTTATTCCGGATGTGCGCAGGAAAATGAGCCGTTAAGACGGCAAGATAAAAACCCCGGTGCCCCGGGGTTCGATTCTTTACACCAACAGCGCGTGATTAACAGCGATCTTTATCGATCCCCAGGCGCTTCATGCGGGCCAACAGCGTGGTGCGCTTAATACCCAACCGCTGCGCGGCCCCTTTGGCCCCGGCAATCACGCCGTTGCACTCTTTCAACACCCGTTTGATACGCTGGATCTCATCTTCGCCTTCACGGGCGATATCCGTTTCAGGCGCCTCTGTCTGGCTTTGCGCCGGGTCGCTAAAGGCCATTTCCGACAGGGAGAGTTGCAGGACATTGCCGCGCGTCAACAATACCGCACGCTCAATCACGTTTTCCAGTTCGCGCACATTACCCGGCCATTCCATCTTGCTCAAAATACGCAGCGTGTCTGCCGGGATACTCTCGATATTGCGCCCTAAGCGGCGGGCGATCTTAAAGGTAAACGCCTTCACCAGCAGCGGGATATCCTCCGGCCTTTCACGCAGCGGCGGTAAAAAGATCGGGAACACGTTCAGGCGATAATAGAGATCGCTGCGAAACTCACGATCGGCCACCATCTGCTTTAAATCGCGGTTAGTGGCGGCAATCAGCCGCACGTCAGTCTGGATAATTTTATTGCTGCCGAGACGTTCAAATTCCTGTTCCTGCAACACCCGTAGCAGCTTCGGTTGCAGATCGAGAGGCATATCCCCCACTTCGTCCAGGAATAGCGTACTGTGGTCGGCCAGCTCGAAGCGTCCAATACGCTGGGCACTCGCGCCGGTAAATGCGCCGCGCTCATGGCCGAACAAATCACTTTCCAGCAGGCCCGCGGGCATGGCCGCGCAGTTCATTTTTACCATTCGGCGATTATTGCGGTGGCTGAGATTGTGGATAGCGCGGGCGATCAACTCCTTGCCGGTGCCCGTCTCCCCGAGGATCAGCACCGTGCTGTTACTGCGCGCCACCATTTCGACCTGTTTCATTACCGTCATCATGGCGTCGCTGCGGCCAATGATTTCACCAAAGTCAGCGCTGACATTATTAATTTGCTCGGTCAGCGCCAGGTTCTCATCCACCAGCCGCTCTTTTAGCCGATTAATTTCCTGCCATGCCAGCGCGTTATCAATCGCAATCGCAATGCGTTCAGCGATCTGGCGCAACAGTTTTAAATTAGCGGCGGTGAAAGTATGCGCTTCGCACTGCGCCAGTTTCAGTACCCCCAGCATTTTATCGCCGTAAGTTAACGGAAACAGGCACAGCGTTTGGATCTGGTTATTCCACATGTCAAACAGCATCCGCTCGTAGGGAGCATGGTGTTCCTGATGGTGGAGATTCAGTAACAGCATCTCTTTACTGTTGAACACCCGCTCAGAAAGGGTGCCCTTTTCATCCAGCTCGCTCTGGGTTGAAATCGGCGCGCTTTTCTCAACGTAATGCGTGGAATAAATGTTGAGTTTCCCTTTGCGCGGGCTGCGCAGCACAATGCTGATTGAATCGATATTAAAATTGGTGTGGATTTCGCGAGAAATTTCGCTCACCAGCTCATCCAGATCCAGTTTCGACAATACCGCATTGGTGATAGCCACCAGCAGGCGGAAATCATCCCGTTCACGGCATAACAGGGCGTAGTTATCGCTATTCACCCGGCGCGTTTGAATATGTTCTGCCACTACGCTGATGATTTGGGTCAGCGACTGGAGACGTGAATATTCTTTTTCGCTCCAGGGCCGATCGACGTCACGGATAAATTCGCAGCCGCCGAAAATGCGCCCTTCCGCCGCCAGCGGCAGAAGCGTGTAGTGGCCAAATGGCGGATAAAGATCGAGCTTGCCAAGCTGCGGCCAGGTCTCGATAAATTCATGGTACTGGCAGTGCAACGCTTCGGGGCGCGATAACACCCGGCGAACCGGGCCATTGGCCAGCACGGTTTCATCTTCGTAACGAATGCCCTCTCCCTGCCCGTCTACGCTGAAAAAACAGACCCTTGGCTGATGCGGATGGCACAGCAAAAGATTAACCTGCTCCGCAAGTCCTGTCTGATTGATATGCAGACGCACCGCGTTCACCAGTGCGCACATATCGGGCTGTTGCAATAACGTGCGGGCGATATCGAACAGACCTTGTTCGGCGGCATCGCCCATTGGGGTATACGACATTTAGCTTATCCAGAAATCAAAACAGTCAACAGGCCATGGGGAGGCTGTCATCGCCTCCCATGGCCCCAAAAAAACTTAACAAATTCGCGGCAGCGGTTCGGAAAA
>NZ_JAAATR010000083.1 GCF_009907385.1 Atlantibacter hermannii
TTATCACCACCGACTATTTGCAACAGTGCCTCTCGATAGGTATAGTGTTTTGCAGTTTAGAGGAGATATCGCGATGCATACGCGGAAGGCAATAACGGAGGCAATTCGAAAATTAGGAGTCCAAACCGGTGACCTGTTGATGGTGCATGCCTCACTTAAAGCGATTGGTCCGGTCGAAGGAGGAGCGGAGACGGTCGTTGCCGCGTTACGCTCCGCGGTTGGGCCGACTGGCACTGTGATGGGATACGCGTCGTGGGACCGATCACCCTACGAGGAGACTCTGAATGGCGCTCGGTTGGATGACAAAGCCCGCCGTACCTGGCCGCCGTTCGATCCCGCAACGGCCGGGACTTACCGTGGGTTCGGCCTGCTGAATCAATTTCTGGTTCAAGCCCCCGGCGCGCGGCGCAGCGCGCACCCCGATGCATCGATGGTCGCGGTTGGTCCGCTAGCTGAAACGCTGACGGAGCCTCACGAACTCGGTCACGCCTTGGGGGAAGGGTCGCCCGTCGAGCGGTTCGTCCGCCTTGGCGGGAAGGCCCTGCTGTTGGGTGCGCCGCTAAACTCCGTTACCGCATTGCACTACGCCGAGGCGGTTGCGGATATCCCCAACAAACGATGGGTGACGTATGAGATGCCGATGCTTGGAAGAAACGGTGAAGTCGCCTGGAAAACGGCATCAGAATACGATTCAAACGGCATTCTCGATTGCTTTGCTATCGAAGGAAAGCCGGATGCGGTCGAAACTATAGCAAATGCTTACGTGAAGCTCGGTCGCCATCGAGAAGGTGTCGTGGGCTTTGCTCAGTGCTACCTGTTCGACGCGCAGGACATCGTGACGTTCGGCGTCACCTATCTTGAGAAGCACTTCGGAGCCACTCCGATCGTGCCAGCACACGAAGCCGCCCAGCGCTCTTGCGAGCCTTCCGGTTAGAGGCCGTCGACAATGATAATCTGGATCAACGGACCTTTCGGCGCCGGAAAGACGACTCTCGCTGAGCGGCTGCGCGATCGGCGTCCGAAATCGCTGATCTTTGACCCTGAGGAAATCGGGTTCGTGGTGAAAGAAACGGTCCCCATACCAGCGAGCGGAGACTATCAGGATCTCCCCTTGTGGAGGGGACTTACGATCGCTGCGGTCAGCGAGATTCGCAGGAATTACTCGCAGGACATCATCATCCCAATGACGCTCGTGCACCCGGACTATCTGACTGAGATACTCGACGGGTTAAGGCAGATCGACGATCAGCTGCTGCACATCTTTCTGATGCTTAACGAGGACCTATTGCGTCACCGGATCTCGAACCAGACCATGCATCCTGACCCGAATCGGAATGCGGAGATTCGAGAGTGGCGATTAGCGAATGTCGCCCGATGCTTGGCCGCAAGGGAACGGCTTCCGTCCACAACCCGTGTTCTCGATAGTGGTGCACACACCAGCGATGAACTTGCAGCGATGGTGCTCGACAGACTCGATCAGCGCACCTGATCGCCTTAGAGCTGGCTCGGGAAATCTGCACAGCGGGGATAAGTGGAGTTTCTGCCTGACTTCGGCTTAGATGCCGGGAACAGGAGAGACCATGACGAGACGACCGCGCCGGAACCATAGCCCGGCTTTCAAGGCGAAGGTGGCACTTGCCGCCATCCGAGGTGAGCAGACGCTGGTGGAGTTGTCCCAGCAGTTCGATGTGCACGCCAACCAGATCAAGCAATGGAAAGACCAGCTCCTTGAGGGGGCGACAGGTGTGTTCGGCGATGAAACGAAAGCGGAGCCGTCGGGTCCGACCATCGATGTCAAAACGCTGCACGCGAAAATCGGCGAACTGACACTGGAGAACGATTTTTTATCCGGTGCGCTCGGCAAGGCGGGATTGCTGGGCGGAAAGAAATGATCGACCGCGAGCACAAGCTATCCGTCGTGCGCCAGGCGAAGCTTCTCGGCTTCAGCCGTGGCAGCGTCTACTATCTGCCTCGTCCGGTGTCTGACGGCGATCTGGCCCTTATGCGCCGGATTGACGAATTGCATCTCGACTACCCCTTTGCCGGAAGTCGGATGTTGCAAGGGCTCTTGAGAGGAGAAGGTCTGGAGACCGGGCGGCGACACGTCGCCACGCTGATGAAGAAGATGGGCATCAAGGCGATCTACCGCCGCCCGAACACCTCGAAACCAGCGCCAGGGCACATACGAAAGCTGGCAGTCACCCGGCCCAATCAGGTGTGGGCAATGGACCTGACCTACATCCCCATGGCGCGGGGATTTGTCTATCTGTGCGCCGTCGTGGACTGGTTCAGCCGGAAGGTCTTGTCATGGCGGTTGTCGATCACGATGGAAGCAGCCTTCTGCATCGAGGCGGTGGAGGAGGCACTTGCCCGTCATGGCAGGCCGGAAATCTTCAATACCGACCAGGGATCGCAGTTCACCTCCATCGACTTCACCGCCGTGCTGAAGAGGTCACAGATTGCCATCTCGATGGATGGCAAGGGTGCGTGGCGAGACAATGTCTTCGTCGAGCGGCTCTGGCGTTCGATCAAATACGAGGAAGTCTACCTCCATGCCTACAAGACTGTGTCCGAGGCACGCGCTGGCATCGCCCGATATCTGAACTTCTACAACACCAGACGCCCACATTGGCACTGTTGCAAAGTTAGCGATGAGGCA
>NZ_JAAATR010000084.1 GCF_009907385.1 Atlantibacter hermannii
ACCGCCACCTTATGGCGCTCGCCGAGGTCAAAGCCGGCCGGGCACACCAGGTTACCGACGTTTTCGATAAACAGAATGCCCCGCTCGTCCGGGGGCAGACGCTGCACGGCGTCGGCAATCATCTGCGCATCCAGATGGCAGCCCCTGCCGGTATTCACCTGGACTGCCGGGGTGCCGGTGGCGCGGATGCGCTCGGCATCGTTCGCCGTCTGCTGGTCGCCCTCGATAACGGCGCAGGGCACCGTGCCGTGCAGGCGCGTCAGGGTTTCGGTCAGCAGGGTGGTTTTACCGGAGCCGGGGCTGGACACCAGATTTAATACCAGCTGCGCGCGGGCGGCGAAGCGGGCGCGGTTGCGGGCGGCCAGCCGGTTGTTTTTATCCAGCACGTCGGTTTCGATTTCCACCATCCGCCGCTGGCTCATGCCCGGGGCGTGGGTGCCGGCCTCACCGTGGCCGTAATCCAGGTCGCCCTGCGCGCTTTCGGCGGGGCGGAAGCCCGGCGCACGGATGGCGCGGATGTGCAGCGCCGGACGGGCCGCAGGGGCAAAGGGCGCGCGGCGAAAGGCGGCGTGCGGGTTGCGCTCATCACCTTCGATATACAGGTTGCCGTCGGCGCAACCGCAAGTGGTACACATAATTCACTCCTGAGCGATTTCCATTCGTTTTATCTGCAGACCTTCGTCAGCAACGATGTTTAATTTATCGCAGCCGCAGTGCGGGCACTGGCGTACGCGGGATGAAAGCAACGTAACGTACTGCTCACACGTCGGGCACCAGCACTCCGCATCTTGCTGCTCAATATGCAGTTCGCAGCCTTCTGCCAGCGTGTCCCGGCAGACCAGATCAAAGCAAAACTCCAGCGCGCCCTGTTCTACGCATGAGAACGCGCCGATTTTTAGCCAGACTGCCGTCACTTTCCGGGCGTGATGCCGGGCGGCGTGCTGTTCGATTAATTCCAGGGCCCGCTGGCAAAGCGTGAGTTCATGCATGGCGTCTCCTGTCGACAAAAAGCATTCACCATGCGACTTAAGCAAATCCCATGCCAACGATTGATTTAAAAAGTGGTGTCATGTCACACGCCTTGTCTAAATTGCCAAAATGACATGTCAACTTCACAGAGCCCACAGGAGGAAATGACATAAAAATCAAATAAATCAACATGTTGTAAAACTGGCACGCTCTGTGCTTTAGCCGGAAGTCTTATCAACCAGAGTGACTTACCATGACTATTTCAGAGCTCAGCGTAAAAGCGGAATTTATCGCCGACCACCACCGTCGCTTACAGTCCCAGTGGCACACCTATTGTAATACCCTGGTCCAGGCCATCACCTTGTCTAAGTACAAACTTCATCACGCGATTAGCTGCGAACCGGAAGAAGGGCTGCGCTTTTATTTGTTCGATCACTTCATTATTCGCGTTGTTCAGGCGCCTGACTTTAACTGCCACACCATCCATTACCGTCTGGAAACCCGCGACGGAAAAGAGAGTGCGCTTATCGCCTCGGCTGAACTCGACCATAAGGGAATGCTGGATGGTCAGATCGCTAACCAGGATCGCCCGGCCGTGCTGGAACACTACCTGTCAAAAATCGGCAAGGTCTACGACTGCCTGTACGAGGCGATTGAAAAGGATCGGCCGCTGGAAATTGCTGACATCGCCCCTGACTGCGCAGGTCTGGCGCTGGCCTGAATAGCGGTGTCAAAAATGTCAAAAGTGACAATTTCGACACCATTTCGTCAAAAATGACAATCACCCGAGGAAGCCTGGTGAATCGTTTTGTAATCGCTGATGCCAAAGTCTGCATTGGCTGCCGCACCTGTGAAGCCGCCTGCTCAGAGATACACCGTCAGCACGGTCTGCAATCCATGCCGCGTCTGAAAGTGATGCGCAGCGCTAAAGAATCCGCTCCGCAACTGTGCCACCACTGTGAAGATGCGCCCTGCGCTCAGGTGTGCCCGGTAAATGCCATTGTGCGCGATGACGGCGCGGTTCAGTTGAATGAGAGCCTGTGCGTCAGTTGCAAGCTATGCGGCATCGTCTGCCCCTTCGGCGCCATTGAATTTTCCGGTAGCCGCCCGCTGGATATCCCTGCTAACGCCAACAGCCCGAAAGCCCCCGCCGCGCCCCCCGCCTCCCCGCGGGTCAGTTCGTTTCTGGACTGGGTGCCGGGAGTACGGGCTGTCGCAGTGAAATGCGATTTATGCAGCTTTGATGAGCAGGGGCCGGCCTGCGTGCGTACCTGCCCGACCCACGCCCTTCGCGTGGTCAATAACCAGGATATCGCCCAGGCCAGCAAACGCAAACGCGCGCTGACCATCAATCTTGACTACGGCGATCTGTCGCTGTTTAGCGCGGGTGGCGAGGGAGAACAATGAATTACTCTGATCTGATTAACGGCGCGCTGTGGGCATTCAGCGGCAGCGCCCTGATCGCGGCGCTGCTGGCTTTTCACAAACCGCTTAGCGCTGTGATCGCCGGTCTGGGCGGCGCGCTGGGCAGCGCGCTGGCAACGCTCGCCGGCGCGCTGGCGTTAACCCACGGCGATGCCGCGCTGCGGTTCACCGTTGCGGCACTCCATTTTCAGGCGCAGCTTTCCGCGCTAAACGCCGTATGGCTTCTCACCCTTGGCCTGCCCGGCCTGTTTATTAGCCTGTTCGCCATTCCACTTCATCGCCAGCGCCCGCTTAAGGCCGACGGATGGATAATGAACCTGCTGCTGGCGGCGGCGCTGATGGCGGTGGTGAGCGCCAACCTCGGCATACTGGTATTGATGACGGAGATTCTGGCGCTGTGCGCGATGTTCCTGACCGGCTGCGCCCAGTCCGGCAAACTGTGGTTTGCGCTGGGCCGCCTCGGGACGCTGCTGTTGGCCGTCGCTTGCGCGCTGCTCTGGGAGCAGTACGGCACGCTGGATCTCACCCTGATGTCGCAAATGATGGCTGGCCAACCGCTGAGCCTCCCGATCTGGGTAGCCGGTGTTATCGGGTTCGGTCTACTGGCAGGCATTATTCCGCTGCACGGCTGGGTGCCTTCAGCGCATGCACAGGCCAGCGGCCCGGCGGCGGCGCTGTTTTCCGCCGTGGTGCTGAAAGTCGGCGTTTACGGCCTGCTCACTTTCTCACTGCTGAATGTGTTGCCGCTGTGGTGCGGCGTGATGGTGGCGCTGCTGGGCGCGATCACCGCTTTCGTCGGCGGGCTGTACGCGCTGATGGAGCACAACATCAATCGTCTGCTGGCTTACCATTCGCTGGAAAATATCGGGATTATCCTGCTCGGTCTCGGCGTCGGGCTGATGGGCATCAGTCTCCAGGCGCCGCTGCTGGTCGCGCTCGGCCTGACGGGTGGGCTGTACCACCTGTTCAATCACAGCCTGTTCAAAACCACGCTGTTTCTGGGCGCCGGGGCGGTGTGGTTCAGTACCGGGCAGCACGATATTGAGAAACTCGGCGGCCTCGGTAAGCGTATGCCGCTGATTTCCGTGGCGATGCTGGTTGGCCTGATGGCGATGGCCGCGCTGCCGCCGCTCAATGGCTTTGCCGGCGAGTGGGTGATTTATCAGTCTTTCTTCCATCTTGGCAATCAGCCGCAGTTTATCGCCCGCCTGCTGGGCCCGCTGCTGGCGGCAGGCCTGGCCATTACCGGCGCGCTGGCGGTGATGTGTATGGCTAAAGTCTACGGCGTCACTTTTCTCGGCGCGCCGCGCACCCCGGCCGCACAACATGCCTGCGCTGTTCCGTTGCTGATGACGTTGAGCGTCGCCGTTCTGGCCTTGTGCTGCGTGGCGGGCGGTGTTGGCGCGCCGTGGCTGCTGCCGCTGCTGGGTCATGCCGTGCCGCTGCCGTTGGCGACGCCGGGCACGGAAGTCTCTCAACCGATGATCACCTTGCTGCTGATCGCGACGCTGCTGCTGCCGCTGGCGATGATGGCGCTGTTCAGGGGCGATCGGCTGCAAAACCGTACCCGCGGTTCGGCCTGGGTATGTGGCTACCAGCATGAACCGGAGATGGTGATCACCGCCCACGGTTTCGCCCATCCGCTAAAAGCGGCGTTCGCGCCGGTGCTGGCGCTGCGCAAGCGTCTGAACCCGGTTGCGCTTTTCCCCGGCTGGCACGGTGAACGAACCGGTCGGCTATGCCGTCGGATGGCGTTTATCGAACTGGCCGTTCTGCTGGTTGTCGTGATTTCTCAGGGAGCCTGATATGACCCATCTGCTTTTGCCCGTCATCCAGATGCTGGCGCTGTTTGCCGTTGCGCCGCTGTTGTCTGGCATTACCCGGGCCGCCCGCGCCCGGCTGCATAACCGCCGCGGCCCCGGAATACTTCAGGAATACCGGGATCTGGTCAAATTACTTGGTCGCCAGAGCGTTGCCCCCGCCGCTTCCGGTTGGGTATTCCGCCTGATGCCGCTGGTGATGGTGGGCGTGATGCTGACCATCGCCTGCGCGCTGCCGGTGGTGACGCTGTACTCGCCGCTGCCTGATCTGGGCGATCTGATCACGCTGATCTACCTGTTCGCCATTGCCCGTTTCTTTTTCGCTATTGCCGGGCTGGACACCGGTAGCCCGTTTACCGGCATCGGCGCCAGCCGCGAGGCGATGCTCGGCGTGCTGGTTGAGCCGATTCTGCTGCTCGGCCTGTGGGTGGCGGCACAGGTGGCAGGCGCAACCCATATCAGCAGTATTACCCTGACGATCTATCACTGGCCCGTGCGCGCTACCCTGCCGCTCGGGCTGGCGCTGCTGGCCTGCGCGTTCGCTACGTTCATTGAAATGGGCAAGCTGCCGTTCGATCTGGCCGAAGCGGAACAGGAGTTGCAGGAAGGGCCGCTCAGCGAATACAGCGGCAGCGGTTTTGCCCTGCTGAAGTGGGGCATCAGCCTGAAACAGCTGGTGGTGCTGCAAATGTTTCTCGGCGTGTTTATCCCCTGGGGCCAGATGAGCGCGTTCTCCTGGTCGGGGCTGATCCTCGCCGTGCTGATAGCGGTGATAAAGCTGGCGGCGGCGGTGCTGCTGATCGCCCTGGCGGAGAACAGCATGGCGCGTCTGCGTTTTGTTGAGACGTCCCGTGTTACCTGGGCCGGTTTCGGCTTTGCCTTTTTAGCCTTCGTCTCCTTGCTGGCGGCGTGATAAGAGAATTTATGATGTCTGAAGAAAAAGTGGGTCAACACTATCTTGCTGCGCTGCACCAGGCGTTTCCTGGGGTGGTGCTTGATGAGGCCTGGCAAACCCGCGACCAGATCACCCTGACCGTCAAACTGAATTATTTGCCGGAAGTCGTGGAGTACCTGTATTACCAACAGGGCGGCTGGCTGTCGGTGCTGTTCGGCAACGATGAGCGCAAACTGTGCGGCCATTTCGCGGTGTATTACGTACTGTCGATGGAACAAGGCACCAAATGCTGGATCACGGTGCGGGTGGAAGTCGACCCTGACCGGCCGGAATTCCCGTCCGTCACGCCGCGCGTGCCTGCCGCCGTGTGGGGCGAGCGCGAAGTACGCGATATGTACGGTTTGATTGCGGTGGGGTTGCCCGATGAGCGCCGTCTGGTGCTGCCGGATGACTGGCCTGACGATCTCTATCCGCTGCGTAAAGACAGCATGGACTACCGCCAGCGTCCGGCACCGACCACCGACAGCGAAACCTATGAATTCATCAACGAGCTGGGTAACAAGAAAAACAATGTGGTGCCCATTGGCCCACTGCACGTTACCTCGGACGAGCCGGGCCACTTCCGTCTGTTTGTCGATGGCGAAAATATTATCGACGCCGATTACCGCCTGTTTTACGTCCATCGCGGTATGGAAAAGCTGGCGGAAACCCGCATGGGTTATAACGAAGTCACTTTCCTGTCCGATCGGGTCTGCGGGATCTGCGGCTTCGCCCACAGTACCGCCTACACCACTTCGGTAGAGAATGCGATGGGCATCGTGGTGCCGGAACGCGCCCAAATGATCCGCGCGATCCTGCTCGAAGTGGAGCGCCTGCACAGCCATCTGCTTAATCTTGGCCTTGCCTGCCACTTCGTCGGTTTCGACTCCGGCTTTATGCAGTTTTTCAAAGTGCGCGAAGCCTCTATGAAAATGGCCGAGATCCTCACCGGCGCGCGTAAAACCTACGGCCTGAATCTGATCGGCGGCATTCGTCGCGACTTGCTGAAAGACGACATGATCCAGACCCGCCAGCTCGCGCAGCAAATGCGCCGCGACGTGCAGGATCTGGTCGATATCCTGCTGAGTACCCCCAATATTGAACAGCGCACTGTCGGCATTGGCCGTCTCGACCCGCAGATCGCGCGCGACTTCAGCAACGTGGGCCCGATGGTGCGCGCCAGCGGCCACGCCCGCGATACCCGCGCCGACCATCCGTTTGTCGGCTATGGCCTGTTGCCGATGGAAGTCCACACCCTGAACGGCTGTGACGTGCTGTCGCGCCTGAAAGTGCGTATCAACGAAGTCTTCACCGCGCTGAATATGATCGATTTTGGCCTTGATAACCTGCCGGGCGGCCCGCTGGCGGTGGAAGGGTTTACCTATATTCCGCACCGCTTTGCGCTGGGCTTTTCGGAAGCGCCGCGCGGCGACGATATCCACTGGAGCATGACCGGCGATAACCAGAAACTCTACCGCTGGCGCTGCCGGGCGGCGACCTACGCCAACTGGCCGACGCTGCGCTATATGCTGCGCGGGAATACCGTTTCGGATGCGCCGCTGATCATCGGCAGCCTCGACCCTTGCTACTCCTGCACCGACCGTATGACGGTGGTGGATGTCCGTAAGAAGAAAAGCCAGGTAGTGCCGTACAAAGAGCTTGAGCGCTACAGCATCGAGCGCGTCAATTCACCGCTGAAATAGTCCGGGGAGAGTATGTTTACTTTTATCAAAAAAGCCCTCAAAGGCGGCGTGGCGACGTCAACCTGGCCGCTACAGCCGTATGACGTGGATAAAAATTACCGCGGCAAGCCGCAGCATAATCCGCAGCAGTGTATTGGCTGTGCCGCCTGCGTTAACGCCTGCCCGTCAAACGCCTTAACGGTCGGGATCGATCAGGTTAAGCAGCAACTGGCCTGGCAGTTCGATCTCGGACGCTGCATTTTCTGCGGGCGCTGTGAGGAAGTCTGCCCCACGGCGGCGATCGCGCTGACGCGTGAGTATGAGCTGGCGGTGTGGCGAAAAGCGGATTTTTTGCAGCAGGCGCGGTTCGATTACTGCCACTGCCGGGTATGCGGCTCGCCTTACGCGGTGCAAAAAGAGATTGATTACGCTATCGCCCTGTTAGCCCATCACGGCGATAGCCGTGCTGAGCAACGCCGGGAGAGTCTCGAAACCTGCCCGGACTGCAAACGCCAGCAAGGCCTGGCCCCGTCTGAACGTATCGACTTTACCCGTGAGATGAAGGAGGCGGTGTAATGAGCCAGCTTTTAGGTCCGCGCGACGCTCAGGGCATACCGGTGCCGATGACGGTGGATGAATCCATTGCCGCCATGAAAACCGCGCTGCTAAAGAAAATCAAACGCTCGGCCTATGTTTATCGGGTCGACTGCGGCGGCTGCAACGGTTGTGAAATCGAAATTTTCGCCACCCTGTCGCCGCTGTTTGATGCCGAACGCTTCGGCATCAAAGTGGTGCCGTCACCCCGCCATGCCGACATTTTACTGTTTACCGGCGCGGTGACCCGCGCCATGCGCTCCCCTGCCCTGCGCGCCTGGGAATCGTCACCGGATCCGAAGATCTGCATCTCCTACGGCGCCTGCGGCAATACCGGCGGGATTTTCCACGATCTTTACTGCGTCTGGGGCGGTACCGATAAAATTGTCCCGGTTGACGTGTATATCCCCGGTTGCCCGCCGACCCCCGCCTCGACGCTGTATGGCTTCGCGCTGGCGCTGGGACTGCTGGAACAAAAAATCCATGCGCGCGAACCGGGCGAACTGGATGCCGCGCCCGCGGAAATCCTTCATCCGCAAATGGTGCAACCGTTGCGGGTGCGTGTGGAGCGGACCGCGCGCCGCCTGGCGGGCTATCGCTATGGGCGTCAGATCGCCGATGACTATATGCGCCATCTGGTGCAGGGCGACGACCACGTGCGGCGCTGGCTGGAGCAGGAAAACGATCCGCGCCTAAACGAAATCGTCACCAGCCTGCACAGCGTCGTGGAACAGGAGCGGGTGTGATGAACGAGTCGGTGGTGTTCAGCGTATTAAGCCGTAAATTTATTGACCACAGCGAGGCGACTCCCCCGAAAGCGCAACAGGTGATCTATTACAGCCTGGCGATTGGCCATCATCTTGGCGTGATTGACTGCCTGTCGGCGGCGCTGACCTGCAACCTGGCTGACTATCGCGCCTGGATAGCCACCCTCGCCGACGGTAGCGAGGCGCGGCGCAAAATGGAAGGCGTGCCGCGCTATGGCGAGATTGTCATCGACCACAGCCATGTGACGATGCTGGCGCGCGCGTTTGATAGCGCGCTTGCCGTGCAGACCGATGAGCAACAGGCGTGGAGCCAGGCCATGCTTGGCTGGCTGGCGGCCATTCAGCAAGAAAGCGCGGTCTATATCATGGTGAGGAGGCAATATGACTGACGTATTACTGTGCGTGGGCAATAGCATGATGGGTGATGACGGCGCCGGTCCGCTGCTGGCTGAACGCTGTCATTCGGCGCCCCAGGGGGCATGGCAGGTCATTGACGGCGGCAGCGCGCCGGAAAACGATATTGTGGCGATCCGCGAACTGCGTCCCGATCGGCTGTTGATCGTCGATGCCACCGATATGGGGCTGCAGCCCGGCGAGATCCGCATTATCGACCCGGATGATATCGCCGGGATGTTTATGATGACCACCCATAATATGCCGCTCAACTACCTGGTGGAACAGCTGAGGCCCGACGTGGGTGAGGTGATCTTCGTCGGCATACAACCGGATATTGTGGGGTTTTATTATCCCATGACCGGGGCGGTGAAACAGGCGGTTGAGACGGTTTATCAGCGTCTTGGCGACTGGCGCGATAACGGCGGTTTCGCGGCGCTGTAGCGCGGGGTTCCCGCGTTACTATCTTCCTGCCGGGGCGTCACTGACAGTGTCACAAATGGCAATGACAGTGACGCCTCATCAAGAAATCTTATAAAACCCAATATTTTCAATAAATTGAAACCTGGCACGGTTAATGCTTAGGGTGAGCGTTACTTATTAACCGGAGAAATTGATGAACCGCTTCATCATTGCTGATGCCAGCAAATGTATTGGGTGCCGCACATGCGAAGTCGCCTGCGTGGTTTCTCACCAGCAGGACCAGGACTGCTCAGCCCTGACGGCGAAAACCTTTCTGCCCCGGGTACATGTTATCAAAGGGGTGAATGTCTCTACCGCGACGATGTGCCGCCAGTGTGAAGACGCGCCCTGCGCTAACGTCTGCCCGAACGGCGCGATCCGCCGCGACCAGGGGTTTGTTCACGTTCAGCAGGAACGCTGCATCGGCTGTAAAACCTGCGTGGTTGCCTGCCCGTACGGTGCAATGGAAGTGGTGGTTCGCCCGGTGGTGCGTAATAGCGGCGCGGGCTTAAACGTGATGGCGGAAAAAGCCGAAGCCAATAAGTGCGACCTGTGCCATCACCGCGCAGAAGGCCCCGCCTGTATTGAGGCGTGCCCGACCAACGCCATTGTCTGTGTCGATCGCGCCCGCCTGACGCAACTGAGCGCGGAAAAACGCCGCCGCGCGGCGCTGGATAGCATCCCGGCGCTGACCTTTTAACCCGCACTTCTCTGGCGCTTTCAACCTTAACAGGTCTGTTAATGCTGATTCCGCGCCTGCATCGGCCGATGTTCGCTACCAAAAGGGGGAAAACTGACGCCGGAGAGAGAGCAAAGCCGCTTACGGCCCGCGCGCCATGATGACCACGATTGAGGATCAACACTGGCGCAGTATGCACCACTGACCGATATCATGATGAAAGCCCGGCAGCGCGAGGCAGTTGAGGGATAAGAAGGAGAACAGAGCCGGAGTGGGCGTTAAGACGCTCTGGCTTTTATCATTGTCGCTTTAGCCGTACTTCATAAAGCAAAAGGGGTCGTCTTTCGACGACCCCTTCACTAATATGGCGGAAGCGCAGAGATTCGAACTCTGGGACCCTTTCGAGTCGCCGGTTTTCAAGACCGGTGCCTTCAACCGCTCGGCCACACTTCCAATGAGGCGAACTATAAACATCCCCTTTCCTCCTGTAAAGCCCGGAACCGTTCGTTTGCCGCAAAAACAAGCAAATTGCGATTAATCGCCTGAAATATCGACGTTATGTACACAAAGACAGCAAAAAAAGCGCTCAGGCTCGGACACATTCCTTAATCTTAATTAGCCGCCTGGTGATTGTTTTCGCTTGATAAATCAGCGTAAAGATGGGTAAAAGCACTTTCCCGCTTCCTTATGGCGCACTATTCTCTGACGCTAACCACCTGTAATGAGAGAACAACTCATGGATCGCATAGTTTATTCCTCACGCGATATGAATTCGCTGCTTAGCACGCATAAAGTGCTGCGTAATACCTATTTCCTGTTGAGCCTGACGCTGGCGTTTTCGGCGATGACCGCCACCGCCAGTACCGTACTGGGCCTGCCGTCTCCGGGGATTATCCTGACGCTGGTGGGGATGTACGGCCTGATGTTCCTGACCTATAAAACCGCCAACTCGCCGGCAGGGATTGTCTCTGCGTTCGCGTTCACCGGTTTCCTGGGTTATATCCTTGGCCCGATCCTGAATGCTTATCTGTCTGCCGGGATGGGCGACGTGATCGGCATGGCGCTGGGCGGCACCGCGTTAGTGTTCTTCTGCTGCTCCGCCTACGTGCTGACCACTCGTAAAGACATGTCCTTTATGGGCGGTATGCTGATGGCGGGTATCGTGGTGGTGCTGATTGGCATGGTGGCGAACATCTTCCTGCAACTGCCTGCCCTGCACCTGGCAATCAGTGCCGTGTTTATTCTGATCTCCTCTGGCGCAATCCTGTATGAGACCAGCAATATCATTCACGGCGGCGAAACAAACTATATCCGCGCGACAGTAAGCCTGTACGTCTCGCTGTATAACATCTTCGTCAGCCTGCTGAGCATCCTGGGCTTCGCCAGCCGCGATTAATCAGCCTCATGTTTACCCGGCCCCGCCACTGTGCGGGGCTTTGTTTTTTTCAGCCCCCAATATTTGCTACACTGCGACCCCGTTTCACGGTGGTAAGAGCATTATGTTGACCTTTAACGATAAACAATTTGAAACCGATAACGACGGTTATCTGAAAGACGCCAGCGCCTGGAGCGAAGGCCTCGCAGAGGTGATTGCTGAACAGGAAGGCATCGCGCTGACGCCTGAACACTGGGAAGTGGTGCGCTTCGTGCGTGCGTTTTATCTGGAATTTAATACCTCGCCCGCCATCCGAATGTTAGTCAAGGCGATGGCGAAGGCGTATGGCGAAGAGAAAGGCAACAGCCGCTATCTGTTCCGACTGTTTCCGAAAGGCCCGGCGAAGCAGGCCACTAAAATCGCGGGTCTGCCTAAGCCGGTAAAATGCCTTTAATGGCGAATGCCGAAGTTGGTCCATTCGCGCTCGGGTCGGTGCGGCTCATGAAGCACTTTTTCCACCCGGGCGCTACGCGGCCCGCCCGCTTTTAGCCAGGCCAGCAGCTGTTCCACCCGCTCATTTTCGCCGCAGGCGACCACTTCCACGCTGCCATCGTCTAAATTTCGGGCATACCCGGTAAGCCCCAGTCGGTTAGCTTCATGCTGGGTGCTGTAACGAAACCCTACGCCCTGAACCATGCCGTGCACCCAGGCGATTACGCATACATTTGACATTACCGTGCTCCTTTATGCCGGGCGCGTTGCATTTCGCCGCTGAACTCGGGAAAATGGCGCCCATTTTCTCTGACATCAGCATAGCAAATTATGAGCGTACGTTTAGTGTTAGCCAAAGGGCGCGAGAAATCGTTATTGCGCCGCCATCCGTGGGTATTTTCCGGCGCCGTTGCGCGTCTGGAAGGAAAAGCCAGTCTGGGTGAAACCATTGATATCGTCGACCACCAGGGCAAGTGGCTGGCGCGCGGCGCGTATTCTCCCGCTTCGCAGATCCGCGCCCGCGTCTGGACTTTTGATCGCGATGAATCCATCGATATCGACTTTTTCACTCAACGTCTGCAACAGGCGCAGCAGTGGCGCAACTGGCTGGCAGCGCGCGACGGGCTCGACAGTTATCGCTTAATTGCCGGTGAGTCAGATGGATTGCCGGGCGTCACTATCGATCGCTTCGGTGATTTCCTGGTGCTGCAACTGCTGTCGGCTGGCGCGGAGTATCAACGCCCCGCCCTGCTTAGCGCGCTGCACGCGCTCTATCCTGAATGCGCTATTTACGATCGTTCCGATGTCGCCGTGCGTAAGAAAGAGGGCATGGAACTGACGCAGGGTCCGGTGAGCGGCGAATTGCCCCCTGATCTGCTGGCGATTGAAGAGCACGGCATGAAGCTGCTGGTGGATATCAAAGGCGGCCACAAGACCGGTTACTACCTCGATCAGCGCGACAGCCGCTTCGCGACTCGCGGTTATGTGAAGGATAAGCGCGTGCTGAACTGCTTCTCCTACACCGGCGGGTTCGCGGTTTCCGCGCTGATAGGCGGATGCCAGCAGGTGATCAGCGTCGATACGTCGCAGGACGCGCTGGACGTAGCAAAACAAAACGTAGAGCTGAACGGTCTGGATCTCAGCAAGGCGGAATTTGTCCGTGATGACGTGTTCAAGCTGCTGCGTAAATATCGCGATCAGGGTGAGAAATTCGATGTCATCGTGATGGACCCGCCGAAGTTTGTGGAAAATAAAAATCAGCTGATGGGGGCCTGCCGCGGCTATAAAGATATCAATATGCTGGCGATCCAGCTGCTCAACCCGGGCGGCGTACTGCTGACTTTCTCCTGCTCCGGGCTGATGGCCAGCGATTTATTTCAGAAAATCATTGCCGATGCCGCTGTAGATGCCGGGCGTGATGTACAATTTATAGAGCAGTTCCGTCAGGCAGCCGATCACCCGGTGATAGCGAGCTACCCGGAAGGGCTTTATTTGAAAGGATTTGCCTGCCGCATCATGTAACTTGAATAATGGGAAACCGCCCGCATATCTGATGCAGAGCTAAGTTTCCCCGGGAGGTGACGATGATTGCCAGCAAATTTGGTATTGGCCAACAGGTCCGCCACTCATTGCTGGGTTATCTGGGCGTAGTGGTCGATATCGATCCTGAATACGCGCTGGATGAACCTGACGCAGACGAGCTGGCGGTAAATGCAGAATTGCGCGCCGCCCCCTGGTATCACGTGGTTATGGAAGATGACGACGGCCATCCGGTTCATACCTATCTGGCCGAGGCCCAGTTGAGCGGCGAGCTTCAGGACGAACATCCGGAGCAGCCCTCTATGGACGAACTGGCGCAGACTATCCGTAAACAGCTTCAGGCACCGCGCTTAAACAACTAAAAATAAACCCGGCATTGCCGGGTTTATCGCTTATTTGGCCAGCCCCAGCCGGGGAATTTCAATCGCGGGGCACCGATCCATGACGACTTTCATTCCCGCATCCCGCGCCAGCACCGCCGCCTGCTCATTGATCACACCAAGCTGTAACCACAGCGTTTTCGCGCCAATCGCAATGGCTTCCTGCGCCACACCCCATGCGGCTTCAGAGTTGCGGAACACGTCCACCATATCGATGGGTTCCGGGATTTCGCTCAGCGATCCGTAGCCTTTCTGGCCCAGCAGCGTTTTCCCCGCCACTTTCGGCGAAACGGGGATCACGTGATAACCCTGGTTCAACAGATAAGCCATCACGCGATAGCTTGGCCGTTCGGGCTTGTCACTGGCACCCACCAGCGCGATGGTGCGCGTTGTCTTCAGGATGCCAGCAATGTCAGATTCATTCATAGTCGCTCCTCCAGCAGTGGTTTTTCAGTGTATGCCAAACCTTCATGTCTCACCATCATTCCCATACGGATGCATGAGAGCCAAACAGATTAATCTGGATATATGTTAATGAATATTATTCGTGCAAAATTTTGATACATTCTCAGGCTGAGATGCGGGGATGATGGAGACCTTAATGAAAGGCTTATTCGCCACAGCAATGCTGCTGGCGCTGATACCGGTAACGGCAGCGGCCACCACGCTACATCTTTCCGGAGATATCGATTTACTGGTTCTTGATGGTAAAAAGGTCTCCGGCTCGTTTCTGCGCGGCGCGGATAGCATTGAATTAGATAACGGTCCCCATCAACTGGTGTTTCGGGTGGAAAAAAATCTGATCACCGCCAGCCGGGACAGATGGCTGTACATCTCTCCGCCGTTGATCATGACCTTTGACACCCGCAATATCACCCAGGTGAATATCTCCCTACCGCGTATTGAAACTGAAAAAGAGAGCGAACAGTTTAATGCCGCGCCGCGCGTACAGTTGCTGGACGGCAGCGCCGCGCCAATACCGGCCAGGCTCGATGTGCTGGCGGTGGCTAACAACCCGAAAGGGATTGATTATGAATGGGAAACCGAGCGTTATAATAAGGCTAATAACAAGGCTTCCGCACCCGAATTTGTCACCCTGATCGCCGATGACAGCGCCCTGCTTTCCGGGCCCTCGGAACTGGACAGGCCGGTGGCCCATTCGCAAACCCTGACCGAGCAACGGCTTAAGCACTGGTATTTACAGGCCGACAATGACACCCGTACCCGCTTTCTGGAATGGGTGAAGCAGCAACCCTCTTCCTGACCCGCATCAACCCCGGTTTTTTTAATCGCTTCGCTTGCGGCATCAATCACTTCCGGTAAGCTGTATCCAAATTTCTTTCCTGGATACTGATATGGAACTGACTACCCGTACTCTTGGCGCACAAAAACATATCGCGCTGGTCGCCCACGATCACTGCAAAGAGATGCTGTTGAAATGGACTGAGCGCCATCAAACGCTGCTGTCGCAACACGTACTTTACGCCACCGGTACCACCGGCAACCTGATTCAACGCGCCAGCGGGCTGGAAGTGAAAGCCATGCTGAGCGGCCCGATGGGCGGCGACCAGCAGGTAGGCGCGTTGATATCGGAAGGCAAAATCGATGTGCTGATCTTCCTGTGGGACCCGCTTAACGCCGTGCCTCACGATCCCGATGTCAAAGCGCTACTGCGCCTGGCCACCGTCTGGAACATTCCTGTTGCCACCAATATTTCTACTGCCGACTTCATTATCCAGTCGCCGCACTTTAACGATAACATTGATATTCTAATTCCAGACTACCAACGTTATCTGGCCGACCGGCTGAAGTAATTACGGCTTTTTCGCCACCGGCACACCGAGCGCTTCCAGGATCGGCACAAAACGGGAAGGGTTCGGTTTGTTATACAGCAACCATATCCGATGCCGGGCGCGCGTTAGCGCCACATAGAGCAAGCGCCGCTCCTCGGCATCCGGGAAATCTTCCGGCTGCGGCAACAATCCCTGCTCAATCACCGATTCTCGCGCCGGTGCCGGAAACCCTTCTTTGCCATCCTGTAATCCAACAATAATGACATAGTCCGCCTGCTGGCCTTTGCTGGCATGAATGGTCATAAAATCGATGTTCAGCTTTGGCCAGCGGGTCCCGGATTTTTCCAGCGCCGCCGGACGCAGATGATGATAGCGAGCCAGCACCAGAATGCGCTCATCGGGACGGGCGTATCCGCTGAGTTTATCCAGCAGCGCCTCAAGCTGGTCTTCAGGCAGCAACGTGACCGCTTTTTTGTCCCCTGCTGTCAGACTGTTCAGCGGCTTAGCCAGCTGATGCGGGTTCTGCTGCACAAACGCGTTGGCGATGTGACCAATACGATCGTTAAAGCGATAGGTCGTATCCAGCGCGCATTGATCTCCTTCGCCGAAGTGATGGGTAAAAGACGTGGTCAGCAGCAGCTCCGCGCCGCTAAAGCGATAAATCGCCTGCCAGTCATCCCCTACGGCATACAGGGCGGTATGGGAATTTTGCCGCCGCAGCGCCGCCAGCAGCGCCGCGCGTTGGGGAGAGATATCCTGAAACTCATCCACCAGAATATGCTTCCACGGGCTGATAAAACGACCGTTTTCCAGCACATTGACCGCCTGGTGAATCAGCCCGGAGAAATCCACCGCGCCTTCCGCTTTCAGGGCGCTCTTCCAGGCTTTAACCAGCGGGGCCATCAGCCTGACGCGTTTCTGAAACAGATCGCGCATCTCTTCCGGCACGCTGGCGATCATGTCTGCCTGGGAGCCACCATGGGTACGGATAATCCCCAGCCATCTTTCCAGCCGGGGAGCAAGACGGCGCGCGAGTTTGTCATCCTGCCAGTAGTTGCCCTCGTCAATTTCCCAGTCGAGCTCTTCGGTCAGCCATTGCCGCCAGCCCTTCGCCTGGGCCTTTTTCTCCTGGCACTGCTCACGCCATGCGGTAATCAACAGCTTATGGCGTGCCCCGGTATCGCTTTCCAGTTTGCTGATTTGCGGCGCTTTCTTACTGCCCTGTTGAATAATATGCAATGCCAGCGAATGGAAGGTGCGCGCGCTGATTTGATCGGTATGCAGCCGTTCCTGTATCCGCTGATCCATTTCCTGCGCCGCTTTGCGTCCAAACGCCAGCAGCAAAATTTGATCGGCGGACGCTTCTCCGCGCGCCATTAACCACCCCGCGCGCGCCACCAGCACCGAGGTTTTACCGCTGCCTGCTCCGGCAAGCACCAGCACCGACTCTTCGCCATTAACCACCGCCCGCGCCTGGCTTGGGTTGAGCGGAGACGATTCAATCTGCTGAAAGAATTCGGCGTACTGGCTCAGCATCTGCTCCGTGAATTTTTGGTTGGCCTGCTGGCGGCGTTTTTCAACGTTGCTCAGCCAGCTATTGCACTCAAGGTAAGCGTCACGGCAGTTATCAAACTCCGTTAAGCGCGACAACGGCAGCGGCAAAGCGCTAAACGCCGCGCGGATAGCCTGCTGGATGCCATCAATATCCTGGTGCTTTAACCATTTATTGCGTTGGGTCAGCGCCGCAATGCGCTGGCATTGCTCGTGGAGTACCGATGCGGCGATCTCGCTCATCTCCTGGCTCCAGCGCGTCCAGAGCCCTGTAAGATGCTGATAAAAACGCTGAGTTTCGCCCCATTCCGTGCCGTGCAGACGCACCACCTGATTATTCGGCACCACAAATTCCAGCTCGCCCCATACCATGCCGCGTTTGCAGCTCATCGCCAGCAGTTGGTTAAAGGGGATGATATATTCGTGATTATCGCCCGACACTTTTACGCCAGCGGTCAGGATCTCCACGCGATCGTAAGGATGTTGCGCGAGCCTTTTTCCAATTGAAGTTGCTTTCAGTTCCATCACGTAACCAGGGTTAATCGTCATCGGTTAAGTTTAACCGCCCTGTATATGCCGCTCCAGAGTAAAAACGCGTTACAATTGCTGAGGTTAATGTTTTAGCTCAGCAATCACAGGAAGAGATTCAATGCGCACGGTTCTTAATATTCTTAATTTTGTTCTCGGCGGCTTCGCCACCACCCTTTCCTGGCTGTTGGCAACGGTGCTAAGCATCGTTTTTATAATTACCCTGCCGTTAACGCGCTCCTGCTGGGAAATCACTAAACTTTCGCTAGTGCCTTACGGTAATGAAGCTGTTCATGTCGACGAGCTGGAGCCGCAAAGCAAGAGCGCGATACTCAATACCGGCGGCACGCTATTGAATATGGTGTGGCTGGTGCTGTTTGGCTGGTGGTTGTGCCTGATGCATATCGCGGCCGGGATTATGCAGTGCGTCTCAATTATCGGCATCCCGGTGGGCATCGCGAATTTTAAAATTGCCGCCATTGCGCTTTGGCCGGTCGGACGCCGGGTCGTTTCAGTGGAAGTGGCGCAAGCGGCACGTGAAGCCAACGCCCGTCGCCGTTTTCAGTAATGGGAAAACGCAACAGTATGTTTAGCCCCCTGCTCAGGCGATATGCCTGGAACAGCACCTGGCTGTATAACGTGCGCATTTTTATCGCCTTGTGCGGCAGTGCGGCGCTGCCCTGGTGGCTTGGCGAAGTCAAACTGACTATTCCGCTGACGTTAGGCGTGGTTGCCGCCGCGCTGACCGATCTGGACGATCGGCTGGCGGGGCGGCTGCGTAATCTGATCATCACCCTGATCTGCTTTTTTATTGCCTCCGCCTCGGTGGAACTGCTGTTTCCATGGCCGTGGCTGTTTGCCGTTGGGCTGATGATTTCTACCTGCGGTTTTATCCTGCTCGGCGGCCTGGGGCAGCGTTACGCCACTATCGCGTTTGGCGCATTATTGATAGCCGTGTATACCATGCTGGGCGTCTCGCTGTACGAACACTGGTATCAACAGCCGTTGCTACTGCTGGCGGGCGCGGTGTGGTACAACCTGCTGACGCTGATCGGCTATCTGATTTTCCCCGTCAGGGCCTTACAGGACAGCCTGGCGCGCAGCTATGAGCAGCTCGCCTGGTACCTCGAAATGAAATCACGGCTGTTCGATCCCGACATTGAAGAGGAGCGACAGGCACCGATGATGGAACTGGCGCTGGCCAACAGTCAGCTCATCTCCACGCTGAATCAGACCAAAGCGCTGTTGCTGACCCGCCTGCGCGGCGATCGCGGGCAGCGCGGCACCCGCCGGACACTGCACTATTACTTTGTCGCCCAGGATATTCATGAGCGAGCCAGTTCCGCCCATATTCAGTACCATGAACTGCGCCAAAAGCTGCGCTATAGCGATGTGATGTTCCGCTTCCAGCGGCTGCTGTCTATGCAGGGGCAGGCCTGTCAGGCGCTGGCGCGCTCCATTTTGTTACGAATCCCCTACCAGCACGACCCGCGTTTTGAACGCGCGTTCGTTCATCTCGACGCCGCGATTTCGCGTATTCGCCCGGATGCGATGTCGGATGCGGAAAAGAAAGCCATCGGATTTCTCATCAACAATCTGCGTGATGTCGATGCTCAGTTAGCCAGTATTGAATCTGAGCAGGCCCTGGCTGAACCGCGTAGCGATGAGAACCAGCTTGCCGACGACAGTCTGCATGGCGTCAACGATATCTGGCTGCGGCTGAGCCGCCATTTAACGCCTGAATCAGCACTGTTTCGCCATGCGGTGAGAATGTCGGTAGTGCTGTGTATCGGCTATGCGTTTATCCAGATTACTGGCCTACAGCACGGCTACTGGATCCTGCTGACCAGCCTGTTTGTCTGCCAGCCCAATTATAATGCTACGCGCCACCGCCTGGCGTTGAGGGTGATCGGCACCTTAATCGGCGTGGCTATCGGTATCCCGGTGCTGTGGTTCGTGCCCTCGCTTGAAGGTCAATTGATCCTAATCGTTATCACTGGCGTACTGTTCTTTATGTTCCGCACCGTGCAGTACGCACATGCCACGATGTTTATTACCCTGCTGGTGCTGCTGTGCTTCAATCTGTTAGGCGAAGGCTTCGAAGTGGCGCTGCCGCGCGTGATTGATACCTTAATAGGCTGCGCGATTGCCTGGGCAGCGGTGAGTTTTATCTGGCCTGACTGGCGTTTTCGTCGGCTCGATTTGGTGCTTGAGCGGGCGCTGAATGCTAACTGCCGTTATCTCGACGCGATTCTTGAGCAATACCATCAGGGCCGCGACAACCGTCTCGCCTACCGAATCGCCCGGCGTGACGCCCATAATCGCGATGCGGAACTGGCGTCAGTGGTGTCGAATATGTCGACGGAGCCCCATGTCAGCGATGACATACGTGAAACCGCCTTTCGGTTGCTGTGCCTGAACCATTCATTAACAGGCTATATTTCCGCCCTTGGCGCACACCGCGAAAAAGTCGTGAATAGCGACATCCTCGCTATCCTGGATGACGCCGTTTGCTATGTCGACGATGCGTTGCACCATCTTCCTGCGGACGAAAGTAAAGTTCAGATGGCATTATCCGGACTGACACAACGAATCCGGGAAATCGAGCCTCGCCAGATGAGTAAAGAAGCACTGGTTCTACAGCAAATAGGGTTAATTGCGGGGCTGCTTCCGGAACTGAGTAAATTGCAGAATCAGGTGTCATCCCTCACTCAGTGAGCAGGACTGTTGCATAAACCATTCATACAGCTCCCGGCGAGTGTCCGCCGGGAGCGCCGCCTCATGCAACCCTACAATGGCGCCTTCAAGCGCATATAAAGTTTTAACCCCACAATTTTTTTTAATGGTGCGCAACTTCAGCCAACACGCTTTCGAACCATACGCTTTAAGAGTGGGCACATCGCCAATCCCTGCTTCCCAGAGCCATATCTCATATTGCAAAGAGAGATTCGGTAAATCTTTAACACGCAATGCTTGCTGGCGGTGGGCAATATCCTCATTGGCACTGGTAATAGAATCTGCCGCTAACCGCACCAGTAAATTCGGGTTATCCCACAGTTCGTTATCAACCTGATAATAATTCAGGTAAACCGCTCTACCCCGGCGTGTGAACTTCAGCTTCGATAATTTACGTTCAGTAAAATAGACGGCACTTTGTTCATTTGCACGTAAAAAAAACTCCCCCTCAACAAGCATGCCAAATGCGGCTTTATCAATGGTCAGACTGTATCCGCCGAACAGAGAACGACAACGCACTTCGCCCAGGGTTTTTAATAAATCCTCAACACGCGCAAGCGTTTCAATAGTCGTTGGTTTCATTATAACTCCTTTATTATCAATAGATAACAGGAATGTATCCGTTATTAATTCCTGTAAAAGGAACATATTCAACTTGGCGAATCTCGGCAATAGTAATTTTCAGCGCAGGAGGATTTTGATGAGAGAATTGCGAGGCACTTTCAGAAAATAAGGTTGATCTTTGCGCTGCTCGCAGTTACTGTATAAACATACAGTACACACTGGAGTTGAACTCATCATGAACATCACTGCTCATTCAAATCACTCAGTTACACCCTTGCATATGGCAAAACCGCATCCGGAATACTCTGCGGCCCCGGAGATGAAAGGTATGGTCAGTGAAATTGTTTATCAGGAAGATCAGCCCTGGATGACACAGTGTGTTTTATTACCATTACTCCAGCAGCTTGGTCAGCAATCGCGTTGGCTGTTATGGCTTTCGCCAAATCAACGCCTCAGCCGTTCATGGCTTCAGGCGTCTGGCCTACCGCTGACCAAAGTGATGCAGGCTAACCCAACCAATTCTTATACTACCGTTGATGCGATGCTGCGTGCATTGCGTACCGGAAACTACAGCGTGGTGATCGGTTGGTTATCGTATGAGATGAGTGACGAAGAACACCAGGCGCTTTCAGAAGCCGCGGAAATGGGTAATGCCCTTTGCTTCATTATGCGGCCTTCACGTGGCGCTATTAACGGTACGAGACCACGTTCTGCGCTAAAAATTCACTCTGGTTTGTATCATTAAGTAAATTTAAGACAAATCCTGGACTTATTTTTAAATATTTACAGGCCGTTGTTCATACGCGAAATTTAGGCGGAATACGCGGCTTCCGCCACCACTGCCCCATCATCGCTGTCTAGAATTGCAGCAAAAATGTTAACAAATATGTACGCAAGTCGTTTTTTTTCATATGCCTGACGGACTTCACACTTGTAAGTTTTCAACTACGTTGTAGACTTTACATCGCCAGGGTTGCTCATTAATAAACCGTACAGACGGTAGAGTTACAAGTTGAGCTATAACCCCGGTGAAGGATTTAACCGTGAGCACTTTTTAGAGGCGCTCATGGCCTTTTGGATGATAACGAGGCGCAAAAAATGAAAAAGACAGCTATCGCGATTGCAGTGGCACTGGCTGGCTTCGCTACCGTAGCGCAAGCCGCACCGAAAGATAACACCTGGTATGCAGGTGGTAAGCTGGGCTGGTCCCAGTACCACGATACCGGTTTCTACGGTAATGGTTATGACGACCGCATCGGTAACGGCCCGACTCATGCAGATCAACTCGGCGCTGGTGCTTTCGGTGGTTACCAGGTTAACCCGTACGTTGGTTTTGAAATGGGTTACGACTGGTTAGGTCGTATGCCGTACAAAGGCGACACCGACAACGGCGCTTTCAAAGCTCAGGGCGTTCAGCTGACCGCTAAACTGGGTTACCCGGTAACTGACGATCTGGATATCTATACCCGTCTGGGTGGTATGGTATGGCGTGCTGACTCTAAAGCCGCATACAACAACGGTGCTGGTGGTCGTCTGAAAGATCACGACACTGGTGTTTCTCCAGTATTCGCTGGTGGTGTTGAATGGGCTGTTACCCGCGACATCGCTACCCGTCTGGAATACCAGTGGGTTAACAACATCGGTGACGCAGGTACTGTAGGTACTCGTCCTGATAACGGCATGCTGAGCGTTGGTGTTTCTTACCGTTTCGGCCAGTATGACGCTCCGGCACCGGTTGTAGCGCCGGCTCCGGCTCCGGCTCCGGAAGTACAGACCAAGCACTTCACTCTGAAGTCTGACGTTCTGTTCAACTTCAACAAAGCCACGCTGAAACCGGAAGGCCAGCAGGCTCTGGATCAGATGTATACCCAGCTGAGCAACCTGGATCCGAAAGACGGTTCCGTCGTGGTTCTGGGCTTCACTGACCGTATCGGTTCTGACGCTTACAACCAGGGCCTGTCTGAGAAACGTGCTCAGTCCGTTGTTGACTACCTGATCTCTAAAGGTATCCCGTCTGACAAGATCTCTGCACGTGGCATGGGCGAATCTAACCCGGTTACTGGTAGCACTTGTGACAACGTTAAACCGCGCGCTGCTCTGATCGACTGCCTGGCACCGGATCGTCGCGTAGAAATCGAAGTTAAAGGTATCAAAGACGTTGTAACTCAGCCGCAGGCGTAAGTTACCGTTATGAAAAAACCCCGCAATGCGGGGTTTTTTTATCTTCTGTTTTCAACGCATCGCAGGCGTTGTGATAAAAAACACGCTAGTCGCCTTTACCCAGCAATGCTTCGATATCCTGTTTCAGTGTAGACATCTGGCTGGCGTACTTTTCCTTACGCTCAGCATCTTCAATAAGTTGCACAATGGTTTCGGAAAGCGTAATGCCCCTACGCTGCGCAAGCCCGGCTAACCGCTGCCATACCATATATTCCAGATCGATAGACTTTTTGCGGGTGTGCTGATGCTCCGCATTGAAGTGACGCTTGCGACGAGCCCGGATCGTCTGCTTCATGCGGTTAATTAATTCAGGATTAATGTGCGCGTCTATCCAGTCGGCAACCTGGACGGGTTCATTTTCCATGTTGAGTAAGAGGTCAACTGCCTCTTTGGCCGCACTGGCTTCAATATAACGCGTGATCAGCTCGCCTTCGCGATGCTTCTTCACCAGATATTTCCATTTCCAGCCGCTTTCGAGATTTTCCAATTGTTGGTATTTCATTGTGATCTCAGGGTGACCGTATAACTCACTTCAGAATAACAGTTTTTTGCCATTTAGCTGAATTGAAATCGTAGCCTGTGATTCTCGAATCTATTCTCCCGGTCAATTGCTTGATTACGAGTGTGTCCTGTTTGCCATTACGCTATAATCGCGCCTTTAACCTCTACCTTAAAAAAGCGACTTTGACCATTAACAAACTTTCATGGCGTGCTCTGGTCACCGACACCGATCGGTACCTTGAACTGTTTACGCAGCCACAAACGGACCCCGATTCGCCGCTCGACATTCAAGCCATCCAGCCCCGTTTATGCTTTGGCCTTGAACAGTTGATTCACCCTTATTCCTCTTCGGCGTTTATGCTCATCAGAGCGCCGGAAGAAAAAGATTATCTCGATACCGTCGCTGGCTATTTACAGGCAAATAGCCCTGCAGCTGACCAACTGTTTGGCGGCCGTTACTCCATTGAAAACCAGAGCGTTACGCTGCATCCCGCCGTTAGCGCTGAGGATCCTTTTACCAGCGCAGGTGAGATTGTTTCAGCCGATTGGGTCGAAACGGAACAGCTGTTCGGGTGCGTACGCCAACTGGGCGAGAAAGTCAGCTTACAGGCAGGCCTTATTCACCAGGCTAACGGCGGTGTGCTGATCCTCTCTCTTCGTGCTCTGCTTTCCCAGCCGCTGCTGTGGCTGCGTTTAAAACATATGGTTGAACGCAACCGCTTCGACTGGTTCTCACAGGACGAAACGCGTCCATTACCGGTTTCGGTGCCCTCTTTACCGCTGCAGTTGAAAGTCATATTGGTCGGCGATCGAGAATCACTGGCAGATTTCCAGGAGATGGAGCCCGAGCTGAGCTCGCTCGCGATTTATAGCGAATTCGAGGACAACCTTCAGATTGTTGACGAAGAAGCAATGAGCCTGTGGCAGCAGTGGGTGCTACATATTGCGGCGAGTCATCAACTGCCTGCGCCTGATGCCAGCGCCTGGCCTATCCTGATCCGCGAAGCGACGCGTTATACTCAGGATCAGGAAACGCTGCCGCTGTACCCTTCCTGGATTTTGCGCCAGCTGCGGGAAGTGTCGCCGCTTTGCGATGGCGAAACGTTTAATGCCGAACAACTTGCCTCTATGCTTGAACAACGGGCGTGGCGTGAAGGTTTTCTCGCAGAACGAATGCAGGAAGAAATCCTGCTTGACCAAATTCTGGTTGAAACCGAAGGCGACCGCATTGGCCAAATCAACGCGCTCTCGGTGATTGAGTTTCCCGGCCATCCGCGCGCGTTCGGAGAGCCTTCGCGCATTAGCTGCGTGGTGCATATTGGCGATGGCGAGTTTATCGATATTGAGCGTAAAGCCGAACTGGGCGGAAACATTCATGCTAAAGGCATGATGATCATGCAGGCGTTTCTGATGTCAGAGCTTCAGCTTGAACAGCAGATCCCCTTCTCGGCCTCGCTGACCTTCGAACAGTCTTACAGCGAAGTCGATGGAGACAGTGCTTCCATGGCAGAACTTTGCGCGTTAATCAGCGCGCTCGCCGATGTGCCAGTGCACCAAAATATCGCCATTACCGGTTCGGTCGACCAGTTTGGCCGGGCGCAACCCGTTGGCGGGCTTAACGAAAAAATCGAAGGTTTTTTTGAGATTTGCCAGAGCCGGGAATTAACGGGCAATCAGGGCGTGATTATTCCATCGGCTAATGTGCGGCATCTTTCGCTATCGCAGCCTTTACTGGATGCGGTAGAGAATGAACGCTTCTTTATCTGGGCCGTGGACGACGTAATGGATGCTTTGCCACTGCTGACCGGCCTGCCCTGGGATGGCGAAGGGCAAACGACCTTGATTCACACTATTCAGGAACGCATCGCACAGGCCACGCAACAGGAAGGAAGAAACCGTTATCCCTGGCCTCTGGGCTGGCTTAACTGGTTCAACCACAACTGATCGGACTTGTTCAGCGTACACGTGTTAGCTAACCTGCGTGCTTCACTAAAATAAGGCTTACTGAGAACATGGTAGATAAACGCGAATCCTATACGAAAGAAGACCTTCTTGCTTCCAGCCGTGGCGAACTGTTTGGCGCTAAAGGCCCGCAGTTGCCCGCACCGAACATGTTGATGATGGACCGCGTCGTCAAGATGACCGAAACCGGCGGCAATTTCGATAAAGGTTATGTCGAAGCAGAACTGGATATCAATCCGGACCTGTGGTTCTTCGGTTGCCATTTTATCGGCGATCCGGTAATGCCTGGTTGCCTGGGCCTTGATGCGATGTGGCAGCTGGTTGGGTTCTACCTGGGCTGGCTGGGCGGCGAAGGCAAAGGCCGTGCGCTGGGCGTGGGTGAAGTGAAATTTACCGGTCAGGTTCTGCCATCAGCGAAAAAAGTGACCTATCGCATCCACTTTAAACGCGTGGTAAACCGTCGTTTGATTATGGGTCTGGCCGATGGCGAAGTGCTGGTTGATGGTCGCGTAATCTATACCGCCAACGATCTGAAAGTGGGCCTGTTTACTGATACTTCTGCTTTCTAAAACCTTGCTCCGGTAAGGCGAAACCTCCGCGCTGCGGAGGTTTCTATGTCTAAAGAGACAGTGTTATGCGATTAACACTTTGACGTCCATGGCTTCTCGCCAGCCTCCAAGCCAATAAGATCTCTGATTAACTGCCTGATAGGGACACATTTCTTTTGGTCGTCCGGTCATACCTGCTTGATAACCGCGTTGATGTGCCCGTTCCAGGCGATCTCGTTTTTGTCTCTTCATGCCTCGTTTCCCTCATCTTTTTTCTGCTGGAAATGAAAACAGTGATGAGCAAGTGCTCAATCACGACTAACGAATAACGCGAAACAAACTTCCCGTCAACGCGCAAAATTCACGCCAATGTCATATTTGTGAGCTATACGAAGGCAAAAAATTACAAATTGATTTAAATGCAATTTTTATCTTATTGGTATCAAAAGAAAAGCCGCTGCAGGCCTGTACAGACTTACAGCGGCTAAAATTTACACAAAAGTTTTTAGCGAAGTCGTTTAATTTCTGCGGCTATACTCTGCGCTTCCTGCTGCCAGGCCTGCCCTAACGTTTTCACCATCGCGTCGTAGCCGTCCTGCTGTTGTTTCAGTTCGATATTAAATGGACGCTTAATCAGCTCGCCCTGGCTGTTGAGCAGCCACTCGCCGCTGACGATCACCCGGCCATCGTAACGGCCATGAAATCCGGTGACATTGACGTTCAGCACCTGCTGCTCGCTACCCAGCGGCGTAGAAGACACCACCCAGCCTGGCAACTGGCTGCTCAGGTTGGCCACCAGCGTATTACGCAACTGCTGATCCAACGGGCTGGCCCACAGGTTGCTGTTGGCGATAGTAAACTGCACGTCGGTAGTTTGATAAACCACCCCGTTACCTGCCAGGTAATCCGGGATCGTCACCTGCTCGACCCACAGAAGCTGCCGCCCCTGACTGGTGGTCTGGCTACTCAGCGCCTGCGGCCCGGCGGGCAGTTGGTAATACGTTTTTCCCTCATCGCTGCTGCTGCAGGCGCTTAGCAGCGCCGCAATCAGTACCGGAAGCCACTTTCTCATTCTTTCGCCCTCTTCGGCTGTGGATCTTTTTTATCCTTCGCTTCAAACACCAGCGCGTTGCTCTTATCGTTCAGGGTGCGCAACACCGGCTGTAGCTCACGCAAGACCTGATCGAGACGCTGCATATCCGCCACCATCTTGTTATAGGCCGCCGAACCCGGCTGGAAGCCCTGCATACTGCGGTTCAGTTCGCGCAACGTGCCCTGCATATCCGCAGGCAACTGCTGCATTGATTTACTGGCGGTCAGTTGGTTCAGGTTGTTCAACGTCTGCTGCAACCGCTGCATGGTGCGCTGGCTCTCGTTAAGCGTATTGGTGGCCTGCTCAATCATCGGGTTAAGCGGCAGATTATTAATCTTGTCAAGAGTTTCCAGCAGCCGCTGTTGGATTTGCGCCAGCCCGCCGCTCACTGAAGGGATAATCGAATAGCCACCGAAGCTGCGCATACCCGACATCGCCGGCGCTTTCGGATAGAAATCGAGATCCATATACAGCGCGCCGGTCACCAGGTTGCCGGTTTTCAGCGAGGCGCGTAAGCCGCGCGATACCAGATCTTGCAAATGCGCGCCGATATCCGGGCTTTCGCCCAACTGGTTTTCCAGACGCTCAGGCTCAATACGAATCAGCACCGGGATACGGTAATCGGTACTCAGCGCCTGGCGCAGTCCGGGCACAAAATACGGCGCCTGCGCCACGGTCCCCAGGCGGATCCCGCGGAATTCAACCGGTGCGCCCGGCTGTAATCCGCGAATCGAATCGTTGAAGAACACTAAGTAATCAATATGTTTGGTGTATAACGAATCCTGAATACTTTTCTGATCGTCATACAGTTTGAATGCGGTTTTCTCAGTAATGGGCTGCCCAAGCTCCCAGCCGTCAGGGATATCAAAGCTCACCCCGCCGCTGAACAAGGTGGTCAGGGAGCCCATTTCCACGCGCATACCCGCCGAGGTGAGATCCACGGCAATCCCGCTATCTTTCCAGAAGCGAACATTGCTGGTGACCAGCCTGTCATAGGGCGCATTGACAAACAGCTGATAGCTGATGGTGCGCTTTTGGGTGTCAAAAGTGCTGGTTTCCACCGACCCTACGCGATAGCCACGGAACAAGACCGGATCGCCGGGCGATAGCTGGCCTGCTTTATTACTGTCGAGTACTACGCGGATCCCTTTAGCATCAGGCGGCGCCAGCGGCGGTGAATCCAGCAGCTGATAGTTATCCGGCACCGATCCTTTAGTGCCCGGTTTCAGTTCAATGTACGCGCCGGAAAACAGGGTATTCAGTCCACTCACCCCTTCCCTGCCAATCTGCGGTTTAACAACCCAAAATACCGAATCCTTATGCAACAGTTTTTCCATGCCGGCATTTAAGCGCGCCTTGATCTCAACGTGCAGAAGATCGTCGGAAAGCACTGCGCTCTCTACTACACCCACGTCCACGCTACGGCTTTTGATGGTGGTTTTCCCACCTTCAATGCCTTCGGCGTTGGTGGTGATCAGCGTGACTTCGGGCCCCTGATGACTGTAGTGATAAAACAGGATCCATGCGCCAATGAGAGCCGTGACGATCGGGAATATCCAGACCGGCGACCAGTTTCTGACCTTGCGCACCTGCGCTTCCCCGTTAGGCTTTTCCATGTTCCGATGACTCCTTATGACTCAATTCCGGCTCGCGATCCCAGGACAAACGTGGGTCAAAGGTCATCGCAGCGAACATTGTAATAATGACGACCAGCGCGAACATCACTGCGCCGATAGCGGGATAAATGCTCATTAAAGCCCCCATACGCACCAACGCGGAAAGTACGGCAATAACAAACACATCAATCATTGACCAGCGCCCAACAAACTCCACCACTTCATAAATCAGGTGCATACGTTCGCTGTCACGCGGTCCGTGGCCTTTGGCATCCCAACACAGCCAGGCGATGGCGATCATCTTTAACGTCGGGACCAGAATACTGGCGATAAAAATCACCAGCGCCACCGGGTACGACCCTTCGCTCCAGAGCAAAATTACGCCGGCAAGGATGGTCGACGGCATTTTATCGCCGAGCAAATCGGTGATCATGATCGGCAAAATATTGGCGGGCAGATAAAGAATGATGGCGGTAAACAGCAGCGCCAGCGTCCATTGCAGGCTGTTTTTGCGGCGCACGTGGCCGCGCGTTTCACAGCGCGGACAGCGCGTGGTATCAGCGGGCAAAATGGCGGTGCAGCACGGGCATGAGCGTAGGCCCTGACGGATACCCGGCACACCGACGCGCGGCGGCGTGGCCAGCGCAGGCATCGGCGCTAAGTCATCCCACAGCCAGCGGCGGTCCACGCACTGGAATGCCCGCAGTTGCAGTAAGCAAAACAGACACCAGGGAATAAAACTGCTGCCAACGCCGATATCGCCGTAGGCCATCAGTTTAACGAAGCTTACCAGCACCCCGGCGAGGAAAATCTCCGCCATTCCCCAGGTTTTCAGGTTAAACAGAATCCGCGCCATGGCCCGCTTCAGGCTCTCAGGCAAGGCGGCGCGATTCACCAGCAGCAGGATCGTCACCAGGCAAAACGCCGGCACCAGTTGGACGAACAGCATAAAAAGCGAGCCCAGGCTGGCGTAATCTTCAGAAAACATGACGCCCGGGATTTCCAGCAGCGTCACTTCGCTGGTGATACCCGCAACCTTCATATTAACGAAGGGGAACAGATTGGAGAGCAGCAGCATAAACAGCGCCGCCAGCGCATAGGCGGTCGGTCGCTGACGCGGCGCGGCCCACTGTGTTGTTAAGGTCGTGCCGCAACGTGGGCAGTTGGCCTTATGGCCCTCTTCCAGCTTTGGCAATAACACCAGCATGTCGCATTGCGAACACAGAATATGTTTCGCCGCATGGTGCTGTTCACACATGCCGCCCTCCCTTTGGCTATCCACCGTTTTTTAACGATTCAAGGTATTCCCAACGTTCGAAAGCCGCCTCAAGCTCCTGCTCTGCGCTAGCCAGTTTTTCCAGCACGCTTTGCGTGACGTCATGAGGTTGGTTAAAGAAGGATGCGTCGCTTACCTGCGATTGCAGGCTTTCCACTGCGGCTTCTAACTCTTCCATGCGCTGCGGCATCTGATCTAATTCGCGCTGCATGTTATAGCTTAGTTTGCCGCTGGCTCGTTTGACAGTTTCTGCTTTCGCAACCGCAACTTCGGGCTCTTTTTTAGCAACCGGCGCACGGGCAAGCGCAGAGGAGGCCTGCTGCCCACGCGCATCGTGATAGCCACCGACGTACTGCCCGATACGCCCTTCACCTTCGAAGATCCAGCATTCCGTCACGGTGTTATCGACAAATTCACGGTCGTGGCTCACCAGCAGCACGGTTCCCTGATAGCTGTCGATTAACTCCTCAAGGAGCTCCAGGGTTTCGACATCCAGATCGTTGGTCGGTTCGTCGAGGATCAGCAGGTTGCTGGGTTTCAGAAACAGACGCGCCAGCAGCAGCCGGTTGCGCTCCCCGCCCGACAGCGCGCGGACCGGCGTCATGGCGCGTTTTGGATGAAACAAAAAGTCCTGCAGATAACCCAGCACATGGCGCGGCTTGCCGTTGACCATGACTTCCTGTTTGCCTTCCGCGAGGTTATCCATCACGGTGCGCTCCGGGTCCAGCTCGGCGCGGTGCTGATCGAAATAGGCGATTTCGAGTTTAGTGCCTACATGAACGCGCCCGCTGTCAGCATTAAGCTGACCGAGCATCAGTTTCAGCAGCGTGGTCTTGCCGCAGCCGTTAGGCCCTACCAGCGCGATTTTATCGCCGCGTTGCACCTGGGCGCTGAAGTTACGCACCAGGGTTTTACCCTGGATACCGTAATTCACCTCCTCAAGCTCAAAGACAATTTTGCCGGAGCGAGAGGCTTCTTCCACCTGCATTTTGGCGCTGCCCATCACTTCGCGACGCTCGCTGCGTTCGCGGCGCAGGCTTTTTAACGCCCGCACACGGCCTTCATTGCGGGTGCGGCGCGCTTTGATGCCCTGACGGATCCAGACTTCTTCCTGGGCCAGTTTCTTATCAAATTCGGCATTTTGCAGTTCTTCAACGCGCAGCGCCTCTTCTTTCTCCAGCAGGTAAGTGTCGTAATCACCCGGATAAGAAACCAGCTTGCCGCGATCGAGATCGACGATTCGCGTCGCCATATTGCGAATAAAGGACCGGTCGTGAGAGATAAAAATAATGCAGCCCTGGAACGATTTTAAAAACCCTTCCAGCCAGTCGATGGTTTCAATATCCAGGTGGTTAGTGGGCTCGTCGAGCAACAGCACGCGCGGCCCGCTGACCAGCGCGCGGCCAAGCGCCGCTTTACGCAACCAGCCGCCGGACAGTGCCGCCAGCTCCATATCCGCATTCAGGCCAAGCTGCATCAGCACTTCGTTGATGCGGTTTTCCAGTTGCCATAAGCCGTGGTGATCGAGCATTTCCTGCACCCGCGCCAGTTCGGCCAAGTTTTTATCACTCGGGTCCTGCATCACCAGATGGGAAACATCGTGGTAGCGCTTGAGGTACTCGGCCTGCTCTTCAATGCCTTCGGCAACAAAATCATACACGCTGCCGGTAACGTTGCGCGGTGGATCCTGTTGCAGGCGCGAAACCACCAGATCCTGTTCGAAAATCAGACGTCCATCGTCCAGACCGACTTCACGGTTAAGGATCTTCATCAGAGTCGATTTCCCGGCCCCGTTACGCCCAACCAGACAAACCCGTTCGTTGTCTTCAATGTGCAGTTCGGCGTTATCAAGAAGCGGTGCGTCGCTATAGGAGAGCCACGCGCCATGCATACTGATTAATGACATAAATAATTATTTCCCGGTCTCGTGAGTAACCAGCCAGCAGTTATGGATTTGGCGATTACGGGCAAAATCTTGCGACAGCGTTTTCTCGGTAATTTCCTGCGCCTTGAGGCCCAGGTCCGCCAGGCCAGGCAGATCCATTTTGAAGCCGCGTTTGTTGTTGGAGAACATGATGGTGCCTCCCGGCTTCAACAGGCGCTTGAGATCTTTCATTAACGCCAGATGATCGCGCTGAACGTCAAACGACGCCTCCATGCGTTTTGAATTCGAGAACGTCGGCGGATCGATGAAGATCACATCAAAACGTTCCGTCGACTCCGCCAGCCATCCCAGGCAGTCCGCCTGGATCAGGCGGTGGTTGCGTCCCGTCAGGCCATTGAGGCGCAGGTTGCGCTCCGCCCATTCGAGATAGGTACGCGACATATCCACCGTGGTGGTGCTTTTCGCCCCGCCCAGCCCGGCATGAACGCTGGCGCTGCCGGTGTAGGCGAACAGGTTGAGGAAGTCTTTATCTTTGCTCATCTGGCCCAGCATACGGCGCGCGATACGGTGATCGAGGAACAGGCCGGTATCGAGGTAATCAGTCAGATTGACCCAGAAGCGCGCATTGTATTCACGCACTTCCATGAACTCTTCTTTCTGGGCCACTTTCTGATACTGGCTGGTGCCTTTCTGGCGCTCACGGGTTTTCAGTACCAGCTTATTCGGGGCAATTTCCAGCACCTGAATCGTTGCGGCGATCACGTCAAACAGACGCTGACGCGCTTTATTAGCATCCACGGTTTTCGGCGGCGCGTACTCCTGAATCACCACCCAGTCGGCGTAGCGATCGACTGCCACGTTATAATCTGGCAGGTCAGCATCATAGAGGCGATAGCATTCAACCCCTTCCTGTTTTGCCCACTTATCCAGCTTTTTCAGATTCTTGCGTAAACGGTTGGCGTAATCTTCCGCGATACGCCCCTGCCCGCCTTCGCTGCTGCCGGCGGCCAGATGGTAATTTTTCTGCACACAGTCCAGCGGGCCGTTTTTGGCTTTGAACTGGCGGTCGGCGCGCAGTTGCAGGCAGCTCAACAGCTCCGGCGAGGCGCTGAACAGCGACAGATTCCAGCCGCCAAACTGCTGCTTCATGGCGCGGCCCAGCAGACTGTGCAGGGCAATCAGCGCCGGTTCGCTTTCCAGACGCTCGCCGTAAGGCGGGTTGCTGATCACGGTGCCGAGCGGACCTTTTGGCAGCGGGTTGGTCAGTTGCGCCACGTCGCTGACGCTAAAAGAGATGATGTCGGCCAGGCCCGCGCGACGGGCGTTGCTGCGTGCCCGCTCGATGACGCGCGAGTCGTTATCAGAGCCGTAAAAACGCGATTGGTACTCGCTCAGGCCACGGCGCGCCCGCACCTGGGCATCCGTTTTCACGCTTTTCCAGATTTCATCGTCATGTTTTGCCCAACCGGTGAAACCCCAGCGGGTGCGGTGCAGGCCCGGCGCACGATCGGTTGCGATCATCGCCGCTTCAATCAGCAGCGTGCCGGAGCCGCACATCGGATCGATCAACGGGGTGCCCGGCTGCCAGCCGGAGCGCTGAACGATTGCCGCCGCCAGGGTCTCTTTGATCGGCGCCTGGCCGGTAGCGTCACGGTAGCCGCGTTGGTGCAGGCCATCGCCGCTGAGATCGAGCGCAATGCTGGCGGTTTCTTTATTCAGCCAGACATTAATGCGCAGGTCCGGCTGATCTTTATCAACATTCGGACGCGGCAGATTTTTACGGGTAAAGGCGTCGACAATCGCGTCTTTAACCTTCAGCGCGCCGTACTGGCTGTTGCGAATGGTGTCATTTAAGCCGCTGAAATGGACGGCGAACGTCGCTCCCGGCGCGAACATCGCGGTCCAGTCGATCGCCTGCACGCCGAGATACAAATCAAGATCGCTGTAGACGTTGCACTCGCTAAGCGGCAGCAGAATGCGCGATGCCAGGCGGCTCCACATCAGGCTTGAATAGAGCAGATGCGCGTCGCCTTCAAAGTGCACGCCGCCCTGAACCACCTGAGCGTTTTGCGCCCCCAGGTTTTCCAGTTCAGTTTTTAACAGTTCTTCCAGGCCGCGCGCCGTACTGGCAAATAAAGCATTCATATCGTCACTTATCACTTAAGAAAATTGTTGCGCATTATAGCCAATCCGCCCCGCATGTCATAAAGTTGCCCTTCTATTTCTTCATCTTCTATGACTTTCCAGGGAGTGCGCAGTGGTCTTTTTATCTCGTCTTGCAGTTCATCCGGTTAAATCCATGCGCGGAATTCAACTCTCTCATGCACAGGTAAGTTTAAGCGGACTGGCGTTCGACCGCATTTTCATGGTGACAGAAACCGACGGCACCTTCATTACCGCGCGCCAGTATCCACAGATGGTGCTGTTTACGCCGGCAATTATGCATGATGGTTTGCATCTGCGCGCGCCGGACGGCAGCAGCGCAATGGTGCGTTATAGCGACTTTGCCGCCGCCGCCGAACCGACAGAAGTGTGGGGCAATCACTTCACGGCACTGGTCGCCCCGCAGGCGATCAACCAGTGGCTGAGCGGATTTTTCTCCCGCGATGTGCAGTTGCGCTGGGTAGGACCGGAACTGTCCCGCCGGGTGAAACGCCATGAAGCGGTGCCGCTTTCTTTCGCTGACGGTTATCCGTTTCTTCTGGCGAATGAATCCTCGCTGCGCGATTTGCAGCAGCGCTGTCCGGCCAGCGTCAAAATGACCCAGTTCAGACCGAATATTGTGGTGTCCGGCGCGCAGGCATGGGAAGAAGATACCTGGGAAGTGATCCGCATTGGCGGCGTGACGTTTGATGTTGCCAAACCCTGTAGCCGCTGCATTTTTACCACCGTCAGCCCGGAGCGCGGCATGAAACACCCTTCCGGAGAACCGCTGGCGACGCTGCAATCGTTCCGCACTGCGCAGGACGATAGCGGCGACGTGGATTTTGGCCAGAATTTGATCGCCCGCGAGAGCGGTATTATTCATGTGGGCGATGAAGTGGACATCCTGAAAACCAAACCGGCACGGGTATACGGTCCTGGAGAGGGGGTGGAAGCGATTGAAGTAGAAACCGCGCCGCAAAGCGCCGTGGCGATCACCTGGCAGGGGGCGACATTCAAAGGCAATAATCAGCAAATCCTGCTGGAACAACTGGAGCAGCAAGGTATCCGCGTACCTTATTCGTGCCGGGCCGGTATTTGCGGAAGCTGCCGGATTCGGTTAGTTGACGGAGAAGTCAAAGCGTTGAAGCAGAGCGCGGTCGGCGACGATGGCACCATTCTGTGCTGCAGCTGTATTCCGGTTGGGGCCGTCACGCTGGATCGCTAAACGGCCTGGTCGAGGCTCAGGCTCTGCGCCACTGGCTGCGGCCTGAGTCTGTCGTTCATGATTTTAATCGCATCACCTAACTGCATGGTGCGCCCGGCAAGGGTTAATCCCGGTTGCGCCAGCAGGCATAGCGCCGCATTGTCTCCCGGCTCCACCACCAGCAGGCTCACGCTCTCCTGGGTATCGCTTAAATAGACGCAGGCCGGGTCGCCGCACAGGGGTTGCCAGTCATCGTTATGAGAAAGAAAATGCCAGCTTTTCGGCATCTGCGGTTTCAGAAAGCGAATCGCTACCAGCGCGTTCAATACCAGTTCGGCACGCTGATCTTTAGATAATTGCAAATCCCGACATTTTTCTTCAAAGGTGAAATAAAGCGCTGCGTCATCAACACAAAAGCCGCTGGAGGCAAAGGCGTCTGGGGTAAGCATTTTACGGGCGAAGCGCGAACGGAATAGCATGCCATTAGCCAGATCGAGCATCATTCTGTCGTGCTCGTCATCAAAATACCAATGCCAGTTATCGTCCGGTTTAAAGCGCATCATTTTCCCCCACCTCTGCCAGCGACGAAATAACATCCTTTTTGCCGCTTCGTTTATAACCCTAATAAAGAAAAGACTAAAATGTCTAAATTAGCAACTGCGCCCGAATATAAAACAACCAGGGCTCAAAATAAAGCCCTGGTTGTCTGTAAGTCAAAAAGCTTAGAGATGGGTTACGATTTCTTTAATCAGCGGCGGGCCTTTAAAAATAAAACCGGAATAAATTTGAATCAGCGTTGCGCCCGCCGCTATCTTCTCGCGCGCCGCCATCAGGGAATCAATCCCGCCGACGCCTATAATCGGCAGCCGACCATTTAATTCCTGAGACAGCAGACGAATAATTTCGGTACTTTTTAATTGCAATGGACGGCCGCTTAGCCCACCCATTTCCTGGCTGTGTTTCATTCCTTCGACCAGCGATCTGTCGAGTGTGGTATTGGTGGCGATAACCCCATCAATATTATGGCGAACCAGGCTGTCAGCGACCTGGATCAATTCTTCCAGAGAAAGATCCGGCGCGATCTTCACCGCCACAGGAACATATTTATGATGTTGTTTTTGCAGTTCTTGTTGCTTATTTTTTATCGCGCTTAAAAGATCGTCCAGCGCTTCGCCATATTGCAGCGAACGTAAACCCGGGGTATTCGGCGAGGAGATATTGATCGCGATATATCCGGCATACGGATACACTTTATCCATACAGATCAAATAGTCTTCTTTCCCCTGCTCTACCGGGGTGTCTTTATTTTTACCAATATTAATCCCCAGCACCCCGTCAAAATGGGCTTTCTTCACGTTCTCAACCAGGTTGTCGACGCCCAGATTGTTAAAGCCCATGCGGTTGATCAACCCTTCGGCTTCTACCAGCCGGAAGATCCTCGGCTTGTCGTTGCCCGGCTGCGGGCGGGGCGTCACGGTGCCGATCTCGATCGATCCAAATCCCATCGCGCCCAACGCGTCGATGCATTCGCCGTTTTTATCCAGACCTGCCGCCAGACCCAGCGGGTTTTTAAATGTCAGCCCCATGCAGGAGACCGGTTTTTCCGGAACGCGCTGGCGCACCAGGCGCTCAAACGGCGTGCCGGTAATGCGGCGCAGTTGCTGGAATGTCATTTCATGAGCGCGCTCTGGATCGAGCTGGAAAAGGGCTTTACGAACGAAGGGGTAGTACATGAACTCTCCTGGATTCCCGGTATGCAGACCGGGGCGCTATTATCCGTGAATGCGCTCACAAAGTGAATTGACTTATGGCAAAAAAGCAACCGTTTCCGGTCATTAAGGGGATTTATGCGAAATTCGGCATTGCTCCGACGGAAAAATCAGTTAGCGCGCGACGGCGACTCTGCGACACTGACGCTAATTGTTATTAATGTTACCAACTTGAAAATCATTAGTTATAAGGAGCTGTCATGCGCATTATCACCCTGGCCGGTAGCCCTCGCTTTCCTTCCCGTTCCAGCGCGCTGTTAGAATATGCCCGCGACCGGCTTAGCGCGCAGGATGTTGAGGTCTATCACTGGCATCTGCAAAACTTCGCGCCAGAAGACCTTATCTATGCCCGCTTCGACAGCCCGGCGTTAAAAACGTTTAGTGCGCAGCTGGAGCAAGCGGATGGGCTGATCGTGGCGACACCGGTTTACAAAGCCTCGTTCGCGGGCGCGTTAAAGACGCTGCTGGATTTATTGCCCGAACGGGCGCTGGAAAAAAAAGTGGTTTTACCGCTGGCGACAGGCGGCAGTGTAGCGCATCTGCTGGCGGTCGATTACGCTCTCAAACCCGTATTAAACGCATTAAAAGCGCAGGAGATCCTGCACGGCGTTTATGCCGATGACAGTCAGGTGCTGGATTATCAGCACAAGCCGGTGTTTAGCGCGAATTTGCAGCATCGTCTCGACGACGCGCTGGATACGTTCTGGCAGGCGTTACACCGTCACAACACTTCTCACCTGGCGCTAACATGGCCGGAGAACTCGCTATCGGTATAACGAAAAACGCCCTTCCGGCAGGAAGGGCGTTTTGTTATCAGGCAAGCGCCTTGTTGATTTTCTCGAACAAATCGCCGGAGAGATTGGGCAGCGCTTTAAGCTGCTCCAGCGCCGTACGCATCAGCTGCTGGCGATTTTCATCGTAGCGCTTCAGGCGAATCAGCGGTTCGATCAGGCGTGACGCTACCTGCGGGTTACGACTGTTCAGCTCGGTGAGCATTTCCACCATAAACTGGTAACCGCTGCCGTCCGCCGCATGGAATGCCAGCGGGTTATGCATAGCGAATGCGCCAATCAGGGCGCGGATACGGTTGGGGTTACTCATGCTGAACGAGCGGTGATTGAGCAGCGATCGCACCGTTGAAAGGACGTCCTGAGCCGGGCTGATAGCCTGCAGCATCAGCCACTTATCCATCACCAGCCCGTCCTGATGCCACTTCTCGTCATACTCCGTCAGCAGCGCTTCACGGCACGGCAGTTGCGCCGCCACCGCTGCCGACAGCGCGGCAATCGCGTCGGTCATATTGTCCGCCTGATGATACTGAGCGGCGATCAATTTATCGGCCAGTTCCGCATCGCCAAAGGCCAGATAATGCAGGCAGGTATTACGCAGCGCACGTTTGCCGATATCGGCATGTTCGATGCGATAACCGTCGAGTTTATTGGCGTTGTACACGGCCAGGAACTCGTCTGCCAGCTCCGTTGCCAGAGTGCGGGTTAACGCGCCATGCACGGCGGCAATCGCCAGTGGATCGATAACATCAAACAGCTCGGCAATCTCGTTTTGCGATGGCAGGGTAAGAATTTCCGCCGCCAGCGCCGGATCGATCTGCGCATCCAGCAGGATAGCGCGGAAGGCATCCGCCACATGTAACGGCAGCGACAGCGGCTGGCCCTGCTGCTGGCGGGCGACGTTCAGTTTGATGTGGGTCGCCAGCAAACTTTGCGCGGCATCCCAACGGGAGAAGTCATTGCGGGCGTGGCGCATCAGGAACGTGAGCTGCTGATCGCTCCACTTATACTCCAGTTTCACCGGCGCGGAGAATTCACGCAGCAACGACGGCACCGGCTGAAAGTAAACATGATCAAACACGAATGTCTGCTCAGACTGGGTCAGATTCAGTACGTGATGCACCGGATGGCCGTTGTATTGCAACGGGATCACCTTGCCTTCGTTATCGTACAGCTCGATATCAAACGGAATATGCAGCGGATGCTTTTCGGTTTGCTCCGCGGTGGGCGGCGTTCTCTGGCTGATAGTCAGGGTATATTGCTCGGTTTCAGGGTTGTAATCGTCCTGAACGCTCACCACCGGCGTACCGGCCTGGCTGTACCAGCGACGGAAATGAGACAAATCAACGTTGGACGCATCTTCCATCGCCTGCACAAAGTCATCGCAGGTTGCCGCGCTGCCATCATGGCGCTCGAAATAAAGTTGCATCCCCTTCTGGAAGTTCTCTTCGCCCAGCAGGGTGTGCAGCATGCGGATCACTTCCGATCCTTTCTCGTACACCGTCAGGGTATAGAAGTTATTCATCTCAATAACTTTATCCGGACGGATCGGGTGCGCCATCGGGCTGGCATCTTCCGCAAACTGCATGGCGCGCATGGTGCGCACGTTATTGATGCGGTTGACCGCGCGGGAACCTAAATCGGAGCTGAATTCCTGATCGCGGAACACTGTCAGCCCCTCTTTCAGGCTGAGCTGGAACCAGTCGCGGCAGGTCACGCGGTTGCCGGTCCAGTTGTGGAAATACTCATGGCCGATAACGCGTTCAATATTGAGATAATCTTTATCCGTGGCGGTTTCGGCGCGCGCCAGCACGAATTTGGAGTTAAAGACATTAAGACCTTTGTTCTCCATCGCGCCCATGTTGAAGAAATCAACGGCAACGATCATGTAGATATCTAAGTCATATTCCAGGCCGAAGCGCGTTTCATCCCACTTCATGGAGTTTATCAACGACGTCATCGCCCAGGATGCGCGATCGACATTGCCGCGATCCACATACAGCTCCAGCGCCACGTCACGCCCGGAGCGGGTAGTGAACGTATCGCGCAACACGTCGAAATCCCCCGCCACCAGCGCAAACAGATAGCACGGTTTCGGGAACGGATCCTGCCACTCGACCCAATGACGTCCGTTTTCCAGCTCGCCCTGGCCTGTGCGGTTACCGTTGGAAAGCAGATAAGGATATTTGGTTTTATCAGCGATAATTTTGGTGGTGAAGCGCGCCAGAACGTCCGGGCGATCAAGATACCAGGTAATATGGCGGAAGCCCTCCGCCTCGCACTGAGTACACAGCGCTTCACCCGACTGATAAAGCCCCTCCAGCGCGCTGTTCGCCGCCGGGCTGATTTCATTGACGATTTTCAGGGTAAAGCGGGCAGGCAGTTGCTCAATAATCAGGGCGCTGTCTTCTAAGCGATAATGGGGCCACGCCTCATCATTCACTTCAAGAGAAATAAGCGTTAAAGATTCGCCATCCAGGCGCAGCGGCGCATCCGACGCCTGCGGGCGATTCACCTGACTCATCGCCGTAACGCGCGTTTTTTGCGCATCCAGCTCAAAGGTTAAATCGATGTCGCTGATGAAATAATCCGGCGCACGATAATCGTGCCGGTATTTGGCTTGTGGCAATTGAGTCATAGAAACCTTATCCATCGTCCGTAGAGTATCGAGCTTCAGTCTATTCTCGTTGCGAAAATGTTGCTATGCAGAATCTTTATCTTTTCTGGCGGTGTAACGCCTTTTACTACATTTATATAACATGCGGCACGAAATGCGCTCGACCAGCCTGGTATGTTATGGTGTGATCCTGCTTCAATAAACGGATAATCAGGGTATACTCCTGCGTCTTTATCTGCTTTCGCTACCCCAGGAAACGCGCCTGTTAGAGGATGCCAGTTACGCGCCATGACACAATATGCTTCCCCTATTCTGCACTCGTTGCTGGATACCGACGCCTATAAGCTGCATATGCAGCAGGCCGTATTCCATCATTATCAGGGCGTGCATGTCGCCGCAGAGTTTCGCTGCCGCGGTGACGATCTGTTAGGTATTTATGCGCAAGCTATTCGCGAGCAGGTGGATGCGATGCAGCATCTGGCGCTGAGTGATGATGAGTATGCCTGGCTCGCGAAACTGCCGTTCTTCAAAGCGGATTATCTGGCGTGGCTGAAGAATTTCCGCTACGACCCGTCGCAGGTGGCGATCGTGAACGATAACGGCAAGCTGGATATTCGTCTTTCCGGCCCGTGGTTGGAAGTGATTATGTGGGAAGTGCCGCTACTGGCCGTGATTAGCGAGCTGGTTCACCGCTTCCGTACGCCAGACATCACCGTCGACAATGCCCTTCAGCATCTCGAAAGCAAGCTGGTAGAGTTTAAGGCGCTGACCGCAGACCTGACGCTCAATCGCTTTTATCTGATGGATTTCGGCACCCGCCGCCGTTATTCCCGCGAAGTCCAGCAAGCCATTGTTGAACGCCTCCAGCAGGAATCCTGGTTTGTCGGCACCAGCAACTACGATTTAGCCCGCCGCCTGAATCTGACGCCGATGGGCACCCAGGCGCACGAGTGGTTCCAGGCGCATCAGCAAATCAGCCCGGTGTTGGCCAACAGTCAACGCGCGGCGCTTCAGGCCTGGCTGGATGAATATCCCCAACAGCTTGGTATCGCCCTGACGGACTGCATTACCATGGACGCGTTTTTGCGTGATTTTGGACCGGAGTTCGCTACCCGCTATCAGGGGCTGCGCCATGATTCCGGGGATCCGGTTCAGTGGGGTGAGAAGGCCATCGCCCATTATGAAAAATTGCAGATCGATCCGCTCACTAAAACTTTGGTGTTTTCCGATAATCTCGATCTCACTAAAGCGCTCGATTTATACCGTCATTTCGGGTCGCGGGTAAAACTCGGCTTTGGTATTGGCACGCGCCTGACCTGCGATATTCCTGGCGTTCAGCCGTTAAACATCGTGATTAAGCTGGTGGAGTGCAACGGTAAACCGGTCGCGAAGCTTTCGGACAGCCCCGGTAAAACCATCTGCCACGATAAAGCCTTTGTGCGCGCCCTGCGTAAAGCTTTTGATTTACCGCAGGTCAAAAAAGCCAGCTAATCCCCGGTTCAGGGAGTTTTTCGGCTCCCTGAACCCCATCGTTTTGTGTTTTCTTTATTTCCCGACACGAATTCTGCTTGCCCGCCAGCGCCCGCCAGGTAACATAGATAACCCTCCCCCGTTGGGTGGATAAGCGATTTTTGTTATTGACTACTAACCAGAGAGATAATTATGAGCGTTGTGCCTGTAGCCGACGTACTCCAGGGCCGCGTTGCCGTTGACCAGGAAGTCACCGTGCGCGGATGGGTGCGTACCCGTCGAGATTCAAAAGCTGGCATCTCCTTCCTCGCCGTCTATGACGGTTCCTGCTTTGATCCTATACAGGCTGTCATTAATCATTCTCTGCCCAATTACAATGATGACGTTCTGCGCCTGACTACCGGCTGCTCGGTTGTTGTGACCGGCACCGTGGTGGAATCCCCGGGCCAGGGCCAGAGCTATGAGCTGCAGGCGACCAACGTTGAAGTGACCGGCTGGGTTGAAGATCCGGACACCTATCCCATGGCTGCCAAACGCCACAGCATTGAATACCTGCGCGAAGTGGCGCACCTGCGTCCGCGTACCAATATGATTGGCGCGGTTGCCCGCGTTCGCCATACTCTGGCGCAGGCGCTGCACCGTTATTTTGACGAGCAGGGCTTCTTCTGGGTATCTACGCCGCTGATCACCGCCTCCGACACCGAAGGCGCGGGCGAAATGTTCCGTGTCTCCACGCTGGATCTGGAAAACCTGCCGCGTAACGATCAGGGCAAAGTCGATTTCGATAAAGACTTCTTCGGTAAAGAAGCCTTTCTGACTGTTTCCGGCCAGCTCAACGGCGAAACCTATGCCTGTGCCCTGTCAAAAATCTACACCTTTGGCCCGACCTTCCGCGCGGAAAACTCCAACACCAGCCGCCATCTGGCGGAGTTCTGGATGCTGGAGCCGGAAGTGGCATTTGCCACGCTGGACGATGTCGCTGCGTTAGCCGAAGGCATGCTGAAATACGTATTCAAAGCGGTGCTTGACGAACGTATGGACGACATGAAGTTCTTCGCCGAGCGTGTGGATAAAGACGCTATTGGCCGTCTGGAGCGTTTCATCTCCGCTGACTTCGCCCAGGTGGATTACACCGAGGCGGTAAAAATCCTTGAAACCTGCGGCGAGAAATTCGAGAACCCGGTTTTCTGGGGTGTCGATCTGGCTTCCGAGCACGAGCGTTATTTGGCTGAAAAACATTTTAAAGCGCCGGTTGTTGTCAAAAACTATCCGAAAGATATTAAAGCGTTTTACATGCGTCAGAACGAAGACGGCAAGACCGTGGCGGCGATGGACGTGCTGGCACCGGGCATCGGTGAGATCATCGGCGGCTCGCAGCGTGAAGAACGCCTTGACGTACTTGATGTGCGTCTCGAAGAAATGGGCCTCAATAAAGAGGATTACTGGTGGTACCGCGATCTGCGCCGTTACGGCACCGTTCCGCACTCCGGTTTTGGGCTCGGTTTTGAGCGTTTAATCGCTTATGTGACCGGCGTTCAAAACGTACGCGACGTAATTCCTTTCCCACGTACGCCGCGCAACGCCAGTTTCTGAGTTAAAAAAGCCGGGTTTTCCCGGCTTTTTTTCGTCCTGCTGCGTCAGTTTTCGTCTACATAAATTCAACATTTGTTCGCTTCAACCCCCTCTTCCCCCTCTAACGTAACCGGGTATTAACTGGTAATAATTTTCGATAAAAATTATCCCTGCTTTTCTTGCACCCTTTTTTAAGTGATGCGCATAGCACAATTGGCTAAATATCACACAGACATCCAGCCATCTGAATCGACGCTTCATAAAAGTGAGAATAATTGTCGTTAAGGCGAGGAAAATCTGTTTATCATAATTAAATATAAGGTTTTCATATATATAGAATAGGAACGTCTTAAAATTGTTCAGCTAAGTGATTTATTTTGATGTGGTTCACAAAGTTCCCAAAAATACACAATTAGTTACACATTATTGCTTTTGGTTACTGTGTTTGCATATTTGTAGCACTTTCACTGTAGCTAATCCTTAATATGAATGGAAAGATGCCTCCAGACACAGAAAGACACCAAACTCTCATCAATAGTTCCGTACAGAATTATTGACGGCAGTGGCAGGTGTTCAAAAAAACCAATGAGGGTAATAAATAATGATGAAGCGCAATATTCTGGCAGTGGTTATCCCTGCTCTGCTGGTAGCTGGTGCAGCTAACGCTGCAGAAATCTATAACAAAAACGGCAACAAACTGGACCTGTACGGAAAAGTAGTTGGTGAGCACGGTTTCGTGACTTCTGGTGACAACACCACCAACGGCGACTCTTCTTACGCTCAGATCGGCTTCAAAGGCGAAACTCAGGTTACCGATCAAGTGACCGGTTACGGCCAGTGGGAATACCGTGCTAAAGCCAGCAAAGAAGAAGGCAACCAGGACAACGTAACGCGTCTGGCGTTCGCGGGTATCAAAATTGCTGACGTAGGTTCTCTGGATTACGGCCGTAACTACGGTATCGTATACGACGTAGAATCATACACCGACGTGTCCCCGTCTTTCTCTGGCGAAACCTGGGCGGGCAGCACTGACAACTACATGAACAACCGTTCTACTGGCCTGCTGACCTACCGTAACAGCGATTTCTTCGGTCTGGCTGACGGCCTGAACTTTGGTATCCAGTACCAGGGTAAAAACGACCGTGCTAACCTGAAAGCGGCTAACGGCGACGGCGTGGGTTACTCTCTGGGTTACAACTTCGCTGAAGGCTTCAGCGTAATCGGTGCCTACAGCAACTCTAACCGTACCACCAACCCGGCTGGCGGTCAGAAAGCTGACGGTCGTGGCGAGCGCGCTGAAGCATGGTCTGTTGGTACTAAGTACGACGCCAACAACATCTACCTGGCGGCTATCTATGCAGAAACCCGTAACCAGACTGCAACTGGCCGTTCTATCTATGACATCGCTAACAAAACTCAGAACGTTGAAGTGGTAGCTCAATACCAGTTCGACTTCGGTCTGCGTCCGTCCGTATCTTACGTTTACACCAAAGGTAAAGACCTGGTTGATCCGGTTACCGGTTCTTCTTACGACCGCGACCTGGCTGAATACTTCACCGTAGGTACTTACTACTACTTCAACAAGAACTTCAACGTATACGCTGACTACCGCATCAACATGCTGGACAACGACGACGCTTCAACCGCACTGGTTGGCGTTGACGACCAGGTTACCCTGGGCGTAACTTACCAGTTCTAATCGGTATAACCTCGTTATCGATAAGACAAAAACAGGGCTTCGGCCCTGTTTTTTTATGCCCGAAAGTGGAAAACACCAGATTTACCAAACAGGGAATCTTTTACAGGCAAACGGTTGGCATTTGGTAAAACTCCCGTTAACCTGATAGCGAATTTCCCTTCTGATATCACAATGGAACCTCGTCATGTTTGAGAACATTACTGCCGCCCCTGCCGACCCAATTCTTGGTCTGGCGGACCTGTTTCGCGCCGATGAACGTCCGACTAAAATCAACCTGGGTATTGGTGTTTATAAAGATGAAACCGGTAAAACCCCGGTTCTCACCAGCGTGAAAAAAGCCGAACAATATTTGCTGGAAAACGAAACCACCAAAAACTACCTGGGCATTGATGGTATTCCTGAATTTGGCCGCTGCACCCAGGAGCTGCTGTTTGGCAAAGGTAACGCGCTGATCGCCGATAAACGTGCCCGCACCGCCCAGACCCCTGGCGGCACTGGCGCACTGCGTGTGGCAGCGGATTTCCTCGCAAAAAACACTGACGTAAAACGCGTCTGGGTCAGCAATCCGAGCTGGCCGAACCACAAAAGCGTGTTCAACTCTGCCGGTCTGGAAGTGCGTGAATACGCCTATTACGACGCACAGAACCATACCCTGGACTTCGACGGCCTGCTGAATAGCCTGGCGGATGCTCAGGCAGGCGACGTGGTGTTGTTCCACGGCTGCTGCCACAACCCAACCGGTATCGATCCGACGCTGGACCAGTGGCAACAGCTGGCACAGCTGTCGCTGGATAAAGGCTGGCTGCCGCTGTTCGACTTCGCCTATCAGGGCTTCGCCCGTGGTCTGGAAGAAGACGCAGAAGGTCTGCGCGCGTTTGCTGCGCTGCATAAAGAGCTGATCGTCGCCAGCTCCTATTCCAAAAACTTTGGTCTGTATAACGAGCGCGTAGGTGCCTGTACGCTGGTTGCCAGCGATGCGGATACCGTCGATCGCGCCTTCAGCCAGATGAAATCCTGCATCCGCGCTAACTACTCCAACCCGCCGGCGCACGGTGCCTCTGTGGTAGCGACCATTCTGAGCAATGACGCGCTGCGCACCATCTGGGAACAAGAGCTGACCGATATGCGTCAACGCATCCAGCGCATGCGTCTGCTGTTTGTGAGCACCCTGCAGGAGAAAGGCGCGAACCGTGATTTCAGCTTTATCATTCAGCAGAACGGCATGTTCTCGTTCAGCGGCCTGACCAAAGAACAGGTACTGCGTCTGCGCGAAGAGTTTGGCGTTTACGCTGTCGCTTCTGGCCGCGTTAACGTGGCGGGCATGACGCCGGATAACATGGCGCCGCTGTGTGAAGCGATTGTCGCCGTGCTGTAACCCGCGCGAAGAAACAACAAGGGCCGCATTCGCGGCCCTTTTTATTACCAGACAGGCATCTCGTCCTGTAAGAAAGGATTGTGCAATCGCTCGTTACCGAGGGTAGACAGCGGGCCATGGCCGGGAATAAAGGTCACGTCATCGCCAAGCGGCAGCAGTTTACTTTTGATGGAATCAATCAGCGTGGCGTGGTTGCCGCGCGGGAAGTCGCTGCGCCCTACTCCGCCTTTAAAAATCACGTCGCCGGAGATTAACAACCGCGCGCGCTCGTCAAAAAATACGATATGACCCGGCGTATGACCAGGACAGTGCAGCACCTGCAGGGCTACTTTGCCTACCGTTACGCTGTCGCCTTCATGTAACCAGCGATCCGGCGTTAGCGGCTGGCACTCTTCCAGCCCAAACATCTGGCTCTGCGCCGGTAATCCCTGCAACCAGAATTCATCTTCTTTTTCAGGCCCGATAATCGGCACGCCGTAATGGGCCGCCAACTCCGCCGCCGCGCCAACATGGTCAAGATGCCCGTGAGTCAGCAGGACAGACTGGATAGTCACGCCCTGCGCCGCCACGGCCTGCTGAATGCGCGGCGCGTCGCCGCCTGGATCAACAATGGCCGCCAGACGCGTCTCTTCACACCAGATTAATGAGCAGTTCTGTGAGAACGCCGTGACCGGAATAATTTGGTAATTCATACCGCTCCTTTTATCCGGTAGTGACCGGATTCGTTCTACCAGTGCCTGAGAGGACCGGTATCAATATGCACAAAGTTACTACGCGGGTAGTATCCTACACCACCTGCGCGCAGAGACAACGCGGCTTTGCGAACATTGCTCAGAGAGATGCCTTCGATATGAAAATCCATGGCCTGGCCTTTGGTGTGATAGCTCTGTTTGGCTACACCACGGCTTCTGGCGCGTAATTCATTATTGGTATCGAGAGAGCGATAGCCGGAAATAAGCTGAACCGGCTTGCGGGTTCCCAATAACCCTTGCAGACGGTAAAGCTGATCGAACAGTTTCGGATCGATGCTTTTGATTTTATTGGCGCGATAATCCCGGAAGAAATGGTTCAATTTTGCTAATTCATCCTGAATATAGTCTTTGCCGTCGAAAAACTCCGCTTTGATGCTCTCTCCGGTATTGAGATTGTTCAGCGTAAGAATACGAGGACGGGGCGTGGAAAGCGTTGCAAATGCCGGTACAGGCAAGATGGCGGCGCCGAGCGTCACGCCACCAAGCGCCAGCAATTTGCGGCGGTTAGCGTCAAATTTATCCATGATGTTCAGGTCTACAGTCAGTGTTGTGATTATATGCACTTCTGGCGCACGCAAGGCACCTTAACCGCCAAATCTCGACACGTCAAGGCTTCAAAACCCAGTAAAAACGGGGCTTGCAGCGAAGCAAGCCCGTTTTTTAACCGTTATTTTGACAGCTTATTTGTTAGAAATTCTGTAGTTACCTGATGAGTTGTTCTGCTTTTGGCAAGATTTGTGCGCCCGATCGCGCAGGGGAATCATAATTGTAAATATCCGATCTGAATTGCGGTTTTCCATCTGCGCCGACGAACGCCGTCATATAGTAAAGATTCACCGGGATCGTCTGGGGAATGTTGACGTAACGGGTATCGCCCTGCTTCAGCGCATCGGAAATGCGCGTATCGTTCCATCCCGCATCCTGCAACAGCATATTCGCCAGTTCCGAGGCTTTATTGACGCGCACGCAGCCTGAGCTGAGCGCCCGCGCCTCTTTCTGGAACAGATTGTGGTTCGGCGTGTCATGCAGATAAATCGCATCCGAGCTGGGCATATTGAATTTATAGCGGCCCAGCGAGTTGTGCGCGCCCGGCGCCTGCTGGAAGCGGAACGGTAAATTCGATGCGGTAATCGTTCCCCAATCCACGTTCCAGGGATCAATCACTTCAGCTTTACCACTCCAGCCACGCAGTACCGTATAGTTATGCCGCTCCAGATAGCCCGGATCGTTCCACACTTTCGGCAGGATATCTTTGCGCGCCAGCGTCGGCGGCACATTCCACGGCGGGTTTACCACCACGTTATTCAGCGCGCTGCTCATCAGCGGCGTCTTACGATCGGGGCGCCCGACAATGACGCGGGAATCCAGCACCTGGCTACCGTTCTGGTAATAGACCAGCGAATAGGCCGGGATATTCACCATAATGCCGGTGGTGAGCTTCTGAGGCAGCAGGCGCAGGCGCTGGATATTTAATGCCACCACGGCGGCGCGTTGTTCGGGTGACATGTTCAGTAAGTCGCGGGTGGACTGACCAATCACGCCATCCGTGCCGAGCCCCTGCGAGGCCTGGAAGCGTTTCACGCCTTCCACCAGCGTCTTGTCATAGACGCCGCGCGCCGCGTTTTTTTTCTGCACCGGCGCGGATTCAGTCACGGCCGCAGAAGGGCTTACCACGGCGTTTTTAGCGGGCGGATCCCCCGGCAGTACGATGTTTGGGGCGTTATCCAGCATACCGTTGCGCTGGAGAATTTCACGCAGCGCGCCGACATCGTTACTCCACTGCCCTGGGCGCAGTGAGGCGGTGGACGTCAGCTGCGGCCACGGGCGCGAATCGGCTGCCAGACTCAACAGAAATTGATGCATCACCTGATACTGTGGATGCTGCGGCGCAAGGCTTTGCACAAAAGCGATCAGCGAGCCGTTGTCGAGCGCCACTTGCCACTGGTTCACCACCGACAGCGGCGCGATTTCGGCTTTATAAGGTTTATCGCTATACAGCCAGCGATTGCCTTTTAGCGGAATGCCGGAGAGGTAATAAAGGTAACCCATCATGGCGTCTGACAGCACCACGTCACGCGCCATACCGTTCACGTCCGGATTAGTCAGCAGTTCGACCCAGGTGGTGAACTGCGGCTGAAAACCGGCGATGGCGACTTCGGCCAGCTGCTGCTGGAATGCCTGTACCGCTTCGCGGTTTTCCCACATTGGTTTGGCGTCGCGGGCGGTATACAGCGCGGCCAGCGCATCCATATAAACGGGTGTGTATCCCTGAGGAAGCTGGGACTGAAGCGCGCTCCGCGTTTGGGCGATACGCTCACCGTCAATCTGCGGCCCGATACCGGCCATCAGCGCCGTAGCGGGAGATTGCGCCTGCGGAAGCAGCATTGAGCCAGGCTGATCGATAACGGCCGCCGAGCCATCAGACGGCACCAGATCGGGCTCTTCAGCGAAGGCATTGGTCAACGGCGCTAAACTGAGCGCCAGACACAACTGAATCGCGGACCACCGATAACGTTGAGCTTTTATAAGCAACATCCCTTGCCTCCTTTTCATTTTTTACATCATTCCCGTAAGCTCGGCTTCAGGATTACCTTCAGTATATAAAGAGAAAAAACCATTTGCCTCGCCAAATGTAAAGAAGTTTAAAGAAAAGAAAGTCTGAAAAAAAAGTCGGCAGACCGGGCGTTCAGGTGCTAAGCGGCTCGGCAGGAGGTTGCGCAACACGAACCTGAAAACACAGCTCGCATTGCTTTACAGAATAGAACGCCCGGACAGTGACTGTCCGGGCGCGTCACTGGCGCGATCAGGAGGCGTCGGCAGTGCCTGGCAGCGCCTCGGTTTGCGCAGCCGCAAAGCCGCGCAGCCCCACCACGTGTACGTGTTCGTGGTTCTGCACCACTTTACGCACCAGTTTATAGGTGGTGCCTTTTTCCGGGCTGATGTTTTCCGGGGCGGCGATGATTAACTGCATCTCCAGACGGTCGCACAGCTCGAACAGTGTGGCGATGGAACGGGCATCCAGACGCGCCGCCTCATCAAGGAACAACAGACGGCACGGCGAAATATCTTTGCCGCGCAGACGACGCGCTTCGTCTTCCCAGCTCTGAACCACCATCACCAGAATCGACATCCCGGTGCCGATCGCTTCACCGGTCGACAACGCGCCGCTCTCGGCACGCAGCCAGCCGTCGGAGCCGCGGTTGACTTCCACTTCCATCTCAAGATAGTTACGGTAATCCAGCAACTCTTCCCCGATGGTTTGCGGAGTGCGCTGGCCCATATCGATCTGCGGATTGAGGCGCTGGTACAGTTTCGCTAACGCTTCCGAGAAGGTCAGTCGATTGCTGTTAAACAAATCCTGATGCCGCTCGTGCTGTTCCGACAGCACATCCAGCAGCATGGCGTGGGTTTCGCGCACGTTGACGTTCAGCCGCACGCTGTTCACCTGGCCAAACGACACGCTTTGCAGCCCCTGGTTGAGCATCCGGATACGGTTCTGCTCGCGCTGAATGGTCTTACGGATAATGTTCGCCACGCTGCGGGAGCTGATTGCCAGCTTCTGCTCGCGAGAGGTCAGCTCTTCCGTCAGACGCCCCAGCTCGATTTCCATCTGCTCGATGGCCTCGACCGGGTCATCGGTGCGGATAATATCCTGGCGGATACGCTCGCGCAGATGCTGGTAAACCGCCACAAAGAACTGGATTTTACGTTCAGGACGCTTCGGATCTTCCGAGCCGCGCAGCACGTCGCGCAGGTGTTCGTTATCCGCCACCGCCAGACGCAGCGCGCCTAACGCCTTATCCGACATAGAACGCAGCTCATCGGCGGAGAGATAGGCCAGCTCGCGGCGGTGCAGGCGGCGTTCGACGCCATTGTCTTTCACCATGCGCATCACCGCGCACCAGCCCGCTTTGGCGCTCACCACCTGCTCGCGCATTTCGTGGTAATCGCGCTCCAGGCGGCGCAGTTTGCGGGTCAGGTTGTCCATTTCCGCTTCGCAGAAGGTCAGCTGTTTTTCCAGCTGGCTGCGGCGCGAACGGTTGTTGCTGAGCTGGGTATGCAGCTCATCACGGCGCTGACGCGCCCGCTCCTCCGCACCCGCATCGGCGCGCACGCCGATATCTTTCAGCTCTTTGTTGAGATCGTTAAGCAGCTCTTTCTTGGTATCGTAGGAGCTTTTCAGTGACGCCAGCACCTGATGATACTGGCTAACCTGCGCCGCATGGGTGCGCAGCGCTTCACGCGCCCGGGTACGCTCAAGCTCCGCCTGCTCAAGACGCCGGCGCAGTTTCTCGTTCAGATCGCTGTTGCCGCTGAGCATATCGGCGGAGTCGGAATAGCCAAAGTGCGCGCGGCGCGATACCACTTCCGTCAGGGCAAACGCCTGTTGGCGCGCATCGCGCTGCTGCTGCTGCGCGTAGGCATAGTCTTCTTTCAGCTGATCGTACTGTTCCGGATCGCTTTGCAGTACCGACGCCATCGGCTCCAGCTTCGCCAGCAGGTTGCCAAACTGGTTGATGAAATGCGCCGCTTCCTGGGCTTCGTCCAGCCGCTCGCGGATTTCATCCACACGGTCGGACAGCGTCTCATCTTCCAGCAGCGCCAGGCGCGGCAGCAGCCGGTTAAGTTGGGCTACGCCCTCTTTGGCCTGGTCGAACTGGGCGCGCTGCTGCTGGTTGTCATTTTCGTGGGTGCTTAACGCCCGCTCCAGTTCGTTACGGCGGGTGTTGAGCTGGCGGATTTCCGCTTCAGGATCGGAGTCGAACGCCACCGCCAGGTGGCTGCCGATAAAGCGGCTAAACGCCTGGTGCAAACGCTGGGTTTTCTGCACGTCAAATGACAGGGTTGCGAAACGTTCGGACAGCGTTTCACGCTCCTGATGCATGCTTTCAATACGGCTTTCACGGGCTGCACGGCCAAACAGCGGCAGCGTCGGGAAGCGCGAGTAACGCCACTGGCGATCGGCGATTTTCACCACCACCGCCTTTTCCAGCTCTTCGGTGCTGAACACGCTGTCGTCGAAGGACTGCGGGTCACCTTCAATCAGATACAGATCTTCCGGGGTATCTTCCAGCCCTTCCAGCTGCTCGCGCACCAGTGACAGATCCGGCACCACGATCGCATGGCGCGACGGACCGTACAGCGCCGAGAAGTACGGCGCGTCTTCGAGGCTGACGTCGTCATAAATTTCCGACAGCAGTACGCCGCCGAAACGCTCGGCCAGGGCGTTAAGACGCGCGTCTTCCGCGCCCCCCGGCTGGCTGAGGCGTTCAATTTCTTCATCGACCGTCCGCTTGCGCGCGCCGACTTCATCGCGCTCAACCACCGCCTCACGCTCGCGCTCCAGCAGCTGCTGCAGGTATTCGGTCACCTGCTGGCTGGACTCAAAGCTCTCGCCGCACTGTTCGATAATCTGGTTGAGGCTGTTTTGCGCCGCCAGCCAGACAGGCGCGCGCTGGGTCAGGGTTTTGATACGGCTTTGCAGCTGCTCCAGCTCCTGGCGCAGCGTCATCCGCTGTTCCCCGGCCTGCGCCACGGTGTCTGACAGCGCGGCGATGCGCGCTTCCAGCTCCTGGTGCAACGCTTCGAGCTGTTCCGCCGAATAGCGTTTCCCCTGGCGTTTGCAGAAGTCAGAGAGCAGGCGCTCGGCGTCCTGCTGCTCGCGCAGGCGCTGTTCCAGTTCGGTCAAACGGGAACGCAGCGGGGTGACCTGCGCGGCAAGGTGGCGCTGGGTCGAAGCATCGCGCAACAAATCGCGCGCCACGTCCCAGGCGTCATCACGCGCCACCGGGCCGTTAATAGCGCAGACCAGCTGGAACGCCTGTTCAAACTGGCTGTGCGCCGCCTGGGCGACGCTCATTTTTTGCTCAAGGTTGAGCAGGCGACCGGTGGCTTCTTCCTCTTTGGCCTGGAATGTTTCCAGCCACTCTTCGGCAGATTCCGGCGAAAGATCCGGCAAATGGCACAACTCGCGGGCGCGTTCCAGCGCCGTCAGCGCCTGCTGATACTGAATTGCGCGGGTCTGCTGAACGTCCAGCGCCTGTTGGTAGTCCGCCAGCTGGTTTTTCAGCTCGTCCACTTCCAGCTCGGCGGCTTCGGCGCGGGCTTCGTTTTCTTCCTGCTGTTCCGCCGCTTCGGCCACGACTTCGTTTTGCTCTTCCAGCCGCACCTGCAATTCTTCTAAATCGGCATCATAGCGCTCAATTTTTTCCTGCTGGCGCAGCGCGGTTTGCACCAGGTTCAGATGATCGCTGGCTGCCTGATAATCGGTCTCCAGATCCCCTTCCGCCCCGGCATGCTCGGCAAGCTCCCGCGCCATGTCCACGTGCTTGTACTGTTCGGCAGCCAGCTGCTGGCGGCTGGTGAACAGATCGCGACGGTATTCAATGGCTTTGTCGAGGTGAATACGCCGCTCGTTGGCATGGCGCATATAGTCCGCCGCCACATAGTCGGTGGCCTCGGAAATCAGGTGTTTGAACAGATCGCGGTCCGACTGGGTGACGCGAATCGCTTCCAGCGTCATGCGGTTTTCACGAAGCGCCGCTTCCATATCCTGGAACGCTTTACGCACGCCGCTGTTTTCCGGCAGCAGGTAATCACGCAGGGAGCGGGTGATAGCGCTGGAAATCCCGCCGTACAGCGAGGCTTCAATCAGGCGGTAATACTTGCTGCGATCGGAGGCGGAGCGCAGACGGCGCGCCACAATCCCCAGATCGAACATCAGGGAGTGGTAATCGGTAATCGAGTTAAAAGCTTTAAACTGCACCCCTTCGATTTGCTCAATTTTGTCTTTGAGTTCCTGAAGGGTTAATACGCGCGCCTGGCGCTCGTTCAGGGTTTCGGTCAGCAGCTGGGTCGGCTGGACAGACGTCGGCAGCCCCTGGATCGCAAAAGGTTTGATATCCACTTTGCGATCGCGACCGGCGATCTGCTGTAAACGCACCCCGACCACCACGCGCTGATGGCGCGAGTTCACCACGTCCAGCACTGAATAGCAGACGCCTGCTTTCAGTTTGCCGTGCAGGCCTTTATCGCGCGAGCCGCTGGTGGCCCCCGCTTCGGTGGTGTTACGGAAATGCAGCAGCGTCAAATCCGGGATCAAAGCCGTGACGAAGGCCGCCATGGTGGTGGATTTGCCTGCCCCGTTCCCCCCGGACAGCGTGGTGACCAGTTCATCCAGATCGAAAGTCCGGGCAAAAAAGCCGTTCCAGTTAACCAGCGTTAGCGAGCGAAATTTACCGCGTTCAATCATTGTCTTCCTCCGCATTATCCGATTGCGCGTCTTCAGGCTCATCATTGAGTTGCAGGTGGTTTTCTACCGGCATCGCTTCGCCGTCGCGGATCATGCGCAGCTGTGCTTCGCGGGCGTCATCGCCGGCGCGCACATCGGCACCGAAGCGGAATACCGACTCCGTGATGCGGAATTTGCTGCTGTCATGCCCCATAAACCACACCATACCCAGGCGGCGCAGGCGGTTTAACGAGGAACGCACTTTTTCCTGAAGTTTCTGTTTATCAAGATCCGAACCGGTGGAACGGTTGTTGACCAGTTTGAGCAGTTTGCTTTCGTCCGCCAGCGTCAGCAGTTCGTCATACAGTTCCTGCTGGGTAAAAATGCCTTCGTTCGCCAGGCGCTCCGGGCTGAGATACAAGTAGCAGAGGATTTTGCCTACCATCATGTCCAGCTCAGACAACACCGAACGCGGGATCAGCGTGGTTGAGCGCGGGCGCAGGTAGAAAAAGCCTTCCGGCGCGCGGATCAATTCCACGTTATAGCGGGTGTAAAACTCTTCCAGCTCGGGCTGGAAATCCATCAAAAAGGCGTGGTTATCCAGTTCATCAAGCCCGATGTGGCGTCCTGAGCGCAACTGGCTATCCAGCGCGGGGAATAGCGGATTCGCCAGCGCCTGGGCCAGTTTAACCGGCATAAATTTTTCAATATTTGTCAATGACATGTGCCTGTACCTTGGCTCCGTAATCATTAATGGGCTGCCATTTTGCCGGCAACCCAGAGAAATCTGCTTCAGCGATACCGAGGCGCACGGCCTGGTCAACCACGATCCGCGCCACGTCGAAATGCCGGGCACGCGGATATTGCGCGAGATACTCACGCATCACCAGCCCCAGGTCTAGTGGTTGTTGTCTGTTTTTGAAGCCCGCCAGCTGGCCTTCGATCAATGCCGCCAGCTGTTCGCGGATCTCGTTAAACTCTTCATATTCCAGATCCGCCGGGAGCTCGCCGGTCACCTCTTCATCACGCAACGTCATTTCTTCGTCGCGCATATCCAGCAGGCGATCGGCGTTGGCATAGGTTAAAGCCCAGGGCGCGTCAAAATAGCTCTGCACCGACTGGCGCAGGCGCTGGGCAAAGACGCGGTTTTTATCCATATCGATCGCGGTACGGATGAATTTATGCACATGGCGGTCATAGCCGATCCACAGGTCAATGGCCTGCTGGCCCCAGCTGATAATGCGGTCCAGCTTGCTTTGCAGGTCGATCACCAGCCGGTCAATAAAGTGCAGATCGTGTTTATCGAGGATCGCGTCCTGGATCAGCAGTAAATTGGCCTGTAGCTTATCGCCCGCCGCTTCGAGGGTATCCTGCAGTTCACGCAACGTACCCGACGTCTCTGACAGCAAAAGTTCACAGCTTGAGATGGCTGCGCGCCAGTCTTTATTCAGCAGTTGCGCGATATCGTCTTTTACCAGTTGCTGTTGTTCGTCCATGATGCGCTGGGTCAGATCGATGCTGTCGAAAATCTCCGCCACCGAATATTTCAGCGGCGCATAGACGTTGCGATGCCAGTGGAATTCGTCCCCGCCTTCGCTGGCGGCATCGGCGGCGCGTTTCAGTTCGCCCGCCACGATGGAAAGCTGCATCGAGAGGCGCAGCGTGGAAAATTCCCGCTGGCGGATGTAATAGTCGGTAATGCCAATGCCCAACGGCGTTAAACGATAGATGGCGTTGCCTTCATTGATCTCGCTGGTAAAGCGGTTGAGCAGGCGCTGGCGCACCATATCGTTGATGGCGTTGTTGGCGCGCTGGGTTACCGTTTCGTGGGTCTGCTCAAACGCCTCGCTGACGTGGCGGAACGCATCCACCAGTTCGCCCTCGCTCATTTCACCGTCCATGCGCTCGCCGTTGAGCGTGGCGATGGCCAGCAAAAAAGCCAGCCTGTCTACCGGAAGCTGGATGGAAAAATCATTTTTCCTGGCCCAGGCAACCAGTTCGGGGACTGTCTGGGAAAAATCACTCATAGTTTATCCTTGGTTCTCCGGCTTGCGTGCGGTGACATGTATATAACGCCCCAGACTGATATACGGCTCCTGCCGGCAATAGCGTGTTTCCAGTTCTAACAGCACGTCGAATTCATCGCGCTGGCGATGCTTTTCGCGCAAATAATCATGAAAGACCCGCACGCCGGTTTTACCTGTAATGGTCCAGCCGATTTGTTCAAGCCAGCGATAGACATCGTCAGGGTTGCGCGGATGATCCGGCGACAGGGTGCGTTTTTTGCGCTTCGGCATGCCTTGCTGCACATAAGCGAAATTTCCGGCCACCATATTATGCATCAGCAATCCGTTTGCATTGTAAAACATCAGGGAAAGCGCCCCGCCGGGAGCCAACACTTCCCATAATGCTTTCAGCACGGCCTGCGGATCGCTGACCCATTCCAGCACCGCGTGAAACAATATCAGATCAACCGGGCTTTCTAAATGTTGCCCTACGTCCTGGGCGGCGCAGTGGATAAAGCGCATCGCGTCGCTAACCGCGTTTTGCTGGCTTGCCAGTTGCGCCCGCGCCAGCATTTCTGATGAGAGATCGCAGAGCGTAACCTGATGCCCGCGCTGCGCCATGCGGATGGCGGTTTGTCCCTCTCCGCCGCCGGCATCCAGTACCCGCAATGGCCGCTGCGGTAACGCATCAAGCAGTTGATCGAGATCCTGCCAGAGAATAGCCTGCCGCAGCTGGCCTTTTGTTGTCCCGTAAATGTTGCGCGCAAACTTTTCGGCAATATCATCAAAATTGCGATCCCGCATGGGTACAACTCCACCTTGTAAAGAAAGCATCTGGGCAAAGGCGCTATTTTGGCATAGCCGTAGGGATAAGGAACCCATCAGGTGTAAGATCCGCGCTTTGCGCCCGTTATATGGTTAAAAAGGACCCGGTTTTATGCTCTTTTTCCTGAAAAAGTTTATCGGCGGTCTGTTACTGCCCCTGCCGTTCCTGCTGATCGTCATCGGTGTAGCGATTTTGCTGCTGTGGTTTACCTGCTGGCAGAGGACGGCGAAAACGCTGTTGACTGCAGGCTGGCTTGCCCTGCTGCTGCTCAGCCTGCAACCGGTCGCCGATGGCCTGTTAAAACCCATTGAAGATCGCTACCCAACCTGGCAAGGCGAGCCGAAGGCGCAATATATCGTGATTTTAGGCGGCGGGTATACCTGGAACCCGCAATGGGCCCCCAGCTCGAATCTGATTAATAACAGCCTGCCGAGAGTGACGGAAGGCATTCGCCTGTGGCAGGCCAATCCGGGGGCAAAACTGATCTTTACCGGTGCCAGAGCCATCGGCAACCCGGTCAGCACCGCTGAAGCGGGGGCTCGGGTGGCAGAAAGTTTAGGTGTGCCGCGCGACGCCATCGTCACGCTGGATACGCCGAAAGATACCGAAGAAGAAGCCGCGGCAGTGGCGAAAATGACTGGCGATACGCCGTTTTTACTGGTGACGTCCGCCTCGCATCTGCCCCGGGCGATGATCTTTTTCCAGCGTCAGGGGCTAAAGCCGATCCCGGCGCCTGCCAACCAAATCGCGATAACCTCCCCGCTTAACCCCTGGGAGAGAGCAATTCCCTCTCCGCTCTGGTTAATGCACAGCGATCGGGCCAGTTATGAGACCCTTGGGCGGGTCTGGCAGTGGCTGAAAGGCGTATCAGGCGATCCAGGGGATCAGTGATTTAGACGCCAGGTCGAAATTAATGCGGTTCATGCGCCCGGTTTGCAGCAGCTGGGCCACTTCGTCCCACAATACATACAGCCAGCGCCGCGACAGGAAAGCTTCTGCGACCGGCGCGCGTTGTAAATAGTGCCACAGCAGGCTCTCCGCCTGGCCGGTATCGCACAGGCGGAACAGTTCATACTCGCGCGGCGCCCAGAGCGTTAAGCCGGGGTTAACCATCGCCAGCAGCTGATCGCTACGGGAATCTTTTAACATGCTGCGCAAGGTGAAATTGCCGTGGATCAGGACGCAATTATCGTTGAATCCGTAAAACAGCGAGTCGAGGCATTCCCGGGTGCGAAACAGAATTCGCTTATCCTGCATGGTTAAGCCGCAACGCGGATACTGATTCAGGGTGTTCCAGAGCACTTCAACGCGCTGGCGATACCAGGAGGGCCAGATATTTTCCTGCGTGCTGTCGACATTGCCCACGCAGCCCCGGCTGTCGACCCGGTGCCATGCCAGCAGGGATTCAACAATCTGGTCTTTCAGCTGCTCCCAGCGCTCGGGCGTGCGGGCGGGGGCTTCCACCGATACGCCGCGCAACCGCTCCATCAGCACCACATCAGGGCCCGGATTCTCTTCATGGGTCATTACGCCATACACCACCGGCATCCGCGCGGTGCCTGAACGGGCCAGCATGGAGATTTTCCAGGCGAGCTGACCGGCAAGCCCTGGCGATGTGAAGCTGCGGGCCAGCAGCGGCATCGGGTTGCCGTGGCTGTCATAGAGCGCCCATAAGGCGGTATCGGGCTTCTCGCTGACGCATTCAACCCGGCTTAATTTTTCACCCAACAGATGGCTGAGTTCTGCACGCAGTTGCTCCATTCGCTTTTACCCTTAATAACCATACTGCTTTTATAATGGGCGTCCTTTTCGCAGATGTCATCAGACGAGATCAATAAGCTGCCAGAAAGAAAAAACCGGCCAGTGGCCGGTTTGCAAAATTGTCGGTTTAGCGCATTTCCGCCCGAACGCGTTCGAGATCGGAGGGCGTATCGACGCCGGTGCCGGGCACCTCACGCGCCACCGCGACGTGAATTTTTTCACCGTGCCACAGCACGCGCAACTGCTCCAGTCTTTCAATATGTTCCAGTTCACTCGGCGCCCAGGTCACGTAGCGGCGAATAAAACCGGCACGATAGCCATAAATGCCGATATGGCGCAGGAAGTGACCGGCGATTTCATCCCGTGACTGGGCGAAGCGGTCGCGATCCCAGGGTATGGTGGCGCGGGAAAAATAGAGCGCGTAACCTTTTTTATCCATTACCACCTTAACCGCGTTAGGATTGAACGCCTCTTCTGCGCTATGGACAGGCACCGCGAGGGTCGCCATCCCGGCATCGCATTTCTCCAGGTTTTCCGCGACCTGACGGATAATCGCGGGTGGGATCATCGGCTCATCGCCCTGCACGTTGACAATAATGGTGTCATCGGCAAAACCCATCTTCTCGACAACTTCTGCCAGACGTTCAGTACCGGACTCATGATCGACGCGCGTCATGCAAACTTCGCCGCCTACGGCGCGTACGGCATCGGCAACGTCGACCGCATCGGTAGCAACGATTACCCGGTCAGCGCCGGATTCCCGGGCGCGTTCGAGCACGTGCACAATCATCGGCTTGCCATTGATGTCCACCAACGGTTTACCCGGCAGACGCGTTGAGGCATAGCGGGCGGGAATAATGGTCACAAAGCTCATGAATAACTCTCTTCCGGATCCAGGGTGCGGGCTTCGGTTTCCAGCAAAACGGGAATGCCCTCTTTAAACGGGAAGGCCATATTGTCCACTTTACAGATAAGCTCCTGCTTATCCTGGCTGTAATACAACTTGCCGTTGCAAACCGGGCAAGCAATGATTTCAAGCAAACGATGATCCATGTTTCCTCCTGACGGATGTAATGCCCAAAGAATACCACAGCCCGGGTTCAGGGCTGCTGGATTTCCCAGGCGCTGCCCCATGCTGCCTGTAACGGTGCAGGCTGGCTGGCAAGGGTAACGCGTGTTGCGCCCTGCCAGAGGGCAAACTCAGTAATAGCCTGCCGTAAACCGGCCACGAGTGAAGCCGTAACGGCCGCATCGGGTTCCAGATACAGCGCATTAATCGCCAACTCGCCGGTTTTACGATGCATTTTGGCATCCATTCGTCCAACAAGCTGGCCGCAGTGAAGTAACGGCAAGGTAAAATAGCCATACTGACGCTTTTGCGCCGGGGTATAGCATTCAAGCCGATAGGTAAAATTAAACAGCTGTTCGGCGCGGCGACGGTCCCACACTATGGGATCAAAAGGCGAAAGCACGGCGTTGTGCGTGGCGCGCGGGTTCTTGCCGCTTTCCAGTAACGGCAGCAAATCCTCATGCAGCCACATTTGCCCCAGCGATTCAACCTCAACGCTTACTACCCGTCCTTCGGCCTGCCAGCGCGCAGTGTGCTCGGTCAGCGGGACTTTTTTCAGACGGTAATAATCGGCCAGCCAGGCGCTTTTAAAAATCCCCAGGCTGCGGGCGCTATTTTCCAGCATTCTGGCCCGGGCCAGTTCCTGCGGCAAAAGATGTTTATCATCATCCCAGTGCGACATCACGCGGGTAGTGAGATCGTAGACGCGCTGGAAATTCCTGCGTTCGATCACCATCACTTTTCCGGCACTGAACAGGCCTTCAAGGTGGCGTTTGTCAGGTTTCCAGTCCCACCAGCCGCGCTGTCCCGGCCGTGGATGCTCAAAATCGGCCGAGCGTACCGGGCCATTTTGTTTGATCCAGTTAAGCAGTTCAGTGATGTCCGCGGCATGTTCCGCCATCCACTCTGCGCGGTATTTCCAGCCCATATTTTCCGGCTGGAGCATCTGGTGGCGTACCAGTTCAAAGTCGCTGCGCGGGAGAAAACAGGCCTCATGCGCCCAGTACTCCATGAGTTCGCCTCGCGCCAGCGCATCGTCTAGCCAGTGCATCGGGTAGGATCCCAGACGGCTAAACAGTACCAGATACGGACTGCGCGCCACCACGTTAATGGTGTCGATTTGCAAAAGGGACATTCGGGTGATGGCGGCGAGGATATCTTCAGGACGAGCGCGGCGGCGCGGTTTGCGCAGCAGCCCCTGGGCGGCAAGATGAAGATTACGCGCGGTTTGTAACGAGAGTTTGGGTTCAGCCATGGTGCATCCTTGTTCTGCCCGGGTGGGGTTTAGCGCACCAGGGAGAGGATATCCAGCAAGAGTTTTTCCGCCGCCGGAGATCCCAGCTGCGCCTCGACCGGTAAATACCACCAGTTCTGCTGGGCGAACGGACGGCATTTAACCGCATCCTTTTCAGTCATCATTAATGTCTGATCGGGACGAGCAAAAGCGGCAACCTGGGCGTGGGTCAGCGCCTGATGATCCGCCAGGCTCAGCGTCTTCACGGGCGTCACACCCAAACTTTCCAGCGTGGCGAAAAAGCGCGGCGGATGACCGATTCCCGCCATCGCCACCACCTCCCTGAATGACGCGGCATCGCGTTTTTCACCGGTAAGCAAATTAACGGCCTGCGACGGCACCAGTTGCATGGCGATTTCACCCGATTTCGGCGTACCGCCGTTTGTGATAACCGCATCCACTTCACGCAGCCGACTTGCGCGTTCACGCATCGGGCCCGCCGGTAACCACCAGCCATTGCCAAAGCGCCGTACGCCATCCACCACCACAATCTCCCTGTCACGCGCCAGCGCATAATGCTGAAGCCCGTCGTCGGTGATGATAATTTGCGGCGGCTGTTGCTCGAGCAGAGCCTGGATCGCTTCGCTGCGCATCGGCGAAACTGCCACGGCGGCGCCGGTACGCTGATAGATGAGTACCGGTTCATCCCCGGCCTGCTCGCTGGAGGTTTGGGCATCAAGCACCAGCGGATAGCGTTGCGCTTTTCCGCCGTAGCCGCGAGACACCACGCCAACCCTTATACCGCGCTGCTGCAACTGTTTCACCAGCCAGACCACCACCGGCGTTTTACCGTTGCCGCCTGCAGTGAGATTCCCCACCACCACCACCGGCACTGGCGCGCGCCAGGCTTTACGCCAGCCTAACCGGTAGCTTAGCCGAATAAGAGTGCTCACCAGGCCATAAAGCGCGGCGAGCGGTAACAGCAGCAGCCACAGGCGAGATTGCCCTGACCAGATTTTTTCAATCATGCGCCAAACTGCATTTTATGAAGCTGAGCGTACACGCCGCGCTGCTCCAGCAGCGCGGCGTGGGTGCCCCGCTCAACAATACGCCCATCTTCAATCACCACAATTTCATCTGCCTTCTCGATGGTCGACAGACGGTGGGCAATCACCAGCGACGTGCGGTTTTTCTGCAGTTCGTCCAGCGCTGCCTGGATAGCACGCTCAGACTCGGTGTCCAGCGCAGAAGTCGCTTCATCGAGGATCAGAATTGGGCTGTCGCGCAGCAGCGCACGGGCAATAGCGATACGCTGACGCTGGCCGCCGGAGAGCATCACCCCATTTTCACCAATGATGGTATCGAATCCGTTGTCCATTTTTTTGATAAAGTCAGTGGCATAGGCCATCGTCGCGGCTTTCTCAATTTCTTCGCGGCTGTACTCTTCGCTACGGGCGTAAGCGATATTATTTGCAACGGTGTCGTTAAACAGGTGTACGTTCTGAGATACCAGCGCGACCTGATTACGCAGCGATGTCAGGGTATATTCCCGCAGATCGTGGCCGTCCATCAGGATTTCACCTTCATCAATATCGTAAAAGCGCGTGATCAAACCCGCGATGGTGGATTTGCCCGAACCAGAGCGCCCGACCAGGGCGATCGTTTTGCCCGCAGGAATGCGCAGATTGATATTACGCAGCGCCGGAGTATCTCTGCCCGGATAAGTAAAAGTGACATTACGGAATTCAATATCGCCTGTTGAGCGTTCGATAATCCGTTTACCGTCATCTTTTTCCTGCTCGCTGTCCAGAATGCTGAACAACGTCTGGCAGGCCGCCATACCACGCTGGAACTGCGCGTTAACGTTAGTCAGAGATTTCAGCGGACGCATCAGGGCGATCATTGCCGAGAACACCACGGTAATGGTCCCGGCGGTGAGGGTCTCCATCACGCTCGGGAAACTGGCGGCATACAGGACGAAAGCCAGCGCCAGGGAGGCAATCAGCTGAATAATGGGATCGGAAATGGACGATGCGGAAACCATACGCATCCCCTGGCGGCGCATTTTGTTGCTGACTTTGTCAAACCGTTCGGTTTCCACCTGCTGGCCACCAAACATCAGCACTTCTTTATGGCCTTTGAGCATCTGCTCTGCGCTGGTCGTCACCTGCCCCATGGTGTTTTGCATGTTTTTGCTGATATTGCGAAAACGCTTCGAAACCACGCGGATAGCAATCGACACGATGGGCGCCAGCACAATCAGGATGATCGACAACTGCCAGCTGTAATAGAACATCATCACGAACAGCCCGATGATTGACGCCCCTTCACGCACGACAGTGATCAATGCGCCAGAAGACGAAGAGGCGACCTGCTCAGAATCATAAGTGATGCGCGACAGCAGCGTACCGGTAGACTGTTTATCAAAAAAAGCGACCGGCATCCCCATCATATGGTTGAACAGGCGGCGGCGCATGGTCATGACCACTTTGCCGGAAACCCAGGAAATACAATAGCTGGAAATGTAACTGGTAATGCCTCGCAGGATCATCAGTCCAATAACAACCAGCGGCATCCAGAGCAGTACAGAGCGATCCGTCTTACCAAAACCATCGTCAAGCAATGGTTTGAGCAGCGATAGCATATAGGTATCGCTGGCTGCGTTAAGAATTAATGCGATCGCAGCAACAATGAGGCCTGGTTTGAAAGGGGCAATCATTGGCCAGAGGCGGCGAAAGGTTTGCCACGTCGAAAGATCTTTATCGGTATGCATTCAAAAAACCAGCTTTCGTTGAAATAGCCGCATATTCTACCCGTTATCCTTATCTACGCCAAACCACTGATGATACCAGCGGGGCGAAAGTTGTTGCCGGAAACGCGTGATAAACCTGGATTTTGATGAAAAATTCACCGTGATTTGTCCTGCATGAGCGGTATCCTGCCACTGATAGTCATAATGTTTGTAACGCGCCATGACCGGACGAGACGGCAATCGCCAGGCGTTATAGCGCGCCACGGAGGCCAGCGCATCCTGCCCTGCTACCGCACGCAGCAAAATAACGCTTGATGACGTTTTGCTGCCGTGATGCGGAACCTGCATCACCGAAGCTTGCAGCTCGCGCCAGTGGTGCTTAACCATTTGCCGCTCGGCATCCGCTTCAATATCGCCGGTCAATAAGATGCTCTGCTCGCCATCACTTACCTTTACCACGCACGATGCGTTATTGCCGTTATCCGCGCCGATTTTTAAAGGCCAGTGCACAGTGAAAACCAGTCCCTGCCAGCGCCAGGTTTTGCCGCGCAGGCAGGATTGATGCCCGGCCCATCCCAGCGAGCTCATCACCGGCAGCTGCGGCCAGGCCTTTAACAGGCTGTTTAACCCACCCCGGTGATCGAGATGCTCATGGCTTAAAATAATGCCTTCAGGCACGAGATGATGCCAACGCAGCCAGGGAATAATTGTCTGCCGGGCGCTGTCTCCGCCCGGCCAGGCATTGCCGGTATCATAGAGCATGGCGCGCCCGTTGCGCTCAATCACTATCGCCAGCCCATGGCCGATATCCAGCATATGCACGGCCCAGTTGTTATCCTGACGCTGAAGGAACAGCGGCCCGCCAAGTAAAAGCAACACGATGCCGGGCAACAGTGGCGTGCACCACTGAAAGCGTAGCCGCCAGAGCACAATTAGCAACCAGGGGCTAAGCGTCAGCCCCAGAAAACGCTCATCCATGTCCAGCCAACCGGGCGGCAGCGCCTGTAATCCATAAAACACCCCAGCCAGAGAACGATCCGCCAGGTATTCAAGAATATATTCCACGCCACCAATACCCATGCGATTGGTGATCATCGCCAGCAGGATCAGCGGTACAGCGATAAAAGTCACTACCGGCACAGCGAATAAATTGGCAGCCACTGACGTCAGGCTGATGCCATGAAACAGCAGGACCTGTAGCGGTAATAGCAGTAGTGCCATGCCAGCCTGAAGATGCAATAACGCCAGCGCGGGCTTAACCACGCGCGGTACTTTTGGCGGGATGAAAGGCACCCACTGGTACCAGAACAGCAGCGCCCCTACCGCCAGCACCGATAGCCAGAAGCTTTCCGACAGCACGGTTAGCGGATCGATAAACACAATGCCCGCCACGCAGCACAGCCACACATGCCAGGGATCCCCACTGCGTCCACTCAACCTTAGCGCCCCCCAGACGAGCATGGCGACAAAGGTGCGTAGCGCGGGTGGATTCGCGCCGCTGAGCCAGGTGTAAACACCGCTGGCGGCTAAGCTGACTAGCAGGGGGAAAGCCTGATTCATAAGCCAGGCCGGGAAGGCAAATTGCAGCAAACGCGCCATCCCCCACCCCATAAGCCCAGCCAGACCAATATGCAGCCCGGAAATCGCCATTAAATGCGCGGTGCCGGTTTCACGCATCAGGTTTTTTATTTCATCACTTACCGCCAGCCGTTCGCCAAACCCTAAGGCCAGTATCACATCACGCCATGGCCGCGATGCAAGCGACTGAGTCACCGACGTCATAAAACCCGCGCGCCAGCTGCACCGGCTGTCGACAGGCTTTGAGGCAATAATCCGGCCCGTTACGCTGCGCCGCTGCGATAGCGCGTACCGCTGATTGTCGAATCCGCCGTCATTAAGCTGTCCGTGAACAGGTTTAAGGCGCACTACGAGCTCCCAGCGCTGGCCTGCGCACACCTTTTCTGCAAGATAGCTGCCGGGTAGATCCACCGTCATTGCCGGAAAGAGCCACTTGCCGCCAAGATGGGTTATCCGCGCCAGATGCCGCGTTGCGCCATCAGTTTGCAGAATTGTCGCCGTCACGTTCTGGTTGTGTGTTGTAAGTGACAGAGGCGCAAGAGTTTGCCTTGCCGCCAGAACAGACCAACAGAAAAAGAGCAGCGTCAATGCCAGCCTTGAAGCGAGTTTACCTGGCGCTAAAAGCAGCAGCATCGCAGCCGCGCCGATCGCTGCAAGCAGCCCCATGGTCGGTAGCTGCGACAGCCACAGTAACGGTGCAGTTCCGGCAAGCAGGCACCAGCAAAGGATATTGAGCGGCATACAGACCTCCTGTCTGGCCGCAGTATGCCGGGAATATACAGGCGCGCGAGGTCTCTTTCACCGCATTACGCGCGGTATTCACAGAAAGTTGTTGCGTTGCTGCAACAGGTGGACGTTTTGCGCGTCCTGCCGCAAACCTGGCGAAAGGCTAAAAAAAACGACATCCGGAGATGTCGTCTTCAGGGCAAGCTCAAACAAGCTTAACCATAGATATTGGCGCGGTCGCGTAACTCTTTACCCGGTTTAAAGTGCGGAACGTATTTACCTTCCAGATCCACTTTATCGCCCGTTTTCGGGTTACGGCCAGTGCGCGGAGCGCGATAGTGTAAGGAGAAACTGCCAAAACCCCGGATTTCAATACGTTCGCCCTGGGCGAGCGTCGTGGCCATATGCTCCAGCATCTCTTTTACTGCATCTTCCACCGCTTTTGCGGGGATATGAGATTGCTGGGTGGCAAGTCTTTCAATTAATTCTGACTTGGTCATCATTCCTCCGGTTTCCATTCAGGAAAATTTGCTTACAGCTATCAATCGAACAAGGGCGGCCGCAGCCGCCCTGATTTAGCGCTCGGACGATTACTCGCCTTTAGCTGCTTTGAATGCTTCAGCCATTGCGTTGGAGAAGTTGCCGTCTTCCTGTTTGTTGTTAACAGTTGCGATTGCATCTTTCTCGTCAGCTTCGTCTTTCGCACGAACAGACAGGCTTACAACACGGTTTTTACGATCAACGCCGGTGAATTTCGCTTCAACATCGTCGCCAACGCTCAGAACCAGAGTGGCATCTTCAACGCGGTCACGGGAAGCTTCAGAAGCGCGCAGGTAGCCTTCAACGCCATCTGCTAATTCAACTGTAGCACCTTTCGCGTCAACTGCCGTTACTTTACCAGTAACGATAGCGCCTTTCTTGTTCAGCGCAACGTAGTTGTTGAACGGATCTTCTGCGAGCTGTTTAACGCCCAGGGAGATACGCTCACGCTCTGCGTCAACCTGCAGAACAACCGCTGCGATTTCGTCGCCTTTTTTGTATTCACGAACTGCTTCTTCGCCTGCAACGTTCCAGGAGATGTCAGACAGGTGAACCAGGCCGTCGATGCCGCCGTCCAGGCCGATGAAGATACCGAAGTCAGTGATAGACTTGATTTTACCTTCAACGCGGTCGCCCTTGTTGTGGGTCTCAGCAAACAGCTGCCACGGGTTAGATTTGCACTGTTTCAGGCCCAGGGAGATACGACGACGTTCTTCGTCGATATCCAGAACCATCACTTCCACTACGTCGCCAACGTTAACAACTTTGGACGGGTGGATGTTTTTGTTGGTCCAGTCCATTTCGGAAACGTGCACCAGGCCTTCAACGCCTTCTTCGATTTCAACGAAGCAGCCGTAGTCGGTCAGGTTGGTTACGCGGCCAGTCAGACGAGTGCCTTCCGGGTAACGTTTAGCGATAGCTACCCACGGATCTTCGCCCAGCTGTTTCAGGCCCAGGGAAACACGAGTACGCTCGCGGTCGAACTTCAGCACTTTAACAGTGATTTCGTCGCCAACGTTCACGATTTCGCTCGGATGCTTAACGCGTTTCCACGCCATATCAGTGATGTGCAGCAGGCCGTCTACGCCGCCCAGATCAACGAATGCACCGTAGTCAGTGAGGTTCTTAACGATACCTTTAACTTCCATGCCTTCCTGCAGGTTTTCCAGCAGCTGATCGCGTTCTGCGCTGTTTTCAGACTCGATAACGGCACGACGAGAAACAACAACGTTGTTACGCTTCTGGTCCAGCTTGATTACTTTGAATTCAAGCTCTTTGCCTTCGAGGTGCAGGGTGTCGCGAACCGGACGCACGTCAACCAGGGAACCTGGCAGGAACGCACGAATACCGTTCAGCTCAACAGTGAAGCCGCCCTTGACTTTGCCATTGATAACACCAGTAACGGTCGCAGCTTCTTCGTAAGCTTTTTCCAGCATCAGCCATGCTTCGTGACGCTTCGCTTTCTCACGAGACAGCAGGGTTTCACCGAAACCGTCTTCTACTGCATCCAGAGCAACGTCAACTTCGTCACCAACCTGGATTTCAATTTCGCCCTGGGCGTTTTTGAACTGCTCAGCCGGAATGGCAGACTCAGATTTCAGACCGGCGTCAACCAGTACGACATCTTTGTCGATAGCAACAACAACACCACGAACGATAGAACCCGGGCGGGTTTCGATTTCTTTCAGGGATTCTTCAAAGAGTTGAGCAAAAGATTCAGTCATGTTTAATCTTCAGGTTTTAATTTAACGTCCACCTGGCATCATGCCGGATGGGGTTGTTTCACATACCCGCTGTCAATCCATTGCAACGGGGGTACTGCAAATTCTGTCGCTTAATCAGCGAGAGCCAGTTTTTGGCGCGCATATTGTAGCGCTTTTTCAATCACTTGCTCAATACTTAAACTCGTGGAATCCAGAACTAAAGCATCGGCAGCGGGGACTAGCGGCGCTACGGAACGATTCCGATCGCGATCGTCACGTTCTTTGATCTCGGCCAAAAGGCGTTCAAAGTTAACACTAAAGCCCTTCTCCTGCAACTGTAGCATGCGGCGTTGGGCGCGCTCTTCAGAGGAGGCGTCAAGGAAAATTTTTACTGGCGCATCAGGGAATACCACGGTGCCCATATCACGGCCATCGGCGATAAGGCCCGGCGCTTCGCGAAACGCGCGTTGACGACGCAGCAAGGCTTCACGAACGCGTGGGAATGCGGCCACCTGCGACGCGGCATTGGCCACTTCCTGGGTACGGATTTCGCCGCTGACATCTTCCCCTTCAAGGATCACTTCCAGCTCTTCATTGGTCGCTACGAAACGCACGTCCAGATGCGCCGCCAGGGGCACCAGCGCTTCTTCAGAAGCAACGTCAACATGGTGATGCAGCGCAGCGAGCGCAAGGACACGGTAGATAGCGCCGGAATCCAGCAAATGCCACTGCAGTGTTTCAGCCAGGGCTTTGCAAAGCGTGCCTTTACCAGCGCCGCTCGGCCCATCAACGGTAATCACGGGGGCTACTGCCGTCATCCTATTCTCCTTAAACCAGGCAACCATTTCATAAACGCCGCGCATTATACGCGCCAATCACCTGGAGCGTTACTAAAGCTTGCGTATGATTTGGCGGATGAATCTGAATGTTGAGGAATTGCTCAAGTATAGCGGGCTGGCGCGGCGCCAGCCCGAGGAGGCGTGGGTTACTTCCGATCGGCGCTGATACGTTCGCGAATGTGCTGCGCGCGCTCAGCTGAAGGAGGGTGAGAATCAAACAGCGATTTTGATGCACCGCCATCCAGTTTGGCCAGCTTGTCGAAGCTGGTGGCCAGTCCCTGCGTGCTGAGATGCTGCTTTTTCATATACTCATAGGAGAAATCATCCGCCTGAGACTCTTGCTCGCGTGAGAAAGCAGAATTGATCACCGCTTCGGTTAAATCGCCCAATTGTGACTGAGAAAGCTGAGCCGCGGTGCCGCCGGTGGCGGTAATAGCATCGCGCGCAGCCAGCGTCGCATAGGCGGCTTGCATGGCTTTACGCGAGTGACCCAGCGCAACATGGCCCATCTCGTGGCCCAGTACGCCTTCAATCTCGTTATCCGTCATCATATCCATCAGGCCGCTGTAGACGCGAATGCAGCCGTTAGCCATCGCCCACGCGTTGACGTCGTTGGTCAGGTAAACTTTGTAATTTACCGGTAAGCCGTTGATGTTGTTGCCCAGGGATTTAGCAATTTTATTCAGGCGTTTGGTGTATTTGCTGGAGGCCGACGCGATTTGTGATTCGCTGTCGGATTGCTTACATGCCTGATCGGTTAACGAACGCATATCCGCATCGCTTAAGGTTGCGGCTTTATACGCCGACATTCCGGAGCCGACTAAAGCATCTGTGTTCACCGTGCCGCTCATATTTTTACAGCCTGACAATACCGCCGTAGCCAGCAAACAACTTAATAATATCTTTGAATTTTTCATACTTATCGTCCATTGATTCAAGTGCATCGATTAAAGGAAAATCCGACGCAGAGTATCACTGGCCTACGAGTGGGGCTTGTCCGAAAGCGGATGAAAAAAGAGGGAAAACCCCGCGCTGGACGGCGGGGTTAAAAACTCAGGCCAGCACGCTCAGGCGCGCCAGTTGCTCAAAGTAGTCGGGGAAGGTTTTCGCGGTACATTTCGGATCGAGAATAGTGACTGGGGTATCCGAGAGCGCCACGAGCGAGAAACACATCGCCATACGGTGATCGTTATAAGTGCCGATATCCGCGAAGCGCAGCTGTTCCGGCGGCGTGACCGTGATGAAATCGTGGCCCTCTTCCACCGTCGCGCCCACTTTGCGCAGTTCGGTGGCCATCGCGGCAAGGCGGTCGGTCTCTTTGACGCGCCAGTTATAGATGTTGCGCAATGTCGTAGTGCCGTTGGCGAACAGCGCGGTGGTGGCGATGGTCATGGCGGCATCGGGGATATGGTTCATGTCCATGTCGATGGCCTTGAGGTCGCCGCGCGTGCAGGCGATAAAATCGTCGCCCCAGGTAATCTGCGCGCCCATTTTCTCCAGCACATCCGCGAAGCGGATATCGCCCTGCACGCTGTTGCGGCCAATGCCGGTCACTTTGATGGTGCCGCCTTTAATCGCCGCCGCCGCCAGGAAATAGGAGGCAGAAGACGCGTCGCCCTCCACCAGATATTCCCCCGGCGCCTGATAGGTTTGCCCGCCGCGGATCGCGAAGCGCTGGTAGCCGCCGTTGTCCACCTCAACGCCAAAAGTTTTCATTAAATGCAGCGTGATATCGATATAGGGTTTGGACACCAGATCGCCTTTGATGGTGATCAGGGTATCCTGCTCCGCCAGCGGCGCGGTCATCAGCAGCGCTGTTAAAAACTGGCTGGAAACGCTGCCGTCAACCTCGACGTTGCCGCCGGTAAAACCGCCGCGCAGGCGCAGCGGTGGATAATTTTCCTGTTCCAGATAGTCAATCTGCGCCCCGCCCTGGCGCAGCGCATCCACCAGATGGCCGATAGGCCGCTCTTTCATACGCGGTTCGCCGGTGAGCACAATGTCGTTGTGCCCCAGGCACAGCGCCGCCGCCAGAGGGCGCATGGCGGTGCCGGCATTCCCTAAAAACAGCTCCAGTTCGCCTTGCGCCTTAAATGCGCCGCCCAGCCCGGTGACTTCGCAACGGCGGCGGTCGTCAGACAGCGCGTACTCAACGCCCAGCGCTTTCAGCGCGTTTAGCATGTGGCGGACGTCGTCGCTATCCAGCAGGTTGGTCAGCACCGTTTTGCCTTTAGCTAAGGCCGCAAGCAGCAGCGCGCGGTTGGAAACGCTCTTCGAGCCGGGAAGGTTGATAGTGCCTTCAACGTGCGCGATAGGCTGTAAAGTCAGGGATTCCTGCATGCAAAAAACTCTCGATCGAGGTAATAAAAGCCCCGCAGGCGCGCTGCGGGGAAGAGAAACAATAACGAGGATTAACCGTGGCGACGCTCAAAATCAATCATAAAATCGGTCAGCGCTTTGACGCCTTCCAGCGGCATGGCGTTATAGATGGAGGCGCGCATCCCGCCGACCACGCGGTGGCCCTTCAGCGCATGCAAACCGGCTTTAAACGACTCATCAAGGAATAGCGTATCAAGTTTGCTGTCAGCCAGCTGGAACGGCACGTTCATGCGCGAGCGGTTAGCGCTGGCCACGTCGTTGCGGTAGAAATCGCTGTTATCGATAACGCCATACAGCAGATCCGCTTTTTGTTGGTTGATGCGATTCATTACCTCAACCCCGCCCTGCTGCTTCAGCCATTTAAAGACCAGGCCAGACAGATACCAGGCAAAGGTCGGCGGCGTGTTGAACATCGAGTCGTTTTCGCTCAGCACGGTGTAGTCAATGATCGACGGGCAGACGGAATGTGCTTTACCCAGCAGGTCCTCACGGACGATAACGATGGTTAACCCTGCCGGGCCGATGTTTTTCTGCGCGCCGGCGTAAATCACGCCATAGCGGGAAATATCAATCGGATGGGAAAGAATAGTGGAGGAGAAATCCGCGGTAACGATAGCATCGCCGAAATCCGGCGTTTCATTAATAGCGATACCGTCGATGGTTTCATTCGGGCAGTAGTGCAGGTATGCAGCGTCTTCGGAGAGCTGCCATTCGCTCATCGGTTTGATAGCGCGTTTGCCGTCGACGGTAATTTTCGCGTCGATCACGTTCGGTTTGAGGTATTTATGCGCTTCTTTTACCGCGCTCGCCGCCCAGTAACCGCCGTCCACGTAGTCTGCGGTGGTTTTGTCGCCCAGCAGGTTGAGCGGAATCGCGGAGAACTGGCCGCGTCCGCCGCCGTGGCAGAATAAAACTTTATAACTGGAGGGGATATTCAGCAGATCGCGAAAATCTTTTTCCGCCTCTTCTGCAGCCGCGATAAACGGTTTACCACGATGGCTCACTTCCATTACCGACGTGCCCAACCCCTGCCAGTCGCGTAATTCCTGCTGTGCCTGAAGCATTACATCTGCCGGTAACATCGCCGGGCCAGAACTAAAATTGAAGACCTGAGTCATTTCCCCTCACCACGCATAACAATAAGTTTTTCCTGTGGCTATCGGTTTTATCACTCAGCGAGTACGGCTGCAATGGGTAATCCCCGCCCGCGGTAAAATGTGCGCTTTATCACACGGCAGATTATGCCAGGCGGGGAACAGAACACCGCAATTTTCACTGTTCAGGTCACGCGGCGGGCACGGCTCGCTTTCACCCAATCCGGATGCCCGCAGCGCGGACACATCCGTTTATCTCCGGCTTTCATGGCAACGACCTCACTACAGCGAATACAGGCATAATCCGCTGCGTCAGGCATGATGTTAAATGCCGGTTTGTGGGAGTCCGGCAGGATAGGCAAACCGGGCCGGACATTCTCATCGGCATAAAAATAGACGCTTAATTGCCCGTTGGTTTCCTGAATGGCTAATTTCACCTGCCCAAGCTGCTCCACGCCGCTGAGCCGCAGTTCCATAAAGTATTCGAACTCGGTCATGTTCTCTTTGCGCAGATTGTCCCAGGCGAGCTCGCCCTCCTCCACCACAATCATCGGCTTGCCTTCGAGCAGATCTTCCAGTTTCTCACTGCGCGCCATCAGCCACATCACCAGCCGATAAAGCGCGCCGAGGGAAATAAACACCACCAGCACCGGGATCATCGGTACGTCGTCATAAAACGCCACGTCACCCGCGGCAGAGCCCAGGGTCAGGATGATCAGCACTTCAAACAGCGACATCTGGCGGACGCCGCGCCGCCCGGTGAGTTTCAGGAAAATAAAGACCAGCACAAAGGTGTATAAGCTGCGCAGCGCGACTTCGCCGAGAAACTCAAAGGGGACCTTGTCAAAAGCCATCCGTTGCCAATCAAATGCTTTCATTTTTATTCGCCTTTACAGTACCTTGCTAAAAGTAAGCATAGCGCTAACAATTATTTTTGCCCGGAACGGCGGGAAGATGGCACCCGTAACGCAAAACCCGTATCATTGCGCGCTTTGCGTACGATAAAAGTGACTCTCATGACTCAAACCTTCATTCCCGGTAAAGATGCTGCGCTGGAAGATTCCATCGCTCGCTTCCAGCAACAGCTCACCGATCTCGGCTTTAATATTGAAGAAGCCTCGTGGTTAAACCCGGTTCCGCACGTCTGGTCGGTGCATATTCGCGATAAAGACTCCGCGCTGTGCTTCACCAACGGGAAAGGCGCCACCAAAAAAGCCGCGCTGGCCTCCGCACTGGGCGAATATTTCGAACGTCTCTCCACCAACTATTTCTTTGCCGATTTCTGGCTGGGCGACACCGTTGCTAACGGTCCGTTCGTTCACTATCCCAACGAGAAATGGTTCCCGATCCCGGAAGACGACGAACTGCCGGAAGGCATTCTCGACGATCGCCTGCGCGCTTTTTACGATCCGGAAAATGAACTGACCGCCAGCATGCTGATCGACCTGCAATCCGGCAACGAGTCGCGCGGCGTGTGCGCCCTGCCGTTCACCCGTCAGTCCGACCAGCAGACCGTGTATATCCCGATGAACATCGTCGGCAACCTGTACGTCTCTAACGGCATGTCCGCAGGCAACACCGCTAACGAAGCCCGCGTGCAGGGCTTGTCTGAAGTGTTTGAGCGTCATATCAAAAACCGCATCATCGCCGAAAGCATCAGCCTGCCGGAAATCCCGCAGGAAGTGCTGGCGCGTTACCCGGGCGTGGTGGAAGCCATTGCTAAACTCGAAGCCGAAGGTTTCCCAATCTTCGCCTACGACGGTTCGCTGGGCGGCAAATACCCGGTGATCTGCGTGGTGCTGTTCAACCCGGCTAACGGCACCTGCTTTGCCTCTTTTGGCGCGCATCCGGACTTCGGCGTGGCGCTGGAGCGTACCGTGACCGAGTTGTTACAGGGCCGCAGCCTGAAGGATCTGGACGTGTTCACCCCGCCGACCTTTGATGATGAAGAAGTGGCGGAACACGCTAATCTGGAAACCCACTTTATCGACTCCAGCGGTCTGATCTCCTGGGACATGTTCAAGCAGGATGCCGATTACCCGTTCGTCGACTGGAGCTTCGCCGGCACCACCGAGGAAGAGTTCGCCACCTTAATGGCTATCTTCAAATCGGAAGACAAAGAAGTGTACATCGCCGACTACGAGCACCTGAACGTCTACGCCTGCCGCATCATCGTGCCGGGCATGTCGGATATCTATCCTGCGGAAGATCTGTGGCTCGCCAATAACAGCATGGGCGCGCATTTGCGCGAAACCATTCTGGCGCTGCCGGGCAGCGCGTGGGAAAAAGAGGACTATCTCAATCTGATCGGCCAACTGGATGAGGAAGGTCACGACGACTTTACCCGCGTGCGCGAACTGCTGGGCCTGGCGACCGGCAAAGACAACGGCTGGTACACTCTGCGCATCGGCGAGCTGAAAGCGATGCTGGCGCTGGCAGGCGGCGATTTGGATCAGGCGCTGATCTGGACCGAATGGACCATGGAGTTCAATGGTTCGGTTTTCAGCCCCGAGCGCGCCAACTACTACCGCTGCCTGCAAACCCTGCTGCTGCTGGCGCAGGAAGAAGAGCGCCAGCCATTGCAGTATCTCAACGCCTTTGTGCGTATGTACGGTGCCGAAGCGGTAGAAAACGCCAGCGCGGCATTGAGCGGCGAAGCGCCGTTCTATGGCCTGCAGGCGGTGGACGCCGATCTTAAAGCCTTCCCGGCGCATCAGGCGCTACTGGCGGCATATGAGAAGTTACAGCGCGCTAAAGCCGCTTTCTGGAAAGTCTCATAACCTGAAGTAACTCAAAAAGCGTATGCGATTGTGCATACCTCAGCTATATTACGGGGCGATTTAATTGCCCCTTTTTTTTATTTTGGCGTTAATTATTTCAAATGTAATTTTAAAGTTAAATATGAGTAAACATTAACAAGCTTTAACGGCTTTAAGTGTTACTTATTTTAATAAATACTCCATATTAATTAACTGTTGGCTATGAGGCGAAGCGGTATCATTCAACTTAAATAATAAACTTTAAAAATTATTTTTACCTTTAATTTCAAAAGGTTACCACAAAAAATTGCAATAACACCACGTTTTGCAGGTCTACAACTCCGGCGAGATATGATCGATATCAAATTTTGCTGTATAATGCTTTGTTAGTATCTCGTCGCCGATTAAATATAGAGAGAGTTAGTGTGAAAGCTGACAACCCTTTCGATCTATTACTTCCCGCTGCTATGGCAAAAGTTGCCGAAGAAGCGGGTGTCTATAAAGCAACGAAACAGCCGCTGAAGACCTTTTATCTGGCGATCACGGCGGGCGTCTTTATCTCCATCGCATTTGTTTTCTATATCACTGCCACCACCGGTACCGCGACAATGCCTTACGGCATCGCGAAATTGATCGGCGGGATGTGCTTCTCTCTGGGCCTTATTCTTTGTGTGATCTGCGGCGCGGACCTGTTCACCTCCACGGTGCTGATTGTGGTCGCTAAAGCGAGCGGCAGGATCACCTGGGGCCAACTGGCGCGTAACTGGCTGAATGTTTATATCGGCAACCTGATTGGCGCGTTACTGTTTGTACTGCTGATGTGGCTGGCGGGCGAGCATATGGTCGCTAATGGCGGCTGGGGCTTAAATGTTTTACAAACCGCTGACCATAAACTCCACCATACTTTTATCGAGGCCGTCGCGCTCGGTATCCTGGCGAACCTGATGGTATGTCTGGCGGTGTGGATGAGCTACTCCGGCCGTAGCCTGTTCGACAAAGCGTTCATCATGATCCTCCCTGTTGGCATGTTCGTCGCCAGCGGGTTTGAGCACAGTATCGCAAATATGTTCATGATCCCGTTTGGTATTGTGATTCGTCACTTCGCCAGCCCGGAATTCTGGACCGCTATCGGTTCCTCACCGGACAATTTTTCTCATCTGACTGTGATGAACTTCATCATTGATAACCTGATTCCGGTTACGATCGGCAATATCATCGGTGGTGGTTTGTTAGTTGGGTTGACGTACTGGGTCATTTATCTGCGCGGCGACGACCACCATTAAGGTCGGCTCGGGCAGAATGAAAAATTCCACTTAAGAAGGTAGGTGTTAAATGTCTGAACTTAATGAAAAGTTAGCCACAGCCTGGGAAGGTTTTGCCAAAGGTGACTGGCAGAATGAAGTTAACGTCCGTGACTTCATCCAGAAAAACTATACCCCGTATGAAGGTGACGAATCCTTCCTGGCTGGCGCCACGGAAGCGACCACTTCCCTGTGGGACAAAGTTATGGAAGGCATCAAACTGGAAAACCGCACTCACGCGCCAGTTGATTTCGATACCGACCTGGCTTCTACCATCACCTCTCATGACGCTGGCTACATCAACAAAAGCCTTGAGAAAATTGTTGGTCTGCAAACTGATGCTCCGCTGAAACGTGCGATTATCCCGTTCGGCGGTATCAAAATGGTTGAAGGCTCCTGCAAAGCGTATAACCGCGAGCTGGATCCGTCCCTGAAAAAAATCTTCACCGAATACCGTAAAACCCACAACCAGGGCGTGTTCGATGTCTATACCAAAGACATCCTGAACTGCCGTAAGTCCGGCGTGCTGACCGGTCTGCCGGATGCCTATGGCCGTGGCCGTATCATCGGTGACTACCGTCGCGTTGCGCTGTACGGTATCGACTTCCTGATGAAAGACAAATACGCACAGTTCCTGTCTCTGCAGTCCGATCTGGAAAACGGCGTAAACCTGGAAGCCACTATCCGTCTGCGTGAAGAGATCGCTGAACAGCATCGCGCACTGGGTCAAATCAAAGAAATGGCAGCGAAATACGGCTGCGATATCTCTGGCCCGGCAACCAACGCGCAAGAAGCCGTACAGTGGACTTACTTCGGCTACCTGGCTGCAGTGAAATCCCAGAACGGCGCGGCGATGTCCTTCGGTCGTGTGTCTACCTTCCTGGACGTGTTCATTGAGCGCGACCTGAAAGCAGGCAAAATCACTGAAGCCGAAGCGCAGGAAATGATCGACCATCTGGTGATGAAACTGCGTATGGTGCGCTTCCTGCGTACCCCGGAATACGATGAGCTGTTCTCCGGCGACCCGATCTGGGCAACGGAATCCATCGGCGGTATGGGCGTTGACGGTCGTACTCTGGTTTCCAAAACCAGCTTCCGTTTCCTGAACACCCTGTACACCATGGGTCCGTCTCCGGAGCCGAACATCACCATTCTGTGGTCTGAAAAACTGCCGTTGAACTTCAAAAAATTCGCGGCGAAAGTCTCCATCGATACCTCTTCTCTGCAGTATGAGAACGACGATCTGATGCGTCCTGACTTCAACAACGACGACTACGCGATCGCTTGCTGCGTAAGCCCGATGGTTGTTGGTAAGCAAATGCAGTTCTTCGGCGCGCGCGCAAACCTCGCGAAAACCATGCTGTACGCGATCAACGGCGGCGTGGACGAAAAACTGAAAATGCAGGTTGGCCCGAAATCTGAGCCGATCAAAGCAGACGTGCTGAAATTCGACGAAGTGATGGATCGTATGGATCACTTCATGGACTGGCTGGCTAAGCAGTACGTGACCGCGCTGAACATCATCCACTACATGCACGACAAGTACAGCTATGAAGCTTCGCTGATGGCGCTGCACGATCGTGACGTTATCCGTACCATGGCGTGTGGTATCGCCGGTCTGTCCGTGGCGGCTGACTCCCTGTCCGCCATCAAGTACGCGAAAGTTAAACCGATTCGCGACGAAGACGGTCTGGCAATCGACTTCGAAATCGAAGGCGAATACCCGCAGTTCGGTAACAACGATGCGCGCGTGGATGATCTGGCGGTTGACCTGGTAGAACGTTTCATGAAGAAAATTCAGAAACTGACGACTTACCGCAACGCTATCCCGACTCAGTCAGTTCTGACCATCACCTCTAACGTGGTTTATGGTAAGAAAACCGGTAACACGCCGGATGGCCGTCGCGCTGGCGCTCCGTTCGGACCGGGTGCAAACCCGATGCACGGCCGTGACCAGAAAGGTGCAGTTGCCTCTCTGACTTCCGTTGCTAAACTGCCGTTCGCTTACGCTAAAGATGGTATCTCTTACACCTTCTCTATCGTGCCGAATGCGCTGGGTAAAGACGACGAAGTGCGTAAAACCAACCTGGCGGGTCTGATGGATGGTTACTTCCACCACGAAGCGTCCATCGAAGGTGGTCAGCACCTGAACGTGAACGTGATGAACCGTGAAATGCTGCTTGATGCGATGGAAAACCCGGAAAAATATCCGCAGCTGACCATCCGCGTTTCTGGTTATGCGGTGCGTTTTAACTCCCTGACTAAAGAACAGCAGCAGGACGTTATTACCCGTACCTTCACTCAGACCATGTAATTCACTGTCTGGCTGAATAAGCGTACAATAAAGGCTCCACATCCGTGGGGCCTTTTTAACAGTTACTACCCCGCCCCGCAGCCTGCTTTGCCAGCTATCTATACTGAGATGGGTGACTGCCAAAACAGACTCGACACAACCTTTATGAGTTGTGCGCACACAGGCCCCGGATGGGCCACATCTGGAGAAAACACCGCAATGTCAGCAATTGGTCGCATACACTCCTTTGAATCCTGCGGGACCGTCGACGGCCCAGGCATTCGCTTTATCACCTTCTTCCAGGGCTGCCTGATGCGCTGCCTGTACTGCCATAATCGCGATACCTGGGATACTCACGGCGGTAAAGAAATCACCGTTGACGAGCTGATGAAAGAGGTCGTCACCTATCGCCACTTTATGAACGCGTCCGGCGGCGGCGTCACCGCATCCGGTGGCGAAGCGATGCTTCAGGCCGAATTCGTGCGCGACTGGTTCCGCGCCTGCCATAAAGAAGGTATTCATACCTGCCTGGATACCAACGGCTTTGTGCGCCGCTACGATCCGGTGGTTGACGAGCTGCTGGAAGTCACCGATCTGGTTATGCTGGATCTCAAGCAGATGAACGACGAGATCCACCAGAACCTGGTGGGCGTCTCTAACCATCGCACTCTGGAATTCGCACGCTATATCGCTAACAAAGGGATTAAAACCTGGATCCGTTATGTGGTGGTGCCGGGCTGGTCTGACGATGATGATTCCGCGCATCGCCTCGGCGAGTTTACCCGCGAGATGGGCAATATCGAGAAAATCGAATTACTGCCTTACCATGAGCTGGGTAAGCACAAATGGGTGGCGATGGGCGAAGAGTACAAACTGGATGGCGTGAAGCCGCCGAAGAAAGAGACCATGGAGCGGGTAAAAGGCATTCTGGAACAGTACGGCCATAAAGTGATGTACTAGCTTCCGCCGCAGTTAAACAAAACCCCCGACGCAAATCGGGGGTTTTTATTATCAGGCGTGTACCACCGGGGTTGGATGCTGGCCTGCTTTGCGCAGCAGCATCAGCAGATAAACGAACGATACGCTGGCAATCATGATAAACAGCAGATTGTCGGAATACTTCTGCATCAGCATGGCTGTCAGGGTCGGGCCTAACAGGCTGCCGATGGTGTAGCTCAGCAGCAGCGCCTGGTTCATCGCCACCAGCTGATGGTGCTCGACTTTTTCACATGCCCAGGCCATTGCCACCGGATAAACGGTGAAACCCGCCGCGCCAAGGATAAACAGCGCAGGTGCCATTGCTGCGTTGCTGAGCATCGCCAGGCAGCCGAGGATCACCACAAATACCTGCACACGCAGCACCAGCAACCGGCCAAACCGGTCGGCAAGACGGCCTATCGGCCACTGCCCGACAATACCGGCGCTAACCATCACCGCCATCCAGAAGCCGATCCCCGAATTGCTTACGCCCTGATGATTAAGGTACAGCGGCATCAGGCCGTACAGCGAACCGAGCACGATCCCGGAAATGATGCAGCCGTTCACGCCGAGACGCGCCTGGCGCAGCTTGAACATCGACCACACCGGGGTATTTTCCTGATGCTCGCTGTTCTGGTTGACGATACGGGTGAACAGCAACGGTAAAATCGCCGCCAGCGTTAAGGCGGTCACCCACGGCAGCACGTCCATCAGATCGGTAGAAAGTTTGCTCACCAGTATCTGGCCCAGTACCGTACCGACATAGTAAATCATCATATAGGCCGCCAGCAGACGGCCCCGGTTGCGCGAGGTGCCGCTGCACATTAGCGCGCTTTCCACTACCACCCAAATCATGGCGCAGCCGACGCCGGCAATAAATCGCCAGCTCATCCAGCTCCAGAAACCTACCATCAGGCCAAGGCCGACGCAGCCCGCCGCAAACAGCAATGAGGCAAAATAGTAGCTGCGGTTAAAACCCCAACGCTTAATTAAGCTGCCGGTCAGCAATGTCCCCACCAGGTTTCCGGTGAAATAGGCGGAACTGACTACCCCAACCTGCCAGGTAGGAAGGTTTTCATGGGCGAGCCAAAGCGGCACCAGGGTGTTAAGCACCGCGATAGCCAGGGTCAACAAAAGTAGGCCACAGAGCAGAAGCAGCACTGGCCGGGTATACGTGGGCATGGATTAAACCGTGAGGAAGTTCAAAATTCACGCGCATCATGCCACCGCCAAAAACAAAGTCAATCGGCTTATTAAGGGCGAATCAGGGTTTTATGGCTATCGATATAAGTTATTCATTTAGCCTGTCGATGTTGAACGTGGGGGTGACTTTATCACTTTGTTTTATTGGAAATTTTAAAACTATTAACATGATAATTCAGTCGAAAAATTTCATCGAAGCCGCTGCACTCTCAACCGGGTGTTTTTTTAATCTATTCTTAGTGACGACGCGCTTTTATCCCACCCTGCAAAGGTAACTGCAAATGAGTAAACCTTACGTTCGTCTCGATAAAAATGAAGCGGCTGTTTTGCTTGTCGATCATCAGGCCGGATTGCTTTCTCTCGTCCGCGATATCGAACCTGATAAATTCAAAAACAACGTTCTGGCACTCGGCGATCTCGCGAAATACTTTAATTTGCCCACCATTCTGACCACCAGTTTCGAAACCGGTCCTAACGGCCCGCTGGTGCCTGAGCTCAAAGCGCAGTTCCCGGATGCGCCCTATATTGCCCGTCCGGGTAATATCAACGCCTGGGATAATGAAGACTTTGTGAATGCCGTGAAGGCTACCGGCAAAAAGCAGCTGATCATTGCAGGGGTGGTTACAGAGGTGTGCGTGGCCTTTCCGGCGCTGTCCGCGATTGAAGAAGGGTTTGACGTCTTTGTAGTGACGGATGCCTCAGGCACCTTTAACGAGCTCACACGCCTGTCGGCATGGGATCGTATGTCTCAGGCGGGCGCGCAGCTGATGACGTGGTTTGGCGTGGCCTGCGAACTGCATCGCGACTGGCGCAACGATGTGGAAGGCCTGGCGACGCTGTTTTCTAACCATATTCCGGACTATCGCAATTTGATGACCAGCTACGATTCGCTGAAGGGTAAATAAACGGCATAAAAAAAGCGCCCTCAGGGCGCTTGTTTCAGGTTTGGTGATTAACCGATAAATTCCAGACCTTTCATGTACGGCTTCAGCACGTCAGGAATGGCGATACGCCCATCTGCCTGCTGATAGTTTTCCATGACCGCCACCAGGGTACGGCCCACCGCCAGACCGGAACCGTTCAGGGTGTGCACCAGACGCGGTTTCTTGTCGGTTTTGGTACGGCAGCGCGCCTGCATACGGCGAGCCTGGAAATCCCATACGTTAGAGCAGGAAGAGATTTCACGGTAGGTATCCTGCGCCGGCACCCACACTTCCAGATCGTAAGTTTTGCATGCGCCGAAGCCCATATCGCCGGTGCACAGCAGCACTTTGCGGTACGGCAGGCCCAGCAACTGGAGAACTTTCTCGGCGTGGCCGGTCATCTCTTCCAGCGCATCCATGGAATCTTCCGGACGCACGATCTGAACCATTTCAACTTTGTCGAACTGGTGCATACGGATCAGGCCACGGGTATCGCGACCGTAAGAACCCGCTTCTGAACGGAAGCACGGCGTATGCGCGGTCATGCGCAGCGGCAACGATTCTTCTTCGAGGATCTCGTCACGTACCAGGTTGGTCAACGGCACTTCCGCCGTCGGGATCAGGGCGTAGTTACTGCTGTCCGCCTCTTCTTCCAGCGGACGCGTATGGAACAGATCGCCGGCGAATTTCGGCAATTGCCCGGTTCCGTACAGCGTGGCGTGGTTCACCAGATACGGCACATAGTTTTCGCTGTAGCCGTGCTCTTCGGTGTGAAGATCCAGCATGAACTGCGCCAGGGCACGGTGCAAACGTGCGATCTGGCCTTTCATCACGACAAAGCGCGAGCCGGTCAGTTTAACCGCGTTTGCAAAATCGAGTCCGCCATGCATTTCGCCGAGGGTGACGTGATCGCGGATCTCGAAATCGAACTGGCGAGGCGTGCCCCAGCGGCTGACTTCAACGTTGTCGTGCTCGTCTTTACCCACCGGTACGCTGTCGTCCGGAATGTTGGGGATCGCCAGCGCGATTTCGCGAATTTCATTCAGCAAAGTTTCCAGTTCGGCTTTCGCCGCGTCTAACTCTTCACCCAGTTTGTTCACTTCCATGCGTAGCGGCTCGATATCTTCCCCACGCGCTTTGGCCTGGCCGATGGATTTCGATCGCGAGTTACGCTCAGCCTGCAGATTTTCGGTGTTGACCTGCAAAACTTTACGACGCTCTTCAAGAGCGCGCAGCTTATCTACGTCCAGCTTAAAGCCCCGGCGTGCCAGTTTTTCTGCGACTGCGTCTGGCTCGGTACGCAGCAGATTGGGATCGAGCATGCTTATCCTGTGCTTATCGAATTGAAAGGGAGAAAGTGGCCACAGCCTGCGGCCACTGGAGTCTTGATAACCTTACCGCAACGCCTGCATTAGCGGTAGCGTTTTGTGGGGCTTTTCTGATCCTGTTCAGTAAGCCAGGCGAGCTTTTCGCCAATTTTCCCTTCAAGACCTCTGTTTGTTGGGCGGTAATAGCGCGTTTGTGCCATTTCAGGAGGGAAATACACTTCTCCGGCGGCGTAAGCGTTGGGCTCGTCGTGGGCGTAACGGTACTCTTCCCCGTAGCCCATGTCTTTCATCAGCTTTGTCGGGGCATTGCGTAAATGGACCGGAACATCATAATCAGGGCGGTCGCGCGCGTCGGAGAGTGCAGCTTTAAAGGCGGTATAGACGGCATTGCTTTTCGGGGCGCAGGCCAGATAGACAATCGCCTGAGCAATCGCCCTTTCCCCTTCTGCCGGGCCGACGCGGGTAAAGCAGTCCCATGCCGAAATCGCCACCTGCATGGCGCGCGGATCGGCGTTGCCGACGTCTTCAGAGGCAATCGCCAGACAGCGGCGTGCCACATACAGCGGATCGCCGCCCGCCGTGATGATACGCGCATACCAGTAGAGCGCGGCATCAGGTGCGGAACCGCGTACCGATTTATGCAGCGCGGAGATCAGATCGTAGAACCGATCGCCTTTGTTATCGAAGCGCGCGCTGCGTTCGCCCGCGATTTCAGTGAGTAATTCCTGATTCAGCACCCGCTTGCCGGCATCATCCAGCTCAGCCATGTCCGCCATCATCTCAAGCGTATTTAACGCCCGGCGGGCATCGCCGTTCACCAGTTCTGCAATCGCCCGGCGCGTATCGTCCGGCAGTACGATGTCCTGGCCGCCATAGCCACGCTTCGCGTCATTCATCGCCTGATCGAGAACCTGTTCGATATCTTCTGTGGTCAGGGATTTCAGCAGATAGACGCGGGCGCGGGACAACAGCGCCGAATTCAGCTCAAACGAGGGGTTTTCAGTGGTCGCACCGATAAAAGTGATGGTGCCGTCTTCAATATGCGGCAGAAATGCGTCCTGCTGGCTTTTATTGAAGCGATGGACTTCATCGACAAATAAAATAGTGCGTCGACCCGCATTGCGATTTTGCCGGGCACGCTCGATAGCTTCACGGATCTCTTTGACGCCTGACGTCACCGCGGAGATACGTTCAATATCCGCGCTGGCGTAGCGGCCAATCACTTCAGCGAGGGTGGTTTTGCCGGTGCCTGGCGGCCCCCAGAGGATCATCGAATGCAGATGGCCCGCTTCAATCGCGCGCGGCAGCGGTTTGCCGGGCGCTAACAGGTGCTGTTGCCCGATGTACTGCGCTAAATTTTCTGGCCGCATACGCGCGGCCAGAGGTTGAAATGCGTTATCAGAAAAGTCGAGCGACAGGTTACTCACTCACACCTCTATTTACGTTGGTCGTCCACGGTAACGCCCTGCGGCGGCGTGAAGCGGAACTTGCTCATATCCACCGCGCCATTTTGCTGGGATTTAAGCTGATAGCTGCTGCGCTGGTCGTCCTGCTCTACGGCGCTGAACTGATTGATGGTGCCGTCCGCGCTAACGTTAATGGTGAACTGCTTCAGATTGCCCGCGCTGGTTTTCGGCGTCAGGATAAAATCATTGCCACTTTGCTTGATATTGTATTGCTGCCAGTCGCTGGCCTGGTTACGGGCGATCAGCATAAACGGCGTATTGCCGGTGGCGTCTTTCAGCCAGGTGGCGCTTGCCTGCTCAACAAACGGGTTGTAGAACCACAGCGTTTTACCATCGGAGATCAGCACGCTTTCATCCGGCTGGGTCATATGCCAGTTGAACAGGTTCGGGCGTTTAACCCACAGATCGCCCTGACCTTCCTGTACCGCGGCACCGCTGCCGTCGGTCACTTTTTGGGTGAAGCTGGCGTGGAAACTGCCGACTTTATCCAGACGGCTTTTCAAATCGCTCGCTGCGTCCGCCCAAACCGAGCTGGAGGCGAACGCCGCAACGAACGCGCAGGTCATTGCAATTTTTTTCATTATTTATGATTCCTCAACAGGCGCCAGGCCCAACACGGGCTACCGGTGTCGTTAACTGTAGCGCTGGCAGCCGCGATCCCGAAAGAAGAAAAAGCTGATTTTCAGCACTTTACCGATCTTTGCACAGCACGGTAAAGCGCCGGTATGTTATTCGAACGGCGGCGGTGCCAGCACTTCGCGGTTGCCGTTGTGGCCCTGCTCGCTGACGATGCCCTGCATTTCCATCTGCTCGATAATGCGCGCCGCGCGGTTATAGCCAATACGGAACTGGCGCTGTACGCCGGAGATGGATGCCTTACGCTTCTCGACCACGAACGACACCGCCTGATCGAACAGCGGATCCAGCTCTTCGCCAGCGTCAAATCCGCCGCCACCGCCGCCTTCGCTCTCGCTGTCGGAGGTGATGCCATCAACGTATTGCGGACGTCCGCGTGCTTTCCAGTCCTGTACTACCGCATGCACTTCCTGGTCGCGTACAAACGCGCCGTGGACGCGCACCGGGCTGGTGGAGTTCGGTCCGGAATACAGCATATCGCCCATGCCCAGCAGCGATTCCGCGCCGCCCTGGTCAAGGATAGTGCGTGAGTCGATTTTGCTCGACACGGTAAAGGCGATGCGCGTCGGGATGTTGGCCTTAATCAGGCCGGTAATCACATCAACCGAAGGACGCTGGGTCGCCAGCACCAGGTGGATGCCTGCCGCACGGGCTTTTTGCGCCAGACGGGCAATCAGCTCTTCGACTTTTTTACCAACCGTCATCATCAGGTCGGCAAATTCATCCACCAGCACCACGATATACGGCAGTTTTTCCAGCACCGGATGGGTGGCGTCCATGCTGTCGCCCGGCTTCCAGTACGGATCCGGGATTGGGCGGCCCATGCGTTCGGCTTCGAGGATTTTCTCGTTATAACCAGCAAGATTGCGCACGCCCAGGGCTGACATCAGTTTGTAGCGGCGTTCCATCTCATTAACGCTCCAGCGCAGTGCGTTGGCAGCGTCTTTCATATCGGTGACCACTTCGGTCAGCAGATGCGGAATTCCTTCATATACCGAGAGTTCCAGCATTTTCGGGTCGATCATAATAAAGCGCACTTCTTCCGGCGTGGCTTTATACAGCATGCTGAGGATCATAGCATTGACCCCCACCGACTTACCGGAGCCGGTGGTCCCCGCTACCAACAGGTGCGGCATTTTTGCCAGGTCGGCGACCACAGCATCGCCCGCGATATCTTTACCCAACACCACGCTAAGCGGCGACGGGTTGTCGCGGAATTTGGCGTTATCCAGCACTTCACGCAGGTAAACCGTCTGGCGCTTTTTGTTCGGTAATTCCAGGCCGACATAAGGTTTACCTGGGATCACTTCCACGACGCGCACCGCAACCGTAGAAAGCGAACGCGCCAGGTCGCGGGACAGGTTAGAGATACGCGCGGCTTTTACGCCAGGAGCAAGGTTCAGCTCGAAACGGGTGATCACTGGGCCGGGTGAATAGTTCACCACGTCGGCTTTGATCCGGAAGTCGGCCAGACGCGCTTCTACCAGACGCGCCATTTGCTCCAGAGCAAAGGTATCCACCGGTTCAACTTCTGCGGGCGGCGGTGTTAACAGATCCAGCGACGGCAGCGGCGTGGACGGCTTTTGCAACGGACGGCTATCGCCGTTACGCATTAATAACGGGTGGATCAAGCTTTCACGCGGCGGTTCTGCAGGCTGTGCCGGTGCGGCGTAGGCCGGATGCTGTGGCTGGGCCGGCGCAGCGTAAGCTGGTTGCTGCACAGGCTGCTGGGGCTGAGCCGGCGCAGCATAAGCTGGGTGCTGCACAGGCTGTTGTGGCTGAGCCGGCGCTGCATAAGCTGGGTGTTGCACAGGCTGCTGGGGCTGAGCTGGCGCAGCATAAGCCGGTTGCTGTTGCACAGACGCGCGGTAAGCGGAAGGCTGCGGATGCGACGGCTGCGGTTGAACGTGGACCAGCTGAGGCTCATCCTCCACCGGGCTCGGCATAAACAGCGGCTCGCCTGGACCATCGTCAACCAGCGCTTTAATCGGCGAGAAGTCATCCAGCGAGAACGGCATCGCGCCAGAAGGTTGTTCACCCGCGTAGCGCTGTTGCTGTTGTGCGGCAAACTGACGCGACAGTTCCGCTTGTTCTTCATCTGCATCGTCGATGCCCTGCGGCTGACTGTCGGCATCCTGATAGCGCTGCTGCTGTTGCGCCATAAACTGGCGGGCCAGTTCATCCTGCTGCCGGGCGTCTGCTTCATCATCGCTAAACGGCTGTTGCGCGTGACGCGCCTGCTGCTCCGCCATGCGCTGGGAAGGCAACTTGATGCCGTAAGAAGCCAGCTCGCGACGCGTGGGAACGCGAACGCGATTCGGGCGCGGCAATTGCGGACCAATACCCTCTTTTACCTGGGCGCGCGGCGCATCGCTGGCAATGCTGAATACCGGAGTAAAGGCCGCGGCAGCGGTTGCCGCCTGCGCGGCTGCCTGAACCTGCGAAGCGGCTGGCGTCATATCGGGCGGTGCGATGTTGTCCGTCGGCATGGCCGGAGCAACAGCCGGTTTGGGTTCGTAAGCCGGTTGAGCAGGCTCAGGAATCGGTTGATACCATGCTGCCAGTTGCTCACGCTCCCGGGCGCGCTTCTCCTCAACCTCTTCAAAGTAGTAAAGCGGCGGGCGGGTTTGCTTCACGTCGGGCGCGGCAGGTGTTTCTTCGTAAGCTGGCGCTGAATAAGGCGCGTCTTCGGCCCACGTCTGCGTCGGCGGGTAAGGCTCGCTTTGCGGTTCGGAATAAGGCTGATAAGCCGCCTGAGCCTGCATATCCACCGGCGGCGTTACCGGCACATGGTCATAATGCTCAGGCGCAGGCGCAATGGTCGCTTCCGGAATCTGGGTCGTTGGCGCCGGTTGCCATTCCACCACCGGCTCCTGCGGTTGCGGCGCGGCGGTGTATTGAACGGGCTGCGGCGTGGTCGCTGCGGCTGGCGCAACGAGTTGAACCGCTGCCGGAACCGCAGTCGGCACCACGGAATAGCCGCTTAATAACGGATCGTTTTGCTCTTCCGGCGCTAACGCCGTTTGTCCGGAGAACAGCACATCATCGGGATCAAGCTCAACGCCGCCCGCCCGATAATGGACGTCGTCAGGCTCGTCCATGCGCTTGCCGGAGAACAGCGCCTCGTCAGTTTTGCGCCCCACTGGGTTGGTGAATTTTTCGGCCAGCCGTTTACGGCGCGCCAGCGCGCCGCGCAGAATGCGTGCGCGACGGGAGTCTTTAGCGACGACCTCATCCTGATCGTCTTCATACTCGTCGTCTTCGTATTCGTCATCATCCTGCCAGGTATCGTCACGACGGGTGCGGTTGGTCGCGAAGGTTAAAACGCTTAACACCACGCTGCCGATTTTTTCGGCGATACCGACCCAGGACCAGCCGGTGAACAGCGTCAATCCGGCAGCCCAGACGCACAGCAGCGCAATGGTTCCGCCGCTGCTGTTCAACAGCGGCATCATGGCGGTGCTTAATAAGCTGCCCAGCACCCCGCCAGAGGCGAAATACCAGATATCGTCGGCGTTAATGGCCGCCAGCCCGCAAGAAGTCAGGATGAGCGCCAGCACGCCAATCAGGCGTAGCGCGACGGCGAAATAATCAATGTAATCTTCATTCGCGCGATGTCGCCAGGCAAACCAGCAGCCGCCGATCATAATCACGGGCAGCGTATAGGCCATAATGCCGAAAATGAAGAACAGGGTATCAGCCAGCCATGCGCCGGGCGCGCCGCCTAAATTATGGATAGGCTCATGCCAGGCCGTTTGCGACCAGCTGGGATCGGAGGGATTAAAACTGAGTAACGCCGCCATCAACCAGACGGCAAAAAGGGCAACCAGAATCAGCAAAGCTTCCAGAAGTCGACGACTACTATCCAGCTTTGTCAGGGTAACATCTTTGTCTTCAGTGTATTCCTGGCTCAAGAAAGGCTCTCCAGGTTCTTCGAGCTAAAACGGACAGCAGCGCCGGGTCGCCCCGGCACTGCTGCTGTATGGATTAACAGGAGTGTAATCAAACTACAGCGACTTTGCACCTGTTCCGCATTAGCGAGTCTTAATAACCAGACGATTGCTCTGTTTCACTTCTTCCATTACCACGTAGGTACGGGTGTCGTTCACACCCGGCAGACGCAGCAAGGTTTCACCGAGCAATTTACGGTACGCAGACATATCCGGCACACGCGTTTTCAACAGGTAGTCAAAATCGCCTGAAACCAGATGACACTCTTGAATTTCTTCAAGTTTTTGCACAGCGGCGTTAAATTGTTCAAACACATCCGGCGCGCCACGATTCAGAGTAATCTCAACGAAAACCAGCAGTGATGCGTCTAAATAGTGTGGGTTCAGCAGAGCGGTATAGCCCTGAATAAAACCCTGACGTTCCAGTCGGCGCACACGCTCAAGGCAAGGCGTCGGTGAAAGTCCCACTCTTTTAGAAAGCTCGACGTTGGAAATACGCCCATCCTTTTGCAGCTCATTAAGAATGTTACGATCGATGCGGTCGAGATCTTTGCCTGGGCGCTTCTTGCTATCTACCATTATTATTGTCTCTCTCTATTCCTTCCCTACACCTGCCACTACCCGTAAAACATCATTGTCCAGGGTCTTTTACCCGTTATCCTTCAGGTTGCAGATGCGTTGGCTGCGCTCGTTCATCCCAGTCATTTACTGATGGAAACTCCTGGGCGTTCTCTCACTTGCCGCCTTCCTGCAACGCGAATTATTTAGGGTATATATTTTGAGAAGTCCGTTGCCCTCAGGCAGCAATCGACATCACGTATGGCGTCTGTCCACGCCATGCGTAGATTTCAATTGCCCGGTAAAAATACATAAGCTGAAGAAGGTAAAAAGGGTCTACCCGCGCAAATGCTTTTTTCTTCCTCGAATGTTTTCGCAAATGCGCAGGGGATTGTCAAAGCAAAACATCGATTTTTAGTAGAACGTGCCAGATATTGATTACGGCTGGGGATTATTCCTCATTTTATCACCTTATCTCTGACCGGATTTCATTCGCATCCCTAATACTCTGCGGCGTAAAACCGATACATAAGATTGCTTTAAGCTATTACACATATCGTTAACAAAATCGCTGCACTCTTTTATTAGCCCGGTAAATTCCCTACAATCCTGCCCATTGTTTGCCAACTACAATGAGGACCTCATGGGCACAGTGAAACACAGTAAGCTGCTTATTCTCGGCTCCGGCCCGGCGGGATATACCGCTGCCGTCTACGCCGCGCGCGCGAATCTGAATCCGGTACTGATCACCGGTATGGAAAAAGGCGGTCAGCTTACCACCACGACTGAAGTGGAAAACTGGCCTGGCGACCCGCACGACCTGACCGGCCCTGCGCTCATGGAACGCATGCACGAGCATGCCGCCAAATTCGAAACCGAAATTTTGTTCGATCACATTAATAAAGTTGATGTGCAGAACAAGCCGTTCCGTCTGTTCGGTGATAACGGCGAGTACACCTGCGATGCGTTGATTATCGCGACTGGCGCCTCGGCGCGCTATCTCGGCCTGCCCTCTGAAGAGGCGTACAAAGGCCGCGGCGTCTCCGCCTGCGCTACCTGTGACGGGTTCTTCTACCGCAATCAAAAAGTGGCGGTCATCGGCGGCGGCAATACCGCAGTAGAAGAAGCGCTGTATCTGGCGAATATCGCCTCTGAAGTTCACCTGATCCACCGCCGCGACAGCTTCCGCGCCGAGAAAATCCTCATCAAACGCCTGATGGATAAAGTCGCCAGCGGCAATATCGTGCTGCACACCAACCGTACCCTGGAAGAAGTGACCGGCGATCAAATGGGCGTCAGCGGCGTGCGCCTGCGCGACACCCTGAATACCGACAACGTTGAATCTATCGACGTCGCCGGGCTGTTTGTCGCTATCGGCCACAGCCCGAACACCGGGATTTTTGAAGGCCAGCTGGAACTGGAAAACGGCTACATCAAAGTGCAGTCAGGTATCCACGGCAACGCGACCCAGACCAGTGTACCGGGCGTATTCGCAGCTGGCGATGTGATGGACCACATCTATCGCCAGGCAATCACCTCCGCCGGGACCGGCTGTATGGCGGCGCTGGACGCCGAACGCTACCTGGACGGACTGGCGGAAAACAATAAATAATTCTGCAAGTTAAATAAGGCGACTGAATAAGTCGCCTTTCTTTTTTTGTCGTTGTAACATGGCTGCGCGCTTTCATACCCTTAGTTCACTGGACTTTCGCCTGCTTACAACTCGATGAATAAATCCCGCCAACAAGAACTGACCCGCTGGTTAAAACAGCAAAGTGTAATCTCCCGTCGCTGGCTGAATATTTCGCGTCTGCTGGGCGTCGTGACCGGGCTATTGATTATCGCCCAGGCCTGGATCCTGGCCCGCATCCTTAACCATATGATCATGGAAAACATCCCGCGAGAGGCGCTGCTTCTGCCGTTCGCCCTGCTGGTGCTGATCTTTATTCTGCGCGCCTGGCTGGTGTGGGTGCGAGAAAAAGTGGGCTTTCGCGCCGGGGTGCATATTCGTCGGGAAGTGCGCCGTCTGGTGCTGGATCGTCTCCAGCAGGCGGGCCCGGCCTGGATCAGCGGCAAACCTGCCGGCAGCTGGGCGACATTAATCCTCGAGCAAATTGATGATATGCATGATTACTACGCCCGCTATCTGCCGCAGATGGCGCTGGCGACGGCGGTTCCGCTGCTGATCGTGCTGGTGATTTTCCCGGTGAACTGGGCCGCCGCACTGATTTTATTGGGCGCAGCGCCATTAATCCCCATGTTTATGGCGATGGTGGGTATGGGCGCCGCCGACGCCAACCGCCGTAACTTCGCCGCACTGGCGCGTCTGAGCGGCAATTTCCTTGACCGCCTGCGCGGCCTGGAAACGCTACGGCTGTTTAACCGCGGCGCGGCGGAAACCGAAAACATTCGCGAGGCGTCGGTAGATTTCCGCCGTCGCACCATGGAAGTCCTGCGGCTGGCGTTTTTATCCTCTGGCGTGCTGGAATTTTTTACTTCCTTATCGATTGCGCTGGTCGCGGTCTACTTCGGCTTTTCCTATCTTGGCGAACTCGATTTCGGCCATTACGGTGTCGGCGTCACGCTTTTCGCAGGCTTTTTAACACTGATCCTCGCGCCGGAATTTTTCCAGCCGCTGCGCGATCTGGGCACGTTCTACCACGCCAAAGCCCAGGCGGTAGGCGCGGCAGACAGCCTGAAAACGTTCCTTGAAGCGCCGCTGCAAAGCCCGACGCGCGGCACCTTTAAACTCAGTAATAACGATCCAATTACGCTGCGCGCCCATAATCTCATCGTGCTTTCGCCGGAGGGGAGCGCGCTGGCTGGCCCGCTCAATTTTACCCTCGACGCGGGCAAGCGGGTCGCGATAGTTGGCCAAAGCGGCGCCGGTAAAAGCTCGTTGCTGAATGTACTGTCGGGCTTTTTGCCTTATGAAGGTTCGCTGACGGTGAATGAGATTGAACTGCGCGATCTCGATCCGCAGGTCTGGCGTGAGGCTTTAAGTTGGGTTGGGCAGAACCCGCAGTTGCCCGCCGCGACGCTGCGCGACAACGTGCTGCTGTCCGCGCCGGATGCCAGCGAGCACGCGCTGCAAAGCGCGCTGGAAAACGCCTCGGTGACAGAGTTTATCGGCCAGCTGCCCCAGGGCGTCGACACGCCGATTGGCGACCAGGGCGCAGGGCTTTCCGTGGGCCAGGCCCAGCGCGTCGCCGTGGCGCGCGCGCTGCTGACGCCGTGCAAACTACTGATGCTGGATGAACCCGCCGCCAGCCTTGACGCACACAGTGAAATGAAAGTGATGCAGGCGCTGAATGCGGCCTCGCGCCACCAAAGCACCCTGCTGGTGACCCATCAGCTCGATTACATCAGCGAGTGGGATGAAATCTGGGTAATGCGTAACGGCCACATCGTGGAACAGGGGCGTTTCGACGCGCTCGCCAGCGGCAACAGCCACTTTGCGGCGCTACTCGCCCACCGTCAGGAGGAGATTTAAATGCGCGCGTTGCTTCCCTACCTGGCGCTGTATAAGCGTCACAAATGGATGCTCAGCCTTGGCGTAGTGCTGGCGATTATTACCCTGCTTGCCAGTATTGGCCTGCTGACGCTGTCGGGCTGGTTTTTATCCGCCTCCGCCGTGGTTGGCGTAGCCGGCGTTTACAGCTTTAACTACATGCTCCCCGCCGCCGGCGTACGCGGCGCGGCCATCACCCGTACCGCAGGCCGCTACTTTGAACGTCTGGTCAGCCACGACGCCACTTTCCGGGTGCTGGCTCATCTGCGGGTTTACACCTTTACCAAAGTGCTGCCGCTTTCCCCTTCCGGCATTGCCCGTTTTCGCCAGGGCGAACTGCTAAACCGCCTGGTCGCGGATGTGGATACGCTCGATCATCTCTACCTGCGGGTTATTTCCCCGCTGGTCGGCGCGCTGGTGGTGATCCTGGTGGTCGCCGTTGGGCTGTCAGTGCTGGACGTGACGCTGGCGCTGACGCTCGGCGGGATTATGTTCCTCACCGTGCTGCTCCTGCCTCCTCTGTTCTATCGCGCCGGTAAGGGCACCGGCGCGGCGCTCACCGCGCTGCGCGCGCAGTATCGCCAGCAGTTGACGGCGTGGCTGATCGGCAATGCTGAACTGACCATTTTTAACGCCGCGGATCGCTATCGCGAGACGCTGGACGCCACAGAAAGCGAGTGGCAGGAAGCCCAGCGTCGCCAGGCGGGGCTAACGGCGCTGTCCCAGGGCGTGATGATGCTGATCAGCGGCATGACCGTGGTGCTGATGTTATGGATGGCGGCGGGCGGTGTGGGCGGCAATACCCAGCCCGGCGCGCTGATTGCGCTGTTCGTGTTCTGCGCGCTGGCAGCGTTTGAAGCCCTGGCGCCGGTGACGGGCGCATTCCAGCATTTAGGCCAGGTGATCGCCAGCGCTCAGCGGGTAACCGATTTAACCGAACAGCAGCCCGACGTCGTCTTTACGGATGGGGCATCCGCCGCGTCGGCACCCACGGCGGTGACCTTCAATAACGTCAGCTTCCGTTACTCCCAACAGGCGCAACCGGCGCTGAACCAGGTCTCATTAACCCTCAATGCCGGGGAGCGCGTGGCGCTGCTGGGCCGTACTGGCTGCGGGAAATCGACGCTGCTGCAGTTGCTTACCCGCGCGTGGGATCCGCAGTCGGGCGAAATCACCCTCGCAGGACGCCCGCTGGCGCAGTACAGCGAAGACGCCTTGCGCGCCAGTATGAGCGTGGTGCCGCAGCGCGTGCATCTGTTTAGCGCCACCCTGCGCGATAACCTGCTGCTTGCCGCGCCTCAGGCCAGCGATACAACGCTCGCCGAAACCCTGCGCCAGGTAGGTCTTGACAAGCTGCTGGAAGACAGCGGCTTAAACAGCTGGTTGGGTGAAGGCGGTCGCCAGTTGTCCGGCGGCGAGCTGCGCCGTCTGGCGATTGCGCGCGCCCTGCTCCACGATGCGCCAATGATGCTGCTGGACGAACCCACGGAAGGGCTGGATGCCGAAACTGAACAGCAAATTTTAGCCCTGCTGGATAAGGTGACGGCCAATAAAACCGTATTAATGATCACCCATCGTCTGCGCGGTTTGGCTGATTTTAACCAAATCGTGGTAATGGATAATGGCCAAATTATTGAAAGTGGAAATCATGACGAATTGATGGCGAAACAGGGTCGATATTACCAGTTTCGCCAATCCTCCGTAGTCTATGATTGAACGATAACGTCCTGCGGTGGAGCCTGGTAAGATGCGTCTGGTTCAGCTTTCTCGTGAGTCAATCACCTTCCCGTCGCCGGAAGGTGCATTGCGGGAGCCGAATGGCCTGCTGGCCCTCGGAGGCGATCTCAGCCCTGCGCGTCTGTTAATGGCCTATCAGCGCGGTATTTTCCCGTGGTTTTCGCCGGGCGATCCGATTTTGTGGTGGTCGCCCGATCCGCGTGCCGTACTGTTCCCCGATCGGTTTCACCTGAGCCGCAGCATGCGGCGCTTTCACACCCGCTCGCCCTACCGGGTCACGCTTAATCACGCCTTTGGGGAAGTGATCGACGCCTGCGCCAGCGATCGCAGCGAAGGCACCTGGATCACGCCGGAAGTGCTGACCGCTTACCTGCGGCTGCACGAACTCGGACATGCGCATTCGATTGAAGTGTGGCATCAGGATCGGCTGGTGGGCGGCATGTACGGCGTGGCGCAGGGCGCGCTGTTTTGCGGCGAGTCGATGTACAGCCGCCGCGAGAATGCGTCTAAAACCGCGCTGCTGGTATTCTGCGACTATTTTATCCGTCAGGGCGGTAAACTGATTGATTGCCAGGTGCTGAATAATCATACCGCGTCGCTGGGCGCGGTGGAGATTGCCCGGCGCGATTACCTGAATTACCTCAGCCTGCTTAAACCACAGCCGCTGCCGGCGCACTGCTGGGTGCCTAAAGTGCTGTTTGATACAGGCAATAAATAATGTTTTCCGCATATTTTACGGGAGAGTGCTATACTCTTGCCCGCAGAGAAAACTCTTCACATTACCCGCCGCCGTTTAGGATCCACTGTTTAGGCTCTATCTCCCCTTTACGTTTGCGTTCTGGATGCGGTTAATCCCGTGTCATCGGGTCATGCGCAGAATCAACTTTGCCGGTTTATCCACCGCAAAATCTTTACATATTTGGTGAACTTGGGCATTATCTTGCCGGTTCAAAACATTGGTAGTGATACCCCAGAGGATTAGATGGCCAAAGAAGACAATATTGAAATGCAGGGTACCGTTCTGGAAACGTTGCCTAATACCATGTTCCGCGTTGAGTTGGAAAACGGTCACGTGGTTACTGCTCATATTTCCGGTAAAATGCGCAAAAACTACATCCGCATTCTGACGGGCGACAAAGTGACTGTTGAACTGACCCCGTACGACCTGAGCAAAGGCCGCATTGTCTTCCGTAGTCGCTAAGCATTAATCGAATCGGCGCTGCGGGCTTGCGGCGCGTTGAATACAAAAAGGCCGGGTGAATCACCCGGCCTTTTATTTTGTCGCATTACGCTTAGTGCGCCGCTTCCGGCTTGTGCTTTTGCGCGCTCTGGAAGTGATAGGTCAGCTCACCCTTCTCTTTATCCAGCGCCACGGTGACCTGGCCGCCATCCACCAGCGACCCGAACAGCAGTTCGTTGGCCAGCGGTTTTTTCAGGTTATCCTGGATAACGCGCGCCATTGGACGTGCGCCCATCGCCCGGTCGTAACCTTTCTCTGCCAGCCAGTCGCGCGATTCCTGGCTAACTTCCAGCGAAACGCCTTTCTGATCCAGTTGCACCTGCAGTTCGACAATAAACTTGTCGACCACCTGATGAATAACGTCAGTGCTGAGATGGTTGAACCAAATGATGTTATCCAGACGGTTACGGAATTCCGGCGTAAACACCTTCTTGATCTCTTCCATCGCGTCGGTGCTGTTGTCCTGATGGATCAGGCCAATCGTTTTACGCTCGGTCTCACGCACGCCGGCGTTAGTGGTCATCACCAGGATCACGTTGCGGAAGTCCGCTTTGCGTCCGTTGTTGTCGGTCAGCGTCCCGTTGTCCATGACCTGCAGCAGCAGGTTGAACACGTCCGGATGCGCTTTTTCGATCTCATCAAGCAGCAACACTGCATGAGGATGCTTGATAACCGCATCGGTCAGCAGGCCGCCCTGATCGAACCCGACGTAACCCGGAGGCGCGCCAATCAAACGGCTGACGGTATGACGTTCCATATACTCGGACATATCAAAGCGCAGCAGTTCAATACCCAGCGATTTCGCCAGCTGGACGGTGACTTCGGTTTTCCCTACCCCGGTCGGCCCGGCGAACAGGAATGAACCCACCGGCTTGTGGTCGTGGCCTAAACCGGCGCGGCTCATCTTGATGGCTTCGGTTAACGCTTCGATAGCGTTATCCTGGCCGAACACCAGCATTTTCAGGCGGTCGCCCAGGCTCTTCAGGGTATCGCGATCGCTGGCCGAGACGCTTTTCTCCGGAATACGCGCAATACGCGCCACCACCGATTCGATATCCGCCACGTTGACGGTTTTCTTACGCTTGCTCACCGGCATCAGACGCGCACGGGCACCCGCTTCGTCGATGACGTCGATGGCTTTATCCGGCAGATGGCGATCATTGATGTATTTGACCGACAGCTCCACGGCGGCGCGCACCGCTTTGGCGGTATAACGCACATCGTGATGCGCTTCGTATTTCGGCTTCAGACCATTGATGATCTGCACCGTTTCTTCCACCGACGGCTCAGTAATGTCGATTTTCTGGAAGCGACGCGCCAGTGCGCGGTCTTTTTCGAAAATATTGCTGAATTCCTGATAGGTGGTGGAGCCGATCACGCGGATCTTGCCGCTGGAGAGCAGCGGTTTGATCAGGTTAGCGGCATCAACCTGCCCGCCAGAGGCCGCGCCCGCACCAATAATGGTGTGGATTTCATCAATAAACAGGATGCTGTTGGTATCCTGCTCCAGCTGTTTCAGCAGCGCTTTAAAGCGTTTTTCAAAATCGCCGCGGTATTTAGTGCCCGCCAGCAGCGAGCCGATATCCAGCGAATAGATGTTGCAGTCGGCCATGATTTCCGGCACGTCGCCCTGCACAATACGCCAGGCAAGGCCTTCGGCAATGGCGGTTTTACCGACCCCGGATTCGCCCACCAGCAGCGGGTTGTTTTTCCGGCGGCGGCACAGCACCTGAATCGCCCGCTCCAGCTCCTTATCACGGCCTATCAGCGGGTCAATGCCGCCGACGCGCGCAAGCTGGTTGAGATTGGTGGTGAAGTTTTCCATACGCTCCTCCCCGCCTGCTTGCTCTTCGTTAACTGGATTTTCTGAACCGCTGGACTGATGCGGCTCATCTTTGCGCGTGCCGTGTGAAATGAAGTTCACCACGTCGAGACGGCTGACTTCATGTTTGCGCAGCAAATAGGCGGCCTGGGATTCCTGCTCGCTGAAAATCGCCACCAGCACGTTAGCGCCTGTCACTTCGCTACGGCCTGACGACTGTACGTGGAATACGGCGCGTTGCAGTACGCGTTGAAAACTCAACGTCGGCTGGGTGTCGCGCTCCTCTTCGCTCGCCGGGAGGACGGGCGTGGTTTGTTCGATGAAGGCTTCAAGTTCCTGTCGCAGCGCCACCAGATCCACTGAACACGCTTCCAGCGCTTCGCGGGCTGATGGGTTACTGAGCAAAGCCAGTAACAGATGCTCGACGGTCATAAACTCATGTCGGTGCTCGCGCGCTCTGGCGAAAGCCATGTTTAAACTGAGTTCCAGTTCCTGGTTGAGCATAGGCACCCCCCTCAATATAATTCGCCGTTCAGGCTAGTTCCTGCGTACACAGCAACGGATGCTCGTGCTTCCTGGCATATTGATTCACCATCGCCACTTTGGTCTCAGCGACTTCTGCGGTGAAAATGCCGCAGATGGCTTTCCCTTGATAGTGAACCGTCAGCATCAATTGTGTTGCACGCTCTACATCATAAGAAAAGAACTTTTGTAGCACGTCAATAACAAATTCCATCGGCGTGTAATCATCGTTCATTAACATAACTTTATACATAGATGGCGGTTTTAGCCCCTCGTCGAGCTTATTTTCCGCCAGTCGCTCAAAATCCAACCAATCGTTCGTCTTACCCATTGCCCACTTTCATCGCTGGTTAACTAAACAGTAAGCAGGCTGTCAGCCCGCTGCTCATCCAGTTATACGCCATTTGAATCTACCTTAACTTACAGATAACTATCATCTATCGTTGCTATCCGCGAACATTGTCACATTAATGGCAATAGCGTTAACTGCTTCAAAATTTTGACTGATTCTTGTCCATTTCACCCCGTCAGACGCTTGACGCGTTGCCTGATTTCTCTAAATTGTACAGGCGTGAGTTGGCGAGGTTTTGAACAACGCACCCTCACCCACCGGTTCATTCCATCTTACTTATAAGATTCATGAAGGATGTCGAAGCATGGAAACGGGTACTGTTAAGTGGTTCAATAATGCCAAAGGGTTTGGTTTTATCTGCCCCGAAGGCGGCGGCGAAGACATCTTCGCCCATTATTCCACCATCCAGATGGATGGTTACCGTACGCTCAAAGCCGGACAAATTGTCAGGTTTGATGTACATCAGGGGCCCAAAGGCAATCATGCCAGCCTCATCGTTCCTCTGGAAGCAGAGACGGCAGTCGCTTAACGCGTCTGTTTTATTGTGTACATCCCACACCTAAAATGCCAGCCTCCGTGCTGGCATTTTACTTTTCAGGCATTACTCACGCGCCAGCGCATCTACCGGATTTAACCGCGCGGCATTGCGCGCCGGCAGCCAGCCGAACAGGATCCCGGTCGCGGTAGAGCAGACAAACGCCGTGATGAGCGCCAGCCCCGAGAAGCCAATCTGCCAGCCGGGGAGGAACAGCTGCAGGGTAAAGGCGATAAGCAAGGATAGCCCAATTCCCAGCGCGCCGCCGACCAGACAGACCAGCACCGCTTCGATGAGAAACTGCTGGAGCACATCGCTGGCGCGCGCGCCCACCGCCATACGGATGCCGATCTCCCGCGTCCGTTCAGTGACCGAAACCAGCATGATATTCATGACGCCGATGCCGCCGACCACCAGCGAAATCACCGCCACCAGGGTTAAAAACAGCTGAAGCGTGCGGGTGGTTCGCTCCGCCGTTTGCAGAAAGCCGTCCATATTCCAGGTGAAGAAATCTTTCTTACCGTGGCGCAGCGCCATTAAGCGCGTCAGCTGCTGCTCGGCCTCCTGGCTGCTGTATCCCTCTTTGACGCGCACGGTGATGGAGTTCAGCCAGGACTGGCCCATGACCCGGCCGGACATGGTGGAGTATGGCAGCCAGACGCGCAGAATTTTACTGCTGCCAAACATTGACTGCTTCTCCTGGGCCACGCCGATAATCGTCGCAGGCATATTCCCAACCAGAATCACCTCGCCCATCACATTGCGCTTATCCGGGAACAGCTGGCGGCGGGTGTTTTCATCAATCACCACCACCTGCGCGCGGCCCTGATGCTGCGCCTGATTGAAGGTGCCGCCCTCGCTAAAGGTCATCCCGTAGACGTTGAAATACTGCTCGCTGACGCCGTTGGCGCTGGCCGCCACGTCTTTATTGCCATAGCGCACCCGCAGGTTGCTTGACAGCGCGGGCGTCGCCGAACTCACCCAGGGCTGCTTTTGAATCGCCACCAGGTCGTCGTATTTCAACGCCTGCTGGTATTGCGGATCGTCATCGCCGAAATCGGTACCGGGATAAATATCGATGGTATTAGTACCGATGGAGCGAATGTCTTCCAGCACCAGCTGTTTCGCCGCATCGCCCACCACCACGATAGAGACCACCGACGCGATGCCGATGATAATGCCCAACATGGTCAGCAGGGTGCGCATTTTATTGGCCGCCATCGCCAGCCACGCCATGGTGAATGCTTCGCGAAATCCGCTGGTAAACTGCTGCCAACCGCCTTCCCGCGACGTGCGCTCAATCTTCGCCGCCGCCCGTCCGGCCAGGGCGGGTGGATTGCTGACGATTTCCCCGTCGCGGATCTCAATCACCCGCTCCGCCTGGGCGGCAACCGCGGGATCGTGGGTAACAATAATCACCGTATGGCCGCGATCGCGCAGCTGCTTCAGGGTGGCGATAACTTCGTCACCGGAGTGGCTGTCCAGCGCCCCGGTAGGCTCATCGGCCAGAATCACCTGGCCGCCGTTCATCAGTGCCCTGGCGATACTCACGCGCTGCTGCTGGCCGCCGGAAAGCTGTGACGGGGCATAATCCACACGCGCCGCCAGCCCCAGCCGCTCCAGCAGTTCACGAGCGCGCTGCTGGCGGGCTTTCCGTCCCGCGCCCGCATAGATCGCCGGGATCTCGACGTTCTGCGCCGCCGTTAAGTGCGACAGCAAGTGGTAGCGCTGGAAGATAAAACCGAAATGTTCGCGACGCAGTTGCGCCAGCTGGTCACCGTTGAGCGTTGAAACGTCGACGCCTGCCACTTTATAGCTGCCCGAGGTCGGCTTATCGAGGCAGCCGAGGATATTCATCAGGGTGGATTTGCCCGAACCGGAGGCGCCGACAATCGCCACCATCTCACCGGCATTGATGCTCAGCGTCACGCCTTTCAGCACGTCTACCGGTTCGCCGCCGGACAGATACTGGCGGCGGATATCGGTCAGTTCAAGCAGTGCCGTCATTGCGCCGCTCCGGGCGTGGTTTTGCCGGTAACGACTTCCTCGCCCTCTTCCAGACCCTTAATAATTTGCACCTGGGTGTCGTTGCGCGCGCCGATGGTCACTTCGCGCTCGCGGGTTTCGCCGTTTCGCATAATGGTGATGTGGTAACGGTTATCGCCGATGGGATCGCCCAGCGCCGACAGAGGAATAGTAAGCACGTTTTTCATCCCGCTGAGCTGGATATGCACCTGGGCGGTCATATCCAGCCGCAGCACGCTTTGCGGGTTTGGCACTTCAAAGCGAGCGTAATAGAAAATCGCGTCGTTCACTTTTTCCGGCGTCGGCAAAATATCTTTCAGCACGCCTTCGTAGCGGGTTAACGGATCGCCCAGCACGGTAAACCACGCCTTCAGCCCCGGACGCAGGTGGATAATATCCGCCTCCGATACCTGAGCTTTCACCAGCATGGTGCTGAGATCGGCCAGCGTCAGAATATTCGGCGCCTGTTGGGCGGCGATCACCGTCTGGCCCTGCAGCGTGGTGATTTGCGTCACTTCACCGGCCATCGGGGCGATAATGCGGGTAAAATCGAGATTGGTTTTGGCGGTATCGAGGGAAGCCTGATTACGCTTGATTTGCGCGTCGATGGTGCCGATCTGCGCTTGCTTAACGGTCAGCTCCGTCGCCGCGGTATCCAAATCCTGACGGGAGACGGCCTGAGTCCTGGCCAGCGCCTGCTGGCGGCTTAACGTCACTTTTGCCAGCTGCATCTCCGCCATCGCCTGCTGGCGCTGGGCGCGCAGCTCCTGCAGCGTTGCTTCCACTTCTTTGATCTGGTTTTCAGCCTGTTCAGGGTCAATGACGCCCAAAAGCTGGTCTTTTTTAACTTTATCGCCAATTTCAACCGACAGCGTTTTTAGCTGGCCGCTGACTTGCGCCCCTACGTCGACCTTTTTCAGCGCGTCGAGTTTGCCGGTCGCCAGCACGGTTTGTTCCAGATCGCCTTTGCGCACAATCAGGGTCTGATACTGCGGCTGCGGCGCAGTCAACGTTCGCCATGCCCATAACGCGGCAATCAGCACGATGACCGCCAGAACCCAATACCGCTTTTTACCTTTTCCCTTAAAACGCATAAATCCCAGGTCTCTTTAGAAATCTGTCCATTGCGTTTATCTAAACGCACCCTCAACAAAAATGATTCTATCCTGCTACGCCCGCGCTTATTGAATTTTCATTGAATAACGCTCTGCTCAAATACAGGCTCGTTTAACTACAGAGCGACTGCCATGTCCACTTTTATTGAAACTACTCAGGTCGAACACAATGCCCCGCGCAATGGCTGGCAGCTTTTTAAAATGCTCGCAACCGGCCAGTGGAGGCCCGGCAGCGCATGGCATAACCCAGGTTATCGCCGCAAATTTCTGTTGCGCTCTTTAGCTTCGCCGTTAGTCACCAGCAAGCTGCTGAGCGCATTATCAAAACAGCCCAATCTGGAAACCTTGTTGAAAGCCCAGCCTGGCTTACCCTGTCGGTTACATCGCCCTTATCTGTCAGTGCACACCCGCCGCACTCAGGCCCTGTCAGCGCTGGATTTTCACTATAAACAATTAATCCGACTTTTACCCGCAACGCTTTTGCTGTCGCACTGGTCAGCAACCGGAGCGAACCTGGCACAGTTAACCGGTAAAAACGGCGAGCAATATCGCATTCAACTCGCCTCGCTGTCGATGCTGGATAAAGAGGGTGAGGCTACGCTGGTCTTTTTTGATGAAAACGACACCGTACTGGCCGAGATGACTTTTACGCTGTGCCAGCGCAACGGTAAACCGACGCTGTTCATTGGCGGATTACAGGGGGCGAAGAACTGGGTGCCCCATGAAATGATCCAGAGTGCCACCAAAGCCTGTCACGGGTTGTTCCCAAAACGTCTGCTACTGGAGACCGTCTGCCATTTAGCGCCCTTGCTGCAGGCTTCACAGATTCAGGCGGTGGGCAACGACACCCATATCTATCGCAACTGGCGCTACGCCAAAAAGAAAAAAGATAAACTGCACGCCGATTACGACAGTTTCTGGCTGTCGATGGGCGGCGAGCCAGGAAAGGATGGCTATTTTACGCTGCCTGACGTGATCACCCGTAAGCCGATGGAGGAGATCGCCAGTAAGAAACGTGCCGAATACCGCCGCCGCTATGAATTGCTGGATAGCCTCGCGGCTCAGGTTATCTCAACTATCCGCACACGTTAATCGGCACGACCCCGCGCCAGCCACAGTACGCGGGAAAACATTTTACGTAGCAGGTGCGGTACGGCGTCAACGCCCCGCCGCCCTGCTTCCAGCGCCACTTCAATCGCCAGGTCCGGTTTTGAGGAGCGGTGGATCGCTTTGGCGATCACCCGGCGCATATTCATCGGGATATTTTCCGGCAGCTGCGCCACGCGGTGAAACACGTCTGCGAAGCCCTCGCGGTACATGAAATGCTCCATATCCATAGCGGGCAGCGCGGTTAAATGCTCGCGCTCATGGTCGCGGTCATTATTCAGGATACTGCGCACCGTGGCGGCATATTTTTTCCCGGCTTCGTCGCCGTCCACCAGCACATGCCATTCAATACCCATGCGCCGGGCGAACTTAATCAGCGGTTTTAAGCCGGACTGGGCGAACTCAATCACCCTGACCCCTTCGGCATCAAAATGGTGGCCGCACTGGCGCGCCAGTTCGTTAATCACCCAGACTTCGGTTTCGCCTTCCACCAGCAGCCAGCAGCGGGCAAACAGCGCCGCCGGGCGGTTAAAGCGAATATGAAACGCAATGCGCCGATTATCTTCGGCGTTCAGGCCCCCCGGCCCCAGACGCCAGGCCGAAACCCGGGCGGATTCACGCACCAGACGGCAAACCTGCTCAACCGGCGTCAGCGACAGCAGTTCACTGGAGTTCGTGGTGGTAATTTTTTGCAGCGGCAGCAGATTCAGCAGCTGCCAGGCTACCGAGAGCATGATTGGATGCAGCCGGGTTTCCGGATCTTCCACCAGCAACAGCGGGCGCGCGTCACGATCGAGTTTTACCGTGCCTTTCGCCTGCAACAGCGTGGAAAACAGGCCCAGCAGGATCACCCGATGGGTGCGACTGCCGGGTTTGTCGATCATCCGGTTGATCACATCCAGATAGCGCCAGCTGCGCTGTTCATCATGCGAACGGCGGCGCAACAGACGATGACGCGCCTGGTCGCTGCTCTGCTCGGCAAAATAGTGCTCCAGCAGTTGCACCATTGCCGACAGCCCCTGGCGAATCTGCCCGTCGGTGAGATTTTGCGGACGCGCCACCAGCTCGCGAGCCAGAAAATCGAGCTGGCGCGCGGTGACCTCTACCTCCGGCGCGCCAGGCAAGGTGCCGGTGCGGATACGCTGCATAAAGCGCGCATCCCGCAGGCGCAGCACCGGGTTCAGGCGGATTAAATGGCTTGCCAGGCTATCAATATCATCCAGATCCAGCGGCTCGCCCCGGCTGTTAAGAAAGCTGCGCAGGGTCATCACCGCGCCGTCGTCGGCCAGTTCGCCTTCCAGACGGTAAAAGATCCGCGCGTAGCCATCGTCGCCACGATCCCACACCTCGTTGAGATGACGATAGCGCCGCCCGTTATGGCGGCCCGGCTGGGTCTCCCGGAAGGTCAGAATGATGTGCAAATGGTGTTCCCGGCCATGAATATCGCCGGGCGGGAACCAGAAGTCGTCGCGGGTAAAGGGGTAGAGATCGGCACCGGGCGCCAGTAATAAGGTCAACGCATCCAGCAGACTTGATTTACCCCAGGCGTTTTCACCAATCAACACATTGGTGTGTTCCAGCATCAACGATAACCGATTGATGCCGCGAAAACCGACAATCTCTACACGCTCAAGGAACATTTTCTCTCCCAATGCTGCCTGTCCTTTATAGGGTGGCAGTATAGCGGCAGCTTTTCGTTTATGTCACCGACTCGCGCTTAGCGGATAAATAATCGCCAGCATCAGTGGTCTGATTGCTAAATATTATCGATTCGTTAACGCTATTTAATTTTCTTCAGAAAATACCCAAACAATATCCTGCTTAACAGGAAAGCGCTCAAAGCCCTGTAATTCTGGCTGTCTGACATCAAACACTCTGTATTTATTGTTCTGGCGGACGACAAAGGCGTTTCATTAAAGTAAACGGCTTTCATTTATTATGATTAGTCATAACGGCGGCGCGTCATCACAATAAATCAATTACGATTGATGGCGATATTGCTCTGTTAAACACTGGTGTGGATAGATGGGCAGGGGGCCGTTTCCCGGCGAAAGACAGTCTCGGTTATGTTATTGCGCACATTACTGACAGTAGTCTCGCCACGGGCGTGCTCTGTTTAATCGCCAGCGGTTTTGCCTCTAATAGTTATGGCGAACCTTCGCCAGGTGGATATTCAATGCAGTCCGCCATTATTATTGAGAGTGTAGTAACCGGTGCATTTCTGCTGATTATCCACGTTGCGACGGATAATAACGTCCCGGCTGGTTTCGCGCCGATTGCCATCGGTCTGGCGCTAACGCTGATCCACTCGATCACTATTCCGGTAACCAGTACCCCGGTAAACCCGGCGCGCAGACTGGCTGTCGCGGTATTCCCGGGCAGCCGGGCGCTGCAACAAGCGTGGCGGTTCCGGGTAATGCCGATTACCGGCGGGGTGATTTACCGCACCCTGATGGAAAAACGCACTTAATGATGAAAAGGCCTGCTTATTGCAGGCCTTTTGCATAAAAATCTCTATTTTTTGCTGCTTTACTCACTTACTGGCTTTGGGTAGTGTTAAGAGGCTCATTTTCTGCAAGGACCTCATTTTCCCATGTTGTCAGGATTACTGATTATTTTACTGCCGCTCATCGCCGGTTATCTTATTCCCCTCAAAAATAGCGCCGCGTTAAAAACCATAAACCGTCTGTTGAGCTGGATTGTCTACGTGATCCTGTTTTTTATGGGGATAAGCCTGGCTTTTCTCGATAATCTGAGCAGCAATCTGCTGGCGATTTTCCATTACTCCGCCGTCAGCGTGGTGGTGATTTTATTGTGTAATTGCGCGGCGCTGTTCTGGCTCGATAAATCCCTGCCCTGGCGGCATCACCATCATCAGGAAAAACTCCCCTCGCGCGTCGCCATGGCGCTGGAGTCGCTTAAGCTGTGCGGCGTGGTGGTGCTGGGTTTCGCGCTTGGCTTAACCGGGATGAATTTTCTTATTCACGCCACCGAAGCCAGCGAATATACCCTTATCTTCCTGCTGTTCCTGATTGGTATTCAGCTACGCAATAATGGCATGACGCTGCGCCAAATCGTCTTAAATCGACGCGGAATGATTGTGGCGATAATTGTGGTCGGGAGTTCGCTGGTGGGCGGCGTGATTAACGCCTTTATTCTTGACCTGCCGATCCACACCGGTCTGGCGATGGCGTCGGGATTTGGCTGGTATTCCCTGTCGGGAATATTAATGACCGAGTCCTACGGCCCGGTTATCGGCAGCGCCACCTTCTTTAACGATCTGGCCCGCGAACTGGTGGCGATTATGCTGATCCCCGGCCTGGTGCGCCGTAGCCGTTCAGCCGCGCTGGGTTTATGCGGCGCGACCTCAATGGATTTCACCCTTCCCGTTCTGCAACGCAGCGGCGGCCTGGAGATGGTGCCTGCCGCGATTGTTCACGGCTTTATTCTTAGCCTGCTGGTGCCGTTATTGATGGCGTTTTTCGCCGCCTGATACCTCTGTGGCGGTACGCTCGTACCGCCAAAATTGCGCTAAATCAATCTCCGTTCAAATTGCAGTAAAAATCACTTTTAACCCCTGACACAGACGCATAATCTTAAACATGTATATCAAATATAACTTTAAGGTATCATTATGTTTTGTGTGCAATGTGAACAAACCATCCGTACTCCTGCCGGCAACGGCTGCTCATACGCTCAGGGTATGTGCGGCAAAACCGCCGAAACATCCGACCTGCAAGACTTACTGATCGCCGCACTGCAAGGCCTGTCCGCATGGGCGGTCAAAGCGCGTGAACAGGGCATTATCGATCATGAAATCGATAACTTCGCTCCGCGCGCCTTCTTCTCTACCCTGACCAACGTTAACTTCGATTCGCCGCGCATCGTCGGCTATGCCCGCGAAGCGATCGAAAAACGCGAAGCGCTGAAAGCGCGCTGCCTGGAAGTGGATGCCAACGCCACCGTTGACAACCCAATGGCGGACCTGCAGCTGGTCAGCGCCGATCTGGGCGATTTACAGCGTCAGGCGGCGGAATTTACCCCGAACCGCGACAAAGCCGACATCGGCGAAAACATTCTCGGCCTGCGCTTACTGTGCCTGTATGGCCTGAAAGGCGCGGCGGCGTACATGGAACATGCCCATGTGCTCGGCCAGTACGACAATGAAATTTACGCGCAGTACCACCAGTTTATGGCGTGGCTGGGCACCTGGCCTTCCGACATGAACGCGCTGCTGGAATGCTCCATGGGCATCGGCCAGATGAACTTCAAAGTGATGAGCATTCTGGACGCGGGCGAAACCGGTAAATACGGCCACCCGACCCCGACTCAGGTTAACGTTAAACCGGTTGCCGGCAAATGCATCCTGATTTCCGGTCACGACCTGCTGGATTTGCACAACCTGCTGGAGCAGACCGAAGGCACCGGCGTGAACGTTTATACTCACGGCGAAATGCTGCCGGCCCACGGCTACCCGGAGCTGCGTAAATTTAAGCACCTGGTCGGCAACTACGGCAGCGGCTGGCAGAACCAGCAAACCGAATTCGCTCGCTTCCCTGGCCCGATCGTGATGACGTCAAACTGCATCATCGACCCGACTGTCGGCAGTTACGACGATCGCATCTGGACCCGCAGCATCGTCGGTTGGCCGGGCGTGAACCACCTGGAAGGCGACGATTTCAGCCCGGTCATCGAGCAGGCGCAACAGCTGCCTGGCTTCACTTACAGCGAAATCGAACACCTGATCACCGTGGGTTTTGGCCGTGAAACCCTGCTGGGCGCTGCCGATTCGCTGATCGACCTGGTAAGCCGTGAAAAACTGCGCCATATCTTCCTGATCGGCGGCTGTGACGGCGCGCGCGGCGAGCGTAACTACTTCACCGATTTCGCCACCAGCGTCCCGCAGGATTGCCTGATCCTGACCCTGGCGTGCGGTAAATACCGTTTCAACAAACTGGACTTCGGCAATATCGAAGGCCTGCCGCGTCTGGTGGATGCCGGTCAGTGTAACGATGCTTACTCTGCCATCATTCTTGCCGTGACCCTGGCGGAAAAACTCGGCTGCGGCGTAAACGATCTGCCGCTGTCGCTGGTCCTCTCCTGGTTCGAGCAGAAAGCGATTGTGATCCTGCTGACCCTGCTGTCGCTGGGCGTGACCAATATCGTCACCGGCCCGACGGCCCCAGGCTTCCTGACGCCGGATCTGCTGGCTGTGCTTAACGAGAAGTTTGGTCTGCGTTCCGTGACCACCGTTGAAGAAGATATGCAGCAGCTGCTGAGCGCGTAAGGAGAACCTATGACGATGCCAACCTCTCAATGCCCGTGGCGGATGCAGGTACACCACATCCAACAGGAAACCCCGGATGTCTGGACCCTGTCGCTGTTCTGCCACGATCATTATTCGTACCAAGCCGGACAGTATGCGCTGGTGAGTATCCGTAACAGCGCAGACACGCTGCGAGCCTATACGATTTCGTCAACGCCAGGCGTCAGCCCGTTTATTACGCTGACCATCCGCCGCATCGACGAGGGGGTTGGCTCGCAATGGCTGACCGGTGAAGTAAAACGCGGGGACTATATCTGGCTGTCGGACGCCCAGGGCGACTTTATCTGCGAAGATAAAACCACTGACCGCTTCCTGCTGCTGGCAGCGGGTTGCGGCGTGACGCCGATTATGTCGATGCGCCGCTGGCTGGCGAAAAACCGCCCGCAGGCGGACGTGCAGGTGATTTATAACGTCCGTTCACCGAAAGACGTTATTTTCGCCGAAGAGTGGAAAAACTACCCGGTTACCCTGGTGGCGGAAGTGACCAACGAGCCGGGCTTTATCGAAGGCCGCCTGACCCGCGAGATCCTGGCCGCCGTGCCGGATATCGCATCGCGCACCGTGATGACCTGCGGCCCCGCGCCGTACATGGACGCGGTGGAAGAGAACGTCAAAGCGCTGGGCGTAACCCGGTTCTTTAAAGAGAAGTTCTTTACGCCCGTTGCCGAAGCGGCCACCAGCGGCCTGAAATTCACCACGCTGACCCCAGCCCGTGAATTCTACAGCCCGGTGGGCACCACGCTGCTCGAGGCGCTGGAAAGTAATAAAGTGCCGGTCAATGCCGCCTGTCGCGCCGGGGTTTGCGGCTGCTGCAAAACCCGCGTGGTGTCCGGCGAATACACCGTCAACAGCACCATGACGCTCACCGAGCGGGAAATCGCCGAAGGCTATGTGCTGGCCTGCTCGTGCCACCCGCAAGGGGACTTAGTCCTGGCATGATTGAGTTAAAAAAGGCGCTGAAAAGCGCCTTTTTCTTTACCGCCACTGCCCGCCCAGCGCGTAACGTCCCGCCCCGAGAAACGCCACCGCCAGCGCCGCCACGAAGAAGTAGACCAGGCTTTCAATCGCCCATGCGCCCACTTTATCGAGCATAAAGGTTTTATCCATCCCCACCAGCAGCCACGCCACCACCATGGTAAACGCCAGCCCCAGCGCGGACAGCCGCGTCAGGATGCCGAGGATAATCAGCACCGGCGCAACCACTTCCCCCAGCAGCACGCCGTAGGCGACAAACCCCGGAATGCCGCGCGCGGTCAACATCCCCGCGATACCGTCCACGCCGCCAAACAGCTTATGCAGGCCGTGAAACAGCATCAAACCGCCCACGCTCAGCCGTAACAGCAGCTTACCCAAATCGTCTTTACTCAATGCGCTGTTAACAGCGCCCATCGCCTTCGCCACCATATAAACCCCATTTTTTGTGTGAGATGAGAATAATTTACACTTAATTTTTATCGGCAGTGAGCTGCTGAAAATGAGAGGTTATCCGGTCTGCATCCGTTATTGGACTACGCTTTAAGCGAAATCAGAAAGTATAAAAGGAGATCCGATGAAACAGACCGTTGCGGCGTATATCGCCAAAACCCTGGAGCAGGCTGGCGTGGCGCGTATCTGGGGGGTAACCGGGGACTCATTAAACGGGCTGAGCGACAGCTTAAACCGCATGGGCACCATCGACTGGATGCCGACGCGCCACGAAGAGGTCGCGGCATTCGCGGCGGGCGCGGAAGCGCAGCTTACCGGGCAACTGGCGGTGTGCGCAGGCTCCTGCGGGCCAGGTAATCTCCATTTAATTAACGGGCTGTTTGACTGCCACCGCAACCACGTGCCGGTGCTGGCAATCGCCGCGCATATCCCGTCGAGCGAAATCGGCAGCGGCTATTTTCAGGAAACCCATCCCCAGGAGTTGTTTCGCGAATGCAGCCACTATTGCGAGCTGGTGTCCAATCCGGAGCAGATCCCGCAGGTGCTGGCGATTGCCATGCGCAAAGCGGTGCTGAACCGCGGCGTATCGGTGGTGGTTTTGCCGGGGGACGTCGCGCTACAACCTGCGCCGGAAACCGCCAGCACGCACTGGTATCCTGCCCCGCAGCCGGTTGTCGTGCCCGAAGAGAGCGAGCTGAAAAAACTGGCCCAGGTGCTGCGTTATTCGAGCAATATCGCGCTGATGTGCGGCAGCGGCTGTGCCGGGGCGCATCAACCGCTGATCGCCTTCGCGGAAAAACTGAAAGCGCCCATTGTCCATGCGCTACGCGGCAAAGAACATGTTGAATACGATAACCCTTACGATGTGGGGATGACCGGACTGATCGGCTTTTCGTCGGGCTATCACACCATGATGAACGCCGACACGGTGATCCTGCTCGGCACTCAGTTCCCTTACCGGGCGTTCTACCCTACCGACGCCAAAATCATCCAGATTGATATCAATCCGGGCAGCATCGGCGCGCACAGTAAAGTGGATATCGCGCTGGTAGGCGATATTCGCGCCACCCTCACCGCGCTGTTACCCATGCTGGAAGAGAAAACCGACCGTAAATTCCTGGATAAGGCGCTGGAGAACTATCAGGAGGCGCGTAAGGGGCTGGACGATCTGGCGAAACAGGGAGACAAGCAAATTCACCCGCAGTATCTGGCTCAGCAGATCAGCCAGTTCGCCGACGACGACGCCATCTTTACCTGCGATGTAGGGACGCCGACCGTCTGGGCGGCGCGCTATCTGAAAATGAACGGTAAACGCCGGTTGCTCGGTTCGTTCAACCACGGCTCGATGGCTAACGCCATGCCGCAGGCGCTGGGCGCGAAAGCCAGCGCGCCGCAGCGTCAGGTGATTGCCATGTGCGGCGACGGCGGGTTCAGCATGCTGATGGGTGATTTCCTGTCGGTGGTGCAGATGAATCTGCCGATCAAAATCGTGGTGTTTAACAACAGCGTGCTGGGATTTGTGGCGATGGAGATGAAAGCGGGCGGCTATCTGACCGACGGCACCGACCTGCATCAGACTAATTTCGCCGCAATCGCCAACGCCTGCGGCATCACGGGAATTCGCGTTGAAAAACCCGAAGAACTGGACGCGGCGCTGAACCAGGCGTTTAACACCGACGGGCCGGTGCTGGTGGATGTGGTGGTGGCGAAAGAGGAATTAGCCATCCCGCCGCAAATCAAACTGGAGCAGGCCAAAGGGTTCAGCCTGTATATGCTGCGCGCCATTATCAGCGGACGCGGCGACGAAGTGCTGGAACTGGCTAAAACCAACTGGTTCCGGTAAAAAGTAAGGCATCTCCTCGATAATGAAAAGGATATGCCGTGATTGACTTACGCAGTGATACCGTAACCCGGCCAGGGCGCGCCATGCTGGAACAGATGATGGCGGCCCCGGTTGGGGATGACGTCTACGGGGACGACCCGACCGTTAATGAACTCCAGGCTTACGCTGCCCAGCTCAGCGGAAAAGAAGCCGCTTTATTCCTTCCTACCGGCACCCAGGCCAATCTTGTCGCTTTGCTGAGCCACTGCGAGCGCGGCGAAGAGTACATCGTCGGCCAGGCGGCCCATAACTATCTGTTTGAAGCGGGCGGCGCGGCGGTATTAGGCAGTATTCAGCCGCAGCCGATTGAAGCGGAGCTGGACGGCACGCTGGCGCTGGATAAGGTGGCCGCTAAAATCAAACCCGACGATATCCATTTTGCCCGCACCCGTCTGCTGGCGCTGGAAAATACCCACAACGGCAAAGTGCTGCCGCGCGAATACCTCCAGCAGGCGTGGGAATTCAGCCGCGAGCGCGGCCTGGCCCTGCACGTCGACGGCGCGCGTATTTTCAACGCCGTGGTGACCTACGGCTGCGAGCTGGAAGAAGTGGTTCGCTACTGTGATTCGTTCACCATTTGCCTGTCTAAAGGACTGGGAGCGCCGGTGGGATCGCTGCTGGTGGGTAGCCGCGATTACATCAAACGCGCCACCCGCTGGCGGAAAATGGTCGGCGGCGGGATGCGCCAGGCCGGGATCCTGGCAGCGGCGGGGCTGTACGCGTTGCAGAACAACGTAGATCGCCTGAAAGACGATCACGAGAACGCCGCCTGGCTGGCCGATGCGCTAAAAGCCACTGGCGCGGACGTACGGCGTCAGCAGACCAATATGCTGTTTGTGCGCGTGCCGCAGCAGGATGTCGCCGCACTGGGCGAGTTTATGAAGCGCCGCAATATTCTGATCAGCGCCGCGCCGGTGACGCGTCTGGTGACCCACCTGGACGTCAGCCGCGAGCAGTTGGCGGAAGTGGTCGACAGCTGGCAGCAGTTTCAACAACGGTAACGAGGAGCAGGGATGAGCGAGCCGCAGCGGATACTGGTTCTTGGGGCCAGCGGGTATATCGGGCAACATTTACTCCCGAGGCTGAGCGCCGAAGGGCATCAGGTTATTGCCGCTGCACGCAACGTCGAACGGCTGGAAAAGCGCCAGCTGCCGGGCGTCACCTGCCGCCCCCTGGATTTACTGTGGCCGGAAAACTTGCCCGAACTGCTGGCAGGCATCGACACGCTCTATTATCTGGTGCACAGCATGGGCGACGGGCGTGATTTCGTCGAGAAAGAGCGCCAGGCGGCGCTCAATCTGCGCGATGCGCTGCGCCAGACCCCGGTGCGCCAGGTGATATTTTTAAGCTCCCTGCAAAGTCAAGACGCGCCGTCCGATCATCTGCGGGCGCGCCAGTTAACCGCCGACACGCTGCGCGATGCCGGCGTGCCGGTAACTGAACTCCGGGCGGGGATTATCATCGGCGCGGGCTCCGCCGCGTTTGAAGTGATGCGCGATATGGTTTACAACCTGCCGGTGCTGACGCCGCCGCGCTGGGTGCGCTCGCGCACCACCCCCATCGCGCTGGAAAACCTGCTGGTGTATCTGCTGAAGCTGCTCGATCATCCGTCCGCTGAGCACCGCATCCTTGAAGCCGCCGGGCCGGAAGTGCTGAGCTATCAGGAACAGTTCGAGCGGTTTATGAAGATCAGCGGCCGCCATCGCCCGCTGATCCCGATCCCCTTCCCCACCCGCTGGATCTCGGTGTGGTTTCTCAACATGATCACCTCGGTGCCGCCTGCTATCGCCCGGGCGCTGATCCAGGGGCTGAAGCACGATCTGCTGGCGGACGACAGCGCCCTGCACGAATTAATCCCTCAACGGCTGATTTCTTTCGACGACGCGGTTCGCGAAACGCTGAAAGAAGAGGACAAGCTGGTGAATTCCAGCGACTGGGGCTATGACGCCCAGGCGTTCGCCCGCTGGCGGCCTGAGTACGGCTACTACCCAAAACAGGCGGGTTTTACGCTGAAAACCTCTGCCAGCCTTGAGTCGCTATGGAACGTCGTCAACCGTATCGGCGGGAAAAAAGAGCGCTACTTCTTCGGCAACTACCTGTGGAGCACCCGCGCGGGCATCGATCTGCTGCTCGGCCATAAGCTGGCGAAGGGCCGCCCGGAACACGCCCTGTTGCAGGTCGGCGACGCCGTCGACAGCTGGAAAGTGATTATCGTCGAGCCGCAAGCCCAGCTGACGCTGCTGTTCGGCATGAAGGCGCCGGGACTGGGGCGGCTGTCGTTTAATTTACGCGATCTGGGGCCGGAGCGATCGCTGGACGTTCGCGCCTGGTGGCACCCGCACGGCACGCCCGGTTTATTCTACTGGCTGGTCATGATCCCAGCGCATTTGTTTATCTTTCGCGGGATGGCGCGTCAGATTTGCCGCCTTGCCGGGCAGGAAGAGCAAAAACGCCGGCGCTAACTCTGAATCTTTCGCTATTCTGATTGCATAGCCGTTGATTTCACGAAAGAATGCGCGGCGTTATTTTCTCTTACAGAGCGGGCAGCGATGAAAGTACTGGTCACGGGCGCCACCAGCGGTTTAGGCCGAAACGCGGTCGAATATTTACGCCACAGAGGGGTAAGCGTCCGGGCCACCGGCCGCAACGAGGCCATGGGCAAGCTGCTGCAAAAAATGGGCGCGGAATTTATCCACGCCGATTTAACCGAGCTGGTCTCCTCCCAGGCCAAACAGATGCTGGCGGGCATTGATACCCTGTGGCACTGCTCAGGTTTTACCTCACCCTGGGGCACCCAGCAGGCGTTTGATATGGCGAACGTGCGCGCGACCCGTCGTCTTGGCGAATGGGCCGTCGCCTGGGGCGTGCGCAATGTGGTGCATATCTCGTCGCCATCGCTTTATTTCGATTATCACCACCATCGCGATATCAACGAAGAGTTCCGCCCGGTGCGCTTCGCGAACGAGTTTGCCCGCAGTAAAGCGGCAGCGGAAGAGGTCATTCAACTGCTGGCGCAGGCTAACCCGCATACCCGGTTTACCATTCTGCGTCCGCAAAGCCTCTTCGGGCCGCACGATAAGGTGTTTTTCCCGCGGCTGGTCCAGATGATGCGCCACTACGGCAGCATTTTGCTGCCGCGCGGCGGCGATGCGCTGGTGGATATGACCTATCACGAAAACGCCGTGCATGCGATGTGGCTGGCCAGTTCGGCAAGCTGCGACGCGTTGCCGTCGGGGCGCGCGTTTAACATCACCAACGGCGAGGCGCGACCGCTGCGCCAGATTGTCGAGCAGTTGATTGCCGGGCTGGGTATTCGCTGCCGCATCCGCTCCGTGCCGTATCCCATGCTGGATATCATCGCCCGCAGCCTGGAACGGCTGGGCAACAAGTCGGAAAAAGAGCCTGCCCTTACCCATTACGGGGTTTCCAAGCTCAATTTCGATTTTACCCTCGACATTACCCGCGCTGAAAACGAACTGGGCTACCAGCCCATTGTCAGCCTGGATGAAGGCATTACCCGCACCGCGCTGTGGCTGAAGGATCACGGTACGCTGCGTTAACCCCTGCCATATTTTTCCAGTAACGCCTGGGCAATGGCCTGGGTTTCTGCATCGGCCACGCCGTCATAGCGCGCGGGCCGGAAATGCATCTGAAAAGCCTCAATGACCCGCTTTTGCCGGGCGGGCGTCATCTCAGGCGTCACTTCATAGCCATACCGGGCCAACAGCGCCAGCAGTTCGCCGCTGTCCACCGGTTGATAAGGGCTTCTGCCCATCAGCCAGAAACTCACCCGCGCCGGATCGGGCCAGGCGCCGATGCCCTGCTTCGCCAGCTCCGCCCACGGAAACAACGGGCCGGGATCGTCTTTACGCTGGGGCGCGATGTCGGAATGCGCGACCACGTTCACCGGGAGTATGTTGTAACTATTAATGATATCCCATGCCAGTTTCGCCAGCACCTCGATCTGCACCGGGTTAAACGGCGCAAACTGCTTTTGCCCGCCCTGCCGCCGCCAGCCGCGGTTTTCTAACTCGATGCCAATCGAGGTGTCGTTAATCCGGTTAGTGCCGCGCCAGTAGCTAACGCCCGCATGCCACGCCAGCTCCTGTTCCGGCACTAGCTGCCAAATCACCGGCTTGCCGTTGCGCACCGGCGGGTTATCCGGCACCAGATAATGGGCGCTGACGTTGCGGTCGGTAAGCGTGGCGAGGGAGCGGTCAAAATCATCGGCGGTGTAATGGATCACCAGCACTTTGATGCGCGGGTACGCCGCCTGGGCCGGGCGGCGGAGATCCACCTGGTAATCGCCCCGGTCGACGACCCCTTTCTCTCCTGCGCAGCCCGCCAGCAACGCCGCCAGTAGAATCAGTAGCGCACGCATGCTCATCGACGGGTTTTCACCGCCGTTCCGGTGACGCTAACCATCAGCATGCTGCTGTCTTTGCCCACGGTTTCATAATCGATATCAATGCCGATCACCGCATCGGCCCCTAAACCCCGGGCCTGCTCTTCCAGTTCGCGAAAAGCGATTTCCCGCGCTTTGCGCAGCTCTTTTTCATACGAACCGGAACGGCCGCCGACGATGTCGCGGATGCCCGCGAAAAAATCGCGGAAAATATTGGCACCGAGAATTGCCTCGCCGGTGACTACGCCGCAGTACTCGACAATGGCGTGTCCTTCAAGATTGGGGGTAGTGGAAAATTGCATAATCGCTCCTTCTTTGGCTATCAATGCGTTAGCACAGATTATCAGACACGGGGTATGAATCGATACGCTATGCTTACCTGAGGCCCGCTGGCGCGCCAGCCCTGGCGGGGTCAACCTAAGCAATGCTCTGACACATACCGTAGTCCTTCAGAGAAAATAAGGAAATAAAATGCGCCCATTAGCTTTGACTCTTGTTTTGCCCTGCGCGCTGTTACTCAGCGCCTGCGCCACCGACTCGACCACGGCATTTAAGGATATCGGCACCCGCAACGGCCCTTGTGTTGAAGGCGGCCCGGACAGCGTCGCGCAAAAATTTTATGACTATCGCATCGCGAATCCGGCTGTCGGCACCAGTAATCTCGGCGCGCTGCGTCCTTATCTGAGTGATGATTTATACGCGGAACTGCAAAAGGCCAGTTCCGACAGCGCGAACAGCGCGTTCCTGCGCAGCGATATTTACTCCAGCCGCACCACCACGCCGTCTCAGGCCAGCGTGTCCAGCGCGTCGACGATCCCGAATACCGATGCACGAAATATTCCGCTACGCGTGGCGTTAAACCAGGGGAGCGAGCGTTGGCAGGACGAAGTGCTGATGATACGCGAAGGTCAATGCTGGGCGGTAGACGATGTGCGCTATCTTGGCGGCTCAGTGCATGCCCCGGCCGGTACGCTACGCCAGTCGGTTGAGAACGATCTGCGTACCTGACAGGCGCTGCCAGCGGGATGGGAACGGCGAGTTTGAAAATAGTCTGACTTTACTGCATAAACTGGATTTTTATTCTCGCCTCCCTCCTGCCCCGTTATTTTGTGCTAAGTTTAAGGCGCAACAGAGGATATTTTTAAGTTTTAACCCACAAATATTGCATAACTATTCTGCTAACGTTACTATTCGCGGTCTCAATTGCTATTCAACAGTTTCGCATGAGTATTCAACTAAACGGCATTAATTGCTTCTACGGCGCACATCAGGCGCTGTTTGACATCACCCTACATTGCCCTCAGGGCGAAACGCTGGTGCTGCTTGGTCCAAGCGGCGCGGGAAAAAGCTCGCTGCTGCGCGTACTCAACCTGCTTGAGATGCCGCGCGCCGGGCAGCTCACTATCGCCGGTAACCACTTTGACTTTGTCAAAACGCCGGACGATAAAGCGATTCGCGAACTGCGCCAGAACGTGGGTATGGTCTTTCAACAGTACAATCTGTGGCCCCATCTGACGGTGCTGCAAAATCTGATTGAAGCACCGTGCCGCGTGCTGGGCCTTAGCAAAGCGGACGCCCGCGCCCGCGCCGATAAACTGCTGGAGCGCCTGCGCTTAACGCCGTATGTGGATCGCTATCCGCTGCATCTTTCCGGTGGGCAACAGCAGCGCGTGGCGATCGCCCGCGCCCTGATGATGGAGCCGCAGGTGTTGCTGTTCGATGAGCCAACCGCGGCGCTGGATCCGGAGATCACCGCGCAAATCGTCAGCATCATCCGCGAACTTTCGCAAACCGGTATCACCCAGGTTATCGTCACCCATGAAGTTGAAGTGGCGCGCAAAACCGCGAGCCGCGTGGTGTATATGGAAAACGGCCATATCATCGAGCAAGGGGATGCGCGTTGCTTTACCGACCCGCAGACCGACGCGTTTAAATACTACTTATCTCACTGATGTTGATCGGGACAATGACAATGAAAAAAGTACTGATTGCCACGCTGCTTGCCAGCATGAGCCTGTCCGCCGCTGCGGCGCAGACCATTCGTTTTGCCACGGAAGCCTCCTATCCTCCGTTTGAATCGATGAACGATAAAAATGAGATCGTTGGTTTTGACGTGGATCTGGCGAATGCGCTGTGTAAAGAGATCGACGCCACTTGTACCTTCACCAACCAGGCGTTTGACAGCCTGATCCCCAGCCTGAAATTCCGCCGTTTCGACGCGGTGATGGCGGGTATGGATATCACCCCTGAGCGTGAAAAGCAGGTACTGTTCACCAATGCTTACTACGACAACTCCGCGCTGTTCGTGGGCCAGCAGGGTAAAGTCGCCAGCATTGACCAGCTGAAAGGCAAAAAAGTGGGCGTCCAGAACGGCACCACGCACCAGAAATTCATTAACGATAAGCACCCGGAAATCACCACCGTGCCGTATGACAGCTACCAGAACGCCAAACTGGATCTGCAAAATGGCCGTATTGACGCGGTATTCGGCGACACCGCCGTCGTGACCGAATGGCTGAAGAGCAATGACAAACTGGCTGCTGTCGGCGATAAAGTGACCGATAAAGATTATTTCGGCACCGGTTTGGGTATCGCGGTTCGTCAGGGCAACACCGAACTCCAGCAGAAATTCAACACCGCGCTGGAGAAAGTGAAGAAAGACGGCACCTACGAAACTATCTATAACAAATGGTTCCAGAAGTAATATCTGAATGAACGAAATGTTTCCTTTAGCAAGCGCCGCCGGGATGACCGTCGGCCTTGCCGTTTGCGCGCTGATCATCGGCCTGGTGCTGGCGATGATCTTCGCGGTTTGGGAGTCTGCTAAATGGCGGCCTCTCGCCTGGATCGCCACCGGCCTGGTCACGATGTTCCGTGGGCTGCCGGAAATTCTGGTGGTGCTGTTTATCTATTTTGGCTCGTCACAGCTGCTGCTCCTGCTTTCTGATGGCTTCACCCTCAATCTTGGCTTTGCGCAAATCCCGGTGCAAATGGAGATTGAAAATTTTGACGTCAGCCCGTTCCTGTGCGGCGTGATTGCCCTGTCGCTGCTGTATGCCGCGTATGCTTCGCAAACCCTGCGCGGCGCGCTGAAAGCGGTGCCAGTGGGCCAGTGGGAATCCGGCCAGGCGTTGGGTCTGTCAAAGGTTGCGATTTTCTTCCGGCTGGTGATGCCGCAGATGTGGCGTCATGCCCTGCCCGGCCTCGGCAACCAGTGGCTGGTGCTGCTCAAGGACACCGCGCTGGTGTCGTTAATTAGCGTGAACGATTTAATGCTGCAAACCAAAAGCATCGCCACCCGCACCCAGGAGCCGTTCACCTGGTACATCGTGGCGGCGGCCATCTATTTAGTCATTACGCTTATCAGCCAGTACATCCTGAAACAGATCGATCGGCGCGCCACGCGCTTTGAACGGAGACCAGGCTGATGCTGGAATATTTACCCGAACTCCTTAAAGGCCTGCAAACCAGCCTGACGCTTACCGTCGCCTCGCTGATTGTGGCGCTGATCCTCGCGCTGCTGTTCACTGTGGTACTGACCCTGAAAACGCCGGTGCTGTCATGGGTGGTGCGCGGTTACATTACCCTGTTTACCGGCACCCCGCTGCTGGTGCAGATCTTCCTGATTTACTACGGACCGGGGCAATTCCCGACGCTGCAGGAATATCCGGGGCTGTGGCACCTGCTGTCTGAGCCATGGCTGTGTGCGCTGCTGGCGTTGTCCCTCAACTCGGCGGCGTACACCACGTTGCTGTTCTACGGGGCGATTCGCGCCATCCCGGAAGGGCAATGGCAATCCTGCCAGTCGCTGGGTATGAGCAAGAAAGACACGCTGGCGATTTTGCTTCCTTATGCATTTAAGCGCGCCCTGTCGTCCTACTCCAATGAAGTGGTGCTGGTGTTCAAAAGCACCTCGCTGGCCTATACCATCACCCTGATGGAAGTGATGGGCCACGGCCAACTGCTGTACGGAAGAACTTATGATGTGATGGTGTTTGGTGCCGCTGGCGTTATCTACCTGATCGTTAATGGTTTGCTGACGCTGATGATGCGCCTGATTGAGCGACGCGCGCTGGCGTTTGAACGCCGTAACTGACGCTGATCGCCCGGTCCGAGGCACTCTGTCGCGGGCCGGGTTATGGATAATTTCCCCTGCGGTTATGTGCCCCCTTCCCTTTCATCCCCCCTCCTGTCGCAAAATATAATTATACATTTTTATTGCATATAAATTCATTAGCTGGCATGGTGTATTCACGCCGGGTAAACGGCGATCCAGAATAAAAATTGACAGACGGGAGCTATACAATGAAAAAGTTACTTTTGGCGGCAATCCTCTCTACGGTGGCGGTTTCTGCAGGCGCGGCAGAGAAAATCAGCTTCGGCTCTTCGGCCACCTACCCGCCTTTCGAATCGCTGGACGCCAACAACCAGATCGTCGGTTTTGATATCGATCTCGCCAAAGCGTTATGCAAACAAATGCAGGCGGAATGTACCTTTACCAACCACGCGTTTGACAGCCTGATCCCGTCACTCAAATTCAAAAAATACGACGCGGTGATTTCCGGTATGGACATTACGCCTGAGCGCAGCAAGCAGGTGGCATTTACCGAGCCGTACTACGCCAACTCCGCGCTGGTGATCGCGAAGAAAGACACCTACAAGTCCTTTGAGGATTTGAAAGGCAAACGCATCGGCATGGAAAACGGCACCACGCACCAGAAATACCTGCAGGATAAGCACCCGGAAGTGAAAACCGTGGCGTATGACAGTTATCAGAATGCGATTATCGACCTGAAAAATGGCCGTATTGATGGCGTCTTTGGCGACACCGCCGTGGTGAACGAGTGGCTGAAAACTAACCCGCAACTGGGTTCAGCGACGCCGAAAGTGACCGACCCGCAGTATTTCGGTACTGGTCTGGGCATTGCGGTGCGTCCGGATAATGTGGCGCTGCTGAAGAAGTTTAACGATGCGCTGGCGGCGATTAAAGCGGATGGCACTTACCAGCAGATTAATGATAAGTGGTTCCCGGCACAGTAAATTTTCCGTTCAGTGGGAGGAATTCCGTTCGGGGGAGTTATTCCGTTCGGTGGAAGGGTTCCGTTTTTTGTAGGGTGGAAGGGTTCCGTTCGG
>NZ_JAAATR010000085.1 GCF_009907385.1 Atlantibacter hermannii
TGCCTCATCGCTAACTTTGCAACAGTGCCAGCTGCGGGCCGCTCCCGCCGCGAAGGACGTGCTCGACGCCATCGAGGTGCTGCGCGGCATGAACAGCGACAACGCCCGCAAGGTGCCCGCCGACGCGCCGACCGAGTTCATCAAGCCGCGCTGGCAGAAGCTGGTCATGACCGACACCGGCATCGACCGGCGCTACTACGAACTGTGCGCGCTGTCGGAGATGAAGAACGCGTTGCGTTCCGGCGACATCTGGGTGCAGGGGTCGCGCCAGTTCAAGGACTTCGAGGACTACCTGGTGCCGCCCGCGAAATTCGCCAGCCTCAAGCAGGCCAGCGAATTGCCGCTGGCCGTGGCCACCGACTGCAACCGGTACCTGAACGACCGGCTGACGCTGCTGGAAACACAGCTTGCCACCGTCAACCGTATGGCGACGGCCAACGAGCTGCCGGACGCCATCATCACCGAGTCAGGCTTGAAGATCACGCCGCTCGACGCGGCGGTACCCGACACCGCCCAAGCGCTGATCGACCAGACGGCAATGATCCTGCCGCACGTCAAGATCACCGAACTGCTGCTGGAGGTGGACGAATGGACGGGCTTCACTCGGCATTTCGCGCATCTGAAATCGGGCGACCCGGCCAAAGACAAGAACCTGTTGCTGACCACGATCCTCGCCGACGCGATCAACCTGGGCCTGACCAAGATGGCGGAGTCTTGCCCCGGCACGACCTACGCCAAGCTGGCTTGGCTGCAAGCCTGGCACATCCGCGACGAAACCTACGGGGCGGCGCTGGCCGATCTGGTCAACGCACAGTTCCGCCATCCCTTCGCCGAGCACTGGGGCGACGGCACCACCTCATCGTCGGACGGCCAGAACTTCCGCACCGGCAGCAAGGCCGAGAGCACCGGCCACATCAACCCGAAATACGGGAGCAGCCCAGGGCGGACGTTCTACACCCACATTTCTGACCAGTACGCGCCATTTCACACCAAGGTCGTGAACGTCGGCGTGCGCGATTCGACCTACGTGCTCGACGGCCTGCTGTACCACGAGTCCGACTTGCGGATCGAGGAGCATTACACCGACACGGCGGGCTTCACCGATCACGTCTTCGCCCTGATGCACCTCCTGGGCTTCCGCTTCGCGCCGCGCATCCGCGACCTGGGCGACACCAAGCTCTACATCCCGAAGGGCGACGCCGCCTATGACGCGCTGAAACCCATGATCGGCGGCACGCTCAACATCAAGCACGTCCGCGCCCATTGGGACGAAATCCTGCGGCTGGCCACCTCGATCAAGCAGGGCACGGTGACGGCCTCCCTGATGCTCCGAAAGCTCGGCAGCTACCCACGCCAGAACGGCCTGGCCGTGGCGCTCCGCGAGCTGGGCCGCATCGAGCGCACGCTGTTCATCCTGGACTGGCTGCAAAGCGTGGAACTGCGCCGCCGCGTGCATGCCGGCCTGAACAAGGGCGAGGCGCGCAATGCGCTGGCCAGGGCAGTGTTTTTCAACCGCCTGGGTGAAATCCGCGACCGCAGTTTCGAGCAGCAGCGCTACCGGGCTAGCGGCCTCAATCTGGTAACGGCTGCCGTCGTGTTGTGGAACACGGTCTATCTGGAACGGGCTGCGCACGCGCTGCGTGGCAACGGCCATGCCGTTGATGACGCGCTGTTGCAGTACCTGTCGCCGCTCGGTTGGGAGCACATCAACCTCACCGGCGATTACCTCTGGCGCAGCAGCGCCAAGATCGGCGCGGGCAAGTTCAGGCCGCTACGACCGCTGCAACCGGCTTAGCGTGCTTTATTTAATGAGAT
>NZ_JAAATR010000086.1 GCF_009907385.1 Atlantibacter hermannii
ATTGTAGGATGTTTTATATATAGAATTAAAATATTACCATGTCCTGGCATATCGCGAAAAATAAAGGTCATTTTCTTATTGTGGCTTTCAGGGTAGATCGACTGGAAAGGTCTGACAATTTGATGCGCGCGGGTTGAGAAAGAGCTTAAATAACTGAAATATAAAAAGCTTTATGCTTGATGATTTTTATCCTCAGAAATATTAAATAATTTATTAATTGTAGAGCGCTTTGCGTAATGATCAACAAATATATGTTGTTCGTTTGGTTTTTCAGAAAAGATTGAATTTTTGATTAAGAGTAACCGAGCTAAAATATAGCTTCATTGAAATATTACGTTCATAGGGTTTCAGGCAGCGCTGAGAGCTGCATTATTGCTTGTCAGATCCCGTAAGAGAAAAAAGCCTCGGAGGTTAGAGGCATTCTCGGATTTAACACGCGTTGTCAGTAACAATAAAGAAAAAAGCAAACTCGACTACTACTCTCAATACGCAGGTTAATTATGATAATGCTTTTAAAAAAAAGGTTCTTAATGTTTGTTGCAGGCTGGTTTTTCTGTGCGACAGTGCTGCTGTTTAGTATGACCACGAAAGCGTTCGCAATAAATTGTTCTGCGGCCAACCAAACCCCTGAAGTTTTCACCGTTACCATTGCCGGTAATTTTTCGGTGGGGGCGGATGTGCCAGTGGGCAATACTCTTTACCGTTCAACCGTGTTTCAGACAGCGTTTACTGGCATCCAGTGCGATGCACCGTTCAGCGTACCGAATTACTGGTCGGTCAGTAGTCAACCTTCCGGACCCGCTTTTTCTCTCTCCATGGCTGATCTGACCGGGCCGGTATATCCAACAAATGTTCCGGGTATCGGTGTCGCGGTCTGGTATGCAGGCAATACCTTTTCATTAGATAAACCTCTGGCGTCTGGTACTTATAGTTTAACTACTGCGGGAGTAATGGCATATAAAAGGCAGTTTGATTTTTCCTTAGTTAAAACCGGACCAATTAATACCTCTGTGAGTGTGCAGGGGAGTTCGTTCCCGACCGTCATAACGTATGCAGCAGCAACAAACGGGTATACAGGTTTACCCATTACGACATTACGACATTACGCGTTAACTTTAACGGGAGTATGAATATTACCGTACCAACCTGTACCACAAGTGACCAAACCATCACGCTGGGAGACTTTGATCTTAGAAAAACGTTTACCGGGCCGGGTTCGGTAACTCGTTGGGTGGATTCCTCAATTCAGTTGAAGAACTGCCCAACATTTTTTGGCTTTTATGGTCACTCTAATGGGCAAGGGGTAACTGGTGGGGGAACGCCAACGGGAGGAACCGTTAGCGCAAATATGATTACTGTTTCGTTAAACCCGCTTACTGACTTTCTGTCAACCAACGACGGGATTTTTGCTGTAACAGGCACTAGTGATGCCAGTGATGCCGCGAAGGGCGTCGGGATACAACTGGGTTATTCCACCAACATAAATGCTGAACCGACATCCCCCACGACGATCTGGAAAAAAGGGATAACCTGGAATATCAATCTGCCCAGTGATGGACGTGCTAATGTGCGTATTCCTCTTGCCGCCAGGTATAATCAGACTGCTGCGGTAGTTTCACCAGGGGTAGCAAATGCTAAGGTCGTCTTCACCCTTACTTATAAATAACAGGCTACATGTGACAGGGATACAATAAAAAAAACATTTGTTGAAGAGGATTGGATTTTTTAATTATGTAAGGAATATTCTGTCGCTTCCTTATGTGAAGATATTTTTAGTTACTCTAATCACTAATAGCGTTAATCGTGATAAACGGTTCTGCTTTCTGGAAGAAGGCAGAACCGAATGAATGGAATAGATAAACCTCAATGCTTCGTGAACAGATAAAATCCTCTCCCTGAGATTGGGTTATCAGCGTTCACGCTGGAGTACAGAGTGACTGGCAATAAAAATCGATGAGATAACGGGATATCGGCTGCACACCGGAACGGCGCATCGCTGGTTGCCGTCTGCCGGGTTGGTATGGCGCTGGGCATCCGGTCTTTTGTGAAAATGAAGTGGATATTCACCTCACTCCCAAAATCGGTGCAAGCTGGCAGTTGTGCGGGTAACAAAAGCACGTGGTGACGCCCGGTCAAAATGAAAAGTCCTGTCTGGCAGGGGCGCAACACAGCAGTACAGGTAGAGTCAGGTATATGGGTGGAAACAGTGACAACGCATCCTTATTTATTAGCCTGTTAAACGCGTAAGGGGCCAGGGAGATCAAATCTAGTTTGATGCGTAAAAAAAGTTAATTTTAAAAATACATGTATAATTTTTATTGTTTTGTTGCTTTGAATTGCTTGTGTGTATTTGTTTTTATAAAAAATAAGATGCGTGTCACACATTATTTTATTTTGCATTTCAGTTTGCAAAGATTCTTATATAAAGAACGCTCTGTAGAGGATGCTATTCATATAAATTTATAATAATTAACTTATTGAGCGAGGGAGTGTAATGAATTGTCTTTTTTAATAATAACGCCAGAAAAATAAAACACATACTAGCACAGTCATGATAATATAAAAAAGTTGTATGATTAATTGTGGGTTTATTTGTTTTTTTTATAATTAGAGTATTGTTTTCTGCATTGCTACATTATGTAGTTTATTGTTTTATTTATATAATTTTAAGGTTGAGTTGTTGGGGTGTGCGGTTTTCTGG
>NZ_JAAATR010000087.1 GCF_009907385.1 Atlantibacter hermannii
ACTGGTGGCGGTGTTATCCGCCGCCACCGAGGACGGGCTGGCTGTAAAGTCTGACCGTGTACCGTCCGGAACGTCTCCTCCCTTCAGCGTGACGGTACCGCTCAGGCTGCCCACAGTGCTGCCGTTATATTGCGGCTTCACCGTGTACGTGTCCGCCAGCGTCCCCTTCAGGGTCGCCGTATACACACCGGTGCTGCCGGTTTCG
>NZ_JAAATR010000088.1 GCF_009907385.1 Atlantibacter hermannii
ATGCTGAGGACAGGCTTTCATTCGGAGAACCATCATGGAAAACATTGCGCTTATTGGTATCGATCTGGGTAAGAACTCTTTCCATATTCATTGTCAGGATCATCGTGGGAAGGCCGTTTACCGTAAAAAATTCACCCGACCAAAGCTAATCGAATTTCTGGCGACATGCCCGGCAACAACCATCGCGATGGAAGCCTGTGGCGGT
>NZ_JAAATR010000089.1 GCF_009907385.1 Atlantibacter hermannii
TGTGGCGGTTCTCACTTTATGGCACGCAAGCTGGAAGAGTTAGGGCATTTTCCAAAGCTGATATCACCGCAATTTGTCCGCCCATTCGTTAAAAGCAACAAAAATGACTTCGTTGATGCTGAAGCTATCTGTGAAGCAGCATCACGTCCATCTATGCGTTTCGTGCAGCCCAGAACCGAATCTCAGCAGGCAATGCGAGCTCTGCATCGTGTCCGTGAATCCCTGGTT
>NZ_JAAATR010000009.1 GCF_009907385.1 Atlantibacter hermannii
ACCATAGATTCCGTTTTCTGAGACGACCCCTGATCGGGCTGAATGAGCAGGAATTTCCTGGCGGCAAACCCGATGATGTTTACAGCGTTCGCACATCGATGAACACCCCTCCGGCCGAAGAGGAAATCGAGGAGGAACGTCGGCTGTTTTATGTCGGTATCACTCGCACAAAACAGCAGCTAAATCTGGTGGTCCCTCTTGATGAAGGGCTTGCGCGGTGGCTCAAAAACCGCTGGGATAGCACCCCGAAGAAGTCACCGATAGCTACTCGCTTCGTCTATGAGGCTGGCTGGACTGCTTGTGCGGTTACCAGTGATGCGATCTATAACAGCACGGTAGAGAAACAGAAGGCTGACTTCAGCAAGTTTCACCAATGGTATCTAAGAGATCTTCAGCGGCTAAAAGTCTAGGGCTACCGATACTTTTCGATTTCAGACAGGTGCTCGTTATCCAGATCAATTGTGGCTTTTCTTTCAGAAGCGAGCTTCTTCGCTCGCTTTGCATACTGAAGCCCCTTGGCTGGCTGCTCTCCGCGTAGGATCTGTTCAGCCTGCTTGCTCGTGCTGTGCCCCAGAAAGCGTTCGTACTGCTCGTCAGATACCTCAGTGCCGATCAGTCGTTCGATCCAGCCGCTTTTCGGCGGGTAACTTACGCCCAGCGCAAGCAACTGCCTTTTCTGTACCCACTATTTCCGGCGCGGCCGGCTTCAATCAAGGCTTTGGTTAGAACTACAGCCATTTGGGGACTCTCATACACAAACCTGAACCATGCGGGTCTGATTGGCGGTCAAGATAGCAGCGCATCGAAATCAACACTGAACTCTGCTTCTAAGAACTCAATCGTGGCTGGTTGGCTATCGAGCGATGCTTCCCGTGTAGACTCCAGTGCGCACTCCAATCGACGCAGCAGAGTAAACGGCAAAATGATCTTGCCGAAGTCGGTATGCTTGAAATCCCCCCCCACAGGTCTTCCGCGTTCTTCCAAATGAAATCAGCTTGCGAAGCAGCCGAACCTACGAACTCTGCCATCTTGGCCTCCAACCAACTTTTGCACGAAACGGCACATCTTCCAAAAGAGGGTTGTCAACCAAGTTTTGCACAAAACGGACTTTGATCCATTTCTAACTAAAATCTACAATCCAACCTCAGATTGCAAATAGCCTATGTTTATTACAGATGGTATGGTTCGTGTTTTTGTTTATTCGATGGCAACTGTACTCTTTCTGCCGCTTGGCTTGTTGAAAAGCACGTGGTGGTTTTCACCATTGTTTGCGATAGCTGCTATTGATTACTTAATGTTTCTGCGTCGACAAGGCTAGTTGCTGAACCTCATACCTCAGAGCAATCTGTATGTTTTTTACACCACTGGTTAAAAGGTCAGGCTACGTTCCTGACGTTTTTTAAAAAACAGTTTTATGTTTGATGCGTTACTGGTCTGTCTGGTAACCCAGTGGTACATTACCATTATTAAGGCTGGCTGGCGGTGGTGCATCATGCTTAAACGACCCTCTCTGAGCGTACTTTCCGACAGTCCTGTGCACCGCACCACTTACCCGGCAGGCCTATGTCTTGGTTATTCTTCGTTGTACCTTTTTCTTCAGCTTTATCCCTGACATGTCTGTCTGAACAGTTCTAAGCAAACCGGAATGTTGTCATGGCCAAAGTACAAGGGCTCTTTGTTGGATACCGAAAATTCGCTGTTGATCGCGACTGGCTTCGTCAGCAGGAAGAACAACGTTATCGGGATCGCCAGCGACAATTTGATGAATGGTCCAGGAAATGGGTCACTGTAACCAGGCTCAAAGAGACTCGTTTATGGACTGACGGAGCCATCAGGCGATGGTTGGGTGAACCTCAGCAGCAGGGTAAATATAAAGTTTTCCCCGTTGAAGCGGTTTTGGCTGCTGAGAAGTTGAATGAGTTTCGGCTCTGGCTTAAACCCCGACTGGAAAAGAAACGTGCCCAGCACCACCACTTTTTAATTCCATTTCTGTAAAGTAGAAACAACGGCAGTTCCGGCCGCATTCAAGGCTTCGGCATCTGGTCAGAAATAAAGCGCCATTTTTCAGTATAAGGGAGGTTAGATAGTGGAAGGTATTGAGACACTGAGTTTGCAGCTTGATGAGAATGAAACTATGGCCCTTGCTCAATTAGTTAAACGTCTGAGCTGGAGCGATCTTCGTGGCTGTGCTGTGAGTGACGAAGAAGCCTGGGTAATGAAAAGCGCAATTGAAAAATTACAACAGGCGTTAAGGGAAGAAGGTTATGCGCCTCGATGAGGCTGGCTTCGTTCTTTATTCCGATAACAAATTTGCTTAAGGACTAACTATGAGCCAGCACTGGTATGAGGTGAAAAGCAATCAGGGAATTGTTCAGGTGATTGTTGGGAGAAGATATTAATGTAATGCGTTTCTGCATTACATCAAGCAGATTAGCTTTTTCTGGTCAAAATAGACGATGTGATTTTTCTTTAGCCGAAGTCCATCCGCTCCCCACGCAACCGGTAAAGGTTCGCAGGTTTAATAAAGATAGGTTTCGTATCTCCCTAAGGGTGGGATAGGTAAACTCATAATGGCATCTGTGTTTACTATGTAAGTATTCGGGTAAAATTCATCTAATACAGTAAAGTTTAGTTTCTTACAAAAGCTTAATAAATATGGGTTTTTCACGTCTTCTATTACAACATCGCACCAGGGATTCGATTCACAGCAAAGCTTCAGAAAAGACTTAAACCATCCCTTGTTTTGTATTTCTTCCGGAAGCCGTACCACATGTATGGTCAGACAATCTCCATGATAACGATTAGTACTTTGTCTAAGCCCTACAACAATCCCCTTTTCTTGAATCTGTACACCTGCCTGATGCTCTTTCATGTCGGGCGTATAGTGCCTTGCTCTGTTTAACCAGGCCACCAGCTGCTGAGCCGTACTTGGTGATTCTTCAGCTATCCATTTCAGGTACTTGATGCGGTCCATATGCGCCTCCCTGTACGATTTCCAATGAACAAAGGCTCTACAGTATTAAGCTGCTGTAGAGCTCATTCAACCAAGCTCAAACTGTGCGTATTAAAGGATGCCTAACCTTTTTGGTTCATCGATCCACGGTCTGAATTCTTCCAGTAGATTATCATATAACTTTTCATCGCTAATCGAACCGAAATCATCCATGGCAAAGAAGTGGGTGTTATCAACCCGGCGGTCAGTAAAGTCATCCAGATTTTTGAGGATACCGTAGCTTGAACCACCCAGGCCGACAAACTTCCAGAAGATGGGGTAGTTGGCAGAACGCCGGATTGCATCTTTAATCGCCCGGGTCTTGCTGATCCCGCCATCGGTAATAAATACAACATACACCGGGATTTTCGAGTCCTTAAAGTAGTCGACTATTTCTTCCATCACAGGAGGCTCGTTGTTTGTCCCTCCGAGGCCCGGCAGGTTCTCCCAGGCTGAACGCTTTCCAGCCCCGCGAATGGACTGAATATATGTGTCCAGGTTGTCCAGTGTGACGTTTGGATACTTCTTATGCTTCTCTCCAAATCCCCAGACATCCATTTCACCGTCGTCGTCGAACTGGGCGGCAAGAACGGCGATGCGGTCCAGCACAGACTGAACGTTACCCTTACTGAACTGGCCACTCATTGAGCCGGATGCGTCAAGTACAAATGCAACCGCTGCCTCAAGGGTGTCCAGTTTATTTTTAGTAAGACTGACCGAGGCTTTTTTAGCGAGGCTTACAAGGCGCGGAGATCTGGTTTCCAGTTTCTTTTCCAGACTGATACGAGCAGGCTTTGCTGGCTGCGGAGCTGGCTGTGCGACATCAACGCCATAGCTAATGGCCAGAGGCTCAAGACCACCGTTGAAACCCTGCCCGAGCGCACGAAGCTTCCAGGCGCCATTGTGCCGATATACTTCACCCAGGATAATTGCTTTCTCACTGCGGCCCTGAGTCTCAGCCTGGAACTCAGCGATTCCTTGAGCCTGCATGCTCAACGAACTGAGCCCACTGATGGTATCTTCACCATCAATGACAACTGTGATTGCAATTTTACTGATGTTCGCAGGAACACGATCCAGTGCTATCTCAATGCTGGACTGCTGAGAACCGGTAACGAGCTTTACTGCCCCTTCAGGAGAAGACAGATTATTGTAAAAGATAAAGTCAGAATCGCCGCTGACCTTTCCCTGAGCATTAAGCAGGAACAGGCAGGTATCGGGTTCGCCTTTAAAGCCGGATTTGGTAGGGTACTGAAGATTCAGCCTGATCGCAGATTGCTGAAGTGGTATGTTTTGTCCGGATTGTAGATTCACATTAACTCTCCTGATTTTTGATTATTTTAAAGCGCAGCGTTTATATAGGTTCCCCTGGCTTAGTTCAGGACGCTGGATTTCTGGTGAGGCGTATATATGGTGTGACACCATATTTCATCACGTTGAAGTTTCTATACCTGTTGAATTGGAATTTCCATTGGTCGGGTATTTTATCTTCCAGAACCCGTGCCTTCATAAGTCGCAAACGTAACATATATCAGAGGGGCATGCTGTTGATATAAGGCACGGAATACAGGCTTTAACCAGCAACCAGAGAAAAATCCGTTTCCTGCCTTTAAAAGGCTCACGTCAGAATTAACATCTCTCTGCTTTCTGAGATTCCCGAACCCTTTCTGCCCCCCCCCTCCTGATAGCGGATCGCAACCAAAAAAAACCCCGGCATTGCCGGGGTATGATTCAGCGTTATTTTAGATGTTAACGCCGTGCTGGGAGGCAAGAGCCGCCAGGCCACCGGCAAAGCCCTGACCGACAGCTTTAAACTTCCACTCAGCGCCATGACGATACAGTTCACCGAAGACCATAGCGGTTTCGGTTGAGGCATCTTCAGACAGATCGAAACGGGCAATTTCCGTGCCGTTGTCGTTGTTGTAAACGCGCATGAAGCTGTTGCTCACCATGCCGAAGTTTTGTTTACGCGCTTCTGCATCATAGATGGTAACGGCAAACACCAGTTTTTTGATATCTGCTGAGACTTTGGTCAGATCGATTTTGACCTGCTCATCGTCGCCGTCGCCTTCACCGGTACGGTTGTCGCCCTGGTGCTCTACCGCGCCATCAGGGCTGGTTTTGTTATTGAAGAAAATGAAATGCGCATCTGACAACACTTTACCGTCTTCGCCTACTGCGAACACGGAAGCGTCCAGGTCAAAACCCTGACCATCGGTTACACGGGCATCCCAGCCTAGGCCAACCATAGCAACATTCATGGTTGGTGCTTCTTTGGTCAGAGATACATTGCCGCCTTTTACGAGAGAAACTGCCATTTTTAGCTCCTGCAAACAGTTGAATGAGGGCTGCATTAACAGCCCCGGGTAGAAAAGTTACTTTTTGATCAGGACGCGTTAATGCCGTACTGAGCACATACAGATGCCAGACCACCAGCATAACCCTGACCTACTGCGCGGAATTTCCACTCACCATTGTGGCGATACAGCTCGCCGAACAGCATGGCAGTCTCAGTGGACGCATCTTCGGTCAGATCGTAGCGAGCAACTTCAGTCTGGTTATCGTCATTAACCAGACGAATAAACGCACCGGATACCTGACCAAAGCTCTGGCGACGAGCCTGAGCATCGTGGATGGTCACAACGAAGATGATCTTGTCAACTTCAGACGGGACGGCGTCCAGTTTAATTTTCAGCGATTCATCATCACCATCGCCCTCACCGGTGCGGTTATCGCCGGTGTGCGTTACGGAACCGTCGGATGACGTCAGGTTGTTATAGAAGATGAAATCTGAATCGCCGCGCACTTTGCCGTTTGAGGCCAGCAGGAATGCTGAAGCATCCAGGTCAAAGTCCTGACCGTCTGTTGAACGCGCATCCCAGCCAAGGCCCACCAGGACGTTTTTCATTGACGGAGCTGCTTTACTTAGGGAGACGTTCCCGCCTTTGGAAAGAGAAACACTCATAAAATAACCTCTTCGATTAGTAATTGTTCAGGTTAACACTTAAGGGGATTAACTCCCCTTTTCCTCAGATTCAGGTTTGCCCGGGAACATGACGCTTGCGAGAATGCCCAGCGCCAGTACACCCAGTACAACATACAGGCTGGTTGTTGCCGCGATGCTGTAACCATGATGCCAGATGTGATCGGTCGCATTCAGGCCGAGTTTTGCCGCGATGAAGAACAGCAGCACGATAACGGCCTTCTCCAGATGAACCAGGTACTGTTTCAGTGCCTCAAGGACAAAGTACAGAGTACGCAGGCCCAGGATAGCAAACATCATGGCACTATAGACGATAAGCGGTTCACGACTGACGGCAATGATTGCCGGTACCGAGTCAAACGCGAACATTACGTCCGAGAGTTCAACCACAGCCACACACAGGAACAGCGGGGTCGCATACAGCGCCGCTTTTTTACCACGGCCAATGGTGACATCGCTGTTTTCTGGTTTCGCCAGTTCAGCATCCACTTCCTTCTGGTTAAGCAGGAAGGCATGCCCTCTGAGCTTCGGCCAGATAGGGAAGAAGCGTTTAACCATGCGGTAAGCCAGATGCTGGGAGTAATCCTCAATTTCATCATCGTCATCACCGCTTTTAAGCATCATGACCGCTGTCCAGGCAACGATAATAGCGAAGACAACTTCAACATACGGCCCCAGACTCAGCAGGCTCGTACCGATGGCGACAAAGATGCCCCTGAAGACAATGGCACCAATGATCCCCCAGTAGAGAACACGGTGGCGATAACGATCCGGAACGGCGAACCAGGAGAAGATGGCCATCATGACGAACAGGTTATCGACCGACAGCACTTTCTCCAGCGCATAACCCGTGACAAACAGACTGGCAACCTCAGCACCGTGGTGGATATAGAGGAAACCGGCAAATGCCATCGCAACCACAACCCAGAATACGGACCAGAGCGCCGCACTCTTCAGCGAAATAGGCTTGTCATCACGGTGCATAAACAGGTCAATAAAGATGGCACCGACTGAAAGCGCAATAAAAACAATGACCGTTTCAGTCGGGAAGCCGATGTGTGTGGAAACCATATTTTACCCTTAGGGATGTGGATCAGAGGCCAAATTCAGCCGGGTCGAAGCCCAACGCGATAGCGATCTCGCGGGAGGCCAGTTTCTCGTCCTGATCGAAGTTACCGTCACTTTTCGCAACGGCAATACCAACACGTAAGGCCAGCTGAGCGGCCTCAGGCTGATCTTTCAGCGCCAGGATGTATTTCATGGTTTCGCCCTTGCCGATTTCAACATCGAAATCGAAGCTTGAAACCAGTTTATTGAAGAACTCAATCACCTCATTGGTATCGAAGACCTTCAGCTCTTCTGAAGAGCGCAGAAAGCCCATCATTTTCTGCTTTTCTTCCGAACTTACGCCGTCACTCGATACGGCAATACGGGCACATACAGCAACGGTGCCCTGCATGAATTTTTTGTTTTTGAAACGGCCAACCTGGCGGGTCAGTTCGTCACGGCCTGAGTTAATGGCACCTTTAACTTTGTCGAAAAAGCTCATACCTGTTTCCTTTGTTGCTGTGTTATTTAGAACCGGCGCTCCAGCGAAATCCCCAGCCAAATGCCCGGTCCATTTCGTCCTGGCCTTTGAAGTACTGGTTAATTCGCTCGACTTTAATTGCGCCGTTTTCGTTTACGAGTCTGGCAATGGCGCACAATGTGCGACGGTTTTCACCTTCGGTCAGGCGGGTCTCAATGGGCGGTTGATCCGGCACATGAATGGTGACCACACCATCAGTCTTGTCCCAGCTGGGAACACCTTCATAAATAAAGGCGTAAATCAGCACTTCGCGGATATGCTTCCATTCACGTCCATTGATATGCAGCCACTCGCCGTCTGATACATCACCCGTCCGGTCATCGCCCTTGAGCTGAACATACGGTTCATCGCGATAATCACCGAATGCATTACCGAGCGCCTGAATGACCGATTTATACCCGTCCTGAAGCTCAACAAAGGCCCCCAGATCCAGGTCGATTCCTTTGGAGCCGAACATGCCTGCAAAGCCTGATTTGCCGCTGCCCCGGTGCCAGTTCAGGTTGATCCGGATTTCACCGAAGTTATCCCGTTTGGTCAGGCTGATTGCAGGCTTCTCTTTTGTCAGCGATACCTTGCTCAGGCTGATTTTTGTCTCAACTGGCGGAGGGGTTACAACCGGAGGAGTCGGGGCTGCGGGAGCCGGTTCGTCGGCAATATTTACGCCGAAATGCTCTGCCAGCGGTTTAAGTCCACCGTTGAACCCCTGCGCAACGAAGCGGAATTTCCAGTCATTATTACGACGGTAAAATTCACCCAGAATTAAGGCTGCTTCCTGACGGCCGCTCAGTTCGACACTGCCGCTAACCAGGCCGGTAGCCCCTTGCTCCACGTCGATGGAAAGATTACGAAGACCGGACACCGTCTGCCCACCGTCACAGGTCACGGTGAACGCAATTTTCTGGACATCAGGTTTCAGCCGGTTGAGCGCGACAGTAAAGGTTGAGTACTGGCCTTCACTGACCAGGCTGACGGTACCATCATCGTTACGTGGCTGACCATAAAACACCATGTCCGCATCACCCTGCACCTTCCCGTCGGCATACAGGCGAAACGCCGAAGCATCCACCTGGCCGCCCGAGGTGATCCGGACCCGCAACTCCTGGGCTGGAACGGGGGCATTGCCCCCCGGCGTCAGGTTCATTAGCGAATAACCGCTGAAACGATATCGGAGTGCATATCGTCAATTGTGCGGCCGCGACAGGCATGGCCAAGGGCGGTAAAGTCCCAGTTGCCGTTATTACGGCGCAGCGAAGAAATAACGATCCCGGTATGTGAGCCCTGCTCAGTCAGCTTGTAGCGAGCCAGCTCTTTGCCGGTTTGATCGACAACGCGGCAGAACGCGTTTTCGACGTCATTGAACGACTGACCACGGAAGCTGTTTACCGTAAACGCCAGGTATTCAACGTTTGCAGGCAGTCGGGAGAGGTTGACATTAATCACCTCATCGTCACCGTCACCTTCACCGGTCAGGTTATCGCCACTGTGCACAACAGCGCCGCAGGTGGATTCCAGTTTGCGGAACCAGATGGTGTCAATTGTTTTACCGGTGCTGTCCATTAATACGCAGCCAGCATCGAGATCGATTGAGTCGTTGCCTCCAAACAATCCTCCAAGAAGACCTTTTTTCTTAACCGGATCCCAACCGAGACCGAAATGAAGCTGGCTTAATGCAGATGATTCTTTGCTGAGTGATACCGTCTGGTTCTTAACTAATGAAACCATGTTTTATTCCTTAAAATGGTAATGACCGAGACAATCAAAGGTATATTTAGTAACTGACGAAGAAAATCATATCATGATGAAGTTCTCTGACAAGGGAAATTTTGGTAGTTTTCTGTAAAAACACAAAAAGAAATCCTTTTCAGGGTGTTAATTTTCTAAGTTTAATTTAAATATCAATGTGTTATCAGGAATCCAAAAAACCTGACGCACTCCATAACCACAGGAGTTATAAATCATATTATGATTGACATGTAGCTTAGACACTCATAGACTCACTTCTCAATCATAAATTTGCATGGCGTTCCGGATAATTAAAAAAAATGAACAAGAAAATTTGGTTTATGGAAGGTTTATCCTCCCAGCGAGATATTATTCAGGGGGTAAAATCATTTGCAAAAAAAAATAATTTTGCCATTACCGTTTTTGCCTCCCACCGTAACGAAAGAAATGAAATCCTTTCCGTTGCCGACTATTCTTTGACTGAACCTGAAGATCCTCAAAAACGTCTTCAGTTTATCCAGGAAACCATTCAGTCCTACGGCATCCACCATATTCATACTGGCCGTAACAGCCAGTGGTTTGAAGAACACCGTTCAGCCATTGAATCGACCGGTGCCACCCTTACTACCGGTGCAACGGGCGTCGACTGGTTAACTCTGGCTGACGAAAAAGTTACTTTTGCTCAGTTTATGGAGCAAAAGGGTCTCCCGGTCGTACCATCCTGGCGGGTGAATACGCTGGCAGAATTAAAAACACACCTCGCGGCCCCGCCGTTCACTGACAGCCCGGTATGCGTGAAGCCGGTGACGGGTATCTATGGCATGGGATTCTGGCGCTTTGATGACAGTGCTTCGCCTATGGCCGTCTTTAATCATCCCGAACATCGTCTGGTCAGTCCGCAACAGTATATTGCAGCAGCATCAGCTGCTGAGTCGTTTAAACCCCTTGTTTTGATGCCGTACCTGCCAGGCCCGGAATTTTCCGTCGATATCCTCGCGGATAAGGGCGAAATACTCGCAGCCGTGGGACGCCGTAAGGAAGGGGTTATCCAGTATCTGGTAAACGAAGGAAGCGCCTGGGAACTGGCGTGTGACTGCGCCAGGGTTATGAAGGCCGACGGGCTGGTGAATGTTCAGACGCGAAACGATGTGAATGGCAACCCGGTGCTGCTTGAAACCAACATGCGTCCGTCAGGGGGGGTGGGTTATACCCTTCACAGCGGGGTGAACCTTCCTGGGTTATTTGCTGCCTTTAAGCTCGGTCTGATGTCTGAAGATATGGTGCGCCAGAGCGCTAAAAACACCTTTTCTCCGGTTGCGGTGAGATCCATTACGGATGTAATTGCATACCCGGAATCACTCTCTAACCTTCTGAATTAAGGCGTATTTATGTCTGATATCCTCGAAGATATGATTTATCGCCGTACCCTCTCATGCGGTACGATTCAGGTAACCCGCGACCAGGGTGAAGTTTCGCTCGATGACCTGTTTGACATCGCTGAAAGACGTAACCCGAAACGCGCCTTTCTGTTTGTCAGCAAAGTACTCGGCAGGCACATTCCCGTGCCACCCTCAGTCATGCGGCAGGCCTACAGACAGCTTGCCAGCCAGTTCCCCTCGACACTGACAGGACCCGTACTGTTTATCGGTATGGCTGAAACCGCCGTTGGGCTTGGGGCCGGTGTATTTGATGAAGTGCGCCACCAGCATCCTGAATCTGTCTATCTGACCTCTACCCGTCACCCGGTTGATGGCACGTTGCTTTGCGAGTTCAAGGAAGAACACAGCCACGCCACCGATCATCTGATCTATCTGCCAGATGATGAAGAGAAAAGACGTCGTGTTACCAACGCACGAACGCTGGTTTTGATTGATGACGAGGCAACCACCGGTAATACCTTTATTAACCTGCTTTCAGCCCTGCGTAATACCGGCAAGCTTCAACATATTGAACAGGTTATAGCCGTTACGCTTACCGACTGGAGTGGCAAAGCCTTGTCCGAGCGCAGCACCTTACCAGTCACTTCGGTTTCTCTTGTAAGCGGTAAGTGGGGATGGACCCCATTACCTGATGCACCTGTCCCGGACATGCCGAAAGTCAACGTAACTTCACGAGGAGAATGGGACATCCAGGGAAAACAGTCCTGGGGCCGACTGGGGATGCTCGCACCTGCGGCCGATCTCGGCCATGAGGTCTCCGTCCACAAGGGGGAACGTATTCTGGTTCTCGGGACCGGGGAATTCGTCTGGGAGCCGTTCCTGCTTGCTGAACGGCTCGAAGCTGCCGGAGCACAGGCATTTTATGGATCGACCACCCGCTCCCCTATCGCCGTTGGTTATGCCATTGAGTCCGCCATTTCCTTTACGGATAACTACGGGCTGGGCATCCCCAATTTTGTCTATAACGTCGCCCACCAGCAGTTTGACCGCATTCTTGTGTGTACTGAGACACCCGCAGAAAGTATTGACACGCAGCTTCTTAAAGCGCTGGCTGAGGTTGCGGCCGTCGTGGAGATTGTTACCTATGAATAAACCCGTTGTTCTGAGCGACCTTGACGACACGCTCTTTCAGACCCGTCGTAAAATGGTGGACGAGCTGGCCCTGGAGCCATTCCGTACCGGTGCCGTTGATCGCACCCTGAATCCACGAAGCTTTATGACGGAAGAACAGTCCATGTTGGTGGACTGGCTCCTGGAGCAGGCTGAACTCATACCCGTTACCGCACGGGGAACTGAAGAAATCAGCCGCGTACGGATCCCTTTCCACTCCTGGGCAATCACCACTCACGGGGCCGTCATTCTCACGCCAGAAGGCAAACCCGACGAGGAGTGGAAGGCCCATATGCTCGGCCAGCTGGCTCCCTATCAGGAAAAGCTGACATCGATGCAGCGTCTGATCACTGAAATGATGGACGCAAAAGGGATCAATGCCTGGGCAAGGCTGAACTTCGAATACGGTGAAACGGCGGTTTATATGGTGATGAAGCACCGCGACAGCACCCGCCTTGACGAGCTCAATGCCATTGCAGATGAGATAGAAACGGTGTTTCCGACCGAGGGCTTCTACATCCACCGCAACAGTAATAACGTGGCCTGGCTTCCCACCGCGGTTGAGAAAGGGCTGGCAGTCAGATGGCTTCTTGAAAAACTTCGGGCTGAACGCGGAGTCTTCCCCGTAATTGGTCTGGGCGACAGCCTGAGCGATCATCGTTTTATGAAACTGTGCAGCTGGTTTGGCATCCCGCGTCAGAGTCAGTTTGCAGATGCCATTTCACAGCGAATTTTTGGAGAAAATTAAAATGCAGCCACATGACACATTTACCGGCTCATACCAGCCCGGTGACGTGGAATTTCTGCTAAAGCCGGTAGTCATTGAGATGACGCCGGTTGAGCAAAAAGAAGAGCTGATTCAGTCAGGGAAGAAACATTATTCGGACATGCTCAGTCAGGAGCCAGCGCCAACACAATGGCATCTTGATTTGTTTCACCGGGCGCTGGATCGGGGCGCAGAGAGACTTGCAAAAGAAGTCACACAGCTCGCTATTGCTCTGGCCGAACGCTTCGGTGATGAGCCCATTGTACTGGCCAGTCTCGTCAGAGCTGGCGTGCCGCTCGGCGTTATGCTGCACCAGGCCCTGCGTGACATGGGGAAAACCTCATGGCATTACGGTATCAGCATTATCCGGGATCGTGGAATTGACGGTGCAGCCCTCGACGTCATTGAAGAGCGCCATGGTACCAGCGGTATTGTCTTTGTTGACGGATGGACAGGTAAAGGCGCAATTACCGGAGAGCTTGTACGCGCACTGAAAGATCGCCCGGGCTATCCTGAGCAGCCGCGACTGGTTGTCCTGGCCGATCCCTGTGGCTGCTCCTGGCTTGCAGCCAGTGATGATGACTGGCTCATTCCTTTTGGCATCATGGGTGCGCCGGTATCAGGCCTGATCTCCCGGTCAGTATGGTCCTCTGAAGGATTACATGGGTGCATGGTTTGCGAGCATCTCAGTGAATTCGAATGCAGCCGGATGCTTGTCGATACCGTCGCCCATTTCCGTAAGAAGTTAACCCCGTCATCCCTCGCTACCCTGAGCTGGAATATGGAGTCAGCCCGGGTCTTATGGCAGACAAGTCGCGACGTTATCGCGTTCCTGGCCGATGAATTTAAAGTGGACAGCGTCAATCGTATTAAACCCGGTATTGCTGAAGCAACCCGGGCTGTATTACGTCGGGTACCGGACCATGTATTTGTGCGTTCTATTGACGACCCGGACGTTGCCTTGCTTGTAGGGCTTGCTCGTGAAAAGGGAATAGTTGTTACAGAAATGGGGGGAACCCTCGGCCAGTATCGGGCTGTAACCATTATCAAGAAGGTACTCTGATGAAAAATCGTCTTTCTCCCTGGAATCTGGGAGCCACGCTATACATGCCTGCAACACGGGAAGATATTGCTGATGCCGTCCTGCACGGGAAAATCCCGGGTTTGCGCTCTCTGGTGATTTGCCTGGAGGATGCTGTCAGTGAAGCAGACATCCCCATCGCCCTCAAAAATCTGGAGCACCTGCTGCACGAGCTCAGTAACAGCATGCGTAGCCTGGGTAAAAATGACTGGCCTCTGGTGTTCATTCGCCCCCGGCATGCCGACATGGGCAGATGGTTAAAAGCGCATTATGATCTTTCCGCTGTCGATGGGTTTGTGTTGCCGAAATTTACCCTCAGTTCGTTAGCTGAATGGTGGGATATCATGGGCGGGACTCACCTGTGCATGATGCCAACGCTGGAAACAGAAGACGTCTTTGACGTGGTTCAGATGCGCGAGCTGGCCACTCGCCTGGTGGAACATCCCTGCCACGACCGCATTATTGCGCTTCGAATCGGCGGCAACGATCTTATGAACGTTGTGTCGCTTCGCCGCCCCCGGGACCTGACGCTGTATGACAGCCCGATGGGCTACGTCATCAAAATGCTCGTTTCAGTCTTCGGCCCGCGTGATTTTGCCCTGACCGCGCCCGTATGTGAGCATATTGACGATCATGCCGTTATGGCCAGAGAGCTGGCTCTTGATATGGCACATGGGCTTGTTGGGAAAACGGCCATTCACCCGGGTCAGATAGAGGTCATTCAAAACGCGCTGATGGTCACTCAGGGTGAGTATTCTGACGCTCTGCGGATCCTGAACTCTACCCAGGCCGTGTTTAAGTCGCAGGGAGCAATGTGTGAACCCGCCACACATCGCCGCTGGGCGGCTGGCATTCTGGACAGAGCTCGTTTTTATGGGTTACAGAACGAGCAAAGCGCTGATGGAATCAGATTACTTACCGTGACCCAGCATCATTAAGGAAATCATAATGGGGTTCAGGTTCAGAAAGTCGATCAACATTATTCCTGGCGTTCGCCTCAACCTGAGTAACGGTGCACCGAGCCTGAGTGTCGGGCCGAGAGGTGCTTCCGTTTCTTTTGGTAGCCGGGGGACCTATGCCAATCTGGGCTTGCCCGGTACCGGGCTGAGTTACCGTACCCGGCTTGACCGGGCCGCGCGTTCCGGAGGTGGAAACCGGACGGCAACCGACCCGGGGCTCAGACAGGCGCTTGAGCAGGAAGCCGCTGAACTCATGTCAGCGGTAACCGCAATCCGTAATATTCACGAGCTGACGCCGGATCCAAAAACAGGCATCAGCTGGGCAGAGCTGGAAGCAGTATACCTGCATAACAGAACGTCGCCTTTTCAGGTTCCGGCACCGGTGCGTCCAGAAAAGCCAGACTACCTTGCATTGCCGGAAAAGCCTGCCGAGAGCGAAGGCATTAGTTTTCTGGGTAAATGGTTTGAATCGGAATCAGCTAAAGCTGAGCGCCACGCCGAAAATCTTCGCCGGTGGCAGCAGGAGCTGATTGATGTGGAGCGTGAGAATACCCTTCGACAGCACCGGTACCAGCAACAACGGACGGCCTGGGCCGAACAGTATGCAAACTGGAAGTTTGAAGCAGAAGAACATGAAAAACGGCTCGCCACGGCTCAGGCAGATGCCCGGCAGCAGTTCCGGACAGACGCCGCGTTTTTCGAATCATACCTGGCGGGTGTGCTGGCAGAAACTGAATGGCCGCGTGAAACGATTGTTGCATTTGAAGTAAAGCCGGAGCTATCAGCAGTCCTGCTGGACGTTGATTTAGCTGAGATTGAAGATTTCCCTGATAAGATTTACGGCGTTAATGCCCGGGGCACGGAGCTGACGGAAAAAGCCATGACGCAAAAAGCCGTACGCGAAAACTATGCCCGCCACGTCCATGGCTGCTTGTTCCGCCTGGTCGGTATCGTTTTACATACGCTACCTTTCGACAACGTGATTGTGTCAGGCTTTACGCAACGGGTCAGTAAGCGGACCGGCTATCTGGAGGATGAGTATATCCTGTCCTGCAAATGCACTCGCAGCCAGATGTCGTCAGTAAATTTTGCAGGCATAGAACACATTGATCCGGTTGAAGCGTTAGGCGATCACCCGGTTATTCGAAAGATGAGCAGTACCTTCATTTTTCAGCCTATTGAACCACTAACCCTTTAAGCAGGCTAAATCTTACGATGCAATTAAATACCAGACAGGCCCGGATTTTTAAGCTTGCCAACTTACTGGGCACCGGCAAGCCCGTTTCCGCTGCCGACATTATAACCAGTCTGGAATGCTCAGAGCCGACATTAACCCGGGCCCTCAAAGAGCTACGCGAGTCATATTCTGCGGAGATCAAATACAGCAAGGCAGGTCATTCCTACCATCTCGTTAATCCGGGCCAGCTGGATAAAAAGACCCTTCGCCGGATGAATGAAGCGCTCGCACAGAATGCTGAACTGAAAACCGGTGAGTCTACAGGGAAGGTCGTACTCGATAAGGATAAAAAAACAGCCGTGTCCTTATCGCTACGCATGCGGATCTTAAGAAAAATTGACCGTCTGGCTGCGCTGAGTGGCTCGACCCGAAGTGAAGCGGTAGAGAAGCTGGCTCTGCACTCCGTTGACGAACTGATAAAAGAATACAGCGCTAAAAAGTCCTGACGCTAAATCTCAGACCGGGGTGAAAACCCCGGTTTTGTCATATTTTACCTCTGTATTGGCGTGACGTAGTTTTGATCTATTCTCCTCCCGCAATGCCAGCAGCGCCTTACTGACTACAAAACCTGGTGTCTTGACATCCTCTTGTGCTACACATCAATCTTTGGGCGTTTTACACTCCATTCATGCAGATCTGTGATGTATGATGAATTTCATACATAAGACAGTTTATTTGTCCGAGTTTTTTCAGAAATCTTATATTCCAGTCCGGTCTGAATTATTTTTCTGTTGATAAGAGGCCATTCACATGTCGGTAATTCTATGGTGGTTAACTTATTTCTTTAATGCCGCTTCTGAGTATTTAATCTCCACCCGACAGATGTCGTGCCGTTTTATCAAATCAACAAACCCTGGCCTCTTCCTGAAACTACTCTCCTCTTCCGATCTCTTAAGAAGGAATTACATTTGAGACGCTTACCCGTATATCTGCTACTCGACACGTCCGGCTCTATGCACGGAGAGCCTATCGAAGCGGTTAAAAATGGCGTTCAGACGCTGCTTACCACGCTGAAACAGGATCCGTATGCACTCGAAACGGCTCACGTGTCAGTGATCACCTTTGATTCTTCAGCCCGACAGGCAGTCCCCCTGACAGACCTCCTGAGTTTCCAGATGCCAGCACTAACAGCCAGCGGCACCACGTCTCTTGGCGAAGCGCTTTCCCTCACGGCCAGCTCCATTGCCAAAGAAGTACAGAAAACGACGGCTGACACTAAAGGTGACTGGCGTCCCCTTGTATTCCTGATGACGGATGGAAGTCCGAATGATGACTGGCGTAAAGGCCTGAATGACTTTAAAGCGGCCAGAACCGGCGTTGTTGTGGCATGTGCAGCCGGGCATGATGCCGATACCAGCGTCCTCAAAGAAATCACTGAAATCGTGGTTCAGCTCGATACAGCTGACAGTTCGACGATTAAAGCTTTCTTTAAATGGGTCAGTGCGAGCATTTCGGTAGGCAGTCAGAAAGTGGAGTCCAGCAAAAAAGAAGTGATCGGTCTTGAAGACCTGCCACCGCCGCCGCCAGAAGTAAATGTGGTCTTATAATTTTATTGATTAAGGGGATATCATGTCTGTCAGTCTGAGCAAAGGCCAGGGCGTAAGCCTGAAAAAAAATGAATACGATCTCTCGTCCGTTACTATCGGCCTCGGTTGGGATATTAATGAGGAAAAGAAAGGTTTTCTCGGCGGGATCTTTGGTAAAAAAGAAGAAGAATACGACCTTGATGTGATCGCTTTCCTGTGTAATTCAGCCGGAAAGGTGACCGATCTCGGCAATGTGGAAAATGGTAAACCAACGCTTGTGAATGGCGATATCATCTTTTTCAACAGCCTTCGCCATAAGTCAGGCAATATCTGGCTGACGGGCGATAACCGAACCGGAGCCGGTGACGGTGACGATGAGCAAATTATTGTGCGCCTGAATTCCCTTGACGCTCAGTACGAGAAAATTGTGTTCATCGTTCAGATCTACAATGGTGAAAAGCTCCAGCAGCACTTTGGTAAAGTTCAGAATGCCTTCATCCGGGCAGTAGATGCCCGTAATATTGAAATGGCACGATTCGATCTTTCTGGCGGACCCGCCTTCGCCAGCCAGCGCTCCATGGTCTTTGCCGAGCTGATACGCGAGGCTACAGGCTGGAAACTCAGGGCAATTGGTGAGCCTTCAGAATCAGATTCGTTTGTCTCGCACCTGAGGAATTACATGTGATGCGCCGCCTGCCTGTTTACCTTGTTATCGACACATCCGGCTCGATGCGCGGTGAGTCAATCCATTCCGTTAACGTTGGAATTCAGGCGATGCTTAGCGCTCTTCGCCAGGATCCCTACGCCCTCGAAAGCGTTCATATCTCCATTATCACCTATGACAATGAGGCGCGTGAGTTCATTCCTCTCACGCCGCTGGAAGACTTCCAGTTTTCTGACATCGTTGTGCCAAGCGCAGGCGGGACGTTCACCGGTGCTGCCCTTGAATGTCTGATGCAGTGTGTTGAACGGGATGTACGTCGCTCAGATGGTGATACCAAAGGAGACTGGCGTCCTCTGGTATTCCTGATGACTGATGGAACCCCTTCTGATGCCCTGGCGTACGGTGAAGCGGTAAAAGCGATTCGCGGCCGGGGATTCGGATCCATCATTGCCTGCGCCGTTGGTCCTAAAGCAGGCCATGAGCACTTAAAACAGCTCACCGATAAGGTTGTGTCTCTGGAGACGCTAGATTCAACCGCGTTTGCAGGTTTCTTTAAATGGGTATCGGCCAGCGTGTCTTCCGGCAGCACAAGCGCGGGGATTAATAACGGAACTGATACCCTTCCCCCTCCTCCACCAGAAATCCAGCTGGTGCTCTGACAGACAGAAAGGTGCTGTTTCCGGGCAGCACCTTTCTGTACAGCAACGTTTTCTGCTGGCCGTACCAGCCGTACGAGGAAAATTATGAGACGCCTTCCCGTGTTTTTTGTCCTGGACTGTTCAGAGTCCATGATTGGTGAAAACCTGAAAAAAATGACTGATGGTCTGCAAATGATCGTCGGAGATTTAAGAAAGGATCCACACGCACTTGAAACAGCCTGGGTCTCGGTAATCGCATTTGCCGGTGTAGCCCGTACGATTGTACCTCTTCACGAAATTGCCTCGTTCTACCCTCCCCGCCTTCCCGTTGGCGGCGGTACGAGCCTTGGAGCTGCATTGCGTGAGCTGACCGTGCAAATTGATACCCAGGTCAGAAAAACCACTCATGAGGCTAAAGGCGACTGGAAACCCGTCGTGTATCTCCTTACCGACGGACGTCCGACTGACGACACAACCGCAGAAGTGAAGCGCTGGAAGGATCACTACGCGAGTAAAGTGAATCTCATTGCCGTTGGCCTGGGGCCGTCAGCGGACCTGAATATCCTGCGGCAACTGACAGAGAATGTCATGCTGTTCACCGAATCTCAGGAAGGGGACTTTACCCGCTTCATCAAATGGATCACGGCCTCGGTTACGGCGCACAGCCGCAGCGTCGGGGACGACAAACAACCTGAGCTCAGCCAGACTGAATACATAGTCCGGCTGGCCAAGGACGAGCCAGTAAAAGCGTACGACGAAAACTGCGTTACGCTTACCGGCCGTTGCAGCAAGACCCGTCGTCCGTACCTGATGAAGTATGAACGGCCACCAGCAAGGGTTTCCGGGCTCGATTTCAGTCTGAACCTGAACAGCTTTAATATTGCCGGATGCTATCCCATCGATGAGGACTATTTTGCGTGGTCAGATGCCACCGCTACCGGTTTGCAGGTAAATACCAGCGAACTGCATGGCGTACCGGGTTGCCCCCACTGCGGTAATGCCAGTGCGTTTGCCCTGTGCTCATGCGGAAAGTTGCTGTGTATTGACGGCCCGGATGACGTGATCTGCCCGTGGTGTGAAACAGGCCTGTCATTCAGCAATGATGGCGGAAACACTAACTTCGACGTAAACAGAGGGAGAGGTTGATGTCGCAAAATGCTTTACTTGAAGAGAAGATTATCCGCTTAGTTCTGTCTGAGCTGGGCCACCCTGTTGAAGGTGAGCGGCTTTTACTTCTATCGCAGGACCCATCCCTTACCGAAGAAATTATGCGGCTTAAAGAGCGGATTGAGAGCCTTGCACAGGGTTTATCTGCGCGGGTTAGCGAAGGTGATAACGACGCAGAGATTGCCGCCTCGTCAGCATCCAGTCTTTCCGATCAGCAACAAACGGTCGTAAGTGTTGCTGATAACCCGGGCATTGACGCTACCGATACATCAGCACTGCAACCCCTGCCAGAAAATGAGCCTCATCCTCCGTTCTGGAAGCTGATGCCTTATTACGAATTTGATAAACCAGCACAGAGGGAAGACGAAAACCTGTCTTCCCTGGTATTAAAACCCGGGCAGATACCGACAGGCCAGCAGCGGGCCAGCTTAGCTGTGCCACCTGCCGTTCCCCCGAGAGCTAAAATAACGATCCCCAACGCCCGCGCAGGCGAACGTTTCTCTTCGCCGGTTGCTATCGTTCTGGGTGAGGGCCAGCAGGCTACTGTCAGGGACGTTGTCTTTCCCCGGAACATTGGCCTGTCTTTTGACAAAGAACAGGAGTTGCTGACAGGTACTCCCACCGAAAGCGGCGATATAGAGCTTTCAGTAATCTGGTCATGCACGTCGCACGACGAATGTGAAACAAAACAGCTATTTATAATCAATCCCGATCCGAGAAGCCTGTGGAAGGTGGTAGAGCCACCAGCAGACGCTCCCTACCCTAAGTCCCATCTGGACGCTGCTGGCCTGGTCAGGGGTGATATACGTATTGCTGCCGCCAGTCGCCGGGGACGCTCTCATGAGCATGCCGGAAGCTTCAGAGATGACGACTTCTACATCAACCACTGCCAGGAAACAGGATGGTCTGTCATGCTGGTCGCAGACGGAGCCGGTAGTGCGGTAAATTCCCGGGAAGGCTCCCGGATTGCAGTCAAAACGGCTGGCGATTACCTTTTAAATCAGCTCAGTGGTGTGAAAGGCGTCCATTTAAAGCAGCACATCACGGCGTGGGAAGGGAGCGATCAGCAGGCAACAATAAACGCCATGCTTCATCATTTTAAACAGGCAGCTACGCTCGCGGTCAACAGTATCCAGAACGAAGCCATTTGTGCAGAACAACCTGTGAAATCCTATTCAACAACCCTTCTGGCAACTGTAGCGCTACGAACTGATAACGAGCTGTTTGCGACTGCATTCTGGCTTGGTGATGGTGCGATAGGTGCATACAGCCCTTCCGGTAAAGTCAGGATACTGGGAAATCCCGATAGCGGAGAATACGCAGGACAAACCCGTTTCCTTGACCAGAGCATTATCGCAGACCCCTCGTTTAGCGGCCGCATCAGCGTGGGTAAATGGAATGATGTATCTCACTTGATCCTCATGACAGACGGCGTCTCAGACCCTCTGTTTGAGACGGATAATGGGCTTCGCAGTGACGAAAAATGGACCCGTCTCGTTGATGAGCTCAACCCTGTCCTTACAGACGCCAGTATTGCGCCTGAGAGGTTAGGCGACTGGCTTAACTTTTTCTCCACAGGGAACCATGATGACCGCACTATTGCGGTGTTGTGGTAAGGGATACGCTTTTTCGGTGATCAATATGGCAAATATCGTTACGTGCAAAACAAAGGACGGCGAAACAGTCCAGTATGTTGACGAGGTAATTGGTTCGGGCTCGATGAAGGATGTTTACTTTTCGCCTGATAAATCATACGTCGTCGCTTTTTATCATAAACCGCAGAACGAGCAGGCCCGGGATCGGATTGATATGATCACCGGACGCTACAGGCAAAACATTTTTGGCCAGTCCGGAGGTGAATACTGGAAGGACCTGTTTTGCTGGCCGACCCATGTTGTTGAGCATGGGCATAAAATCGGCATCGTGGTTCCAACCTACAAAAGCTACTTTTTCTTTAAATACGGCTCTAAAAACGATGATTTTCTTGGCATAAAAGGTCGTGAAAAGGAAGGCAAATGGTTTGCCAGCGCCAGCAACCAGAACAAATTTCTCGACCCACGTGAACGAGGCAATACGCTTACCTATCTCAAGGTCTGTCTGCTGCTGACAAGAGCCGTCAGAAGGATGCATGCGGCAGGTCTCTGTCACAGCGATCTAAGCTATAAAAACGTGCTTATCGATCCAGAAATGGGACATGCCTGCATCATTGACGTAGACGGCCTGGTTGTCCCTGGAAAGTATCCTCCCGACGTGGTGGGCACCCCGGATTTTATCGCTCCGGAAGTGGTGAAAACCAGTCATCTTTCCAAAGAGGATCCGAACCGCGTATTGCCAAGCATTACTACTGACCGTCATGCGCTGTCGGTGCTTATCTACATGTATCTGTTCTTCCGTCATCCGCTACGTGGCGGAAAAATACATGACATGTCGGATGAAGTACGTGATGAGACCTTATCTATGGGTGAGAAGGCACTCTTCATTGAACATCCGACAGACAAAAGCAATGCAGTCAAAGTCAGTCAGCTATCGTCCTTTTCACTGCCCTGGGCTGACCCGGAGAAAATTCCTTACACCATCATGGGCCCTTATCTGACACCTTTGTTTGAGCGCGCCTTTATAGATGGCTTACACGATGCCACTAAACGCCCGACCGCCGATGAGTGGGAAAGCGCCCTGGTTAAAACAGTCGATCTGATACAGCCCTGCCAGAACAAGGCGTGTGAACAGAAATGGTACGTTTTCTCGGGTAAGACAAAGCCGGTTTGTCCCTACTGCGGTACGCCATACAAGGGTAAATTACCGGTTCTAAATTTATATTCTTCCCGAAAGGAAGGCAGTTATCGTCCTGACGACCACCGGTTGATGGTGTGGAGCGGGCAGTCAATCTATGCGTGGCATGTGAATCGCCTCATTGCGCCAAATGAGCGTACAACCGATTTGCAAAGGAAACGAGTTGGGTATTTTGTTTTCCATAACGATCAGTGGTGGTTAGTAAATGAAGGCATAAATGGGCTTATGTCATTACCGGATAAACGACAGATTGCCATTGGGGAAAAAATTGAACTGACGAATAACGCTCAGTTTGTTCTGTCAAAGGAGGAAGGCGGCAGGCTGGTCGTCGTTCAGTTAGTAGAAAACTAACGGACGCCCATAACGACTAAAACGTTCTGGCAGCATACTGAACCTGTTTAATGAATCACTATATTAAGCTGTGTCAAATTTAAGCTGCCAGAAAAACTGACTGTCTGTGCCGGATATGCGGTACACCTCCTGCGGCAAGGGTTTAATGCGCAAAGCCCAATTTATTTATAAGAGTGAATAGTTTTGTGGCTCTACCCTGCCGCTCTCCTTTCCTGTGTCATGGTTTTTAACATCTGAAATACTGACATTGTTAAGCCGGTGATTGTATAAGGCGATGCGGACAATCTCATGAAGATATTCAAGTTCGTTTTGTGTCAAGGACTGGCCTTCCTGGGTTTTTGAAATCATTTCCTGCCAGCAGATCAGTCTTTCGTAACTGACATGTTCGCTGTTTTCCAGGCAGTGCAACCTGAAATAGCGAAGGAACAAAGGAAATTCATCGGTCTGAGCGATGTCATAAGCCCGAACCGTTAACCGACACAGACATACAATCGTATCCTGCTGTAACCTGACTAACGCGTTATGACTGCCCGGAAGGATATCAGGCAATTTCATCTTACAGTCAGCAAGGCGCTGAAGAAGAGGCCCTTCCTCTGAAGGCTCCCGTCCCCGATACTCCTGAAGAGGTTCAGATTCAAGTTCATGCATTAATGGATGATATAGCCATTCCCGGGAACTGGTCTCATCAATGATCAGGCTTTCAATGCACTCACTGTATGTTGTTTTACGTCGCCCGAGCTGCACCTGACTGATTTCATATTCAATATCTGGAAGATCGATACGCAATGCGGCAACTCTTTCGGAAGGATGAAGGTGGTCAAAGGTTAACTTCGCAGAAATGCTACGATCCCTGTCCAGAAAGACGGCCACACATAAATCATTAACCTTTACGAACAGATCAGCTGTGCCTCCGAACATACTGCCGCTTCCAATAACCTCATTCAGTGAAACCGGCCCACCATCGTCGCCAGCGAGAAGATTTGGGAAACCAAGAACCTGGTGCTCGTTGATGACTTCAATAATTTTTCCCCGGATGGCTTCCATCAGACCATCACAGTCACCGGCTACAGCAGTACTGTGTGAGAAATGCCAAAGCTTGACCTCCCCCTGCTTTGCTAACAGATCAGTTTTGCAAGCGGGGCAGATGCAGTTACAGTCGATACCCCGGCTGACCTCTGTAATATCTAAAAAGAGTCCTGATTCTCTCTGGAGTCCAAATGGAATACCAAATGTGTAACTCTTACGCATGGCTGCACCCCGTTTTTGATAATTATTCAAACTATATCCGAAATAACGGAGGAGGATTTCTGTAAAACGAATTAAAAGAAATGATTTTTTAGTTTTCCAGATTAATGTTTGACAAGAATCAAATGAGAGCCTTACAAATATGGAGAGAGAAGTTTAGGTAAAGTAACTTTTATCACAACTTCTAAAATTAAGGAGAATATCGGATGTATTTAGCAGTGGGCTTGGCTTATGATTAAAGTCTTTCTCCGAACTTAATAAGAAAGTTAAAAAGACAGGCTATTACAGTGCCTTTAGCCCCGAAAGGGGCATAAACTATTTTCAAATCCAGACACAGTCTTTTTGTTGTGCCAATATCAATAATTACTCGCGAACAAAGGTCCACACACTCGCAGGAACTTTGTCATATAACTTTTTCATTGTCAGTTCAGCTTTACGATGATCATAAGCACCAGAAATTTCAAGAGAGGCGACACCCGAGTTTTTTTCACATAACCTTTCAAATACTTTTTCGAGCGTTTCGAACGAACTACACTTACGGAATTTCATTAAATAAGACTGCTTTGTGTCAGACATAATCAACCTTCTTTAGACAGGCCTCAACTGGCCAGGGATAATCTTAATATCATTTTTCACTTAAGCCTAACGATTTCACAACCTTTTTCGTTGTTTCCACCCTGTTCATAACCAGGTACATGAGTGCTAAAATGACTGTAAATAAAACCAGTGTATCCCGGTGAGCAGGATGAAGAATCAATCAGTGATCAGACAGTTTTCGGAAAGCGAATTGCATCAGCAGCTGGAAACGTTCGGCAACCATGATAAACAGCTTTCACGCTTGATCCGTTACTTTTCCCATCTGAGATACAACACAGCTAAAACCTATCTGCACTGGCTACGAGTATGGAACGAATGGTATCAGGCGAATGCCCGGTTGCATACAGACTGGCCAGTAAGTTCGCTCCCCGTGTCTGAGGAAGCTCTGCTGGCGTTTATGGGGCATCTTGAAGGCAAATTGTCACGAAGCAGCATAAACAGCTGTCTTCAGGCCTTAAACAGTATCCATAAAAAAGGGCTTAACCTGCCCGGGATTATTACGTCTGAAGCATGGTACATGCTGGAAGCCTTAAAACAATCGGAAGCCCGGAAGCGAAAGACGACTAAACAGGCAACTCCCTTTCTTATTGGCGATCTCAAGGCTCTGATAAAGTTACGCAGTACTACAAACTCAGTTCGTAAGCTTCGTGACCTGTGCCTGATCTGGACAGGCTTTGAAACACTGCTCCGTTCATCCGAAATTCGCCGTATACGTCTGAAAGATCTGTCTCTGGATAGTATGACCGGTGAATTTAACCTGACGGTATACCGTACAAAAACGAACATCAGTACACTTCTTACCTACCGGCTGACACGTCAGTTAACTAACTGCCTCTTGAGATTGATGAACCTTGTGAAAATGGATCAGCACAGTCATCCGGATGAATACCTTTTCCAGGCCGTAAATTTCCATGATACAGGCTATATGCCACCCGGCTGGAAGCTTCGGAGTAAAGGGAATGAGCTATCTGAGCTTCTTAAACGGCATAACCTGCCCTACCGTGCTAAACAAAGTCTTCTGAACGATGAAGATGAGGAAGACACTGTGGACGATGCCGGTATGCTCAGCAAAAATTCCCTTTTACGGGCATTTAAAGAAATGTGGAATGAGCTTTATCCAAATGAGACTAAAACCCGTTACTGGACAGGGCACAGCGTTCGTGTAGGCGGTGCGATACAGCTGGATATTGAAGGTTACTCGCTACCACAGATTATGGAAATGGGGAACTGGTCGAATGAAGAAATGGTTATGCGCTACATTCGCAATATTGAAGCTGGTAAAAAAGCCATGATCAAGCTTATGCGAAATGCCTTTGATGAATAGCGCCCTCACGGGCGCATAACTTTATTTTTTCTTGAACGGGTTAAGTCTGGTGAGATTAGAGAGTGCCCCTCCCGGAGGCAAAATTCCCGTCCTTTTATATTTGTACACGCCATTTAATTTCATTGTCTGGATTCCAAGATTAATAAGCGTGACAAGTTTAAGGGTATACAGGAGTGTAAATTGGGGAGCAACCTGAATAAAAACTAATAACAAGCCTGCACACATTACACGTAGCCATGCCGCGTACTCCATGCTCAGCGGACGCTTGAAATAGAATCTTTCGAGCAAATCAACTGTCTTATTACTGATCCACGCCGCCGCCACTGAGAGTAACAACACGATGCACACCATAATGCCCAGTTCCATTTTCACTCCCTTCTCTTTTAGTCTGTTTAAGTTGAGGCTTAGCCACAGTAGTTTTGTTTTTTGCTTTTTTCTTAGGTTTGGTATGGTGAAACAGAAAACAATCCACCATTACCCAACCATTTTTATATCGAGCCACCAGCATCTTCTGGCTGGGGTAATGAGCATGAAACAGCATTTTCACGTCCATGGTGCCCATCAACGACTGTTTGCGCTTTAGCTCATCCTCAGCCATCTGAAATTCTTGTAAGAATTCTGAAGACAGACGCTGACGCAGAATTCTTATGGCACTGGAGTTTTCATCATTCTTTGCCAGGTGCCCGAAGCGTACAAGTGCCTTGTGGGTTATCTGGATGGGTCCCAGATGAGAGCTGAGCTGTTCGTACTGCCAGAAGTAGGTCAAATCCACCTTAACCCAGCTGATGCTGTCCAGCAGAGCCTCGTTCATGATGGTTCCGGACATAGGTACCATTGTCAGCCTGGCCAGACGCATATGTATGTAGTCCGTAAGCAACCTCAGCGACTCAGGAACGTTTTTATTGAGTAGGAGATGCTGAAGCACCGGGGTTGCGGTCTGCCAACACAGATTGCGCCCGTCAGGCAGGAAAGCAAACTTTTGATCGTCAGGCGCAGAGTTCGAAGCGTTTTCCTTACGAAGCAAAAAATAATGGCCGCACAGCAGCTCTGCTCTTACCTGGTCCTCGTCAGGGTCATGTCGGGCTTTACTTAGATCAACGGTTAGCACAACGCGGTTAATCGCATCAGCGTGATATTTTTTTACCCAGACGCAGACACGATAGAGACGCTCATCGATTTTCTGGCTGGCTGTGGAAATCCATTGCATTGTTGTTCCTTAATTTTCGGGGCTGACAATGAAAATGCCCAGCTCAGCCCCCGGCACGAGTTCTGTATATTTCAGGCTCAGCTTCCGTTGGTTGGACGGACCCTGGCTGTTTTCAGGAGCCCAGTCAGAGAGCGTTTTTAATTGAGGTATGTTGCCTGCTGCGAAAATGGGCAAGGATGCTTTTACTACTGAATAATCAGTCTCAGCATATTTATTCCCGTTTCGTTCCTGCCCTTCAGGCCTAAATGCAAAAATGTGAGCAATCGGAACAGGGAAAGAGTTAGTTCGACAAAGGCGATAAGATTCGCCCTGCTTCAGTGGGTGAAATTCAAGACGGTGTAAAGCCTTATCGATATTAGACACGACATTCAAATTGGTAGTTGCTACATTTTTTACTTCTGAGGCTCTCCTGCGCTCCAACAAACTCACAAGTTGCTCTGCTGTTTTAACTTCCTGGTTTCGGTTTAGCCGCCATGAAAAAGTAACTTTTTTAAGCTGGGACTTGATGAAAAGGATATTTCTTGTTGAGTGCATAGCGACAAGGCCCGGGAGCTTCTTGTGCACTTTATCAAAACGGACATTCTTTTTATTATCGATACGCCTCATTGCCGCAGCAAAATCATTTTTTGCTTCGTTTATAGAAGTGATCAAGCTTTCGAGAAGATCTGCTCTTTCGGGGACAATGATTAGACCCGGGTATTTAGTGGTTACTTTGGTGGAATCATGACTTAATGACTCTATGTCATCCACACAGATGTCAGTAAGTGCCTGAATAATTTCCTCAACCGAAGCATCGTCTTTAATACTAACCCTGATGGGTTTAACCTGCTTCAAGCGCTCTTCTGTTCTAGATACGGTGGAGACAGTCATCAGGTTTGCCATCATCGGGGGGGTGTTCGAAAGAAAACACTTGAGCGAGTCGATGCGTTCCAGAATCTGGTCACGAAAATAGGGCAAATCGTCATAACTCATACGTTTCTCCAGGCTCATGTTATTTCCAATCAATTTTGCTGCCCAGGCTGACCTTGCAGAACATAAATGTCATGTAAACCTCTAAAGAAGTCATTTTGAAACAGCTTTCACAGCATGCGATTTATGTTCGATAGGGCTCATGAACAAAGGATGATAATGGAGACGCCATGGATAGTGGATAGTCTTACCCACCTGGGTGATCCGATTGAGGCGAAAACGACCATTTATACAGTCAACTGACCAAAGCCCGGGAGAAACTAACCTCTTCCAGCGGTAAAAAGAGAAACCTGCAACACAGAGGTCATGCTCCAGGAAATGTTGAGTTTCGACGACGCGAACTTTTATCAAAAACCCCAGCATTGGCGAAAACCAGATCAACAACCATGTTGGCGGCAGGATGACTTTGTTCAGGAGATGATCTGTCATAAGCAAGGCAGATAACATCAGAAAACTGATAGTCAACCACAGGGCCATCCAACCGGCCCATACGCGGCTCTGACAGGGTTTCCATTCGAGAAGAAAAAGTTTTTTATGCATTCTGCCCCGCCTAATTTTAATGTATTGCCGAAGTATGCTGCATCATGATGGTGGTGCGGGGAAAGATTTCAAACTTCCACAATTCTGAAGCCGTGTTCCAACCATGAAAGATCCCGTCTCCACAGCGAGTGTTAAAAGCAAGAATTTCATCCCTGACCTGGTAAGCGAGCACTTCTGGCATATCAATAAACTCAGGTAAGGAAAGAAGAATTCCATGGATAACTTCTCCGGTTAACTTACTCATAACCTCTTCCTCAGACAGGGCAGCGTCCGGGAACAAACACAACGGAAGTGAAAAACAACATAGGTCAAGACCAATAGCAGCCCTTCCTGCGTCGTAGCCTTCTTCATTAACGACAAAACGAAAGAATTTTTCTGTCTCACCCCGTAATGATGACGGTCCTTCAGACGGAACTTCAATACCACTGAAGACTTTATCGGTCCAGTTGGTAAAAGGACTGGTGAAAACCCAACAAATTAAGGATAACGCCAGCTCTTCCTTAAACATACGTTCAGTGCCGGTAGTTCTGGAAAGTTGCTTTTGAGTACTCATGTTTTACCTGTTGCATGAAATTATTGATGTTATATAAACACAACCGGCATTTTATCTAATAGGTTTGAAAACACTAAAAATCGCAAATGCTGGTACCTTTCTGTTTTAAGAGATTTTCAAGGTAAAGTGAGGCTAGATCAATTGGCTGGTTCTCTTCAAGACAGGCTCGCACAAGATCTTCAATAGAGACCGAATCAACCCCCCTTCCCTGTAAAATTTCTTTAGCAGATGCCAGCGTTTTATGAACGCTTCGACTTAGTTGTAATCTGACTTGTGTGCGGGTATCAAAAAGACAATCTTCTGTGACACTTTGTGAAACGGTTCTACTCATTGAAAAATCACTCCATTTCTGGGATCGAATGAAAATTAACAGCTATAGATGTATCAGGTTTCCCATTTTCTACGATACTCAACCACGTACGCGCTGAGATTTGTTGTTCACAGACGAGTATGTAACCTGTTCCCTGTTGATGATGTAGCTCAAGAGCTTTTAGGATAGGCTCTGAATGAGGTCCGAGAGCATCACGCGTGTGAATAAGCGTTTGCTCTGGCAATACGTTGCTAAGCATAGACAGCAGAACATTACGCTCATCCTCATTATCCGACAAAACAAGAATTATACGAAAACCCGTTTTTATACGAAATCTGATTTCTGAAACTAACTTTCTTAATCTTAATTTATATATGACCAGGCGGAATCGAGTCATCAGTAAAGAGACCACTGTGAAGATAACGATTACTGCGCCATATTTTGACCTGTAGAACCACCAGTTAAGGCCTCCAGCAACTATCAGGATTAACATTAAAATTAAACTCCCATAGAAAAAAAGTGCTGGGTAGCGAGTTGTCTTTCCTTCAATTAGTGCTGAGGCAAATATCAAAATGGATATTCCGTAAATTACCCAGTCAAAAATACTTTCTCCAATCATTCTTTAGTGAACATCCTTAAAAGTGGAAATGTAGGTTTATGGGTTTATGCATTTTCCTGATGGCCTTGACAACCAAGGATTTCACAGAAATTGTCACAGTGTGAAGCTGTAACAAAGCGCTCTCCACGTTCGAATCGCTCAACCAAATCCTTTCTTACTTCACTTCCAGGTTTCTGGAAGATGTACTCAAGCTGGAGATCCTCGGCCGTTGAAAGTAGTCGTTCTATGCTGAAATCAACATGGTAAAAGCAAAACTGATTATCAACCGGGGGAAAGTTGCTTTTGGTACTGTTCTCGTTTTTGGATTTTAGTTCATTCATGAGCTCTCCTTGGTTGAGAACAGTATACAAATCTCTTTAGGGATTTTTTTTCGTTAATAGCACTTTTTTGAGTTTAAAGAGTATGTTCATACCAGAGCATTAGAGGCTACGAAAAGGATAATGGAATTAGAAAGATAGATTTTAAGTGGTGATGTAAGGTGGGATAGGTAGAAGAGGAGTAGACGCTTGTAAGCGAGGCAAAAAAAAGGCACGGAAACCGTGCCATAAGAGTATGTGAGAAAAAATCAAAATCAGGGAAAGAATCAAGCAGCTTGTGAAACTGAATCTCCAACTGCAAGATTTAAATTTCTTAGGTTATCGAAAACTTCAGATACTAAGTCATTACGGTCGTGGATTTTAATCCGCCCACCGGTTAACTCTGAAACATAAACGGTATGGCAGAGGTCAGTAACCACTTCGCCGTATTCATCAACGACTTCCAAAGATGCAATCATCGGAATATAAGAAGCCGCAGCATAGCTCTCATAAATACTTATTATGGAGTCATTGTTGCGTCGAGAAATTACCCTACCAGAAGGTAAAGCCTCATCTTCCATATAGCAATCAGATAGGTCCTCACAGAAGTCATTTTCTTTAAGTGAAATATTAAGGGTCAATTCACTGTTGATAGAGCGTGAATAAGAATATTCACTCAGTTTATAGCAAGCCAAACTTATATCACTAAAAGTTTCATAAGCTTTATAGAGGCTCGATGTTATAGACTCAGATACAAATGTTATTAGTCCAATAAAATGAGTATCCCAGAACTGTTGCAAAGCAAAACGGGCAATCATAACCTGACCATCAACCTGCATCAGTCTGTTATATTCATCCCGGTCATAACCTTTCGACTGAGAAACATCATTAGACATGCTAAGAACTTCACTACAAACATCATCATATTCAAAACGGCTAGTTGCAAAGTGTTTTCCTGAAATCTCAAGGTACTGACCAGAGACTGCGTCAAACACCTCAAGAAAGTAACAGAGTCGAGATTTTAAAGATTCTCTGTTTAAAGCTTCTATTTCATTCTCAGAGATACTATCGACATATAAATCAACAGCATTCTTGAGTTCAATAGCTTTGATATTACAGGTAAAAGAAAGCTCGTCACTTTGACAATGGCAAACACTTAATACTATATCCGCCTCATCAAAATCTATGCCAAGATAGCTCAGAACTGCTCGGACATAGTTTTTATCATCAGATGAATGTGTCATATACACTACCTCAAATTTGAGAGGAAGTGCCCCAGAAGGGAAGCGACTTCCCCACTGGGTTAGATAAAAGTTTGGTTAAGCTAAAAGAAGATGCCAGCGACAGATTTTACATTGTCATAGACAAGTGTCTTCAGCCAACCAAAGTTACTTTTTTGGACTGAAGCAAAAGGATCATTGAGACGCGTTACGAAAATCGTCAAAAGCTTCAGTTATTAGTAATGTGCGATCAGTTACTCTGTATCGGTCATTACTTTCGAGAGATACGTAAGTTGAATGCGAAGAATCACAGACAACACGCCCTCTTTTATTGATCAATCTTACTTCCATCATCACCGGCACATTGATAATTGAAGCAACATCGGTATAGAGGGATATGAGGGCATCATTGTCACAATATAACGCCCCGTTCCCATCAAATGTATCGTTAAACTTAATATATATATCTGGCATATTTGCCGGATAATCATCAGTATTGAAATCAATGCATAACTATAAGTCATCATTAATACGGCGATTAATCTTATGCTGCCCAACACGTACAAAGCCATGTTCAACAGCTTTGATAATCCTTAAAGTTTCATTAAGACAATCTGTAATTCTTTTCTCGACAAATGAGATAAAGTCACCAAAGTCGGAATGAAAAAACTGTTTAAGTGCAAATTTCGCAACTAACACTTTCCCATCCACCTTCATTTTATCGAGATAAAGATTTCTTATAGCATCAGTAGAAGAATTAGCTTTAGATAACTCTTCACAGTCATTAATAATCATTGAAACAATATCAATAACTTTAACTGGGCTTAAAGTATTACTATATCCGCGAATATCAAACGTAAAAAATCCGAAATTCTTAAATACTCCAAGAAAATAAATTATTTTTTGTTTCAAAAGAATAGAATCGGAGTAAGATGCGTTGTGCTTTATT
>NZ_JAAATR010000090.1 GCF_009907385.1 Atlantibacter hermannii
TTTAAGCGTGCATAATAAGCCCTACACAAATTGGGAGTTAGACATCATGAGCAACGCAAAAACAAAGTTAGGCATCACAAAGTACAGCATCGTGACCAACAGCAACGATTCCGTCACACTGCGCCTCATGACTGAGCATGACCTTGCGATGCTCTATGAGTGGCTAAATCGATCTCATATCGTCGAGTGGTGGGGCGGAGAAGAAGCACGCCCGACACTTGCTGACGTACAGGAACAGTACTTGCCAAGCGTTTTAGCGCAAGAGTCCGTCACTCCATACATTGCAATGCTGAATGGAGAGCCGATTGGGTATGCCCAGTCGTACGTTGCTCTTGGAAGCGGGGACGGACGGTGGGAAGAAGAAACCGATCCAGGAGTACGCGGAATAGACCAGTTACTGGCGAATGCATCACAACTGGGCAAAGGCTTGGGAACCAAGCTGGTTCGAGCTCTGGTTGAGTTGCTGTTCAATGATCCCGAGGTCACCAAGATCCAAACGGACCCGTCGCCGAGCAACTTGCGAGCGATCCGATGCTACGAGAAAGCGGGGTTTGAGAGGCAAGGTACCGTAACCACCCCATATGGTCCAGCCGTGTACATGGTTCAAACACGCCAGGCATTCGAGCGAACACGCAGTGATGCCTAACCCTTCCATCGAGGGGGACGTCCAAGGGCTGGCGCCCTTGGCCGCCCCTCATGTCAAACGTTGGGCGAACCCGGAGCCTCATTAATTGTTAGCCGTTAAAATTAAGCCCTTTACCAAACCAATACTTATTATGAAAAACACAATACATATCAACTTCGCTATTTTTTTAATAATTGCAAATATTATCTACAGCAGCGCCAGTGCATCAACAGATATCTCTACTGTTGCATCTCCATTATTTGAAGGAACTGAAGGTTGTTTTTTACTTTACGATGCATCCACAAACGCTGAAATTGCTCAATTCAATAAAGCAAAGTGTGCAACGCAAATGGCACCAGATTCAACTTTCAAGATCGCATTATCACTTATGGCATTTGATGCGGAAATAATAGATCAGAAAACCATATTCAAATGGGATAAAACCCCCAAAGGAATGGAGATCTGGAACAGCAATCATACACCAAAGACGTGGATGCAATTTTCTGTTGTTTGGGTTTCGCAAGAAATAACCCAAAAAATTGGATTAAATAAAATCAAGAATTATCTCAAAGATTTTGATTATGGAAATCAAGACTTCTCTGGAGATAAAGAAAGAAACAACGGATTAACAGAAGCATGGCTCGAAAGTAGCTTAAAAATTTCACCAGAAGAACAAATTCAATTCCTGCGTAAAATTATTAATCACAATCTCCCAGTTAAAAACTCAGCCATAGAAAACACCATAGAGAACATGTATCTACAAGATCTGGATAATAGTACAAAACTGTATGGGAAAACTGGTGCAGGATTCACAGCAAATAGAACCTTACAAAACGGATGGTTTGAAGGGTTTATTATAAGCAAATCAGGACATAAATATGTTTTTGTGTCCGCACTTACAGGAAACTTGGGGTCGAATTTAACATCAAGCATAAAAGCCAAGAAAAATGCGATCACCATTCTAAACACACTAAATTTATAAAAAATCTAATGGCAAAATCGCCCAACCCTTCAATCAAGTCGGGACGGCCAAAAGCAAGCTTTTGGCTCCCCTCGCTGGCGCTCGGCGCCCCTTATTTCAAACGTTAGACGGCAAAGTCACAGACCGCGGGATCTCTTATGACCAACTACTTTGATAGCCCCTTCAAAGGCAAGCTGCTTTCTGAGCAAGTGAAGAACCCCAATATCAAAGTTGGGCGGTACAGCTATTACTCTGGCTACTATCATGGGCACTCATTCGATGACTGCGCACGGTATCTGTTTCCGGACCGTGATGACGTTGATAAGTTGATCATCGGTAGTTTCTGCTCTATCGGGAGTGGGGCTTCCTTTATCATGGCTGGCAATCAGGGGCATCGGTACGACTGGGCATCATCTTTCCCGTTCTTTTATATGCAGGAAGAACCTGCATTCTCAAGCGCACTCGATGCCTTCCAAAAAGCAGGTAATACTGTCATTGGCAATGACGTTTGGATCGGCTCTGAGGCAATGGTCATGCCCGGAATCAAGATCGGGCACGGTGCGGTGATAGGCAGCCGCTCGTTGGTGACAAAAGATGTGGGGCACTGTTGCAAAGTTAGCGATGAGG
>NZ_JAAATR010000091.1 GCF_009907385.1 Atlantibacter hermannii
AGGTTATATGTATCAGGGAGCAATGGGCAATGATGATGTTGCCGCTGAGTTTCCCGGTATTCTTTTAATTGCGCCAGAGAAGCTTTAATATCAACCCTATCGGGAAATCTTTCCCGTTGGGGAGGGTTTCCCCTTTTTTTTGGAGAAACCCATGACTTTAAATACTTCAATGCTTAACAAAGTATCTGCAAAACAAATCTCTGAGAATTTTGCAAAATCATATCCAGATTTACTGGAAGGTGCAGTTATAACAAAAATTGAAATAAGTGGCTGTCAAGGATCGCGTCGAACCGATAAAATCGATTTGTCTTATGATGGAGATGATATTACGGATCAAAAAAGCGTATCTAAAAGCGAAGTACGTTGGATTGACATAAAAGCCCTTAGCTTCAAAAGTACGATTACCAGCAGAATATCAACCCTTTGCTCACGCTTGTGCATCCGCTATAGCAATATGTGGATTTTACCAGTTTCCAGTATGGAAGAGTTTCTGGAAGGGGCCCAAGAGATTGAACGAGAGTTTCAGGCAGGTATTCAAAACGTTGTAGACAATTATGAGATGCATATTGAGGCTGAAAAAAATAGAAGCCCAAGAATGTCTTCTTTGATTGATCAGTTGAAATTAACTAAAGATGATTTCATAAAATCCTTTAGATTTAATATTGCTCACTTTATTCCTTTTACGCCTATTAGCGTTGAAGGTGATGAAACCCAGGACTACTATCAGGAACAATTGATAACAGATCTGGCAGAAGAAGCAATGAGGGTTTATGAAAAAATTAGTAAAAATAATAATTTGCGCTCAAGTACTATTGACCGACTGAAGCAAATGCAAAATAAGATCATTAGCTTCATGTTTATACATAAAGAGGCGGCAGTACTTGCAGAAGCTATAAAACACATAATGAATAATTTACCTAAAGGTGCCATTTCTGAACCTCGCGACGTTGCGGTGTTACAGCAGTGGTTTTATTTCATGAGTGATGCTTCAATGTTAAAGCGTATTATTTCAGGAGAGCAAAAGGTTACTGACTGGTTGGAATCTATTACCAGATCATTTAATCAAAGCTCACAAACAGAACCGAACGCGCTACAGAACACAGGTATTGAAGCTATTTTAGATTCAACAAATGTGTTTCAGGTTGAACCTGTCGTAGAGAACGATATAAAAAACAGCACGTTTTCAAACACTGATTCTGTAGCTGAACCTGAGAAATCAGTTTCGCAACAGGAAGACAATGCTGAAAATGGTTTTGATATCGAGCTCAAAGGCTGGTAACTGTTTGCTTTATTAAAAACCCCAGATGGGTACTTCACCATCTGGGTGAGTACCCCTTTTTTATAAAGAGGTATTCTATGAAATTAGATCTTAAATCATCGCCGCGCCATATTAAGCGTTTACAGAATATAGCAAAAGTCATTAGCGGCTTAGGCGATGTAAGAGTTGTAATAGACGACAATACCAAAGGACCGTATTTTGATCCTGTCAATAAAGTTTGTGTTTTACCAAACGGCGATTATAGCGATGATGACTTTGTCAGTCTGATTGAAGGTTTTACCTGTCATGAAGCTGGTCATGGTCGCTATACCGTCAGTGAGGTTTACAGTGACGCCTTTAATAGTGTTCTCATGTCATCTGAAGGGTTTACACGCTTCGATGACGGAATGAATGCAGAGTTTGAGAGCCTCGCTGAGAAACGTAAAGCTTATAGCAGGGCAAAACGTCTTACCGGGCTTATAAATCTGTTCGATGATGTACAGATGGAAGAGAAGGTTGGTAACGATTATCCGGATGCAAAGCGGCGGCTTGCAGCCACTTACGCACTGATGGTTAAAGCCGGAAGGATGACTCCTGATATATCTTCTCGTCCGGAAAATCCTGTCCTATTTATTGAGTGGTATCTGCTTAACTCATTGCGAGTAAAAGTCCTTCAGCAGGTAGGTCACAAAGAAACCCTCGATCCGTTTTTTGACTATGCCCAAAAGATACTTTCTCCAGTAATTTCTGATGTTGAGGAAATTTTTCATGATGCTCTTGGTTGTGAAAATACTCAGGGCTGTGAATCCCTTGCTCGTAAGACCCTGGCTCTTTTAGAGAGACTGCGGGATGAGGCAAAGGAACAACAGCAGCAGACAGAGCAGGAGGAGCAGGAGGCATATGATGAATCCGAGACCGATACCGATACCGAATCAGAAGATAAATCGCTTACGTCGACTGATAGTCGTGAGGATGATTCTGAGGACGATAGTGAAGGTCAGGCAGATACTTCCGATAACGCTGATCTTGCTCAAGAGGGATGTTCTGAGCCTTCAGAACTTGCTGAAGATAACGAGGGAAATAATGAACCCACCGGTGGCAATCCCACGGGTGATAACATTATTGAAGACGATACTGATGCGATTAACCCTTCCGAGAGTGAATCAGATGAAGCCAGTTCGACTAACGTTGAAGATGAAAGTAACTTTTCATCGGCTCAATGGGAGATACTGGCAGATTTGTTGGATGCCTTTCTTAGCAGTGATGAGGATAGCGAAGATTATCACGATGCTTTGGCTAAAGAGATTGAAGGTATTGCATCAAAAGTATCCGATGACGTGAAAGCCGAATTCGGTGCTTCTGAATGGGATATCCCTGATCTCCTTATCGATTTGAATGTTTACAATGAGGCTTTGTCTCTGAGTCATTCAATCGGTAGCGACTTGTCTGTTTTACAGCAGGTTAAAATGCGTGGCCGAAACAAAACTCATGAGCGTGGAATTACCTTCGATGGAAATCGATTAATTCTGTCACAAATGGGAGTTCGTGATGTCTTCAGAGCTCAAAGCGAATCTAAAAATAGAGGGCATGTTGGCCTCGTATTAGTTCGTGATATTTCAGCGTCAATGGCTAATGATGAAAGATATATTCATGCCATTAAGTCAGATCTTGCTTTATCGATGGCCGCTGAAAGTTTGTCAAAAATGCATGTCTCCAATATAGTTTTTCCCTTCAAGGAAAGTGAATTTGAGATTATCAAAACGTTTGATCAAAGCGTTGAGGAATCTCTATCGAAATTCACTCTTGGATGTAAGGGTTATTATACCCCTACGGGATCTGCTTTAATGGCAGCTGTTGATCTGTTACTTGACAGCCAATTCGATAGGAAAATAATTTTTCTTATAACTGATGGTTATCCGAATAAATCGGAATTTACTATCGTCGAAGTTATGGAAAAGGCTAAATGTAATGGAATAGAAATCGTTGGTGTTGGTATTAAGACTGATGAAATAATTGGTTTTGAAACGGACACTTTCGTAACAGTTGATGATACTTCTTTATTGTCTATTGAAGTCAGTAAGCTAGTTCATCAAATACTTTCTTAATAAACTCTACCCAATCGGGGCAAAAAGGCCCCGGTGGGTCTTTTTGCTCCATGAAGGAATAAGGAGCAAAATATGACTCAGATAAAAACTTACCGTGTAGAACATGAAAAAGTCGGTGCGATGCATAAAGTCCGTATTTTCGGACGTGTTGGTGAAGTTATAAGCAATGATAGCCCTCAGGAAAGAATCTTCCGCGAAGTCACTATAGCGGAGGGTAATAGCCAGCAGGCTGCGTTACTTGTAGATAACTACATACAGCGTCTTGAGAATAATGGCTTCACGACTGAAGCATAAATGTTGAGGGCCCCCGGGCCCTCTTTCTTAAATTCTGCGTTGTGGGTTTCTCCCTGTCTTCTGCACCGCAGAAGGCATTGAGAAACTCACAATGCCAGATAAGAGAGATCATCATGACTTATGCATCCCCGGCTCTTCGTCGTAAACCACAGGAAGTATCTGAACACTTTATTAAACTCGTTCATGCTCGAATTGCTGAAGTGTCTGGCTGGAAGTATATATTCGAAAGAATACCTGCTTTCAAAGACGCTTGTGCAAAAGCCCCGAGCCAGGTTCCTTGCCCGTTTACTGGCGCAGGGAAATCGAAGTTTCGTTTCCGGCAAAAAGACCTTTATACCGGATGTGCGATCCATAATGACTTTCCGGTAAATGAGTTTTGCGACGGAATTGATGTTCTGGCGAAATATTATGAATTAAGTAAAACGCAGACTTGCAAAAAGATTCTCTCAGATTTTTTCGGGATGGATCTGCATGCTCCGTTAACTGACGCCGACATTGAAAATGAACGACGCTATAAATCAGCAGTTCGTGCCACAGAAACTCTTGACCGAGAGGAAGTGGCAAAGCGAATGCGAAAACTTGATGTGATGTATCACTATACCGGTGAAATAAAGCCTAATACTCCTGTTGCTTTGTACCTCCGTAATCGTGGGATCTCCCGCTTACTGAGTCACTTACCAAAGGATTTAGGCTTTAATAACCGGATCTACTATTGGGATAAAGATAAGCAGAAATCGATTATCTATCCGGGAATGATTGCAATCTATCGTGACACCCGAGGTCGGCCTCTGACTATCCATAGAACATACGTAGACAAAAACGGTGATAAGGCACCTGTAGAAAATCCAAAGCTGATGATGAAGCCTCCTGCCGATATGACAGGTGGCTCAATTCAGTTGTTTGACCCTCACTATGATTCAGGTAGTTCGACCTGGACACTGGGAGTGGCTGAAGGGATCGAGAATGCGCTTTCTGTTGTAGAAGCGACTTCAACACCATGCTGGGCAGCCAGCTCCGCATGGTGCCTTGAAAACGTTACTGTTCCTGATTTTTTACTGCCTCCGCCGGATGTAAAATATATAAACTTTTATATCTGGGCGGATAAGGATATTGCTAACTCACAAGGCACTCGTGCCGGTATCGAAGCTGCTCAGCGACTTCAAAGCCGCATGGTTGAGTTTTTGGCTAAACGATATCCCGCATCAAAGCTGACAATTGAAGTCTTCGAACCAGCACAAGATATTCCTGATGGGAAAAAGGGTATCGACTGGAACGATGTTCTCCAGTTAACAGGGCAGGATGGATTCCCGATTCACTGGGCTCCTGAATGTCTTAATCAGCTGTAACAACGATAACTCCCCCGCATTTTGCGGGGGGGGTTATCTTATCAATATTATTTTTTAAATTGTATTGATAAGATAACCGCTTTCCTTCGTGATAATTACCTGCCTTTAAGGTCTTTTCACGGCTGAGATGCTTGCTCAGTTAAATAAATGTGCGGTACTACTGGCTATGGTCGGTTGTATGACATGGTTATTCCATAAACTATTAAAACCCATAACGGGAGTATTACCGTTATGGTGATGCTCGTCGTTTTACATCGGAGAGCATTTTAATGAATTTTCAAACTAACGAAGTTTTTAATAAATTTGCTGCTGTTATAAAATCGCGCATCGTCAATGAACCATCGTCATGCTATTTGCTGCATGATAATGAGATAGATATAACGATTTTGAAACATGGCATATTAGAAAATGACAGAAACCTGTTGTACGTAGTTCGTCCTTCAGGAACGTGTTTGTTGCGTTGTGACAAATATTTCTATCCGAAATATTATCTTCGTTGCCGTGGAGATTATAAGTCATTCATATATGTCCATCTTGATCTACATAGTGGTGAAGCTAAAGAAATCACATGGGAGCAAGCAGACGATATGCTGTCTAGTCCAGGAAAACCCCCATTAAAAGGAAATCTTGGACGATTTGAGTATATAAAAGTTGTGGTTGAGGACCTTCGTATTCGAGGTTACGCTGATTATCTTCCTGCGTATAATCTTGATGACCTTCGCCGTTTTGCCTTACAGGACGACCGCCCATCCCTTGTCAGATACATTGACAATGTAATGGCAACGGTCTGATTGGTTGCTAATTGATTTACATATTTTCCCTGATGGCCAACCTGCATCAGGGAGGCCTCAATAACGACTGGAGGCTGTATGAAGTTAGCTACGGACCTGGTAAAAGCTATTTTGATTAGAAATGGTGTTGAACCAGTAAATATAAGCGAATCATCTAAATTATCTTTGAAACAACCACTGACAGAACTTAAATTCAGTTTATATTTGCGAACTGAGCATTTATCTCACTTCCTACCCGGTTATGTTTATTCTATAAAAGAATGTCCACTGTCATATGACATCGGGATCGAAATTCAGAAAATCTTCGAAAGTTTACATTTGTTAAACGAAGAATTTGAATCCCTCGGTTTTGTTTCTGTATGGATAGAAATGCATCAAAGCATTTTTGAACAAAGTCGGTTTAAGAAAAGTAACTTTACTTTTCGGGAGGAAGAGGTCGAGCTTGCTAAAGGGCTTGTTTGTTCTCACAATTCACAAATAAGTAATGCGGCTTATTTCTGGCTTCAGCACTTTGAGGAGTTTATGATTTATGTTCGTAATAAGCTTATCGACCTCTTTCGAGAGGCCTATGACCTGATCCTTGGAATGCAGCAAGTATTTTTCATTCGGGAAAAGGAAGAGCTGTTGAAAACTATAAGTTATGGGGATGACCTGTATGAGGTGAAATTAATGGCGGCTGAGCTTTACTCTATCGAACAGAACTTAAAGTGTTCTGAATCGATAAGTACAAAATCTCAAGCTTCGGCATATATTAACCGCATCCGTGAGTTTGTGCGTTCGGGGTGGAGGCAGGGCTATATAGTCTGCCATCATAAGCGAAGTAATCAAATCTCATCATTGTCATTACCGATGTACTTGAAAGATACGTCAGGCCGAAGTGCTCGAAAGCGAGTAAAACGTCTTATATCTTCTACAGTTTGTGGTAGAAATAAAGATTTAGGTCTTACAGATTTTTAATTAAATTATACCCATGTGGGGATCACACCCCATATGGGAGTGATCCCTTTTTTATTGAGAGAGGATCACATGAAAATTATCGAAAAAATCATTAATGCCTTTTTGGTTGTTCAACATAAAAAAATACAGGTTAAAAACATTACATTTTTAGACAATGGGCAGGGCATGTTCTCTGGTATGTCTTTTGATGCTGATGTTTCACTGGAGTTTATGTATGAATCAGCAAAAGCATATAGTTCTTGTTTCTGTGATATTCCCTTTCCAGGTTTTGAAGATGCAAATCTGGAGGAAATTACGAAATTTCAATTAGATGCTTTGAAGCAAAGAAAGAATCATTCTTTCATTGTTAACCATTTGAGGTTTCCTATAGTTTTAAGGGAAGGGTGCAAAATCGAAAGAGGAGAAGTCTATTCAATTTCGAATTGCACTTATAATAAAGAAAGATTGCAGTATCTTTTTTCTCAGGATATTTACGGTAAGTTGTATAATTCCTTAGAGAAAGAATTAAGCTCGTTTTTCTCATTTATCAATGTTGAGGTGCACGAGTTGTTAAAAGATGCTGTATGCTTTGCATTAAAAATCCTGAATAAGATATCTTTGGATACACCTGAAAGACTTATTAAAGCTTTTAATTATCGTGACTGGTATTGTAGTTACGATGTTGAGCTTTTTAGGAAAGGCTTACCTGGTCATATTCTGGAAGAGCTCATTGCTCCAGATATCTTACTTTCAGACCTTAACGGTTGTAGAAAAATACTTAGAAATGCAAAACGATTTCTAAATGGACATACAAAAACCAATTGTGTTTATATTAAATATGAATGGTGGTTGGGGCCTGTGGATACCTCACACTCAGCTAAGTTGATGTCTGACAAAGAAATTAACAACCGAAGTGACTTGAAGAATTTTTCAAAGGTCTTTTTCAAAGAGTGTTTAAGTTCTGGTAAGTCGGAATATGAAAACCATCTTAGTGAAAAAGAACATGCGCTTCGCTACAATTATTAATTAAAATTATTTTCTCCCATAGGGATTTCTCCCTTTGGGAGAAATCCCTCTATTAAGAGGGTATTTAAATGAATGCGATACAAAAGTTAGTTGAATCTATTCTTGTTAAAATGGGTTTTGTTGGCGCTGTAGTGGAAAATATATATTTGGATTCAAAACCATTTCGGCATATTCGATTTGTGGCTGATATTCCAGTAATATCTTTTCTACCTCATTTGGTGAAATATCTTAAGGGCGCAGACCATCTTTACTGTGGTAACGATGATTTGCATCCTCTTTTCATTTATTTTTCCGAAGCGGCTACATTAAAAGCAGGCCCTGTAAATCTCGCGAACTTTCGTTTTGAAGTTTCTATAGCTTCAACTCATTTACGACTGGTCTCAGAGAAGCCTGATTTGCTTATCAAAGGATTTAACCGGGATAATCTAGAATACGTTTATTACCGCTCAGATTTGGCCTCTAAGGATCTTATACTAGGCCTTGTTGAACACGGTTCTCCTTTCATAAAACATCTACATGGACTTATACAAAAGCGAATTTTAAACGAGTTCTCTCTGATTTTTTCTGTTCTTGAAAAGATTTTAGAAAGCGCGAAGCCACAAATTCTTGCTTGCTTCCATAGTGTTGATTATGAAATGAACGTAAAAATAATAGCCGAAGCTATACCTGAAACTGTATCTAATCAGATAGTCACATCTGATTATATAGTTAATTCTATATCAGATGCGGACAAGTTTATAAATCATGTTCGTCGCTATTTAGCAGGCAGGGTAATGAAGAGGCGGATATACGCTGAATTAGATGTTTGTGAAGAAACATCAAATATTTCACTAGTGAACTTAGGATGCTTTACGTCTCCTCTGCTCGTTACGGAATATCAAATGTTTAAGCCACACTCTTCAGGGTTATATCGAAAAGCTATAAACAACTCCTTAAAACAGTTCAAACCAGAAATGCATGTACCTTCTGAAGAACTCTTTTATAATTAATCTAACCCATCCGGGAACTTGCTTCCCGGTGGGAAGCACTTCCTTTTTAGTCATGAGGTAGTGTAAATGTTTAAAGAATCTGACCACGTGGAATTTGTTAGTGCCTTTCTTTATCAAAATTTAGGCCTTAATGTTCCCGCTGACGATATAACCGTTCAATTATCTGATACTTCGTTCGACAAAGTAACCTTTGATTACGATGTAGATATCGATAATTTAAATTGTATGTTGGATCTCTACATATCTGAACTAATAAAGCACAACGCATCTTACTC
>NZ_JAAATR010000092.1 GCF_009907385.1 Atlantibacter hermannii
AGGGCAGTCGCCCTAAAACAAAGTTAACCCAGGATGAGAACCTTGAAAGTATCATTGATGGCTGCGAAAGCGAAAAACGGCGTGATTGGTTGCGGTCCAGACATACCCTGGTCCGCGAAAGGGGAGCAGCTACTTTTTAAAGCATTGACCTACAATCAGTGGCTTCTGGTGGGTCGCAAGACGTTTGAATCTATGGGCGCACTCCCCAATAGGAAATACGCGGTCGTTACCCGCTCAGGTTGGACATCAAATGATGACAATGTAGTTGTATTTCAGTCAATCGAAGAGGCCATGGACAGGCTAGCTGAATTCACCGGTCACGTTATAGTGTCTGGTGGCGGAGAAATTTACCGAGAAACATTACCCATGGCCTCTACGCTCCACTTATCGACGATCGACATCGAGCCAGAGGGGGATGTTTTCTTCCCGAGTATTCCAAATACCTTCGAAGTTGTTTTTGAGCAACACTTTACTTCAAACATTAACTATTGCTATCAAATTTGGAAAAAGGGTTAACAAAGCTATGCAATCGACGGCAAAAAGCTTCGTTCGCTTCGCGCACTACGCCTTTTCCGCGATTGATAGCGACGTTATGTGAATATTGAAATGAGCATTCCAAAGAAAGGAAGTAGAAAAATTATCGTGGGCGAAAATGAGTTTTTGTGGCTCATTAGGTCAAAACTCACATATTCGCAGGACTGTTTAGGTACAGAAATGACTGCGGTCGTTGAACCGGATGCCGGTCCTCACTGATGAAGAAGTGAACACCGTACGGGAATCGTGCCGGCAGCTTGGAGCTATCGGCCGGAACCTCAACCAGGTGGCCAGGGCCTTGAACATCGAGTTCAGGGAAAGTGACAAGCTCAAGCAAGAGGCCATCGAAAAACTGGCCGAACGGATCGACCAGCATTTGGACCATGTGTCTGAGCTGTTCGATAAGACCTGGAGCCGGTGGCACGATTGTCATTTTCAGAAGACGACTGCACCA
>NZ_JAAATR010000093.1 GCF_009907385.1 Atlantibacter hermannii
GTGTTCCCCGCGCCAGCGGGGATAAACCGTGACCGGCGATAACGGCAGTTTTGTGGAGGAGGTGTTCCCCGCGCCAGCGGGGATAAACCGCGCTTCTCTGACATGACAAAGGATCGATACGAGTGTTCCCCGCGCCAGCGGGGATAAACCGGAGTGGGACGACAAACGCGGCTGTTGGAAAGAGTGTTCCCCGCGCCAGTGGGGATAAACCGCGTAAAAGCTGTTCACATCAACTAGGGCAAACGTGTTCCCCGCGCCAGTGGGGATAAACCGGTCGGCAAAATACTCGTTGATGTTCGCCTTGCGTGTTCCCCGCGCCAGTGGGGATAAACCGTGATGCTTGCTAACCATGACGATATGGAAGAGGTGTTCCCCGCGCCAGCGGGGATCGTTCGGCTAGTTAGACTATGCCCAACGCTTCAACGTTACGCGTTTCACAATAAAAAGTGTTTTGCGGGGCGAGCCAGGTACTGTGCAGTTTCGGTGGTTGGTAGAAAGTGGTTTGCTTGGGGCCAATAAGCCCGGTGGGTCTGGCGGTTTTGGCGTAAAGATTAAAAGATAAGGCGGCGGGTTTGTGGCCCACCGCCGGGTCTGACTTAGAAGGTTTTGCGTAAACGCAGGCTGAAGGTGTGCGCCTGATAATCTTCGCCCGCTTGCAGGTCGTAACGTGCATCCAGGCTCAGCGAGTTCACATCATACAGGGTGCTGCCGATAGCTACGCCCGCCATATCTTCAACCGGTGCCGCGCCTTTGGTGATAAAGGTGGTTTCACCGATGCTGTCTGCGGCGTAGGTCGCGGTGTTGCTCATCTGCTTGTTATCGTACTGGTGGATCCAGGACAGTTGAACAAACGGCGTCAGGTTGCCCAGACGGGTTTCAAACGTCTTGTCCAGACGCGCGCCGATATCGCTCACTACGGACTGGTTATGGGACGAATCCACATCCAGCGCCATACCGTTGCCGCCGGTTTCCGAATAGCCATCGATATGCTGATAGCTATAAGACAGGCTTGCCAGCGGCGTCAGGGTCACGTCTGCGCCCAGCGCGAACGGGTAACCCAATTCGCCCTGTACGGTGGCAGACTGGCCGTTAAACTTACCGCGCGCATGGCCAGAGAAGCCGGTAAAGTCGACGTGACGCGACGTGTCGTAGTTCTGACGGTTAACGCCTGCGGACAGGTTCATGAACCAGGGTTCGCCGGTGTAGCTGGCATAGCCGATCAGGCCGTAGTTATCCGCCGTTGAGGTGTTGCCGTTCAGGTTATCTTTGCCGTGAACCGAGGTGTTGCTGTAGTTCACCGCTGCGCCCAGACGCCACGCATCATTTAGCGCACGGTCGGCACCGATCAACAGGCCGCCGAATTTAGCGCTGTACCCGCTAATCTGGTCGGTGCTGTCGCGGCGGGCATAACCGCCAAACGGCTGTGCCCACATCAGCCAGTCACTGTAGGCATCACCGGTAGCCACGCCGCTCATGCCCGCCGTTTGCGGGTTGCGCAGATTATCCATGTGGTTGCCGATCACCGAGTAAGCGGAGGCGGTGGCGGTTTGGGTCGCCTGCCCGGCGCTGATGCTCTGGCCCGGCGACAGGCGCTCGCCAACGCGGTTCGCTTCTTGAGTGTTATCAATCGCCAGCGAGGCGTTATACAGCTCCAGCAGCTGCGGAGAAATCCCGGAGTAGCTGGTCAGGCCGTTCAGCGCAGAGGTCGCGTTGCGGGTGGTAGCGAAGCCCGGCTGCGGCGCGGTCGGTTCAGGCTGTGCCGGCGTTTCCGGTTCGGCTGGGGTAACCGGCGTTTCAGGGACAACCGGGACTTCAGGGGTAACCGGGACTTC
>NZ_JAAATR010000094.1 GCF_009907385.1 Atlantibacter hermannii
TATCACCACCGACTATTTGCAACAGTGCCGGCCGAATGTCTGCAGCTCGGTGAATCGGACTTTACGCATGGAGATCTCCTCAGAGGACATAATTAGTATGTCGGAGGATCTCTAAAAGTGAATGGTTCGTTTTGCAGGGATACTTACATGGGGAAACAAGATGAAACTTGAATATATACAGATAAATTAGTGGTCTGGGCGTTCTCGTCAGAAGCAAACAGCCTGCTTGCAAAAACAAGCGCTGGCAATGGCTTGGCAGGGCCGAGGTTGCCCGGGAGGTATAATTTTCCATTCGGACCAGGGAACCCAATATTGCAGCCTGCCGTACCGGATTCTGGCCGCTCAATATGGAATGATGCTCAGCATGAGCCGCAGCGGGAACTGCTGGGATAATGCTTTGCAGAATGACTGTTCCGCAGTCTGAAATCGGAGTGGATACCACGGGGTGGTTATCGGGACAGGACTGAAGCTGCTGGCGATATTGTTCAGTATCAAGGGGTGAGTCCCGAGAGGCGAGACAAGTCAAGGGCGCAGGCTGCGATGCGCAGCACGACATAGCCGGTATTTCCCTGCGGTGCCCCACAAGTATCAATGAAAGCCTCCAACGCGAGCCATTCGCGAGAGCCTTGAGTCCACGCTAAATCTATCTTATCTGCGCAGGGCAGAATGTGAAGACGGCCGCCCTGGCTCTTGCCCGCCAGGCGCACGAGGCGGTGGAAAGGGGGAGGGGATGTTGTCTATATGGCTCTGCTGTAGTGAGCGGGTTGCGCTCCGACAGCGGTCCTGATCAATCGTCACCCTTTCTCGGCCCTTGAATGTTCCTCGCAACGAGCCTCCTTTTCGCCAATCCATCGACAATCACCGCGAGCCCCAGCTCGAACACTGCGTCCGGACCGGCTTCGTCGAAGGTGTCTATCACGGCCCGCAACAACGGAGCCTGTTCAATGGTGCCGCCGCGCTCACCGGCATCGCTGTCGCCGGCCTGCTCCTCAAGCACGGCCCCAACAGTGAAGTAGCTGATTGTCATCAGCGCATTGACGGCGTCCCAAGCCGAAAAACCCGCCTCGCAGAGGAAGCGAAGCTGCGCGTCGACCACTTCCATCTGCGGTGCGCCCGGTCTCGTGCCAGCATGGATACGCGCGCCATCGCGATAAGCGAGCAGCGCCTGCCTGAAGCTGCGGGCATTCCCGATCAGAAATGAGCGCCAGTCGTCGTCGACTCTCGGCACCGAATGCGTATGATTCTCCGCCAGCATGGCTTCGGCCAGTGCGTCGAGCAGCGCCCGTTTGTTCCTGAAGTGCCAGTATAACGCCGGCTGCTGAACCCCCAACCGTTTAGCCAGTTTGCGTGTCGTCAGAGCCTCTACGCCGACCTCATTCAACAGGTCCAGGGCGACACGGATAACTGTATTAGGCTGCAACTTTATCATGCTTGACACTTTATCACTGATAAACATAATATGTCCACCAACTTATCAGTGATAAAGGATCCGTGAGTTCTATCGGACCAGCGGAGGCTGGTCCGGAGGCCAGCGGAGGCTGGTCCGGAGGCCAGACGTGAAACCCAACAGACCCCTGATCGTAATACTGTGCACTGTCGCGCTCGACGCTGTCGGCATCGGCCTGATTATGCCGGTGCTGCCGGGCCTCCTGCGAGATCTGGTTCACTCGAACGACGTCACCGCCCACTATGGCATTTTGCTGGCGCTGTATGCGTTGATGCAATTTGCCTGCGCGCCTGTGCTGGGTGCGCTATCGGATCGTTTCGGCCGGCGGCCGGTCTTGCTCGTCTCGCTGTCCGGCGCCGCTATCGACTACGCCATCATGGCGACGGCGCCTTTCCTTTGGGTTCTCTATATCGGGCGCATCGTGGCCGGCATCACCGGGGCGACTGGTGCGGTAGCCGGCGCCTATATTGCCGATATCACAGATGGGGATGAGCGCGCGCGGTACTTCGGCTTCATGAGCGCCTGTTTCGGGTTCGGGATGGTCGCGGGACCTGTGCTCGGTGGGCTGATGAGCAGTTTCTCCCCCCATGCTCCGTTCTTCGCCGCAGCAGCCTTGAATGGCCTCAATTTCCTGATGGGCATTTTCCTTTTGCCGGAGTCGCACAAAGGCGAACGTCGACCATTACGCCGGGAGGCTCTCAACCCGCTCGCTTCGTTCCGGTGGGTCCGGGGCATGACCGTCATCGCCGCCCTGATGGCTGTCTTCTTCATCATGCAACTCGTCGGACAGGCGCCGGCCACGCTTTGGGTCATCTTCGGCGAGGATCGCTTTCATTGGGACACGAGCTTGATCGGCATTTCGCTTGCCGCATTTGGTATTCTACATTCACTCGCCCAGGCAATGATCACCGGCCCTGTAACCACCAGGCTCGGCGAAAGGCGGGCACTCATGCTCGGAATGATTGCCGACGGCGCAGGCTACATCCTGCTTGCCTTGGCGACAAGGGGATGGATGGCGTTCCCGATTATGGTCCTGCTTGCTTCGGGTGGCATCGGAATGCCGGCGCTGCAAGCAGTGTTGTCCAGGCAGGTAGATGAGGAACGTCAGGGGCAGCTTCAAGGATCTCTTGCGGCGCTCACCAGCCTGACCTCGATCGTCGGGCCCCTCCTCTTCACGGCGATCTATGCGGCCTCTATAACAACGTGGAACGGGTGGGCATGGATTGCAGGTGCCGCCCTCTACTTGCTCTGCCTGCCGGCGCTGCGTCGCGGGTTTTGGAGCGGCGTAGGGCAACGAGCCGATCGCTGATCGTGGGAACGATAGGCCTATGCCATGCGGGTCAAGGCGACTTCCGGCTACCCGTCCAAGTACAGCAATATTAGGACTGCTTTTCGCTCACAGCGGACCTCTAACCCAGCCATCTTGTCCGCTTCGTTCTAAGAACAGACATCCCTCACTTCAGAATGTGTAGTCAACGGGGGACAGGACAATACGAATGTTCCACTAAAAAATACAGATGAGATAATTATTTACACCAAATTTTGGAGATTTATCGTTGTATCAGGTATTAAAAGTACAATTTAAATCTATTATATCTCGCAATAAGCCTGACATGTAGGTTTCTACAAATTCTCTAATTACGTTATTGACATATGAGCATTTGAAGGCGTAACCTTCAATCACTGTATGTAGATGTGTCTTCCCCTGTTGAGGTGGCTGATACAGCATTTCTACTTGCCATTAAACCAGTCTTTCATGTAATCCTATGTAAAATAGTCTGGTTAATTTATTTTACATACGGGTATCAGTGATGAATGAACTCAGTATTGTTAGTGGTAAATTGCAACTGTTGTCGATCATAGGTGACCCGATCGCTCAGGTCAGCGCTCCACTCATGATAAATGCCGCCATCCTTGAAAAACAAATCCCCGACACTTTGATGGTCCCTCTCCATATAAACTCTGTAGGTCTGCAAACCGCTGTCAATGGTCTGAAATGTATTCAGAATTTTCGTGGTGCCATTATAACGATGCCTCACAAACAACATGCGCTTTCATTAATTGATTCAGCCAGTGAATCTGCTATGGCAATCGGAGGATGCAACGTCATCAGGAGGAATGCTCAGGGCCAACTACATGGGGATATGCTCGATGGTGAAGGTTTCGTATCGAGCCTTTTGAAAAGAGGCTTCGATGTGACAGGTAAAAGAGTCTATCTAGCTGGAACAGGCGGTGCTGGCTCAGCTATTGCTTATGCTATGGCCGCCAAACAGGTTGGAGAATTAATTGGCACTGTTGCAAATAGTCGGTGGTGATA
>NZ_JAAATR010000095.1 GCF_009907385.1 Atlantibacter hermannii
CCAATCTCGACTATGCTCAATACTCGTGTGCACCAAAGCGAGGTGAGCATGGCGACGGAGGCTCTGTTGCAAAGATTGGCGGCAGTCAGAGGTAGGCTGTCGCTCTGCGCCGATCAGGCGGCTGCTGCGAAATGGTGGTTGAGCATGCCCATGGCCTCCGTCAGCGCCGAGGGCCCAATGCCAAAAGCTCTCTCCACAAGGCGCACCTCGCCCCTGATGCCGGGCTGCAGGCACCA
>NZ_JAAATR010000096.1 GCF_009907385.1 Atlantibacter hermannii
AGAACTTTAGCAACAACGCCCGCGCCAACGGTACGGCCGCCTTCACGGATTGCGAAACGCAGACCGTCGTCCATCGCGATCGGGTGGATCAGGGTAACAACCATTTTGATGTTGTCGCCCGGCATAACCATCTCAACGCCTTCCGGCAGTTCGATGGTGCCAGTCACGTCAGTGGTACGGAAGTAGAACTGCGGACGGTAGCCTTTGAAGAACGGAGTGTGACGGCCGCCTTCGTCTTTGGACAGAATGTACACTTCAGATTCGAACTTGGTGTGCGGCTTGATGGAGCCCGGCTTAGCCAGTACCTGACCACGTTCGATTTCTTCACGCTTGATACCACGCAGCAGAACGCCAACGTTCTCGCCCGCACGGCCTTCGTCCAGCAGTTTGCGGAACATTTCAACGCCGGTGCAGGTGGATTTCGCGGTGTCTTTGATGCCCACGATTTCAACTTCTTCACCAACCTTGATGATACCGCGCTCCACACGACCGGTCACAACGGTACCACGGCCGGAGATGGAAAATACGTCTTCGATCGGCAGCAGGAACGGCTTGTCAATCGCACGCTCTGGTTCCGGGATGTAAGAATCCAGGTAGCCAGCCAGTTCGATGATTTTCTCTTCCCACTCTGCTTCGCCTTCCAGCGCTTTCAGCGCGGAACCGCGAACGATCGGGGTGTCGTCGCCCGGGAAGTCGTACTGAGACAGCAGTTCGCGAACTTCCATCTCTACCAGTTCCAGCAGCTCTTCGTCATCAACCATGTCGCATTTGTTCAGGAACACGATGATGTACGGAACGCCTACCTGACGACCCAGCAGGATGTGCTCACGGGTCTGCGGCATCGGGCCGTCAGTCGCAGCAACAACCAGGATCGCGCCGTCCATCTGCGCAGCACCGGTGATCATGTTTTTCACGTAGTCGGCGTGGCCCGGGCAGTCAACGTGCGCGTAGTGGCGAGTCGGGGTGTCGTATTCAACGTGAGAAGTGTTGATGGTGATACCACGAGCTTTTTCTTCCGGCGCGTTATCGATCTGATCGAATGCACGAGCAGAACCACCGTAGGTTTTAGCCAGAACGGTAGTGATGGCAGCGGTCAG
>NZ_JAAATR010000097.1 GCF_009907385.1 Atlantibacter hermannii
GGTCACCGACAAGCCGTCCCTGCTGATGTGTAAAACCGTTATTGGCTTCGGCTCCCCGAACAAGGCCGGTACGCACGACGTGCACGGCGCGCCGCTGGGCGAGGCGGAGATCGCCGCAACGCGCGAAGCCTTAGGCTGGCCTCACGCCCCGTTCGAGGTGCCGTCCGGGATTTACGCCCATTGGGATGCCAAAGAAGCGGGGCAGGCGAAAGAATCTGCCTGGAACCGAAAGTTTGCCGACTATGCGCAAGCCTTCCCGGAACTGGCGGCGGAATTCACCCGGCGGATGAAAGGGGAATTACCGCAGGAATTTGCCAGCAGGGCTCAGGCCTGGATTGAGCGGCTACAGGCTAAACCGGCGAAAATCGCCAGCCGTAAAGCATCC
>NZ_JAAATR010000098.1 GCF_009907385.1 Atlantibacter hermannii
GGTTTGGGTTGCACTGCGCCACGCCGCAGATGCGTCTTACCGGCATTGAGATTGCGCCCGAGGCCATCGCCAGCGCCACGCAGTCCGCCGCGATGTTGGGCCTGACCGACGTGCATTTTCAGGCGCTGGATTCGACGCGTTTCGCCACGGCTCAGCAGGATATTCCCGATCTGGTGGTGGTTAACCCGCCGCGCCGCGGGATTGGCGCTGAGCTGTGCGAGTTTTTATCGGCGATGGCGCCGGAGACGATTCTTTATTCGAGCTGTAATGCGCAGACGATGGCGAAGGATATTCGCATGCTGCCGGGATATCGGATTGTCAGGACGCAGCTGTTCGATATGTTTCCGCATACCGGGCATTATGAGGTGCTGACGCTGTTACAGAGGGGGTGAGGGGGAATTGTTCCGTTGTTTCGTTAAGTGGAATGGTTCAGTTGTTCCGTT
>NZ_JAAATR010000099.1 GCF_009907385.1 Atlantibacter hermannii
TATCACCACCGACTATTTGCAACAGTGCCGATTTGCTCACATCCAGCTTTTGTTAGTTCGTCAACCTGGTGCGCCACATCCTGAAGATGCGTAGATTTACGTGCATAGCCGATTTTCATTCTTTTCTCGCTAATTAGTTATGGGGTTATTGTTATGTTGATACAGTAACGAGTTTTGTTACATGAGGGGAGTCATTTTTCGGGAGAAGTCAGGACTTTTCAAGACTGTCACAAAAACCATCGTTTTTGATACATTAATTTAACCAATAGGTTGCAGATCAAATCGCCTGTAACAGCCTTTCTGGCTGTTTGTCGTTTTCAGAAGACGGCTGCACTGAAC